>CAZCKU010000004.1:0-228518 GCA_964499365.1 uncultured Thermodesulfovibrio sp.
ATCCAAGCCTTGGTCGAAAATGGTGCAATGTCGAATATGTTTGTAACTCATACATCCCGTTGACATGACAGACCAACCCTGTTAACATTTAACAAACACTTCAGCGAGGATCGTTATGATGAAATCAGGGATGTCGATGCTGTTGTCTCTCTTCTTTGTGACCGCACTTGTATCTGCCTGCTCTGCCTATGATCCGCCGGAACGCGAAGATCGCTCCGACCGGGGCGATTATGAGCCTTCAGATTATCAGGGCCGGTCGTACGACAGTCCGCCTCCCGTCGGTGAGGTTGGACGGCTGCCGCATCACGATTACCTGCGTGACGAACCTCCCCCCGCAGGCGAGGTCGGTCCTGCCCCGTCGCACGGCCAGGATCATCATGATCATGATGACGATATGCCTCCGCCGCCCTCAGGCGCCGTTGGTCCGGCCAGATACCGATGAGATACTTCCCTGGTCAGTGGTTCCGCAACGCATCCGTCTGTCTTGCCGTCGCGATCTGCGCCATGTCCTTCTGCACGATCAGTTCTGCAGAGGAGTCAGCCAGTGACCTGATGTCGGTGCAGGGCACGGGATACCCTCCCATCAAGGCCGAGAGCGCAGCACAGGCCCATCTGATGGCACGGCGTGCCGCGGTAGTCAACGCCTACCGCAATGCCCTTGCCGGCAGTCCGTCGGGTAGCAGCAATGAGGTAACGTACCAGGAACTTTCCGGTTTTGTCAGCGGGTTAACTGTTGTTGAAGAGGAATATCTTAAGGACGGCGGTATCAGGATCACGGCGAAGGTCCCCAAAAGAAATATTGTGGTATCGGCGGGACGTGCGGCGGCAGTCAGAAAGGCTGAACAGTCGGGGGGGCCGGAAAGCGTTTCCCTTGATGAGTGGTATAAGATTATCAAGGATCTCGTAAAAATAGACAAATAAACTATACAGGGAGGTATGTCAATGATGAGAATGAAGCATCTTGTTGCTGTTATTGTGTATGCCGTGCTTGCGTTGATGCTGTCGGCGGTTCTCCCGGCTTCCGCGGATGCCCAGGTAAGTGCGCAACAGCGGCTCATGGCCAAGCGTGCGGCCAAGGCCGATGCACTTCGCAACCTGGGGGAAATGATCTATGGCGTTCAGATCAATTCCAGGACAAAGGTCAGGGATTTCATTACCGAGTCCGATACCATACGGGCCAGGCTTGCGACAGTGATACAGGGAGCCCGGGAGGTGGACTATGTCGAGAAGCCTGACGGAACTGCAGAAGTTACCGTCGAAATAACCCTCGGCCGTGTGGAAGATATTTTGGGCCGCCGGCTGCTGTATGACCAGCAGGTCTTTACAGCGGTCGGCTACGGCGCCCCTCCCGGAGGAGAACCGGCACCGGGCTATGCTCCTCCCCCCCCTGCTCCGGTCAATGATTTCATCAGGGCCAAAGGCAACGGTGTCGAACCAAATGATCCTTCCATGTCCCCTCCTGAAAAAGCCCTCATGGGTAAACGCGCGGCAAAGATTGATGCCCTTCGGAATCTCCTTGAGGAGATATACGGCGTTACGGTCAGGTCAAAGACGACTGTCAGGGATTTTGTGACACAGAACGACGATATGAAGGCACGGGTCAGTGCCTTTGTGCGTGGGGCGAGGGTGGTTTCCGAGAGGGCTCTCGGCGACGGCAGTTATGAAGTCGAGGTCGAGATAGAAATGGCCCCGCTTATGAGAATGTTCCCGGACAGATAAATGATGAATTATAGAATACAGGAGGGATTATAATGAGACTAGGAGTTCTTGCAGGGTTGCTGATCGTGATGGCGTTTGCGCTGGCAGGGTGCCAGACCTATGAGGTGCGGGACAGCAGGCCTCTTGGAGAAGTCGGTCCCGCGTACGATGAGCCTCCGCCCCCGGACGGTGAATGGGTGCCGGTGAAGGTTACGGCAAAGGGCGGCGGAGCACCTCCCCCGAATGCAGTCAACCAGGCCCAGGCGCGGCTGATGGCCGAGCGTGCCGCTAAGGTCGATGCCATGAGAAACCTCCTGGAGCAGACATACGGCGTCAGGATCAAATCGAGGACAACGGTGAGGGACTTTATCACCCAGAATGATACGATCAAGGCGAGAGTGAATGCGTATATCAAGGGCGCCAGGGTCATCGACACGAAGTATCTCAGCGACGGCAGTGTCGAGGTTGAGATGGAGATCATACTTGACTACGAGTTCAGGAGAATATTCTGATGAACCGGAGATCCTGCAGAATGCCGGGTATTCTCTTCGGTATCCTTGCTCTCTCCTTATGCCTCTTTGTGTCTGTCGGCATTGCAGGCGAGATGATCACTGCGGACGGCTATGCTGCGATGACCAGCGGCAACAAGGTGATCGCCAGGGACAAGGCGGTCGACGACGCCCTGAGAAAGGCGGTGGAGCAGGCGGTCGGAACGATGGTCTCCTCGGACACCATGACCGAAAGCTATAAGGTGATCCACGACAAGATCCTGGCTCGCACCTCCGGATATGTCGAAAGATACAAGATTCTCTCGGAGGGGGTTGAGGGGGATCTCTACCGTGTCAGGGTGCAGGCGGAGATCGGCAGGGCAGATCTGACGAACGACCTGAATGCACTGGGACTGCTGCATGTGATGGTCGAGAAGCCGAAGGTGATGGTCATCATCGATGAGAAGATCGGCGGATTATACGGGACAACCGGGTCGGAGAGCGTGGGGCAGGCCGAGTCGACGATCATCGAAAAGCTGATCAATTCCGGCTTTAATGTGGTCGATGCCGATACGGTCAGGGCGAATATCTCCCGGGATAAGGCTCTGAGGATTCTCGAAGGCGACAACAAAGCCGCTGCCGCGGAAGGACTGAAGCACGGGGCACAGATCGTGATCACCGGCAAGGCCTTCTCCAAGAACGCGGGCGGCAGACTTTACGGGACCAACATGCAGTCGATTCAGGCGACTCTCCAGGCGAGGGTCGTCAGGACCGATACGGGCAAGGTCATAGCGTCAAAGAGCGCCCAGGGGGCGCAGGCCCATATCGATGAGATGCAGGGCGGCGCCCTTGCGATCAAAGAGGCCAGCGAGAGACTGTCCGATGAACTGATCGACATGATCGTGAAGCAGTGGAGCGGCGAGGTTTACGGACGCTCCCAGGAGATTACCGTCATGATCAGCGGACTGGTCTCCTACCGGCACCTTGCCGCGGTCAAAAAGATACTTGAAAAAGAGACCCAGGGTGTCAAGGCGGTCCACCAGCGGAGCTTTACGGGCGGCATTGCCGAACTTGCAATCGATTACGGCGGCAAATCGACCAATATTGCCGATGAACTCGCAAACCGGAAGTTTACCGGCTTCAGGCTCGAACCGACAAACGTTACCCCTCACCGGATCGATATCAGGGCGGTGCTGCAGAAATAGAGCAGCCCCTTGCTGCGGGCCGTGAAGGCGGCTGTCAACGAACACATGTGTGAGACCGGCTGTCAGGCAATTGGTTTGACAGCCGGTCTCATCTTGTGCTTTTCTACCCGAAACAAATTGTTTGCAAAGCCGGCCGTGGCGCGCGATAATGAGACAGAAGCATCGATTGCAGGCAGTATCAGGAAGAGGCTGACGGGTTCATCATCGTTCGAATATGAGGCGATCTCCTGAGAGGAAGCAGTCCAGACTGTCCATTCAGCTGCGTCCGGCAGCCATCGTTACTGTCTTGTTTTTTATGGTTCAGGTGGTCATACCCGCCGGGACTTTTGCTGCCACTGGCCGTGCCACTTCTGCTGATCTCCGGCATGCGACACCACTCTTCCCAACACCGCCCAAGGGGATAGAGCAGCATATCTTCGCCAGAGAAACTTATTTTCATATCCATCACCCGCCTGATCCGGTAAATATGCTGAACGGTAATCTGTTCCTTGCCTGGCAGGATATTGCTGTTCCTGCCAGGGGGTTTCCGCTTGAGATCAGCAGGGCCTATAACAGCAGGTCAAACGCAAGGGGCATCTTTGGCTTCGGATGGTCCTCTTCTCTCGAAACCTCCATAGAACCCCATGGTAATTCTGCGATCAGGGTGAAAGAGTGGGACGGATCAACCACCGTCTACCAGCGTGCTGCTGAGGAGTCGGGCAGGCGGAAGGATATTCGCTTCAGGCCGGTTATTGCGTCAGTGAGATCTGTCATCAGACATGAAGATGGCAGCTACACGCGAACCATCGAAAATGGGAAAAAGGAGCGGTTCGCATCTACCGGGCGGCTGCTGAAAAAAGAGGATATTCATGGTAACGCCATTATGCTTATCTACGACAACAGGAGCGGCCGGGTTCTCTCCCTTGCCGATTCAGCGGGGAGGTCCATAAAGCTCAGCTATACGCCTGACGGTCGTGTGAAAAGCATTGCGGATCCTCTGAAGAAGACGATGAGTTATGCGTACGGACCTCGGGGAGACCTCACCACAGTAAAGGGTTTTGCGGGAGAAACGGTCAGATTCAGTTATGATGCAGACCATAATCTTACAACGATGACGCAGCCTGACGGCACTGTGATCAGGTCGGATTATGACCGCGGCCGTGACCTTGTCATCAGCCAGCATGGGCCTGGCCGGAAAAAGAGTTTCTACGAGTACTACCTGCCTTCGCGGCACGAACCGCTTCAGCGGACGGTCGTTACCGATGCGGCGAATAACAGGACAACCTATTCTTATTTCACGTCCGGCAACAGGGTGTCAAGACTCATCATCACTGATGCCAACAACGACAAAACAACGAGTGAATATGATGGGAGGGGGAACCTCGTCAGATATACAGATCCGAGGGGCGGGATGACTGTCTATGCCCATGATTCACTCGGGAGAGTCATCTCGCTGACAGATGCTGAAAATAATTCCTGGCAATATTCATACAGTCGTGATTCCTCATGCAACAGGCCTTTTACGGTCCGTGATCCGAAAGGAACGGTCCTGCGGTTTCGCCTGAATGAAGATGGGGAGCTGACCGAATTCACCGATGGAGAGAACCGGACGAGCAGGCTGGAGTACAACAGCAGCGGCGATCTGGTCAAAGTGACGGCTGCCGGGGGAGCTCTCTGGGAATATGCCTACGACAGCTACGGGAATTTGACCCGTATTACCAACCCCGAAGGAGGGTCTGTACGCTATACCCGTGATATGCTCGGCAGAGTCACGGCAATTGAAGGTCAGGAGGGCAACCGTTTTACCTTCGGGTATGATGCAAAGGGCAGGATGATCAGGGCGACCAATCCCCTCGGATACAGCATGTCGTATACCTATGACCTCATGGACAGGGTCACGGCCATTCAGGATTATGAAGGTGCTTACCGGTATTCCTATGATGGTGCCGGTCGGCCGTCCTCCGTGACCGATCCGGAAGGGAATACGGTGAAGACAGGATTTGACAAAGCCGGAAACCTCAGCACGATCATTGATGCCGGAGGCAATGAATGGCGCTACGGCTATGACAGGCTTGCACGGCTTGCAGTGCTGGTTGATCCGAAGGGGCACGAGAGACATCTCGAGTATGACAGCGCCGGGAATCTTGTCTCCTTTCTGAACCAGATGAAGGAACAGACGGTCTTCTCCTACGACAAAAAGAATAATCTTACCAGAATGACGGATGCGATCGGGGCGACAGTGCAGTTCGCCTATGGAGGAACCGGAAAAGTTACCAGTCTGACTGATGCGGCTGGCAATAGGGCAGCATATTCCTACACCGGAAATGACAGGCTGCGCTCGGCCGAAAGCGCTCTTGGGCATACAGTGAGGTATCAGTATGACGCTGCCGGAAACATCAGTGCCCAGACCGATGCGGACGGGAGCACGACTCGGTTTGTTTACAACGGCAACCGTCAGCTTGTCAGAAGGACCGACCCCGCGGGGAATTCGACCACGTATGTCTATAACCTCTCAGGGAGGGTCACACAGGTGCAGGGTCCGGGCAGCCGGGAAATCCGTTATACCTACAATAAACTTGGTCTTCTTACTTCAATCCAGTCGCGCAGGGGTTCGGGAAAAGATCTGAATATTACATACACCTATAATCAAAAGGGGCAGCTGACCGGCGCAACAGACGGCCGGTTTTCATTTAAATACCGGTATAACCGTGTCGGCCTTCCTTCGGAAGTTGAAGACAGTACGCGGAAGAAGACGGTCAGATATACCTATGATTCGCGATATAACCGCACCAGGACCCAGGTTGTGCCCGATAAAATCAGTATCGCCTATGGCTATGACAGTCTTTCCCGGCTGGTAAGTATTAAACCCGCGCCTGGACGCGAATATCGCCTTGACTATGATGCGGCAGGCAGGCGTTCAGCACTCTACTTTCCGAATGGGATCAGGACCTCGTACCGCTATGATGCGAGCGGAAAGATTGTGGGGATATCCTCGGTGAACCGGAAAGGCGCTGTCGTCTTCAGAGAGGCGTATACCTATAAGCCGTCAGGTCTGATATCAAGCAGGACTGACGGGGATAACCGGATGACAACCTATGGGTACGACAAGATGAACCGGATTACTGAGCTTCGCCTGCCCGATGGCGGGCTTGAAAGATTTGTCTATGATTCTGCCGGAAATATCCTCAGGCATGAAAAGGCGTCAGGGACAGTACTGTCCAGATATACTGTTGCCCATCAGCTGGTGGATTCAGGGAACGATGCCATTGAGTACGACCACAATGGCAACCTGGCGAAGAAGACCGGTGCACAGGGAGTGACAGATTATCAGTATGATGACCTGAACCGTCTCCTGAGGGTGACCCTCAGCGACAGCAGAAAAATCGAGTATGGCTATGAACCGCTTGGGCAGAGGATATTTTCAGCCCATGGGGGGGAAGAGAAACATACGGTTCTTGACGGAAACTATCCTCTTATGACGCTCGACAGGAACCTGAAGACCGGATCCCGGTTTCTGTACGGGCCCGGGTTTTACGAGCTGCTCGAAAAGGAGCAGTCGGGGAAGAAAGAATTTTATATCGCCAACAATATCGGCAGCGTTGCCGCAGTGACCGATGAGAGCGGGGATATCGTCTCGACGATCAGCTATTCGGCCTTTGGAGAGCCTGCGTCGTCAGATGGAAAGAATCCTCCGGCAGCATTCAGCGGTGTCCCCTATGAACCGGAGTCAGGGCTTATCGCCTTCAAATATCGCGATTATAGCCCGGCGCTCGGCCGGTTCCTCCAGCCGGAGCCTCTTGGCATGATGGTGGCCTGGCAGAACCCCTATCTCTTCGCCTCCAACAATCCTGTGAACATCATCGACGCCTATGGACTCTGGTCCTTTTATCAGTGGGTCGGGGCTGCTACGGTTGCTGTCGGTGCGGTGGCTGCCGGGGTTATTCTTGCGCCAATACTCATTCCCGGCGGGGCGATTGCAGGCGCTGCGGCAGCAGTGTCAGGGGCAGTAGCGGGGACAGCAGCTGCAGCGACCGCTGCCGTCGGAGTAAGCGGGACAACGGTGGCAGCCGTTGCCGGCGCAAGTGCTGTTGTCAACGGCGTAATAACCGGATTGAGCACCTCCGGCACAGCGGGCGATAAGGTCCTGGCTGGGTTGGGTGCGGCAACTGTCGGGGCGGTGGGTGGAACGCTTGGCACTCTCGCCGGCGGAGCCTTAGTGGTGGGGGTCGGGGTGGGAGGAGCTACACTAACACTGGGTCCCACTGGCGCGGCCGCAGGAGGCGGGTTTGTGACAGGGGTGGTAGGCTCCACCGCCAGCCAGATCGAAAACGCCTCGAAGGGCGAACCGGTCAGTGTCGGCACGGCTGTTGTCAGCACCGCTTTGTCTACCTTCACCGGGGCGATTGGTGGTTCTGTTTTTTCAGAAGAAGGGGCAGGCCTTGTCGGAGCTGCCGCCTATGGGGCTGCAACCGAGGCTGTTCAGAATGCGACTACGGGCGTAAAGGATTCCTTCTGCAATTGAGCGTGCTCAAATGAAAGCGAAATACATGAGACTGACGGTTGAATTGATGATTGCCTGTTTGTCACTAATCTCGTCTGCAGGGCTTAGCGCAGCGGTCTGTCTGCCGCCCTCATCCGCGGCAGGTGTCAGCAACTCGGGCGTTACTCCAGGTGTAGGAAACCAAAGCGGTGGGGCGAATGTGAATATAGGGGATAATACCTCGCATCCTCCCGCTGATACGGCCGGAGGCCAGGTTCCTCCGGCAGCTCCGACACAAGTTCCACCGACCTCTGGTGGGAGCATACCTTCAGACCAGGGAGGAAAAACAGGTCCGGCAACCGGCGGCGGATATGACCCGACCAGAGACCCCGGCATGGGGAGCGGTTCGGGCCAGGCGGTCGACCCCAATATTGGCAATACCTTTCAGGGACAGGTCCCGGGAGGTGGGGGAAAACCAACCGTTGGCGACGGTGGACAGCCGATAGCGCAGCCACCGGGATATACTTCTCCGACGCAGCCTCCCGGCGGTCCGACGGATACAACGACAGGGCCTCCGGTCATCTGGCCGACGGGCAAGTGTCCTCCGGGATATCATCCAAGCTATGATGGCAGTTGTCGTCCTTCCCGCGGCCTGCTGCCACCTCCGAGGCCGGATGGCCATTCCTCGAGCGGTGGTTCAAAGCCGGGGACGAGCGGAGAATGTCCGCCCGGATGCCACCTGAAGCCGGACGGCAGCGGACAGTGCCACTGCGGAGAAGAGGCTGGAGGGACCAAGCCTCCGGCAACAACAACGCCTCCACCTGCAAAACCGCCGACGACGTCGCGCCCGACGGGCGGCGCCGGCGGGTGATGATAGAATTCCGAGCCGTTTCGTCGAAACGGCATGCGGCAGCGGTGTATATTTCAGAACCGGTTCAGCAGGCAGTACACACAACAGCACAAAACAGGTAAGAATGGAGGCGGTGATGAGAGGCAGCTCTATTTGCAGAGGCTTTTGTTTATTCGTTGTTGTTCTTTTGTTTTTGCCGGATTTGTCTCATGCGGCATCAGGAGGAAAATCCTGGAAGCCGTCGCGGAGCCAGAGGCTGTTCGTAAATGCATACGGTCATCCGGAGCTTTTCATGCTCGTCTTTGACTACCCGGCAGGGAAGGGCACGGCACGACCCCGGAGGATAGAGTCGTGGATCTATCTTTCGCGGTCTAAATTTGTGCTCTTCGATAACGGGTTCTTTTCTGAGGAGCAGCCGACCGGAACGGGGATATCCGATGTTTCACCGATTCCTCATACCCGGCTGAGACCCTCGAATTTCAATGCCTCGATGCAGGAAAGCGATGTTGTACGGGCTTATGGCAAACCAGGCTCTGTAGAAACTGCAGCTTTGGGGGCCCATCATTTCAGGACGCTCAGATACCTGAACAGGGACAGGTCTCCCGGCATACTGAATGTTACGTTCTATGACGGAAAGCTGGCCGGAGTTGTTGCAGGGTTTGCGATACAATCCCCCGATATGGAAGTCCTCAAGCGCGAGATCCGGAGGGCGGCGCCATGAAGAATAACAGTACTGCGGACCTGCGGACTGATGAGAGAGGGCTGGTTACTATTGCGATCGTAACGCTGGTGCTTACAGCGCTTATCGGCGGTGCTGGCTTGTTGAGTATGGTGACGACGAGGCAGCCTATAAGCGGACCGCTGGATCGCCTGGACAGCGGCGAGGCTACTCCTGAGGATATGGACGCGCTCCAGAATGCGGGCCGCGATATGGAGAGGACTGCCCGCATAGCAGCCGGGGCCGGCAGCTTTATCGGAGGCGGCGGTCCTGTGCCGAACCCGGCTGCTCCGGGGATGGTATTCCCGGGAGACAAGGCAGCTGCCGGTATTATCCCCCGGGTCATAAGCAGACTTACGAACAGGGCGTCACAGCCAGCCCAGACAGGCGACAACCCTCTGCCGCCATCAGTATCCGCCGGGGGGCCAAAAGGTCCTGATACCGGCGGATATGACCCGACCAGAGACCCAGGCATGGGGAGCGGTTCGGGCCAGGCGGTCGACCCCAATATTGGCAATACCTTTCAGGGACAGGTCCCGGGAGGTGGGGGAAAACCAACCGTTGGCGACGGTGGACAGCCGATAGCGCAGCCACCGGGATATACTTCTCCGACGCAGCCTCCCGGCGGTCCGACGGATACAACGACAGGGCCTCCGGTCATCTGGCCGACGGGCAAGTGTCCTCCGGGATATCATCCAAGCTATGATGGCAGTTGTCGTCCTTCCCGCGGCCTGCTGCCACCTCCGAGGCCGGATGGCCATTCCTCGAGCGGTGGTTCAAAGCCGGGGACGAGCGGAGAATGTCCGCCCGGATGCCACCTGAAGCCGGACGGCAGCGGACAGTGCCACTGCGGAGAAGAGGCTGGAGGGACCAAGCCTCCGGCAACAACAACGCCTCCACCTGCAAAACCGCCGACGACATCGCGCCCGACGGGCGGCGCCGGCGGGTGATGATAGAATGCTGAGCCGTTTCGTCGAAACGGCATGGTTTGAACAGGGGTGAGAATGCTGACCTCCGGCAATGGCCGTGGTCCGCATTCTCATCCCTTTTTTGTGCCGATATGGGATAATAGACATCATCCTCATGAGGAGGTTCTGTTGAGACTCGGGCGATGCACTGATAAAGCCGGCTTCATGCTTACGAAACACACACTGGGGTCCATGATTAAGCCTGGACAGCTGCCCCTGCCGACTGCATGCATTATAATCCTGTGCCTCGCATGGTTCTCTGCTGAGGCTTCGGCCTCCCAGAGCTCCTTCCAATATTCGGGATACCTTGAGTCCGACTCCAAGAGACCGGCGTCCATGAATCTCTCGATCAGCGGAACGAAGGTCACCGGCAATCTGTCACTGAGGCCGGTATGCCAGTCCAACGCCCGTCTCCCGGGTACAGAGTTCAATCTCAGCGGAGAGGTCAGCGGAACGTGGGAAGGAAACGGTTTTATCAGCGGCTCCTGGACGGGTGTTGTCACAGGGTGCGAAAAGAGCGAAAACCGTTCCGGGTCTTTCACGATATCCCTGGGCCAGGGCAGCGTTTACTTCAACGCGACCGGATCATACTATAACCGATATGTCTTTTCGGCGCTCGGGAAGGTGAATGAGTCTTCATCGTCTTCACCCGGAGCGGTTTCAGCAGGCGGATCGACTCCTGCAGAAACCTATGAAGCTCCGTCCTATGGGTCTCTTCCCCCCCCTTCATCAGGATTCGGCATACCAGCGCATATGCGGAATAATATGTTCGGCGTTGTCGAGATGAACCTGAATGAGACGCGGCTCTTCAACATTCCCCTTGGAGGGTCGTGGTTCAGGACAGAGGACTTCAAGCGGATCGAGAGTTTTTCCAATTGTTACGATACATCCTATATGTCCGACCCCGGAAATATCCTGCATCAGGGTGCGAAGGTGGGAGACGCTGTTAATGTGAAGGCTGTCGGCGAAGGCATAGGCAAGGTCTGGGCGGACAAGGGCTGTTATGATTGCCTGTTTGAGGGTGGAGGGAAAGGCCGCTGCAACCCACGGGGTGTCTGGCTGGTTGTGGTCGGTGAAAAAGGGTATCAGGAGTACACGGGAAAGAAAAGACCGACGCGTCCTGAATCAGCACCTGAATCTGACATTGCGAAGGCGTCCCTGAAGGGCAGGGTCGTGATGGTCGGCACAAAGAAGCCGGTCGCCAATGCCCAGATATCTCTGATAGGGGGCCAGGGCGGGGCACATTATCGGGATGACTGGAAGTCGGGGGTGAACGGAAAATTCAGTTTCAGGGCCGATAATATCCTGAACTCGGGTGTCTACGAAGTGATGGCTCAATTGCGGAGTCCTGATATGGGGACTGCGGCAAACCCCTCGACCGTGCACAAAGACCTCTGGCCGGTCAAGAAATATCTCGTCACGATTACGCGGGACTCTGTACAGAAAGGCAGCATTGATGTCGGCGACATAGAAATGAATACGGTTCTGAGCATATTTGGCGGTTGGGACCTTGAAAACAATACGATCATAGAAGGCAGTGGAAGGGATGGGATAGAAAATCGCACCCCGGTTACCAGGAGCGCGACGAAAGGCAGTCCACCGCAAAAGCCTTCCTCCAAAATTAATCCCGAAGCGCCCGGATATAACCCGCTTGGCGATCCCAACCTCAAGAGTCCGCCTTCGCGAAATTCGGTCGACGTGGCCGGGGTGGATAAACTTGGCCATGACTTTCAGGACGGCTATAACAAGACAAAAAAAATGGATGGGAATGCGTCTCAGGTCCCGGTCGCCCAGCCGGACTCCTATACCGGCGGCATGAGGAACGACCCCGTTACGTCTCAGCCGGACTCTTCCACTGGTTATTCGCCCTACGAGTATCCCCAAGCCGGCGGTGGGGGCCCCTGGATATCGGTGTGCGACAATTACCAGAAAAACGCTGCGTACCGGGCTGGACGATCGTGCGGGAATAAGGCGAAGCAGAACAGGGCGACCATGACAAGAGACTGCTCTTCCGCCTTGCAGACATACAGGAATATGGAAGCAAACTCCGGGTGGGGCACCTGTCTTTCCGATGCGTTTCGTGCCGGCTACCGGGAAGCCCCGGGACAGACGTCACTGGCATCGTCTTCCTCCTCAGCTCCCCAAGCGATTCCGAAAATTACGGCGGAACTGGAGAACAAGGCAGGCGATAATGTCCATATCTTTATCGAGGGTCAGGATAATTTTGGACCGCAGAATAAGCTCGGCCCCGGACAGAAGCGGATGGTAACACTGAATATTTCAGCGGGGCAGAGCGTGAAGTTCGCGGCGGGAAGGAATGGACAGGTCCTTGCCCGCTGCAGCTGGGCGGCGGATTCAGGGACGTCGGGCCTCACTGCATATGTCAGGTTTTCGGCCCCGGACACCCTGACCTGTACAAAGAAATAGGGCCGGCGGGCCGGTGATCCGAAAGAACTTTCATGCGGCAGGTGCTCAGGACCTGTGGTACAATTGGTTGATGAGTATGCATTTGTGTCTGAGGAGGGATGCTACTGAATATGAATAGCCGTATTGTAATGCCCATGTGCAGGCGAGTATTGTTCTTCACTCTGGTTGGTTTCCTGCTGTCTGCCGCGCGCGGTGAGACGGCCGCCGCTCCCATGGAGGTTGGCACCATCCGTGAGTTAAGGGGATCTGCGAATATCCTGAGGGAAAAGGAGAAGCTGGAGGCCCGGAAGAATGAGCCGGTTTTCAGGACGGATACGGTCAGGACCTTCGACAAATCCAGGGCGAAGCTTCTCTTCATAGACGATTCGGTGGTTATGGTTGGTGAAAAATCAACCTTCCGGATCTCCGAACACTTCAGAGACAATAAGAATGTTTCTGTCTTCAATCTCGTTGACGGGGTCATGAACGTGATCGTCGGCAAGTCCGGTTTTGAGGTGAGGACACCGACCGCGGTCACGGCTGCCCGGGGCACGTCGTACCTTGTCTGGGTAGACGGCAACAGGACCGGGCTTGCGGTCACCGAGGGCAGGGTCGACTTCAGCGAGGTGAATGCACCTCCTGACCGGAAGCTGGTTGTGCCTGCCGGCCGGACGAGCATCGTCGAGGTCGGAAAGCCCCCCGTTATTGCGGTCCGTACCAACCCGGACCTGATCAGGCGATTTTATGAGCAGACGCTTGAGCCTGATGAGCGCTGGGGGCCGGTCCTGTTGAAGGCCACCGGGAGCGGCATTGCGCCGCCGAATGCGGTGAACCCTCCGCAGGCCCGGTTGATGGCCCTGCGGGCCGCAAAGGTAGAGGCGATGCGGAACCTGCTGGAGCAGGCCCAGGGGGTGACGATCGTCTCGGACACCCGGATACAGGACTTCGTGACAAAAAGCGATCTGATAAAGGCGAGGGTGGATGCCTTTATCAAAGGGGCCTGGGTAGCCGAGGAGCGGGAGCTTGCCGACGGGACGATGGAGGTGGACCTGGAGATCGCCCTTGGTATCGGTTTCAGACGGATGTTTCTCGAACAGACAGACAGGCACAGAGAGTGAAGCCTGAAAAGCCGTCGGGGTGCCGGTTTCACCGGACCGGATTTGCAGCGCACCGCAGCCTGCGGACGTTTTTCGACGCCGTCAGGGGTGATTGCATATATGAAGGTAGGCTTAGTATAATCGAATGATATCGCTCAGGAGGTTTATCGGATGAAGAACGTTTTGTTAGTGCTGGTTATTCTTGCGGTCGCTGTTGGTTTTGCAATGCCGGCGTACGCGTATGATCCTGTTTCGGGCGACCGGCAGGACGAGAGCAGCTACGACAAGCCCGCGAAGGATTCTGCACCGCCGCGCGAGCATGTCTACGCACCCTATACAGGCCCCAAAAAACGGATTGCGGTCACGCGGTTCGATAACAAGGTCAAGGGGACCTGGGGCAGCTGGAATATCGGTGAGGGCATGGCCGAACAGTTGACCACGGCTCTCATCAAGAGCGGCCGTTTTGTGGTCGTCGAGCGCCAGGCCCTGCAGGACGTCCTCGGGGAGCAGGAACTCGGCCAGACCGGGATTATCAAGAAGGAGACCGCGGCGAAGGTAGGCCAGGTGCTCGGGGCCCAGATTATCGTGCGCGGCGTTGTCTCTGAATTCGAGCAGTCCGAATCAGGCGGGGGCGCCGGAATCGGCATTGGCGGTTTCAGGATCGGCGGCAGGTCGTCAAACGCCCATGTCGGCATTGATATCCGTCTCATCGATGCGACGAGCGGACAGGTCCTGACCTCACACAATGCGGTCGGCAAGGTCGAATCATCGGGGATCGCTGTCGGCGTTTCCCGCGGCAATATCGACTTCGGTGCGGACTCCTTTAAGAATGCCCCGATTGGCCAGGCAACGAGACAGGCGATCGAGGACGCGGTCAAGTTCATCATCGACACGATGGAGACGGTTCCCTTTACCGCCAAGGTCATCAAGATCGAAGGCAAGAAGATCTATATCAATATCGGCAAGAATATGAATATCAGGTCCGGCACGAAGATGTATGCCTATGCGCTCGGGGAAGACCTTGTCGACCCTGACACGGGCCTGAGGCTCGGCGCCGACGAGAAGCTCCTGGGGACCGTGGAGGTCCGGGACGTCCAGTCAAAGTTCTCGATAGGCTATATGGTCTCCGGCAGCGGAAACCTCAAACGCGGAGATATTCTGAAGCTGGAGTAGTCTTCTGTTCAATCATATCAAGAGGGGCTCCTGCTCCCGCAGGGGCCTTTTTTTTGATGCGGTATGAGGCCGGAAGTCCTGTTAACGGGCCACGGCCAGCGTCAGTTCATATGAAAGGAAACGCATGAACGTACTAGACCTTCCGTTTAACCAGATCCTGCTGCTGAAGCCGTCTGATCTGCCGGACACTATTCTCATGCTTGATGACCAGGTGAAATACCAGAACCACCTGGGGACTGTCCACGCCTCTGCCCAGTATGCGCTGGCTGAGGCGACAAGCGGTGAGGTCCTCGAACGATACTTCGGTACCTGGGACGGAGCCTATTTCCCGGTGGTCAGGAGGGTGGATGTCAAATACAAGAATCCTGCACGGGGAAGACTCTTTTCGACCGGCTTTATTGACGCGGATAGGGCCGCAAAGGCGAAGGAAGAGCTCTCTGCAAAGGGCCGGACCCTCGTGGACGTTGTGGTCAGGGTTGTTGACGAAGAACAGCATGTCACCTTCGAGAGCACCTTCACCTGGTTTATTGCGAAAGACAAGAAGTTATGAGGATTTGAATTGAAGTGTGCCCTGAACGGGGTGCATGATCATATGGCCCTACTTACACCATCTCCACCAGTTCAGGCCTGGCCGTAAAGAGGATATATCCCTTTGTCTTTATCCTGAACATCTTTTCGACAGCTTCGCAATAGATATCTATCTGAAAACGGTATTGTTCTGCAAGCGGCCCTGCCTCTTTCTCGGAGACCGGGAAGGTCTTGTAGTCGTAGACATGCGCAATATTATCACGGATGATCATACGGTCAAGTCTGCCGCGGTAGATGGTGCTGCCTTTCTGGAGGACAAACGGGAGTTCTGTATACGAATTTTCGGCAGGCAGCAGGATTGATTCAAGAAAAGGCGAGTCCTGAAGTTTGGCCATATCACGGGCAATGATTTTTGTATAGTGTGCTGCAGTCTCTTCATCCTGAACCTCTCTTCTGAGGAGGTCCGCTATCCGGCCGTCGAGGTCAGATGGCAGCAGCAGGCCCCGGGATATTTCCTCAAAGATGCGGTGGAAGAGACTGCCGAGGATCCTCCAGTCCTCCCCCTGCTTTCTTTCGATCTCCAGCATCTCGGTTACATCCACCCAGCGCACGGCGTCTGATTCAGGGCCTGTGGCCGGTCTGATGGCATCGGCATAGACCGGCTCCTGAAAGAATGTTGACCTGCCATCCAGGCTTACTCCCCTGATCTCTTCCGGCGCTGCCGTTATCTCTTCTTCCCCGATTACGGTGAACAGGCCCGGGCATCCTGCGGCCTTCGAGATGCTACCCTCGAACGCCTCCTCGATATAGGCGAGCTTGCCTGTGATCTTCGGCTCTCCTTTTTTGTCACTCTTGACCGATCCGCTCATGATCAGCCGGTCCATGGCCCGGGTGACAGCAACATAGAAGAGGCGCTTTTCCTCTTCAGCCTCTTTGGCCTTACGGAGGATGAAGAGGGCCTGTTTGTTCCTCCCGGCCGGATCCTCTTCATAGGCGAACGCCACCGCATGATCGACCTCATCGATGCAGACCGCACCGGTCCTTGAAGACGGCGTCTCATCGAGGGAGGGGAGAAAGACGATCGGGAACTGAAGACCCTTTGAGCCGTGCACGGTCATGATCTTTACCGCATTGAGCGTGTCGGTGTTCACCGTGGCCTTAGCCTCGTTGCTCTGCTTTGAGATGATCAGCTGCTCCCTGATCTCGATCAGGGAAAGGGCTTCTGCCTCGTAGCCCTCCAGGATGCCCAGAAACTTCCTGATATTTGCATGCCTCTGCTGCTCCCAGAAGATAGTCCAGCCCCCGGTCCGGACCAGGAACTCCTCGACCAGGACCGCAAGAGGCATGACCATGGTCTTTTCCCTGAATTCCTCAAGAAGGGCGGCCGCCTTTTTACACAGAGGAGATGCCGCGGTCTTCAACCTTTCGAAGAGCGGCAATTCATGGCTGCTCAGCAGCCCGAGCAGCAGGGACTCCGGCACCCTGACCAGAGGACTCCGCAGGACTACATAGAGGCTGAAGTTGTCATAGGGATCGGCCAGGACCGTGACAAGCTCCCTCAGGAGCGCCACCTCGGGCTCTTCATAAAATCCGATGCCGCCGACCACGACATACGGGATGTTTTTTGTGCGCAGCGAGGTCTCAAAAGATGTTAGGTGCGTGCGGTTTCTGAGGAGTATGCAGATATCCGAGAAGCGGACAGGGTTTGCCGCATCGCCGGGAGACTCCTTGCCCTGGACCAGGGAGAGTATCCTGCCGGAAATATGAGAGGCCTCACTCAGACGCGTCTGTTTTGACGTCTCCCTGCCACGCACCAGCATTACCTCGACCTTGCCCTCACCCCGCCGGGTCGGAGCAAAACCGGAGTAGGTTGTCTTCCACGGCTCCGGCCCCGTGGCGGTCATGATCCGGCTGAAGAGGCTGTTGGCGAAGGCTATGATCGCCGGGAGGCTCCGGTAATTCTCCTGCACCTCAAGGTAGAGCGCCTCGCTGCCGAGCCATTCTCTGAACTGGCGCTTCACCTCCTGAAAGACCGAGACATTGGCGCCCCTGAACAGATAGATCGACTGTTTTTCGTCGCCGACAAGAAAGACTGTCGGGGTCTTCCCCTGGGACCTCTTCGAGCCGAGGCCCGAGCGCCATTCCTCGGTCAGGGCATCGATTATCCGCCACTGGACTGAGTTCGTATCCTGGAACTCGTCGACCAGTATGTGGTCTGTATGTTCGTCAAAGGCATAGAGGATGTTGAGCCATTCCGGGTTCGTCGTGATTGCCCGGTAGGCAAGTACCTCCATGTCGTTAAAATCGATAACGCCCCGGGCCAGTTTTGCGGCCTGATAGGAGTCGAAGCACCGGCGGTAGAGATCAAGGAGGTGGCTCTCCTCAGCAGGCAGGGCAGGGGCCTGCTGCACGAGCAGGAATTCGGTATAGGGACGCCTGGAATGGATTGCCGTCAGCGTGCTGTACAGCCCGCTCCACCCCTTGATACCCTTGTACTTCAGGTAGTTGAAGAAGAGCGAGGGGTGCTTCCGCTCCTGCCGTATGGCCTCATACACAGACTCGGTCCAGAGCTGTTTTGCCTGAAACTCATCGAGGACATCGATCGCCGGGTTCAGACCGAGGTCCAGTGCAAACCGTGTGATCAGCTTTCTGCAGAAGGCGTGTATGGTCGTGATCCTCATGAGGGGGATCTTCTCCATGATTTCATTGAACAGTCCGGGTTTTTCCCTGAGCATGATCGAGAGGATCCGGTCTTTCATCTCGGCCGCTGCCTTTTCCGTAAAGGTGATGGCGAGTATCTTCTCGATCGAAGAACCGCTTTCGAGCAGGGAGATATACCGGCGGCTCAGCTTCTCGGTCTTGCCGGAGCCTGCAGGCGCCGAGATAATAACGCTCCGGCGGGGATCGAGATATTCTTCAGTCATCAGATGCCTCTTCCGCCGCGCCGCAGCCGGCGGGGGATCTTCTGCTGCCCGAGACGTTGATGTACGGGCAATAGGGGACCTCGGCGCAGCTTGTGCAGAAAAACTCTTCGAGGGGACGCGCGATAAAGTCTCCCGCCTGCATGCGGCCGACAGTCTCGGCGAGGTATGACAGCGCGCTGTCGATATAGTTGTCGATGCTGTTTTTGTCCCGGCTGGTCGGTATCCACTTGATGGAGATGCTGTTCAGTGAATAGATGCCAGCCTTTAAAACAGCCATACCGCGGTTGCGGAGCATGGCGGCATAGAGCGGAAGCTGAAGGTCTTTTCCTGACTTGATAACTGCAGAGCCGATGTCCGCGGCCCCGGTCTTGTAATCGATGATACGGAAGCTGGCGGAATCTGAATCGACGCGGTCGATCTTGCCTTTCAGAGATATACCCGGCAGCACCTCCTCCTCCGCGATCTCCATCTCGAGTCTGAAGGGCATAAAGCCCTCTCCCCTGAAGACGGTTTCCAGGTCGATGATCTCGGGCAGGACAGCCAGGAAGGAGGCCCGCAGGAGATCTCGCCAGTACGCATCAAGGTGATAGTTCCGCACCTCGGAATCGAATATGCCGCAGGCCCTTGTATGCAGATTGTTATCTGAACCGGTCATGCCGGTAAACAGCCTCTCCATGACGGCATGAAAGAGCGTCCCGAGGATCCTGGCCTCGATGCCGTACTCAGTAATGCGGGAGGCCTCCAGTCCCAGGATCTTCTCGAGATAGAACCGGCGCGGGCATTTTCGGTAGTTGTCGACATCGGTCACGCGGAGCGGCATTGAGAGGCGTCCCTTCCTGAGCCTGTTCATGGCCTTTGCATCAGGAGAGATCTCTTTGATCATCTCTTCGAACGGCCTGAAGCCTTTTTTGACCTGGTGTTCCTGCCGGCTCAGGACACCGTAGACCCTTTCCTCCCTTTCTTTTCCCCAGGGCAGGTATGGTGACTGGAGAAAGACCTTGTCTCCTTCGACAGAAGGGTAGGAGAGGTGCCTGTGCGCAGATGCACCGACCGTCCTGAGGAAGTAGACCTTCTGCGTATGCAGATAGGTGGCGAGCCCGGTCAGTCCCGATTCCCTCCGGATGCTGTCTGGCAGAACATGGTCAACAGGAGGTTTCGCCGGCATCTCGCCGTCCTTCAGCCCGCAGAAATAGAGGTGGTCGGGCTCGAGGCCGCGAGTTTCAGCAAACTCCATGACCTGGATGCCCTCTGTCTCGCTGATATATTCAGGCGCGTTGAGGATGTGACGCAGAAATTCAGCATACCGCGACAGGCCGACCGTGGCCCTGCCGGCAAGTTCGGGCAGGATATTCAGCACGACGAGGGCATCGTCAAACCGTTTTTGCAGGCCCTCTTCGGCAGAGAACCCGAGGTCCTTCATCACCGTCAGGATGACAGTCCTGATGGTGGGTGCCGTCGCCCCGTCCCTCAGGACTGTCATCGGATAGAGGATTTCAAAGACCTGCCTGAGCGCAGGGCCGAACCGGCCAAGGACATTCCGGTCAGCCGCATCGGGGTTGATATTCTCCCACGCCTCCCTGCCTTTTACAATGCCGCATTTCAGTGATATTGCAGGGGCCCACTGCCTGACTAACTCCGGGATATTCGCAAAATACGGAGAGTTCAGAAATGCGGTAAACTTCTGCCGCGGGAAGTCATCGGCGACCGCCTCGATGAGATAGAGCAGGTCCCGGAGGGGCGCCTTCTGAGCATAGGGCTGCTGCATGGTCATGCTGTACGGAAGCCCGTACCGTGTCAGGACCCGCACGAACAGGGACCGGTACGTCGAGAGCTGCGGCGCCGTCAGGACGATCGAATCGGAAGGCCTGACGGCGCCCGCGATATAGAGGTTCTTGATATGCCGCGCGATCCCCTCGACTTCGTCTTCGATGTCCGCATACCTGATATAGGACATATCTGTTTCGGGCTTTCCTCCAATCACCTCTTCGTGCATGCGGAATGTTGAGCGCAGGTGGTCAAGATACCCGGCCGGCGCCTCGGCCTGAAGGGTGAAGGGATACGTCATCAGGACCGCATCTGACAGTCTGATCAGGCCCTCGAGCAGGACAAGCTCTGCGCGGGTCATGTCGTAGAAGCCGTCGATGACCAGCCTCGGAATCCTGCGCGTCATGGTGCTGACGGCCGAGCAGCTCCTGATCAGTATATCGTCTTCGTCGGCGTACCCTGCTGAGGAGAGTCTGGTTTGATATTGTTCGAAGGTCCCGAAGGCCCTGTCGAGCGAACTGATCATGTCCTCGGGAAGACCCCTGCGCTGAAAGGTTTCGCGGAGTTCCTGCCGGATCGCCGGCAGGTCCTTCGAAGGATAATGCTGTTTCAGTTCCTTCATGATGTCCGCCAGGATACTTGCATGGCCGACAGCGAGGCTCGATATCTCAGATATCAGGAGCGGGGCAAGTGTATCGGGAAATATCCTGCTGCGGGTGTTGTAGCTGAAGAAAGACCTGGCCATCTGCTTGAGTGTAACAAAGCCGGGTGGTATGTACGGTCCGGTCACCATCCGGTGAAACCTTTGCCGGGCATCCCGCAGCTTTCGGGGTGTGGGTGCGATATAGGTGATCAGGGAATAGTCGGGCCACGCAAGACCTGCGACGGCTTCTTTGAGCACGTGGTCGGTCACCCCGCGGGCAGAGACCGGAAATTTCAACAAGCGAATTCCTGTCAGGGAAGGCGCCGGGGTGTGTTCCACCGTATCAGACATGCAGATCCGCCCTGTACGGGATATCGTCCCGGAGTGGCCTTACGCGGGCAGGGCTATTACTGAGGGCACAGCCGGGGTGCTGATCACAGGAACAAGACAAACAGGCGGCCTCAATTGAAGGTCAGCTTCTTATGTTCGGCAATAAGATCGAGGATCACCGATTCCGCCTCGCGCACATATGCATCTTCGCGCACTTCCTTGTTCCAGAGTTCTCTCTTTTCATCTTCTGAAAGGGAGCCGGTTGACTTTTTGTCTGCACCGTGGCGGCCATGCGGGCCTTTGGATTCTTTTTCCCTCATGGCGCGCGTCTCGTCGAGTTCCTTCTTTGCGATGTCGATATTCAGCGACCTGACGGTCTTCTTCTGCTCGTCTGTTGTGATTTTGCTGAAGGCCTCGATTTCGAGGAAATCCTTTTTGTTCTTTATTCGCTGCGCACTCTTTTCCTTCAGTTCGGGAATATGCGTCACAGGGTTCTGCCACCGGGAGTACCGTGCCGCATTGATGGTGTCCCAGGGCAGTGCGTAGTCAAGATGCTGCTCGCCGCTCTTCAGCCCTGTGAATCTGTCAGGCAGGACAATGTCCGGGGTTATGCCGCGATATTGTGTCGAGGCACCTGTTATGCGGTAGAACTTCTGGGTTGTCAGTTTCAGTGCCCCGAGAGGCTTCAGGTGGTCCATATTCTGGAAAGGCATTTCATCGTTGAGGTCGACGATCGTCTGAACAGTGCCTTTGCCGTGCGTATGCTCCCCGCCGATGATCACTGCGCGGCCATAGTCCTGCAGGGCGCCGGCAAGGATTTCTGAGGCGGAGGCGCTGAACTTGTTCACCAGGACGATGATCGGACCGTCATAGACAATACCGGGGTCGTCGTCAGACAGGACCGAGACCTTGCCGTCGATCCCTTTTACCTGGACGACAGGCCCGCTGGTGATGAACAGGCCTGCTGTCTTTACCGCGTCGGTGAGTGCTCCGCCGCCGTTGTTTCTGAGGTCGAGGATCAGCCCTGCTATTTTCGAGGATTCAAACTTCTTCATCTCTTTTCTGACGTCGTCCGTGGAATTCCGCCCGCTTCCGCCGAACCTGGTCTTCTCGAAATCCCGGTAAAAGGTCGGTATCTTTATGTATCCGAAGGGCTTTCCGTTCTGTCCGTCGTCCAGCAGCATGCCCTTGACAAAACCGTCCTCGAGCTGGACCACATCGCGAATAAGGGTGATGGTGGCGAGAGCCCCGCCCGGCTTCCTGACGGTCAGCGTCACCTCAGTCCCTTTTTTGCCCCGGATATGCTTAATGGCGTCGCGCAGCTTCATGTCGGTGATCTCGACCGGCTCGCCTTTGCCTTCCCGCACCTTCAGGATGGTATCCTCGGGCTGCAGAGAACCCTGACGATAGGCAGGACCCCCGGGTACGATGCTCACCACCTTG
Organism: uncultured Thermodesulfovibrio sp.; assembly: GCA_964499365.1. Taxonomy (GTDB): domain Bacteria; phylum Nitrospirota; class Thermodesulfovibrionia; order Thermodesulfovibrionales; family UBA6898; genus PALSA-1316. The sequence goes on from CAZCKU010000004.1 coordinate 22,695, forward strand.
ACGTATCCGTCTTCCTCCTTCAGTGTCGCCCCGATGCCCTCGAGCTGCCCCTTCATGCCGATGTCAAAGTCTTCCTTGTCCATGGGGGGAAGATAGTCCGTATGCGGATCAAAGGCCTTGGAGAAGGAATCAAAATAGCGGTCAAAACGGTCACGCTGTTTTTCCTGCATCAGGCGGGTGAAGATCGTCTCATAGGTCTTCAGGATCTTCTCACGCGCGGTCGCGGCGAGTTCCTTATCGGACTTCACCTCTGTTTTGTGTCCTGCCTTCTCGTCCTTACGGAGCGCCGTCTCATCCTCAACAAGGGCAAGATAGCGGTGGAGGACCTGGTATTTGAGGGTCTTGCGCCACCTCTCGCGCAGATCGTCCATCGACGAGCAGTAACCGATCTTATCGAAGTCTGTTTCGATTGTTTCATTGTCGGAGAAATCGAATTCCCTGGACAGGATATCCCGGACCATCTCCCGGATGACCGGTATGCGCTGACCGAGGATCTCCGACACCCTGACAGGGAGCTGCATATTCCCGGCCCTCATCTCGTCGTCGATCCTGTCGGCATAGACGTTCAGGCTTTCGACATCTTGTTTGATCAGATACCGCTTCTGGGGATCGAGCTGCTTCAGATAGACCTTGAACGCTGCCCTTGAAAGCTCGTCGTCGATCTTTTTTCCCGCGAAATGGTATTTGCCGAGGTCATTGACGATCATATAGGACAACAGTTTAGCCCTGTTCTCCTCGATTTTGGCCGGATCTTCGTTCCCGTGGGAGGGGGCAAGGTTGAACGAGAAGAGGCAGAGAATAAGAATAAGCAGAAATTTTCTCAAGGTGCCCAGTTGCATACTCTATAATAACGGTATATTTCATGGTTTAGCAACATGATCACTCCGGCGGTTGCCGGACTTTATCCTGAGGGCCGCTTCATGCCGATTATTTGAAAGTATGCTGTTGAAGTGCTATGCTAAAACCCGGTATTCCAAATATCCTGAGGAGAACAGATGGGATTTTTTGACAGGCTTAAAGAGGGGCTGAGCAAGACCAAGAAGAATTTTGTCGAGAAGGTTGAGACGATCTTCGCCGGCAGGGCCATAGACGCTGAGACGCTGGAGGAACTTGAAGAGACGCTGATTCTTTCGGACGTCGGAGGCAGGAGCGCGGCAGAGATCGTCGGCCATCTCAAAGATAAGGTGGACAGGGGGGAGGTGAAGGATACCTCTCTTGTGAGGGAGTTTCTGAAGACAGAGATGACCCGGATGCTTGGGACCCCTCAGCCGCTCGTGGTCTTTGGGGAGAAGCCTTTTGTGATCCTGACCGTCGGGGTAAACGGCGCCGGCAAGACGACGACGATCGGCAAGCTCGCCGCGCGGTTCAGGGACCAGGGCCATTCGGTACTGCTGGCTGCGGGCGACACCTTCAGGGCGGCCGCCATAGAACAGCTCGAGATATGGTCAGCCAGGGCAGGGGCCCAGGTTGTGAAACATCAGAGCGGCTCGGACCCCTCTGCAGTTGTGTTCGATGCAGTTGAGGCCGCCCGTGCAAGGGCGGTCGACGTTGTCATCATTGATACGGCCGGACGGCTGCATACCAAGAGTTCCCTTATGGAGGAGCTGAAGAAGATCAAGCGTGTATGCGGCAAGGCACTGCCGGGTTCACCCCATGAAATACTGCTGGTTGTGGATGCGACGAACGGCCAGAATGCCCTGAAGCAGGCAGAGATATTCAACGAGGCTGTGGGCCTGACCGGCATCGCCCTGACCAAGCTTGACGGCACGGCCAAGGGCGGGATCGTCTTTGCCATAAAGAAAGAGCTTAACATCCCGGTGAAACTGATCGGGGTAGGTGAAGGGGTCGACGACCTCCAGGACTTCGTCCCCGGCGAGTTCGTCAGGGCGCTGTTCGAATAAGCATGTTGTCTGCACGCTTCCCTCTTTGCAGGAGGGGGATTTTATAGAGCCCTGCCTGTCACATTCCCACCGGCTGTCCGCTCGGGTAAAGGTCGGACCTCGTTAAAATCCGTATTCCTTCCACCGCGAGTCAACCAGCTTCTTTATTTCCCCGGACATGAAGATTTCATCCGGCCACTCGCGCATCATGCCTTCTTCCTTTGTCTTCCTTGTGGCGTCAATGCCCATCTTTGAGCCGTAGCGCGGCCAGTTCGCTGCGTGGTCCAGCGCGTCGAGCGGGCCGTCGGCAAAGACCGTGTCGCGCTTCCAGTCGACGTTGTTCAGAACGCGCCAGGCGGTGTAGGAGAGGTCCTGGACATCGACGTCGTCATCGACCACGATCAGGAGCTTTGCGAACATCATCTGCCCCTTGCCCCAAAGACCGCTGATGATCTTCCGCGCTTGGCCGGGGTAGCTCTTTTTGATCGAGATGATGGCGAAATTATGGAAGACGCCCTCCATCGGAAGGCATATGTCCTTTATCTCCGGGAAGTCGAGCTTGATCAGAGGGAGGAATATCCTTTCGGTCGCCTTGCCCATATAGCAGTCTTCCATCGGAGGTTTCCCGACGATCGTTGTCGGATAGACCATGTCCCTGCGGTGAGTGATGCAGGTGACATGGAAGACGGGGTATGGCTCTGCCGGGGAATAGAAGCCGGTATGGTCGCCGAACGGACCCTCGATGCGTGTCTCGCCCGGGTCAAGGTATCCTTCGATCACCAGTTCGCTCTGTGCCGGGACTTCAATGTCAGATGTTATGCACTTTACCATTTCGACGGGTGATTTTCGGAGAAAGCCCGCAAAGAGCATTTCGTCGATCGCCTCGGGCAGCGGCGCACTTGAGGCATAGATCACCGAGGGGTCGGCCCCGACCGCGATAGCGGCCGGCATGCGCTTACCGAGCCTGGCATATTTATCATAGTGCCGCGCACCGTCTTTATGGATATGCCAATGCATGCCGGTTGTTGTCTTGTCATACACATGAATCCGGTACATGCCGCAGTTCGGACGACCGGTCTCCGGGTCTTTGGTGAAGACCATCGGGAAGGTGATAAAGCGGCCCTCGTTGACAGGATGGCCAGTGTTCTGACCTGTTGACCGGTCATGGGGCTGGCCATCGCCCGGCCAGCATTTAATAATCGGGAATTTTGAGAGGTCGGGGTTGTCTTTTTCGATCACCTCCTGGCAGGGGGCGCTGGAGACTTTCTTCGGAAAATACTGTGACATCTCAAAGAGCTTCGGCAGCAGTGCAAGTTTCTCGAGCAGATTTTTTGGCGGCGCCTGGTTCAGAAGGTCCTCAATCCGGGTCGCAATGTCATCAAGCTTATTCACTTCGAGCGCGAGAGAAATCCGCTCGAACGACCCGAAGAGGTTGATCGCAACAGGGAAGGCCGAACCCTTCACCTTCTCAAACAGAAGGGCCTTGCCGCCTCCCGGTGACTTGCTTACTCTGTCAGTTATCTCGGCTATCTCAAGCAGCGGGTCGACTTCTGCCTTGATTCTTACGAGTTCGCCCTTTTTTTCCAGAAGCTGTATGAATTCACGTATATCTTTGTATGCCATATGTCCTCCGGTAGTAAACTGTATACAGGAATTATCATATCACAGAGCATGGCAGAGATGTGCACTGCACTGATTAATCTTTTGTTATTAGGAAGTAAGATCTGTTTTGATGATAAAATACTTGAATAATTGACGTATTTTTCATATATTAAGAGTAATTAATTGAGGAGGCTGCATGATCAGAGAGCGTGTGGAGGAAGTCTTAAGGAGTGTACGAGTCGGCCTGAAATCCGAGGGCGGCGATATCGAACTCGTTGATGTCAAGGATGATATCGTCTATGTACGGTTGAAGGGCGCCTGCGGCACCTGCCCCATGTCCACCCTGACGATGAAGAATGTCGTCGAATCAAGTATCAGGAAAGAGATACCTGAGATCAAGGCAGTACAGGCTGTCTGACCTTGGATTACAGAGTGTTTATGAATAGTGCCTCGGGGACAGCAGCAAAAAGGTTACAGGCAGCGGTACTCGTGCTGGCTTTTTTTGTTTTTGTCGGGGCTGCTTCTGCTGCCTTTGCTGCTGAAAAGATCGACATCTCGGACATCCGCTTCTGGTCATATCCTGATTATACCCGCGTGGTGGTGACCCTGTCTGATACACCTGATTACACAAAAAACAGGCTCTCAAATCCCGACAGGCTCTACTTCGATATTAAGAACAGCCAGATCAGGAAAGAACTCAAGACCACGCTCCCGGTCGGTAACGGCATGCTGAAATCGGTGAGGGCAAGCCAGTTTGACGAGGGTACCGTCAGGGTGGTCCTCGATCTTGAAAAGGTGCGTGATTACAAGATTATCACGATGGAGGATCCGATCAGGCTCATTATTGATATTTACGGGCATGCCTCTTCCGCTCCTTCTCCTGCGGCTGCTGCCAGGAGGAGGATCGTGATCGATCCTGGACACGGGGGGCACGATCCCGGTGCCGTCGGTCCGAACAAACTGTATGAAAAGGATGTTGTGCTCGATATAGCCCTGAAACTCCGGAAGATCCTCTCTGAGGACCCTTCGGTAGAGGTATTCCTCACCAGGGACACGGACATCTTCATTCCGCTTGAACAGAGGACTGCGATTGCGAACAGCAAGAACGCGGACCTCTTCGTCTCGGTCCATGCCAATGCGAGCCCCAGAAAAGCGGCCAAGGGAATAGAGACGTACTTTCTGAACTGGACGAATGACGAAGAAGCGAACAAGGTCGCCGCGCGGGAGAACAGGATATCCCTGAAGAAGATGAAAAAGATGAACGAGGAGCGCGACATCCTCGAGATCATCAAAGGCGATCTGAGCAGGGACAGCAAGCGGGATGAATCTCTGAAGCTTGCCAATTATATTCAGCTCTCCATGGTGAGCACCCTGAACAGGGAATACAGTCATATCGTTGATCTCGGCGTGAAACAGGCGCTTTTTTATGTCCTCTTTGGTGCCCGGATGTCCTCGGTACTGGTTGAGGTGTCGTTCATCAGCAACCCTCTTGAGGAGAAACTCCTCTCGAAGAGCGATTACCGCGAGGGTCTGGCCAAGTCTATTGCAGGCGGGATAACCAGCTATGTCGCATCTGTTCCCCCTGTCAAGGTTGCGCAGACGCAGAACCACGCTCACAATCAGGTATCAGGCGGCACCAGGAAAACCGTTGCATCCAGACGTTAAGGTCCGTCCAGGGCCTGTTATCCGGCCGGAGATCCGAATTGTCCTTTACCTTGTTTTTTCCGTGTCCCTGTATTTCATCAATGGCCTGACGATTTATTATGTGCTCACCGGCATTCTTGTCCTGTTCCTGCTGCGGGTCCCCTTCAGAACGCTGAAGGCCGGGTGGGTCCCGATAGTCCTGTTTCTCTCTTTCACGTTTCTGAGCAATCTCACGAACCATCACGGGAGGGTCCTGGCTGCGCTTGGATCATTCCTGATAACCGGGGACGGCCTGGAGGCCGCTGCAGTCAGGACGCTGAGGCTCTTCCTGATGATCGGCGGGCTCAAGGTCCTGATGGCAGGAACTCCGGCCGCAGACCTGGTGAGTGCCCTCGGAAGCCTCTTTATGCCGCTGGAGAGGCTCGGCCTGCCGGTCAGGGACCTGGTACATACCATGGGACTGACCCTCCAGTGTTTCCCGCTGCTGAAGGATATGGGTTCTGAGCTGTACCGGCGGCAGCTGGCCCTGCAGCAGGGAAGGGGGTTCAGCGGAAGGGTGAAGGTTATTTCATCGTTTATGATTCCGATGTTTGTGATGAGCGTCCGCTCTCCGGAGATTTTTTTTGAGAAGAGGAGTGAGCATGGGCAGAAAGATTGATGTCCTGATACACGATGCACGGGTGTTTGACGGGAGCACAGCAGTACCGGTCCGTGCATCTGTCGGGTTGGCAGCTGATGAAATCGTCTATGTGGGGGACGCAGACCTCAGAGACAGTGCAGACAGGGTAATTGAGGCGGAAGGCCTTGCCCTTGCTCCGGGCTTTATCGACACGCACGCCCACTCCGATTTTACCCTCCTTGCCGATCCGCGCGGCCAGGGCAAGATAACCCAGGGAGTCACGACAGAGGTGAACGGCAACTGCGGCATGTCTGCGGCACCTCTGTTCGGAAAGGCGATCGAGCGGAGGGAGGAGGATCTCAGGGAACTCGGCATTTCCTTCCGGTGGCACACATTCCGGGATTACTTTCTCCTGTTGGAATCTCAGGGCCTCGGCATCAATACCGCAAATCTTGCAGGCCACGGGAACCTGCGCGGTTCTGTTGTCGGGTATGACGACAGGCGGCCCACTGCAGAAGAAATGGCCGGTATGCGCCGCCTGCTTGCGGAGGCTGTCGCTGACGGCGCCATAGGGCTTTCCACAGGCCTGATCTATCCACCCGGGATCTATTCCACGACCGACGAACTGGTAGAACTCGGAAGGGTCCTGCACCGGGCTGACCTGATCTACACGAGTCATATGCGGAGCGAGGGCAGCACGCTTGCCGAGGCAGTTGATGAGGTGATCCGCATTGGGCAGGAGGCGGGCATCAGGGTCAATATCTCACACATAAAGACGGCAGGAGAGGCCAACTGGCATAAGGCAGACGCAGTGATCAGCAGGCTCCATGAGGTCAGGAACAGCGGATTGCGACTGACCTGCGACCGTTACCCGTACATCGCGTCTTCCACGGACCTGGATGCGATCCTGCCCGCATGGGTCTTTGATGGCGGCAACGATGAAGAACTCCGCAGGCTGGGCGATCCCGCAACACGCAGACGCATCGAAGATGAGATCAGCGGCCAGGTCAGCAGGCCGGGCTATTGGGGAAAGATCATCGTGTCGAGCATCGGTTCTGAGAAGAACAAATGGATGGAGGGTATGACCCTTGATGAAATCTCCGCACGACTGCACATTTCCGGAACAGAGGCCTTTTTCAATATCGTTATCGAAGAGCGGCTCAGGGTCGGTGCGATCTTTCTGTCTATGAACGAGGACAATCTCAGGAAATTCCTGTCCCTTCCGTTCTGCATGGTCGGTTCTGACAGCTCCGCACGGTGTTTTGACGGGCCGACGGTACAGGGCAAACCTCATCCCCGGACGTTCGGGACGTTTCCAAGGCTCTTTGGCAGATATGTCCGTGAGGAGGGGCTCCTGTCCCTGCCGGAGGCTGTCCACAAGGCCACGATGCTTCCTGCCGAAATCTTCGGCCTCAGAAAAAGGGGGAGAATCAGGGAAGGGTTCTTTGCAGATCTGGTGCTCTTCGACCCCGAAAGAATTACGGACAGGGCGACGTTCGGCGACCCGTTTCAGCCGGCCGATGGAATACGGTCGGTCTTTGTCAACGGCAGGGAGGCATTGTCAGAAGGCCGGCTTACCCATAGACTCGGAGGCAGGGTGCTGCGGCATGGGGTCGGGTCTTCATAAGCAGAATATATTGTGTTACTATATAGGCTGAGGGGCTGAATACATGCAGTCTTGAGACCAAATCGGGGGGAACGATTCATGATGAAACCGAAGGCTGTTGAACGTTTTGAGAGCGAAAGGGACTCCATGGACCAGACTGCGTCCGTCTCCATGGAGCATCCGATGGACCGTTTGAAATATCACATTCTGCAGTCCCAGGGCAGGATCATCAAGTCTGAATTTTCGATGGATGGTACGGCGTATGTCATATGGGAGAGCCAGGGAAAACAGTACCGGGCATGGAGTTCATGGCCGGATCAGGAATACGGGGTGAACTGGAAGCAGGTAACGTAGGAGATTCCTGATTCCTTCAGCCAGGCGGTCAATGGAGCCTGGTTATGTGTTTCCTCAGTTTTGCCGCGGTTTCTTTCGCCTTTGGCTCACGTGCGTCGTTCCGGGCTGCGTTGGCCAGGAAATTCTCGAGGGCGGCCAGGGCCTCGAGAAACATGTCCTTCTTAATGTAGGCAAGACCGATATTGTATAGGGCGTCGGGATAGCCTGCATTGATCTCAAGAGCCTCCCGGTAAGCCTGTATCGCCTCCTCCACACGTCCCTTCTTCATCAAAGCGGTCCCCCGATGGTTCTGGGCCTCGATATACGCCGGATTGATCTTCAGGGCCTCTTCAAAGGCCTGTATGGCCCCGTCAGGATCATTGCCGGCCAACATGGCAAGACCAAGCTTATCATAGGCCTCGGCAAAAAAGGGATTGATCCGTATGGCTTCCCGGTATGCGTTCATTGCCTGACCGGTCAGCCCCTTTTTGTGGAGGGCAACGCCCAGGTTTACATAGGCCGTATCAAGATCGGGATCCGTCGAGATGGCACAATTATACGCAGCGATCGCCTCATCCGTCTTTCCATGACGGTAAAGGGCGATGCCGAGATTAAAATGGGCCGCCGTCATGGTGCGGTCGATTCTGATCGCCTCCCGGTATTCCCTGATCGCCTCCTCCAGACTGCCTTTCTGGGCAAGGGCATTTCCGAGATTGTAATGGGCCTCTGCATTTCCGGGGTTCATTCTTATGCCTTCCCGGTAGTTCTTTATCCCTTCCTCAATGAGCCCGAGGTTCGCCAGCGACATACCTTTATTGATAAGCTCTGCCTCACTCAGGGATTCCAGCGGGGGCTCGGCCGGGGGTAATTCTCCTGTCTTCCTGGTTATTTCCCTCCTGAAGACCTCCTCAAGGTCTCTGCGCAATTCGCCGAAATCACGGTAGCGCTTGTCCCGCCTCTTCTGCAGACATTTGCTTATGATGTGAGCGACCGGGTCTCCCTGTTTCGGTATCCGGGGGACGGGGTATTCTTTATGCACCATTCGCCAGGTATCCCCCTTCCGCGGCTTAAAAGGGAGTTCCCCGTTGTTCATCATCTGAAAAAGCATAATACCGAAACTGTATATATCGCTCTGTGTTTCCGCCACGCCATAGAACTGTTCGGGAGCCATCCATGGCGGTGATCCGGCCACAACCCTGTTGTTGTGCGTCGACAAAAAGGTCAGACCCGCCTGATTTTTTTTCATCAGGTCGCGTATCTCCTCGGACTTGTCAGCCCTGTCCCACAGACCGACCAGTCCGAAGTCGGTGATCTTCACATCACCGTCTATGGTGATCATGATATTGTCAGGCTTGATGTCCCGGTGCGGCGTCACGCCGCGGGAGCAGGCGTATTCCATGCCGTAACATATCTGTATGGACCAGTTCAGTGCCCTTTTCAGCGAAAAATGGTTTTTCAGGAATGGCGTTATCGAATTTCTGCCGGCCCCGTCAGGAACGATGAATTCGCAGGCTATGAATATTTTGTGGTCAAGCTCCCTTACCCAATGAGCCCTCACGATAGAGGGGTGATTTCCCAGGTGTATCCACGCCAGGGCCTCTTTCTTGAAACTGTCTATAACTTTCTTTGAATCAAGAAAGCGCTGCTGCAGGGTCTTGAGAGCCAGGATCCTGTTGTGCTCGAGGTCAAAGCATTTGTAGACAATCCCCATGGCGCTTTTCCCCTCACCCCCGAAGACTTCCTGCACCTGATACCTGCCGCCGATCAGGTCCCCGAACCGGGCGGTCCTTTCCGGCGAACCCGCTGCAGTTCTGATTCCGGAACCGGTGGACGGTCCGTGTTCAGCGCCCGGGGAGCTATGTTCCGGTGCGGGCCCGGAGGCCCCCTTCAGGGGGGACCTGCACCTGCCGCATTTCGGATGTTCTGAAAGGCGGGTCTTCAGAATCCTGTTCTTCACGCCGCAATCCGGGCAGCTGAGGATAACGCATTCCTGCCCGGGTGCTGGCGCAGCCGGCTGCGTACCAGGGGTCAGGGAGTCAGCTGCTGCAGCGTTCATGGACCGCCCACCATTCTGATACTCCCCTGCGGAAAGCCTCCTGGTGAACGCCGCATAGAGGTCATCTTCGCTGATTATTTCGACCCCGATGCCGTTTTCAGGTGAGGCTTCCGGGGTCGGTGTTACCCATCTGATGATGCCCATGAGGCGGGAGGATGCATGATCGGGAAGCTGAAGGTCTATATGGATGACGGTGTCCGGGGCGAAGGCCCCCCTTGACCTGATGAAGCAGCCTTCCCGGGAAAAGTTGTCCGAAATGCCGTGGTATGTTTCGCCCTGGAGAGAAAATTCCAGAGCGAGGCAGTGAGGAAATCTTTCATGTTTTCTCCGCGATCTCATCCCTGTCCCCTCAGATCTCTATGGCAATAACCGTGATGTTGTCCTTGCCGCCTTTGGCGATCGCATCTCCGGTCAGCCTCTCAACCAGGGTATCGGGTGAACCCCTGTGGTTGATGACAATGTCCCGAATTTCAACATCTGTCAGCATGTCGGTCAGCCCGTCCGTACAGACAAGCAGGACATCCCCCTGCAGCAGTTCGATCTGATTCTTGTCCGGGACCGGGGAGTTGTTTGTTCCAACAGCCTGTGTCAGGACATGCCAGAGGCGCGCCGGCACCTTGTCGCTTTCCATCTCACCGCGCTCGACACACGTGTTGCCGACGGTATGGTCCCGGGTGATACGCTCCAGGGCATGTCGAAACAGGTAGGCCCTGCTGTCTCCTGCATGACACAAATATGCATGACGGTCGTGAATGTACAGCTCGACAAGCGTCGTTCCCATGCCGTGGTACTGCACGTCGGTCGCCGCCTTTTCCTGTATGGCGCGATGAGCAGAGCAGAGGGCCTTTTCCATGATGCAGAGAATGGACCTCCCGTCCGTCGCCGGGGCAATCTCTTTCCTGAGAAAGGCATGGGCCACGTGTACCGCAAGCTCGCTGGCCACCTCTCCGGCGTTATGGCCGCCCAGTCCGTCGGCGAGCAGGAAAATACCGTGCTCCTGATCGACAAGAAGTCTGTCCTCATTCTTCTCTCTCACGATGCCGGTATCGGTCTTCCAGGCGACGTTCATGGCAGTCCGGTATTGCTCCAGCCGTCGGGAAAGGGGTTGCTTCGATGATAGGCAAACAGGGTGAAATCGTGATAGAGCCGGTCCTGGCGGAGAGAAACGAAGGGCGTCAACTCTTCAATTGCAAAGCTGAGCATCTCCCCGGGGCAGCTGTAGTGGAGTTCATGCGACTTGTGCTGATTATGCGCAGACAGTCCGTTATAGGCGAGGCCGATGCGGCACCGGCCGAACAGCTTTCTCAGCGCCGTCCGGATCAGTTCATCCAGGCCCTGTACCTTCAGATTAAACACACCGCAGAGAAAGATATAATCGTATGAATCGGGAAGGGCGTCTGTCGTGATATCAAGGACGGAGAAGGGAACGCCGGGATATTTCCGCCTCGCCAGGTCGATCAGGGCCGGGTTGAGGTCGATTCCGGTATAGGACACCGCGATATTGTTCTGCTGCAGAAATCCGTAGAAGTCTCCCTTGCCGCAGCCGAAATCAAGAATGGAGGACCCCCCGATTGAGGGTGCTATGTCAAGCATGCACTTGTAGTGCATGAGCTGCCCGGGCAATGTCCAGCGGACCGCCTCCGGCCGGTCGCCGTGGAGCCTGAGCGACTTGTCGAAAAATGAGATAACGTATTCCCTGGCGAGTTCATCCATATCCTTATCATCATACCACAGCCGGTCATTGAGAGGGCGTTTTGATTGACAAAATGCGGCGCTATCCTTTAAGATTTTTTCTCCATTATGTATTTTCAGGATATTATTTTATCACTTCAGAATTTCTGGTCGAAGAAGGGCTGTCTCCTTCTTCAGCCGTATGATATCGAGGTCGGAGCCGGCACCTTTCATCCTGCCACGTTCTTCAGGGTGCTCGGTCCCGAGCCCTGGAAGGTGGCCTACGTTGAGCCTTCGCGGAGGCCGACCGACGGCAGATACGGGGAAAACCCGAACCGGCTCCAGCATTATTATCAGTATCAGGTAATTATCAAACCGTCTCCGGCGGACAGTCAGGGGCTGTATCTTGAAAGCCTCTCGGCTATCGGCATCGATCCGGTCCACCACGATATCCGTTTTGTGGAAGACGATTGGGAATCGCCGACCCTCGGTGCCTGGGGGCTTGGGTGGGAGGTTTGGCTCGACGGCATGGAGGTGACCCAGTTCACCTATTTCCAGCAGGTTGGCGGTATCGACCTGAAGCCGATTTCCCTCGAAATCACCTACGGCCTTGAGCGCATTGCGATGTACCTGCAGGGGGTCGACAATGTCTATCACCTGAAATGGAATAAGGATCTTACCTATGGCGATGTCCATCACGCGAGCGAGGTTGAGGGTTCAAAGTATAATTTTGATTTTTCGAATGCGGAACTCCTGGCCCGGCATTTCGAAGACTGCGAGAAGCAGTCACTTTCGCTGAACGAGGCTGGCCTCGTCATCCCCTCGTATGAGTTCTGTCTTAAATGTTCCCATCTGTTCAATTTGCTTGACGCGCGCGGGGCGATCTCTGTCACGGAGAGGACAAAATATATCGCACGGGTCAGGAACCTTGCCAAGCGCTCTGCTGAGGCATTTTATAGACAGCGTGAGGAGATGGGTTTCCCGCTGCTGAGGAATAATTCATGACGACGGATATAATGCCGGATAAGGGGCCGCAGGGACAGCCGCTGCTCCTGGAACTGGGGACTGAAGAGATTCCCGCCCGTTTTCTGCCCGGTGCCATTGCCGATCTTGAGCGTATTGCGTCTGCGGTGTTCTCGGAGTTCAGGGTCCCGCACGAAGGTCTGCGCGCCTATGCAACCCCCAGACGGCTCAGTCTGATGATGCAGGGCGTGGCGGCCATGCAGCTGGATAATACCCGTGAGGTCTTCGGACCTGCAAGGAAGGCGGCCTTTGACGAGGCGGGAACCCCGACACGGGCAGCCATCGGTTTTGCCCAGTCGGCGGGTGTTTCGCCGGCTGACCTTGTGATCAGGAAGAAGGGTGCTGCCGACTACGTTGTAGCCGTTGTCCATGAAAAAGGCACCGAGACCGAGGCCGTGCTGCCTGATATGATCAGGAAGATCGTCCTTTCCCTGCGTTTTCCGAAATCCATGCGGTGGGGAAACGGCGATTTTGCGTTTGTCAGGCCGATTCACTGGATCGTGAGCATCTGCGGGTCCCGCGTGATTCCTGTTGAGGTCGAAGGCATCAAGGCCGCCGGGATGACCCGTGGCCACCGCTTTTTGTCTCCGGCGTCCTTCCATGTCAAGGACATCGCGTCGTACATGAACCTGCTCGAAAACAGTTTTGTGGTCCTTGACCAGGAAAAGAGAAAACAGATTATTCGTGACGGTATCGTCTCAATAGCGGCCCGTTCGGGCGGCCGTCCGGTCATGGATGAGGAACTCCTTGAGCTGGTCAATTTTCTGGTCGAGTATCCGACGCCCGTCCTGTGCAGTTTCAACGCCGAGTACCTGAAGCTGCCGAAAGAACTGCTGATTACGGTGATGAAGGATCACCAGAAATATTTTGCCATCGAAGATGACAGCGGCAGCCTGATCAACAAGTTTGTCGTCATCAGCAACACCCGTGCGGAGAACAACGAGAATGTCAGAATAGGGGCTGAACGGGTCATCAAGGCCAGGTTCGATGACGCGAAGTTCTACTACTATGATGACCTGAAGAAGAGGCTTGAAGACAGGGTCGAGGATCTGAAGAAGGTGACGTTTCACGACCGGCTTGGCAGCACCTATGCCAAGACAGAGCGGATTGTTGCGATTGCCAATCAGCTCGCGGCTGCGGTCAACCCCGCCCTGGCCGGGCTGGTATCGCGGGCCGCGCTGCTGTCGAAGACCGACCTGATAAGCGGTGTTGTCAGAGAGTTTCCCGAACTTCAGGGGATCATGGGCAAATATTATGCGTTGAACGACCGGGAAGCTCCTGATACAGCTTCGGCCCTTGAAGAGCAGTATCTGCCGAAGTCGCACGGCGGCCGCCTGCCTGTCACGGATGTCGGCGCGATCGTGAGCATGGCAGACAAGATCGACAGTATAGCAGCCTTTTTTGCGATCGGACAGGTTCCCACCGGTTCAGAAGACCCCTTTGCCCTGAGAAGGCAGGCCATGGGCATCGTCTCGATTCTGCTCGACAGATCGTACGGGGTGACGATCAGAGAGATATTTGATGCTGCTCTGGGTTCCCTTGGCGGGGTAAAGATCAAGGAGGGGACTGCCGGCAGCATCAGCAGCTTCATGGAACAGAGAATCGAGTTTATTTTTTCGACGCTCGGTTATGAGCAGGACCTCGTGAAGGCCGCTCTTCCCCTGTCGCTGTCGTATCCCCTCAGGACGATTGCCGGCAGACTCGATGCGCTGAGACTCTTCAGGTCTGATGAGATATACCCTGCCTTCCTGATGGCGATCAAGAGGGTGAACAATATCCTCCCGAAGACCCCGGTGCCGGAATGTGACGGAGCGCTGCTGGTCCAGGATGAGGAAAAGGCACTGCATGCTGCCTTCGGGAAGCTCAGAGACCAGGTCGCAGGCCTGGTGCGTGATGAGAAATTTGCTGAGGGGCTGAGGGCCTTTGCCGGGCTTACGGCACCGGTGAACACCTTCTTCGATAGGGTGCTCGTCATGGATAAGGACGAAGCCGTGAAGAATAACCGCCTGGCCCTCCTGCGGGACATCTGGACTGCTGCTGCTACGCTTGCTGATTTTTCAAAACTTCCGGCTGCATAAAAAATTAGACCCTCATCCCCCGTGCTCTCTGCAGCCGTCCTGTCCCCGACATACTGCCTCAGTCAGGCAGTTGTCACTATGACTCTTTCCTCGTCATCGCCATGTCTTCGAGCGTCTTGAGCTTGGATATCTCTCCGAGTGCAATGAGGGTGTCTCCGGCGCTGATCGTGCTTCTGAAGGTGGGGTTGAATTTCATCTCGCCCGCCTGGGTCTTGATGCCGACGATGATGATGCCCAGTTCCCTCCCGATGCCGCATTCATCCAGCGTAAGCCCGACCAGCCCGCAATGCTGCTGGATAGATATCTCCTCCATCTGAAGATCGATATTGCCGCTCTTGGTGGCAAATTCGATGAAGTCGACGACGGCAGGCTTCAGGACCGTGTGGGCTATCCTGAGTCCGCCGATATGATAGGGCGACACCACCCGGTCGGCCCCGGCGCGGAGCAGCTTCTTTTCAGAACCTTCGTCACCGGCGCGGGCGACGATCGTGAGGGCCGGGTTCAGCTCCCGTGCGCTCAGGACGACATACATGTTTTCGGCGTCGGTCGGGAGCACGGATATCAGGCCGCGCGCCCGGTCGATACGGAGTGCTTTAAGGACTTCATCCTTGGTGGCGTCTCCCCGGTAGATCAGGGCGTCTTCCCTGTCTGAGGCGACCTCGCTGCTCTTTTCGATCGCGACAAAGACAAAATTCTTTTCTTCGAGTTCGCGGGCGATGATCCTGCCCATACGGCCGTAGCCGCAGATGATATAGTGGTCCTTGAGGTCCTTGATCTTCTTTTCCAATCTCTTCCTCCCGAATATCTCCTGAAGCTCACCCTCCAGGATTATCTTGGCCCCGGTACTCAGTGCATAGAAGACGGTTCCGACGCCGATGATGAGCAGGATAATCGTAAACAGCTGGCCCCTGAATGAAAGTTCGTGGACCTCACGGTATCCGACCGTGGTCAGCGTGATGATGGTCATATAGAGCGAGTCGAAGAGTGACCATCCTTCGATGACCATATAGCCAAAGGTACCGAAGGAGATGATCAGCAGGATAAGCCCCGCCGTCAGCACCAGCCGTTCTCTGAGTTCCTCGACCTGAATTTTCATCTTCTGTCGTTGCGCACCTGAATTGCTGCCCTTCCGGATACCGGCATTACGGTCTCCGGTAACGGTGACGGATATATTCGATGATCCCGGGCAGGATCGATATCAGTATTATCGCCATGATGACCAGGGTGAAATTCTTCCTGACGATAGGCAGATTGCCGAAAAAATAGCCTCCGGCAACAAAGATCGCAATCCAGGCCAGGCCGCCGGCGATGTTGTACATGATAAACCGGGAATAGGTCATGCTGCCGACCCCAGCGACGAACGGGGCGAAGGTCCTGATGATCGGGACAAAACGGGCAATGATAATGGTCTTGCCGCCGTATTTTTCGTAGAAAGCATGCGTGCGGTCAAGATACTCGCGGTTCAGAAAACGGACGTCCTTTCTGCTGAAGACCCTCGGACCGATATAGTGGCCGATCCAGTAGTTCAGGGTATCGCCCAGAATCGCGGCAAGGGCGAGCAGGGCCGAGAGCCAGTACACATCAAAAGCGCCCAGCGCTGCGAATGCCCCGGCTGCAAAGAGAAGGGAGTCTCCCGGCAGCAGCGGCATAACGACCAGCCCGGTCTCGCAAAATATGATAAGAAAGAGGATTGCATAGGTCCACACCCCATAGCTTTGTATGATAAGGCTGAGGTGTTTGTCCAGATGCATGAAGATGTCGATGAGGGTTTTCAGGTAGTCCATATATCTCCCGGCGGGGTTTCTGCTATCAAAGCCACTTCTTTGTTCTGAAATAATACAGCATCCCGGCACTGATTAGGAACATGACCAGCCAAAGAAGAGGGTATGCCCAGGGCACGTCGAGTTCAGGCATATGTTTGAAGTTCATTCCGTAGACCCCGACCAGGAAGGTGAGCGGCATGAAGATCGTGGCGATGATCGTCAGGACCTTCATGACAGCGTTCATCCTGTTGCTCATGCTTGAGAGGTAAATGTCGATCATGCCCGAGGCCATGTCACGAAAGGTCTCGACGGTTTCTATAATCTCGATCGTGTGGTCATACACGTCCCTGAGATAGAGCCGTGTCCCCTCCTGTATCAGGGGAGACTCCCCTCTCTGCAGTCCGCTGATGACCTCGCGCAGCGGCCAGACAGCCTTGCGCAGATAGATCAGTTCGCGCTTGAGAAAGTGGATTGAGGTCAGTGTTTTGTCAGCAGGGCTGATGACGAGCCGGTCTTCAATCGTTTCGATTTCTTCCCCCATTTTTTCAAGTATGCTGAAGTAGTTGTCGACCACCGCATCGATCAGGGAATAGAGAAGATAGTCGGCACCCATCTTCCGGATCCTGCCCTTGTCATTGCGGAGCCGCTCCCTGACGGCGGTAAAGACATCCCCCTCGATGCCCTCCTGGACCGAGATGATGAAGTTTCTGCCGGCTATCAGACTTATCTGCTCACTGACGACCGGGCCGTTCTTGCCAGGGTAGAGCATCTTCAGGACGACATAGATATAGTCCGTGTAGTCCTCCATCTTTGGCCGCTGTCCGGTATTCAGTATGTCCTCAAGCACCAAGGGATGGAACCCGTAGCAGTCGCCGAGCCTCTGGATCATCTCGGGCTGGCCGAGCCCGTCAACGTTGATCCAGGTGACCGAGGGACTGTCCCTGAAGAGAAAGCATTCATCAATGCCGTCAATCTGCTTCTCCTGAAGGTTCGAGACGTCGTAGTCCATGATGGTGATCAGGACCTTGTCGTGGATCCTTTTGCCGAGGTGTATAAGTGAGCCGGGGGGAAGGCCAGCCTTCGCTGATCGTTTATGGGTAAGACCTGTCATGATCTGAAGTCCGGATCCATTTCGGTTAGTAATGCTATCAGACAGGATTTATCATTGTCAAATCGGTCAACCGGCAGGAAGGGGATCTTCCTGATGTCTTTTATTTAATGGATGGTTTGAAGTAAAATAAGGATAATTTTTTTTCGACAGGGGTGGATATATGGGACATATTAAAGGACTTAAATGCAGGGAATGCAGCAGGGAATATCCGATTGAGCCCATATACGTCTGTGAATTCTGTTTCGGGCCGCTCGAGGTGGCCTATGACTATACGAGCATCGCAAAGGACCTCAGCAGAAAGAAGATTGAAAAGAGGGACAAGAACCTCTGGAGGTACCGGGAACTCCTGCCGATTGACGGCGATCCGCAGGTCGGTCTGGATTCGGGCTTTACGCCCCTTTTGAAGGCGAATAATCTGGCAAGGGTGCTGGGTGTAGACGAACTCTATATCAAGGACGATACGGTGGTGCATCCGACGCTCTCGTTCAAGGACCGGGTTGTCTCGATCGCCCTGACGAAGGCGAAGGAGTTCGGGTTTGACACTGTTGCCTGTGCGTCGACCGGGAACCTTGCGCACTCGGTATCGGCCCACGGTGCCCGTGCGGGCTTTCGGCGGTTCATCTTTATCCCTGCAACGCTTGAGGCGAGCAAAATAGTTGCGTCGCTGGTCTATGAACCGAATCTGGTGGCCGTCGACGGAAACTACGATGACGTCAACCGTCTCTGCAGCGAGATAGCCAATAAATACCATTGGGCCTTTGTCAACATCAACATCCGGCCTTTTTATGCCGAGGGGTCCAAGACGATAGGGTTCGAGATCGTCGAACAGCTTGGGTGGAAGGTGCCGGACCATATCGTTGTGCCCTGCGCCAGCGGGTCCCTGCTGACCAAGGTCTGGAAGAGCTTCAGGGAGTTTAAGGAAGTCGGTATTATCCGGGAGGTCGGGACGAAGGTCTATGCAGCCCAGGCAACGGGGTGCTCACCCATTGCCACGGCGATCAAGCAGGGGACCGATGTGATCAGACCGGTGAAGCCGAACACGATCGCAAAGTCTCTTGCAATCGGCAATCCCGCTGACGGTTTTTATGCCTCTCAGGTGGTGAAGGAGACCGGAGGTCATGCAGAGGATGTGAGCGACCAGGAGATCATCGATGCGATGAAGCTGCTGGCACGTACCGAGGGCATATTTGCAGAGACCGCCGGCGGCGTAACCCTTGCGGCAACCAGGAAGCTGATCGAAAGCGGAAAGATTAAACGTGAAGGGGTAACCGTCATCTGCATTACGGGTAATGGTCTGAAGACTCAGGAGGCCTTGCAGGGACATACCACGTCGCCTCATTTCATCAAGCCGAGCCTTGCCTCTTTTGAAGAGGTTCTCAAGAATATAGACAAGGGCGTATAAGACAAATAAACAGGATGCAGAAGGAGGCTAATACATGTCAGTCAAGGTAAGAATACCGACCCCGCTTCAGAGATTGACCCAGGGCAAGGAAGAGGTAGAAGGTACGGCAGGGACAATCATGGATCTCGTCCTGGCACTGGACAAGGACTATCCCGGGATCGCCGAGCGTATCTCGGAGAACGGCAAGATCAGGAGATTTGTCAATATTTATTTGAACGAAGAGGATATACGGTTCCTCAGCGGAGAGACCACACCGGTCAAGGACGGAGACGAGGTCTCGATCGTGCCGGCAATTGCGGGCGGCAGCTGCGGGAGACACCATGAAAAAACGTGTTAAGCTGACCTTTCCCCAGCAGCTGATAAAGGAACCGGTGATATTTACCATGGCCAAGGAGTATAACGTTATCCCGAACATCAGGCGCGCCCGCGTGACCGAGACCGTGGGAGAGATGATCCTCGAGCTGGAAGGTTCAGCTGAAGACGTTGAAAAGGGGATACACTGGCTGAGGGAAAAGGGCATTGAAGTGGAGATGGCAGAAGGCGATGTCATTGAGTGAAGAAGGTTATGAAACAGTTGCCTAAGGGTTGTCATTCCCGCAAGCAAAGCGCGTCGGGTATCTATCTGAAAGATATGGAACGATTCCGGACAAGCCGGAATGACAGAAAATACGTATTATGAAATATATTGTGCTTATAGGTGACGGGATGGCCGACAGGCCTCTCAAAGAATTGGGAGGCAGGACGCCTCTGCAGTACGCAGCAACAAAGAATATGGACCGGCTGGCCGCTGAGGGAATCGTCGGAGCTGCGCATACAATACCCGAGGGGATGCCTCCGGGGTCTGATGTCGCGAACCTGAGCATCCTCGGCTATGATCCTGCTGTTTACTATTCGGGCCGGGCCCCGCTCGAGGCGGCAAGCATCGGCGTCACGCTGAAGGACAACGATGTCGCCTTCCGCTGCAACCTGGTCACGCTGCGCTATAAGAGCGACAGGACGGGGGCGATCATGGAGGACCATAGCAGCGGGCATATATCGACCGGTGAGGCGCGGGAACTCATCATGGAAGTCGACCGGCGCCTGGGTTCGGCCGAGATGAGATTTTACCCCGGCGTCAGCTATCGCCATCTTATGGTCTGGGCCGATGGTCCGTCGAACCTTGAATGTGTACCTCCTCATGACATTTTGGGAAAGGACATCGTCGATAATCTTCCGGTTGGTGATCGTGAAGCGGTGCTGAGAAAGATGATGCTTGACTCCGTCGATCTCCTTGACAGTCACCAGATCAATAAAGACAGGGCCAGGGCCGGAAAAAATCCTGCGAACAGTGTCTGGTTTTGGGGCCAGGGCCGGAGGCCGAGCATGCCGACGTTCCTCGAAAAGTACGGCATCAGGGGTTCGCTGGTCTCCGCGGTAGACCTGACAAAGGGCCTCGGCATTTATGCAGGCTTCGAGATCCTGGATGTGCCCGGCATGACCGGTTACATCGATACGAACTATCAGGGCAAGGCTGATGAGGCGCTCAGGTCGCTGGAGCGGGTGGATTTTGTCTATATTCATGTCGAGGCCCCTGACGAGGCCGGACATTCAGGCAATTACCGGGATAAGGTAAAGGCGATCGAGGACTTCGATAGCATAGTCGTTGGTTCGGTTATGGAAGGTGCAAAGAGGTTTGGAGACTACCGTCTCCTTGTCATGCCCGACCATCCGACGCCGATTGAGCTCAGGACTCATTCGGCCGATCCGGTCCCGTTTATTCTCTTTGACAGCCGCACGAAGCAGCACAATGAAGGCGCTGTTTATGATGAGTCGATCCTTGAACGGGACGGAGCCCTGGTGTTCAGGGAGGGCCACCGGCTGATGGACTATTTCATCCGGGGCGAATAAGGGTTGAAGGATTTTTTTTGCTGAAAAGATTTCTGATTCGCATCTGTCCGTAAAGATATGAATTGTCATCCCCGGGTCAGGACTTCGGGAATGACAGACAAAATTTTCAGATAATAATTTATTCTTAGGTGGAGGATATTTTGGCATTAATAGTTCAGAAATACGGAGGAACCTCGGTAGGCAACGTCGAGAGGATCAAGGCGGTTGCCGAGCGCGTGGTAAGAACTGTGAAGGAAGGGAACAGGGTGGTTGTCGTCGTCTCCGCCATGTCAGGTGAGACGGATAAACTTATCGGTCTCGCAAACCAGCTGTCCCCGCAGCCGGGCGAGCGGGAAATGGACATGCTGCTGTCATCAGGCGAGCGGGTGACAAGCGCCCTGACCGCGATGGCGATAGAGGCCCTGGGCAGCAAGGCTATATCGCTTACCGGAAGACAGGCAGGCATCATTACGGACACGGTCCATACCAAGGCACGGATCGAGCGGATCCATGGAGACCGGATCAGCAAGGCCCTTGAAGAAGGCTATGTTGTAGTAATCGCCGGGTTCCAGGGGGTCACGGAGGGGTCGACTGATGTTACGACTCTCGGAAGGGGCGGTTCTGACCTGTCTGCCGTTGCGATCGCTGCGGCGGTCAAGGCAGACCTCTGCGAGATATATACGGACGTCGACGGCGTTTATACGACCGATCCCAATATTGTTCCTGAGGCGCGGAAGCTCCAGAAGATATCGTACGAAGAGATGCTCGAACTGGCAAGTCTCGGGGCCAAGGTGCTCCAGACCCGGTCGGTCGAGTTTGCCATGAAATACAACGTGCCTGTTGTTGTCAGGTCGAGTTTCAATAATAATCCCGGGACGCTCGTTGTTGAGGAGGATAAAGATATGGAAAACGTTGTTGTATCAGGAATTGCCTATGACAAGAATCAGGCCAAGATTACCGTCGTCGATGTTCCGGACAAACCGGGTATTGCCGCGAAGCTGTTCAACGCCGTCGCATCGGCGAATATTATTATCGATATGATCGTCCAGAACATCAGCAGCGACGGCAAATTTGCCGACATCTCCTTTACGGTGCCAAAGACTGATGCCAGGCGTGCGGTTGAGGTTGCCGGAGCCATCGGCAAAGAGCTTGGGGCAAAGCGTGTCGATCTGCGGGAGGACATCAGCAAGGTCTCGGTGGTCGGCGTCGGCATGAGGACCCACTCGGGCGTGGCCGCGAAGATGTTCCAGCAGCTGGCGGACCACAATATCAATATCTTCATGATCAGCACCTCCGAGATCAAGGTGTCCTGCATCATCGATCTGAAGTTTACCGAACTGGCCGTCAGGGTGCTGCACGAGACGTTCGGATTGGCTCAATGAATGGCGGTATAAAGACAACAGAATTTGTCAGACAATCCCTCCGAACCTCCCTTTACCAAAGTGAGGAATTCAACCCCTCTTTGGCAAAGAGGCCTGCCTGTCCGGTAGGCAGGGGCGAGGGGAGATGTTTTGATACAGAGGGTCTATGCGGAAGATAGAAATTTATGACACGACGCTGCGGGACGGGGCGCAGTCTGAAGACATCTCCTTTTCGGTAGAGGACAAACTCAGAATTACCGAGAGGCTCGATGACCTTGGCCTGCACTTCATCGAAGGCGGCTGGCCTGGTTCAAACCCGCGTGATATAGAATATTTCAGGAAGGCGCTGAAACTGCAGCTGAAGAACTCCCGTCTTGTTGCCTTCGGGAGCACGCACCGTCCCCGGCGGAAGGCCGCCAGAGACGAGACACTGAAGGCCCTTGTGGAGTCGGGTGTCGATGCGGTAACGATTTTCGGCAAGTCGTGGGACTTCCATGTCCTTGAGGCGTTGAAGGTGCCGCTTGAGGAGAACCTTGCGATCATCCATGACTCGGTCGCCTATCTGAAAAAGAAGGTCGGGACCGTATTCTTCGATGCGGAGCATTTCTTCGACGGGTATATCAATAATCCTGATTATGCGATGAAGTGTCTTGCGGCCGCAGAGCAGGGTGGTGCGGACTGCCTTGTGCTTTGCGACACCAACGGCGGCACCATGACGCGGGACCTTGCCGACATCGTTAAAAGGATCAGGAAGGGATGCCGGACACCTCTCGGAATACATGTACACAATGACGGTGACTGTGCCGTGGCGAATTCGATCGCCGCAGTCGAGGCGGGGGCGGTACAGGTGCAGGGCACGATCAACGGGCTGGGTGAACGCTGCGGCAACGCCAATCTGATCTCGATCATCCCGAACCTGCAGGTTAAGCTCGGCATGAAATGCATCACCTTGGACCAGATGACGAAGCTGCGTGATGTCTCTCGTTTTGTGAACGAGATCGGAAACATCAGCCATTTCAAGCGTCAGCCGTTCACGGGAGACAGCGCCTTTGCCCATAAAGCAGGTATTCACGTCAGTGCGATCCGGAAACGGCCCGAGACCTACGAGCATATGCGTCCTGAACTGGTCGGGAATTCCCAGCGTGTGCTGGTCTCCGATCTTGCCGGAAGATCCAATATCCTGCGGAAGGCTGAGGAGTTCGGCCTCAGGATAGAGTCTGATTCTGCGCAGCTCCAGACGATTGTCACGAATTTGAAGGAGCTGGAAAGTCAGGGTTTCCAGTTTGAAGGGGCCGAGGCCTCTTTTGAGCTGATGATGAAGAAGGAACTTGGCCTGCACCGGAGATTCTTTGACCTTATCGGGTTCCGGGTCATTATCGAAAAGAGGAAAGAGGGGGAAGAGCCCCTGAGCGAGGCTACGATCATGCTGAAGGTGAGCGGGCATATCGAGCATACTGCTGCCACGGGAAAAGGTCCGGTGAACGCCCTGGACAACGCCCTCAGAAAGGCCCTTGAGA
Organism: uncultured Thermodesulfovibrio sp.; assembly: GCA_964499365.1. Lineage (GTDB taxonomy): Bacteria > Nitrospirota > Thermodesulfovibrionia > Thermodesulfovibrionales > UBA6898 > PALSA-1316. The sequence goes on from CAZCKU010000004.1 coordinate 46,227, forward strand.
CGTTCTATCCCGAACTGAAGGAAGTCAGGCTTCATGACTACAAGGTCCGCGTGCTGACGGCCGGCAAGGGAACGACAGCCAAGGTCCGCGTGCTGATTGAATCCGGTGACCGGGAGAATCAGTGGGGAACCGTCGGCGTCTCCGAAAACATTATCGAGGCGTCATACCAGGCCCTGGTCGACAGCATTGAGTATAAGCTTCTCAAGGAAGAGGGCGGATCAGGCAAGGTCTGACAGAAAGGAGCATACATGCCCAGCGCGAAAATAAAATATACAGACGGGATGCAGTTTGTCGGGGAGGCGGGCTCGGGCCATGCCATTGTGATGGACACGGATCCGGAGTTCGGGGGGGCCAATACCGGCCTGAGGCCGACGGAACTGCTGCTTATCGGGGTAGGCGGCTGCTCGGGGATGGATATCGTGTCGGTGCTGAAGAAAAAGAAACAGCATCTTACCGGGCTTGAGGTGAATGTCGGCGGCAAAAAGGCTGAAACCTATCCTCAGAAATTTACCGATATAAACATCGAGTTTGTCGTGAGGGGCAGAAACCTGTCCGAAGAGGCGGTGAAGAAGGCCGTGGACCTCTCGATGGAGAAATACTGTTCCGTAAAGGCGACGCTTGAAGGATCTGCGAAAATAACGTTCAGCTATACCATTGTCGAGGAATAGCCGCATCCTGAAGCATCTTGCAACGCTCGGGCCGGTGGGGTACCTGCCCTTTGCCCCGGGGACGTGGGGCAGTGCTGTGGCAGCTGTTTTCATCCTGTTTGTCCCGCTCCCTGTTTCGATGCAGGTCCTCCTTGCCCTCGGTGTTTTCATTGTCGGCATCTTCGCCTCCGGCGCTGCCGAGGAGGTGACCGGGGAACACGACAGCGGGCATATCATTATCGACGAAGTTGCGGGCATGCTCGTATCAGTCCTTTTTTTGCCTCAGGGCGCGGTCTGGGTATTTGTTGCCTTTGTTCTGTTCAGGGTGTTTGACATCCTGAAGCCGTATCCGATCAGGCAGGTTGAATCTTCGCTGAAGGGAGGGACCGGGGTCATGATGGACGATATTCTTGCAGGCATCGCAGCAAATCTGGTCCTGCAGGTATGCAGCCGGATTTTCTAGATCTGGTCGAGGCAATTTCCGCGACACTGACCGCAAAGGGGATGACCCTCGCGCTCGCAGAATCGTGTACCGGCGGGCAGATTGCGAATGCCCTCACCGACCTGCCCGGGGCTTCGGGCTATTTTGTCCTCGGCGTCGTCTCTTATTCTGCAGCGTCGAAGGTGTCGGTGCTCGGCGTTTCTCCCGGGGATCTTGAGAGATTCGGCACCGTGAGTGCGGAGACTGCATCGGCAATGGCCAGCGGCGTTCGCAGACTGGGCAACGCTTCCCTCGGTCTTGCGACGACCGGGGTGGCTGGCCCTGCTGCAGTTGAAGGCAGGGATACGGGACTGGTCTATCTTGCCGCAGCGTATGGGGACCGACTTGAAAGCAGGACACTGCGATTGACCGGCAGCAGGCTGGAGATCAAGCGGCAGGCGTCGCTTGAGGCATTGAGGTTCCTGAAGGGACTGGCAGAGTCATGGGGATAAGATGCTTCATCGCGGTTGAGCTCTCTGAGCCCGTCCGCGCAGCGATTGCGGGTGCTGTAGAGGATTTGAGACAGTACGGAGCGGATGTGCGCTGGGTTAACACAGAGAATATCCATATTACCCTGAAATTCCTCGGCGATACGGAGGAGGCGCTGCTTCCTGATATCCGGCAGAGGCTCGCGAAAAAACTATTTAATTATAAGCCCTTTTGTATTAAAATAACGGGTGTTGGATCATTTCCGACGGGCAGACATCCCCGTGTCATATGGATTGGGCTTGGGGAGTCCGCCGCCTTAAAGGCATTGCAGGCCGACGTGGAGTCCGAGATGAGGGCGATTGGCTGTCCCGCTGAGGAGAGGCCATTTGCTGCTCATATAACCGTCGGGAGGGTGAAGTCGGGCAGAAGACTCCCTGAGCTGACAGGGAAACTGACCGATATGCGTGAGGTCGCATTCGGTGATCTTGAGGTCAGGGGCGTAAAAGTGATGAAGAGTGAACTCGGACGCGGAGGGCCGGTATATACCTGCCTCGCGGAGATTCCGCTCGATAATAGTTAAACCTGTTGTAACCGAGGAGGTCGGATGGCTGCGAAAGAAGTGAATAAAGAGCCGGGCAAGGAACAGAACAAGGAGAAGCTGAAGGCGCTTGAGATGGCAATCTCCCAGATCGAGAAGAATTTCGGCAAGGGCTCGATCATGCGGCTCGGCGAGGGCAAGGTCCTTGAAGGCATTCAGGCGATATCGACCGGTTCTCTCACGCTGGATATCGCCTCGGGTATCGGCGGCCTGCCCCGCGGCCGCGTCGTCGAGGTGTATGGTCCAGAATCCTCCGGCAAGACGACCCTGGCGCTCAGCACGGTTGCGCAGGCACAGGCTGAAGGCGGGTCGGCGGCGTTCATCGACGCCGAGCATGCCCTTGATATATCGTATGCCAAGAAGATCGGCGTCAATATCGACGACCTGCTTGTTTCACAGCCGGATACGGGTGAGCAGGCGCTTGAGGTCACCGAGTCCCTTGTGCGGAGCGGGGCGCTCGATATCATTGTCGTCGATTCTGTTGCGGCCCTGGTGCCGAAGGCAGAAATAGAGGGCGACATGGGAGATTCACTCCCGGGTCTCCAGGCCAGGCTGATGAGCCAGGCCCTGAGAAAGCTTACCTCAGCCATTGCGAAGTCCAATACAACGGTCCTTTTTATCAACCAGATCAGGATGAAGATCGGGGTTATGTTCGGGAACCCCGAGACGACGACCGGGGGCAATGCCCTGAAATTCTATTCCTCGATGAGGCTCGATATCAGAAGGATCGAGAACATCAAGGACAACCAGGAGATCATCGGCGGCAGGGTCAGGGTGAAGGTGGTCAAGAACAAGATGGCCCCGCCTTTTAAGCAGGCTGAATTCGATATCTATTTTAATGAAGGGGTATCGAGGACCGGAGAGATTGTCGATATCGGTTCGGAAAAAGGTATCATCGAAAAAAGCGGAGCGTGGTACAGCTACGGCGGCAACAGGATTGGGCAGGGCAGGGAGAACGTCAAGGAGTACCTCAAGGCGAATCCCGAGATCGCCCGCGAGATAGAGGAGAAGATCATCGAAGCCGTGAACCTTAAAAAATAGCATTCGGAAGATATTCGGGAGAGCACTATGGATATTAATGAACTATTGAAGTCTGCCCACGGAAAAGGGGCATCAGACGTCCACCTGAAGGTCGGCTCGTACCCGATACTCAGAATTGATGGTGACCTGTCACCGATGTCGACCGAAAAAAGGCTGACGCAGGAGGATACCCTGAAGATGGCCTTTGCGGTGATGAGCCCGGCGCAGCGCGAGATATTCAAGAAGCGCAATGACATTGACCTCGCCTACAGTGTACCGGGACTGGGGCGCTTCCGCTGCAATATCTTTATCCAGAGGGGCACGATCGGTCTGGTCTTCCGGGTAATCTCGATGCGCATTCCGACGATCGAGGAGCTTTTTCTGCCCGAGATAATCAAGAAGATTTCTCTTGAACCGCGCGGACTCATCCTCGTTACGGGGACAACCGGAAGCGGCAAGTCGACGACCCTTGCGGCCATGATCGATAATATCAACACCAGCAAGACCGAACACATTATGACCATCGAAGACCCGATCGAGTACCTGCACCGCGACAAAAGTTCAATCGTCAACCAGCGCGAGATCGGCAATGATACCGAATCGTTCAGCAAGGCGCTCCGCGCTGCACTGAGGCAGGACCCGGATGTCATCCTGGTCGGAGAGATGCGCGATTTCGAGACGATCCAGACGGCGCTTACCGCTGCAGAGACCGGTCACCTGGTCCTCAGCACGCTCCATACGATCGATGCCATGGAGACGATCAACCGCGTCATCTCGGTTTTTCCGCCCTACCAGCATAAACAGGTGCGGATGCAGCTCGCCTCGGTTATCCGGAGCATCATCTCGATGAGGCTTGTGCCGCGCGCCGACGGCAAGGGGCGTGTGCCTGCAGTCGAGATCATGATCGCGACCGCTACGATCAAGGACTGCATCCTCGACCCCGACAAGACGAAGTCGATTGCGGATGTCATTGCGCAGGGCGCCATCCATTATGGGATGCAGACCTTTGACCAGTCGCTCTTTAACCTCTTCAAATCTGGCTATATCACCTACGATGAGGCGCTCAGAAGGGCCACGAACCCGGATGACTTTGCCCTGAAGGTCAAGGGGATTCAGTCGACGAGTGAATATGAAACGCCCCAGCAGGCGGTGGATGAGATGAAGATTGACCGGTTCGGCACCTGAGGCAAAGCGCTATTCCCTGAAGCTGCTGGCCTACCGGGGCAGGAGCGAGCAGGAGCTGCGGGAGCGGCTTTTGCAAAAGGGTTTTTCCGCGTCCGTTGTCGAAGCCGTTACGGAGGAGCTCAAAGGGTCCGGGTTTATCAATGACGCCCAGCTCGCGGTCAACCTGAAGCGGCAGGCGCGGGAGGGACGTCTCCTCGGCCATCAGGCTGCAAAAGTATTCCTGCTGAAGCGCGGGCTTTCCCGGGACGTGGTCGATGAGGTTCTCGCCTATGACCGCGAGGACGAGCTGAGCGTTCTGCTCAGGCTTCTGGAGAAGAAGGCAAGACATGCACCTGATCTGGAAACGCCCGCCGGAAGGCGTCGTTTCTGGAATTTTCTGGTCCGCAAGGGTTATTCTACAGATGTTATTCGCAGGGCAATGAAAGATTTTGATTTCGGCGAGGAGGCTTCATAATGGCAATTTTTGCGGTGCGGGCGGTAATGGTGCAATGAACGGCAGCGAGATACGGAATACCTTTCTCAATTACTTCAAAGCCAAGGGGCATGAGATTGTCCAGAGTTCATCCCTCATACCTGGTAATGACCCGACGCTGCTTTTTACCAATGCCGGCATGGTGCAGTTCAAGTCTGTTTTTCTGGGACAGGAAACGCGTCCCTATCAGCGTGCCGTCACGAGCCAGAAGTGCATGCGGGCGGGGGGGAAGCATAACGACCTGGAGAATGTCGGCCATACTGCGCGGCACCATACCTTCTTCGAAATGCTCGGCAATTTCTCATTCGGTGATTATTTCAAAAGCGAGGCAATTGAGTTTGCCTGGGAACTACTGACCGAGGTCTATAAGCTCCCCAAAGAGAAGTTATGGGCGACGGTCTTCGAGGACGATGATGAGGCGGCCGGACTCTGGGTGAAATTGACGGGTGTGCCGGCCGAGCGGGTCGTCAGGCTCGGAGCCAAGGACAATTTCTGGCAGATGGGCGATACCGGTCCGTGCGGCCCCTGTTCGGAGATCCTCATCGACCAGGGCGCGGAGATCGGTTGCGGGAGACCGGACTGCGCTGTCGGATGCGACTGCGACCGGTATCTTGAAATATGGAACCTGGTCTTTATGCAGTTTGACCGTGACCAGTCCGGGACACTCACCCGCCTGCCGAAACCGAGCATCGACACCGGGATGGGGCTGGAGAGGCTTGCCTCGGTGCTGCAGGGCAGACACAACAATTTCGATACGGACATCTTTGGTCCCATCATTGGTGCGATCACTGAGTATTCGAAGAAGGCCTATCGCGCTGACCGCAAGACCGACATCGCAATGCGGGTTATTGCGGACCATATGCGGTCGATAACCTTTTTGCTCTCCGAGGGCCTGACGCCCTCAAACGAGGGCCGGGGGTATGTCCTGAGGCGTATCATCAGGAGGGCCGCCCGCTATGCCAAGTCCCTCGACATCGCCGAACCGGTCCTTTTTAAACTCTGTGCGTCGGTTTCTGAGGCGATGGCAGGTGCGTATCCCGAGCTTGTCGACGAGAGGCCGCGTGTGGAGAAGATACTGAGGATGGAGGAGGAGCGGTTCATCCGGACGCTTGAGCAGGGGCTGCATTTGCTGAACGAAGTGATCGCGCAGGTCAAGGCTGCCCGGAAGGAGTCTATCCCGGGAGAGGAACTCTTCCGGCTTTATGACACCTATGGTTTTCCTCTGGACATAGCCCGTGACGTGGCCCAGGAAAATGGTCTGACGATCGACGAGCACGGGTTCCACACGGAGATGTCGGCTCAGAGGGTCAAGGCCCGTGCGTCCTGGACAACCGAGGATACCGCGGTGGCGCAGGTCTATAAGGATCTGATGCAGACGTTCAGGCCGACGGCCTTTGCCGGGTACGATACCCTGAAGACGGATTCAGCGGTGATGGCCATGATCAGGAAGGGTCAGCTGGTCGATCTCCTCCGGGAGGGAGAGGAAGGGGAGGTCCTCCTGGATGCAACCCCGTTTTATGCAGAATCCGGCGGCCAGGCAGGAGACGCCGGATCCCTTTTGCTGGAAGGCGTTGTAGTCGAGGTGACTGATACGAAGAAGCCGATCGAGGGTTATCACCTGCATAAGGTCCGCGTGAGGAGGGGAGTCCTCAGAACCGGTGTCCAGGTTATAGCGGAGGTAGGGGCTGAACGGCGTACCGCGACGATGCGAAATCATACCGCAACGCACCTGATCCATGCGTCACTCAGAAATCTGCTGGGAGGGCATATCAAGCAGGCCGGCTCCTTCGTCTCGGCCGAGCGTCTCCGCTTCGATTTCACGCACTTTGACGCCGTTGACCGGAACACGATCGAGGCGATAGAGGATGAGGTGAATGATGCGGTCCTGAAGAATCTCAGCGTCAACACGACGGTCATGGAGACCAGGGCGGCTATCGAATCAGGCGTAACCGCCCTGTTCGGAGAAAAATACGGGGATCAGGTGCGTGTCGTTGCGATACCGGAGACGAGTTCTGAACTGTGCGGCGGGACGCATGTGCATGCTACCGGGGATATCGGACTTTTCAAGATCCTCTCTGAAGGCAGCGTTGCATCGGGCATCCGGAGGATTGAGGCGGTTACCGGGAAGGCCGCATTTCACTATTTCAGGGAAGAAGAGGGGGAGCTGAGGCGCATCGCCGAGATCCTCAAGACATCGGAGAAGCCCGCGGAGAGGCTTATGAAGGTCCTGTCGGACATGAAGGCGATCGAGAAGGAGCTCGAGTCTTTCAAGGGAAAGTCTGCCTCTGAGCAGTCCGGAAAGGTCCTCGAAAAGGCAAGGGATATCAATGGCGTCAGGGTTATAGCAGCCAGGGTGGACGGCCTTGACGGCAGGGACCTCCGGACCATGGCCGACAACGTCAGGGACGGACTCGGCTCAGGGATCTTGCTGCTTGCTTCGGTCAAAGATGATCAGGCGTCGATGGTTGCGATGGTGACCAAAGATCTCATCCCGAAATTCAGTGCCGGGAATCTTCTGAAAAAAATTGCTGAGGAGGCCGGCGGCAAGGGGGGCGGAAAGCCTGACCTTGCACAGGGCGGCACGAGGGAAATCGGCAGGCTGGACAGTTCACTGGAATTAGTATATGATCTGGTTGCCGGCACTCATTAAGCGCAGATATTTCATGTAAGTCATTCTCTCCCGTGGATGTATCCGGGAAGGCGGAACGTGATGAAGGCACTGCATCCCTGCTCTGGGAGACAGTGCCTTTTTTGCATTCCGTATTTTACCGGAGCACTCAGGACAGAATTGTTCGTGACCGTCATTGTATCGAATATCCGTGCTGCATCCTTTCGTATCCCGAGCAATACCCGCTGCGCGAGCCGAACAGGGAATTGTGCGCAGAAGAAGATTGCAATTTGATATAAATGCGATATCATGTAACGGGGAGATCACGATCAGGCTGGAAGTCTTCCCTGTCACTGCATTTCGCGTCTGAATATCCTGATGCATTGTTGACTGGTATGCACGATTAAGAGGTTAGATATGGAGAATGGAAGAATAGTGGTTGCTGCTGACGGCAGCACAGCAGGAGAGCTCACATCCAGCGCACCGATACGGGAGCCGGAGAGGAGTTATCGCGAGCTCGTCGAAAATGCGATGAGTGTCATTCTGAGGTGGGATACCCGTGGTACAGTGACCTTTATCAACGAATATGGCGCAGGACTGTTCGGCTATCGCAGGGAAGAGCTTGTCGGCAGAAATGTCATGGGCACTATTGTTGACGAAACCGAGAACACGGGCAGGGACCTGAGGCTGATGATACAGGAGATCGGTACTGATCCGGAAAAATATCGCGACAATGAAAACGAGAACATGACCAGGGACGGCGGACGACTCTGGATGCATTGGAGAAATGCGGCTGTTCTGGATAATCATGGGTGTCTGGTAGAGATTCTGAGTATCGGCAACGACATCTCGGGGCGGAAGAAGATGGAGGAGGAACTGCGGAGCGCACGGACCCGCCTGGCGTTTCTGCTGTCCAATGCGCCTGCTGTTATCTACACCTGCCGGTACGGCGGAGACTGGGCGGCCACCTTTGTAAGCGACAATCTCAGGGACTATCTGGGATATGAGCCCCGCGAGGTCTATGAGACTGACGGCTTCTGGATCAACCGGGTGCATCCGGAGGACAGACAGCGGATTCTGGATGGCCTGCGGGCGCTGACCAGCGTTGATGTATATCTGCATGAGTACCGGTTTTTGCACAAGGACGGTTCGTACCGCTGGATGTACGACAAGATTTCTGTTGTGCGGGACGACAGGGGGGTGCCGGTCGAGTGCGTGGGGTCGTGGATGGATATCACCGCAAGCAAGGAGGCTGATGAGATGCTGCACCTGAGCGAGGCGCGGTATCACTCCATTATCGAGGACCAGACAGAGCTAATCTGCCGTTATCTTCCCAATGGCCGTATCTCCTTTGTCAACGGTGCCTACGCCCGCTACTATGGGAAACTGCCCAAGGACCTCCTCGGCAGAAACTATATACCGCATATTCCGGAGCCGGACCTTTCCCTCGTTCTCGGCTGGCTCGGCAAGATTACTGCAGACAGTCCGATTGCTCAATTCGAACACCGGGTGATCATGCCTGACGGTGCTGTGCGCTGGCAGCAATGGACTCACCGGGGAATATATGCTCCGGACGGCAGTCTCATGGAATGCCAGGCAGTTGGCCGCGACATTACCGAACGCCGGAGAACGGACGAGGAACTTGAACAATACCGCGTTGGACTTGAGGAAATGGTAGCGCTGCGGACAACGGAGCTTAGAGCGACGGTGGCGAAGCTCATGAAAGAGATCGAGCACAGGAATGACGCGGAGAAGAAACTCGAGAGAAACAGACTGCTGCTCAATGGCGTTTTTGAGAGCATACAGGATGGGATTGCAGTCCTCGATATCGATCAGAACATCATAACGACGAACCGTGCAGTCGAAAGTCTCTTCCCGGAGCACGGCTCCCTCGGGTTCAAGAAGAAGACATGCTACGAAGTCTACCGCAATGCAACCGAGAGATGTGCGGACTGCGCCACTATCCGGGCGATTAAGGAGGAGACTCCTCAGTCAGAGATAATTCCCGTATGCCGCGAGGGTTCCGGCCCGCGCTGGCTTGAGGCGTTCACCTTTCCCTTTTGGGGTGAGCAGGGTGAACTACGGGGTGTGATCCAGTATCTTCGGGAAATCACGGGACGCAGGATGACAGAAGAACATCTTCAGGAAAGTGAACAGCGCTTCAGGACTCTCTTTGAAAAAGCGGGTGAAGGCATACTGCAGATGTCGACGGACGGGTGTGTTGTCGCCGTGAATGAGGCATTTGCGGAAATGCACGGTTACCGCGTGGAAGAGATGCAGAATATGAAGCTGTCGGATCTTGATCCCCGGTTTGATCCCCTGGAGCCGGACGAGAGGAAACTGCGTGTCTCTGCGGGGGAGACCGTCCGGTTTGAAGTAGAACATCGGCACCGGTCAGGTCATATGTTTCCGGTTGAAGTACCGGCATGCCTTATAACCCTGAAGGGTGAATCCTCTATACTCAGCTTCCACCGCGACATATCTGCTCGCAAACAGGCAGAAAAGGAATTGCTTGAGAAAGATGAGAAGATGAGTGCCATGCTCGAAAGCTTTGACGGGTTCATCTATATCTGCTCTCCGGACTATCGCATAGAGTTCATGAACGAGAATCTGATGCGGCGGACGGGCAGGAATGCGGTAGGTGAGACATGCTATTCCGCACTTCATGAGAGGGAATCAATCTGTCCCTGGTGTGTGAATGACCGGGTATTGAGAGGAGAGACCGTACGGTGGGAGGTCCAGAGTCCGAAGGACGGACGCTGGTATTATATAGTCAATACCCCAATCCGGCATGCCAACGGCTCTGTGTCGAAACAGGCCATGATTGTGGATATCACCGAAAAAGTGCGTCTCGAAAAACATGCACGGATCAATGACCATCTTGCAGTGCTGGGGCAGCTGTCGGCTGGTATTGCGCATGAAATCAATAATCCCAATACCTTTATCATGTCGAATGCGCAGATTCTTCAGGACATCTGGAGGGACGCGGACCGGGTTTTGGCCGAACACTGGGACCAGCAGGGCGATTTTTTCCTTGGCGGACTTCCCTTCTCGGAGATGCGGGACCAGGTGGACAGAGTGATTGGGTATGTGATCAAGGGGTCCGAGCGCATCAGCAGTATTGTATCCGGGCTGAAAGCCTACATCTCGCCGCAAAGAGGTTTTAAGTCCGAACAGCTTGAGGTTAATGAGATCATCCGCAGTGCATGCCTGGTCCTTGACAGCCGCATTGCCGAAGCTACTGATAACTTCCGCATGAAGCTGGACGAGGAGCTTCCGCACGTGTTGGGGAACAGGCAGGCCCTTGAGCAGGTTGTGACGAACCTCATTACGAACGCTCTACAGGCCCTCAGGGACAAAACCGGGAGTGTTTCCGTCTCCACGCGCGGCGATGCTGAAAAGAGCGAGGTTGTTATTGAAGTAGATGATGGGGGCATCGGGATGACTCAGGAGGTCCTGCACAACGCAATGAATCCATTTTACACCACAAAACGCGACGGCACGGGCGTAGGATTGGGACTGGCGATAGCGTTATCCATCGTCAACAACCATGACGGTTCCCTCTGCTTTGAATCCGAGCCCGGGAGGGGGACCCGAGCAACGGTGAGACTTCCCTATTGCGGGAAACACAGTAATTATTCATCCAGGACAGCGGGGGCAGAGCAGCATGAAGAATGAATCACTTCAACATAATTCAGGGGTGCTCCTCGTTGATGATGAGCAGGCCATCCTTGATACCTTTAGTCTCATGCTGCGGACAGCGGGTATAGAGCAGGTGCAGACCTGTCAGGACAGCCGTGAGGTTCTCCCTTTTCTTTCCCGGTATGGCGCAGCGGTTATTGTCCTCGACGTCCTGATGCCCCATATATCAGGGCCCGAACTTCTGCTGAGCATACGGGAAGAATATCCGTATATACCGGTCATCGTCATGACGTCCTCAAATGATATCGAAACAGCGATCAGCTGCATGAAGAACGGCGCTGCGGATTATCTTCCCAAACCTGTCGAAAAGAACCGTTTTGTTGCTGTCATCAGGCGAACTCTTGAGATGAAAGAGTTGAGCAGGGAGACCTTTGCTCTCAGACATTCCCTGTTTGACGGTTCGCTGAAATGCCCCGAGGCATTTTCATCCATGGTTTCGAGGAGCAGTAAGATGACCGCAATATTCCGGTATGTCGAGGCGATTGCCTGCTCGCAGCAACCCGTCCTGATTTCCGGAGAGACGGGGGTAGGGAAGGAACTCATGGCAAAGGCGGTTCACGCGATCAGCGGCCGGAAGGGGAATTTCGTTGCGGTCAACAGTGCGGGGCTTGATGATGCCATGTTTTCAGACGCCCTGTTCGGCCATGAGAAGGGCGCATTTACGCATGCTGAAAAAGCACGCGGGGGACTGATACAGCAGGCGTCCGGGGGAACGCTCTTCCTTGATGAAATAGGCGACATGAACGAGGCCTCGCAGGTAAAGCTTCTCAGACTTCTGCAGGAGAAACTGTACTATCCGCTCGGTTCTGACGTACCGAAAAAGAGCGATGCCCGTGTTGTTGTGGCAACCAATAGGGACCTGCACAGTCTGATGCACGAAGGCGTGTTCAGAAAGGATCTGTATTACCGGCTTTGTTCGCATCAGATACATATTCCCCCGCTGAGAGACAGGCCCGAGGATATTCCGCTGCTCACCGAGTATTTTCTGTCTGAGGCTGCAGCAACTATGAACAAGAAGAAACCTACTGCCCCACCCGAGCTGGTAACGCTGCTTTCCCTGTATCCCTTTCCGGGGAATATACGCGAGATGCAGGGTATGCTCTATGATGCCGTGGCCCGGCATCAATCAGGGGTGCTCTCGCTGAAGAGCATCAAGGAGTTTATACGCCAGAATGCCCCGGCGCTTGATCTCAGCGTCCTGCCTCATCCTGATTCTCAGTCCATGCTCTCATGTTCCTTCCCCTGCTTTCCGACGATGAAGGAGATAGATGCCTTTTTTGTTCAGAAGGCACTCGAACTGTCGGCGGGCAATATCAGTATGGCAGCGTCACTCTTGGGTATTACGCGGCAGGCGCTTCATAAAAAGCTGCAAAAAAGAGAGCAGTCCCGAATCTGATCCGAAACGCCGGCCCGCAGCAGTTGTGGTGCACGCAGACCCCTGCAAATATCTTTACATATATCCTCGGCATATCCGTCCCATAACCGCCAGTCCTCAGATACCGTAAACTTTTTTTACATCCCTTCAGTTAAGTGTGACATTGCCAATAACCTGATTTAACAGGACTCTTTGCGACGTCCACCGGGTGGCACGCTACCTGCTTTGATACTGATGCAGTCTTCGCTATCGATGGAATCGGAAAATACAAATCATGACAGATGATCGCGCGAAACATATACTGATTGCGGACGATGAGGCACCGATACGGTTTGCCTTAGGCATGGCACTGCGACGCGCCGGGTACAGGACGAGCGAGGCAAAGGATGGTGCGGAGGCCTTGGTAAAAATTCTGGCCGACGGCCTTCCGGCAGTCCCCTTTGACCTGATTATTCTCGACATTCATATGCCCTATCTCACGGGGATCAGAGTGTTTGAGATCCTTATGGAGCAGGGCGTTTCTGTTCCGGTTCTATTCGTGGCAGCCTTTGTGGAGCAGGGAGAGATCGAAAGTGCGGTGAGGCGGTGCCCCTGCAATCTGCTCCTGAAACCTTTTGGACACGAGCAGATGCTGAGCGTGGTATCAGCCATGATATGAAAACGCAGGGTATAGCGCAGCGGGAGCTGATATCGGCCCTGCGGCGAAAAATGGAGAGGGGGAACATAATGTCAGATGATTTTAATAGAAGGGACGCACGGCTGGAGTGCCCCTATTATGAAGAGGGCCAGGTACGGTGGTGCGGGGCGCAAAGTATCGCGTATGTGCCGAGCATAGGGGAAATCGCAAGGAGTTGTGCCGGTAACTTTGCCGACTGTATTCACCATGACAGGATGAATGCCATCGCCGGCGCCGTTCCGGGCCTGACATATCTGATGCATCAACAGGAGGAAATGAATGGGAACGACCTTCGTGAGGGAATGCAGGGAGTTGCACGGCGAGTCGGATGTTACCGTTACTTCAACGATAGAGGGAGGATGCAATGAAGTGGTTCAATGAATTGAAAATCGGAACAAAACTGGTCGGCGGATATCTGTTTGTTGCATTCGTGGCAGCCATTATCGGGTTCCTCGGCTACGCAGGCATGAACAGTGTTGACAGGGACTTTGACGAGGTCGCCGACAACCGGCTGCCAAGCATCCTGGGTCTGGGGATTGTGACCGAGGCTCAGACCGCCGTCCACCGCGCCGAGCGCACCAGCATCATGCTGGGAGAGGTCACCGAAGGGCAGAAACAGCGGTTAAAAGAATCCTGGGACAATGCAGAAAGAGGATGGAAGATATATGCTCCTCTGCCCCAAACAAAGGAAGAGGAGGCGCTCTGGAAGCAGTTCGTGCCTGCATGGGAGGCATGGAAGAAGGAGCATGAAAAAATTATGGTCCTGGCGTCTGCCGGAAAAATGGAGGACGCAAAAAAATTGTCCATGGGCTCAGGCAGGGAGGCCTTCAGGACAGCGGAGCAGTTGCTCGCCAAAATCGTTGACCTGAACGTGAAGATTGCCGAGGAGGTAAAAGTACATGCCGCATCCGAGGCACACATGTCTATAAAGCTCATTATGGCGGTTACCGTCATTGGATTTATCCTCGCGCTCGCGATCGGACTGATCATCACCAGGGCTATCAAGAGACAGCTGGGCGGTGAGCCTGCTCTCGTAGCCGGGATCGCAGGGAGGGTTTCTGCTGGTGACCTTTCCATGGATATCGACATCAGCGGGAAGGACGAGGGGAGTATTATGGTGACCATGAGCAGGATGGTCGCCTCCATCAGGGCTTTGGTGGCCGATGCCCAAATGCTTTCTCAATCAGCAATAGACGGCAACCTTGCGGCACGCGCTGACACGTCAAAGCACCAGGGAGAATTCAGAAATATCGTGGCAGGGGTGAATAGTACCCTTGATGCAGTCATCGGACCGCTGAATGTTGCGGCCGAGTACGTTGATCGGATTGCGAAGGGCGATATCCCCCCCCGTATCACCGACACGTATCAAGGAGACTTTAACGGGATCAGGAACAACCTCAACCAGTGCATCGATGCTATCAACGCACTGGTGGCCGATGCAGCGATGCTCTCGAATGCTGCAGTGGAAGGAAAACTTGCAACCAGGGCTGATGCGACTAGGCACCAGGGTGACTTTCTGAAGATCGTGGCCGGTGTGAACAAGACCATCGACACCTTTGTCGGCTTTATTGATTCAATGCCTCTGCCGGCGATGATCGTCGACAAGGAGTTCAGCATACGGTATATGAATTTAGTGGGCGCCAGGATTCTTGGCAAAAGCCAGTCTGGTTTAATCGGGGAGAAGTGCTACAACAATTTCAAGACCTCTGACTGCAATACCGAAAAATGCGCCTGCGGACAGGCCATGAGGAAGGGAGTAGAGGCCTCCAGTGAGACCGATGCCCATCCATCCGGCATGAACCTCGATATATCCTACACAGGAGTACCGATGAAGGATCTTGCCGGGAACATTATCGGTGCCTTCGAAGTGGTCGTTGACCAGACCGCGATCAAGCAGGCTGCGGTGAAGATGCAGAAGATCGCCGAATATCAGGCTGTCGAGGTGAGCAAACTGACAGAGGGGTTGTCAAAGATAGCTCGGGGTGACCTCAATGTCGCTATTCAGGCGGCAGCCGGTGATGCTGACACCGCCGGAACCCGCGAGTCCTTCGAGACAATCGGCAACGCCGTAAACAGGACTATTCAGGCGATAAAGGCCCTGGCAGATGACGCAAACATGCTTTCGAAGGCTGCAGTGGAAGGCATGCTGGGCACCCGCGCGGATGCAAATAAACATCACGGAGAGTTTCAGAAGATCGTGGCCGGGGTCAACGAGACGCTGGACTCGGTGATCAATCCCCTGAACATTGCCGCGGACTATGTGGACAGGATTTCCAAGGGAGATATTCCCGCAAAGATCACCGAAAATTACCATGGTGACTTCAATACGATCAAGAACAATCTCAACCTGATGATAGAAAACCTTTCGGGATTTGCTGCCGATGTACAGATCGCGGCAGACCAGGTGGCCAGCGGAAGCGAACAGATGAGTTCCGGGTCGCAACAGATGTCGCAGGGAGCATCCGAGCAGGCCTCTTCCGTTGAGGAAGTCTCGTCATCGATGGAGCAGATGTCCTCCAATATCCGACAAAATGCCGACAATGCCCAGCAGACGGAAAAGATCGCCATCAAGTCTGCGGAAGACGCAAAGGCAGGCGGCAAGGCAGTAGCGGAGACTGTTTCAGCGATGCGGGAGATTGCGGGCAAAATATCCATTATTGAGGAGATCGCGCGACAGACGAACCTCCTTGCCCTGAATGCGGCGATTGAGGCTGCACGGGCAGGTGAACACGGGAAAGGATTTGCGGTTGTGGCCTCTGAAGTGAGAAAACTTGCTGAACGGAGCCAGGATGCAGCAGGAGAGATCGGCCAGCTCTCGACGACAAGCGTGCAGGTTGCGGAGAAGGCCGGAGAGATGCTGACACGACTGGTGCCGGACATACAGAAGACCGCTGAACTGGTGCAGGAGATCAGTGCAGCGAGCAACGAACAGAACACCGGCGCCGAGCAGATAAACAAGGCAATCCAGCAGCTCGATCAGGTTATTCAGCAGAACGCCGCAGCATCCGAGGAGATGGCATCCACCTCTGAAGAACTTGCTGCTCAGGCAGAGCAGCTCCAGAAAACAATAGCCTTCTTTAAGGTCGACGGATCAACCAGCGGCAGGCACGCTGAGCCGGCAGCAAAACCTCGCGAACCCAAGCCCGAAAGAATCGTCGGCCACATGGTACATGCAAAACCCAAACAACACGCTTCGTCCGTGGCCCGCACCTCAGGGACAAAGATGGTAGCTGCCGGAATCGGTATTGAGTTGGGAGGCAACGGACATGATACTCTCGACGAAGAGTTCGATACATTCTAAAGGAGTGAGATCATGACTACCACAGGCACAAACGAAACAACGCAGTATCTGACATTTAATCTGTGCGATGAGATTTTTGCCCTCGATATAGGGACGGTCAGGGAAGTGCTCGACTTCACCGGCATTACCAAGGTACCGAGAACTCCGGAGTTTATGCGGGGCGTGATCAACCTCCGGGGCAGCGTCGTGCCAGTGGTGGACATGCGGCTGAAGTTCGGCATGTCCATGACCGAAAATACCGTCAATACCTGCATCATTATCGTAGAAGTATTCATTGACAGCGAGTCCGTTATTCTGGGCGCGCTTGTCGATTCGGTACAGGAGGTTATCAGCCTGGAGCCTGATCAGATCGAGCCGGCACCCCGCATCGGTACAAATCTGCGTACGGATTTCATCAGGGGCATGGGCAAGTGTCATAGCGGGTTTATCATGATATTGAACATCGATAAGGCATTCTCATCCGAGGAACTTGCAATGATCCAGGATACGAGCGGGGCAGCGGTATGAGAGGCATCCGGTTGTATGAATCAGTTTGTCAGGCAAGGGCTCACACGACAGAGTGGATTTCCCATAAAGGGGATCAGGGCAAAATTATTCCCGGCCTGCTTCAGGATATGTATTTTGACCGCCGGGGGGTGTCATGAACGCCCGGGCGGTACCATTACCCTCGATCTACCTGAATCCGGGAGAGATTCACTTTTCCGAGGCTCCTGGGGTGGTAGAGGCATTGCTCGGATCCACCCTGTCTGTGACGCTTTTCTGCCGACGCCTGTCTGCAGGAGCAATCTGTCATGGGCTTTTACCGGAGTGCCCCGTCAGGGAGCAGTGCGGGCCGCAGTGTGCGGACAGATTGAACTATATCGAATGCTCGCTCGATAGCATGATATGCCATTTCACGGGACGCGGCGTTTCTGTGTGCGAGATTGATGCGAAGATATTCGGGGGAACTGACATGTTTCCTGTGGCGATGCCTGGCCAGCTTGTGTCGACCGTCGGATTCAGAAATTTCTTTGCAGCGATGCGGGTATCGCAGAGAATGGGAATCAATGTGGTCTCAATAGATGTGGGCGGTATGTATTCAAGACAGATCGCCTTTTATCCCCATACCGGCAAGGTGCTCGTGAAGCGGCTTGATAAGAGGGATAATCGGGCCTGGTTGACGTTTTAGTGATGATCAAGCGACACTGCATGACGGATGGAAATATGTTTTGAGGAAGCGGAGGATACTATGAGCAAAACAGGAAAGAATTATCGCAGATCACGGAGACAGAAGAGCAGCCTCTTTGAGGTCCGTGACGACAAGGACAACGCCCCCGGAGGCACCATCTGGTTGCCACAAAACCCGGGTGTGTACCGGAAGGAGTTTCGACCGGAAATGCCGCCTTGTCAGGATATTCTGGATATGCTGCCGGTGGCTGTTTCAGTCAAATGTATCGATACGGGCATATTTGTGTACTGGAACAAACAATGTGAAAAACTCTTCAGTCTGACCGCGCAGGAAGTGATCGGCAGGTCCGTATACGATCTGTATCCGAAGGAACAGGCGGATATGCTCAGCAAACAGGACCGCGTGGCGTTGGAATATAAGGGGGATATGGATATAGCGGAGGAAGTTCTGGAGCATACCGTCCACGGCAGGATATATCTGCATACGAGAAAAAGCCTGCTTCATGGAGATCAGGGAGAGCCGCGCTGGCTGCTCAATATCTGTGAAGACATAACCAATTTCAAGACAACGAAGGACCGTCTGGAACGGGCAAGTGAAAACCTTGATCATCACGTCGAGGAACGAATCCAGTCGCTCACCGAATATATAGGATACCGGAAACAGGTGGAAGAAGGACTCCTTGAGAGCGAAGCGCGGTACAAAAGACTTTTGGATGCGGTGACGGATTACATTTATACGGTCACGGTGGAAAACGGAAGGGCGGTGAAGACGGTCCATTGTCCCGGATGCGTAGCGGTTACCGGTTATACGGCCGAGGATTATGAGTCCAACTCTTTGTTGTGGTATCAGATGATCTTCGATGACGACCGTGAAAAGGTCCTCCGGAAGACAGACAGAATCCTTCGCGGCGAGATTACCGAGCCTCTCGAACACAGGATCATCCATAAAGACGGCAGTATCCGTTGGGTACGGAACACAGCCGTCTCACGATTCGACGAGAGGGGTATTCTTATAGGCTACGACAGCCTGATTACCGATGTCACCGAAAAGAAGAGACTTGAGGAGGAGCTCATGCATGCCCAGAAGCTCGATGCGGTGGGTCAGATGGCCGGGGGGATAGCTCATGACTTCAACAATATCCTGACAGCGATCAGCGGATTTGCGACCCTGATGCTCATGAAAATGTCGCCCGAGGACCCGCTCCGAAGAAACACTGAGCATATTATCTCTGCTGCCGAGCGTGCTGCGACGCTGACGAAAAGCCTGCTCTCTTTCAGCAGAAAGGATACGATTGATCCAAAGCCGACCTGTCTCAAAAAAATTATTGACAGCGTCCATAATCTCCTGACGCGTCTGATCAGTGAAGAGATCTCGCTGTATGTGGAGCACACTGAACATGATATCACCGTTATGGCAGACTCCGGCCAGATTGGCCAGGTCCTGATCAACCTGGTGGCGAACGCCCGTGATGCCATGCCTCAGGGCGGTCGTGTCTGCATCGGGACCAGTGTCGTGAAAATGAACCGGATGAGAAGGTCAGCCGGCGTTCATGATAACAACGACCTCTATGCAGTCCTTTCGGTCTCGGACACCGGGACGGGAATCGAACCACATATCCGTGAGAAGATCTTCGAGCCCTTCTTTACCACCAAGGGGCCGGGGAAGGGAACCGGCCTGGGCCTTTCGCTTATCCATGGGATCGTGCAGCAGCATAAGGGACACATAGACGTTTCCAGTGAGCCCGGCAAGGGGACCGAGTTCAGGATCTCACTTCCTCTGTTCCACGCAGATTCTGCTGTCAGCGGGGAGAAGGGGCAGGGTCATCTGCCCGTCATGCGCGGAACCGAGACCGTGCTTCTCGTCGAGGACGATGATGCTGTGCGCCACTACCTGAGTGAGTGTCTCTGTCATCATGGGTACACGGTGATGGAGGCCTCTGATGGCGGCGAAGCTGTTTCCATATTCAGAAATCATCACCAGCGTATAGAAGTAGTTCTCACGGACGTGATCATGCCGGTCAAGAACGGACTGCAGGTTCACCACGAGATCAAGAGGATTCGACCGGATTCCCGGGTACTCTTCATGTCCGGCTATACCTCCGGCGTCTTTGAGTCGAAGGGGATCGTGGATAACGGTTCAAAACTCCTCATGAAACCTGTCCCGCCGCATATCCTGCTTGCGGAGATCAGAGAACTGCTCGATGCGCCACCCAGAACCGGAGTGTCGCCGGCAATACTCGCGGAGTAACGTCGGACATATCCGGAGCTGCTCCTCTGCTTGCAAAAACGTCACAGTGTGATACTGTATAAGCAGGGAGGGGAGCGAGGTGCCAGTGTCCCGATCTGCCGGAGCTCCCTGAACGGTCGAAAGGAGGACGTATGGACGCAGAGGTTGAAGTCGTTGAAGGGGGAAAATCGGTCAGGACGGAAAAGATGAAGCTGAGACTGGTCAAGGAGTTTGCCGGCGGCATCAGCATCTATGAGACTGAAGACGGGGAAGCTGTCCTGTATTCAGCGAAAGACAGGAAGTATACCCTGGTCTCGATCGATATCGCGTAGCGGGGACGGGCACGAATTGGTCATTAATGATATAATGATGTACAGGCAGAGCCTTCGCAGGAGGGTCTGCGTTGAAGTGTCGCCAGCAAAGGCAGTCCGCAAAATCAAGATCTGAGGGAGGCTGTTATGTCTGTGTTTGATGTTTTCAGAAGTGCGATGCTTGCCGGTCTCGGCATGCAGGAGAAGGTGAAGGAGTTTGTGGATGAGCTCGTCAAGAAGGGAGAACTGAGCGAGTCGCAGGGTGCCAAGATCGTGAAGGAGTGGTCCGAAAAGGCCGAAAAGAACACCGAGGATATCAGCAAGAGTCTGAACGACGTGGTTACGAAGGCGATGGACAAAATCAGACTCTCGACGAAAGAGGACCTTGAGGCTCTCAGCGCCAAAGTTTCCGAACTGGCTGCCCGTCTTGATAAGATCGAGAAGCCGAAGGAGTAAGCCACGGAAGTCTCCCGATGTTGTTAAACCTTCTGGGAATCAGAAGAACCTACAGGAACGTTAATCGCGTACGACAGATCGTTAATGTCCTCCTGAAGTACGGTTTCGGCAAGCTCGTCGACCAGCTGCACCTGAATCGTTTTGTTCCCTTCAGAAAAAGGCTCAGATCCTTCGGTCAATGGCCTCCGCTGAAGAGCCCGACCTCGGCAGAACGGCTGAGAATGGCCTTTGCCGAGCTGGGACCGAGCTTTATCAAGCTGGCCCAGTTGCTGGCCACGCGGCCGGACCTCGTGACGAAGCAGTTTGCCGATGAGTTCAAGAAGCTTCAGGATAATGTGCCCGCCTTTCCGACGGCTGATGCCATAGCAATTATCGAATCAGAGACCAGGAGTTCCATCGGTGCCGTTTTCGCCTATTTTGATCGTGAACCGGTTGCTGCCGCTTCCATCGCGCAGGTGTATCACGGACGGCTGATAGATGGAAGTGACGTGATCATCAAGGTTCAGCGGCCGGGGATTGAAGAGCAGATCGAGACCGATATCAATATCCTGACCTCGGTTGCGCAGTTGATGGAGCGTTATATTCCGGAGACGAATTTCTTTAACCCCTCGGGCATAGTGGATGAATTCGCGCGCACCGTAAGGAAAGAGCTCGATTTTATGGAAGAGGCGCGAAACTGCAGCCGCTTCGGCAGAAATTTCGAGGGACATCCCGATGTTTACATCCCAAGGGTATTCAACACGTACACGACGGATAAGATCCTGGTGCTGGAGATGATCAGGGGCGTCAGAATCGACGATATCGCGGGTATTACCGGTCTCGGCCTGGATCGCAAACGCCTGGCGAAGATCGGTGTTGACGCCTACTTCAAACAGGTGCTGGAAGACGGCTTCTTCCATGCAGATCCGCACGCCGGCAATATCTTTGCCATGCCGGATGGCAGAATCGGCTTCATGGACTTCGGGATCGTCGGCAGGGTGACCGCCGAGATGCGTGAAACCATGGCCAATACCTTTCTGGCCCTGATACACAAAGACTTTGACAGACTGATCGAACAGTATGTCGAACTCGGTCTCGTGCCTGAACATATTGACTTCGATGTGTTCCGGCGTGAGTTCAGGTCTGACCTGTCTGATTTTCTGGAACCGCTGTACGGGATGGCCCTCAAGGACCTGAATTTTGCCGAGTACATGGATACGGTCACCCGTCTTGCGATCAAGCACAACCTGAAGGTGCCGTCAGACCTTATCCTGGTTAATAAGGCGATGCTTATCCTTGAGAACCTGGGACGTGAACTGGACCCGGAGTTTGATTTTATTTCAGCAGCTGAGCCCTACGCAACGAAGATCATCGGAGAACGGGTGAGGCCGGGAAAGATCTTCGAACGGGCGAGGAAGAATGTGATGGATGTCAGTGACTTCTTTGTTTTGTTTCCCAAACAGATGAAGCAGATCATCAGAAAGGTCCTGAAGGACGATATTCATATCAAAATGACCCACATCGGGCTGGACAGGCTGATCCGCGATATGGACCGCTCCAGCAACCGGATCTCGTTCAGCATGATCATCAGTGCCATCCTGCTGAGTTCAGCGATCATGCACGGCATGGGGGTGGGGCCGACCTTCCATGGCATGTCGGTCCTCGGGTTCACCGCCTTTGGCTTTGCCTTCATCATGGGCATCTGGCTGATCATCTCGATCATCAGGTCCGGAAGGCTGTAGAAAAACCTTTCCCGGCCGCTTCTCTGCCGGGTTTATTCCTCCCCCTGCTTACGGAAGTGCGATGTCTGCCAGTTTAAACGGGGCCCTGGTCATCGACGAGGGCGTTATCAGGTATAGCGTCAGCTTCGCATCCAGGGGCATCGGCTTTTCAAATTCGAACACCCTGATATCTCCTGTTCTCATGGATGAGCCGCTTCTCAGCGCTGCACCGGCAGCATCAGAGAACTCAAGATCAACGATTTTGGATCCCGGGTCCGCAATGTTCAGTATGACACTGTTTTCGCCGATCTCCATCATGCTTCCAAAGAGCGACCCCAGGGCCTTCGCCATCGCCTCTCCGAACTCCTTCACCATTTCCCCTTCCTTGGCCTTGACCTCTTTTTTCTGCTGCTCCTTGAAGTCGTCAAACTGCTTCTTGGTCATAATGGTAAGGTCGACACGTGCCGCGGTCAGGACGTTATGCGTGATCTTCTTTCCAGCCTGGGTCATGAAGGCAGGAAGCGATGCAACAGCATCCGGGTCTCTGCCGGGAGAGTAAATGCTGACTTCTCCGGACAGTTCCCTGACCACTGCTGCCTTTCTCGAGGGGTTCTTCAGTTTTATC
The DNA here is from genome assembly GCA_964499365.1 of uncultured Thermodesulfovibrio sp. GTDB lineage: Bacteria > Nitrospirota > Thermodesulfovibrionia > Thermodesulfovibrionales > UBA6898 > PALSA-1316. The sequence continues at coordinate 69,207 of CAZCKU010000004.1, forward strand.
TCTATCTCTGCCTGCCCGGTGCGGTTCTCGTCCGGCCTGGTGAAGTCTCGTCTGCCGTCATCTTCTTTTTTCAGCAGGTCACGTCCGGTGTCGTCAGTCGCCTTTGTAACCAAGAGCTTAAGTCCCCGCGCGTCGGCAATGGTATCTCCCATAAGTCTCAGTTTCATATCCAGGCCGGCAAAGAACTGACCGGTTGTCCTGGAATCCCGGACCTCGGTGACAGAGACCGTAATGTCGGCGGCATGCGCCTGTGCGGTGATAAGGCAGACGATGAACATCAGGTAAAGTTTCTTCATGCAGACCCCCTTTTTGCAGTATAAGGGAACTATATCATATTTTGGCAGGATGCGCATATGATATGTCACGGCTGGTCACCGTCCCGGAATGGCAGATTAAATGGTGGAGGCGCGGGGAATCGAACCCCGGTCCGAAGGTACTACACATAAGCCTCTACATGCGTAGTCAGTTTTTTTCAGTTTCGGTTCCCGGAGCGTCAACCGACAAACTATCCAGGATACCTATCACCCTTAGTCTCGCCGAAGGACGGGGTGCGCAACCTTCAGCCAGCCTGCTAGATTGCCGCCGTCTCCCGGACACAGGCGATCCGAAAGGGGCGGGCTGCTTTTAGTTAAGCAGCGAGTGCCAGTTCGTTGTTGGCGTTTGTGTTTGTTCCATCTTTTTACGTGGTGATGGAGCCACGGCATGCCACGTATGCCTCATAACCCCCGTCGAGCCCATTCGCCCCCACGGTATGCATATAGTATACCACAGAATGCAGTCCTTGACACTGCTTCACCGGCTCCCGCACAGAGCGGCCTTGACACCCCCCGTCTGGCCCCGGATCGTATCCTTTGCACAAAAAGCCTGTATCCCGGAGTGTCCACCGACGGGATTCGCTGTCTAGATCTTGTCCGTGCAATCAGGACAGAGGTTCTGTGTAAATCTCGTGTCGGAGTATTTCCTGGCATACTGTTCGAACTCGATCCAGGAGTCCTGATCGTCGCGAACTTTGCTACAGGAAGGGCAGACGGGCAGAAGGGCGCTGAGGGTCCTTACCTGAGCAAGGGCTTCTTCAAGCCGATGGTGCAGCCTCTTGGTATCGGCCTCGGCCCTGGATTTGTACAGGGCGAACTCGATGGCGATATAGAGGTCCTTTTCCCTAAAAGGCTTTACAATATACCCAAAGGGATCGGTTGCCCTGGCCCTCTGGAGTGTGGCTTCATCGGCATGGGCCGTAAGATAGATAACCGGGATATTGAAGAGCGCGCGGATGTTTTCGGCTGCATCGATGCCGTCAACCGCGCCCTTCAGTACGATATCCATCAGCACCAGGTCGGGCCGTATCTCCATCGCCTTTGTAATGGCGTCATCCCCTGAATTTGCGATGCCCGCTACGTCATATCCCAGACCTTCCAGGGTCTTCTTGATATGGAGTACGACAATCCCCTCATCCTCTACCACCAGTATTCTGCGCTGTGTCAACGCCTTTCCCTCCGCTCTATTATTGTTCTTCATGGAATTCATGGGGCAAACCGAATGGTGAAGCAGGTCCCTTTGCAGCTCTCCAGTTCAATCTCTCCCTCAAGCTGGGCTACCAGTGAGATAACCAGCTGCAGTCCGAGAGATCTCGTGCTTCTGAAATCGAGCTGTTCAGGGAACCCCGCGCCGTCATCTCTTACCGACAAAGTAACAGCGCCGTTGTCTGCGCTACGCATGCCAATGCTGATCCTGCCGCTTTTTCCGGCAGGAAAGGCATGCTTGAGAGAGTTCGAGACCAGCTCATTGATGATCAGTCCGCAGGGGATGGAATTGTTGACGTCCAGTTCGACACCCTCGATGTCGAGCTGCAGCTCTATCTGGTCAGCCCTGCCGGTATGCAGGGTGAGGAGATTGGCGACCAGATCCTCCACATAGTCCCTGAAGTCGATCCGTGCAAGGTCCTTTGCACGATAGAGCTTCTCGTGTATCAGAGACATGGTCTCCACCCGCTTCTGGCTTTCATCAAAAAAGGTCCTGTCGCGATCATCGGCAATATAGCCGGCCTGGAGCTGGAGCATGCTTGCGATCACCTGCAGGTTGTTTTTTACCCTGTGATGGACCTCTTTGAGGAGGATCTCCTTTTCCGTGAGCGCTGCCCTGATTATGTCTTCCGCCTGCTTGCGTTCGGTGATGTCCCTGACAACGCTGAAATAGACCTGTATACCATCAAGCTCGAGCAGACGCGCATTGACCTCTACAGGCATGACTGTCCCGTTCTTTCTCACATGGGCCGATTCGAAGACAGCATATCCCCGTTCTCTGATGCGTGCCAGGCGTTCGGGCACCCTGACGGCATACTCAGGCGGATCGATCTGAGCGACCGTCATCGAAAGCATTTCCTGTTTTGTGTATCCCAGACGTTCGTGTCCCGTCTTGTTGACGTCCATGAACCTGCCTCCCGGGCCTATAATAAAGACGGCATCACTGGCCGAATCAAAGAGCAGCCGCAGCTTCGCCTCGCTGGCCCTCAGAACAGACTCAGATTTCTTGTGCTCCGTAACGTCGCGGGAAATTCCCACGAGTCCGGTGCAGACCCCTTTATCGCTATAAATCGGCACCTTGAACGTCTCGAAGCAGGACTCCTTCCCGTCTTTCATCATCGTCTCTTCAAGATAAACAACCTCCTGTCCCTTCATGACCGTTGCGTCGCTTCTGCGGCAGGCCTCGGCAAGGTCGGGAGGGAACAGTTCCTCATTGGTCTTGCCCGCGGCATCCTGTTCCGTGATACCGGTAAACTTCGAGAAGGCCCTGTTGACCACAACATGCCGTCCGTCAGCGTCCTTGAAATACGCCATATCGGGTATGGCGTTGATGAGTGTCCTTATCTGGTCCATCCTGCTTTTCAGCTCTTCGGCCATGGTGTTGAAATTATCCGCCAATGAACCAAGTTCGTCCCTTGATTTATAGACTACCCTTGTATTGAGGTCGCCGGAGGATAGCCTGATAGCGGCGTTCGTCATTTCTTTCAGGGGTGTCGATATGCTCTCGGCGATCGCGAAGCCTATGAGGAGGGACAGAATCAGGGCAAAAAGGAATACACGGAGAAAATTCCCTGCCTTGTGCTTTGTCGCAGCAAGCATTTCCTCGTAGAGAGGTGTATATTCCATGACGAGCGCGCCGATGCGGTTGCCCGAACTGAGTTCTATCGGCAGGACCATCACCCTGATGCCCTGGGGGTAGGCCTCGCTCATTTCCACGAAGGTCCGGGGTATGCCGTCTCTCAACGTCAGTCCCACCTCATTGCCCCCGTCATGCTGAAATGCGGTGCCTATCTCTGAAGGGACAGCATCCGCGAGGATCAGCTTCTGCATGTCCGTCACAACGATATCCCTGTCATGGGTCTTCTTGAAGCCGGAGATGAGTCGCTGGAGTTCCACGTTCATTTCATTGAGGGATGAAGCCCCTGTTGTCTGGAGATTCATGGTTATAAAGAGGGATATTGTTTTGGCGAGGGCTGCGGCCTCATGCTGTGCAACATCTTCGGCCTCATCGATATCCCGGTAGAATGTCAGACTTCCAAGAAGGCCGATCAGAAGAGCGACGGCAAGAAAAGAGAAGATGATTTTATGCCTTATAGACAACGTTTCCCCCGGTCACCCTGTTCGAAAGACGACGGTCCATTCATGCTCGAGTCCGTAGTATACCATGAAACAAATTATTTCCTGCGGCACTAATACCCGGACAGATACCGAGGTCCCCTGCAGGGCCGTGAACCGTGCAGGGGCGACCCTCGAGACAGCCACGCACTGACGTTACCTGTTCCTGCTCTTCATCGCCCTTTCTATCTCGCGGTCGGATTCCTTTTTCTTGATCGTATCGCGCTTTTCATACTGCTTCTTCCCTCTGGCAAGGCCCACTTCGACCTTTGCATGCGAACCTTTGAAATATATCTTCAGGGGGATGAGCGAATAGCCCTTCTGGGCTGTCTTGGCCTGGAGCTTCATGATCTCCCTGCTGTGGAGCAGCAGTTTCCTTGTCCTGACCGGGTCGTGGTTCATGATATTGCCATGGGTATACGGACTGATATGGCAGTTCAGGAGGAAGGCCTCCAGGTTTTTGATGAGCACATAACTGTCTTTCAGGTTTGCCTTGCCGGAACGCAGGGACTTAACCTCGGTGCCGGTCAGGATGATGCCTGCCTCGATGGTCTCATCGATGGCGTAGTCATGAAAGGCTTTTTTATTCTGGGTAACGATCTCCATCACGAATATTACCACATTGACAGACAGAATAACGATTATGCCCCCTATAAAGCAGTATAATATCCGATGGACCAGCGGCTGATAGAAAAGGCTGAGTATCTCCTGTCGCAGGAGAGCGGAACTGTCTTTAAAGACCCCGGGGGCAAGATCACCATTGCACTGGTCTATCCCAATACCTATGCCGTTGGCATGTCCAGCCTCGGATTCCAGGGCGTATACCGGTTGCTGAATGCCATGCCTGACGTTGTCTGCGAACGGGCCTTTCTGCCTCCGGAGAGTGATCTCGATCTGCATCTGCGTACAGGCAGTGAGCTGTTCACCCTGGAGTCGCAAAGGCCGCTCTCGCGTTTTGATATTATCGCCTTCTCGGTTTCGTTCGAAAACGATTATCCGAACATACTCAGGATCCTCTCGCTTGCAAAGGTGCCGCTCAAAAGCGCTGAGCGCACCTTCCGCCATCCGCTGGTGATTGCAGGAGGGGTTTGCTGTTTCTATAACCCCGAACCGGTTGCGGACTTTATGGATGTATGCTTTGTGGGAGAAGCGGAAGAGATGCTCCCGGAGTTTATCGAACTCTGCAGGCATTCCGGAACACGCGAAGACCTTTTTCAGGAGGCCCTGTCTATCGCGGGAATCTATATCCCGCGGTATTATGATATAGCCTATGACCGGAATGACCGGCAGGTCACCGGGCGAAGGTCCGTGGGTTCAGCCCCTGCCGTCATCAGGAAACGGACGGTAAGAGACCTCTCCTGCGGTCTGATCAAACCGCTGATCATCACGCCGGAGGCGGAGTTTGGAGACATGTACCTGGCCGAGGCGATGAGGGGATGCCCCTGGTCGTGCAGGTTCTGTGTTGCCGGGCATATCTATAACCCTCCCAGAAGAAAAGACCTGTCTGATATCAGGGCCGAGATTGCCGGCGCTCTCGACGTGACGACAAGGGTGGGGCTTATCGGCCCCTCGCTTAGTGATTACGCCCATGTGGAGGAGGTTTTGTCTATTGAGGGCGTTGATTTCTCAATCACGTCGCTGCGGGCAAGTGCCCGGAGCGGCCACATTGTGGCACTGATGGCCGGTCACAAAAGCGTCTCGATAGCGCCTGAGGCAGGCACGGCGAGGCTGAGAAGGGCAATTAACAAGCAAATAAGCGAGGAGGACATACTCGAGACTGCCCGGCTGATACTCGACAGCGGGATAGAGACCCTCAGGCTTTACTTCATGGTCGGACTTCCGACAGAGACTGAAGAGGATATCGACGGGATAATTGAACTTGTCAGGGAGATACGGGCCCGGAACAGACGTGGCCATATCACTCTGAGCGTCAGCACGTTTGTACCCAAGCCGTTCACGCCGTTTCAGTGGCATGGCATGGAGAAGCCGTCCGTGGTGAAGGAGCGGCAGCGGAAGATCAAAAAGGGGCTATCGCAGGAAAAGGGGGTGAAGGTATATCATGATGTCCTGAAACAGGCCTATATTCAGGGCCTTTTCTCTGTCGGCGACCGGCACTCGTCAGCCCTTGTCCAGATGCTTGCTCTCGGGCCGGGATCTGTCGCAAAAGCAGATTACGACTATTATGTCTTCAGGAACAAGACATTTTCCGAACAGCTCCCCTGGTCATTTATCGACACCGGTATTTCAACGGAGAAGCTTTGGCAGGAGTATCAGGAGGCCCTGACAGGATGACGCTGATCCTGATAGCAGCGTCATCCTTCATGCTGGCGCTCTCTGGTGCGCTGGTGCCCGGTCCGCTTTTTACGGTTACGATCAGCGAGTCCGCACGAAGGGGATTTATTGCAGGTCCGCTGCTGATCCTGGGGCACGGCATTCTGGAGGTGCTGATAGTCCTGCTGATTTTTTTCGGGGTCGCCCCCTTTCTTTTGACGGACAATGCGCGTATGGTGGTGAGCATTGCTGGCGGTATCATCCTGATCTTCATGGGCGTGATGATGCTGAAAGACATCAGGAAGATGAGGCTCGAATTCGATGTCGGTCAGGCCGGGCCGCGTGGCATGCATCCTGTTCTGGTGGGCATACTCGGCAGCCTATCGAACCCTTACTGGGTCATCTGGTGGCTCACGATCGGTCTTGGTTATCTGATGAGTGCCATGAAATTCGGCATTCCGGGGGTGCTGGCCTTTTTTGTGGGGCACCTCTCGGCGGATCTGGCCTGGTATAGTCTGATATCCTGGGCAGTATCGCAGGGCAGGAACCTCATCGGTGACCAGGGCTATCGCGTTATGCTCTCTATCTGCGGGATTTTCCTGATTTTTTTTGGCGTATGGTTCATAATACAGAGATAAAAAATGGCAGATTCAGACCTTTTTAATGCGATAAAGACGATCTATACACGCATGGCCCGGGCCGCCATGAAGGCCGAGAGGGAACTTTCAACGGTGCGGCTGGTGGCTGTTACGAAGCAGGTCCCGGCTGAAACAGTTGCTGCGGCTGTCGACAACGGGCTGAGGGAGTTCGGTGAAAGCCGGGTGCAGGTTGCCAGGGAGAAGATACCGCAGGTCGGGGCCATGGCCGGAAGCGCAGCGCTGACCTGGCACCTTATCGGCCACCTGCAGAAAAACAAGGTAAAGACGGCGGTCGCTTTGTTTGACCTCATACATTCGGTTGATTCCGTTGAGCTTGCCTCTCTGATCAATGAGGAGGCCTCCAGGACAGGCAAGATTCAGCATGTGCTGATCGAGGTGAAACTGTCCGGGGAAGAAAGCAAACACGGCGCTGATCAGAAAAGCGTTCCCGGGCTGGTCGAGGCGGCGGACGCCATGAAGCACCTTCAGGTGGAGGGACTAATGACCATACCTCCTTATTTTGAGGACCCTGAGGAGACCAGACCGTATTTCCAGGCACTTCGGGAGCTCCGTGCGCGGATAGAGGCCTCGGGCTTCAGCATGAAGGAACTGTCGATGGGCATGTCCCATGACTTTGAGGTAGCAATAGAGGAGGGGGCGACCCTCGTGCGGGTGGGTACTGCATTATTTGGAGAGCGCAAGGAGGAGGAGAAATGATCGGATTTATCGGCGGCGGCAACATGGCCGAGGCATTGATAAAAGGCGTACGGATGGGAGGCGGGAAGGAGGAGATCATGGTCTCCGAACCAACAGCCGACCGCAGGTCTTTTCTGGAGACGGAATACCGGGTCAGGACAACCGGATCGAATGCGGATCTGGTCTCGGCGTGCGATATTATTATTCTGGCGGTGAAGCCGCAGATCATCGACAGCGTCATGGATGAGGTCTCAGGTCTCGTCGACAACTCAAAGACGGTCGTCTCGATAGCCGCAGGTATCACGCTCGCGTACCTCGGTGCACGTCTCAGGACGGACAAGCTGATCAGGGTGATGCCCAATACCCCGGCCCTTGTCCAGGAGGGGATGTCGGTGATATCCCTCTGCGAGTGCTTCACCGGCAGAGAGCTGGATACCGTCAGGAGCATATTGATGTCGGTTGGCAGGGTGATGACCCTTCCCGAGCGCCAGATGAATGCGGTGACTGCGGTCTCGGGCAGTGGTCCTGCCTTTGTTGCCCTGTTTGTTGAGGCGATGACCTCAGCCGGTGAAAAGATGGGACTCGGGAGCGCGGAGGCATCGGAACTTGCCGTCCAGACGCTGATTGGGACAGCAAAACTGCTTGAAGGAGGCATGCCGCCTGAAAAGCTCCGGAAGATGGTGACTTCTCCCGGCGGCACGACCGAGGCCGGCCTCAGAACCTTTGCAGAAAAGGGACTGCAGGACGTTGTGCTGGCGGCGCTGGAGTCTGCGAGAATCAGGGCCGAGGAACTGGGGAGGACAAAATAATGTTTGTCTTCGGCAAATTCATTATCGCCATTGCACAGATCCTCGATATACTGCTGGGGACCTATAAGTGGATCGTGATTGTTTCGGCACTCATCAGCTGGGTAAATCCGGATCCATACAACCCGATCGTCCGGTTTCTCTATTCGGTCACGGAGCCGGTCTTCAGGCCGATTCGCCGCCTGATCGGCTATCGCCTCGGGCCGATAGATATTTCCCCATTGGTCGTCATTCTTGCTATTATATTCGCGCAGACGTTTCTGGTCGGGACTTTGATAGAAATTGGCAAACGATTCTAGGAGGATGAGATATGAGAATAACACCGCTTGATATTCAGCAGAAGAACTTTCCGGTAAAGTTCAGAGGCTTTGATGTCGAGGAAGTTTATGCATTTCTCGAGGTTATCCGTGAGGAAATGGAGGAGCTCCTCCGCGAAAACGCGAACCTCAAGGAGAATGTGCAGCGCTCCGACAGCCACATAAAGGAATATAAGGATATGGAGGCGACCCTGCGGGAGACCCTCGTGACAGCTCAACAGATGGTTGAGGATTACAAGAGCAATGCACGGAAAGAGGCTGAACTCCTTATCAAGGAGGCTGAGCTCAAGGCCGACAGTCTTATAAAGGACGCCCAGGAGAAGGTCATCAAGATCCATGAGGATATCGTCGACCTCAAGGGGGTCAGACGTCATTTCAAGGAAGAGTTGAAGAGGCTGATCGAAAACCATACGAGGATGCTCGATTTTGATGTCTACCGCGAAGGAGAGGGCCGGGAAGAGGAACCTGCTGAGTGAGTTCGGCTGAAAAATATCGCGCACTGAAGGGCATGCGCGACGTCCTGCCTCCTGATATCTATGTCTGGCAGACGATCGAAAGCACCGCGGCCGCGCTTTTTTCTTCATACGGATTCAAGGAGGTGCGGACCCCGATTGCGGAATCGACCGGCCTCTTTGCCCGCGGCATTGGTGAGGGTACGGATATCGTCGATAAGGAGATGTATACCTTTGAAGACAAGGGGGGCAGGAGTGTAACGCTCAGACCGGAGGGAACTGCTTCCGTCGTCCGGTGCTATATCGAAAACCAGCTTCACACCCTTCCTCCTCCCCAAAAGTTTTATTACATCGGCCCGATGTTCCGCTACGAGCGTCCCCAGTCGGGGAGGTTCCGGCAGTTTTACCAGATAGGCGTCGAGGCGTTCGGGTCGGCCTCCCCATCGCTTGATGCCGAGGTGATCTCGATGCTCCGCCACTTTCTCCGGAGGCTTGGACTGTCTGAACTGACCGTACAGGTGAACTCGATCGGCTGCACGGCCTGCAGACCGGACTACACGCAGGCCCTAATCGGCTTTCTCGGGGACCGGCAGGCGGAGCTCTGCCCCGACTGTCAGCGCCGGCATTCCCGGAACCCGTTGCGTATCCTTGACTGCAAGGTCCCGCGGTGCATTGCGCTGCGGCAGGGAGCCCCCAGGGTGGTGGACCACCTCTGCGCAGACTGCAGCGACCACTTCGAAACACTCCGGCGGCTGCTCTCGAAGCTCGAGATACCTTTTGTCGTAAACCATGAAATGGTCCGGGGGCTTGACTATTATACGCGGACCGCTTTTGAGGTGCTCAGCGGCGACCTTGGGGCGCAGAATGCGGTTGCCGCCGGCGGCAGATATGACCGGCTCGTCAGGGAGTGCGGCGGTCCTGATGTCCCGGCATTTGGATTTGCGGTGGGGATGGAGAGAATTGCGGAACTCATAAAAAAGTCGCTCCCTGCAGTGCAACCTGCTCCTGCTCTGTTTATTGCGCTATTGGGCGAAAAGGCCCTGCATGAAGGTCTGCGCATTGCCGACGGGCTCAGATCGTCGGGTATATGGGCCGAACTGGGCGATCATACCGCGTCCCTCAAGAGCCAGATGAGGAAGGCCGACCGTCTTGCAGCCGGGCATGTTGTTATCATTGGTGACGATGAACTCGCTGCCGGAGAATTCAGGTGGAAGAGGCTTGCCGATGGCACGGAAGGTTCAGCCCCTTTTTCGGCGCTCCCGTCATTTTTCGGCAGTTGTTCCTGATGTGCAATGCAGCACATTCCAGTATCGTCATGAGACGCAGACATGGTTCTTAGGCACTATTTCCCTGGTGTCGGACTGGCGTTGCTGATCGCTGCCATGTCTTCGGCGCTGTCACGGGTCAATGCCTCATTTGACAGCCTGGTCGTTTCGATCATCGCCGGGATGTTCATCGGCAATCTCTTCACGCGGAGCGACTCGGTCCGCACCGGCATCGAAGGTGTCATCAGTGTTATGCTTCCCGCCGGTATTGCGCTTTACGGGACACAGGTGGCGGTCGGTCAGATGAGCAGTACCTTTCTTTTTCTTATCCTGCTTGTCTTCCTTGCGCTGTTCGGCCTGACCATGCTGCTGTCGAGGGTTTTCAACATTAATAAAACAACAGCTATTCTTCTCTCATCGGGCTTGTCGGTCTGTGGTGCTACTGCCATTGCGGTTATTTCACCCCTGATTGGTGCACGCAGGGAGGAAACCTCTGTCTCTATCATATCGGTCATGATGCTCGGGCTGACGGGCATGATATTCTACCCGATCATCAATAACCTGTTCTCTCTGACCAGGGGCGAGTTTAATTTTCTGGCCGGCACAACGCTCCCGATGCTGGGACAGGTGAAAGTCGCTGCGGGCAGCGTCTGTCCCGAATGCCTGGACCAGGCGGTGAAGATAAAGCTCATCCGCATCTCGTTTCTCTTCTTCCTGGTGACTGCCGCGGTATTTCTTTCCGACAAAGAAAAGAAGCGGGCGAATATCCCCTGGTTTGTGGTGGTGTTCCTCGCCGGTGCCGTTGTGGTAAATACGACCGGTATCCTCAGTCCTTTTCTGGGACAACTGAAGGACCTCAGCGGGTTCTGCCTCTCGGCGGGCCTTGCTGCCATAGGTTATTGCGTTGATTTTGATGCGGTTATCGATAAGGGCGTCACGCCGCTGGGGGTACTCTTTCTTGTGTGGGGCGTGGTTATTCTCCTGATGTATTTCATGCGGAATATCGTCTGATGTTCAGAACCAGGCTTATCTATCGCCTTATCCTCATCTTTCTGGTCTTTGCGGCCATGATAACCGTACCGCTCACCTTTACGGTCATCAGTCAGGTGAATAAGATGATCGCAGAGGAAGAGGCGGTGAAACCTCCTGAAAACCAGGAATATGAAAAGATGCATCATGAGTTCACCTCCCGGCTGCTTGAACAGATTATTCCGTACTCTTTTTATATCCTGGTCATGGCGCTGATGCTTTCGATAGCCTTGTCGCGGAAGATGCTCGTCTCTCTGAAGGAGTTGCAGAGGGGTGCCAGGTCGATCAGCGGGGGGGATCTTGACGTTTCGCTCCGCGTGGCCGGTGATGATGAGCTGGCGGCTGTCACCCGTGCGTTCAATGAGATGGCTGCGTCCCTGAGGGAGAAGACGCTCGATCTTCAGAAAAAGAATACCTACGTCGATGCCATGCTTGACCCGCTCTGGGTTGTGGATGAAATGAACCGTGTGGCCGACGTCAATCCCGCCTTCATCAGGCTCTTCGGGTACAGCCGGGATGAGGTGATCGGGTCCCTGATCTATGACTATTTTGACGAGCAGAATGCGGCGGTCATCCGCACCCAGCTTTTGGAACGGACTGAAAAAAGGGCGCCCTCCATCTACGAGGTGAATTTCATCACCCGTGACGGGTCTCCGCTGCCGGTCCTGATCAGCGGGGCTCCCATCATGGTCGATGACAGGGTGGTCGGCAAGATAGGCATCTTCAAGGATTTCAGGGACCAGAAGGAGTTCCGGAGCGAGCTTGAGCGGTCCCGGGACTATGTCGAGACCGTGGTAAACAGCATCGAAGACCAGCTTTTGGTGATTGACAAGGACTATCGCATCGTCACGGCAAACCGCAGGGCCCTGGAGCATGTCACGGGTTCGCCTGTTGGCCAATACTGTTACGCTGTCTCCCACGACATGAACAAACCGTGTTGGGCCGAGGGTTACGAATGCCCTGCGCAGAGCGTATTTCTTACGGGCAGGAACTTCCGGACAACACACCAGCATAGTGGACCGGCAGGCGAAAGACGGTTTCATGAGATCGTCGCGACGCCGATCAAGGATGCTGCGGGGAATGTCATACAGGTCATAGAGCTGATCAGGGATGTTACCGAAAGGATCAGGCACGAGGAGGAGATCTTCCTCAAAAACCGCGAACTCATTGCCCTCAACAGTATTGCGGGTATTCTCAACAGGTCGCTGCGGGCGGATGAAATATTCATGAACGTCCTTGACCGGATGATCGAAATGCTCAAGATGGATGGTGGCGGTATATTCTTTATCGACGAACTGAAGAGGGACATGGTCTGTCAGTATCACCGCGGCATATCGGAGGAATATATCAGGATGATCGGAAGGATCCGGATGGGGGAGGATATTCCGGGGAAGGTGGCGGTCACCGGGCAGATCATCACGACGGCCGACATCTCGAAAGATTCCAGAATCGAGCGGTCGCTCATGAAACATTCGGGCATGAAGGGGTATTGCTGTATCCCGGTCCGGGGCAAGGAACGCATTATCGGGGTCTTCTGTCTCTTCAGTTTCAAGCAGCATGTCTTCACGACCGAGGAAGAGAATATCCTGAATTCCATCGGCGAAATGACCGGCATTGCACTGGAAAATATAAAACTGTATGAAAAGATGCGGGATATGTATGAGCAGCAGCGCAAACGCCGCGATGAGGAGCATGGCCAGCTCCTTGCACTGACAACGAAACTCGGCTCGGCTGTCGATCTCCGCTATATCATCGGCAACGTACTCGAGGTTATCCGGGGCATGTTCAACGCGGACTTTACCTGGCTGCTGGTCAGAGACCGTGGTGACAATTATATCCTCCGGGCCTCGTCTGCTTCGAAAGATCTCGAAGACCGGGTTCTCTACCCCCGGGGCGTCAGTTCCATCGAGGGCTATACAGCAGAAAAGCGCGCACCCGTCCAGATAGCGGATATCAGGTCGGGTTCACGGTTTTATATCCCGGAGGAGCTCGGCAGCCTCGGCTACCAGTCGGCTCTTGCCGTGCCGATGCACATTGGAGACAAGACGGTCGGGGTGTTTACGCTGTATTATCGGCGTGCGAGGGATTTCAGGGATGAAGAGCTGCATTTCCTGAGGATCATCGCCAATATGCTGGCTGTTTCACTCGAGCGCTACGATTACTATGTGCGGTCGATCAATGAAAAGGGCATAGCCAATACGATCGTACAGAGTGTGACAGATGGTATTGTGACCGTCGACACACAGGGCAGGATTATCGCCATCAACCGGGCTTTTGAGCAGATGACCGGCATTGGGGCCGAAGAAGCGGTAGGGCTGACCGTCTGCGATGCTCTCCGGCATACAGCGGAGAACCTGGACCTGAGAATAACCATCGGAGAATGCCTTGAGTCTGCCCTGTCCGGGAAGAGCACGAGCCGGGACGCCGTTATGTCAACGGTTTCCGGTGAACGCCTGTCGGTTCTGATCATCGGGACCCCGGTGCTGGATGCAGCCGGAGCGGTCACCGGGGTGGTTAACCTTATCCGTGACATCAGCAGGGAGAAGGAGATTGACCGCATGAAGACCGAGATTGTCCGCTCTGTTTCGCATGAATTCAGGACCCCGCTTTCCGCCATCGTCGGGATGACCGAAATGATACTGGAGGGCGACCTCAATGCAGAGCGTGAAAAGCAGTATCTACAGACCATCCTGAGAGAAGGCATGCGGCTTTCGGACATGGTCTCTGATCTGCTGAGCATTGCGCGGATCGAAAGCGGGCTGGAGACGGTCCGGCCGGAGCCCCTTGACCTGCGAGTCCTGTTCGATGAGGTTATGGGATCGCTGGAGACTGCCCGTGAAAAGAAAGAGGCTTCGATCCGCTATGATCTGCAGGAGGTAACGACCGTCACCGGAGACGGTCCGAAGCTCAAACAGGTTCTGATCAATATCATCGATAATTCCCTGATGTATTCTGAAATCGGGTGCAGGGTGGAAATCATTGCGGGAAAGAAGGAAGATGGTATTGAGATTGTGGTGAAGGACAATGGCTGGGGGATACCTGACGAAGATATTCCCCACCTGCGGGAGCGTTTTTACCGCGGCCGGCATGGAGAAAGGCTCAAGGGCACGGGACTGGGACTCTTTCTCTGCAACGAGATTATCAGACTTCATGGAGGAACGATGGAAATCAGGAGCGAACTCGGCAGAGGCACTGAGGTAAGTCTGTATTTGCCGGAGAACGTGTCATCATGAGCAAGGTCATTGTCATCGATGATGAACCTTTTATCCTGATGATGATCGAGGACAAGCTGAAAAAGGCGGGCCTCGACGTTGTGACAGTGAGGGACAGCAGGTCTGCTGTCGAGGTTGTCGGCCGGGAGAAGCCCGACCTGGTCATCCTCGACTGGATGATGCCGGAGGTCAGCGGCATTGACATCTGCAGGGTGCTGAAACAGGACGATGCGCTGAAACAGATACCGGTTTTTATGCTCACTGCCAAGGGGCAGGACGCCGACGAACAGCTGGGCAGGCAGATTGGCGTAGAACGGTATATCACGAAACCGTTCAGCCCGAAGATGCTGCTGGAGATGGTACGGGAGACGCTGGGCAATGCCGGAGCCTGAGAGCGATCTTTCGCTTACCGTCCGCGAGTTGTCGAATGTCTACGAGGAGATATCACTCCTCTACCGGCTCTCTGAGGTCTTTTCCTTTCTGAGCATCGATGAGATATGCGCCCGGGTGGCTGACGAGGCAGTGACGTCGATAGGGGTGGATACGGCTGCGGTGCTGTTCATGGACGAAGGTGCTGAAAGGCTTTTCACGAAAACCGCCAGGGGGACCTGGGACAGGGCCCGGGAATTCCCCCGGGATGAAGGAGTGATCTGGAAGGCGATCGAGGCAAAGAAACCGTCGGCCTTCTGCCGGCTGGCAGATACCGTGTACCGGGACTATCTCCCGGGACACCGCTCGCTTATGGTCTGTCCGATCATCGGCAAAACACGGGTCATCGGGGCCCTTGTCGCTGCAGACAAACAATGCGATGACGAGTTTTTTTCGAGCGACTCGAAATTGCTGATGGCGATATCTTCTCAGGCGGGTATGGCGATCGAAAATGCCCTGCTCTATGGGGAGCTTGAGTCGCTTCTGGTCGGGGCCATACGCTCACTGGTCAAGGCCCTTGAGGCCTCATCCTGCTGGACAGCGGGACATACTGAGCGTGTTACCGAGTATGCGGTGGGCATAGGCAGGGTGATGGGACAACCGGATGAGGTAATCGAAAAGCTGCAGATCTGTTCCCTGCTGCACGATATCGGCAAGATAGCCACCCCCAAGGAGATCCTGAACAAAAACGGCACGCTCGATGACTCCGAATGGCTGGAGATACAGCGCCACCCGGCACTGGGTGCGGAAATACTCGTGGAGCTGAAGCAGTTCAAGGATATAATTCTGAGCATCAAGTACCATCACGAACACTGGGACGGGCAGAATGGTGTCTACGGGTTGAGGGGGGAGGAGATCCCGCTCATGGCCCGCATTCTGGCTGTTGCCGATGCCTTCGATGCCATGACCTCCGACAGGCCCTACCGGAAGATGATGCCGAGGGATAGTGCGGTCAAGGAGATTGAACGGTGTTCAGGCTCCCAGTTCGATCCTGCCGTGGTCAGGGCATTTCTGATCTGGGTCGAAGGGTTCAGCCCACGACATCGAGTGTTCGCACCGTAAAGCCGACTCCCAGTTCCCCGGCGATCGCTCTGCATTTATCGACGGAGACACCGTCCATGGCGACAACCGTTGTTCTCACCTCGGGAATTACCTCCTTTGCCGCGCGGATAAACTCAAGGACTCCGCGGAAGGCATGGGGAAACACCGGCCGGCATATCTTCACGTAGGTCTCCTCGTCCTGAGCATCGAGGCTTATCGAGATGCTGTCTACAAGCCCCTTAAGCTCAGGAACGATATTTCTCCCGTGAATCAGGTTTGCCTGGCCATTGGTGTTGACCCTGACCCTTCCGTGGTGCTTCTTGATCCATGAGGCAACTCCCTTGACGACCTCAAGCCGGCTCAGGGGCTCGCCGTAGCCGCAGAAGACGATTTCTTTGTATCGGGCAGGGTCGCCGATTGCTGTCCGCACTTCATCCTCGGATGGCTCATGGTCGAGCCTGAGATTATGCCCTTTGACGTAGTCGGTATGGAACTTTACGCAGAAAGTGCAGGCATTGGTGCAGCGGTTGGTTATGTTCAGGTAGAGACTGTCACGGATGGCATAGGCGATCTCGGCTGGCCGGGCGGTCTGTCCCAGGCTGAAGAGCCGTCGGGCGTTGAGGGTGGTGATCCGGGCGATATCGTCCAGACTGATGCCCCTGAGTTCAGCGATACGGCGTGCCGTATGGATCATAGACGCCGGCTCATTTCTCCTGCCTCTGAAAGGCTCGGGTGAAAGATAGGGTGCGTCGGTTTCGATCAGCAAGTATTCGTCCGGCACGAGCCGTGCCACCTCCCTGAGGTCGTCGGCTTTTCTGAAGGTGACGGGTCCAGCGATCGAGACATGGTAGCCGAGCGATATGACCTCGGCAGCCATTTTTCTGTCGCCGGAAAAGCAGTGGAGCACCCCCCGGGAGGTTCCTGACTCCTTGAGGATGCCGACGGTGTCGTCCCAGGCCTCCCTGCAGTGAATAATGGCCGGCAGGCCGCATTCGGCGGCCAGTTCGAGGTGTCGTCTGAACACGGTCTTCTGGACATCACGGGGGGAGTGGTCATAGTGATAGTCGAGGCCGGTCTCTCCGATCGCGACTATCTTCGGGTGTGCCGTGTACGACCTGAGTTTTTCGAATGCATCGTCGCCGGCACGTCTCGCCTCGTGGGGATGGACACCGGCCGAGACGAAGAGGGCCGGATACCGCTCTGCCAGTTCAAGGGCCCGTGCTGTTGAGCTCAGATCAGAGCCGACCGTGATCATCGTCGCGATGCCCGCTGCCTCGGCCCTTCGGATCATCTCATCGCGGTCTCCGTCGAACTGCTCCATCTCCAGGTGGCAGTGAGTATCGATGAGTTGTATCCGCGTCGGGTAGTCCATGGTCAAAAAATATTAAGACATGGAGGCTATACATTGCAAGCGATCAATGCTATAAATGAAGAAATGAACATACACAAACTGGCAGGGAAGCTTCTTATTGCCGTGCCCGGTCTCGACGATCTGAATTTCAGGCATACCGTTATACTGCTCTGCGAACATTCGGAGGAGGGGGCCTTCGGCATTATCCTGAACCGCGTCCTGATGAAGAGCTATATGCCTCTGCTGACAGCCTTCGATCTGAGGGAATCACTTGTGGACATGCCGGTGCACTTCGGCGGACCGGTCCGGCCGGAGCAGGGCTATGTCATCTATTCCCCCTTTGACGCCAAGTATGGGCCGATGAAGATAAGCAGGAATGTAGCGGTGACTGCCTCGAAGGAAATTTTGCACGATATTGCTGCGGGGAGGGGACCAAAACAGTACTTTTTTGCCCTTGGATTTGCCGGTTGGACCTCAAACCAGCTCGAGGAGGAATTGATGATGGACAGCTGGCTGGTTGCGCCCCTGGACGCCGACCTGATTTTCAAGCTCCCTGTCGAGAAACGGTGGAAGCATGCAGCCGCAACTATCGGCGTTGACCTCGGCAGACTGGTCCACGGCAGCGGCAAGGCCTGAGTATACTTCCGGTGCGGCGACGATTGTGTTATAGTCAAGACATCTTATTGACCAGGAGAAAATGATGAAGGTTATCGGTTTTAACGGAAGTCCGAGAAAAGAAGGCAATACCTTTGCGGCGATCAGGACCGTATTCGGGGAGTTGGAGAAAGAAGGCATCGAAACAGAAGTTCTCCAGCTCGGCAGTTCGAATATCCGGGGCTGCAGGGCCTGCTACAAATGCTTCGAAACAAAGGATAAACGCTGCATTCAGAAGGACGACCTCAACGGCTTCGTCGAGAAGATGGTGAGTGCCGACGGCATCATTATCGGTTCGCCGACGTATTTTGCGAATGTCTCGTCGGAGGTGAAGGCGCTGATCGATCGGGCCGGGCTCATTTCCCGGGCTAACGGCAACCTTTTTTCCCGCAAGGCCGGTGCCGCAGTCGTTGCCGCACGGAGGGCGGGTGCTGTCAACGTCTATCAGAACATCAACCTCTTTTTCGGAATCGGCAATATGATTGTGCCGGGATCGTCATATTGGAACATAGGTATAGGCAGAAATCCGGGCGAAATACTGAACGACGAGGAGGGGATGAAGACCTTCAGAGATCTCGGGCAGAACATGGCCTGGCTGTTAAAGAAGCTCAAGGCATAGCGGTTACAGTCCGAGCGCAGTCAGCAGGTCCACGATCACCGTGTTCGAGACAACAAGGCCTTTTCTGGTCAGGCTCAGCCGGTCCCCGTCCAGCAGAAGGTACCCGGTCTCCGTCAGGTCCTGAGACGCTGTCTTCAGGTCTATTCCCGACAGGGCAGAGTCAGCCAGGCAGATGCCTTCGGTCTTGCGCAACCCGAGGAAGATATATTCCCGCAGGGCCTCTTCTGAGGTGACGGGTTCGTCTGCGTGGTCGGGCAGCGTCCCTCCCGCCAGCGCTTCAGTATAGCCGGCAATGTCCCCGGTGTTGTCCGACCGCCGGTTCCCGGTGAAGGAATGGGCCCCGGCGCCTATGCCGAGATATTCCCCGCGGTTCCAGTAGTTGAGGTTATGACGGCTTTCATGACCAGGCCGTGCGAAGTTGGATATCTCATAGTGACGATATCCCTTTGCGCCGAGAACGTCGATCGCCAGGTTATACATATCGAGTACAGCCTCCTCGTCCGGCAGTCTCAAGTTTCCTGTCGACAGAAACCCTGAAAGAGGGGTCGCCTTCTCCGGCGTCAGTTCGTAGGTCGAAATGTGGTCCGTGCCGAGAGAGACGGCCCGGGTGAGTGTATCCTTCCATGCCGTTATCGTCTGGCCCGGTATGCCGTACATAAGGTCAAGCGATATGCTGTCAAAGCCGCTTTCTCCCGCCTCTTTTATCGCAGTGACAGCCTCCTCGGCTGAATGTATCCGCCCCAGCAGCTTCAGTTCCTCATCTCTGAAGGACTGAACACCGATGCTGATGCGGCGTATGCCGAGCAGCGCGATTGCCTCGAGGGCCTGTCTGTCTACGGTGCCCGGGTTCGCCTCTATCGATCTCTCTGCATCGGCGGCTACGGCATAATTGTCCGCGAGGCATCCAAGGAGTCTCCCGATTTGATCTGCGGTGAGCAGCGAGGGGGTGCCCCCCCCTATATAGATGGTTCTGAGTTCTCCGGCAAGTCCCCTTTTGAGTGACAACTCTCTGCAGAGGGCCCCGACATAGCGCTCCGCAGTTCCGCTGTCATGGGGCATCGAGAGGAAATCGCAGTAAAGGCATTTCCTGACACAGAAAGGTATGTGGATATAGAGGGAATGCACCATGAGCTATTATGACACAGCCTCCCCTCGTGGATGCGGGGAAGACAGAGATATACCGGGTTGCGGTTTGACAATAATCCGGGTAATTCCTAATATAGACCTCTATGGATATCAGTGAACTGGTCAGTATCATGAAGGAACTGCGCAGCGAAAAAGGATGCCCCTGGGACAGGGAGCAGACACGGGCGTCTCTCAAGCCCTTCATTGTCGAAGAGGCCTATGAGGTGCTCGATGCGATCGACGGGAGGGATCCGAAGGCTCTCAGGGAAGAGCTGGGGGACCTGCTGTTCCAGATAGTCTTCCAGTGCCAGATAGCGGCCGAGCAGGGCGAGTTTACGCTTTCTGACGTTATCGGGGGGATTGCCGGGAAGATGATCAGCCGCCATCCGCATGTCTTTGGGGATGCAGACGTGAGGTCTTCTGCAGAGGTACTGCTGAAGTGGGATGAACACAAGAAGCGGGAGGGTAAACAAAAGGATTCCATCCTCGAAGGAGTTCCGGTGGCGCTCCCGGCACTTCTGCAGGCACAGAAACTCCAGGCCCGGGCCTCAAAGGTCGGGTTTGACTGGGAGAGGCCGGACGACCTGCTCGGGAAACTCGATGAAGAGATCGATGAATTCAAGTCCGCATTTCACGGGAAAAATATTGAGGAAACAGAGGATGAGCTTGGCGACGTGCTGTTTATGCTGGTCAATATTGCCCGGTTTATCGGGCTGAACCCTGAAGAGGCCCTCAGAAAGACGATCAGCAAGTTTATTTCGCGTTTTCGTTACATAGAGATGTCGGCCAAAGAACAGGGCAGGGATCTTTCCGACATGACCCTTGCCGAAATGGACGCCCTGTGGGACGAAGCAAAGCAACGGAAGAAATGACCCTGCTGTCGGAGAGTCCTACTCGATCAGGCTGTTCTGGATAACATAATGGGTAAGGGCGGCGTTGGTCTTCATCCGCATTTTGTCAAGGATCCGCGCACGATAGGTGCTGATGGTCTTTACGCTGAGGTTCAGCTCCTGTCCGATCTCCTTCACAGCCTTGCCTGAGGCGATCATGCACATCACCTGATATTCACGGTCCGACAGGGCCTCGTGCAGTGGCTTGTTCTCGCCATGTTCGAGGTAGACCGCCAGTTTCTCGGCCAGAGACGGCCCCAGGTATTTCTTGCCGGAGGAGATTCTTCTGATTGCAAGGATCAGTTCCTCGGAGGCGCTGTCCTTTGTCAGGTACCCGGCCGCGCCGGCCCTCAGCGCCCTCATTGCATATTGTTCCTCGGAATACATGCTCAGGATCAGGACCGGGAGGTGCGGGTGTTCGGCCCTCAACTGTTTCAAGACGTCAAGGCCGTTTCTGCCGGGCATCGAGATATCGAGGAGCACAACGTCGAAATGCTGTTTCGATGCCTTCTCAACGACGTCAAGCCCGTTGATCGCCTCGTCGGTCACAACCATGTCAGCAGTCTCAGCCAGGATCTGCTTTAGTCCTTCACGGACAATGGTATGATCATCTGCGATAAGTATCTTGATCATCACAGGTAATTATATCACCAATCAGCATGAAAGCACATGAACCCGCTGCAGGCGCAGGCGGCTGAAGACAGCCTCCGGCATTCCCGCCGGATATTCTGCTCATACAGATTTTGGCCTGTATGCTGATCCTGATCTGGCGTGTTTCAGTGGAAAGTCGGGGCTGCCGCAGGTGCCAATGCTACCGTCTGATATATGTGCGGTACGCCATCTGGAGTTTGTGCTGTATATCTTCAGGGGTAAAGACCACGCCGCCGGGCCTGCCGTAGAAAAGCACCGGCGAACTCCCGTTGACAGCCAGCCTCACATCGTCAACCATCTGCCCGGCATTCATCTCGACGACCATGATCGTCTTCCCCCGGGCGATACGGGCCAGGTCCTTTTCCGGAAATGGGAACAGGGTGACCGGCCTGAAAAGACCGATTTTTTTTCCTGCTGCCCTGAGCTCCTTCATGGCCGAAAGGGTGATTCGAGCAGCAATGCCGAAGGCGACAACGACCATCTCCGCATCGTCTGTCTGATGGGTATCGTACATTACTTCATGCCGGCTGATTGCGCGATATTTATCCATGAGCGCTTTGTTTCTGGCCTCCAGTTCCCCCTGGCCCATAAAGAGGGTCTTGATTACCCGGGGGGCCCTCTTCCGGCAGCCTCCGAGGGTCCAGTCTTTTTTGGGAAGCTTCGGCCTGCTGTGAGGTTTCGGGAGGAACGGCTCCATCATCTGGCCGATTACTCCGTCGCTGAGAATTATCACGGGGATGCGATACTGATCGGCCTTATCAAAGGCGCGGATGGTGAGGTCCCACATCTCCTGAACATTATAGGGTGAATAGACGATGCACCGGTAGTCCCCATGCCCGCCTCCCCTGACAGCCTGAGAATAATCCCCCTGGCTGGCGGTAATATTCCCCAGTCCGGGACCGCCCCTCTGGACGTTGACAATGACCGACGGCAGTTCGGCCATTGCAAGAAATGAGATGCCCTCCTGCATCAGGCTGATACCTGGACCGCTTGAGGAGGTCATGGCACGAATGCCTGCGGCTGAGGCGCCAAAAACCATATTGATGGATGCCAGTTCACTCTCTGCCTGGATAAAGGTTCCGCCGCAGGAGGGCATCTTGCGCGACATATATTCGGGTATTTCGTTCTGAGGCGTTATGGGATAGCCGGCATAAAAGCGGCAGCCTGCCTGCAGGGCCGCTTCGGCCAGGGCCTCGTTGCCCTTCATGAGCAGCAGATCCGGCTGTCCCGGCTTCACTCTTTTATCCTCCGGAAACATCTTTTCATTGCCTGTCATTATAGCATACTCACCGGATGTCACGTTAGACGCCGATCGAGAAAGGTATTGATTTTTTTCTCTTTTTTCTGCTATTGTAACATGTAAACCGAATCTGAATTTCCTGTTACGAAGAGTGGGCGATCCCACTCTTTTGTTTTATAGAATATGGCAACGGTAAAAGAGAGACTAACAGAACTGGCGGGTCCGGTTGCCGGACAGCTCGAAGTCGATATCGTTGATATCGAGCTGGCGGGTAATGCCCGTAGAACGGTTGTCAGGATCTTTCTTGATAAGCCGGGGGGGGTCACGCTGGAGGATTGTGCAAAGTTCAGCAGGGCTCTGTCGGCTCTGCTTGATGTGGAAGACCCGATCAGCACGCGGTATGTCCTTGAGGTTTCCTCTCCGGGGCTTGACAGACCGCTAAAGACGAACAAGGATTTTTCGCGGAGTATCGGTAAGCTTGTACGTATCGTGACGAGGGAGAAGATCGAGGGTGAGACTTTTCTGATTGGAAGAATACAGGCAGTCGATGAGCATGCCGTAGCCGTGTTGGTGGATGGCAGCAGAGAGGTGAGTATACCTTTTGAACAAATCTCGAAAGCACGTCTGGAGATAGAACTATGATGACCAAGGAACTTTGTCACGTTATAGATCAGATCAGCAGGGAAAAGGGGATCTCGAAGGAGATCCTCATCGAGGCGCTTGAGTCGGCGCTCCTGTCAGCCATGAGAAAAAAGTACGGCGGCAGGTCGAATATATTTCTGAATATCGACCGCCAGAAATGCAATATTAAGCTTTACGAGACAAAAACAGTCGTTGCAGAACCCCAGGACCCTGCTGAGGAGATATCGATTGCCGATGCGCAGAAGATCTCCGCAGACAAAAACGAGGGCGATACCGTGGAACTGCCCCTGGACCTTCATGACCTTGGCAGGATAGCAGCCCAGACGGCCAAACAGGTTATTTTTCAGAGGGTGCGCGAGGCTGAGCGTGACGTTATCTTTAACGAGTTTAAGGACAAGGCGGGCCAGATCGTCACCGGTGTCGTTATGCGGCGGGAGAAGGGTGCCTATTTCCTCAACCTCGGCAAGGCGGAGGCGACGCTCCCGATAAAGGAGACGCTCCCGAGCGAAAACCTGAAGCGGGGCGATACGGCCAAGGCCATCGTGACCGACGTCAGGATCAGCGCGAAGGGGCCTGAGATCGTCGTATCGAGGACCGCCCCTGAGTTCGTCGCCGGGCTGTTCAAGATGGAGGTCCCGGAGATCAACGAGGGGCTGGTGCAGATCAGAAATATTGTCCGGGAACCGGGTGAGCGGACGAAAATTGCGGTCTTCTCGCGGGATACGGCCATTGACCCTGTCGGGTCCTGCGTCGGGATGAAGGGTACCAGGGTGCAGACCATTGTGAGGGAGCTCAGGGGAGAGCGTATTGACATCATTCCCTGGACCGATGACCCGAGGATGCTCATATCTCGCGCGCTCAGCCCGGCCCAGATCGACAAGATCGGCATCAACGATGAGACAAAAACCGCGATGGTGGTTGTCAACGACCAGCAGCTCTCTCTTGCGATCGGCAAGAAGGGGCAGAATGTGCGTCTTGCCATGAAGCTGACCGGCTGGGACATTGACATCATCAGTGATACGGAGTACTCCAAGATCAGGATGGAAGAGACTGACAAGGCCCTTGAAACGAGCCTGAAAAAAGAAGGTCTGAAGAAAGAGATACCGCCGGTACAGGAATAGGAGGTTTCATGCTGAGGAAACTCAGGACCGATTTTCTGCAGGGCATAGAGCGGATACGCTGGTTTTCCGGTGTTTTATCCGAGAGACTGAACATTGAGATTGCGGTTATAAAGCTGCTGTTCAAGTCGGACGGGATAGACCGGAAGAAGAATGAGCTTCTGACAGCTCTGGGCAGCCGGGTGTATGAATTGAAGGACAGCACCGAAAAGAATATATTGAAGGACAGGGTGGTGCTCGGTGCGATAGCCGAGATTGAGGGGCTCGAAAAGGAGATCGTCGACCTGGGCCATAAAATCGATGAATTGAGCCGAACGGGCACCTAGATGGTTCTCTACCTTTTTGTTGCCGCGGTCGGTCTGCTGATCGGGTCTTTTCTGAATGTCTGTATCTACCGTATGCCGCGCAACCTCTCGATCGTGTTTCCCTCCTCGCACTGCACCTCATGTGATGAACCGATCCGTCCCTGGGACAATATTCCGCTCATCAGTTATCTCATCCTCGGGGGCAGGTGCCGTAAATGTTCAGCAGGGATATCACTGCGCTATCCGCTGGTTGAGGCCCTCAACGGCCTGCTCTATTGCGCACTCCTCTGGAGGTATGGCCCGGGCTGGCCTTTCGTGATCTATGCCGTCTTCGTCTCGTCGCTCATCGTCCTGACGTTTATCGATCTTGATTTCCAGATCATTCCCGACGAGATTACGCTGACCGGTATACCTGCGGGGCTGCTGGCCGGCTCGCTCCTCCTCCCCGATCCTTTTATGAGGGCCGAGCCTCTCGGTATTGTCTCTTCCATCGCCGGATTTCTGGTGGGAGGCGGCTTCTTCTATCTCGTGGCTGTCCTCAGCAGGGGCGGGATGGGCGGCGGGGACATCAAGCTGATGGCGATGGTCGGCGGTCTGATGGGCTGGAAGGCGGTCCTCCTCACCACCTTCATCGGAAGTCTGACCGGATCTTTCGTCGGGATATTCCTGATGGTCTTTAAAGGCAAGGGAAGAAAGACCAAGGTGCCGTTCGGACCGTTCCTGGCGCTGGGGTCGGCGGTGACCGTCTTTTTTGCCCAGGAGATTCTTCTGTGGTATCTGTCCCTGCATGGATGAGGACTGTCGGGCATCGACTCTGTGAATAGCGCCACCCTCTTTTTTGTATCTCTCTCCTTCATCGTCCTGGTCCTGATCCTTGCCTATATCCTTCGTGCTGTCTTTGCGCTCAAACAAGCGAAGGCTGAAGAGAAGGAGAAGGCGGTGACGGAGGTCGGTTTTGTTGTCGATACGTTCCATGATGTTGTCTCGAAACTCAAGGAGAAGGAGCGGGAACTGGAGATCCTCAGAAGGAAGGCGGAAGCGCGGGCTTCGGAAATCGAGATATACAACGAGGATATACTCCAGAGCGTGCCGAGCGGCGTGGTCAGTTTTGACCAGAACCTGAGCATAACGAGGATGAACGCTGCAGCCGAAGCTATACTGGATTGTCGCGAAGGGGAAGTCGTCGGCAAGGGGTATCGAGAGGTCTTTGGCAGCCCTATCCGGGAGATGGTTGCCGGCCGGCAGACCGTTGAAAGAACTGATACGGGGTACACCACCAGGGCCGGGAAGAGGATCTGGCTCGGCCTGAACATGTCTCCGCTGAAAGACAGCACCGGAACGGTCATCGGTCAAATCCTTGTCTTTACGGACCTGACGGAGCTGAAGGCCTTCCAGTCTCAGGTGGAACTCCGTGAGCGCCTGTCGAATCTCGGGGAGATGTCCGCAGGCATTGCCCATGAGCTCAGGAACCCGATGGCGGTCATATCGGGATACACCCGCATTCTATCGAAGAAGGCCGATCAGGCCCTGCTGCCTGCAGTCGAAGCGATTGCAAAGGAGATAGCGGTCATGGACAGGATCATTACCGACTTTCTCTCTTTTGCAAAGCCGACTGAACTGGTCCTGTCGGATGTCGATCCGGGGGCACTCCTGGAGAGCTGCATCCGTGCGGTCGAGGAGACAGCGAAGGGCATCGTTATCACCAGGCAGTTTGCCGGGTCGCGGCCGATACGGGCTGATGAGGTCCTCCTGAGACAGGCTTTTAACAATCTTCTCCAGAATGCGATCGAGGCGATGCCTGATGGCGGAACCCTGAAGGTGAGCGTCGGTACGGAAGACGGAGGCGTAGAGATTACAATATCGGATACAGGCCACAGCATTCCGGCGGAACTGCAGGACAAGATTTTCCTGCCTTTTTTCACGACAAAGGAGCGGGGTACGGGACTCGGTCTTTCGATAGTGCATAAGGTCGTTGTGTCCCACGGGGGTTCTATCAGCGTGAATTCAGGCAGGAGGGGTTCGGCAGAAGGCGGCACGACCTTTACAATACTGCTGCCCCGCGGGCCCCGGTCATGATCTGGCGCCGCATGAGCGGAATTCTGTTGTTTTTCCCGGACCGGTTTTGTACTAATATAAAGCTATGGATACCGTAAGACGCCATTCCTTTGTTGTCCTTCTCTGCGCTGCCGTGCTGGCCTTTGTTCACTTCCCGCGGATAGCCCCTGCTGCTGAGGCGGATGCAGCGGGCCTCGATGCCGTTTTGGTCATCGACAGTTCCGGAAGCATGAAGCAGACAGACCCGAAGGACTACCGTAAACCCGCTGCCAGGATGTTTCTCTCCCTGATGGGTCGGCACGACCGGATAGGGATTATCAGCTTCAGCGACTCGGCGGAGGTTCTCGCCGAACTCTCAGAGATCGACCGCAAGGACGGCATCCAGCGGCTCGGCAGGGCCATTGACCAGGTGCATTCACGCGGGGCGCATACGAACCTTCGCGATGCGCTCGCGAAGGCCTTTGAACTCCTGAAACAGTCACCACGCAGGCAGAAACTTATCGTCATCATGACGGACGGCAAAATGGACGTCGGGGACCACGAAAAAGACGCCCTGCTGGTCGCGGAGCTGCAGTCCGCCCTCGTGCCGGATATCCGTAAGGATGACATCAGGATTCACACGCTTGCCTTCTCTGACCAGTCTGACCAGGAACTCCTCAGGGAGATAGCCAGGCTCGGCGGAGGGGCCTACCTGATGGCACGGTCACCCCGCAGTCTGCACCTTGATTTTGCCTCTGTTTTCGAAAGAGTAAAATCTCCTGATTCCATCCCCGTTCAGAATGATTCCTTTGTCGTGGATGATTCGGTCCGGGAGATGACGGTCATGGTCACGAAGAAGGCGGCCGGCACCTCTGTCATCATTATCAGCCCTTCCGGAGGCGAAATGACGGCGCGCAGTCATGACCAGAAGGTCCAGTGGTTTGAAGCCCCTCTGTTTGATATGGTGACGCTGTTGAACCCGGACCGCGGAAAATGGACACTCAGGTTCAACGCGAAGGAGGGGAACCGGGTCTTTGTCGTGGCGAATCTTAAACTGCTTACCTCTTTTAACAGTTTTTTTGCGACGAAGGGCCTGCCGGTCACGATCGATGCATGGCTGGAGAGGGAGAAGGACCAGCTGAATGTTCGTGAGATACTCGACCAGGTGAACATGAGGGCTGTTATCACGCTTCAGGATGGCAGACGGACTGAACTGAAGCTGATGGACGGAGGGACCGCGGGGGATGTGACGGTGCAGGACGGAAAGTATACGGCCCTGTTTCAGCCTCTGGAGTTGGGGGAGTATACCCTACAGATCGTTGCAGAGGCCAGGACATTCAAGCGGGAAAAGGAATTCAGGTTTACCGTCGTGGAACCTGCCGCGGGGCCGGAACCGGCTGCCCATCCGCCATCTGCAGATGTGGGAGCGCCCCAGCCGATAACGGAGGCCGGGCAGGAGGAACCCGTACGCTGGGGGATGGTCCTCGCAAAATTCTTCGCAATAAACCTGTTTTGTGCGGCACTGTGGTACGGAGGCAGACGGGCGATACCGCTGCTCAGGAAAAGGATGAGGGGGAAAGAATGATACGAATCGATGCCTTATACCTGCTGTTTCTTGGAGAGGCCTTTGTGCTTGTGACCTGCCTTGCTGTCTTCCTGTATCTACGGCTCAGGAAGGCGAGGGCCGTGAAGCCGAGGCCCCGGGTAAAGGAGATAAAGACAGAGGTCCCTGTTTCTTCCCCGGCGCAGCAGGAGGAGATCGACCGTCTCAGGGACGAGATCGCCCGTCTCACGGGTGTTGTCGCTGAAAAGGAGAACGAGATCGGCCGGCTGGTCGAGCAGGCGGCGGCGCATACGGAGACATCTGCGGCGGATGCTGCCACAGCCCTGCAGGACGAACTGCTCAGCATCGATATTGACGTGCCGAAGACGGAAGACCTTTCGGTCAGGGTCAGGGAGCTTGAGGGCATTATCGCTGCAAAAGACAAGGAACTTGCCGCTGCCCAGTCGAGATTCGATTCCCTTGAACTTGAATATCTCGCCCTCTATAACGAAAAGAACGCCCAGGCATGAGCGACCTGCAGCATCCTGACAGAGGCAGCGGAGAAGGATCTGACACATTCCGGGAGGTCCGGGAACGGTATCCGCAAAAGTGTGCCACTGAAGAGCATATATTCAGTCATATCCATCCCGGCCACCGTATCTTTATCGGTACGGGATGCGGTGAACCCCAATACCTGGTCGGTGCCCTTATCAGGTATGTGCAGGCACACCCGAAGGCCTTTGTCGATACAGAGGTGCTCCAGGTCTGGAACCTCGGGGTAACCCCCTACGCCGATGAAAAGTTTCAGGCCAATTTCAGGTATAACTCTTTTTTTATCGGGAAGAACACACGGGAGTCGGTCAACCGGGGACTAGCCGATTATACGCCGGTCTTTCTGTCTGCCGTGCCGAAGATGCTGAGTTCACGTCGCGTGCCGGTTGACGTGGCGCTGATCCAGACTTCGCCGCCCGATACACACGGGTATATGAGTCTTGGCATCAGTGTCGATATTGTGCGGGCTGCCGCAGCGGGCGCCGGCCTTGTTGTGGCCCAGATCAATCCGCGGATGCCCCGCGTCCATGGTGATACCTTTATGCACATCAGCGAGGTCGACTATATACTTCCCCGTGAGGAGGACCTCCTCGAATTCGAAACCCATGTGCCGGGAGATATCGCCCAGAAGATCGGGCGGTACGTGGCCCAGGTGATCCAGGATGGGGATACCATCCAGGTCGGCTACGGCAGCATCCCCAATGCCATTCTGTCTCATCTGTCTCACCGGCGGCATCTCGGCGTTCATACCGAACTGCTCACCGACGGTATCGTCGACCTGATGAGACAGGGCGTCATCGATAATTCACGCAAGGAGATTAACCGCAGCAAGACGATTGCCGCCTTCTGTATGGGAAAAAAGGACACCTATGCCTTTATCCATGACAACCCGTCAATAGATTTCAGACCTGTGGACTACACGAACAGCCCTCTGGTCATTTCCCGTATCAGAAACTTTACGGCGATCAACAGCGCCCTTGAAATTGACCTTACCGGACAGGCGACGGCTGAGTCGATCGGCAAGTATTTCTTCAGCGGGATAGGCGGACAGGCCGATTTCATGCGAGGGGCTATCCTGTCGGAAGGCGGCAAGACAATCCTTGCGCTTCAGTCCACGGCAGAAGACGGCTCGGTCTCCCGGATCGTGCCTTTTCTGAAGGAGGGCGCAGGGGTGACCCTCTCGCGGGGAGATTTGCATTATGTCGTGACCGAATACGGGATCGCGTACCTCCACGGCAAGAACATCCGTGAGCGGGCAATGGACCTCATCGCCATCTCCCATCCGAAGTTCCGGTCCGAACTGATCGCGGAGGCGCGGAAACTCGCCCTGATTTACCGCGACCAGGCCTTTATCCAGGGTGAAAAAGGCGCTTACCCCGAGTCTCTCGAGACGGTGCGGACAACCAGGAAAGGCCTGAATATTGTGCTGAGGCCGGTAAAGATCAGCGACGAGCACCTGCTGAAGGATTTCTTCTATTCGCTCTCGAGCGACGCCATGTACCTCCGTTTCATTTCGACCCGCACCGACATGCCTCATGCGCGGCTGCAGCAGTATGTGGCAATCGATTACACGAGAGAGCTCGTCATCCTCGCGATACAGAAGGAGACGGACCGTGAAACGATCATCGGGATGGGGCAGTATTTTATCGACGAACGGTCACACACCGCCGAAGTGGCCTTTGTGGTCCGTGATGCCTATCAGGGCAGGGGGGTTGGCGCGGAACTCCTGCAGTATCTCACGTATCTGGCCAAAAAAAGCGGCCTGCACGGGTTTACCGCAGCCGTCCTGATGGACAACAAGACCATGCTGCGGCTGTTCGAAAGCATGGGGTTTCAGATCGAAAAAACAACCGATGCCGGGGTGTACGAACTGAAGATGTCGTTCCGGTAATAATCGCAACAATGTTACCGGGGATTTCAGCTCGTCTTTTCCCGTCCGTTGATGAAGGTTTCGATCGCCGTGCGGTATAACGGGCTCAGGTTATTGAACTGAATGCCGTACTGCCACGTGCCGTCGGCATCCTGAAGAGCCCTGATAACCATGGCATCGGCAACGATCCTCTCTGACCCCGGGAGATAGAATGAACAGGAGATGTGTTCGTCCTTCGAAAGCAGTTTTTCCGTCTTGATCAGCATGCCGGTCGCGCTGATGTTCTGGGAGGTGCAGAAGAAGGGTGCGCCGGTTGTCTTTCCGTCGACCGATATCTTCAGCAGTACTCTGCAGCTCTTTCTCTGGGAGATGTTCAGCAGTTGTCCGGCCTTCTGCACGAGGAGATCAAGGTCGATCGGTTTCGTAATATAATCGTTTGCCTTGCAGCGCAGGGCACGGTCAATCTCGGCCGCAACGTCCCTGCAGGCGATAAGAATAGAGGTCGTCCTGGTTGTTTCATCTCTCCGTAGTGCGGCACAGAAGGACTCTGCGGTCATGTCCGGGACATTCAGGTCGACGATGACCATGTCCGCCTTCTCGGCCCGGTGCATCTGCAGGGCCTCCCCAGCGGAGGAGGCTGAAAGCACCGTGAGTTCGGACCTGTCCATGAGACTCGCCGTCCGCTCCGTTATCGCAAAAAGATTTTCAACGACCAGTATCTTTTTCATCAGAGGGCTCCTGAGATTGTGATGGAACATTTGCCTGTATGCCATAGAGGGCATAGGCCAGCGAGCAGGCAAGGCTGACCAGCCACCAGAAGGGCAGCGAAGCACCTGCGGTTGTCAGCAGGGCGCCTGCCAGAAGAGCAGGTGTGAGCGCCACGATCGAGATCCTTATCACCGCCTGGCTGTCGAGGTGAAGAGAAAGCCGGCGAGCATACAGATTGCCGGTCAGCGCCACAGCCAGGGCAGCCGCACCCCAGAGCAGAAAAGAGAAGAAGAGGGCAAACGGATAGAGCACGACCGGAAATACCTCGACAAGGGCATCCAGAAGGTCATAGGCGTTTTTCCGGTCGATGGTAAAGGACTCCCCGTCGAGATCCGAAAGACTGAACGAGCGGGTTTCTGTCTCGCTCTTCCTGACGATGAGCGCTGTCTTGGTGAAAAGCGCGGCTGCCTTTGAGCCCTCGAGCGACGTTACCTCTCCCGTTGAGTCGAAGATGACGACCGGCTCTCCCGTCTTTCCGTCAACGATATGGTAGGGTTCCGGGGCATCAATCGTCATGACGCCCTTTGAGATGGTTATCGTCGGAAGCTGTTTGATATACGCAGGGGCCTGCTCGTTCAGCCAGGCCCCGAGGTCGGACTGCATCCTGAGCACGCCGGGTATGGTGCAGAGGGCCAGCACTGCAAGGAGATAGCCCAGACAGAAGCCCTTCCACCGCGAGGCAACATCGCGGTAGAGTTCCCGTGAAAAAAAGGCGAGATAGAGAGCATGGGCGCGGGAATATAGCTGCATCAGGGATCCTTCCGGTGGAGCCAGGCATTGAGCAAAAGCAGACCCATGCCGATCGTCAGCGCCGAGTCTGCAATATTGAAGGCCGGCCAGTAGTGCTTGCCGGCGTGTACCTCAAGAAAATCGATGACATACGAATGGACGATCCTGTCGGTAAGGTTTCCTGCCGCACCGCCGAGGATAAACGCCAGGCCGAGGCGGTTTTCCCTGTCACGCAGCATGAGAACGATGACAACGATGATCGCCATACAGGAGACGACGATAAAAAAAGTGTTCCCGAGGTGCTTGAACATGCCGAAGGCAGAGCCGATATTCCGGTAATAGACTATGTTGAAGAAAGACGTGATTTCCCTGACCTCAAGCAGGTGCAGGCTTCCCTGTATCACCATTTTCGTAAGCTGGTCGGCGATACAGATGAGGAGGGCGAAAAGAAGGAACGGTACCTGTTTCATATGCTGTGTTCCGACCCTGCTCACAGGTTTATGATCAGGGCATGCTCGTCGCATTCCGGAAACTTCGGGCAGCGGACACAGTCCCCCCATATCTTCTGGGGGAGGCTGGCCTTGTCAATCTCGGTAAAACCCAACTGGCCAAAAAAAGTCGGCCGATAGGTGAGTGCAAAGGCGCGGCTGATTCCGAGCGCCTTGGCGTCGGCAAGACAGCGCTTGACCAGCCGGCTTCCAATGCCCGCACCCTGACTGTCCTTATGGACTGCAAGGGAACGTATCTCGGCAAGATCGTCCCAGAGGACGTGCAGTGCGCAGACCCCGGTAATCCCGTTGTCATCCTCGGCAACAAAGAAATCGCGGATATTTTCATACAGCTCGTTAATCGACCGGGGGATCATCTCTTCCCTCCGTGCGAATTCATTGACCAGCTTCTGGATCCCCTTGACGTCACTTATTACGGCTTTTCTGATTTTCAATGTATCGAATTCCTTCCTGTATTGTTCTTATATTGACGTTTGACGGTGCCTTTGGAGACGTCCTGCCGTTATTGTCGAAAACGCGTATCAGCGACTGCCGGGTGAGTATCTTCGTTCTGGCGATGATCGCCCCGAGCATCACCATATTTGCAGACCTGGTTGTGGCGATGGCACCGGCGATCTCCGTGGCCGGTACCGGAACAAGGTTGATATCATTCTTGACCTTTGGAGCCGGGATCAGCGAGGAATCGTAAAAGAGATACCCCTTTTTTGCGAGCTTCGGCAGGAACTTGTCGAGCGATATCGTGTTCATGATGACCAGAATATCCGGCGTCAGGACGACCGGGGAGCCGATCATCTCGTCGGCGACGACGACCGTGCAGTTTGCCGTTCCTCCACGCATCTCTGCGCCGTAGGACGGAAACCAGGTCACCTCTTTCCCCTCGAACATACTCGCAAATGCGAGGGACTTGCCGAGAAAGAGTATCCCCTGGCCGCCGGATCCGGCTATGATAATCTTGTTTATCACGTGCCCGGCTCCGCCACGCGGTCTTTGAATATTCCGACAGGAAAGGTCTTTACCATCTCGGACTGCATCCAGCGGAGCGACTCAGCAGGTGTCATGCCCCAGTCCGTCGGGCAGGGTGAAAGTATTTCGACCATGCTGAATCCCAGTCCCCTGATCTGGCAGCTCAGTGATTTTTCGATCGCTTGCCGCGCTTTCCGGATCCCGCCGAAGGAGGTGAGAGAGACCCTTTCGATGTACGAGACGCCGTCGATCGTCGCCAGCATTTCTGCCATCCGGAGCGGATAGCCGTGCGCCGCGGTATCTCTCCCCAACGGGGTTGTTGCGGTCCGCTGTCCGGTAATGGTCGTCGGCGCCATCTGTCCCCCGGTCATTCCGTATGTCGCGTTATTCACGAAGAATACCGATATGTTCTCTCCCCGTGCAGCAGCATGAACGATCTCCCCGGTACCGATTGCCGCCAGATCTCCGTCGCCCTGATAGGTAAAGACGATCGTATCGGGCATCGTCCTTTTCAGCCCGGTCGCCACGGCAGGCGGCCTTCCGTGGGCAGCCTCGATCATATCGAAATGGAAATAGTCGTAGGCAAACACGGCGCACCCCACCGGAGCGATGCCGATCACGCGTTCGCGTATGTCGAGCGCATCGATGCTTTCGGCGACCAGCCGGTGCACGATGCTGTGGCCGCAGCCGGGGCAGTACCTGAAGGGTGCCTGCTTCAGACTCCGGGGCCTCTCGAAGACCTTTATCATTTTATGCGCATTGATCAGCTCAGGCATTTATCTGTCCCCTGAAACAGACCACCCTGTTTTTCCCTGAAGCCTTTGCCGCATAAAGGGCCGTATCCGCGGCATTGAGGAGAGCTTTCACATCCCCCGCGTTTATCGGATACGACGCAATTCCGCCGCTCAGCGTTATGGTGACGCCGCCGGTCAGGTCAGGAAGAAACGAGGTCTGCTCGACCGACGAGCGAATCCGGTCTGCAAGATATATCGTGTCAGGTTCCGGCGTGTTAGGGAGGACAATGACGAACTCCTCTCCTCCGTAGCGCACCACGATGTCTGCTTCGCGCGAGGCAGAGCGGAGGATACCGGCGAGTTCGACCAGCACTTCATCGCCGGCCTGATGGCCGTATGTATCATTCAGCATCTTGAAACCGTCAATATCGAACAGGATAATTGAAAAGGAATGCCCGTAGCGGTTTGAACGGGCTATCTCTGCCTCCAACTGCCGGTAGAAGTATCTGCTGTTGAAGAGACCGGTAAGTCCGTCGGTAATTGACAGGCGTCTCGTCTCCTGAAAGAGCCGTATCTTTTCGAGGATCATCGAGATATGGTTTCCGACCAGAGAGAGCAGGGCGGCGATATCAAAATTGAAGGTACAGCCCGACTCCCCCTTGGCTGCCAGGAAGAGGATGCCGGTAACCGCTCCGTCGAAAATCAGGGGCACGGCCGCCACAAAGGTAATCTGCTCGTCTGCGAGGCTTTTATTGCGGGCTATCTCGGAATTCTCAGCAACATACAGCGGTTCGCCGCAACGGACGATCTCGCAGCAGAGTTCCTGCAAGCTGCCCCTGTCTGCGTTTTCGATGAATGCGGGGGAGAGGTCTTTCCCGGTCTTCAGCCGGAAGGTGTCATCGTCACGGACCATTAGCCATCCGGTGCTGAAGTCGGTGACCAGCAGGACTTTGCTGAGGAGGTTTCCGACCACAAGGTCCATATCGTCGGATGATATGAAGGCGCTCGAAAGGGTATTGAGTATAATTAGTTCCTTGTTCCTCTTCAGCAGTTCATTTTCGAGAGATACATAGTTCGATATATCCTTAAGCATCACCCGTGACAACTGCATCCCCTGGTCTGTCGTGAAGGGCAGAATCGATACCTCGATATGCCGGTTGCGGCAGACAACCAGGTCAATGTCCGCTGCGGCCTTTCTGAGTGCCTCGGGAATCTTGCCGCAAAAGATCGTCAGTTCCTCGACGTTGCAGAAGGACCGGCCCCTCAGGTCCGGCTTGGAGATGTTAACAAAATCGGAGAAGCTCTGGTTCAGGTCAATGATGGTACCGTCACCATGCAGGACGACGAACGGGTCCGGGATGAGATCAAGGGTGAAGTAGTCGACCCCCTTTTCCCCTTTGATTCCGGCAAGCACGCCATTATTGTGAGAACCGTCCGATTTCATAATCAGTATATATTACAAACATTTGGAAGAAAAAAGAAGGAGTTCCTCCGAGTCAACCCGGGCAGACGCCGACAGGGGTGCGACAGGAAGACACTCCAGGGTCCGGGGTCAGTCCGGCCAGCCGAAGGCCCCGACGAGCGGAACAAAAACACAGGGAGTATGGTATGTCTTGCGGAGGCCTTCCTTCGACTTTACAACCCTGACCAGCTGCTGTGAATATCTGTCGCCCACAGGGGCGACGAGGACTCCCTGCGATGCCAGCTGTTCGACCAGCGGCGAAGGGACGTCGGGTGCTCCGGCCGTGACGATTATCCTGTCGAAGGGCGCTTCCCCGGGCCATCCGAGCGTTCCGTCACCCGACCTCACATATATAGTTGCATAGCCAAGCGTCCTGAAACGCTCAGCAGCCTTATCCGCAAGATCAGGATACCGCTCGATCGTGTAGACTTCCCGGGCAAGCGTGGCGAGAATTGCGGCCTGATAGCCGGATCCCGTCCCGATCTCGAGGACCTTTTCATCCCCGCGCAGTTCCAGAAGTTCTGTCATGACCGCAACCATGTACGGCTGTGAGATCGTCTGTCCATCGGCGGTCGGCAGGGCTGAATCATCGTAGGCACGGGACTGCTGTGCAGGCTCAATAAAGAGATGGCGGGGTATCTCTTCCATGGCCCGCAGAACGTTCGGGTCGCTGATCCCGCGGGGAATCAGCTGGTTTCTGACCATCGCCTTTCTGAGGTCCCTGTAATCCGTGGTCGTCATCCCTTACAGCCTCTCGAGTATTTCCCTGGCTGCCACCACCCCGGAGGCCGATGCCTGGATCAGCCCCCTGCTGACACCCGGCCCATCACCGGCTGCAAAGATATTCCGTATTTCGGTCTCAAGCCTGTCTGTCAGCTTGAGCTGCATGGAGTAGAACTTCATCTCGACTCCGTACAGCAGGGTATGGCGCGAATTGACACCCGGCGCTATCTGGTCGAGCGCCTCCAGCATCTCAAGGATATCCGAGAGATACCGGTAGGGAAGGGCAAAGCTCAGGTCGCCCGGCGTTGCATCATGCAGCGACGGCTGAACAATATTCTTCTCGATCCGGTCGCGGGTGGAACGCCTCCCCGCCTGCAGGTCCCCCAATCTCTGGACGATGACTCCCTTGCCGATGAAGTTTGCCAGCTGGGCTATATATCTGCCGTAGGATATCGGCTCGTCAAACGGTTCGGTGAAATAGGTGCTGACCAGCAGCGCAAAATTCGTATTCTTCGTCCTGCGGTCGGTATAGCTGTGTCCGTTAACCGTCCAGATACCCTTGAGGTATTCCTTCACCACTTCACCGTAGGGGTTGACGCAGAAGGTTCTGACCCTGTCATCGAACTTCTTTGAGTAGAAGACGAGCTTGGGTTCATAGGTAATTCCCGTCAGAGGCTCCAGGACGGCAGCCGGCAGTTCAACCCTCACGCCCACATCGACGGGGTTCTTCAGCTGGGTCAGCCCGAGCCTGCGCGCCTCCTCCTCAAGCCACTTCGACCCCTCGCGGCCCGGGGCCAGGATCAGGTATCCGGAGGAGAAGACCCTTCCGTCCCTCAGCTGAATCCCGGTATAACCGTTCTCATCGACCAGTACGCGCTCCGCATCGGCCCTGAATTCGATGTCGATTCTCCTGCTGATGGCATCCTTCATCTTTTTAAGGACTTTGAGGCACCGGTCGGTGCCGATATGCCTCACCGGAGACGGAACGAGCATGAGGTTGTTTTTCGAGGCAAGGTGGCCCAGGTTCTGAATCTCCTCCGGGTTGTCCCCAAAAATCTCATCCGGCGCACCGTAGTGGATATATATCCCGTCGACATAATCGATCAGCTCCTGAACACTTGCCTTGTCCATGTAACGGGAGAGGAACCCGCCGACCTCGGGAGAAAGGCTGAGTTTTCCGTCGCTGTATGCCCCGGCCCCGCCCCATCCGCTCAGCAGATGACATTCGGGGCAGGTGGTGCAGGAAATCTTCCTCTCCTTTGAAGGACACCGGCGCTGGACAATATCCAGCCCCTTTTCCAGTATCAGGACACGCGCCTTCTTCCTTGCCTTCAGAAACTCGAGAGCCGCAAAAATACCGGCCGGGCCGGATCCGAGAATGATCACATCATAGCTCTTCATCGGTACCCTCCAGCATCTCCGAAACCTTCCAGCTGTCCCTCAGGTAGGTCAGGGCAGCATGGTTCGTCAGGTCGAGATGGATCGGCGTGATCGAAATATAATTCTGCTGTACCGCCTCCATGTCAGCTTCATCCCCATGCTCCCAGAAGGTCCTGCCGCCTCCGATCCAGTAATATTTTTCGCCCCACGGGTTAAAGGTCTCCTGGATCGAATTTTCGTAGATGCGCTTCCCCTGCCGCGTTATCTTTATGCCCCTGATCTCCTGCCGGGAGACAGGCGGGAAATTGACATTCAGGAGAGTGTCGTACGGAAGGGATTGCCGCAACACATACGAGACGATCTTTGTCGCAAAGAACCCGGCGGTCCCGTACTGATCATCCCGGTCGGATACGACAGAAAATGCGACCGAAGGCACGCCGAAGATCGTACCCTCGATGGCTGCCGAAACAGTGCCGGAATACGTGATGTCATCGCCGAGGTTCGCCCCGCGGTTGATTCCGGAGACGACGATATCCGGTCTCCGGGGCAGCAATTTGTTTATGCCGAGGGTGACGCAGTCGGTGGGGGTTCCGTTGATGCTGAAGATGCGCTCCCCTATCAGGTCTGCCTTCAGCGGCCGGTGCAGGGTCAGCGAATGACCAGCTGCACTCCGCTCCCTGTCGGGGGCGACCACATAGGTATCTCCCAGTTTTTTCATCGCCTCCCCGAGCGCCAGAATACCGGGTGCGTGGACTCCGTCATCGTTTGTAATAAGAATAACAGCCATCGGTTCCTATTGTATCAGAAAGACGAGTGCTTGTTGAGCAGAAATGCGTTCCGTACGATTGCAGCTGTTTCTGAACTGCCGGCGGATTTCTTTGGAAATATCTTGCCCTTTGAGGGCTGTTTGTGCAAAATATATACTCTTATGGAAAGCGCTTGCCTGATCAACAGCAGACATGAAATCAAATAAGAGCATAACCTATAAGAAGTCAGGTGTCGATATTGATGAGGGTGACCGGTTTGTCGATCTGATCAAGCCCCTTGTCAGAAAGACATTCAGGCCCGGGGTGATGACGGATATCGGCTCCTTCGGCGCATTTTTCAAGCTGGCCCCGAAATACAAAAACCCTGTCCTGGTGAGCGGTACCGACGGCGTCGGGACGAAACTCAAGATTGCCTTCATGTCTGACAAACACGATACGGTCGGCATAGACCTGGTCGCCATGTGCGTCAACGATATACTCACCTGCGGCGCCGAGCCGCTCTTCTTCCTGGACTACTTTGCGACCGGCAGGTTGAAACCTGAAAAGGCTGCCCAGGTCGTCAAGGGCATAGCGGCGGGATGCGGCGAAGCGGGATGCGCACTTGTCGGCGGCGAAACTGCTGAAATGCCGGGTTTCTATGGGCCCGGTGAATATGACCTTGCCGGATTTGCCGTCGGCATCGTCGACCGCACCAGGCTCATTGACGGAAAGGCCATCAGAGCAGGGGATGCGATCCTCGGTATCGCCTCGAATGGTATTCATAGCAACGGCTATTCCCTGGTCAGGAAGGTGTTATTCGACGCACACCGGAAAAACATCCGCAGGGTCATCCCGGAACTGGGAACTTCACTGGCAGAGGAACTGCTCAGACCCACGCGAATCTACGTCAAGGCGTTCAACGCCCTGAAGAACAAGGTTGAGATCACCGGTATGGCCCATATGACCGGCGGCGGTATTCCGGGCAATCTTCCCCGGGTGTTCCCAAAGGGTCTTGGGGCTGAGCTTTATGAAGACTCCTGGCCTGCACCTCCGATTTTCGACATGGTCCGCAGGCTCGGGAACGTGCCTGCGGAGGACATGCGCAGGACCTTTAATATGGGTTTGGGGTACATGGTGATTATCAGGTCTCAGGACGTCAAGAAGGCCTTGACGCTCCTCTACCGTCACGGTTATGAGTCCTTCTATATAGGGAACATAAAAAAAGGCATAAAGGGTGTGCGGTATGCATAAGGTCAGGGCCGTAATCAGGAAGGCTTTTACCCCGGTCACGATCATGCTCATCCCTCATAGCAACCGCAAGGCAATAAATCTCAAAGTCCCCTCTGTCGGCGTGCTCGCCTCTGTTCTCCTCTGGTTTATCGGGACGATCTATGTTTTTTCTGTGGCTGTCGACGCCTTTGAGTACAAGAGAATGAAGCAGAGCCTCAACTATTATTCCTTGCAGTTCATGGAGCTGAAGTCGACCATCACCTCGCTGAAGAAGGCTGAGGGCGAGCTGACCCGGCTCTTTTCCTTCAAGACAAAGGCTCAGGTCCTTAAGAATCTCGATACCTCGGACAGCGGTTCTCTTGATATGGAGAGCCTCAGGGAACAGATCAGGGTTTCGATGGAAAGTGTCGGAGAAATAAAGGATTTTCTCAGCCAGCAGAAGGATGTCTTCCTTGCGACCCCTACGGGTTGGCCGGTCGACGGACATGTTACCTCTCCCTTCGGTGACAGGGACCACCCCCGGTCCGGAGAGCCGAAATTCCATACAGGCATCGATATAGCTGCGGAACCCGGCACCCCGGTCAAGGCTACCGCTGACGGCATCGTCAGTTTTTCAGGATGGTCCGGCGGGGGCGGAAATCTTGCTGTTATCGAGCATGGCTTCGGGTTTTCGACGTATTATGCACATAACAGGATGGTTGTGGTCAAGGTTGGCCAGAAGGTGAAGCGGGGCGATATTATCGGCTATGTCGGGTCTACCGGCAACTCGACCGGTCCGCATCTTCATTATGAAATCATACGTGCAGGGAAGGTGGTCAACCCGGTCGCGTATATCCAGGGGAGGTCATGATGTTTCACAAAAACACGGAAAAACTGGAGTCCCTCGTTGGAGGCAATTCGACGTTTAAGGGCTCGATAGAGACAAAGGGCACGATCCGCATCGACGGTGTCATCGAGGGAAATATCGGCGCAGACTGGGTTATTATCGGTGAGAAGGCGCAGGTGCGCGGCGATATAACATCGCGGGGCATCGTTGTCGGCGGCAGGGTCGACGGCAATCTGCATGCCAAGGAGATTGTCGAGATCCGCTCCAAAGGTCAGGTATGCGGCGAGATCCATACAAGCAAGCTGACCGTGATTGAGGGGGCCGTTTTTGACGGGCGATCCTCGATGCACAAGGAAGAATCGAACGTTGTCGAACTGCTGACAAAGGAGAAGGTCAAGTAGTTTCTTGCCGTGTCAATGAGCTGCCCGGTATATTGCTTTTTTTGAGACTCTGGGTTAGCATATTGGGCTTTTTTTTGATACAGTTATTCTAGTAATAATTAATATTCCTATTGGGAGGGCGTTTTCATGGCCAGGACTTCTGTAAAAAAGTACGTGTACTTCTTTGGTGCGGGCAAGGCTGACGGCAAGGCGGAGATGAAGAATCTCCTCGGCGGGAAGGGTGCAAACCTTGCTGAAATGACGAATCTCGGTATCCCGGTGCCTGCCGGGTTTACCATAACGACCGAGGTCTGCACGAGGTATTACGAAAACAACCGCAAGTATCCGCAGGAGCTATCGGCCCAGGTCGATGCAGCCATGAGCCGTGTCGAGAAGATCATGGGCAAGAAGTTCGGGGATACGACCAACCCCCTGCTGATGTCGGTGCGCTCCGGTGCACGGAGTTCAATGCCTGGCATGATGGAGACTGTTCTGAACGTCGGCCTTACCTCGAAGACAATCCCGGCGCTCATCAGGAAAACCAACAATGAGCGCTTTGTGTATGACGCCTACCGCCGCCTGATGATGATGTATTCCGACGTGGTGATGGAGAAGGCGGCCGGCATTGAACCTGAAGAGGGAC
Source organism: uncultured Thermodesulfovibrio sp. (assembly GCA_964499365.1). Taxonomy (GTDB): domain Bacteria; phylum Nitrospirota; class Thermodesulfovibrionia; order Thermodesulfovibrionales; family UBA6898; genus PALSA-1316. The sequence continues at coordinate 110,685 of CAZCKU010000004.1, forward strand.
AGGGTATCCGCCATAAGCTTGAGCATGCCATGGACAATGTGAAGAAGCAGAAGGGGTACAAGACGGACACTGACCTGACGGTCGACGACCTGAAGCTTCTCTGCGAGGAATTCAAGGTTATCATCAGGCATACGCTCAAGAAGGAGTTTCCGGACAACCCGAAAGACCAGCTCTGGGGCGGCATAGGTGCCGTATTTCAGTCCTGGATGGGCAAGCGGGCCATCTCCTACCGCAGGATCGAGAAGATTCCTGAGGATTGGGGGACTGCGGTCAACGTCCAGTCGATGGTCTTCGGAAATACCGGCGACCTGTCTGCCACCGGCGTTGCCTTCACCCGGAATCCTGCTACCGGAGAGAACATGTTCTTCGGGGAATGGCTGACGAATGCACAGGGTGAGGACGTTGTTGCGGGTATCAGGACCCCGAACCCGGTGAACAAGGCTGGCAAGACTGCAGACACCAGGCACCTGCCGTCGCTTGAGGAAAGCATGCCGAAGCTCTACAAGGAGCTTTACGCGATACAGAGGAAGCTCGAGAAGCATTACAGCGATATGCAGGATATCGAGTTTACCATCGAGGATGGCCGTCTCTGGATGCTGCAGACCCGGGTCGGCAAGAGGAACGGCCAGGCTGCAATCCGGATGGCGGTCGAGATGGCCGGCGAAAAACTGATCAGCAAGGAAACAGCGGTCCTCAGGGTGAAGCCCGAGCAGCTCGATGAACTGCTCCACCCGAGTGTGGCGCCGGTTGCGGAGAAGAAGGCGCTTGAACTCGCCAAGGGTCTTCCGGCCGGTCCCGGTGGGGCTGTCGGCAGGATCGTTCTGACTGCGGATGATGCAGAGGCCCGCGCGAAGAAGGGCGAAAAGGTGATCCTGGTGAGGACCGAGACCTCGCCTGAGGACGTTCACGGGATGCATGCCGCCGAGGCTATTCTTACGGCGAAGGGCGGTATGACCAGCCATGCGGCGCTGGTCGCCCGCGGATGGGGCAAGTGCTGCATTGTCGGATGCTCTGCGCTCGACATCAATCTTTCCAAAAAAGAGATCCTGGTCAACGGACACGTACTGAAAGAGGGCGACTGGATAACCCTTAACGGCAGCAAGGGCCGTGTCTACGCGGGGCAGCTCGACCTGCTTCCCGCTGACCCTGAAAACAATCCCTGGTACAAGCAGTTGATGAAGTGGGCGGACACCTTCAGAACGCTCAGGGTCAGGACGAACGCCGACACGCCGGACGACGCAACGACTGCGCGGAACTTTGGTGCCGAGGGTATCGGTCTGTGCAGGACCGAGCATATGTTCTTCGGGCCGGACCGTATCAAGGCGGTGCGGGAGATGATCCTCTCTGATACGGTTGAGGGCAGAAAGAAGGCTCTCGCGAAGCTGCTTCCGTTCCAGAAGGCGGATTTTACGGGTATATTCAAGGCCATGGCAGGTCATCCGGTAACGATCAGGCTCCTCGACCCGCCGCTGCATGAGTTCCTGCCGCATACCGACAGGGAACTGCAGGAGCTGGCAAAGGATATGGGCGTGTCGTTTGACAGCCTGAATGCCAAAAACAAGTCGCTGCATGAATTTAACCCGATGCTTGGACACCGCGGCTGCCGTCTCGGCGTGACGTTCCCCGAGATCTATGAAATGCAGGCTCAGGCAATTATGGAGGCTGCGTGCCTGCTGGCAAAGCAGAAGGTGAAGGTGAGCCCTGAGATCATGATTCCGCTGGTCGGTCATGTCAATGAGCTTATTGCGATGAAGAAAGTTGTCGTGGACACGGCAACAAGGGTGCAGAAGGAGTCGAAGGTAAAAGTGGCGTATACGGTCGGCACGATGATCGAACTGCCGCGGGCCTGTGTGACGTCTGATGAAATTGCTGCTGTTGCAGACTTCTACTCCTTCGGAACCAATGACCTGACACAGACGGTCTACGGACTTTCACGCGATGATGCCGGCAGGTTCCTGCCCTTTTATGTTGAAAATGGTATCCTCAAGGAAGACCCCTTCATCACGATCGACCAGAGCGGCGTTGGAGCGCTCATGAAGATGGCTGCAGAAAAGGGCAGAAAGGTGAAGAAAGACCTCAAACTCGGTATCTGCGGCGAGCACGGTGGAGAGCCGAAGTCGGTCGAGTTCTGCCACACGACCGGGCTGAATTATGTCAGCTGTTCTCCCTTCAGGGTTCCCATCGCCCGTTTTGCCGCGGCACAGGCGGCGTTAAAGGATGCAAAGCCGAAGAAGAAATAACTCCAGAATATAGATGCGGAAGTGCAAAGAAAAGGGGCGGCCGTGCCGCCCCTTTTCTTATTTCCGGCAGACCACCTGATAACGATAACTTCATGTTGACAGCCTGATGCATAATGCGGTAAAAATGTATAGCTTTATATGTCATTATCGCATAACAGAGGGGGCTTGATGAGCATAACCGAGGCGAGAAAGTATATTCAGGATCTGCACAAAAGGCAGGAGAATCCTTACCTCTGGCCGGATTTTCTGACCGGACTTCCGGACAAGGCGGCTATTCTCAATAAACTGCAGGAGGTCTATCCGAAGCTCGGGAAATACGGCATTGTTTATGTGCGCATCGCGAATATACATCCCTATCTTATCAAGTACGGACCTGACAAGCATGCAGACATCATCCAATGGGCTGCTGCGATCCTGAAGACATCCTGCGACAAATGCCGGGGGTGTTTTGTCGGGACGGTCAGCACCCACGACTTTGTGGTTATGTGCGAAGCCCGAAACATTACGAAGCATATAACAGACGTACAGAAGGCCTTCAATAAACAGGTTCAGTCGTACTACGTCAAGGAGGACGTGAAGAAGAAGACAACGCTCTCTTTTTCGAGAAACGGTGAGCTGGTGCGGGTCGGGCTGATCAGGATGGTGGCTGTGGTTGTTGACAGGCCGACGCCGACCGAGCAGGGGCTGCTGATCCGGGAAATGGGCAGGGCCTGCGATGCGGTTGAATCAGGCGACGCCGATATAGTCACTCTGTGAGTGAGCGGATCGGCGCCACCTCTCATCGGCATCACCTGCGGTAACAGCAGGAGCCCCCTCAGACTTCAGCATCTTTACGGTGAGGCCATCCGCAGGGCAGGGGGCAGCCCCCGGTACCTGCACGCCGGGCACTGTCAGCCGTCCGTGGACACGCTCAACGGTCTGTTGATACCCGGCGGCCGGGATATCCGTCCGGAGCGATATGGCGAGACGATGACCGCTGCGCTCGATCCTGAGGATGACGACAGGACCTCACTTGAACTGCTCCTTCTGGATGCCTTTCTGAAGTATAATAAACCCGTGTTCGGCATCTGTTATGGCATGCAGCTTTTGAATATACATCTCGGTGGCAGTCTGCATAAGGATATCGGGGCGGCGTTTCCGCAGGCCTTTGACCATACCGCAGGCCTTCATGAGATCGCTGTCAGCAAAAATCCCTCTATTCCGGAGGGGACCTGGCTGGTGAACAGCAGCCATCATCAGGCGGTCAGAAGGCTGGCAGCGGGGCTCGTCCCCGCAGCCTTTTCTGCCGACGGTATGCTTGAGGCCTTTTCTGCCGACAGGGCTGGTTTTCTTCTTGGCGTCCAATGGCATCCCGAAAGGCTCTGCGACCGATTATCGGATCTCCTCTTCAGACGCTTTGTCGCTGCCTGTCAGGTTTTGTGAGGAACCGCCGGCCTGCCGCATTCCTTGCGGCTGTTTCCATCGGGCTTCTCCTCGTCTGCCTGTCCTGCACTCCGGAAGACAGGCCGAAGGGACAGGTTATCTTTCGGCTGAATGCCGATCCGACGACACTCGACCCTGCGTATATCGTCGATGTGGCAGGGGGGGCTATCGCTGCGAAGCTCTTCAACGGCCTGGTGCGGCTCGATGCCGACCTGAGGCTGGTCCCTGATATCGCCGAAAGGTGGGAGGTGCTCGACAATGCCAGAACGTATGTCTTTCATCTTAGAGAGGATGTACTCTTCACCAACGGACGGGCTGTCACCGCAGAAGATTTCAGATATACCTTCGAACGGGTGCTCTCGCCGAAGGGCAGGTCGCCCAATACCTGGGTGCTGGACAAGATCCTCGGTGCAAAGGCCTACGGCCAGGGAAAGGCCGAACGTATCAACGGAATCGAGGTGGCCGGCCCCCATACTCTCAGAATAAGGCTGGAGCGGCCGTTCTCACCTTTTCTGCAGCTTCTCACCATGACCGCGGCCTATGTGGTACCACGTGAGGAGGTCGAACGTATGGGTTCTGATTTTGCCGTCCATCCGGTCGGCACCGGCCCCTTCGTCCTGAAGGTCTGGCGGCACAATACGGAGCTGTTGCTTCTGGGCAACCCGGGATATTATTCCGGGAAACCCCCGATGGGCGGCATTCGCTATCGGATCATCCCCGAGGACCTGACTGCTGTTACTGAATTTGAACTTTCGAATATCGATGTGATCGGGGTGCCAGCTCACGAGTACCCCCGGATCAGGGCCTCTGAGAAATGGAAGGGTCTCCTGGCATCCTCGCAGGGGATCAACACGTATTATCTCGGGTTCAATTGTGCGCGACCGCCGTTTGACAACCCTGATCTTCGCAGGGCTGTTGCCGCTGCGGTGGACAGAGAAACCATTCTCCGCACGTTCTATGAGGGGAGGGGAAGACTTGCCGCCGGTCCGGTTCCCGATATTCTGCGGCATTGGCAGGCCCCCGTGCTTCCGGTATACGACCCGGTCCGTGCGCGGGAAACAGTCCTGCGCACGGCAGGCAGGCCGCCCGTCATCAATTTCTTTGTGAATGCGGACCAGGAGGTCGTCGATATCGCCGAGATCATCCAGTGGTATCTCGGGAAGGCAGGATTTGAGGTGCGGATACGCCAGCTGGAATGGAGCGCGTACAAGGCGGCCATCAATAATGGCGAGGCAGACATGTTCTGGCTCAGCTGGTGGGCAGATTATCCCGACCCCGAAAACTTCCTCTTCCCGCTTTTCCATTCGTCGAATCACGGGGCGGCAGGCAACCGGTCACGGTACACCAACAAGGAGGTCGACCGTCTGATCGAGGCGGGCCAGCGGTCGGCCGGAATCCGCGAAAGGAACGGCTTCTATATGCGGGCCGAGCATATCATCGCGTCGGAGGCACCCTGGGTCTTCATGTGGCATAAAACCGACTTCACCCTGAGACAGCCCACTCTGAAGAATTACCGGATGTATCCGATCTACAGCATCGATAAAGGGACAGAGGTGTCGTTCTGAAAATGTATCTGCTGAAAAAGATCCTGCTGTTGATCCCCCTTCTCCTCGGCATCACCTTCGTCACCTTCGCGCTTGCCAAGGCCCTGCCGGGGGATCCGGTCTACAGCATGGTCGGTGAGCGGTCGAGCCCCGAGATCATCGAGAAGATACGCAATGAGCTCGGTGCCGGCAGGAGTGTCGTGCGTCAGTATGGCGGCTATCTTTTTCTGCTTTCAAAGGGCGAACTGGGGAGGTCCTATTACACCAACAGAAAGGTTGCTGACGACATTCTGGCCAAGGCACCCCAGACCATAGGGCTTGCCTTCATGGCCATGCTCCTGGCAGTACCGGCCGGGCTATTTCTGGGACTCGCCTCTGCTCTCAGCAGAAGACGGTGGGTGGACAGGACGATCTCGGCCCTGACCATTTCGGGGCTGAGCCTGCCTGTATTCTGGAGCGGTCTTATGCTTATGTTTCTTCTGAGCCTGAAACTGAAGCTTCTGCCGCCTTCCGGCACAGGAGGGCTGCGGTATGTCCTGCTTCCTGCGATGACCCTTGCAATACCGGCATTGTCCAGCCTCGCGCGGGTCACCCGCGTCTCGGTTCTCGACAGCAGGGACATGCCGTATATCAGGACGGCAAGGGCAAAGGGGCTGGGGGAGTTCAGAATTATCACCGCCCATGTCATGAGAAACGCCCTCATTCCTGTTGTTACTGTGATCGGTCTCGACTTCGGGAGTTACCTGAGCGGGGCAGTGCTTACCGAGACGATATTCGGTTGGGACGGTATCGGAAGATTTGCGATGGAAGGCATCATCAAAAGGGACTACCCGGTTATCATGGGATGCATACTGGTCAGCACGGTCTCCTTTGTCCTGATCAACGTCCTTGTCGATCTGCTCTACCAGTATCTTGACCCGCGGCTGAGGGGGCACTGAGCATATGGGCTTGACTGCAAGAATATCGCTCGGCATCATTGTGGTGCTGTTTCTGCTGTCGCTGTTCTCTGCGTATATCGTCCCGTACGATCCGGATGCAATCGACCTCGGCAGCATCAGGCAGCCTCCCTCGATGAAACATCCCCTGGGAACTGACCCCAAGGGGAGGGACATCCTTGCCCGTGTGCTCTCCGGAGGCAAGATATCGATCGGCATATCCCTGTTTTCAGCGGTCATTTCGATGGTCATCGGGCTGCTCGTCGGCCTGCTCTCAGGATATTACCGGGGAGTGCCCGATACAGCGCTTATGGCGTTTGTTGATCTCATCCTCGCTTTTCCATCTCTGATCCTCGCGATCGGGATCTCGGTGCTGATGCCGCCGGGCATGTATACGGTTGTCATCGCCATCGCCTCGGTCAGTTGGGCCTCCTTCGCACGGCTTACCAGGGGGCACGTGCTTTCAATCAGCGGGCAGCCATACATAGAGGCGGCGCGCGCCATAGGCTGCAGCGACCTCAGGATATTGCTGCGCCACATTCTTCCGCAGTGTCTGCCGCTTGCGCTGGTCATGGCCGGCATGAAACTCGGGGGATATATCCTGACCGAGGCTGCCCTCGGTTTTCTCGGACTTGGCGTCCAGCCGCCGACCGCCACCTGGGGCTCGATGATCAGTTCGAACAGGGCCTACCTGAATGCGGCCCCCTGGATGGTGCTGCCGCCGGGAGCGCTGATCGGCGTGACTGCCCTCTGTTTTAATCTGCTGGGGGATTCACTGCGGGACGGGTTCGATACGGCAAAGAACAAGCTGCGCTACTATTGACAGCTACGGCAAAACGCGGTCTGATCCGTTGCGCTGCGAATGCATTTCGTCAGTGCGCTGCACCTGAATGAAGGGAAGGTTCAGGCCGCGACTTTTTTGAGGTAGATAACCTTTGCGATCTCGGGATCTATGGCGACGGTCGTCTCGTCGATCTGTATGATGCAGGAGGGCGTCTTCTGCAGATGCCGGATAACACTCCCTGCGGCAATGCCGAGAGCGTTCAGCCGGTTGATCCGCGACGGATCGGATGATACAATGAACGTGATCCTTCCGGTTGCGCCGACTTCAAATTCCGAGAGCCGGGTGACGACCGGAGCCACATCCACCCTGAATTTCTTGCAGCACTCTCCCCGAGGGATCGGCTTGCCATGGGGGCAGGTCGGCGGATGACCGAGGAAGGTGCAGACGCTTTCGGTCAGTTCCTCGCTCAGGATATGTTCCATCCTGCAGGCATCGTCAAGCACCCTGTCGTCCGGCATTTCAAATACATCAGTAAAGAGCCGCTCTGCAAGCCGCTGTCTTCTGACCAGACCCCTCGCAGTGGCATGACCCTTTTCGGTAAGGGTTACCGTGTCGCCGGAAACAGAGACGAGGCCCTCCTGGACAAGCACATCCATCAGCTGAGGGTTGTCCGTATCGTCCGAACTCTTGATGAAACGGTCGCACTCACTGTGGCCTTCTTCCTTCAGGACCCAGATCAGCTCAAGGGCTTCGTCGATCCGCTCCTTGTCAGGCATGGTATCTTTCGAGATAGACATGTGGTTATTGTAATCGATGAAGGGAAACAATGCAAAGATAATCAGGGCCGGACGGTGTCATGAAAACATTGTGGCCTGCGGCCCGGCGCCAGTCAAGAGCAGGGATCGCACGGGTTCGTACGTCCTGCGGTGGATGGGGCAGGGCCCGTGTCTGTGAAGCGCCTCACGGTGACGTTTGGTGAGGTAGCCCTTATGGATATCGAAGCCGTAGTCGGGGTACAGGTCGTGATACGCAAGCATCGCCCTGTCCCTGGCGACCTTGGCGAGTATCGAGGCAGCGCTGATTGCCGGGACGGTATCATCGCCCCTGACGATGGCTATGGCGGGGATATGCATCTTCGGTGCGTGGTTGCCGTCGACATGGACCCGGTCTGGTGTGACCTGCAGGCCCTCGACTGCACGCTTCATCGCCAGGAGGCTTGCCTGAAGCACATTGAGCCTGTCTACTTCCTCGGCACTAGCAACGGCAATGCACCAGGCGAGTGCATGGCGTTTGATCTCTTCGCTGAGGGCTTCCCGTCTGGTCTTCGTCAGCTTCTTCGAATCGGCGAGCCCCTCAATGGGGTGGGCGGGATTCAGGATAACCGCACCGGCATACACTTCGGCCGCGCCTGAGCCTCGGCCTGCTTCGTCTACACCGGCAATGACCATGAACCCTTGACCGCGGTGGTGCATGTCATGCCGGCATATAACCATGACGTACTAGCGTGCTGTAATATCTTTTTCCTTGATCTTGGCTGCCTTGCCCTTCTTGTCCCTGATGTAGTAGAGCTTGGCCCTGCGCACATCTCCCCTCTTGATGACCTCTACGCGGTCAACCGTCGGTGAGCAGACCGGGAAGATCTTCTCGACGCCAATCCCGAAGGATACCTTCCTGACCATAAAGGTCTCGCGTGTGCCGGAGCCTTTTCTGCCAATCACGACACCCTGGAAGGGCTGTATCCTCTCCTTGTCACCTTCAATAACCTTGACGTACACCTTTACCGTATCACCGACATTAAACTTCCCAAGGTCTCTTTTGAAACCCTCTTCAACAGCCTGCAGCAGGTTCATGAATCTTCCTCCTTTATTTCCTCTAATATTTTTTCTTCTTCCGGAGACGGCCGGTACGCCGCAAGCAGGTCCGGTCTCCGTGCTCCCGTCACCCTCAGGGCCTGCTTCTTTCTCCAGCGTTCAATCTCGCGGTGGTTTCCGGAGAGAAGTACTTCCGGTACCGTCCTCCCGTCGAGATCTTCCGGCCTGGTATAGTGCGGGTAATCAAGCAGCCCGCAGGCGAACGAGTCTTCTTCTGCCGAACGACTGTCGCCGAGCACGCCAGGGATGAGCCTGGCAACGGCATCTATTATAACCAAAGAGGGCAGTTCTCCGCCAGTCAATACAAAGTCCCCGACAGATATTTCGTCGTCGGCCAGACAAGTGTGAACACGCTCATCGATCGCCTCGTATCTGCCGCAGAGGAACACCAGTTCCCGCTCCTCCTGCACCAGTTCCTCCGCCACCCTCTGGGTAAAAAGCCTGCCTTTGGGAGACAGCATGATGATCTTTCGTGTCTCGCGGTCAGGCCATAGCTGACCGGCAATGCTGAAAAAAGGGTCCGGTTTCATCACCATCCCGGCGCCTCCGCCGTACGGATAATCGTCGACGGTCCGGTGTTTGTCCGTTGTGTAATCACGAAGATCATGGACCGAGACGCTCAGGAGGCCTTTGGCCAGGGCGCGTTTCATGATGCTTGCGCCGAGATAGGCCCTGATAACGTCGGGGAAGATGGTTACGATACTATATGTTTTCATCACACCATGCTGCCGGAGTCATTGCTGTATTCCCGTCCCTACTCATGGTCAAGAAGGCCCTGCATCGGGTGGATCAGCATGGTCCTTCCCGCAAGGTCGATATGCCTGATCACGTCCCTGATCGCGGGTATCAGATATTCACGGCTTCCGTCCCTGACGATATAGACGTCATTGCTCCCGGTTGCAAGGACCTCTTCGATGACGCCGATGACCTGCCCCCCGGTCGTTCTGACCGTCATGCCCTGCAGGTCGGTCACGAAATATTCACCTTCAGGCAGGGGAGGGAGCAGTCTTCGTTCAACCGAAACGATAGCGTTCCGGTAGGGGGTTGTTGCATCGGGGTCGTCGATACCGGTAAACGATATCACCAGGTCCTTCGGCATTTTTTTGGTGGACCTGATCTGCTTGTGAGACCTGACACCCCCGGCAGTCACCACAACGACCTCCTGCCCCGGGGTCAGGACAGCGGAAAGATTCGAGAGGGGCAGGGCCTTCATCTCGCCCTTTACCCCCCATGCACGAACAATCTGAGCTATGGAAATAAGATCTGAATGGATTTGCGTAACCTAACGGGGATTACTGCGCGGTTTATTGCACGTCATATCCGGAGGTCTATTCAATGATTTCAAGGACACAGCGCTTGCCTGACTTTGTACCTGCTGCACTCAGGATCGTCCTCATGGCCTGGGCTGTCTTGCCCTCCCTGCCGATCACCTTGCCAAGATCGCCCGGGGCTACCTTGAGTTCATAAACCGTTGTCTTTTCACCGGCAATCTCATTGACCGAAACCTCTTCGGGCCTGTCAACCAGGGCCTTTGACATGGTTTCGATCAGCGCTTTCATCCGTCAGTCCCCGGAAAATCTGTATTGATTAAAGACCGGCCCGCAGCATCAGTTTTTTTGCGGTATCAGAAGCCTGTGCCCCGTTTTTCAGCCAGTGCCTTGCCTTGTCAAGATCAATCTTGATTTCGGACGGTTCCTTTAACGGGTCATACGTCCCGAGGATTTCGATAAACGGTCCATCTCTCCTGGTCCGGGAATCAGTGACAATCATCCGGTAGAAAGGTTTCTTGTGAGCACCCATCCTTGTTAAACGAATCTTAACCAAAAAAACACCTCCTGTAAAAAGTATTCGAATAGTTTAATATATAGAGATACATTAAGTAAAGCCTTGTCAGAACGGAAAAATTTTCGGCATCTTCAGGTTGTTTTTGCCCTTGAACATCTTGAGCATCTTCCTGAGCTCTACGTACTGCTTGATAACCCGGTTGACGTCGGCAACCGTCGTTCCGCTCCCCTGAGCTATGCGTTTGCGTCTGCTCCCGTTGAGGATGTTGTGGTTCGCCCGCTCCTGTCTGGTCATTGAATTGATGATCGCCTCGGTCCTGACGAACTCCCGCTCATCAACCTTGAGGTTTTTAACCTTGTTAAAACCGGGAATCATCCCGAGCAGGCTTTCCAGTGACCCCATGCTCCGGATCTTCTTGAGCTGTTCCCTGAGGTCGTCAAAGGTGAACGAGTCGCCAAGGATCTTCTTCTGAAGGTTATCGGCCTCTTTCTGGTCGAATGACTTCTGGGCGTGTTCAATAAGGGAGAGGACATCGCCCATCCCAAGGATCTTCGAGGCTATCCGGTCCGGGTGGAACGGCTCGAGCATGTCTATTTTTTCGCCGACGCCGATAAACTTGATCGGCTTCTGGGTCACCGACCTGATCGAAAGGGCGGCTCCACCCCGTGCATCACCGTCCATCTTCGTCAGGATGATGCCGTCGATGCCTATCTGATCGTTGAACTGCCGGGCGACGGTGACGGCATCCTGCCCGGTCATCGCATCGGCCACAAACAGAATCTCATTCGGCGCCACTGCGGTCCTGACATCCCTGAGTTCTCCCATGAGCGCCTCGTCGATGTGCAGCCGGCCGGCGGTGTCAAGGATGACGATATCGTTCGCCTCGGTCCTGGCTGTCCTGATGGCATCACGCGCAACGGAAACCGGGTCCTTTGTGTTGCGCGCGTGGAAGACGCTGACCGACAGCTGCTGCCCCAGGGTTATCAGTTGATCGATGGCAGCCGGACGCTGAAGGTCGCACGCAACAAGCAGGGGCCTCCGGCCCTCTTTCTTGAATATCCGGGCGAGTTTGGCTGCCGTTGTGGTTTTTCCGGACCCCTGGAGGCCAACCATCATAATGACCGTCGGAGGGTTTGGGGAGAGCATTATCCTGCTGTTCGTACCACCCAGCAGGGCGCACAGTTCGTCGTTGACGATCTTGACCACCTGCTGACCAGGGGTCAGGCTTTCGAGAACCTCATTGCCGACCGCCTTCTCCCTGATCTTCTGGACGAGGTCCTTGACAACCCGGAAATTGACGTCGGCCTCAAGCAGGGCGAGACGTATTTCTTTGAGCGCAACGTCGACATCCTCCTCTTTCAGCAGTCCGCGTCCTTTAAGCCCCTTGAAGATGAGATCGAGTTTTTCTGATATATTTTCGAACATGGTCTAGAGTATTTTGTCTATCTCACCGGCTACGGTTGCGGCAAAGTCGCCGACAGCACCCACGTGATGACCGACGATTACGCCGTTTCTGTCGATAAGGAAGACGACCGGTATGTTTCTGACCTTATACGCCCTGGTGAGTGCATCATTTCCGATGAGGACCGTGTAATTCATCTTGTTTTCCTTAGAAAAAGCGGCAAGACTTGTGGTCAGATCCTGTCCTTCGTCAACCGAGACCGCAAGCACCGTGACACTCCTGTCCCGGTATTTCTCCTGGAGCGCATTAAGGTCGGGTATCGTCGCACGGCACGGCGGACACCATGTGGCCCAGAATTCAAGGACCACAACCCTTCCTTTCAGCGCCGAAAGGCTGACTTCCCTGCCGGAAAGATCTTTTGCCGTAAAATCCGGAGCCTTGTTGCCCGGTGCCACGGACGGGAGATTTGCGTTTTCAGCGCTCTTCTTGACGCACGACAGAAGCGACAGGGCCAGCAGGAGCAGCAGAAAGCCTTTCTTCACCCTGCCGGTACTGCTCAGGTCGGGAAACGAACGATAGGTAATAAACAAATGCTGTCAGCCTGCCAGCAAGGAATCGATCTTGGCCTTCAGCTGCGGTTTTGGTACAGCACCAACTACCTGATCTACCTTCTGTCCGGCCTTGAAAAACATGATCGTCGGAATACCCATAATCTTATATTTGCTGGCAATATCAGGGTTTTCGTCGGTATTCAGTTTCGCGACCTTTACCTGCCCGGCGTAATCTTTTGCCAACTCTTCTACGGTTGGTGCAATCATGCGGCACGGCCCGCACCAGACTGCCCAGAAATCCACCATAACAAGGCCTGGTGCCTGCAGGACCTCCTGATCCCATGTTGCTGTCGTAACGCTCAGTACTCCTTCAGCCATCGTAAAAACCTCCTCGTGAGAATTCCTAGAATTATATTTTGTGCAGAAGCTATTTGTCAAACAGAGCAGCGGAAAACCCGCCAATATCAGGCATCCGGGAAACGGACAGGGGGTGGCCTCCCTTGCCGGTCACAGCTGAAGCCAGATCTGTCAACGCAGGGTCCGGAACTCATTGACAGCAATGTAATTTTCTGTTATGTTCTCTAATGATGAAAATATTTTTTCCTGTCCTGCTGTGGTTCGTCTGCCTTTTGAGCCCTGCCATGGTCTGTGCATTCGATCCGCTTGGTCTGCAGCCGGTATCTCCGTACGGGATCTTCTCTGTCATGAGCGCCGAGACACTCCAGCACCACAAGTTTGCGATGGAGGTGAGCGCGGAACGCTCCAAGAATCCCTACTATTACCGGTTTGGCCTGAAAGGGGCCTACGGCCTCACCGACGCGATTGAGCTCGATTTCATGGCACCGTTCGTTTACCGTTTCGACAATGATGCGGACGGGCTCGAAGATTTTTCTGCCGGTTTCAGGCACCGGTTCTATGACGAGGGGAAGTATGGGCCGTCGCTTGCCTATCTGGTCACGGCGGCCCTCAGCAACGGTCGGGACCAGTTCAGTACCAACGGCAGGATCGGCGTTGGGCTCATAGCCAGCAAGCGTGTCGGGCCGTTCAAGGGGCATATGAACGCCGTCTTCCAGAAGCCGGGTACCAGCAGGCTCAAGAGTGAAATCACCTTTGCCGGAGGAATCGATTTCTCGGCGTCCAATAATGTCAATGTGCTCGGTGAGGTTATTATCAGAAAAGATCATACCACCCAGCGGTATAATGATATCGAAACGCGCGTCGGATACCGGATCAAGACCATGGATTTTATGTACACAACGGTCGGCGTCGGGTTCGACCTGAAGAACAAGACACCTGAATACAGGCTGATGCTCTCCGTAAGCCTCACGTCTCCGGTCGAGAAGAAGGAGATCCGAACAATTTATGAAGAAGAGTAGGGACTGCCGCAGGGGGCATTTCCCCTATGGCGGTGCTAGACCGGGATACGGGCATGTTTGATATCGGATTTCAGGAGCTGATCATCATCTTTGTCGTCGCGCTGCTGGTGTTTGGCCCGGAAAAACTTCCGGAAATCAGCCGGACCCTGGGCAAGTGGGTGCTCGAAATACGCCGGGGGGTCCATGAGGCGAAGAGCCAGATGGAAAGCGAATTCAGGGAGCTCGATCCCAAGGTTGAGGATGATGTAAACCGGTTGCTGAAAAATGTTGATGCCGCAGCCGATATTCTTCCGAAAGACCTGCCGCCGAAGGATGACGCCGCGGATTCCTCAACGGGAACCGCCACCGGTTCCGGGGAGAAGTCATAATTGGAACGTACGGAGATGCCGTTAATAGAACACCTGGCGGAACTGCGCAAGCGGTTGCTGATCGCCTTCGCGTTCCTTGGAATAGCCTTTCTCGGGCTCTTTAACTACTCTGAAAATATCTTCAGCCTGCTGATATTCCCGCTCAATACTGAGCTGAAGATCACCCCGACGAGGCCCTTTCTGCAGTTTATCGGGAAAAAGGCAGTTTCGCTCGTATTTCTTTCTCCGGGAGAAGGGTTCTGGATGCACCTGAAGATCTCCATGGTGGCTGCCTTTATCGTATCGCTGCCGGTGACCTTCCACCAGTTGTGGAAGTTCATTTCCCCCGGCCTGGTCGAAAAGGAGAAGAAGTACATCGTCCCCTTTATCATCACCGCGACCCTGCTTTTTCTCTTGGGGGCCGCCTTCTGTTTTATGGTCATCCTCCCTTTTGCCCTGACCTTCCTGCTGGGGTACAAGACGGAACATATCACCCCGATGCTGTCCGTCGGCAGTTATATGGACTTTTGTCTGAAGTTCATCCTCTCCTTTGGTGCAATCTTTGAATTGCCTCTCGTGATCATCTTTCTTGTGCGTTTCGGGTTCATGACTCCGGCTACACTGGCAAAGAACCGCCGGTACGCAGTCCTCTTTGCTTTTATCGCCGCTGCCATTCTCACACCGACCCCTGATGCCTTTAACCAGCTGCTCATGGCGGTCCCTGTAATAATCCTCTATGAAATTGGTATACTAATCGCAAGGGTTCTTTACCGGAAAGGCAGAAATGGCTAGCAGCGTACGGGGAAAAAGCATAAAAGCGCTTATCAGGGATGTTGCGGACGGGTATATTGCTGTCAATCCGCTCTTCCTCAAATCCTTTGAACCGGAAATGCTGCGGGACTTTTACCATGAAATCTCGAAGGTCCAGATAGACATCCGGGCTGAAAAGTTTCCGACCCGCGACGTCCTTGCAATCAGGGGCCGCAATGTGAAGCTCCAGAGGCTCTATTCAGCCGTTATGATCATCCGGAACTTCGCACGCGAACGCCGGATTTCGCTGATGTAATTCACCATGAACGCACTTCACGGAAAGAAACTGCCGTCATGCAGGTAGCACAGACCAGCGAGGATGTCCGGAAGGTAAAAGACATCATCCAGACGGTCCTGAAGTCGCGCAAAATCCTGCGGATGTATCCCGAGAATAATCCGATCTATGTGAACACACTCGACGAGTGCTATAAGAAATTCAAGGACTTCTTCTACTACCAGGATGATCTGACGCTCACGATCCGGCAGAATGAGATCCTGTACCACGGCGATCAGGTCTACTTTAGTCCGGAGAAAGAAGATAACATTGCCGTGTTCTTTTTCAAAGACGGTCTCCGGGAGATATCCTTCAAAAAGGGGCTGCCGGCGGACGAGCTCGAGGCCTTTCTCCGGATTATTTCTCTCGACTTCAACCGGGATGTACTCGATGACGATGTCGTAACGCTCTTTTGGGAGCGCGATTTCCAGAAGATCCAGTATATCGTCGATGACGTTGTCCTGTCTGACGACGAAGACTATGAAGAGCGTGCTGTTGCCGAGGCAAAGGAGGAGTCGGGCACCGAGGATAATATTCTGAAGGCCTACGAGGACGCATTCAAGGAGACAGAGGAACTGAACGATGTCCTGATCGTCCCCCTGACCGATAAAGACCTTCAGTCCCTGCTGAAGGAGCTGGACGAGGACAATACCGACAAGACGCCGAAGCTGGTCGAGATCCTCTTCGAGATGATCTTTCTGGCCGAATCTGCCGAGGACCTCGAAGATCTCTTTGAATTTTTCAAAAACGCAATCGAGTATATGGCGGGCAGGGGCGAATTGCACCTCCTGGTCCAGACACAGGCACGACTGCATGAGATCGTTGAGGGCAAGACCAACAGTGAGGATATCAGGAAAATGGCCCGGCGGGTGATGATGTTTACCGGCAGTGAGCAGATAATCATGATCCTTGGTGAAGTCCTTGACAGCGGGCAGGAGTCCGAGGAGAAGGTCTTTGAAGACTTTACGCGATATCTCGACAGGAGTGCTATTGTCCCCCTGATGAAGATATTGGGCGAACTCAAGAGCATCCATGCCCGGAAATTCGTCATCGACGCACTCGTCTTCCTCGGCACGAAGGATATTGCCCTGCTTGCCAAGGGTCTGGCCGATACGCGCTGGTACGTTGTCCGCAATATTATCTATATCCTCAGGAAGATTGGTGACAAGCGCGCGGTCGATTACCTGTTGAAAACCGTTAAGCATGGAGACGTCAGGGTCAAGAAGGAAGTGATCAGGGCCCTCGGTGAGCTGGGCGGAGGCGGCGTCCTTCAGGCTCTGAGGGACTGCCTTGACGACGCAGACGAACAGGTCCGGTCAGCGGCGCTGAAGGCCCTGTGTAATATCGGGTCCGAGGCTTCAAAGAGGATCATCCTGAACAAGGTAAACGACAAGGTCTTCAGGGACAAGGAATACGAGGAAAAAAAGGAATTTTTCGAGGCGCTGCCGCGCTGGAAAGACGAGGAGATATACAACTTTCTGCTTTCGACGGTAAGGCAGAATGTCTTCTTCGGCAGATCAAAGAACTACGAAAACAGGGCATGTGCTGCAGGAGCCCTCGGCATACTCGGGAGAAAGGATGCGCTCCCGGTGCTGCAGAAGATGCAGAATGACGGCAACAAGCTTCTGCGCGAGGCGGTACAGCTTGCGATGAAACGGATCATGCATGATGGTCAATAGCGAAGATATTGCCCTCAATACCGTAGCGAAGGATGTGGTGAACCAGATCTCGGTCATACTTCGCACTGCCCAGATTCACGACGCAGCCAATATTGCGGTCTCGTCACTGATTGAAAAACTGTCGTCGATGATCAACAATCTGATCGTGAGTGAGCGGACTATCACCCTGGAACTCCGCGGGGACTTCTTTTATATCAACGATACCCGGATCCGCTACACGCTTGAGTACCTTCTGAATTTTGACTACCTGGCCCGTGAGTTCAAGAAACGGACACTGGGAGGAATCATTTTCAGGGACCGCACGACAGCGGCAGACCTCCGGACCTTTGTCCGGGTCTTCAATGCCAGCGGGGGCGCTCAGCGGCCCTTTGATACGATCGAGGAGAATCTCTTCGACGTGAAAAGCTTTTCGGTTGAGCGGCTCAGGATCATTGTCGAAAATGACACGCTTGAACCGCGCAAGATGGTGAAGAAGACCTACTTCAATGCGGTTTCGTTTACCAAGGGTGTCATCAACAAGATAAAGAGCGGCGAAAAGGTTAACATCAGAAAGGCGAAGAGGGTTGTCGAATCCATGGTGGATCAGGTCCTTGAGCAGGAACAGTGGCTTCTCGGCATGACCGCAATCAAGGATTACGACGAGTATACCTACCACCATTCCGTCAACGTGAGTATCCTTTCTATCGCCCTCGGACAGCGGCTGGGGCTGAACCGCAAAATGCTGACGGAACTCGGCATCGTCGCGATATTTCATGATATCGGGAAGATGGAGATCCCCTATGAGGTCCTGAACAAACCGACGAATTTCACCGACGATGAGTGGAACCTCGTCAGAAAGCACCCGGTGTGGGGTGTGAAGGCCCTTCTGAAACTGAAGAAGCTGGACGATGTGACGATCAAATCGGCCATTGTCTCGTTTGAGCACCACCTGAACTATGACCTCTCCGGCTACCCGCTGATACGGAAGAAGATGGATCTCGATTTCTTCAGCAGGATCATATCCCTTGCCGACCAGTACGACGCCATGACCTCTTCCCGGGTCTATTCTCGCGTGCCTCTGGCGCCTGATAAGGCCCTGAGCATCATGATGGAGCGGGCCAGCGCGCAGCTGGACCCGCTCCTCATCAAGTTTTTTATCAATATGGTCGGGGTATTTCCGATCGGCACCATGGTTATGCTGAATACACGCGAACTTGGCCTGGTCTACGAGAGCAACCAGCTCTTCGGGTCGAGGCCCCGGGTAATGGTCATTATCGACAGGGAGGGAAACCGCGTGAAGGGAAATGTGGTGGATCTGATCGAGAAGGATGAGCAGGGAGATTACCGGCGCACGATCATCCGTACCATGGACCCCAATAAATACAAAATCAGCCTTGCAGAGTACCTGCTGTAGTTTTTGTACACGTGCTGCTAAAGCTTAAACCAGGACTTCTTTTCCTTCAGCCCTTCAAGCGTAGCAGCCATTTCCTTGATATGGCCTTCCATATCCGACTGGCTCTGCCTGATATCCTTGAGAAGCTCGTTCCCCTGACGGGATTTCCTGTCCTCCTCAAGCCTTTGCACCGCCAGCAGCATTTCCTTCATCCCCTGCCGCAGAAGTGATATTTCACCGGAGAGGACATCGATTTTTTCTTCGAGGACCGGCTGTCTCTCCTTCTCCTCAATCCCAATCCCGGCGGCTGGAGGGGGAGTCATGCTCTCTTGCGGCGGGACAGGAATCCTCAGGGGTGGCATCTCCGGTTCAGCGCTGACCTGTTCAGGCTCACGGGCCGGGGCAACATCCTCCTGCTCTTCGGCAGATTCAGGGAACAGGTCGAGCCTGCCGGCATAGGTGGGGGCAGCCTCTGCCTGCGGAATATCCTCGTTTTCGAACGGTATCGCATCCATGATGGCCGGCTCAGTCCCGGCGGTATCCGGGGGTGCAGCCTCCACCACAGGCTCTTCCTTCTGGGTTGAAGGCTGTATTTCTATCTTGTGTTTCTTCGAAATGTACTTCAGGAGCAGTTTCGTGACCAGCTTGAACGTATCTTCGACTCCCTGGCCGTTCACCGCCGTCGCCTCGGTCACCGGGTACGTATAGGGGTTCAGGATGGCGTTTAATTCGTCGACCGTAGCGATGTTCTTCAGGTCCCTTTTGTTGTACTGCAGAACGATCGGAATTTCATCAGGATTGATATTGTTCGAAAAAAGATTTTCGCGCATATTCGAGAAGCTCTCGAGGTTCTGCTCCCTCATTTCCTTCTGGGAGTCGGCCACAAAGACTATGGCATCCGCACCCTTCAGCACGACCTTTCGGGTCGCGTTATACCTGACCTGACCCGGTACGGTGTAGAGCTGAAAACGTATCGAGAACTCGCGGATCCGGCCCAGTTCTATCGGCAGAAAATCAAAGAAGAGGGTCCTGTCGGACTCGGTCGAGAGGGAGAGGAGCTTGCCCTTGGTCTCGGGATTCAGTACGCCGTGCAGGTACTGAAGGTTTGTGGTCTTTCCGCTGAGTCCGGGGCCATAGTATACGATCTTTAACGTTATTTCCTTCGTTGCATAATTAAAGAGCGCCATACGTTATACTATAGCATAAACGCCGTTGCGTGTCTGATTTTTTACACGGTACATAGCCTCGTCAGCCAGTCTCAGCAGATCTTCCTTTGATTTTGCACTCTCCGGATAGGACGCGACCCCGAAACTTGCCGTCATGCGGAGCGAATAGCCGTCTTTCTTCAGGAATACGTATTGCTCGACCGCCTTGCGTATACGTTCCGCTATACTCAGGGCAGCGCCGGGGACGGTCTGGGGCAGGACCATCACGAATTCGTCGCCGCCGTACCGGGCCACGATATCAATGGTACGCAGACTCCGTATCAGTATCTGACCGACCTCAACAAGGAGCTTGCTGCCGACGAGATGGCCGTAGTTGTCATTAATCACCTTGAAATGGTCAATATCCATAAATATGAGCGACAGGGACGACTTGTGACGGTTTGATCGGGTGATCTCTATCTCGAGTGTCCTGTTGAGATAACGGGTGTTAAACAGTTTTGTCAGGTCGTCGGTTACCGCGATCTCCGCCATTTTCTGATATATTGTCGTCATCTCGATGGCCAGCGCTGCATGATCGACCAGCCTGAGGAAGAGGGTGAGGTCATCCTTGGTAAAAGACCCGCTGGAGGTGTTATTGATGATTTCGAAGACGCCGAGGACATTCCCCTTTGACCTGATCGGCACGCACATGAGTGACTTCGCCTGATCACGGGAGCTGCTGTCGACGCGCCGTGAAAAGCGGACATCCTGGGATACGTCGGGAAGCACGAGCGGGATACCCTCCTGCGCCACCCAGCCGGCTATTCCCTCTCCCTTTTTCAATCGGATCTTCTTGCGACGACCTGCATTTTCTTTCTTGTGCGACGTCTTCTCCAGCACAAGGTCTCCGGTTGCCTCATCGATCAGAAACACCGACCACGAATCAGCCTTGATGAGGCGCTTTGCCTTTTTCATGATCTCGCTGATCATGTTGTCCAGATCGAGGGACGAGGTCATCGTCTTGCTGAGCGTATCAAAGAAATCAAGTTCTTTCCTGACGCTGTCGAGCTGTGTCTGCAGGAGGAGGTTTTCATCGCGCAGCCTTTTTTCATGGACCGCCTTCATGATAAGAACGATGAGCAGTTTTCCCGACGGCAGCGTGACAGGAGAGGTGAGCGGATACTTGAGCCAGGACGCAAAGCCCCTGAAGGAATCGGTTTCTGAAAACACGATCTTCGGAATTTCCCTGTATTGTGCCATGAAAGCCCTGAAGGCCGGGTCAGCACTCTGGTTCTTGTTGATGACGATGGCCTCGGGGCCTTCCTCATGCCGGTTCATGAGATTTGCTACGGACTTGAATCTGCTTACGGCAAGGTTCGGTTCAAGCAGATCCTCCAGCTCCAGCTGCTCCGCCCCGACGAGGAAGATCCTATTCATTTACCCCGCAGCATTTTTTGTATTTCTTGCCGCTTCCACACGGGCAGGGGTCGTTGCGGCCGGTCTTCTTGCCCTTGGCCACCGGCTGTGGGCCGCCTTCCTCGCCGCCCCGGTTGAAGGTCATGCTCAGTTTGCGCGACTGCGTGCGCATGGCAGAGTCTTCGTTCCTCTGCACCTGTATCTTGTAGAGCCGGGTGACGATCTCTGTGGATATGCGGCCGGACATCTCGGTAAACATGTCAAAGGCCTCGCGCTTGTATTCAACCAGCGGGTCACGCTGTCCGTACCCCCTGAGGCCGATGCCCTCCTTGAGGTGGTCCATCGCAAGGAGATGGTCCTTCCACTGGGAGTCCACGATCTGCAGGATGACCATCTTCTCGAGATAGCGCATCATCTCGGCGCCGACCTCTGCCTCCTTATCGCTGTATGCCCTGGCGGTCGACTCAAGGAGCAGGCCTTTCACCTGACGCAGGTCGTCCGGGAACGCATCCAGGGTGATGTCAAAAACACCATACATCGCGTCTTTCAGGCCCTTGAGGTCATACTCGTGACTGCCACTGTCTTCGGGGCAGTAGAGCGAGAGAAAGTCCTCAATGATATCCTCGGTCATTGAGGTGACCCGCTCCCGCAGGTCCTCGCCCGCAAGGACGTCGCGCCTGAAGGCATAAATCTCCGTCCGCTGCTTGTTCATCACGTCATCATATTCAAGCAGGTGCTTGCGTATGTCGAAGTTGTGGGATTCAACCCGCTTCTGCGCGTTCTCGATCGCCCGGGAAACCATCGAGTTCTCGATCGGGACGTCCTCTTCCATGCCAAGCCTGCCCATCAGCCCCGATATCCTGTCGGAGCCGAAGATGCGCATCAGGTCGTCCTCAAGCGAAAGGTAAAACCTTGTTGAACCCGGGTCTCCCTGCCTGCCTGAGCGGCCCCTCAACTGGTTGTCGATACGCCTGGACTCGTGGCGCTCCGTACCGATGATATGCAGACCGCCGGCGGCAATCACCTTCTCCTTGTCTGCAGCACACTGCTCCTCAGCAAGGGCAAGCGCTTTCTGCCAGTCTTCGTCGGTGTGATCAGGTTTGTCACGCAGCATATCGCGCGCAATGGCACCGGGGTTTCCGCCGAGAATTATGTCGGTACCCCTGCCGGCCATGTTCGTTGCGATCGTTACGCCGTGGCTCCTGCCGGCCTGCACGATAATCTCGGCCTCTTTTTCATGATATTTGGCATTCAGCACGGCATGCCTGATGCCTTTTTTCTTCAGAAGACTGCTCAGCAGCTCTGATTTTTCGATCGAGATCGTCCCGACCAGGACAGGCTGACCTAATTTATTCAGCTCCTCGATCTCGTTCAGGACCGCATGGAACTTCCCCTTCTCGGTCTTGTAGATCATGTCGGGATGATCCGTGCGTATCATCGGCCTGTTCGTCGGCACCACAACCACATCGAGATTGTAGATCTTGGCAAATTCCTCTGCCTCTGTCTCTGCCGTACCGGTCATACCGGCCAGCTTGTTATACATCCTGAAGAAGTTCTGAAACGTTATCGTTGCCAGCGTCTGGTTTTCACTGGCTATCTTCACGCCCTCCTTGGCCTCGACCGCCTGATGGAGGCCGTCGGACCAGCGTCGGCCGGGCATGAGCCTGCCGGTAAACTCATCCACGATCAGTACTTCTCCGTCCTTGACAACGTAATCTACATCGAGCTTAAACAGCGTATGGGCCTTCAGTCCCTGCAACACGTGGTGGACAAGGTCAATATTCGCGGGATCGTACAGGTTCCCGGCACCGAGGAGTTTTTCGACCTTGATATTTCCCTCCTCGGTCAGGATGACCGAACGGGCCTTTTCATCAATGGTGTAGTCTTCTTCCTTCTGGAGCTTCGGGATGATCTTGTCGATCTTGTAATATTTGTCTGTCGATTCCTCCGAGGGTCCGGAGATAATAAGCGGGGTCCTCGCCTCGTCGATCAGGATGCTGTCGACCTCGTCGACGATGGCAAAGTTCAGCTCGCGCTGCGCAAACTGGGAGACGTCGTACTTCATATTGTCGCGGAGGTAGTCGAACCCGAACTCGTTGTTCGTTCCGTAGGTGATATCCGCGTTGTACGAGACCTGGCGCTGCTCGTCGGTCAGGCCATGCACAATGACCCCGACGCTGAGACCGAGGAAATTGTAAAGCTGTCCCATCCACCCGGCGTCTCTTTTTGCCAGATAGTCGTTCACCGTGACAACGTGGACGCCGTTTCCGCTGAGGGCATTAAGATAAACGGGAAGGGTGGCGACCAGGGTCTTGCCTTCACCGGTCTTCATCTCAGCGATCTTGCCTTCGTGCAGAATAATGCCGCCGAGGAGCTGCATGTCGAAGTGTCTCATCTTCAGCACACGCTTTGAGGCCTCGCGGACAACGGCAAAGGCCTCGGGAAGCAGGTCATCCAGAGCTGAGCCCTGTACTATGCGT
Organism: uncultured Thermodesulfovibrio sp.; assembly: GCA_964499365.1. GTDB lineage: Bacteria > Nitrospirota > Thermodesulfovibrionia > Thermodesulfovibrionales > UBA6898 > PALSA-1316. The sequence goes on from CAZCKU010000004.1 coordinate 134,118, forward strand.
CCACGGAATTCATCGGTCTTGCCCCTGAGTTCTGCATCGGAAAGCGATGAAACAGCCGGTTCAAAGCTGTTAATACGGTCGATAACAGGCAGGAGCCTCTTGATTTCACGGTCGTTCTTTGTACCAATCAGTTTTTTCAGTATACCTAACATAGTGCATACATATTAAAGGAATCACCGCAATATTGCAAGAAATGCATGTATTTCAAGCTGTTACACTGCAATGGCTGCTCAGTGTCCTGTTTATGACTTTCATTGATGTAAGTATCAGAATACTGCTACATTAAATAGACATGGAAAAAAACGTCTATATCTATACCTATGGCTGCCAGATGAACGTGCACGACTCCGAAAAAATGATCGGGGTGCTCTCCCAGGGTGGCTACAGGGCTGTCGGCTCTCCTGACGATGCAGATCTGATCATCTTCAATACCTGTGCGATCAGGGCAAAGGCCGAGCAGAAGTTCTTCAGCCAGCTCGGGAGGACCAAGGCGCTTAAAAAGAAGAACAAAGACCTCCTGATTGCGGTGGCAGGCTGTGTTGCCCAGGAGACCCAGAAGAAGATATTCAGTCGCGCGCCCTATGTCGATATGGTGATCGGGCCGCAGAATATCAATGCGCTGAATGATCTGCTTTTGCTTCAGGGCCGAAGACTCTCTGTAGAGGAGAATCCGGGGCTTGCTGATGCTGAATACCCGGCGGTCAGGGACAGCAGGCTTCGGGCATGGGTTGCGGTCATGTACGGCTGCAACAATTTCTGCAGCTACTGTATCGTCCCCTATACCCGCGGCAGAGAGGTCTCAAGGCCTTCAGACAGCATCATGGCCGAGATCAGGGACCTGCAGGGGAAGGGCTATAAGGAAGTGACGCTGCTCGGGCAGAACGTCAATTCCTACCGGAGTGACACTGATTTTCCGGGGCTGCTCAGAAAGATCGATACCGCTGGCATCGCCAGGGTGCGGTTCATGACCTCACATCCCCGCGATATGTCACCTGAACTTGTTGATGCCCTTGCTGAGCTTCCGTCGGCTTGTGAGCATATCCATCTGCCGGTGCAGTCCGGTTCCGACCGCATCCTCGGACTCATGAACAGGGGGTATACCTTCCATGAGTACCGGAAAAAGATTCAATTGCTGAGGGCACGGGTGCCCGGGATTGCGATTACCGGTGACATTATCGTGGGTTTTCCGGGCGAAACGGATGCTGATTACCAGCTGACCCTGGACGCCGTAAGGGAGACTGAGTACGACGGTCTTTTCGCCTTTAAGTATTCGATGCGGAAGGGGACGAGAGCCTGTCTTCTCGAAGACCAGATTCCTGAGGAAGTCAAGACCGACAGGCTGAACAACCTCCTGAAGATACAGGAGGAGATTACCGAGAGGAAGAACCGGCATCTTGAGGATACCGTCATCGAGGTTCTCATTGAAGGTCCTTCTGATGCTGATCCAGCTTGGCTCTCCGGAAGGTCCAGGACAAACAAGATTGTGAACTTTCCCGACAATGGCGAACGCATCGGGGACTTCGTTCATGTCCGCATTGAGCGTGCCCGCATGCACTCCCTTGAAGGAATCAGGTCAGTGGAAGAACCCTGTCCCTCAGCTCCGTGAAGGTTTCACTTATAACCCTGGGCTGCAGGGTGAACCAGGCAGAGACAGATGTACTTCAAGAGACACTTCAAGATAATGGCGTAACTATCGTTGATATAAAGGAATGTCCTGATTACTGCATCGTCAATACCTGCACGATAACGCAAAAGAGCGACTACAATTCCCGGCAGAGCATTCGGAAGGCGTTCCGTGCAGGGGCAAAGGTGATCGTGACCGGCTGTTATTCCCAGCTGCATAAGGCAGAGGCTGTTGGTCTGCCGGGAGTTGTGCAGGTCGTTGACATCAGAAATAAATACGACATTGTCGGTCTTCTTACTGATTCAGGCGCTGGACCTTCCTTTGATGTCTCATCAAGGTCCCGTCCTTTTCTTAAGGTACAGGACGGCTGCAACTTCTGCTGTTCCTACTGCGCAGTACCACTTGCACGCGGCAGGTCAAGGAGTGAACCAGTGAGTCTGCTCGTCGAACGGGTCAGGTCCATCACTGACCGGGGCTTCTCGGAGATTGTACTCACCGGAATTCACCTTGGGACCTATGGCCGGGACCTTCCTGAAAAGCTGTCGATTGCGGGTCTCGTCAGGACATTGCTTCAGCAGACAACCATTCACCGGATCAGGCTCAGCTCCCTGGAGGTGAACGAGGTTGATGACGAGCTGCTTGAGTTGATGCAGGATGAGCGTATATGCAGGAACCTGCATATACCCCTTCAGAGCGGGAGCAGCAAGATTCTCGGCCTCATGCGCCGTAGTTATTCCCCGGCACATTTCAGGGAAAGGATCGAGACAATTGCAAGGCGGCTTGGAGAGATCGGATTGGGCACAGATATCATCGTCGGGTTCCCCGGGGAACTCAAAAAGGAATTCGAAGAGACCCGAAAACTGATCAATGACCTCCCGTTCACCTATCTGCATGTCTTTCCGTACTCGCCACGTCCAAATACCGAGGCCTCAGCGCTCAAAGGAAGAGCATCCGGAGACGAGGTGCGAGAGCGTACAGAGCTGCTCAGACGGCTTGGGGACGAGAAAAAAATGCTATACATGAATTCCTGCATCGGGAAAAACCTTGAGGTAATTATGGAAGAGGGCAGCCCGGAATGTCCGACAGTCGGTACATCCAGTAACTACCTGAAAATCTCGGTGTCTCATTATTCAGGACGACGCGGAACCCTTGAGATTGCTCGACCCGTGCGCATCGAAAACAACATACTCGAAGGAGTTCTTATAAAAGATGCTTAACCGCTGATAATTACGTGATATTGTTAGTGCTCAATACATAATCAGATACGAAGAAGCCTGTCTCAGCCCCACAAGATCAATTTTATCCACATCGATCCTAACAGTATATTAACAATTACTGTTCATATGTAGTGTCTGATAAGATATATTATGTAAAGTAACGTGGAACCATGCCATGGCTGCAAACTCACGCAATCTATTGAAGTTGCGTGATTATCACCGTGCTGATAGGCTCTCCCGTCGGGGACATTCTTTTTTGTATCAATTAACAGGGTTGTGATCAGCCAGACTCCCGCCCATCACCTTCAGGCCCACTGAAACAGCACTAACCACGAATCAGCCTGATATACTGACGGCATCTTTTTCTCCGGACGGTCACCGGACTTAAAAAAATCGGGCGCCTCACTCCCACTTTGCAAGGGATAAACTGCTAAATACCCGAGCTGATGACCGTCGGATACGCAGCTCGAATAATATCAATAGCTACCGTGAATGGCAATCTGAGACTGGACAGTTTGCGGCCTGGCGGAAATTGCCCCTCATGAGGAGGCGCTTCGATAAATGCGGGCGACAATAATAAGATACTTTAAGTTTCGCCTGTAACATCATGTTCCTGCGTATTATTTCATTTACTTCAAATCACGAATTCTGACTTAGCAGCCATTATGCTTGACATTTCATGACATTCTGCATTATAAAATTCATGTGCGGGCGTAACTCAGTGGTAGAGTGTTAGCTTCCCAAGCTGAAAGTCGCGAGTTCGAATCTCGTCGCCCGCTCCAACTCTTTTTTGGCAAACCATATTTTCTACAGCGGGTCAACAGATTGACAAGAGGTTTGGTACATATCTACACAGGCGACGGCAAGGGGAAAACAACTGCCGCCGTCGGTATATCCATCAGGGCAAGGGGAAGCGGTCTCAGCGTTCTCTTTGTACAGTTCTTCAAGGAGAAAACCGGCCACGGAGAGGTGCCTCTCATGCAGAGCATCGGTATCGATACCCTGGTCTTTGATAAAGTCAAATCCCCCCTCTTCAATCCTGACGTGGACAGAAACGCCCTTGCCTCTGAGGTATCAAGGGCACTGAAGGAAATTCTGGGACATATGGCCAGAAAACACTACGATCTGGTCGTCCTGGACGAATTTATCTGCCTTATCACTGAAAATGTCCTGCCTGAGGCTGACGCTGTAAGCTTTCTTCAGGCAAAACCTGCAAATATTGAACTCGTCCTTACCGGAAACGGAGCATCGGAGAGTTTCATGCGGCATGCCAACTATGTCACATGCATGAAGAACATCAAGCACCCGTTTGCCAGTCATACTGATGCCCGGAAGGGGATCGAGTACTAGAGAGCAGCGTCTTTCGCAGCAAACGCCTTTCTGACGTGCAAGATCCTCTGGGCTACGGTGATGTGCGTCAGGATCGCAAGAACCCAGAGCACAGGAGTCATCAACCCGCTTACCGTCCCGAACACCACAAGCAGTATCCTTTCGGGTCTCTCCATGAGCCCGACCTTGCAGTCGATGCCGAGACCTTCTGCCCTGGCACGGACATAACTTACCAGGACGGCACCCACAAGGACACCAAGCGCAAGGACAGCCCCCACGGGATCATCTCCTCTGACAAGGTTCAGAGAAACAGAGAGGAAGATAAAGGCATCTGAGTACCGGTCGAGGACAGAGTCAAGGAAGGCGCCGAATGGGGTCGTTTTTCCGTTGGCGCGGGCAACTACTCCGTCAAGAACGTCGAAGAATGCACCGAGCAGGACCAGCATACCGCCCCAGCGCATATGAAAAACGAGGATTGCAGAGCCACACGCGGTAACAAAGAACCCGAAAAGGGTCAGGACATTCGGGCTCACGGGAACCCTTGAGGCCACTCCTCCCAACGGCTTGTCAAAGACATGACCAAATCGCTCGCCGATCATCAGGCCGGAGGGCTATCGCTCCCTTTTGCCTTCGATAAACTCCTCTACCATGACCTTTGCCCTGTCGTCCGGGAACTGCTTCAGCGGATGTTTCATGAAATAGGCAGACGGCGAAAGCAGCGAACCGCCGATCTTCCTGTCCCGGGCTATCTTGCAGCATCTGACAGCGTCGATGACAACACCGGCACTGTTCGGCGAGTCTTCGACAGAGAGCCGCATCTCGAGATGGAGAGGTACGTTTCCAAAACCTCTTCCCTCGATCCTGAGAAAGCAGACCTTGTTGTCATTGAGCCACGGGATATAGTCGGACGGACCGATATGGATATGGTCCGCATGCAGCGGTTTCTGCATCTGGGACTGGACGGCCTCTGTTTTCGAGATCTTCTTCATCTTCAGGCGGCTGCTGTTCAGCATATTCATGAAATCCGTATTTCCGCCGACATTCAGCTGATAGGTGCTGTCGATTGCAACACCCCTGTCTTCGAAGAGCTTGGTCAGGCAACGGTGAATGATCGTCGCGCCTATCTGGCTTTTGATATCATCCCCGACTGCCGGAATGCCTGCATCCTGGAACCTCCTGGCCCAGTCCCGGTTCGAAACGATGAAGACCGGCACGCAGTTTACGAGACTTACCCCCGCCTGCAGGCAGGCCTCTGCATAGAAGGCAGTAGCCTTTGCCGAGCCGACCGGAAGGTAATTAATCAGAATATCGGCACCTGATCTCCGGAGTGTCTTCACTATATCAACAGGCTTCTTCCCTGCGACAACGAAGCGGCGGTGGTGCGGATAGTTGTCCATATGCTCGGAGACCCCGTCGAGGACCGTGCCCATTTCAACCTTCACCGTATTGCCGGCAGACATCTTGTTGAATCTCATGGTGCAGTTAGGCTCGCTGAAAATCGCATCGCGCAGCGGCATGCCGACCTTCCGCGCATCGACATCGAATGCCGCCACGACCTTTATATCCCCCGGCCGATAGCCTCCGAGGCTGTAATGCATCAGCCCCGGAACCTGCTGGTCCTTCTTATGCTTATGACGACTGTAGTAGTCAATGCCCTGCACCAGCGAACTTGCGCAGTTGCCAACTCCGGCTATCGCTATCCTAATTTCTTTCATCGAACGTCCTTCCTGTAGAAAACTGAATCACAATCAAAATTTATATATCATCGCCACGTGCTGTGTCAAGGAGTAAATCTCCGGCATGACGGTCAGGCCAGCAGTATACGATTTTCACTTGCGATATTTCCAGCTATTTTTTATAATACCGGCCATGAAAACAAAAGTATCGGTCATCGGTGCCGGCAATGTCGGCGCAACTACAGCTCACCTGATCTATCAGTCCGGGATTGCGGACGTCGTGCTTTTCGATATTGCCGAAGGAGTACCCCAGGGCAAGGCCCTCGATCTGGCCGAGGCGGGACCGCTCTGGAAAGTCGCAGCCTCGATCAGGGGCACGAATGATTATGCTGACACTGCTGGCTCGGACATTATCGTCGTAACAGCGGGCCTGCCAAGGAAGCCCGGCATGAGCCGTGATGATCTCCTGCACGCAAATGCAGAAGTCATGCGGCATGTCGTATCGCAGACAGCACCCCTGTCACCCGACGGGATCTATATAATTGTTACCAATCCTATGGATGTTATGACCCAGATCACCTGGCAGGTGTCGGGTTTCAGCACGAACCGTGTTATCGGTATGGGCGGCGTCCTTGACGCGGCCAGATTCAGGACATTCCTGGCGTTTGAACTGGGCGTTTCCCCCGAGGATATCGAGACACTTGTCCTCGGCGGGCACGGAGACCTGATGGTCCCCCTTCCCCGGCATACGACAGTCAAGGGTATCCCTGTTGGGGATCTTCTCTCACAGCACCGCATCGAAGCTCTTGTCGACCGGACGCGGACCGGAGGCGCAGAGATCGTTGCCCTCCTGAAGACCGGGAGCGCCTATTATGCGCCTGCAGCGTCTGTGTTCCAGATGGTCAAATCCATTCTCCTGGACGAGCGGCGCGTACTGCCCTGTGCCGTGTACCTGAACGGCGAATATGGCATTAGGGACCTGTTTGTCGGGGTGCCAGCCATCCTCGGCAGGGGCGGAGTCGAAAAGATCATCGAACTGCAGCTCACTGAAGCTGAAAAGACCCAGGTCGGCAAGTCGGCGCATGCGGTCAGGGAACTGCTCAATACGGCACTGGCCCAAAAGAAGTAACATCTCCCTCGGAAGTCTGAAGAGATCGTATTAATCCCGCAGTACAACGTAAATCACTGGAGGAATCATGGAAAGAACATTGTCTATCGTAAAGCCCGATGGGGTGAAGAAGAATCTGATCGGCGAAGTGATCAGAAGGTTTGAACAGAAAGGGCTGCGGGTTGCCGGATTGAGGCTTATCCAGCTGTCGAAACAGGACGCCCGGAATTTCTATATCGTCCACAAGGAGAGGCCGTTTTATGACAGTCTCACCAGCTTCATGTCTGAAGGACCGATTGCGGTTATGGTGCTCGAAGGCGACAATGCCATAGCAACAGTCCGCGAGACCATGGGTGCGACGAACTTCAAGGACGCTGCGCCGGGGACGATCAGGGCAGACTTTGCCACAGACATCGAGAGGAACGTGGTCCACGGCTCCGACTCCGTGAAGTCGGCCGACTATGAAATCCCGTTCTTCTTCGCAGCTCTCGACCTGCATTAATCCTCTTTCTGCGCCGGAATGGCCCGGGGCTTCCCGGGCCATTCCGGCCCTTCAAAACCGTTCCCGTATTTGACTTTGCGCCTGAAAACGAAGTAATATTGAATAGAGTAACTACACGGATTCAAAGGAGTTACGGATGTTCGAGAAATTTACTGAAAGAGGCCGCAAGGTCATTATTTATGCAAAAGAAGAGGCTGAAAAACGCCAGAACGATTATCTCGGTACCGAACACCTCCTTCTGGCGCTGCTGAGGGAAGACGACGGACTCCCGATAGCCATTCTGAAGAAGATGGGGCTTACGGTCGAGGAACTCCGCATGGAGATCGAGCGCAACCTCCCTGCAGGGATGAATCTCCTGACCTTCGGGGATATACCCTTCACACCGCGGGTCAAGAAGGTACTGGAGCTTGCGGTCGAAGAGGCCAGACTCCTCGGCCATAATTATATCGGCAGTGAGCACCTCCTGCTCGGCCTGGTCCGTGAGGACGAGGGTATCGCCGGCAAGATCCTGAGAAATCTGGGGGCAAATCTTCTCGGGGCCCGCCAGCTGACGATAAACCTGTCGATGAGGTCCTACTCCAATGCCCGCGACAAGCGAAGCGCTACCCCTGCCCTCGATGAGTTCGGCAGAGACCTGACCCTCCTTGCCAAGGAGAACAAGCTCGACCCGGTCATCGGCAGGGAAGACGAGATAGAACGTATACTGCAGGTCCTCGGCAGGAGGATCAAGAATAACCCGGCGATCATCGGAGAGCCGGGTGTCGGCAAGACCGCGGTGGTCGAAGGTCTCTGCCATAAAATCATTGCTGGTGATGTACCCGAAGGCCTGCTCGGCAAGCGGGTGATATCACTTGACCTGGGAGCGCTCATCGCCGGGACCAAGTATCGCGGTCAGTTCGAGGAACGTCTCAAGATCGTGATGAAGGAGATTGCCCAGTCGGACAATATCATCCTCTTTGTTGACGAGTTCCACGCCCTGATCGGGGCCGGGGCCGCAGAAGGATCGATCGATGCCTCCAGCATGCTGAAGCCCGCACTCTCACGCGGCGAGATCCAGTGCATCGGGGCAACGACACCGAACGAATACCGCAAATATATCGAGAAGGACCGCGCCCTTGAGCGGAGATTCCAGCCGATATACATACAGCCGCCGGATGTCGAGACGACGATCCAGATCCTTTCGGGGCTCAAGCCCCGCTACGAGTCTCACCACCGGGTAAAGATAAGCCCGGAGGCAGTGAACGCCTCCGCAAAGCTGTCCGACCGGTATATCCCGGACCGTTTTCTGCCCGACAAGGCGATCGATGTCATCGATGAGACCGGCTCGCGGATCAAACTGAAACGCTTCACCCCTCCCGCGGAACTCAAGGACCTTGAGTTCCGCCTGAGCAGACTCTCGAAGGAGAAGAACCTCTACGTCAAGCTCCATGACCTTGACAAGGCTACCGCTGTCCGCTCTGAAGAGGAGCGGGTCCGCAAGGTGCTGGACCAGGAGCAGAAGAGATGGAAAGACGACCTTGGCAGGGAGATCCCGGTGGTAACGGAAGAGGATATAGCCTACACTGTTGCCAAGATGACCGGCATTCCCGTCTTCAAGATAGAAGAGAAAGAGTCTGAAAAACTCCTCAGGATGGACGAGGAGCTCCACCGCAGGATTATCGCCCAGGACGAGGCAGTCAGAAACGTGGCACGGGCAATAAAGCGCTCGCGTGCAGGCCTCAGGAACAGGAAGAAGCCGATAGGCTCCTTCTTCTTTCTCGGGCCGACCGGCGTCGGGAAGACCGAGCTTGCCAAGGCCCTGGCGGAACAGCTGTTCAACGACGAAAGCTCTCTGATCAAGATAGACATGTCGGAATACATGGAGAGGTTCAATGTCTCGAAGCTCACGGGAGCGCCCCCCGGATATGTGGGTTACGAGGAAGGCGGACAGCTTACCGAAAAAGTGCGGAAGAAACCTTATGCCGTGATTCTCTTCGATGAGATAGAAAAGGCGCACCATGACGTCTTTAACATCCTGCTCCAGGTCCTGGATGAAGGCGTCCTGACAGACAGTTTCGGCCGGAAGGTCGATTTCAGGAATACGGTAATCATCATGACCTCGAATATCGGTGCACGCATAATCGAAAAATCCACCCCGCTCGGTTTCCAGCGGAGCGAGGGTGTGGAGGTCTACGACAAGATCAAGGAAAATGTGATGAACGAACTCAGGAAGGCCTTTAACCCTGAATTTCTGAACCGCGTTGATGAGATCGTTGTGTTCCACCCTCTCGAAAAAGAGCATCTGATTTCGATCATCGACCTGCTGATCGACGAGATGAACAACCAGCTCATTGATCAGGACATTGTGCTGGAGGTGTCGACCGAGGTCAAGGAATGGATTCTGGACCGCTACTACAAGCCGTCCTACGGCGCCCGCCCGATGCGGCGTGCCATCCAGAAGGTGATCGAAGACCCGCTTGCCGAGGAGATCCTGAAGGGCCGGTTCAAGGGTTCGAACAGGATCAGAGTGCTGCTTGAGGCGGAAACGCCGGTGTTTGTTGCCGAGGAAGAGACGCCGGTCCTCTCGGGTGTCACCTAGAGCCTGAGCGGGATACGCAACGATGCAGAATAGAAAAGTGGTCCTGATTGTCCTCTGTGTGGTTGCCGCTGCACTCTTCTTTTTCCTGGCCCGCTCAGGGAAGGAAGAGAGCGGGAAGGCAAAAGACGACGGAATGGCACCCCGCCTGCAGATAACCGATGCCGTAACGAGCAGCATACTGCAACCCGCCGAGGTTCAGGGCAAGGTTCTCCTCATCAATATCTGGGCGTCCTGGTGTCAGCCGTGCAGGGAAGAGATGCCCTCGATCGAGGCCCTCTACCGCGGCATGTCGGGGACCCGGGATTTCAAGATGATCACGATCCTGTACAAGGACACCCCTGACACTGCTCTCTCCTATATGAAATCCCAGGGGTACACCTTCCCAGTTTATGTCGATCCTGACGGAACAACCGCCAGAAGCTACGGCGTCACGGGCGTACCTGAAACGTTTCTGGTGGACAAGCAAGGCAGACTTGTCAAGAAGGTGATCGGGGGAATGGACTGGAACTCAGCCGAGGTGAAAGACTATCTGCAAACGCTTCTGAAGCAGTAATGAGCACCAAGAGACATCAGGAGGAGGCGCTCCTCTTTGTCGGTGCACTGTATGCAGATCCTGAAATATTTGAGCGTTGCCTTCCGGAACTGGAGTCCGGCTTTGGCTCCGTACTTCTTCACAGTCCGGTCATGGGATGGGACCATAGCTCGTATTACAGCAGTGAGCTTGGGATGCCGATATTCAGAAGGTTCGTCTTCTTCAAACGCATAATCGATGCCTCGCTCCTTCCCGATATAAAGGTGCTGACGGACGACCTTGAAGGTCTTAACCTGAAAGAGGGAAGACGACAGATCAACCTCGACCCCGGCTATCTCACCGAAGCAAAGGTCATCCTTGCCTCGACCAAGAACTATTCACGCCGGATCTATCTCGGCAAGGGGATCTACGCGGAGCAGGAGTATATCTTCGGCAGAGGAAACTACCAGCCTCTTTCCCATACCTACACCGACTATAAAAATCCCGAGTACCTGAAGATCTTCAGCACGGCGCGCCGGCGCTTCAGGGAACTGCTGGCGGAAAGGCGGGCAGCAGTTTAGGACCCGAGAGGCGGCCAGATCAGGAAGGCCTCGGGAGACGCTGACGTTCCTGTCAGCACCTTGCGGCCCTCCACGCGGAGCCGGCCTTCGGCGAAAAGACGAACCGCTTCGGGATAGATCCTGTGCTCGCACCGCAGAATTCTTGCTGACAGGGTATTCTCGGTATCGTCATCCGTGACCGGGACGACTGCCTGGATGATTACCGGGCCGGTGTCCATCCCCTCGTCCACAAAGTGGACGGTACACCCGGCCAGTTTCACCCCGTAATCTAAAGCGTCCCGCTGGCCGTGCAATCCGGGAAATGACGGCAGCAGCGCCGGATGGATATTCATGATCCTGTTGGGATAGGCGTCAATCAGCGGTTTGCCGACGATCCGCATAAAACCGGCCAGGACAATAAGCCCTATCCCCCTCTTCTGCATCTCCCCTGCGATATGGCTGAAATAGGCGTCACGGGAACCGAATTCCCGTGGAGAAAGTGCAACCGACTCTATGCCGTGTTTCGCTGCCCGCTCAAGGGCAAAGGCTCCCGGGTTGTCTGTCAGCAGCAGGCGAAGCGCAGCATTCTTTATCAGGCCCGACTCCACCGCATCGATGATCGCCTGAAAGTTCGATCCCCGTCCTGATGCCAGCACGCCGATGTTAAGCATCGTTGTCGTCCGCCATGGATTTCAGAGTCTGACTTCGATAAAGGCCTTTTCACGCAACGCCTTTATCCACCGGGTATATTTGTCCATGAAGAGCCTGTTGCCGACCTCCTTCTGTGCCTCATCCCTGATCTGGATCGGGTCCTTTGGAGCAATTTTTTCATCCAGCCGAATGATATGCAGGCCCCGCTCGGTCCAGAAAGGCCTGCTGACCTCGTCCTGTTTCAGCGTAGCCAGGGCCTCCTCAAATTCCTTCAGCAGCTGGTCCCGCCTGATAAGGCCGAGTTCCCCGCCGGTGCTGCCCATCGGTTCCTCGGAATATTTTACGGCAAGGTCGCGGAACGACTCTCCTGCCTTCAGCCGGTCCATGACCTGGGTTGCCTTCTCCTCTACCCCTTTCCTGTCTTCTTTCTTCTTGGGCATCTTGAAGAAGATCTGGCTGAGTCGATAGCCCTCACCACCTGACCTGAATTCCCTGTTTTCTGCGATAAAGCTGCTGATGTCCGCTTCTGTCGCAATGACTTTACCCCTGACCTGGTGATTCACAATCTTGCTGATCAGGATCTGGTCATGCAGTTTCTTCCGGTAATCTTCGTAGCTGAAGCCTTCTTTCTTCAGGGAGGCCCTGAAATCGTCATCAGACATGCCATATTTCTTCTTGATACCCTCAATCGCCTCTTTCAGTTCCTCGTCAGAGACCGACATGCCCTGGGTTCTGGCCTCCTGCACCTGAAGCCTGACATTGATCAGGGTCTCAAGATAGGCCGCCTCGTTGGATTTGAAGACCTTTACGCGCTCTTCTTCCTTCAGTGACTTTAATTGGGGTGATGCGTCTGACTCCATGTTGCGGTACAGCTCGCTCCAGGTGATCACCTCCTGGTTCACCACTGCAACGACCTTGTCCAGCAGTATGGCCGCGGACGAAACACCCGTGCCCATGAACAGAATAAACAGAACCAGCATTGCTCTCATCGCTCGCATCATTTCCTCCATCATGCATAATACTTCCGAATCATCTATAATAATAAATCCCGGGGGAAAAAAGCTTACCGGTTCTCCCGCATGACGATAACAGGGCCATAAGCTGCATTGTTATAGACTATAAGATTATTTAATATTCTTATAAAGTTTCCTGTTTACTTCATGCCCCGAATATATTTATAATTTCTGGCGAGACAAAACTGCGGAATTCCTGCAGTCATCATTAGAAACAAGGAGAACGTTATGGCATTCGATGCAACGAAAATGGCCGACTGGCAGATTTCCGAGGAAGCTGAAAAGAATATGCCTTCCCCGGATGAATGGCGCGAAAAGCTGGGACTGCAGAAAGACGAGATGCTTCCGATGGGACGCCTCGCGAAGATCGACTTCCTCAAGGTCATGAACCGGCTGAAGAACAACACCGACGGCAAGTACATTGAGGTGACCGCAATCACCCCCACCCCTCTGGGCGAAGGCAAGAGCACCACGTCCTGCGGTCTGATGGAAGGCCTCGGCAAGCGGGGGGTCAATGTCGGCGGAGCGCTGCGTCAGCCCTCAGGCGGTCCGACCATGAACGTCAAAGGCACCGCAGCAGGCGGAGGCAACTCTCTCCTGATTCCGATGACCGAGTTTTCGCTCGGACTTACCGGCGACATCAACGACATCATGAATGCCCACAACCTGGCCATGGTGGCGATGACCTCCCGTATGCAGCACGAACGCAACTATAACGACGAGCAGCTGGCACGGCTCACCAAGATGAGACGCCTCGATATCGATCCCACACGCGTGGAGATGGGCTGGATCATCGACTTCTGCGCACAGAGCCTCCGCAATATCATCATAGGCATCGGCGGACGGACAGACGGTTTCATGATGCAGTCCAAGTTCGGCATCGCCGTCGGGTCGGAGTGTATGGCCATCCTGTCCATTGCAAACGACCTCGCCGACCTGAAGCAGCGCCTCAACAACATCACGGTTGCCTTTGACAAGAGCGGAAAACCGGTCACCACCGGCGATCTGGAGGTCGGCAATGCCATGGCCGCGTTCATGCGCAATACCATCAACCCGACCCTGATGTGCACCGCCGAATACAACCCCTGCCTTGTCCATGCCGGTCCCTTTGCCAATATAGCCGTCGGCCAGTCCTCGATCATCGCCGACCGGGTCGGCCTGAAGCTCTTCGATTACCATGTGACCGAGTCCGGCTTTGCGGCCGACATCGGGTTCGAAAAGTTCTGGAACGTGAAGTCCCGCTTCAGCGGCCTCAAGCCGCATGTTTCAGTGCTGACGACCACCGTCCGCGCGCTGAAGATGCATGGCGGCGGACCGAAGGTCGTTGCCGGCAAGGCCCTGCCGGATGAGTATACCAGGGAAAACATTGCGCTGGTCGAGAAGGGCTGCGCCAACATGGTCCACATGATCAACGTCATCCGCAAGTCAGGCATCAACCCTGTTGTCTGCGTCAACCGCTTCTATACCGACACCGATGCCGAAGTGGCGGTGATCAAGAAGGCCGCCGAGGCTGCCGGAGCGCGCTGTGCAGAGTCCCAGCACTGGCTCAAGGGCGGCGATGGAGCCCTCGAGCTCGCCGATGCGGTCATCGACGCCTGCAACGACAATAACGAATTCAAATTCCTCTACCCGCTTGAGATGAAACTGCGCGACCGCGTCGCAACCATCGCAAAGGAGGTCTACGGTGCGGACGGTGTATCCTGGACAGCAGAGGCAGAGGCCAAGGCCAAGATGCTTGAAGACGATCCGCAGTATGCCGACTATGCAACCATGATGGTCAAGACCCACCTGAGTCTTTCGCACGACCCGACACTCAAGGGAGTGCCCAAAGGCTGGACACTGCCGATCAGGGACGTCCTGATTTACTCCGGCGCAAAGTTCCTCTGCCCCATGGCGGGGACGATCAGTCTTATGCCCGGTACCAGCTCCAACCCGGCCTTCAGAAGGGTTGACGTTGATGCCGAAACCGGCAAGGTGAGCGGTCTGTTCTAGATCCGCTCCGACTGCAGTATCAGGGGGGCTGGTGTCATGCACCAGTCCCCCTTTTGTTTTTTGGCACCTTGCATGCTACAATGGGTTAGTGAAAAAAGTAGGCTTTCTTTATGACGATATATTTCTCCGGCACGAGATGCCGGTCGGTCATCCTGAGTCTGCGGACCGCCTTATTGCGGTCACCGCTGCCCTCCGGGATACGGCCCTCTGGGATACCCTGATACATATCAGCCCGCGTCCTGCATCCAGGGACGATATCCTCGCAGTGCATACCCCCGGCTATTACAGCAAGATTCTGAAGTTCACCGGCTATTTCGATGCAGACACCTACCTCTCGGAACATACGGTGGAGGCAGCCCACACAGCCGCCGGAGCCGTTCTCGAGGCAGTTGACCACTGCAGAAAGGGGCTCATTGAACGGGCCTTCTGCGCCGTGAGACCTCCGGGACATCACGCCGAGGTCAACAGGGCGATGGGGTTCTGTATCTTCAACAACGTCGCTGTCGGAGCCCGCTACGCCCAGAAGCAAGGCTACAGCAGGGTCTTTATCATCGACTTTGACGTGCATCACGGAAACGGCACCCAGCATATCTTTGAAGACGACGACTCGGTCTTCTATTTCAGCACCCACGAGTACCCGCATTATCCCGGGACCGGGGCTGACGGGGAGCACGGACGGGACCGGGGCACGGGGTTCACCTACAACGTACCGATGCATCACGGCTCGGGAGACAAGGATTTCTTCTCGGCCTATCATGAATATCTCCCGCTGCAGGTGAGAAAATTCAAACCCGACATTGTGCTTGTTTCAGCAGGGTACGACCTCCATGTCAGAGACCCGCTTGCAGGGCTCCGGGTAACGAATGAAGGTGTCAGGAGCATCGTCCGGTCGATCCTGCAGTCCTGTCCCGGCGTCCCCCATATCTTCTGCCTTGAAGGCGGCTACAATCTCGTCTCTCTGAGTGAGTCGGTCGTGATCACGATGGAAGAACTCCTCACCTGCGAATAGGCCTTACGCATCAGTGACTCCATCCATCCGTCTCTTGAAGGCGGCTACCTCTCTCCTCATCAGGACATAATGCAGCGGAAAGAAGATGGCGACCAGTTGGGTCGAGAGAAACTCGAGCATGCCGACCCTGCTCCCGATGAACTGCTTCAGTCTGACCAGGGCATGGCGGCTGAGGGCCGTGGCCCCGATCCAGAGAAAGCCCGCAAGGAGGATAATGAAGAGATGCAGCATAGCGGCATCCTCCCCGCCGAGATATGAGATCACCAGGCTCACAAACAGAAGAAAAGCAGCCATCGCCGCCAGCCCCCACAGGCAATAGACCAAGAGAAGAGCATCTGCGGTTTCAGCCCGGTAATTCAAAGGACGGGACGATGCAGGTGATTATTTCTTTTTTACCGCGGAGACCGGCTTCTTAGCCTTCGGCCCGGCAGCCTTCCGGGCAGCAGGCTTCGGTATTTTCTTTGCCTTGGCGGCTGTCTTCTTCGGCGCAGTTTTTTTTGCTACGGGCTTTGCGGCCGCCCTCTTTTTCGTATCCGGCTTCACAACCGCTCCGACCTCAGCAATCCTGATCCCGCAGCAATAGATCGGCCTCAGTTTCGTCTCAAGGTTTTCATTTACCACCACCTCGGTACCACACTCCACACATTCATAGGCCACGATTCTCGGCATACCTGATCCCCCTTTTTCCGACAGGATTAACGACCAATTAATAGTATAATAGCAACTATGCTCTCAATCGGCAAGATCTCGATACCCTCCTCCTGTGTCCTGGCCCCGCTGGCCGGAATCAGCGACCTGCCGTTTCGGCTCATCAACAGGGAACATGGCTGCGCCTTCGCATTTACCGAGATGATCAGCGCCCGCTCGCTCGTCTACGACAGCAGGAAGTCGGTCGAGATGCTCAGCAGGGCTCCGGAGGACACCCCCCTTGGGTTGCAGCTGCTCGGCAGCGATCCCGATGTCCTTGCCCGCGCAACCGAACTGGTCAATGAAATGGAGGATATCGCCCTGATAGACTTCAATGCAGCCTGTCCGGTGCAGAAGGTAGTCAGCAAGGGTGAAGGCTCGGCACTGATGCGGGACCCAAAACAGCTGCAGCGGATCCTTGAGGCGATCGTCCGGCATACGGACCTGCCCGTCACCGTAAAGATCAGGGCCGGGTGGAACGCGGCCTCCGTAAACGCCGTGGACGTGGCGCGCCACGCGCAGGACGCCGGGATCAGCGGGCTGACGATCCATGGGAGGACACGGGCCCAGGGTTACCAGGGAGGAGTGGACTACGGCATTATCGCAGACGTCAAGCAGGCACTGGCCGTACCTCTGATAGCGAGCGGGGACGCCCTTTCTCCGGTGCTCATCAGGAAGATGTTTGATGAAACAGGGTGCGACGGCGTTGCGATCGCGCGCGGGGCACTCGGCAATCCATGGATCTTCCGCGAGACCGAGCACTACCTGAAGACAGGCAACATCCCGGATCGGCCGTCGGTTAAGGAATTGCAGCGGGTGATGCTGAGGCACCTCGATATGCAGTGTGCGCTGTTCGGAGAGTCGCGGGGAACGGTCATGTTCAGAAAGTTGTTCAGCTGGTATGTGAAGGCCCTCTGGAATATCAAGAAATTGCGGGAGAGGGCCTTTCACGCAGCCACAAAGCCCGAGATGCTCGAGCTCATTCAGGAACTCGGGATTGACCGCTGTTAGGGCCGCCTCCGTCGACCCCTCTGATAATGAGGAGCCCCAGCGCGAAGAACAGGGAAATGGAGAGGATGGCCGGTCTCTGGCTATGGAAGGTCGACGACAGGTATCCAAAAAGGACCGGACCGGCAACAGCCGAGGACTTTCCGACGAGCGAGTAGAGTCCGAAATATTCGCCTTCCCTGCCCTCCGGGATAAACCGCGCATAAAAGGCCCTGCCTGCTGCCTGAACCGTTCCAAGCCCGGTGCCTGCCACCGAGGCCAGGATAAAGTAACTCGTCTTGTCCTGTACAAAGTAGGCGGCAGCGGCCACGCCCGTCCAGAGGATAAGCGACAGGAGCAGCACCTTCTTCGGTCCGAGCGCATCAAGGGGCCGGGCCATGACAAAGGCCCCTGCAAGGGCAGTGACCTGCACGACGATATAGAGGGCGATCAGCTCCACTGCCTTGAACCCGAGGGTCGTTGCGGCAAAGACGCTCGAAAAGACGATGACGGTATTGACCCCGTCTTCGTAAATGAGAAATCCGAACAGGAACCTCCTGACCGGCCTCCGGCCCCAAATCTCGCGTATGGTATGCCAGGAATATGCAACACCCCTGGCCGATGCCTGCAATATGCCCATTCCGGACTTTCTGTCGGGAGGCAGGAAGAGAAATGCGGGAAGAGAGAACAGCAGGAAGAAGACCGAAACCATAAGCCATGCAGCCTGGAAATAGCCCGACCGGACCAGCGGCAGGGCAAGCAGGAGGGACAGGATCGAACCTGCGTACCCCACGCCAAAACCCCAGGCAGATACCCTGCCCTGCATGCCTCCGGGTGCTATAGCGGTCAAAAAGGAATTGTAGAAAACGAGGCCGCCCTCCATGCCGATATTTGCCGCCACGATCAGCAGGAAGCCGGTGACAATCATCCCGGGTTTCAGAACGGAGAAACAGGCAACGGCAGATACACAGAGAACGGTGTAAAATAACAGGAGGCTCTTTCTCCTGCCGCTGAAATCCGCGATCCCCCCCAGAAACGGCGAGGTGAGTGCGACAACAGCCATACTCGCCGATATCGCCCTGCCCCACCAGAGATCGCCCTGACCGCTGTCGTTGCCGACGATCTTCGAGACATAGAATACCGGAAAGATAACTGCCGCAATAACCGCCGAATAGCTGGAATTTCCAAAATCAAAAAAACACCAGCTCAGTATCTGTTTTGTCTGCTTACGCACGCTATGATGATACTATGAATGACGAGGTTCTGAAAAGCAGCCACCATCTCCAGGGGTTTCGTCTCGTCGCAGATGCGGGAGGCAGGCCTCTTTGCCGCAGACAGAATATGGCGAGTCGCACGGACTTCGGTTATATGTGGTAGTATGTGCTTAGAGGGATACAAGAATGAATGACGTGGACGATACCGGAAACAGGGCGCCTGACAGCGGAACACCTGCCCAAGGCATTTCAGTCGACGAACTGCTGACACTCCAGACTGAGCTGGCAGGGCAGGGTATCTATCATTCTCTGGACAGCCTGTTGTCGGGAAAATGCGGTCTGGAGAGCTGCGGCCCTGAAGGCCTCCTGCTCAGGCTGCGGCAGAATATCCTCAGACGGGTTCCGCTCTTTGCCGCCCTTCCGGCTGATAAACTCTTGGCCCTGGCCTCTGCCTGTGAGAATATGATGCTGCCTCCCGGAGAGATAGTCTTCAGACCGAAGGATGCCTTTGATAGCTATTATGTCGTCGCCTCGGGGGCGGTCAGGATCTACCGGAGGAATGAGGATAGCACTGTTGTCACGCTCGCCATGCGCGGCCCCGGAGAGGGTTTTGGCGAAATCTCCCTCCTGACCGGGCAGCCCCACTCTGTCTACGCCGAAACCGTTGAAAGGACAAGCCTCATGCTTATTCCCGGAGATACCGTGCTCGATACGGTTTTTTCAGACCCCGCCACGGCGCACACCTGTTCGAAAATCCTCGCGGAGCGTCTTTCGCGGGGATACACCCAGATAGCAGCAGTATCCTCGACCGGGCAGGCATACCGGCATTTCATCTCGGAGCAGCTCATGAAGAAGGAGCCGATGTTCATCGGCAGCAGTCAGGCTGTCATGAAGATTGTTGCCGAAATAGCAGCAGTCTCCGGGAGCGATGAACCGGTTCTTGTCGCGGGAGAGCCCGGCACCGAACTGGCGGATATTGCCGGCCTGATCCATGACATGGGTAGGGACGGCAGGGGCATGCACCTCGGAATGGATGCCCGGACAAGACGCAGCAATGATTTTGGCACAGCCGGCTCAGGGGACCCTGAGCGAATCGGGCTTATCCAGGCTGGCATACTCTTTGGGCGGGGCTATAACGCGCTTCCCTTTGCCCCGGACCGTCAACTGGGACTTCTGGTCATGGCGATGGGAGGATCTGTTGTCATCCATGATATCGAATACCTTGCCCCCCTTGCACAGGAGCTTCTGGCCGACTATATCGAAAGAAGGGAGTTCACCGCCGTGGGTGAGAGTGAGCAGCTCACATCAGATGCCCGTATCATTGGCACAACCTGTGCCGATCTGTCTGCCATGGCAGAGGCGGGCACTTTCAACAAGCGGCTATACAGACTTATTTCCCTGCTGACACTGACCGCGGTTCCGCTCAGAATGAGGAAGCGGGATATAAGCCTCATCGTTGACGAGCTGATCAAGAGATTTAACCGCCAGTTGGACAAGAATATTGAGGGCATCGACGGCGAGGCATACAAGTCCCTCATGGATTACGATTGGCCCGGCAACACCGATGAGCTGCGCGTGGTCATCCGCAGAGCGGTCAGCATCGCAACCGGCGACCGGCTTATGCTGGATGACCTCTTCATCGGGCCCCCGCCTGTTACCGGGAAATATACCTTCAACCTCCTGCGGGTCCCGGCGGTACTGCAGACCCTCAGGAGCAGGTACTATCCCAGGGCCGCTCATCTTATGACCATCCCCTTTATCGGGCTGCTCATCGGGCTCGGCCTCTTCGGGCCGCAGGACCCCGGGCGCAATGCAATGCTGATTCTCACCTGGGCGTATTGGGAACCGATGCTCATCCTCGGCGTCCTTTTCTCTGGGCGCGTCTGGTGCAGTGTATGCCCGATGGGGGCGATGTCGGCCCTGGTGCAACAGGCCGCAGGACTCAGGCTCAGAGTGCCAACGCTGATCAGGAACTACGGCTTCTACTTCGGCGCGGCCGGCATTGCCGCAATATTCTGGGCCGAAACTGCCTTTGATATGCCCCGCTCACCGCGTGCCACGGCCATGCTTGTCATCACGATCCTGTTGATGGCCTGCCTCGCAGGGCTGCTTTTTCAGAGACGGGCCTGGTGCCGGTATCTCTGCCCGCTCGGCAGCATCGTGGGTGTCTTCGCGAACTGTGCCATCATCGAGATGCGCTCCAACTACGGTGTCTGCAATAATACCTGTACGCGGCACGACTGCTTTGCCGGAAATACCGAGCGCGAGGGCTGTCCCATGTCGGAAGGCCCCTTTTCCCTGAACTCGAACCGCAATTGCGTGCTCTGCGCAACCTGCGTCAAGATCTGCCCAAATCAGTCTCCGGTCCTTAATCTGCGGCTTCCGGGCTATGATCTCTGGACCGCCCGGAAGGCCGAACTGGGTTTCGCAATTATCGTGATCTCCCTGATTGGCACCCAGCTTTTTCGGGGACTTGAAACGGCCGGTGCCCTGAACATCTTTACCACTATGGGGGTCGGGCTTGGAGCGGGATCGGGGATGCTGGTCCTCGGATCGATCGCGGTCACTGCAGTCTTTGCCATGGCTGCCGGACGAGCGGTCTTCAGGAAGTCAGTGTCTCAGGACGAGAACGATTATCTTTTTATCGCCTATGGACTATTGCCCCTGGTCCTTGCGTTTGAGGCCAACTTTCACCTGGAAAGACTGCTGACCATGGGCGGACAGATACTGCCGGTCCTCGGCAGGCAGCTTGAGTCTGCTGCCCTGCTTCCCGGTGCCAGTGCCCCGCCGTCAATGATCAAGGCCCTGCAGGTGTTCCTCCTGCTCCTGGGGGGCGCTGGTTCCGCGGCAGTCCTCGGAAAACTCCGGACGAGAACGTCAGGGACTGCCAAAGAGGGCTGCGTCAGGAGAATCATTGAAAAATGGCCGGTACTCCTCCTCATGACGGTCTATCTCCTCCTCTTTCTGAAGGCGGGACTATAGGAAAGGCAGTTCTGTCTTCGGCAGGTCTAGATATACCGGCAGAGCCTCGGCTCAGCACCCAATCTGTATAACAGGTTCGCCATGATACAGAAGCCGGTGAAGGCGAACGTGAGGGTCGCCGTCCCGACAAAGCCGGTAAAATAGAGCCAGTTGGAGCTGTAGAATATCGAGAGCAGGGAACTGAGCGAGAGGTTCACGCCGACGAACAGGTAGATATATCTCTCAAGATACCAGTGATCGGTCTGCATGAAATAGAGTGACCTGATCCAGGCAGGCCCGGACTCGTACGTCATCGGAATCATCGGCCTGGCCCCGAGGAGACGGAGCAGGTTTCCGACGATGCAGAAACCGGTCGCGGCCACCATGATCGAGCAGACACCGACAAAGAGGATTGAATAAGCCCAGTACGGGTGGAGCAGGGCTGAAAGGATGGAACTCACCAGCACGTCGCTACCCGCAACCAGCCAGACAAGCCTCTCCAGATACCATGTGTAGGTCTTTACCAGATATACCCCTGTGCGCTTGGTCATAGCCTTTCTTCTTTACCTTTTCAGTTCCCTGCATTCCGGACTGCCCGGGACCCTCTTCCCCCCGGTGAAACCGTGCGGGCGCTGTCCCGTTTCGTCTGTCGGAACGATAAATACTAATCAGACCGTTAGTAAAGACACATACTTTGTCATTGCCCGACTTGATCGGGCAATCCAGGGAACCATGAAAAGACTGGATTCCCGCCTTCGCGAGAATGACAACATAGGGGGTCTTACTTATGGCCCACTTGCTTAGTAACAGGTGCTTACAGAAAACATTTTTGCGCAATACGGCTGTCTTGTCAAAGTATTTTTTCCCCGGAGCAGGACCTCCTGTTTTTAAAGTGTTTCAGCCTGCAGTAACTCTCTCTCTCCCGTTCACCGATATGGTCAGCTATCCTCTTCACCTGATTGCTGAGGTCAGGCAATACCTTTTCCTCAAGGACCCTTATCCTGCGGGTCGTGTTGATGATCTCATCGCCAAATCTCTTGAGTTTGCCCTCGAAGGCCGCCATGCCAATCATCGCTTCAAGTATCATTTCAAATGTATATGCGCACGCCTCAAGGTGCGGCGTTGTGGAGAGGTGGTCATATCCCCTGTCTGCAGGGTCCCTGACAGGGGAATCATAGGCCTCAACCTCTTTATATTTGAGGCCCCACAGGCTCTTATCCGTAATTTCTATATTGAACTCCCTCGCCGTTACCCCGAGCAGGGACTCGACATAGTCTTTTCCTTCATGACCCAGGGTCAGGGTGAGTTCCTGTATCGCACGCTCGTACTTGTTCCTGATGTCATCTCTGGACCTCAGGAAGGGACGGCTGGTATCAAGGAATTCCCTGATCAGTGCCTGCTTCCTGGCCTTCAGGATTCTCATGCTGTTGCCGACCGACCTGACCCTTTCCCTGAGCATGAGGAGGTTTGTGCGCGTCGGATGTATCATGTTTCGAGCCCGAACCTTTTGAGCAGGGCACGGCCTGCATCGAGCGTTTCAACGATGGTCCTCCTGAGGCTTCCCTGGTGAAGAAATTCCCGTTCAAAGACATCGGTGAAGTCCAGCATCGTCCTGTCGCCATCGGTCAGGCCATCCCTTCCCACGATCGCTTCGAGACGCCGGAGGTCCCTTCCCCTCGCATAGTATTTATAGAGGCTGTTCGAGATCGTCCGGTGGTCCGCCCGGGTGCGGCCCTCCCCGATTCCCTTCTGCATGAGGCGTGAAAGGCTCGGCAACACGTCCACCGGAGGAAAGATATCCCTCTGATGGATCTCCCTGCTCAGTACGATCTGTCCCTCGGTGATATAGCCGGTCAAGTCGGGGATCGGGTGGGTGATGTCGTCCTCCGGCATGGTCACGACCGGCAGCATGGTAACCGACCCCTTCATGCCCTGGATTCTTCCGGTGCGCTCATAGAGCGAGGCGAGGTCTGAGTACATGTAACCGGGATAACCCCTGCGGCCGGGCAGCTCTTCACGGGCTGTCGAAATTTCCCGGAGGGCATCGCAGTAGTTGGTCATATCGGTGATGATAACCAGCACGTCCATCCCCCTGTCAAAGGCGAGATATTCGGCAACGGTCAGGGCAAAGCGAGGGGCGAGAAGCCGCTCCATAACCGGCTCATCTGCCATGTTGACAAAGGCCACGAAGCCGGTTTTCATCTCTTTAATGACCTTCAGATAAAAGGAATATTCATGGAAGGTCAGACCAAGGGCAGCAAAGACAACGCTGAACCCGGTATCGCTCCCGCTGAGGCTGCTGTTTCTCAGGATCGAAGCGACCACCTCTTTTGACGGCAGGCCCGAACAGGAAAAGACCGGCAGCTTTTGTCCCTTCACAAGGGTGTTGAGGCCGTCGATTGCGGAAAATCCGGTCTCAATCGGTGCCTCAGGACGGGCCCGCGCTGCGGGATTGATCGGAGAACCGGTGATCGGGACATGCTTCTCCGGAATAAACATATCAATGCCGTCGATCGGCCTGCAGGACCCGTTAAAGACCCTCCCCAGGAGGTCCGGAGAAAGGGGTGCCCTCATCAGCGCGTCAGAAAAGACGACTGACATTCCCTGTATATCAAGCCCGCGACTTTCTCCGTAGAGTTCAATAAGCACCCTGTCGCCGTCTATACCCAGGACCTCGCCTGACATCTGTTCCCCATCGTCAGTGAAGACCTTTACCATCTCCCCAATTCTCGCGGCAAAGACATTCTTCACAAAAAGGAGAGGTCCTGCCAGTGAGGACACGGTCCGGTATATATGCTCAGAAAGCCTCATTGTCCCTCCTCAAGGCCTCATCAAGAGGCATGCCCTGACCGAGTTTTGCCTCGGCCTGATCATGGAAGCTCCGGATTTTTTTTATGATAAGCAGGGTCTTATCCGGCGCAGAAAAGGCGTCCTCCGTGTAGGAATTCTGGCAGAGAAATTCATACCGCAGAATTTCAGCGACATGCATCAGAAGGCGGTCCGCATCCTGGAGGCCCTCCGCACCGACAATCTCTGCGACCTCGCGCAGGGACTCCTCCTTGTGAAGGATCTCCCGGCACCAGCGCTGCAGATCAGTCCATTCAGGAGAATACTGTTTCGCGAAGTGCTCTGACAGATCCCCTGCGTAGAGCGAATAACTCTGGAACCAGTTAATGGCCGGAAAATGCCTCCGGTGGGCAAGGGATGTGTCGAGCATCAGAAATGCGCCTGTTGATCGCAGGCAGGCCTGTGTTACCGGTTCGGTGAAGTCGCCGCCAGGGGGAGACACGGAGAGTATCATGCTGAGGGAGCCGGTCTTGCCTCCCAGGGTCTCGACAACGCCGGCGCGCTCGACAAACGACGAGAGCCTTGACGAGAGATAGGTCGGATAACCCTCTTCTCCGGGCATTTCCTGCAGAGAGGATGAAATCTCGCGCAGGGCCTCAGCCCAACGGGAGAGACTGTCAGCCAGAAAGAGCACGTCGTATCCCATGTCGCGGTAATACTCCGCCATGGTTACCGCAGTGTAGATCGAGGCCTCCCTGGCTGCAACAGGCATGTTTGACGTGTTCACCACGAGGATCGTCCTGTCGGTCAGGGGTTTCCCTGTCCAGGGGTCCTTCAGGGTGCGGAATTCCTCGATCATCTCCGCCATCTCGTTGCCCCGCTCGCCGCATCCCACATAGACAACGATATCCACATCAGCGAACTTTGCGATGGACTGTTCAAGGATGGTCTTTCCCGTGCCGAATCCTCCGGGCAGGATAGCGGTGCCTCCCTTGGCAAGGGGGTAGAGAAAGTCTATGATGCGCTGGCCTGTTATGAGCGGCCTTGAGGGGGTAAGTTTTCTTCTGTACGGTCGTGCTCCCCGTACCGGCCACTCCATGCTTCCGGGGATCTTATCCCCGCTTGCGAATTCCCCGAGCAGATCGTCCGTGCCGACGTTTCCGTCCGCAAGCCAGGAAACCGTTTGATGCTCGCGGGTCCTGTTCACGACATAATGCCGGAAGGGACCCTCTTCAAGATATCCCACGTCCCCGCCGGGTCCGACCTGCTCCCCCTTTTTGCACAGAGGCTGAAACCTCCTCTTTGCAAGAAGATCAACCGGCGGGACCTCTTTGCTGCCTCTCATAAAGGGGCCGGTCTCGTCCCGCATCCTTTCGAGCGGACGTTGCAGACCGTCGAACATGCCTGCGAGCAGGCCTGCTGCAAGGAGGACGGTCAGGGGCATTCCCACCCCCTTTACCGGTTCCCCGATTCCGAGGCCATGGGTGTTCTCATAGACCTGGACAACCGCCCTCTCCTGCTCAAGCCTGACCACTTCGCCTGTCAGCATGGCATGACCGACATAGACCCGCTCATAGAGCTTCAGACCTTTCAGGTCCACGCTGACCGTGGGGCCTGATATGCCAATTATCCTGCCGGTCACAGCCGTATCCTCACATGGTAGCCGACCGCCCTTCTGATCAGACGCGTTGCATAATCCTCCTCCTCTGCAGCCCCTGCTCCCGGTGCAGGGAGGACCACCACCACCCCTGTCCAGGCGCGCTCAATCTCCCGCAATCGCTCCTCGTCAATGCCTGAGATCAACCGCTCGTCGACGATTACCAGGCCGCTTCCAGGGTCGTTCACTGCCTTCAGGAGGGTTCCCTCCAGTTCATCCGCGTCGGCAGCATATTGGTGGATGCCTGCAAGCCCAAAGCCGTATCGCGCATCCTGATCAGTTATCGTGAGTACTCTTTTCACTGTACCAGCTCTGCAGCCACGGCATCCCGCTTCAAATTCTTTCCATAGGACAGGATGCCCAGATTCATCGCCTCAATTGAACACCGCCAGAGATAATCCAGGAAAGGGCCGGTACCAAGGGTATCCCTGCGGTACCTTTTCAAAAACCTGCTGATTTCCCTGTACATAGCGGCTTCGACACCCGCGAGATCAGCAGAGCTGACATGCCCGCCGGTCCATTCGAGCAGGAGCCTGTCTGCGCCGGGACCTTTTTTTGTTTCAAGCACTTCCGTAAGTCTTCCGGTATCAACCGTGCCTCCGCTTATAAAACCATGCTTCACCGGCGTGGGTGTATTCAGAAGTTTTGAGAGCGCCAGGATATTCCGCGCATCGATCAGCCGCATGAAAAAGGCAGCGAGCAGAGGGTCGGGTGCTGACCGCACCATGACAGAGAGAGCGCGATCAGTCAGTTCGCGTTCGAAGGCCTTCAACCCCTCCTGCCGCAGGATGTCCGCGATGCCCCTGAACTGTCCGGACAGACAGAGAAATATCCCTTCAATTCCCCTTGCAGCAAAAAGTTCATCCTGACTCCGGAGAAGGACCTTCCTGATTTCATCGCTCAAAAGACTCCCGGAGATCGTCTCCCTGAGCCTGTCTCCCTGAAGCTCCCGGGCATATCTGAAACAGATAAAGAGCGTCCTGAGTTCTGCATACAGGAAGAAGGGAGAAAGCCTTTGTCTGAGTCGGCTGTTCATCTGGTGATAAAGCCACCGGTATTCATCCCTGAGCGCCCTCCATACGGCCTCGGGATTTCTGTCGCGACAGGTCTTTTGAAAGTGGCCTTCAGGGAGATGCTCGAAGGGTGATGCCGAAGCGATGAGTGCCTTCCAGTCTGAAACAAGTCTGGCCCGTCTCCCCCTGGTCCGCGCGAGGAGATAGACGTCAGGGAAGCCGTGATCAGGGGGCTCTTCAAGTAGTTCTCTGGCATCACACGGTTTCATGGCAATCTCTTAGCAGATCCGAAAGGATCTCCTCCCACGCCCGCTCAAGCCTTTTGTCGAGCGTGTTGATGACCCGGACCCTGTTATCGGCAGTCGCCACATCCATTCCCCCCGAGATTCGCTCATCAGGAAGGATATCAGCGTCAGGGAAGGTGCGCCGTGCAAGCCCGGCATCGTCAGGGTTTACGCTGACAGACGTCCAGTCCAGAGGGGGCAGTTCCATGGCAAGCGCCCTGAAAATCCCGGGGTATTCCTCATTTCTCAGGTGTCCCAGGGATGAGCCGGTGAGCCGGTAAAGACGTGCAGAGAGTTTTCGGGTGCTTGCGAGCCTCATCAGCCTCACCTGATCGAGCGCTTCCGAAAGTATCTGTTCGGCCCTGATTCCGGATTCAGCAGCCACAGCCTTTCCGTGCTCCTCTCTGAGCGCCTCGATTTTCAGCGAGGTTTCCCGCTCGATACGGGCTGCCTCCTCCTTTGCTTCCCTGTCGATGTTGCGGATTGCATCCTCTGCCCGCTGCCACAGGGATCTGATCAACTCATCGCAATCCATGTCCTATTTGACCCCAAACAGTATCATCGAGGCGATGACAAATCCCAGGATAACCATTGTCTCCGGGATAGCAACAAGAATAACGATAGTCCCGGACAATTCAGGCTTCTCGGCCAATGTCCCGGCACCGGCCGCACCGATCCGTGACTGGGCCCAGGCAGTTGCCAGAGCGGTCAGGCCGATTGCGAGTGCTGCGCACAGTGCGATGAGAACCTTTTCCATAACCATGATTGTTCCTCCTTTGCGATATTGATGTCCCTGCAGCCCTTTGTTAACGCAGCCGTTTTCACCTCTCGGCCGATCTCCTTCCACCGCTTTTCTTGAGCGGTTCGAATTTTCTTCCGCCCTGCTCCAGAAACTTGCTGAAAAATTCTACATAATGGAGACGCAGCGCATGGATAGACGGCGAGAATACGCCGAGGACGATATTCAGGAGATGAAGCAGGCCCGCCACCACGATACCGATAACAATATTTCCGGTCAGTCCCGCAATACTGTTCGCCATGAAGGCCAGCAGGACTGATGTGAGACCAATGGCCATTATTCTCACATAGGAGATCATATTGCCGATGCTCTTCAGCAGTTCGAGCGGGGCCAGGAGGCCGCCCGTAAAGAGCAGAAACGGCGTCAGGAACAGGATTGCGACGATGACCGGCTGGGCTATGACCCTCGGGAAGACCTCAAAAAAGGATGCGAGCACCACAATGAAAAACACAATGATCACCATGCTCAGCAGCTTGAAGAAGGCCTCCTTTTTCGTCTTCCTTTTCAGGGCGGAAAGGACCCCAAGGAAGAGACCGAAGAGCACGTGGACGACCCCGACCGTCAGCGTGAAATAGAGCATGGGGATAACAGCGGTGCGGCGCTCGACGCAGACAGGCTCAAGCCCGAAGAACCGGTGCGGGAGATCTCCAAGGAACTCTCCGTACAGTACGCCGAAGAACAGGGTATACAGAGAAGATATCAGGAGAATCTGAGCCCCGTTTCGCACAGTCCTGTCTCCGGCATAGCGCTTCTTTAAAACCATGGACAGGACCAGAAGAAAGAGGCCATACCCTGCATCTCCGAGAATCATGCCGAAGAGGACGGGGAAGAATATCCCGATATAGGGGGTCGGGTCGATCGAGGTGTATGAAGGCAGCGGCAGGGGACCGATAAACAGTTCGAAGGGCTTAAAGTAGGCGGGGTTCCTGAGCATGACCGGTACGCGCTCGAGGTCCTCCTGCAGCATCTCCTTTTCTTCAAGCACCAGCTGGGCCCCGAAGGCTGCAGTCAGGCGATCTCTCAGCCCCGCAAGGTCGGCGGTAGGCATCCAGCCGTTAATAAAAAAGCACATCCCGGTCTGGAAGGCAGATGCCGTAGCGCTGAGCAGTTCAAGTTTCCCGTCAATCCAGTCAAGGACACTGCTGTAGATAGGTCTCCATCTCAGGCATATCTTTTCAGCTTCCTGCTCCAGTGCCGCTATGCGCAAAGCGATATCAGAAGTCCTGTTCCGGAGATACTCGATCTTGTCGGACAGCGAGAGCAGGTCAAAGGCTTCAGGGAAAGGCATCTCGGGGATACTCTCGCTGCTGAGGGCCTTGCTGACTTTTTCCGCAACTGCCTTTTCAACGGTAATAAGGCCGCCGAGTGTTCCATCATCGGCGGGAACGGTAAAGAGCTTGTACTGTCCTCCGGTAAGTTTTGTCAGAAGCGAGCGAATCCTTTCGACCGCCTGCGGATCTTTTATCGTGAGACCGATGACATCCAGGTCAGGGGCCGTCAAGGCGTCTCGGAAGATGGATTCCATTGTCGTGAGAAAGGCCGCGTACCGCCTCACTTCAGCCAATTCCCGGTGAAGGGTCTCCTTCCTTTCCTCTATATCCCTGCAGGCCGCGATGTGTCTTTCAACAGTATACGTAATAGTGCCGATTATGGACCGGGGGTCCAGGTAGCTTGTCCTCACCGGAATCTTCGGCAACAGAGAGAACAACTTCTCTATCTTATCCCTGAGGTCTTCGAGAAAGAGCCGCTCAAACAGGGTCTTTTCATCGATGGAGAACGGATTGAGCTCCTCTTCGTGCCCCTTTTCGACAAAGCCGATTTTTGAAGGTTCAATCTGGAAAATACCCAGAGAACTTACCAGGTCGAGGACCTCCGGCAACAGTTGCTTTGGCCCCACGATCTCGACCTTGGACATGCGGACTATCACGGCACTTTCCCGGGCAGGATTCTGGCGATATGCTTCATGATCATCAGCGTCAGGGCCGCATCATCCAGCCTCTCCAGCCCCGCATCCTCAGCCGCAGCCTTTTCCTGGATCGCCGAGGCTCTTGCTTCAGCATCCCTGACAGCATGCCCGAAGGATCTGCCGGACTCCGCCTTTATCCTGGTCTCTTCCTCGAGGAGCCTTCTCTCCTGATCAGCCCTGGCCTTTTCAAGCCATTCGCGGGCCCTGGTCCTTTCGAGGTCAAGACGCTGCCGGATATCCCGCTCAGCCGCAATTACCGTGCTCAGGATATCGTCTTTCATAGCCCCATTCTATCAGATAACGGCCGGCATGGTAAGACCAAATCAGAACGCGGCTCGACATAAGTGGCCACCTCACCTCATTGATGTCAGGCGTGTTTAGTGCTATGGTTTAAGCAGGACATGCCGTTGCCGGGTGAAAGAAACGAATGCAGGGAGGAGACCTGATGAAAAAGTTTGACCTTGCCAAGAGAGTCCTGAGAGAAACACCGCCTATGATGCTATTCCTGCTGGCGGCTGCCATGCTTGCCGTATTCCCGGCCCTGCTTCAGAAGGTCGAAGCTGCTCCCAAAACAGTGATCGGCAAGGCCGGCACCTGCATGGCATGTCACGCCTCCAAGGATAGTGTCAAGGAATTCAGGAACAGGGAGAAAATGCCGGTCTATGTTGATCAAAGGGACTTCAGCCGGACGGTGCATGCCTCTCTGCAGTGCACTGATTGTCATCGCAGGGTCTTCCTCGATTCTCATCCCGGCCGCGAAATCGAAAGCAGAAAGGCCTTTATTCGGGAGGCGTCGGATGGCTGCAGAAACTGCCATCGGGACGAACAACTCAGGAAAAAGGCCACCCACGCCTATATGATCGAGCGGCCTGAGGCGCCTCTCTGCACCGAATGCCACGGCGGACACAGGGTCCTTGGGATTGCTGCCTGGAAGGCCTCCCTGATCGGAAAAGACTACTGCCTGGCATGTCATCGTCATGCGCTGGATACAACCCTCGTGTCCGGCGAGAGGCTCTCCCTCCGTATTGATCCGTCGAACCTGGCCTCTTCCGTCCACAATAAGCACGCCTGCAGCGATTGCCACACCGAACACACCCGTGAGGCTCACCCTGTCAAGGCCTTTGCCGACAGGAGGGAGCATTCTGTTGTTATTGCCGGGGTATGCACACAGTGTCATGCGGACAAGGCTAAGCTTCTGAGGGGAAGCACGCACTACAATCTCTCTTTTCAGGTGGGAGAAACACTGGTACGGAAGGGAGACCCCAAAGCCCCGGTCTGTACCGACTGCCACGGCTTCCATGCTGTAGGCCCGAAGCCTACCTATGAGGTCTTGAGCGGAATTCCCTGCAGGAAGTGTCACGAGGATATTTTCAAGATTTACGAAAAGAGTGTCCATGGCAGGGCGAAGGCAAAGGGGGAGCACCGCGCCCCCCTCTGCGCCTCCTGCCATTTCGCCCATGAGATCACCTTTACTGCGACGACCGACAGAATGAAGGGGGCATGTCTCGGCTGCCATAAGGGTGTTGAAGCCGTGCACAACAAGTGGCTGCCGAATGCAGAGCTTCACCTTGGCGCTGTTGCCTGCGCAGCGTGCCATGTGCCTGCGTCTGAAAAGGGCATCTCACTCCAGCTGATCGATCAGGCGACCGGTAGGCCCTTTACCCGCGAACAGATTCAGCAGCTGCTCGGGAATACGCGCGAAGAGCTGACTGAACTGCTCGATGCACACGGCGAGGGCCTCAGTTCGTACGAACTTTCCTATATCGTCAGGCAGCTCAATGATAAGGGGGCTGGCGCCAGGGTGGCGTACCTGGGCAGGATGGACATCATGAAGTACTCTGATGCCCATCAGTTGTCCCTGAAGGCAAACGCCATCAGGGAATGCGAGAGCTGCCACAGCAAGGACTCCAGATTCCTCAAGAAGGTCACCCTCGCCGTGCTCAAGGCCGACGGCGGCGTCGACCGGTATCGCACACAACCGGACACGTTGTCATCTCTCTTCACAACGCTGTCGTCGAAACAGTTTTATCTGCTGGGGGGCACCAGGTTCGAGCTTCTGGACTGGGCAGGCATGCTGGTGGTCCTCGGCGGCATCCTCGTTCCTGTCCTGCACATTAGCGCGCGGCTGCTGACAGCCCCTCTGCGGAGACAGCCAAAACCTGAACGTCCTGACAAGGGGGGTAGATCATGAAAAAGATATTCCTGCACCCGCTGACCATACGGCTATGGCACTGGATAAACACCATCTGCTTTTTTGTCCTGATCGTCACGGGCCTCCAGCTGCGCTACAGCGAGATGCCGACTCTCACCAAATTCAAGACTGCCGTGGATGTCCATAATCTCTTTGGATTCCTCATGATTGCCGATTTTCTCCTCTGGTTCGGGTATTATGTCGTGACCGGGAAGATCAGGCTGTATATCCCGATGCAACCCAGAGCGTTCCTGACCGGGGCCATCCGCCAGGCACGCTATTACGGGTACGGTCTCTTCGTGGGAGAGAAAAACCCCCATCATGCCACTGCCGACAATAAATTCAACCCGCTCCAGCAGTCAGCCTACTTCATGATCATGCTGGTCCTTGTACCGGTACAGATCATCACCGGCGTCCTGCTCTGGGACATCAAGAGATTTGCCGGATGGATCTCGCTGCTCGGCGGCCTCAGGATGGTCGATATCGTTCATGTGGCGGTCTTCTTCTGCCTGACGGCCTTTCTCTTTGTGCATGTCTACCTGACCACCCTCGGCAGGACACCGCTGGAGCATATCAAGGCGATGGTTACAGGCTATGAAGAAGTTGATGAAGAAAAATGAGGCGGAGGCCCGGAACTAAGTAACTGATGTATTTGAGGCACTGTCCTGACAGAGCGAGCCCTCTGCTGACTCATCCTCTTTCTCGACATCCTCGATTATCTTTGATATCATCTGAAGCGCTTCCTGCGCTGATTCCCGCTCGACCTTCTGGAGGGCAAAACCTGCATGCACGAGGACATAGTCGCCGATGCCGACCTCTTCCGGCATCAGCATGAGGTTGATCTCGCGCCGGGCTCCGTAGACGTCAACCACCGCCCTGAGGTCATCGATCTCGACTATCTTTGAGGGTATGGCCAGACACATGATGTAGTATAACCTAAATTCTGCCCCAGATACTTTCAGCCGCCTCAGGGTCAGGCTCCCGCGGAGACACCGTCACTCCGATGGCTTCGAGCTCCTGCACCACCACCTCGATCAGGTGGTCAAACCCTGCCTTTACTTCGTCCGAGAAACCGATACCCATCTGGATAATCTTCGGCTCAATACCATAGAGGACCAGCTGCTTCGGCAGTTCCCCGGTGAGACAGGCAGAGGCGAGAAGGTCCGCAATACCTATCTGGTGCGGTGAGATGCGCGTCCTGAATTTGGCATGCACATCCTGCCCCTCGACCTTCAGGACCGTTCCGGGGGGCATACCCCCTTTTATGGCGTCTATGATGATCAGGTAGTCCCTGCACGAGATATAGGAGAGGAGTTCGATTCCTGACGTTCCGCCGTCCAGCAGTTCAACATTGTCCGGAAATATATAGCGTTTCTGAAGCTCCTCGATTGCGCGGATACCGATACCCTCGTCCATCATCAGGATACTGCCGACACCAAGCACCATGATATTCAATACATCACCTCAACTGTTCTATAAATTTATCAGTGAAAGATAAAAAGGCCCCTCACGTATTCATAGTGAGGGGCCTTCAGCAAATCAGAAATACCTATACTGCCTTTACCTTCACAATCTCGTTCTTTTCCTTGTCCACAACATGGATTGCGCAGGCGAGGCACGGGTCGAACGAATGGACCGTTCTCAGCACCTCAAGGGGCTTCTCCGGGTCCTTGACCGGTGTACCGATAAGGGACGACTCATAAGGACCGAGGGCGTCCTTGCTGTTCCTCGGACCCGCGTTCCAGGTCGACGGCACGACCGCCTGATAATTCTTGATCTTGCCGTCCTTGATGACGATCCAGTGAGAGAGGATACCACGGGGAGCCTCGTGGAACCCGAAGCCCCTTTGCTCCCCGGACGGAAACGTCGGCGGGTTGAAGGTCGTCACATCGCCCTTGGCGATATTCTCGACCAGGGCCTGCCACTGGCTCTTCAGGGTGTCATACAGCACCGCGGCCCTGATCGAGCGTGCGCCGATCCTGCCGATTGTCGAGTGGAGTGCCGGTATGCCGACCTTGGTCCCGGCAAGGGCACTGATGGTATCCAGCATCTTTGTGGCATATCTCTTTGTCGGTTCATGGCCGGCAGCGAACATGCAGAGCACATTGGCAAGCGGCCCGACCTGTGCGGGCTGCCCCTTAAACGTCGGGGACTTGACCCACGAGTATTTCCCTTTGTCCTGGAAGTCGGTATACTTCGGTACCGTCTCCCCTTCCCACGGGTGCCTGTCCCAGTCGCCGTCGTACCAGGAATGCTTGATGCTCTCCTTTACGTTGTCCTTGAAGAACGCATCCTGGTAGCTCTTGATCGGCTGGAACTTGCTGACATCTCCGTCAGGGATATAGCCGCCAGGCAGAGCAAAGGTCGTCCCCTTGGTGTCCAGAGGCATATCCGGGGCAGAGAGGTAATTGGTCACGCCTTTGCCATGTCCGGTCCAGTCAGCATAGAATGCTGCAACGGCCGCTGTATCGACCAGCAGAACGTTCTCGACAAAATCGCCGGCCTTGTCGATCAGCGTCTTGATGTAATAGAGCCTCTCCATGTTCAGCGTCGACTGGCTGTCGAGGTTAATGGCATTCGCAACGCCGCCGACCGCTACGTTCTGAATGTGCGGGGTCTTCGAGCCGAGTATCGCCACCACCTTGTTGATTTCGCGCTGCTGTTCAAGGGCCTGCAGATAATGGTGAGCCGCAAGCATGTTCACCTCCGGCGCCAGCTTCATCGCCGGGTGACCCCAGTAGCCGCTCCCGTAGATGCCAAGCTGGCCTGAGCCGACAAAGGTCTTCAGCCTGTCCTGTGATGCCTTGACCGCATCGTAGCTGTTGCCGTGCCAGGAAGAGAGCTTCTGGCCCAAGTTCGCTGTGGCGCGGGCGTCCGCCTTGAGTGCAGAGACGATATCCACCCAGTCGAGCGCCGCAAGATGATAGAAGTGAACGATATGGTCGTGGGTCGCATGTGCACCCATCATCAGGTTCCTGATATACTGCGCGTTGAGCGGTATCTCCATCCCGAGCGCATTTTCTACCGAACGCACTGAAGCCAGTGCGTGGACGGTCGTTCAGACCCCGCAGAAGCGTTGCGTGAAGATCCAGGCGTCCCGGGGGTCGCGGCCCTTCAGGATCGTCTCGATGCCGCGCCACATCTGGCCCGATGACCAGGCGTTCGTGACCTTGCCCCCGTCGATCTCGCAGTCTATCCGGAGGTGTCCCTCTATTCTGGTGATCGGATCAATCGTAATTCTTTTTGCCATTCTGTCCTCCTCCTGTCATTTATGCGTGCCGCATGCCCGGGAGCACCGGCATCTTTTTCACGAATATCATATAAGCCATCACTTCAAGCGCAATCACCCCCAGAGTAATCATGATCTCTGAGAACGACGGGAAATACTGCCAACCGGCGCCGGGGTCAAAGCCTATCAGGTAGGCATTGAAGCGGTAGACCGACCCTGCCAGCAGCAGACAGCCAGCTGCAATAAAGAGCTGCCGGTTTTTCTTCCGTTTTTCGGGCGAAAAAAGGATCACGGCAGGTATCACATAGAGAATATTTTCGATGATGAACATCACCGCCTTGAGGTCAAAGGCAAAGACGAGCCCCAACTGACCCCTGACCAGGATGTCGGCAAAACGTATCACGAGATAGATGCTGATCAGGACCGGAATCATAGCGGCAAGCTTCGAGAGTATGGGGGTCTCTATCTCGCGTTTAAAACCAACCGACGAGACGATCGACTCGAAGATCACGATAGCGTATCCCATCGTAATTGCCGAGATCAGAAACAGCAGGGGCAGGAAGCTGGTATGCCAGAGCGGGGAGACCTTTTTCCCTGCTATGAGGAGCAGCGACCCGAGAGATGACTGATGCATCGTCGGCAGCAGGACGCCGATTGCGATAAAGATGAACATGACCCTGTCGAGGGTCTTCTTCAGCCCCTTTGCCTGGATCCACTCTGCCAGTGTGGGCGAAAACTCAATCCAGAGGACGCTGATATACAGTGAAACGCAGAGCGCAACCTCGAACATGACCGAATTGAACTGAAAGTATTTCGGCAGAAACAGGTTGTATGCCTGCCAGTAGCGGCCGATATCAAACATGACCGAAAAACCGGCCAGCGTATAGCCGAACATGCTGGCCAGCAGTGCAGGTTTCACCAGGGGATGATACTCTCCCTTGTTGAAGATATAGACCAGGAGTGCCATCGAGTATCCGCCGCAGGCGATCGCCGTGCCGGTCACCACGTCATACGCAATCCAGATACCCCAGGGGTACCCGTCGCTCAGGTTCGAGACCGCGCCGATGCCATAGATAAAACGCTTGATAAGCAGCACTGCAGCGACAGCGAAAAAGAAGGCACAGACCAGAAACGGCTTGGTGATTATTTTGCCTCCCAATGGTTTGCTTTCTGTCATATCGTCTCCCTCATCTCTATTCGTCGTTCTTGTGCGTGTTTTTGTATGCGGCAAACAGGAGGCCGGCCAGGAGGACGCCCGGCCCGATCATGCCCTTGTATACCGTATGCTGGATATTCTCTGAAAAGGCGGCATCCGATTGTTCGTCCAGCGCCGGCATGCCCAGTTTTTCGAACGGGACCCCGGCCAGCATCAGGACCTGGCTTCCGCCGCCCTCCTTTTCACCGTAGACCTTCGGCTGATATTTCGCCACAGGCCGGTAGGAGAATTGGGTGGCCTTGACATGCGCGACCGGATAGTTATAGTACTCGCCCGGCTTCAGTGCAAGCCGTTTCTTCGCCTCGGCCAGGAGATCAGAGACCTTTCCGAATATCGAGGCGCCGGTAGGGCAGAATTCGCAGCAGGCCGAAAACTTGTTGTCCTTGAAGCGATGTTCACAGAGCTGGCATTTCCGGATCTGGGGGAAGGCCTTGTCGTACTCGAACTTCGGGATGTTGTATGGACAGGCCAGCTGGCAGTAACGGCAGCCGATGCAGGCCCCCTTGTCATAGGAAACAACGCCCGTCCGCGCGTCTTTCTTCAGGGCCGATACCGGGCAGGCAGAGACGCAGGCCGGATCGACACAGTGCATGCAGTGCCTCTTGATGAACGAGTACCCGTCTACCTCGTTGTCCTTGTTCACGCCGCTTCCGGTGGCATAGACCTTGATGATATTCAGGGTCTTCGAAGAGAGGTCTACCGGGTCGTCCCAGACAGAATCCGGGGTGGAATGCTCGACCGGCATATCGTTATGCTGCTTGCAGGCCGTCTGGCAGGCGCGGCAGCCGATGCAGGCAGTCGCATCATACAGCATGCCGACCGCCTCGGGAGAAAGCAGTTTCGGCTCCCTCGCAAAGGCAGGGACGCCTCCCGCCAGGAGAAGCCCACCCCCGGCGGCAATCTTAAGGAAATTTCTTCTCTTGATATCCATGGCCTATTTCTCCCTGGATCCGGATTTTCCCTGTTCTTCGTCCTCTTTTCCGAGTTTCTTTGCGGTAACCGCGCTCGCCCCGAGGGCGGCACCGGCTATACCTGCGGCAACAGCGACACCGGCAATGGTCAGCCCATGGCCCCTCGTCGCGTCGACCCTGGGCAGGATGCTCGGCGGGGTAAAGTACTTCGGGCTCGCCGGTGAATGCAGGGGTTTTGTGAAACCGACTCCCTTTTCCGTACAGCCGA
Source organism: uncultured Thermodesulfovibrio sp. (assembly GCA_964499365.1). Classification (GTDB taxonomy): domain Bacteria; phylum Nitrospirota; class Thermodesulfovibrionia; order Thermodesulfovibrionales; family UBA6898; genus PALSA-1316. The sequence goes on from CAZCKU010000004.1 coordinate 172,058, forward strand.
AACAGGGATGACCGGTCCCGACAGGCCAGGCGCCTGAACCGACATCATTGAAAAGCTGGGTTGGGCAGTTGGCAAAGGTCTCAGGGCCCTTGCAGCCGAGCTTGTAGAGGCAGTAACCCTTTCTGTGACCGTCATCGCCGAACTGGAGGGCGAACCTGCCGGCGTCAAAGTGAGGTCTGCGTTCGCAGTTTTCGTGGATAAGGCGGCCATATGCGAATTTCGGCCTCGCCAGTTCGTCCAGCTCCGGGAGCTTCTTGAAGGTAAGAAAGTAGAGTACGGTCGAGAGAAAGTTGTACGGATTCGGCGGACAGCCCGGTATGTTGACGCACGGGGTCTTGATGCCCTTGCTCTTGAATATCTCGTGGACAGCTGTGGCGCCGGTCGGGTTCGGGTCTGCAGAGGGCACCCCTCCCCAGGCCGCACAGGAACCGATCGCGATGACAGCAGCAGCCTGCGTGGCCATCTCCTCAAGCAGTGAGAGTGCCGTCTTGCCGCCGATCTTGCAGTAGATGCCATTGTCCTTGACCGGAATTGAGCCGTCGACCACCAGGATATACTTGCCCTTGTTCTCCTTCATCGACTTCTCACGCCAATCCTCGGCCTGCTTGCCGGAGCCGACCAGGAGCGTCTCATGATATTCAAGGGATATGAGTTCCAGGATCAATTTTTCGAGGGCCGGATGGTTTGTCCTCAAAAGGGACTCGGTGCATCCGGTACACTCCTGGGCAGAAAGCCACAGGACAGGAGGCCGCTTCTGCGTCGTAACCGCCTCGGCAATCTGGTCACCCATACCGGGAAGACCGAGTGTGGCTGCAACAGCACTGCAGAATTTAAGAAAATCCCGTCGCGATACCCCGTATACCGGGCTGCCGTCAGTGACTTCTTCAAGCTTCATACTTACCTCCCTGACTTCGTTATTGGCGTTAGATTCAAACTAATAAGATTATATTATAAGCTTATTAAGAATAATAGGGGACAAGGCCCCAAATGTCAAGCGAAATTATTTGCTATCCCCGCGACATTAATCAGAAAATTCAGACTCTCCGCCGTCCGAAAGTCGCCCGGTCGTGTTATATAGTCCCCCTTATGCGCTAAAGTATTCGGGCAGACGGACCGATATAAATATCAGAGGACCTGTATGAACGAACTCAGCCTGATTACTGCCGCTTTAGGCGCCCAACAGACGGTCACCCAGTCGAAGATCGCCATGGCCGTGCTGAAAAATGCCCTGCAGGCTGACCAGGCCATTGCCGAGATCCTTATGGAGAGCATAAGGGCTGGAGAGACGGTCATCAATTCGTCCGGACCAGGCAGCATCGACCTCTACGTCTAGGGCACCAGCTGCGGCATAGCCCTCCTGCTGCATCAGGCAAACTTCTTTTTCTTTAAAGCCATCCTCACGGCAAGGCCGCTGTCCCGCCAGATCCAGACGAGGCAGAACAGGGCAGAGGCCAGAACAACCCAGGAAAGCACCTTTTCCCCGCGCTGAAACATCGCCGTTGCACCGGCAAGAAGAAATATCAGAAAGCCCACCGGGATAAAGATCCTGGACATCACCTCTCTCAGGACGGCGATCCTTCCGAAACTCCGGGCAGCTTCCTCAGTGTTGCCGAGTCTTTCATACATGAGCCCCCGCTGATAATACATGGAATTATTCCCGGGGTCGTTTTCGAGAACACGGTCGAAATAGATCCGCGCGCGGTCAGGGTCTTTGTCCTGCAGCTGCAGGGCAAGCCGTACCATCAGCGTATGGGAATTGCTCGATTTAACATAGCAGTCCTCAGCCTGGTCCGCCCTTCCCGTCTCCTCGAGTATGACGGCCTTCAGGAACCAGCCCCGGTGGAAATCCGGTGCCGCGGCAAGGAGAGCGGTCACCGCCCGTTCGGCAGCCGGATATTCCTTGCGCTCGTAATAAAACAGGACCTTTCCAAGCAGATCCTCTATCGTCATCAGCGAGACTTTGGCCGCCATACAGCGTCTCCTCTCAGTGTTTCAGATTTGTATTACCCTCGTCAGCCGCCAGGCTTCCGCAGGCCGGGATACACCTGACGTACCGTCGGCGTATCCCGGCTTATGCGACATAACAACGAACGGATGACTAGTCTTCTGCTCCGACACCTATATATTCCCTGAGTTTCTCGGCATCGAATTTCTTCTCTGCTTCCCTGTCAGGCGACAACAGAGAGGCGAGAATGCCGATCAGAAACGCTCCCGCCATCGAGTAGACGCCGGGGTTTTTCAGAGGGAATATCGGCTTCGGCATGGCAGCCCCTGCCTCTTTCTTTTCTGCTTCAAATTGCGACTTCACGTCAGTGACCAGCTTGTCTGCGGCTGCAGGGTCGGTCGTCGACAGGCTCTGAAGCACTTCGATAGTCGTTGCGGTCCTGTCTTCAGCAGCCTTGATCTGAGCAGCGCGTTCCTTCTCATCCTTCACACCTGCCGCAAGTTCTGCCTTCTTAGCCTCCAGAGCAGTCTGCTCGTCGGCACGTGCCCTGGCAAGCGCATCGCTGCTGCCCGCGATACCCTTATACCTGCCAAGCGCCTCTGTCCTATTCTTGTAAGCGGCATCGATTCCCTTCACCTTTGCCTCAACCGCCTCCTTCTCGGACTTATGCACGATATCAACCCAGACGGTCGGGCTGAGGATCAGCAGGATCGTTGCGATCGCAAGTCCGGTATAGATGCTGAGCACGGCACCGGACGTCGTAAACCTCTTCCACATGAGCGACATCAGCAGGGCGGGAAAGTTCGCGCTGGCAGCGATCGCAAAGGTGAGTCCGACCAGAAACGCGACGTTCTGGCCCTTAAAGAGAATCCCCAGGGCGATTGCGGTCACCCCCAGCCCGATGGTGGCCAGCTTGGCAACCCTGACCTCATCTTTTTCAGATGCCACGCCGCGCCTGACCACGCCGACATACAGGTCATGAGAGAAGGCCGAGGCACCGGCCAGCGTGAGACCCGACACGACAGCCAGGATCGTTGCAAAGGCAACGGCAGAGAGGAAGCCGAGGAAGATGTTCCCGCCGAGCGCCTCTGCAAGGAGAGGTCCTGCCATATTGCCGCCCTTGTCAATGCTCATGATCACCTTCTGGCCCACGAGCACCGCGGAACCGAACCCGATGGTCACGGTAAGGATATAGAAATAGCCGATAAAACCGGTGGCATAAAATACAGACTTTCTGGCTGCCTTGACGTCAGGCACCGTGAAGAACCTCATCAGGATATGGGGCAGTCCCGCTGTGCCGAACATGAGGGCCAGGCCGAGAGAGAAGGCGTCCATCGGACTGGTCACCAGCCCGCCCGGTTCAAGGAACTTCTGGCCAAGGGGAGTCGCCGTGGAGGCCTGTTTGAAGAGTTCGCCGTAGCTGAACCCGAACTTGCCCAGGGTCAGGATGACCAGTATCGTGGCACCGCCCAGGAGGAGGACCGCTTTGATTATCTGGACCCACGTCGTGGCTATCATGCCGCCGAAGATAACATAGGATATCATGAGGGCCCCGGTGACCACGATCGCGACCTCGAACGGCAGGCCGAACATCAGTTTGATCAGGGTCCCCGCGCCGACCATTTGTGCGATCAGATACGTGAGGACAACAACCAGCGAGCCGGCAGCCGCGGCAGCCCGTATAGGCCTCTGGCTGAGACGGTACGACACGACGTCTGCAAAGGTATATTTGCCGAGATTCCTCAGGGGTTCCGACAGGAGAAACATGACGATCGGCCAGCCCACGAGCCAGCCCACGGAATAGATCAGCCCGTCATAACCCTTGGTTGCCACGAGACCGGCAATCCCCAGGAATGAAGCGGCGCTCATATAATCTCCGGCCAGGGCCAGTCCGTTCTGGAACCCGGTGACGCTCCTGCCGGCTGCATAGAAATCCTTGGTTGTCTTGGTCCTCTTTGCGGCCCAGTACGTAATAAGCAGCGTACTGATCACGAAGGCGATAAAGAACATGATCGCTGTCGGATTGGCCTGTCCTATCATCGTTTGTGTAGCAGTTGTCGGCATCTATCAACCCCCCATCTTCTCTTTTATTTTCTGGACTTCCTTGTCGTAGACAGTGTTGGCCCAGTATATGTAGCCAGCAGTAAGCACCCACGACAGGACAATCGTCATCACCGCAATGGGGATGCCGATTGTTGTTGCGCTGCCCGGGTCCATTTTCTGCGCAAGAAAGGGCTTGTTGTATGCGATCAGCCCCACGAACCCGAAATAGAGTATCAGTTCCAGGATGGTGAGAATGATCGAAATAGTATTCTTCTTTGACACCAGCGCCTTGAAATCAGGGTCATCCAGAATCTCAAGGGCCGTCTTGTTCGTGGCCATAATCAGGTCCCTCCTCAGTAGTATAGGTCCGCAGATGCAGACCGCGCATCCATCAGTACTGAAACGCCGGAAAATTGCCTGTCTCTCACCTCCCTTTGGTTGTCATTATAGTTTCATCAGAGTACTCAATAATTAGTGCCTGTATGTACAGTAGGGTTCGTCATCCTCGGGCCTGTTTGCCGGCCGGCAGGCCTATCTACCGATAGGCAGGCTTGACCCGGGGATCCCGAACATATCGAAAACACTGGATTCCCGCCTTCACGAGAATGACAGCCAAAAACATAATGGCAATCTATACACAGACTCAAATTACTCTCAGGGCATTACTCATATCAATACCACAGAATCCGTCACGGTTATATCAATATTTTTTACGCCCCCCTTTCAGATATCTCATGCCCCCGCCCTACCATATGAGAGGCTTGTATCGTTCTATAAGGATATCCTGCAGCCTAGAGATAAGGCTGAAGGCCTCGCGCAGCGTCCTCTTCTCTAGATTGCTGAGGGTCTTGGGGTCGATGAAATTGTCAGGCTCGGTGCCGGCCCCGATCTGTTCGTACTGATGCCGTATTCGCAGCAGCATGATAAACTCGAAGGCCTGCTCCAGTTCATCCGCATATTCGTTGAGAATGGTATGCCGCGACCGGAGGGCAGCGATGCGCTCGAGCGTTGAGGTCTCCGGGATGCCCTTTTCAAGGGCGAAAAGTCTCACCATATCCACAAACAGGGCGAGTCCCTTGACCTTGAGGTTCAAATGGTCCTTGTGTGGCCCCTCCTTTTCGACGAGGAAGGACCTGAAGAACCCGACCGGAGGACTGTTCCTGATAATCGTGTTGGCCATGTAGCCGAGGAATATCATCTGGCCTTCAAGTATGCTGTTCAAAGAATCGCGAACCTCGCCGGCGAGGCTGAACTCTCCGTGCAGCGGCCTGAAATCAAAGAATATGAGCGACTTCAGCACTGCGTCCGGTGTCGGTGTATAGATCCAGGTCGAAAAATACTTTTTCCAGACCCTGACCGGCTGGCACCATAGGGGGTTGCTGGCCATATAGTCGGCGGGACAGACAGGAAAACCGCAGCGCACAAGACCGTCCCTCACCGCGTTCGCAAATGCATTGAAATAGCGGGCAATGCCAGGCTCGTCCTCTTTGGCAGCGGGGTTGGCGTAGATGATCGCGTTGTCCTGATCCGTCCTGAAGGTCTGCTCCTTCCTTCCTTCACTGCCGAAGATGATCCAGCAATAGGCGACCGGAGGAGGACCGAGCGTCATTTCAGTTATTTCGAGGACCTTTCTCTGGAGGCGGTCGTTCAGTTCAGTGATGATCCTGGTGATATTGCCTGCACGTGCACCCTCCTTCAGCAGCAGGCCGACGACGCTGTTGATCTTCGTCGAGGTCAGGACAAGTCCGTCAACGGTCTGCTGACTCTCGATCTCCCTCGCCAGAGAGACCGGAGAGGTGCCCTGGAGAATCAACAGGTCATGATTGGTCACAACGCCCCTCAACCTTCCGTTGTCAAGCACCAGGAGATGGTGCAGGCCGTAGCGGATCATCTTCAACAGAGCCTCGAAGCAGTACTCCCGGGAGTCAACGGTAATAAGACCGCTGCTCATGACGGTCTGTATGCAGTCTGACGGAGCTCTGCCCGCTGCCAGGACCTTGTCCCTGAGGTCCCTGTCGGTAACGATGCCGACCGGCTTGTTGCCTGCGTCGACGATTACGAGAGAACTGATCGCGTTGCGCGACATGACGTCTGCCGCATCCTTTATCGAAATATTCCGTGCTGCGGTGATGGCGTCCCTCACGACGATATCTCCCACAGCGGTAGCCGTCAGGCGCCGGTCCCCTCCATGCTGCAGCAGGCCGCCCTTATGGATTTCGTTGTAGGTCTTATCTATATATAAGTTGAGATAGGATGACAGGAAGTACTCGGCAAAGTGGGGGTGCAGCTCAAGGAGTCTGATAACCGCTGCCTTTGCGATGAGATAGCAGGTGGTCTCCTCGATAGCCACAACATTGGCCCGTGACTTGTCGCCGCTGACCAGCGAGAGAAAGCCGAAGGTGTCGTAGGCCGACCGGGTACCGAGCGGGACTTCTTCTTTGTCAGCCGCGCGCCTGAAGACCCTGACCGAGCCGGTGATGATAACCCGGAGATAGTCGCTGGCAGGACCGTCCTGGTACAAGATCGTTTCACCCTGAGGGTACGTCTCGGTCGACACATGTCCCGCAAGGTCAGTGAGGACTGCCTCCTCAAGGTCCTGAAACGGCGATACCCCCCTGAGGAATTCCACGACTTCTGCTGTGTGCAGATTCTTCAATTGTCCTTCTTCTCCTTTACCCTATGACAGGTCAGCCATAAGGAGAGCGGTCATGACACGGGCTTTTATACCAGAACCAGACATTTCTTCCTTTCTGACAGTCTCCACCCAGAATAAGCCGGCAGCATAAATGCCGGGCAGCTTCTCTATCGCAATTCAAATGCCAAACGCCATCGTTCGCAGGCCTTAAGAAAAAATATCATTAAAATCCAGGCATATCAATATTTTTCTAAGTCAAAGCGGATGATGAGAGGGAATGTTGACAACGGGTAGTTGCTACAATTGGTTACAGTCACCGCGGCTTATATGAAATTGTGGTTATTAATCAGCATTATAATTGGATTTACATTTTGTTGCACTTTTCCCTTCACTCGATACAATTAGTTACATTCCGAAACCGACTGAGGGTAGTTAAACGGGGAGCAATGAAAAATGATTAGAACTTTAGCAGGCTATTGATGAGGGTAAAGATGTAATTAAATTATTTCTGACAGAGAGAGGCGTGAACAGGATACAGGGTTCCTGCCGCCCCGTTGCTATTCACAACAGGGCGGCAGGTAATCACCTATTCATCCATTATATGGAGAATGTTATACAGAGTCTGGGCAAAGGCGTCGTTCGTCACGACGATCGTCTTCTTGCCGGCAATCTCAAAACCATACCGCGGCTCCTTATCCATATCGGTATACGCAGCGCGCAGTTTTGACATGATATTGTCAATCTTTCTCTGGGAAAGGCCCTTCTTTGACATCAGGGTCTTCAGGTTATGCTCAGTTGAATCTCCCTCTGCAAACCAGGCGATCCCGAACATGCCGGGCGGTTTTCCGAGGAAGACGTAGAGCACCTTCTCTGACGGGACAAGCTCGAACCTGTCGTCGATCTTCTGAGCAAGAGCCGTGAACTGCGCGCTGAACTTTGTTATGCGCTGGGCGCCTGCCGACGCTGGATCAAGTGCAGGCAATGCCGCTGCTTCTTCCTTCCCTCCAAACAGTTTGCTGAAAAAGCCCATGTTAACTCCTTATTGAATATATTTTATTGCGGAAGGAATATAGACATGATACAGCGGGGGAGAAATCCCTGAATGTAGCGGAAAAAACCACTGGAGATACTTTCCGCTCTTCTTTGGTTCGTTGACGAAGTTTTCCAAAGCACCTCACGGTTTATCTTCATTTTTTCATAAATGAGTCAAAAAAGCAATGAATATTGTCTATCGTCCCCTGCCGCATTTCGTTTCGAGAAAAGCGGCCAGTCTGTCGGAATCGTGTGGCTCCAACTCCTTCAACCAGACGACGACCTCCTTTTTCCAGTTGTCCTCCCTCAGGGTAATCACCAGACGGTTCTTGTCGGGACGGGCGACCTTGACGATATTCCGGTAGCGTACAAGCTGCTTTTCGCGGGACTGGTTCAGCTCAAGAAAGTCTTCTCTGATGTGAATCTGAGGCCTCCTGCTCTTCACAAGGGTAAGGATAAACATGCCGAGGCCGAAGATGATCATGAACCCTGCAGCGTTCGTGGCTGTCTGGTTCTTCATGACCGCCTGGACGATCAGGGCAATACCACCCAAGGCCAGGACTCCGTACATAACGAGGAAGAAAAGCGCCTGTGACGTCTTCTGATATATTTTAGTGCCGATCATCTCCATCCAGTCTAATAATTATCGTACTAATAACGCAAGAAGTTATATTGGACTTATACTGCCGGGCTCCGAGCCTATTTTATCCTCTTTGATATGATTTTGAATTCTTCGGTCCCTGCTTTTTCGAGGAGCTGGAAGAGCACTGTTTCGGTGCAGGTTAAGACCGCACCGGCATCCCGCATGTATTCGAGGGCTGTCCGGTAATTCTCCTTTGTCCTCGAACAGATGGCATCGCTCACTGCATGGACGACATACCCTTTTGCGACCAGGTCAATACAGGTTTGAAGAACACAGACATGGGTCTCCATTCCGCAAAGTATGACCTTCTTTCTTCCTGTTGCCTTGAGTGTGTCTGCAAACGTCCCCATACCACAGCAGCTGAAGGTCACCTTTTCGTGCGGCTGATATGGCTGAAGCACCTCTTTAATTTCAGCAACCGTAGGACCCAGACCCTTCGGGTACTGTTCATTGAGAAGGATCGGCACATTCTGCAGTCTTGCCAGTTCGATCAGATGCAGGCAGTTCTCAACAACCCGCTGCCTCTCGGACATCACCGCTGCCAGACGCTCCTGGATATCAACGATCACCAGCACCGTATCGACATTACTCAGAATAAAATTGTCCATCTCTACCTCCGCTAAATAAGTTCCGCCTGACGGTAGGCGTTCCTTATCTTCTTCAGTGACTTCACCGCCTCATCAGCATACGATATAATCCAGAACGACACCTCAGGAACGGAATAACCTGATCCTTCATTTTCAGCGCCGAAGAGAAAAGCGGCCGCCTTCTGACCAAACAGGTCCTGGTGGCCAGAATAATCGTCCCAGTAATTATAATAAGATTTTATCCTCTTCTCTAGCTCCTCGGGGTTGCATGCTCCCCCGGGGCTTCTCCCGAAGTAGTGCTGAAATAACTTCACGGCCAGCTCAGGCTTCTGCTTTTTGAAGACCTTATCAACCATCCAGAAGTTCATCATCAGCATCTCCCTGAAGAAATGGTCACGTGAAAGCTGTTTAAAGTGTGACCCTGACCGGTGCATCTCCTCATGCACAAATTTCGCCGCATTATCAAAACAGCACTGATAGAGAAACGCAACGATCTCGTCGTCGCGCTCGTCAGGCGGCAGGGCCTTCAGCTTCTGGACGCTCTTTTCCGACTGCTCCTCCTCTTTATTAAACAAGCCCATGATAAAATCGAGAATAGCCATCTTCCTCCATGTATTATCCGGAAAAGACAGGAGCAGGTAAAAACCTGCTCCTGTCTTTTAAATTATGATATGTAAACTGCCCGCCACGAAGATCCTATAATCTCTCCTTGACCAGGCTGTCTACGACCGACGGATCGGCCAGGGTCGAGGTGTCGCCAAGTTCATCGACCTGGTTATGTGCAATCTTGCGCAGGATCCTGCGCATGATCTTGCCTGAACGGGTCTTCGGAAGCCCGGGTGCAAACTGGAGTTTATCCGGGGTTGCAATAGGCCCGATCACCGTCCTGACATGGCCGATCAGAATCTTCTTGAGTGCATCGGTCGGCTCAATCCCCTGCTTCAGGGTCACATAGACATAAATACCCTCACCCTTGATATCGTGGGGATACCCGACGACCGCAGCCTCTGCAACCGCTTCATGGCTGACAAGGGCGGACTCGACCTCGGCAGTTCCGAGACGGTGGCCGGAGATATTGATAACGTCGTCGATACGTCCCATCAGCCAGAAGTCACCGTCTTCATCCACCCTTGCACCGTCGCCCGTAAAGTATTTCCCTGGATACTGCGAGAAATAGACCTCTTTGATCCTCTTGTTTTCGGGATCGCCGTAGGTTCCCCTGAGCATGCCCGGCCATGGTTTTTCGACGATGAGCTTGCCGCCTTCATTGGCTGCTGCAGGGCTGCCGTCATCCTTCACGACCTTCGGTACGACGCCGAAGAACGGTCTGCAGGCAGAGCCCGGCTTTGTGGTCATGGCACCAGGAAGCGGGGTAATCAGGATTCCCCCGGTCTCGGTCTGCCACCAGGTATCGACGATCGGAAGCTTCTCCTTGCCGACATTGCGGTGATACCACATCCAGGCCTCGGGGTTGATCGGCTCGCCGACTGAACCGAGCACTCGCAGGGAGGACAGGTCGTGCTCATTGACCCACTTCTCCCCTTCCCTCATCAGCGCCCTGATGGCGGTCGGTGCGGTATAGAAGATGTTAACGCGGTGCTTCTCGCAGAGAGCCCAGAACCTGCCAGCATTCGGATAGGTCGGGACACCTTCGAACATCACGCTGGTCGCCCCGTTGCTGAGAGGTCCATAGACAATATAACTGTGACCGGTCACCCAGCCGATGTCAGCTGTGCAGAAATGGATATCCTCTTCGTGGTAGTCGAAGATATACCGGAAGGTGAGGTTGGTATACAGGCAATAGCCTCCGGTGGTATGAAGCACGCCCTTCGGTTTGCCGGTCGAACCGGAGGTGTAGAGGATGAAGAGAGGATCTTCAGCCTCCATCTGCTCGGGCTCGCAGACATTCTTTATATCGGCTGCATTCACCTCGTCGTTCCACCAGAGGTCGCGGCCGGCCTTCATCGGCACTTCTCCGTCTCCCCTCTTGACAACGATCACCTTGCTGACAGTCGGGCACTCTTCGATCGCCTCGTCGTTGTTCACCTTCAGGGGCACGAACTTGCCGCCTCTGACACCCTTGTCAGAGGTGATCACCATAGAGGACTGGCAGTCCTGGATCCTGTCCCGCAGGGCGGTTGCGCTGAACCCGCCGAAGACGATACTGTGGATTGCGCCAATCCTGGCGCAGGCCAGCATAGATATTGCAAGCTCGGGTATCATCGGCAGATAGATCGTGACGCGGTCGCCCTTTTTGATGCCATGTTTCTTCAGGACGTTCGCAAAACGGCAGACCTCCATATGCAGCTGCTGGTAGGTATAGGTCTTGTATGAGCCGTCGTCAGCCTCCCAGATGATGGCGGCCTTGTTCCGTGTCGCGGTCGTCAGGTGGCGGTCAAGACAGTTATACGTTGCATTCAGTTTCCCGCCGCTGAACCACTTGATATACGGCTTATGGAAGTCATAGTCAAGGACCTTGTCCCACTTCTTGTACCAGGTGAGATTCTTCTCGGCCATCTCGCCCCAGAAACCCTCAGGGTCTTCTATCGACCGCTTGTACATCGCCTCGTAGTCGGCCATACTCTTGATATGGGCCGCTGCGCTGAATTCCTTTGACGGCGGAAAGGTCCTCTTTTCCTCCATCAGCACGTCCATGTTCTTTGTCTCTGACATTCTGAATCTCCTCCTTTATGGATGGTAGTTATACAGTAAATTAATGCCGTAGCCGCATAAAATTATAATCAAATCTATATGTATAAGCAATACCTAATTTCATATAAATAAAGCTAATGTATTATCTTTTTACTTGTAATTCACCACGATGACGCTGACGATGATCCGAATCAGCGGACGGAGGAGGACAAAGATGCCGAGGATCAGGATGATCGGGACAGGACCGTCGAGATATCCCCATATGCCATGCTTTTTTTCTGCCGGAATGCGAGAAAAGGGAAATAACTTTTTAATGAAATTGTAGAGCGGCTCGGTGAACCGTTCAAACAGGTTCTGAATAATATTATTCGGATTGCGTATGACAAGTTGCGCGGCAACCCTGCCAATTACCAGCCACATGGCAAACTGGAGAGTATAATCGAGCACATAATAGACTGTTTTAAGTGTTTCCATAGTGTAATCAATGTGACAGGAAGGCCCCCATGAGAGTGAGGGCCTTCCTGTCTCTAGTGATTAATCGTCGTGAGACGTGGCACCTGCCGCGCCTTTCGGAATTCTTACGCTTTCGACAAAATCCTGCATCTCCTGTGACGGGGGAGCAGTAAGTCTCGATACAACGAAGCAAGCGATAAAGCCCATAGGAATACCGAAGAGACCGGATGAAATGGTCTTGATACCCCAAATGTCAAAGCCATAGAAACGGCTGGCGACCATATAGGCAATACATGAGAAAAAGCCTAGATACATACCTGCAAGGGCACCCCACTTGTTTGACCTCTTGTCCCAAATGCCCATGACAAGAGCCGGGAAGAACGAGGCAGCAGCAATAGAGAAGGCCCAGGCAACCAGCTCAACAATGATCGTCAGCTTAAAGGTTGCGACGTATGCAGAGATGAGCGCAACGATAACCAGCAGGGTTCTGGAGATGGTCAGCCGTTTGACGATTGAGGCCTGAGGATTGACCATCTTGTAGTAAAGGTCGTGAGACAATGCATTCGAGATGGTCAGGAGCAGACCATCTGCAGTAGAAAGAGCTGCCGCAAGACCGCCGGCTGCGACCAGGCCCGATATAGTATATGGCAGGCCTGCGATAGCTGGAGTAGCCAGCACGATGGCATCAGCTCCTATGGTGAATTCATAGAACTGCAGTATGCCGTCAGCATTGATATCCTTGAAGGATACCAATCCTACCTTGCCCCAGTTGGCGATCCAGGCAGGCAACTGTGAAATTGGCAACCCAACCACGTTGCTCAAGACCTCATTTCGCGCAAAGGCTGCAACAGACGGAGCTGTAAAGTAGAGCAGGAATATAAAGAAAAGAGACCAGCCTACCGATGAACGTGCATCTTTGACTGATGGGGTTGTATAGTACCGCATAAGGATGTGCGGCAGGCCTGCTGTTCCGACCATAAGACAGAAGGTGAGAGCCAGCATGTTCTTCATGTCAAGTCTCGCAAACGGCTGAAGATACGGCTTAATCTCTTTAGCCTGCGTGTCAGCCTTCTTCTTGGCAGCCTCCCATTTCGTCTTGGCTTCTTCGGGAGTCTTCGGAAGGCCTGCAATAGATTTCTCTATCTTCTCCCTGTCTGCCGGAGTTGCCTCGGCAGGAAGGGCCGCAAGCTTGGACTGAAGCTCTGTCTTCTTGGCATCGAGGCTGGCCGGCAGACCCTTTATGTCGGCATCGATCTTGGCTGACTCAGCCTTCCAGAGTTCCCTGACTTCTTTCTCCTTCGGATTCGCATTGATTGCCTTCTCCTCAGTGTCGATCCGCTGAAGGACCTGGCCGTACATGATCTGAGGAATCGGCACGCCGGTAACCTTCTGGGACATAACAACCGGTGGTACAAGGTAAGCGATTATGAGGATAATATACTGTGCAACCTGTGTCCATGTGACAGCCTTCATGCCGCCGAGCATCGAGCAGACCAGGATACCGGCGAGTCCGACGAAGACGCCGGTAGCAAAGTCGAGGCCGAGGAATCGGCCCATGATGATGCCAACGCCGGTGACCTGCGCTATAAGGTACGTGAATGAAGCGGTGATGGCGGCGATAATGCCGATAGTCCTGGCAGCATGCCCTCCAAACCGTGCGCCAAGAAAGTCAGGAATAGTGTACTGGCCGAATTTCCTGAGGTATGGCCCGAGGAACACGGCGAGCAGAACGTAGCCGCCTGTCCAGCCCATGATATAGGCAAGACCGTCATAACCCAGGCCGAAGATCGTGCCTGCCATTCCGATGAAGGAGGCAGCAGACATCCAGTCCGAGCCTGTCGCCATACCGTTAAAGATGGGCGGCACGGAACGTCCTGCTACATAATACTCCGAGACCTTGGCGGTCCTTGAGGATATACCGATCATCGCATAGAGGCCAATCGTTATAGCCATATAGGTATACCCGATCATCTGATTTGACATACCCAACTTCTCGCCTATCGCAAGCAGGATAACGAAGGCGATGAACCCGCCGGTATAAATTGCATAAATCTTACCTAAGTTATCGAGAAATGATTTTGAGCCGACTCCTGCCATTTATTCTTCCTCCTCTTCCACGCCATAATCTTTGTCAGCCTTGTTCATTTTTGCAGCATAATTAAAGATGAGAACAACGAAAACAATCAGCGACCCCTGGGCCCCCATGTAGTAGCCGAACGGAAATCCCAAAATAACAATATTGTTCAGTTGGGGTGTAAAGAAGATCGCCACATACGTGACCACAAACCAGATGACCATGGTTATGGTCGTCAGCCTGATGTTGTAGCTCCAATAATCCTTCAGCTTCTGTTTGTCCAATCCTTTTAGTTCCTGTGCCATTTCTCCTCCTTCTGTGTATTTAAGATGAACTGCAAAAAAAAGCGCCTTGCTCCCACCTCCTTTGTTTATGTTTTTCCTATCCTCAGAAGATCCCTGAGTGTATGCACGCCATGCCTCTGCAGATACCTCAACAGACGCTGATAAAGCTGCGCCGTAATGAACGCATCGCTCAGCGCATTATGCGCCCCGCTCACCTCGATGCCATAGCGCCGGGCAAGAGTAAAGAGGTCCTTGTTCTCCTGTCCGTTCTGGTCAAAGTGTCTTCCGAAACCCTTCTCTTCAGTCCGCAGCCAATCGCTGAGCCTGCAGGTGTCGACTGCCGGATTGCGGAGGACCCTGTTCTCAAAGAGTTTCAGGTATTTATTGATGAAGCCCATATCGAGGGAGATGAAATGGCCTACGATAACGCGGTCACCGACGAATTCCGAGATCTTCCTGAGGGCCGTGGCAATATCAGGCACCTCCTGCAATTCGGAGGGCATGATCTGATGGACAACGACACTCTTGGAAGACAGCTCGGTCTCGGGCCGAACCAGCATATACAGGGTATTAGCAAAATCAATGCGTGTGCCGGTCATGGCTATTGCACCCACAGAGACGATCGAATTGCTCTTCAGTTCAAGTCCGGTAAGCTCCGTATCCAGCACGACACAGGGGATGTCGTCCACAGGGGTCGCAGGGTCGATACCTGCATCCTTCCTGCCGGCGAACATGCTAAACCTGTCTACCAATGAAAGCATACCGATCATCAGTTCGCCATCCCTGCCCGGTAGAATTCGGTGATCCCGTCCTGGACCTTCAGAATAAGCTGGAAGGTCTCTTTCAGGGATTTCCGCTCAAGGTTCGTCAGGCTGGTCGGGTTGATAAAGTTGTCAAGCGGCAGGCCCTTGTCCATCTGGTCAAGCTGGTGATGGATCCGCAGCAGGTTGATAAATTCGAACGCATGCTCAATCTCGTCGCCGAGCTCGATAATAAACGGGTTGGTCGCACGGAGCGCCTTGATCCTGTCAAGCGTGGAGGTTTCGGTGACACCGCCTTCGAGTGCGAAGAGCCTGACCATATCGATCACCGGACCTATGCCCCTGATCTTGAGATTGAGGGCGTCCTTGTGCTCGCCGTCTTTTTCAACCGCAAAGGTCTTGAAGAAGCCCAGAGGCGGCCTGTTGAGCGTCGCCACCCCCGCCATCTTCGCAAAAAAGACATTCTGCTCTTTCAGGAGGCCAACGAGATATTGACGGAGCTCGCCGGCAAGGGAGACTTCGCCATGGAGCGGCCTGAAGTCGAAAAAGATGAGTGACTTAAGCACCGCCTCGGGATTCGGCAGGGTTACCCATTTATGAAAATAGCCCTTCCAGATGCTGACCGGCTGACACCAGCGGGGGTTGTTCGCCATATAATCGGCAGGGCACGCAGGGAAGCCGAGCTGCATAAGGCCCTGCTTTACGAAGAGGGTAAAATTGGGGAAATAGGCTGCCACAGCCGCGGCCTCGGCTTCACTGACCGGGTCGGCATAAATGATCGCATTGTCCTGGTCAGTCTTGAAGGTCTGCTCTTTCCTGCCTTCGCTGCCGAAGACGATCCAGCAGTAGGGCACCGGCGGCTGGCCGTGTTTCCTCTCTGCTATTTCGAGGACCTTCTTGACCATGCGGTCGTTCAGTTCAGAAATGATCCGGGTTATATTGCTGGCCTTTGCCCCTTCCTTCAGCAGCAGCCTGATGATCTTGGTGATCTTCTGGGAGACCGGCACCAGCCCTTCAATTGACTGCTGGTTTTCGATGTCCTTTGCAAAGGTGAGCGGCGAACCGCCTTGGAGGATCATAAAGTCATGGTTTGTCAGTACCCCCCTCAGCTCACCCTCCTTCACAACCAGTATATGATGGATATTGTGCTTGATCATCTTGAGGACTGCTTCGAAACAATAATCCCTGGCATCGACCCTGATCAGCGGCGGGCTCATGATGTTCGAAACCGGCTCCTGCACATTCCTGCCGCGCGCCACCACCTTCTCCCTGAGGTCCCTGTCCGTAACAATACCAGCCGGAAGGTCCTGATCGCTGAGCGCGATTACCGAACTGACCTTGTGCCGTGACATCAGCCGGGCTGCCTCCTGGATCGAGGCGTCCTCACGGATCGATATAACATCCTTGATCGCGATATCGCCGACCTGTGTCGTAAAGAGTATCCTGTCGGTACCGCCGTAATAGGAACTGCGGTTGAGCATCTCGGAGTAGGTCTTGTCAACATACTTGCTCAGATGGGACTTCAGGAAAAATTCGGTAAAGACCGCATTGGTGTCCAGGAGTTTCAGGACAATATCTTTCGGTATGAGATAGCATATGGTGTCGTCAACGGCAACGACCGTTGTCTTCTGGGTATTCCGCTCTATGATTGACCAGAGGCCGAAGTTGTCGCCGTCACCCCGGTAATCAACGACAATTTCTTCGCCATCATCTGTCTGTATCGAGACCTTCACACCGCCTTTTTTTATTATCCGGAGATATTCACTCGCCTTGCCATCCTGCTTGAGGATAACGGTATCCTTGGGATAGAAATCCATAGAGAGACTTCCGGCAAGAGACGCCATTGTCTTTTCATCCAAAAACTGAAAAGGAGGCACATTCGAGAGAAAGTCTATGACGTCATTGTGAATCATTTTAGACTTATTTGCAATTTAGATGCCTCATGTCAATGGTTGCAGAGTTGAGCCGCAAAGGCTTGTTATTACATGTTTTTACTGATTTTTCTGAGCTTGCAACTCTAAAGTTAGGGCTTGAAGTTGCTGACCAGCTACTGCTACTTCTGGTTACAGATGCTGCATTTACATCAAATTAATACGTAAAAACGGACAATTACATGCGTTACTCTTGGTAACGTTGCAACTGCTATGTGAGTACTTACGTAACGTACAAAAATTAATCTTTGTTTTCATTTAGTTGCAGCTCTGAATTAAATAATCCGAAATAAATGAGAATTAAAGGAGTCTGCCATGGACCACAATTATAAACAGAACTAACTCAAACCTGCCCCTCATGACATGACAACCGGATGCAAGTTGTAACGGAAGCATACACTGTTTCAAATAATCAGTTCGGAGCACATCCTTAATATTTCAGAATTTTACGTCCGAATAGTGTAATATTAAAAATCCGGCTATAAAATGGGATGCATAATCACACAGCATCAAATACAATTGGCCATGAAGTAATTTAGCTAATGCCTTCAATCAAGGAGTATGCTCTATGATTATTTCGTTGATTATCGTTTTCGTTATTGCCTATGCTGCAATAGCACTTGAACATCCCCTCAAAATCAACAAGAGTGCCCCAGCCCTGGTAGGTGCTGGCCTTTTGTGGACCATTTACGCAGTTTTCACGGGACACGTCACTGAACAGTTGAACGAGTCCCTCTCAGCAACGGCTCAAATTGTTTTTTTTCTTATGGGAGCGATGACCATAGTTGAGCTGGTCGACGCACATGACGGTTTTGATGTGATCACCGACAAAATCAATACGACCAGGATGACGACTCTATTGTGGTTGATAGGCTTTGTCACATTCTTTCTCAGCGCCGTGCTTGACAACCTTACGACCACAATCGTTATGATGTCTTTGAGCCGGAAGTTGCTGGGCCAGCGGGAAGACAAACTTTTTTTTGCAGGTGTGATCGTCATCGCTGCCAATGCAGGCGGCGCCTGGTCTCCCATCGGCGATGTCACTACCACTATGCTTTGGATTGGCGGCCAAATCACTGCTCTTGCGATCATCAAGGGTGTCTTCATTCCTTCTGTCGTTAATATGCTTGTGCCCCTGGCGGTGATCAGCTATATGCTTCGAGGAAGAAGCATTGTCTGTCCTGATAACACAAATGATGCCTGCAGCAAGTACGTGACCACTTCATTTGAGAGAAGTTTCATGTTCTATGCCGGAATCGGAGTATTATGCGCTGTTCCTGTATTCAAAACACTAACTCATTTGCCGCCCTTCATGGGCATATTATTCGGACTTGGCCTCCTCTGGCTGGCTGGAGAGCTGATTCACCGAAACAAGGAAGACGGCGACAAGGAGCATCTGACGCTGGTATCCGCCCTTCAGCGAATCGACATGTCTGCACTGGTATTTTTTATCGGCATTCTGCTCTCGGTGGCGACGCTCGAACATACTCACATTTTGTCAACTCTTGCAGTGTGGCTCGACAAAACAGTGGGAAACCAGTCCATTATCGTTGCCATTTTCGGGCTTGTCAGTGCAATCGTTGACAACGTCCCGCTTGTTGCCGCTTCCATGGGAATGTATTCTCTGACACAATATCCGCCCGATTCCTTTCTATGGGAATTCCT
The DNA here is from genome assembly GCA_964499365.1 of uncultured Thermodesulfovibrio sp. Lineage (GTDB taxonomy): Bacteria > Nitrospirota > Thermodesulfovibrionia > Thermodesulfovibrionales > UBA6898 > PALSA-1316. The sequence continues at coordinate 190,763 of CAZCKU010000004.1, forward strand.
CGCTTATGCCGCAGGGACTGGCGGTTCAATCCTGATTATCGGGTCAGCAGCCGGCGTTGCCGCCATGGGCATAGAAAAAATCGAATTCTTCTGGTATGTGCGGAGAATCAGCCTTCTGGCACTTAGCGGATATATTGGAGGAGCTGTTACCTATATTCTTCTCCAGTAACCCGCAATAACTATCTAAAAATTGCTGAAACTGCCGTCGGACAACTGCCCCTCTCCCCCCCTGACCGGATCGCCTATCTTCAGTAACGCATCGGTACCGGACACCCCCAAAAGCGAGATTCTGCTCAGGAGCCTCTGAAAGATCTGGGCAGTGATAAAGGCATCCACGGCAGCATTATGGGAACTGCTGATCTCTATCTCAAAAAAATCAGCCAACCCGTACAATCCGTCCCTGCCGATGGGAGGAAGCACCCTTTCTCCTCTTTCCCTCTGACTTCCGGAGACCTTTCGAAGCCATTCGTATACCTGAACAATTTCGATGACAGGGTTTGCCACGCTGGCTCCCAGCAGTCTTTTTGCATCCCTTCTGATGAATCCGAGGTCGAGATCTATGCAGTATCCAACCATAATCCTGTCGCCGCAAAAGGTCAGAAATTCTGAAAGCACCTCTGCAATGGGGGGCTCACCGCTCACCTCGGACGGGGTGATGCCGTGGATCACAACACTTTCCGGCTTGAAGCCGGCGTCAGGTCGTATCAAACGGTCAAATACATTCGCAATATCGATCCTCAGTCCGGTCATGGTGACCGCTCCAAACGATATGATAGAATCGCATCTCTGATCCAGACCTGTCAGTTCTGTATCGAGCACCACAAACGAGGCCGTCCCGACCGGCACCGGGGGAGAATCACTGCCTCCCCTGCTCCATATGCGGTCCAACAGTCCCATGATCCGTCAGATGATCATCTGCTTGTAGCGCTCGATAATCATGTCATGCAGGGAGGTTATCAGACTGAAGGCCTCCTTCATCGCCTTTTTCTCGAGATTGCTCAACGCCTGGGGGTTCAGGAAATTATCAGGCGGTTCACCCGCAGCAATCTGTCTGACCTGGTTGTGGATTCGCAGGAGCATGAAGAATTCAAATGCCTTGCCGATATCATCGACCGATTCCTGCAGCAGCGAGTTCCTTCCCCTGAGGGCCTTCAATCTTTCGAAGGTGGATGTCTCCCGCACCCCGTGCTCCAGGCTGAAGAGTCTGACGACATCGGCCAGGGGGGCTATACCCTTTATCTTGATATTCAGCTCATTTTTGTGTTCACCGCTTTTTTCGACGATTATTGTCTTGAGAAAACCGAGCGGGGGAGAGTTCCTTATAATCGTGCTCGCCATGGTGCCGAGGAAGAGACGACTTCCGCCGGCCAGAGCACCCAGGTGGTCCCTGAGTTCCTCTGCCAAAGACGGTTCGCCATGCAGATGCCTGAAGTCAAAAAACACCAGTGCCTTCAGCATGGCCTCAGGAGTCGGCTGCCTCACCCATCCGGTGACATATCTCTTCCAAACCCTGAGAGGCTGACACCACTCGGGATTCGCTGCCATATATCCACCCGGACACCGGGGGAACCCTATCTTTGCTAGACCTTCGGCCACAGCCTGCGCAAGCCCAGCAAAATAGGCCTCAGCAGCTGAAGCAGCAGCTCCCTCGAGATCTTCCCAGATCAGTGCATTATCCTGATCTGTCTTGAACGTCTGCTCTTTCCTGCCCTCGCTTCCGCAGACGATCCAGCTGTAGCGGGCAGGCGGCGGACCGAGGCTCTTTTCAGCAAGGGCGATTACCCGTCCGACAAGGCGGTCATTGATCTCACCGATGATTCTGATGATGTTGGCGGCGCTGGCCCCTTCCTTCAGGAGCAGCCCGATGACCGGATTGACCCGGGAGGATACCGCGGCAAGCCCGTCAACCGTGATCTGCCCCTCGATCTCCTTGACAAGTGAAAGGGGTGAAGTCCCCTGGAGGAGCAGGAAATCATGGTTGGTAATGATACCGGCCAGGGCCGCGTTCTCAAACACAAGCAGGTGATGGATATTATGTCTGATCATCTTCAGCAGAGCCTCAAAACAGTAGTCCTCGGCATCCACCCTGATCAATCCTCTGCTCATAATCGTGCTGACAGAGTCGCCGCTGTCCCTGCCCATAGCCACCACCTTCTCCCTGAGATCCCTGTCCGTGATGATGCCGGCAGGCCTCAGATCCTGGTCCAGCAGCACAAGGGAGCTGATCCCGGCATCGGACATCCTCTTCGCCGCATCACGGATGGAGATTGCAGCATCGGCGGTCAGTACCCCGCTGTGCCCTATGTCCCTCACTGTTGAACTGAAGAGGAGCTTGTCGCTGCCGCTGTAAAACGAGGCCCTGCCCTGCATCTCGGTGTAGGTCTTGTCGATGAATTTACTGAAAAAGGACTTCAGAAAGAATTCCGTAAAGGACGGGTTTGAATCGATGAGCTGAAAGATAAGATCGCGCGGCACCTTAAAGCAGATCGTGTCCTCAGCCGCGAGGACATTTGCGCGGGACTTATCGGCCCCGACGACCGACAGGATGCCGAAGCAGTCCCCCTCGCCCCGATAGTCCACGATGATATCCTCATGGCCTCCCGAAGTGACAAAGACCTTGACACCGCCTTTTTTTATGACGCAGAGATGATCGCTCGGTGGTCCGTCCTGCCTGAGTATCATGGTGCCCTGCGGGTAGAATTCCAGCGCGGCCTTCGCGGCTACAAGGGACAGGGACTTCTCATCAAGGAATTGGAACGGCGGGATCTTTCTGAAAAAGGCGGTTATCTCATCGGCGATCATCCTGAACTCCTATTTTCGCTTCAGGTCCCATTTTTTCCTCTTTTCCCAGAGGGATTTACGGGTAATGCCGAGCATCTGCGCCAGCTGCTGTTCGTTATACTCGGCCTGGTAATTCAGGATGAACTCCTTGGTATAGTCCTCGATCGAGAGCACCCTGCCCGGAAACAGTGCGCCGCTGGCGGTCGCTCCCTTCAGGACTTCGGGCAGATGCTCCGGCATAATGAAATTGCTGTCGGTGATGAGCACGGCGCGCTCGATGATGTTCTGGAGTTCCCTCACATTGCCGGGCCAGCTGTATTCGAGAAGGACACGGAGGGAAGACTCATCAATCGCCCTGACGTCCTTGCCGATCTCATGGGAGAATTTCTCAAGGAAATGCCGCGCGAGCACCGCGATGTCCTCCCTCCGCTCCCTGAGCGGGGGCAGGACCAGGGTCACGACGTTGATACGGTAGTAGAGGTCCTCACGGAACTGTTCCTCGCGAACAGCCTTTACGATGTCCCGGTTCGTTGCTGAGACCAGGCGGATATCGACCTTCCGCGTCTGGACCCCGCCGAGTGGACGTATCTCGCGGTCATCGATGACCCGCAGGAGCTTTGACTGCAGCTGCTGGGTCAGCTCCCCGATCTCATCGAGAAAGACCGTACCGCCGTCGGCCTCTTCAAAAAGCCCTCGTTTCGATGATACCGCACCGGTAAAGGCACCCCTGACATAGCCAAAGAGTTCAGACTCCAGGAGGTTCTCGGGGATGGCGCTGCAATTGATCGGTATGAAGGGTTTATCGCGACGGGAGCTGTTGTGATGTATCGCGCGTGCAAACAGCTCCTTCCCGGTCCCGGTCTCTCCCAGCAGCAGGACATTGCTCTTGGAGTCGGCGATCTTCTTGACCTCGTCGATCAGGGAGGTGATCGCCCTGCCCGGCCCGACGATGTGTTCAAAGTCATATCGCTCGACGATCTGCCGCTTCAGCAGCAGGTTCTCGCTCCGCAACGAGAGTTCCCTGAGGGCATTTCTGACGATCCGTTTCACCTCGTCGTGGATCAGCGGCTTGATGATATAGTCGTAGGCGCCGCCTCTCAGCGACTCTACCGCGGTTTCGAGGGATGCGTAGGCGGTCATAACGATAACCATCTGGTCAGGGTTGATCTCCCGGCACTTCTTCAGGAGCTCTATCCCGTTCATCCCCGGCAGGAGTATGTCGGTCAGAAGAAGATCGTATGAACCGGCATCCAGCATGATCAGGGCGGTCTCCCCGTCGGCCGCGGTCTCTACATCATAGCCCTCCGCAGCAAAGACCCGTTTCAAGGACTCCCGAAGGGTATCCTCATCTTCGATGATCAGCAGCCGGCCGGCCATGCTCCCCCTTCATTTCTGCCAGACATGAGCCGCACCTGCTACTCCTCCACCAGGAGTCCGAGTCTTCGCGCGAGCCACTTGGTGGTCGTCGCCTGTATCAGTATAGTCATGAGGATTTCGATAAAGGTGCCCGATGAATCCATACCTGCCTCCGGTTCTTCTCTATTTTTTATTGCAGGGGGATGCGGATGGTGAAGATCGTGCCACTGCCCCTGGTGCTTTTTACTGAAATGGTGCCGCCGTGCTCCTTGATTATACCATAGCAGATACTGAGCCCCAGTCCTGTGCCTTTCCCGAGCCTTTTTGTCGTAAAGAACGGGTCGAAAATCCTGTCGATCACCGCCTCGTCAATGCCCTCACCGGTGTCACTGAATTTCATGACGATCATGTTTTCGACCTGGTGCATCGAAATCGTCAGCCTCCCGCCGGCCGGCATCGCATCGATCGCGTTCAGCATCAGATTCAGGAAGACCTGCTGGATCTGATCAGGATTCACCCGCACCGGCGGGAGCGTTCCAATCTCGGTATCCATCTGAATGTTCCTGAACCTCTTGTCGTACCGGACAAGATTGAGGGTGCGGTCGAGTATCTCCCCGAGAGGTGCCAGAACCTTTTCCCTGCTGGACGTCCGGGCGAAATCACCGAGGCTTCTGACGATCTTGGCGATCCTCTCGATATGGCCGTTGATCGTCTTCAGGGAGTCCTCGATAAATTCCGCCTCCTGCTCAGCCGGAAACACCGCGGCCTTCTCCGCAGAGTCACCATCCTGTCCCGGCTCCACCCGGGGCATGATCAGGGAACTGATCTTCAGCGAGGTCAGCTCCTGAATCAGGGACGATATCGAGGCGAGCGGATTGCCTATCTCGTGCGAAATACCGGCTGTCAGCTTGCCGAGACTCGCCAGCTTTGACGCCTGCAGGAGCTGCTCCTCCATCTTTCTCTTCTCAGTGATGTCCTCAAAGATAACGACAAAGCCTCCGGAGGGGTCTTTAAAGGGGCTGACATTGACCTTGAAGGTCTGAAACTTGGGCGTGACGAGCGTGACATCCCGCTGTTCAGCCTGCTGGATCACCTCTTTCTGGAGCCACGGCAGGACCGCAATAATCGACCGGTTAAAGGCCTCCTGCTTTTTGATGCCGGTCAGCGTTTCTATCTCCCGGTTCCAGTACCGGATACGCAGCAGGGAATCAAGCGTGACGATGCCGACCGGTGCGCTCTCGATGATGTTTTCGCTGAATTCCTTCAGATAGGCGAGATTCCGGTTGGCAGCGGCGAGCTCCTGCCGGGAAAGCCTGAGCGTTTCGGTCATCTGTTTGATAGAACTCGACAGGTCCCCCCGCTCCTGCTCAGTCAGGGTGAGTTTGTCCTCCAGGATGATCGTCGCGATCGCGGTCCCCATGGCTCCGGACAGGACACGTTCCGCCTCGCCCCTCAAAAGGATGAATTCATTCTGATTCAGCAATTCCCGCCTGATACCGTGTCGCTGCAGAAAACTCTCGACGATCTCGTGCGCCTCCCGCCTGCCGATGTACTGTCCGAGTATCTCCTCGATCTGCGCAGCGCTATAGCTGCTCTTGACCGGCAGTACCCTCGGGGTATACGACTCGACAAACATCAGCGCCTGCCTCTCTTCTTCACTGTCCTGACGGGTGAAGATCGAGACGCCGAAGTAGCAGACGACATTCAGCAGCAGGCCCCAGAAGAGCGAATGACTCCACTTATCGAGACCTTCGACCCCGAACAGGGCGTTCGGGTTCAGAAAATCGGAATTCACCAGCAACTGAAAAAACCCCTGCTCGTCAAGCACGCCGGACTTGATCATGGCAGGCACCAGCAGGGTGTAGATCCAGACCAGGAATCCGGCAATGATGCCGGCGGCAGCCCCCATTTTGTTCCCGCGCTTCCAGTAGAGACCGAATATGACCGAGGGCGCGAAGATGGTGACCGCCTCGAAGGACTTCAGGCCCATGTCAACAAGGCTGTAGAACTCGCCAATCGAGACCGCAAAGACATATCCCAGGAAGGTGCAGCCGAGGATAACGATACGCTTGATGTTCAGGATGACCGAAGGGAAGCCCTCCATCTCATTAAATCTGAATATTGCGGGCATGACCAGGCTGTTCATGACCATCGTGCTGAGTGCCAGTGATTCGACGATCACCATCCCGGTAGCAGCAGAAAAACCGCCGATAAAGACGAAGAGGGCAAGGAAGTGCCTCCCCTGCTCCAGGGGGATCGTCAGGACAAAACTGTCAGCCGCAGTCTGGCTCCCACCAAGCAGCAGACCGCCGAATGCAACCGGCAGCACAAATATATTTATCAGAAAGAGATAGAGCGGAAAGAGCCAGACCGCCTTTGAAACATGCGCCGGGTCAGAATTCTCGACGACCGCGACATGGAACTGGCGGGGCAGGAACATGATCGCCATCATCGACAGGAAGAGAAGCGACGCCCATTCAGTATGGCTGATCGGTGTGCCGACCCCGAGGAAGAGAAGCTCCCCGTACTCGGACCCCTTGATCTTGTCGAAGATGTCGATAAACCCGTTGAAGAGGCCATAGGTCACGAATACGCCGACCGACAGGAAGGCCGCCAGTTTGACCATCGACTCGAACGCGATAGCGAAGACCAGACCTTCATGCCGCTCGGATGTGTCCAGCCTGCGGGCCCCGAAGATGATCGAAAAGATACCCAAAATCAGCGTTATCATCCACCCGGCAGCCGAAAGCCCCGCGGTCGAGCCGCTGAGGATCGAGAAGGAATTCATGATCGCCTTGATCTGCAGACCGAGGTACGGCGTTATGCCGACAACGGCTACGATCGTTATGAGGGCTGAAAGGAAGAGCGAATTGCCGTAACGCGAGCCGACAAAATCAGAGAGGGTGGTAATTCTGTTCTCCTTTGCGATGCGGATCATCTTTCTGAGCAGAAGCACCCAGATCGATGCCATCAGTGTCGGCCCCAGATAAATGGTCAGGAAGGAAAGACCCGACGTCGCGGCCTTTCCGACACTTCCGTAATAAGTCCACGACGTGCAGTAGACAGCCAGGGATAGGGAGTATATATAGGGATTTGATACAATACTTCTGCCGGCCTTCTCCCTCCTGTCCGCAAAATGAGCTATCAGAAAGAGGAGGATCAGGTAGCCGATGATCCCGAAGAAGAGCAGCCAGCCCTCAAACACCCTATTCTCCCCTCCGCTGCAGGGCGCTCATCAGGAGCTTCACCACAAGGATATACAGGCCCCAGCAGCCGAAGATATAATACGGGAGTGAGTCAGAAAAGATCTCGAGAAACGGCCAGTTGAAAAGCAGCAGCCCCAGCAGAAAGAGGAACGCCCAGCGCTCCCTGCCGTTCATCATGACGCCATCCCCCGGACCGCTGCAAACATCGTCATGGATCATTATATAATAACCTTGAGGGAAAGTAACCGTAAAAAGATGAAGGCACTCATGCAGAGAGTTTCAGAGGCGCGGGTTGTTGTTGAGGCCGGGACCGTCAGTTCCATCGGCAGGGGGCTGCTCGTCTTCCTCGGAATCGAAAAAGGGGATACGGACAAAGACCTTGAATATATCGTCAGAAAGATTCTGAACCTCAGGGTGTTCGAAGACGCTGACGGCAGGATGAACCTGTCGCTGAGGGAGACAAAGGGAGAGGTGCTGCTCGTCTCCCAGTTCACCCTCCCCGCAGACTGCCGGAGGGGAAACAGACCATCCTTTGACCGCGCTGAGGTCCCTGACAGGGCAGAGCGCATGTACCACAAGGCATGCGGCCTTCTGGAGGACGGGGGGATAGGCGTTCAGACCGGTGTCTTCGGGGCTCTGATGCAGGTACATCTGGTCAACGAAGGGCCGGTCACTTTCATGCTCGACACGAAGGCCTCATCAATGCTGTAATGCCGAACCGCGATACCTGATAAAGATCATACCCAGCTGGACATATCTGTACTAAGATAGGCATATGACAAATATCAACCGCTCCTTCATACGATACGCACGCTACGCTCTCCAGGCATACATTCTGGTCTTCCTCGTCTGGGCGGGATACCGATTCTCCCTCTTCGTCTCTCAGTATGAGCAGCCGGGCAGCGTGCAGCACATGACACTGACCCTGGCCGACAGGCCGGCCTCGATCGAAGGCTTTCTGCCGATCGGCGCCCTGATGTCCCTGAAGCTCTGGGTCCTGTCAGGATTCTTCGACCGGATACATCCAGCCGGCCTGGTCATATTCCTTGCGGCGCTGCTGATGGCGCTCCTCCTGAAGAAGGGTTTCTGCGGATGGATCTGCCCTGTCGGGGCCCTGTCCGACGCCCTCTGGCGGCTCCGGCAGAGGGCGTCGACAAGGCAGTTCTCTGTGAACCGCTGGTTCGATTATGCTCTGCGGTCGGTCAAGTACGTACTGATGGGGTTGTTCATCTATATTATTCTCCTCAAGATGGAACCTGCTGCAATCCTGAACTTTATCGAGGGGGACTACTACAAGATCGCCGACGTCAAAATGCTCTATTTTTTCACCAGAATGAGCACAACCACCGCAGTGAGTCTCCTGCTGCTCTTCATACTCTCCCTCGCGTACCGCAACTTCTGGTGCCGGTATCTCTGCCCCTATGGCGGACTGCTCGGGTTAATCAGCCTGCTCAGTCCTGTAAAGATTACCAGAGACAACGAGGCCTGCATTCACTGCAGGCGCTGCACCGATAACTGCCCCTCGCTGATTCCGGTCGAGCAGCTGACACGCGTCAGGACACCCGAATGCACCGGGTGTCTTACCTGTGTCAGCCATTGTCCGGCAAAGGGGGCACTGGATGCGGCCCTGCCAGGTCGGCGTACCGTTCATCCCCTTGTCTTCATCCTTCTCATTGCGTCGCTCTTCTTCGGAACCCTCGGCCTCGGCCGTATTTCCGGGAAATGGCACTCTGCAGTCAACGAGGACGATTACCGCCGCATCATCCCCCACACCTCCTCGCTCGAACATCCGTAGTCGCCGCTTGCTGCACTGGCAGGACAATGGCATCCGACGGCATCACTATCCCCCGGGGATATTGTTCCCGGAAACCGGCCCCGACCGATCAAGGCTTTATTGTGATTGTTGTGATATAATCTAACGACTTTTTTCGGGAGGGTACGCGTGAAGCAGCGGAGACCGCGAGCCGGAGACGCTTTCTTTCGTTAGGCAATGCGCTTCTTTTTGTTATACAATAGGACTAGACACTATACATGGGGATAACCATGATGCAAGGAGAATAGATATATGGCTGAATTGGATAAATCACAGGAAAAGACCGAACGGGAAGTCGAGATCCCCAATTCCCTGCCCATACTGCCGGTCAGGGACATTGTTGTTTTTCCGTACATGATCATCCCCCTCTTTGTTGGCCGCGAGATTTCGATCAAGGCGATTGAATACGCACTGAGCAAGGACCGGATGATACTGCTGCTCACCCAGAAAGACCTGAGCCTCGAAAACCCCTCAACCGAAGACCTCTACCGCACCGGCACGGTCGGCATGATCATGCGCATGCTGAAGCTGCCCGACGGCAGGGTGAAGATCCTGGTGCAGGGACTTGCCAAGGCCAGCGTAAAACAGTTCACGCCGGGGGAGACCTTTTTCTCGGCTGACATCGAGAAGATCGAAGACGTCAGGCAGGCCGAACTTTCGATTGAGGAAGAAGCTCAGATACGGACGGTCAAGGAGCAGCTCGACAAGGCGATCTCATACGGAAAGACGATATTGCCGGATATTATGGTTGTGATAGAGAACCTCGATGACCCGGGCAGGCTGGCGGACCTGGTGGCATCGAACCTCGGCATCAAGTCGGAGCTGGCGCAGGAGATATTGGAGATCTCCGACCCGGTCCGGAGGCTCAGGCGTGTCAGCGATATCCTGAACCACGAGATTGAACTCCTTATCGTGCAGCAGAAGATCCAGTCCGAGGCGCGGGGCGAGATCGACAAGACCCAGAGGGAGTATTTCCTGCGTGAACAGCTCAAGGCTATCCAGAAGGAACTCGGGGATATAGACGAACGGGCCGAGGAGGTCCGAGAGTTCAGGAAGAAGATCGAAGAGGCGAAGATGCCGGAAAAGGTCTTCAAGGAGGCTGAAAAGCAGATCAAGCGGATCGAAAAGATGCATCCCGACAGCGCAGAGGCAGGAACGATCAGGACCTATCTGGATTGGCTCGTCGAACTGCCCTGGTCAAAGAGCACCCGGGACAATCTTGACATCAAGCTCGCCAAGAAAGTCCTGAATGAAGACCATTACGACCTTGAGAAGGTGAAGGAAAGGATCCTCGAATACCTGAGCGTCAGGAAGCTCAAGGAAAAGATGAAGGGCCCGATCCTCTGCTTTATCGGGCCTCCCGGTGTCGGCAAGACCTCTCTCGGCAGATCGATAGCGCGGTCTCTGGGCAGGGAGTTTGTGAGGATGTCTCTCGGCGGCGTCAGAGACGAGGCCGAGATTCGCGGCCACCGCCGCACCTACGTCGGGGCCCTGCCCGGCAGGATCATACAGGGCATCAAGCAGGCGGGCACGAACAACCCCGTCTTCATGCTTGATGAGATTGACAAGATCGGAACGGATTTCAGGGGCGACCCCTCCTCTGCCCTGCTCGAGGTGCTCGACCCTGAGCAGAACTTCGCCTTTGCAGACCATTACCTCGCCGTGCCGTTTGACCTGACCAATGTCATGTTCATTACGACCGGTAACCTTGCGGATCCCATTCCCGGGCCGCTCAGGGACAGGATGGAACTCATCTACCTGTCCGGCTACACCTCGGAGGAGAAGCTCGGCATTGCCCGGACCTACCTGCTCCCCAAGCAGCTGGAGGAGCACGGCCTGAACAACAAGATCCTTGAAATTACCGACAGTGCGCTCCTGCTGCTGATCTCCCAGTATACCAGGGAGGCGGGGGTCAGGAACCTGGAACGCGAGATTGCGAACCTCTGCAGGAAGGTAGCCAAGAGGATTGCGGAAAGCAAACAGAAGACCTTTAAGGTCGAGCCCAAGAACCTCAAGAGCTTCCTGGGAGTCCCCAAGTTTCTCCCCGAAGAGGAGATGCTCTTTGACGAGGTCGGCGTGGCAACCGGACTGGCCTGGACCGAAGCCGGCGGCGACATAATCTATATCGAGGCAACGACCATGATGGGAAAAGGTCATCTGACGCTGACAGGACAACTTGGCGACGTCATGAAGGAGTCCGCGCAGGCCGCCCTCAGCTATATCCGGTCGCGCTCGGAGTCGCTCGGTATCAGCGAGGATGTCTTTTCGAAGACGGACATACACGTGCATGTGCCTGCAGGGGCTACGCCGAAGGACGGTCCTTCTGCCGGGATCACGATGGCAACGGCGCTCGCCTCTGTCCTTACCGGCAGACCGGTCAGCCGCAGCATCGCCATGACCGGCGAGGTCACGCTGCGCGGACGGGTCCTGCCGATCGGCGGCCTCAAGGAAAAGACCCTGGCAGCCAAACGCATGGGCATCAAGAAGATCATTATCCCTGCGCGCAACAAAAAGGACCTTGAGGATATACCCAAATATATCAAGCAGGACATGGAGTTCATTTTTGCCAGCGATATGGACCAGGTGCTGAAGGTCGCGCTCAAGACGGGCAGGAAGCCATCCGGCAAGAAGAAGTAAGCTGCCGGGCCATGTTCGTGCATCAGACATGAAGCTTGCCGAGGCAGGAGAACTTCATCTCGTCGAGCGGCTCAGGAAGCGATTCAGCGTAAAGTCTGCGGACCGCCGCGGAGCTGCGGCACTTCTTTTGGGAATCGGGGACGATGCCGCGGCGATACGCTGCGGACGGGCGCAGAGCCTTCTGACCACTGACATGATGGTCGAAGGGGTACACTTCGATCTTCGCTGGACGACCCTGTTTCAGCTCGGATACAAGCTCGTTTCGGTCAACGTCAGTGACATCTTTGCTATGGGCGGCAGACCGGAATATCTTCTGCTTAATTTTTCCGGCCCCGGAAGTCTCGATCTCAGCCAGTATGACCTGTTCTTTGACGGCATCGCAGAGGCCCTCGCGAAATATTCGATTGAACTGATCGGCGGGGATATGTCCTCATCAGACAGGATCGTTCTCTCGGCCACAGCTGTCGGAACGGCCTCGAAGATTGTTACGAGGGATGGTGCCTGCCAGGGCGAATATATCCATGTCACCGGCAGCCTGGGGGATGCTGCAGCAGGACTGGGCATCATGAAGAACCTGAGAAAACAGATCCCGCTTGAACGTGATGCGGTGCCGAATTTAAAGCTTCCGTGGGAAATAATCGAACCGGTAATCCGCCGGCATCTGATGCCCGATGCGGTCAACCCGCAGCCCTACCTGGGGCATGCCACCGCGATGATGGATATCAGCGACGGCCTGCTGATCGACCTTGGAAGGCTCTGCAGGGAAAGCCGTGTTGGTGCCAGGATCCGGGTCGACCGGCTGCCGCTGTCTCAGGGACTGGTCGAGAGCTCCCGTCTCCTGAAGGTATCTCCGGTCGACCTCGCACTCCACGGCGGGGAAGACTATGAACTGCTGTTTACCGCTGCCGCACCGCAGATACCCGGGGCAACCTGCATCGGCGAGATTGTTCGGTCCGGATTAAAGGTGATCGGGCCCGATGGAAAACCGGTAAAGCAGCAGGCGAAGGGGTATGAGCATTTTGCCGTTCAGGGCTAAACTAAGACAGATATTTTCCATTCGGGAATCGCCGCAGCGGATTGCCGGGGCGTTTGCCCTGGGCGTCTTCATCGGCATGTCCCCGCTTCTGGGCGTGCATACGGTCCTTGGGATTGCCTTTGCCTGGGTGCTCAAGCTGAACCGCCTCGTGACACTTGTCGGCGTCTATGTCACGAACCCCTGGACGATCGTCCCGATCTATACGTTTGGCACGTGGCTTGGAGCGCGCCTGCTCGGCATTGACCAGATCCTTCCGGAGATCGACTGGGCACACCTCTCATTTTCGGCCCTGCTGAACGATTTCAGGCCCCTCCTCATGCCCTTTCTTCTCGGCAATACGGTGCTCGGTCTGGTCTCGGCAGTCATCAGCTATGCAGTCATCTTCAAGGCGGTAAAGAGGGGCCATGTCTAGAAAAGTCCATCTCGTGAGTCTTGGCTGCCCCAAAAACCAGGTTGATTCCGAGCAGCTCCTGTCCAAACTCTCTGTCCGGGATATCCATTATGCGTCTGACCCCGACGAGGCTGATGTCATCGTGATCAACACCTGCGGATTTATCGAGGCGGCCAAAAAGGAATCGATCGACGAAATACTGAAGGCCGTGAAGCTGAAGGCCGGTTCAGGCGGAAAGAAACTGCTTGTATACGGGTGCCTGGCCAAGAGATACGGAGACGAACTCAGGAAGGAAATACCAGAGATCGATGCCCTGTGGGGCGTGGCCGAGGAGGACGCGATCGTCGACTACTGCAGCACCCTGCTGCGCAGCGGAAAAGGCGGAAGAACGAAAGCAAGGCAGGACGCGAAGGACCATTTCCATGACACCCCCTATGCCTATCTCAAGATCGGCGAGGGGTGCGACCGGGGATGCACCTACTGTGCCATACCCGACATCCGGGGCAGATACCGGAGCACCGGGCCCGAAGAGGTGCTGTCAGCTGCAGAGGGCCATATCCGGTCGGGGATACGTGAGCTGATCATCGTTGCACAGGATATCACCGCGTATGGCAGCGACCTGGGCGGGTACGACCTGGTACGGCTTCTGAACGACATGACCGCAATCCGGGGCGACTTCCGCATCCGCCTTCTCTACCTGTATCCGACGGCGGTGAACGACCGCCTGATCGAGACGATCGCAGCCCAGGACAAGATCTGCAACTATATCGACATGCCCCTGCAGCACACCGAGAAAAACATCCTGAAACTTATGGGCCGGGCCGGGAGCAGGACGTACTTTGAAAAACTCATAAAGCGGATCCGGCAGATCATTCCGGATGTGGCACTGCGGTCTACCTTCATCATCGGCTTCCCACAGGAGACCGAGGCTGATTTCGAAAATATGCTGGCCTTTGCCCGAAAGATACAGTTCGATCGTCTCGGCGCCTTCACCTATTCCCGGGAAGAAGGGACGCCGGCTGCCGCATTGAAGGGGCGCATACCGGTCCGGGAAAAACAGTCGCGCTTCAACCGGCTCATGACCATGCAGGCCGGCATCTCGCTTGCAAAGAACGAGGCGCTGGTCGGTCAATCCTTCCGCGCGCTGGTAGACGAGGCCGCCGAAGGGATTGCGGTCGCGCGGATATATTCCCAGGCCCCGGAAATAGACGGGGTAGTCATCCTCCGGGACCGCACCGTGGCAAAGGGAGATTATGTCTTTGTGCGGATCGAACGGGCCACAGACTATGACCTGGAGGGGACTGTCCTGCGTTGAGAAAGTTTCCCTGGCTCCACATCCTGCTCTTCCTTCTGACCTTCCTCTCGACGCTGGTCGTCGGTGTTGAACACGCGGGGGTCAGCATCCTGACAATACTCGACCAGCCGGCAAACATCCTCAGGGGCTTCCCCTTCTCGATCACCCTGCTTGTCATCCTTCTGTCTCACGAGTTCTCACACTACTATTTTTCGAGACGCCACCACGTCGAGGCTACCCTCCCCTATTTTATTCCGGCTCCGACACTGTTCGGAACCCTCGGCGCCTTTATCAAGATGAAGTCGCCGATCACGACAAAAAACGCCCTGATGGACATCGGGGCCTCGGGCCCGATTGCGGGGTTTATCGTATCCATCATTGCGACGGTCGTCGGGCTTTCCCTCTCGACGGTGATGCCGGTCGTCAGGCAGCCGGGGCTGATGATCTTCGGCGATTCGCTGCTGTTTACGGCACTCTCAAAGCTGATCCTCGGCACCCTGCCCGCTGATCAGGACGTGCTGCTCCACCCTGTCGCCTTTGCGGGCTGGATCGGTTTTTTTGTCACCTCGATGAACCTCCTGCCGATCGGGCAGCTGGACGGCGGGCATATCGCCTACGCGCTGCTCGGCAGACGGCATCACGTTCTTTCAAAGGTGCTGATCGTCGTACTCGTGCTCCTGGGTGTGCTGGTCTTTGAAGGCTGGATCGTCTGGGCTATACTTCTCGTCATCCTGGGCATCAGGCACCCGCCGATCGTTGAACCGTATATTCCACTGGACGAACGGCGCAGGGCCGCGGGGATTGTTTCACTCGTGATCTTCATCCTGACCTTCATCCCGGTGCCCATGACGATTCTCTAGGGGCACAAACGCTGCATCGCAGCTATGCCGTATAGGGAACGTATCAGGCAAGTATATACAGCAAAAGCACATTTGCGGCGTAGACGATGAAGATTCCGATGGCGTCCCAGGCCACAAACAATCGTTTCTTCTCGGCGCGGTAGGTCAACCCGATAATCGCAATGGAGGTCATGACCATGGCCGACAATGCCGAAATGATGTGGTTCGGGCTTGCAGAGGAGAGCAGCGGACCTTTGACGAAGAAAATGTCGTCAAGTCCCAGGATAAAGATGTTGAAAATATTGCTGCCGAAGAGATTGCCGATTGCCAGATCAACCGCTCCCATCCTGACCGCAGCGATTGAGACGACGATCTCGGGGAGAGACGTCGAAACCGCGATAAGAATACTGCCGACAAAGGTCTGGCCCAATCCCGTGGACACAGCAATGCCCTCACCAATTTTCGGGAGGAACATGGCTGCAAGGACAACGACCAGCGCGTTTACCATGTAGTGAATGACCGCGCTCTTCGTGCTGACATTTCTGTAATGCAAATCCTCCGCCATCTCTTTCATGAACTCGGCGATCTTCCGTTTCTCATACGAGTAAACAAGTCTGATGCCGATAAGATATACCATGATGAACAGGATACTATAGAAACCTATCCAGCCTATCGGCGCAATGTATTCCCTGACAGTCATACTGACACATACCATGCCCAGGAGCAGGATCCCGAAAGCCGCTGAAAGCACCTGCCCCTGGTGCGCCCGGGTGGATATGGGTGCGGAACGATGCATGGAGTCAAGTATCGCGATGATGAGCATATTGAAGACACAACTTCCCAGTACATCTCCGACGGCAATATCAGGGACGTCGGCGTACGTCACCGAACTTATACCCGTTACCAGTTCGGGAAGTGAGGTGACCGACGCCATGAGTACAACGCCGATCCACGCCCTGCCAAGTCCTGTCTTTTCCGCAATAATATCGCCGTACGCAGAGAGTTTTGTTCCCGCATAGACGATCACTGCAGTGCAGACCAGGAAGCCCGTCCAGAGCAGCATCATAACCTGCCTCTGAAATACTGCAGCGCTGTTTTCATGGCTTCCTGTCCCCCGGTAAACAGCACGATATCATCTTTGCTGAACCTGAAATCAGGCGCAGGATTCGGCATGACCTCGGCCCCGCGTCTGACGGCGATGACCGTTACACCGGTTATCTTCCTGATCTGCAGGTCGGCGATGCTCTTTCCCGAGAGGAAGGAGTCCTGTGGAACCCTGTAGCCGTCCATCTCGATTTCGGGAAGCCACTCGCATTTCTCGAAGAGATGCTGTTTCGGCAGGTCGGGATTCCGCAGCGCTGTATAACTGTTGCGCCTGATCTTTTCGACCATATCCAGGATGATGCTGCCGGGGAAATTGTATTGATGGAGCACCCTCGAGAATATCTCGATCGAGGTCTCAAACTCCTCCGGTATCACCTCATTGGCGCCGAGCGCCTTCAGGTCCTCTACCTCGACAAGGTACCGCGTCCGCACGACGATAAAGACATGGGGGTTTTCGTGCCGCGCAATCGAAACAATCCGCCGGGTTGACACAGGGTCCGATATGGCGACGACAAGCAGCCGTGCCCTGCTAATGCTCAGGTTGTGGAGAATCTCTGCGCTGGAGGCATCGCCGTAATATATGGGCTCGCCTTTCTTTTTCATCTTCTGTACCGTGTCGGCATTCATTTCGAGAATGACATAGGGTATTTCAGCCTCTGCCAGGACCCGTGCCAGGTTCATCCCGTTCAGTCCGAAGCCTATGATAATGACATGGTCCTGCCTCCGTGCGGGATGGCCTGCCCTTTCAGACACTTTTTTCATCTGGGCAACCCGTTTGAGGAGATGCCGCGAGGCAACCCATCCCGACAGCGAGGGAGAGGCATTGAAAACAAAGGGGGTCAGAATCATGGTCACGACAGACGATGCAAGAAAGACCTGGTACATATCTTCGGTTATCAGCCCGGCTGCCCTGCCCGCTATGGCGAGCACGAACGAGAACTCCCCTATCTGGGCAAGTCCCAATCCAGCCTGCAGAGAGGTACGGAAGGGACTGCCGGACAGGAGGGCTGCAGCGGTTCCGGTCAGCAGTTTCAAAAAGAAAATCAGCAGCACTGCTGCAGCGATTTTCGGATAGTTACCGGCAGCAAAAGCGATATTCATCAGCATGCCTGCCGATACAAAAAAAAGCCCCATAAAGCTCTCCTTGAACGGCAGGATATCGGATGTTGCCTGGTGCGCATATTCTGACTCAGAGATAACCAGGCCTGCAAGAAAGGCGCCGAGGGCAAGGGAAAGTCCGAACTTCGACGTGAAATACGCTATCCCGAGGCAGAGAAGTATGATGGTTGAGATGAAGAGTTCCCTGCTCCTTGTGCGCACCACGTGATGAAGCAGCACCGGCACCAGCCAGCGGGCACTCAGGAGTACTGCCACGATAATGAATACGGCCTTGGCCATTTTGAGCCCGATATCAAGGAGGTCTATCGACCCCCCGGACAGTGAAGGGGTCAGGAGCATAAGCGGTACAACGCAGAGGTCCTGGAATATCAGGATCCCGACCATCATCCGGCCATGAGGAGAGTCAATGTCACCCTTTTCGGTCAACATCTTCATGACGATTGCCGTGCTGCTCAGGGAGATGAGAAACCCGAAGAACAATGACATGTTCAGACTTCGGGTAACAGCAAAGGACATCAGGGCGCTCAGCCCGATGGTAAGGACAACCTGCGCGCCACCCCCCGCCATGACGGCCCTCTTCATTCTCATAAGCCGGGTGAGGGAAAATTCAATGCCTATGGTAAAGAGGAGAAGGACGACGCCGATCTCGGCCATCAACTCAACGGCATGAGTATCCTGCAGCAGTCCAAGCCCGTGGGGCCCGACAATGACACCTGCCAGGAGAAAACCGACAAGAGATGGTATTTTTACCCTGCTCAGGGCAAAGACGATCAGGGCGGAAACGCCAAAAATAATGACAAGGGATCGAAGGATATCTGTTTCCATATGCATATGGTAGCACAAGTTATTCTTAAGAATATTTATCCGTTAACACCTTTCCCCGTCCGCCATATTCGTATGGTGCGCCCTGGCTGGAGTATGTTCCTCGAATCCACAAAGGTATCCGTAATGACAACACAACCCGACAAATCAGCGTCTCGAATACGCGAATTCTGCACTGATAGTCTGAAGCACTATAAACACTGGCGCAGGAACAAAATGTCACCGGTTGTCCTCGTCAACCGCCTTCTTCAGCATTTCCAATATTCCGGGAATGGCTGATGTTACCCTGTTCCAGTTGGGAATCAGTGCCGACCCCATAGGGTTTTCAAAAAACACCTGAGATGAAATCCCTATCCCTTTTGTGTATGCCTCGACTGCCTTTGCCTCCTCATGCCTGTCGAAGGTCAGGCCGTTGATAGCGGCATCCGCCTCAAACTTCATAATAGTGTCTTCCGCCATTCTCAGGTATGCCGCCTGAAGAGTCTTAAAAAAACCTTCGGAGAAAATGACTCCTTCTGATGCCAGTGTCCTGAAATCGATTTACATATGTCAATGGTCATTTTCATAAGTCCTTTTGTCGTGTCGTCCGCTGAAAGCAGCTGATGTTTGTGCTCATAGGTTTCGGCAATATCCACCTGACAGATTCTTCTCGGCGAATAATTGCTGTCATATCGCCGAACCCCTTCACTTTACTGTGCAGTTGCTCCCGTAAATTCGTAAAGGTCTTTCTTATCTCGCCGTATGTCTTGCCCAGACCAATCGAAGGATACAACCCGTCAATACTAAAACGCGGATCCGGCATAAAATACTCTGACGGCATAAATATCTCCCCCCGTTTTCTGATATAAAAGGGTGTCTATTGCAGAGTTTTTCCCGGTAGACCTCAATTTCCGCCTTCGTCTTGCTGGAGCAGAAAACAAGTGGTATCTGTTTCTCGATTATCAATGCCAAGGCAGGCTGCGCCGCTACATAGGAGTATGTTTTCGGGTGAAGAAGAGTGCCGTCCAGATCTTTAAATACAACGATCTTGCTCATTTACCTGCCGCCCTTTTCAATGGCTGGCACAGATGACTGCGCAATAAGTGCAAGCCGGGTGTTCATGGCATTCCTGTAGATGCCGAAATCGGCCATAAGCTTTTCCGGGATTTTTTCGCCTTCGGGCATCTTGATCTTGAGCGGATCAACCACTTTGTTGTTAACAAGCATTTCATAGTGCAGATGAGGACCTGTTGACACGCCCGTGGTCCCCACATAGCCGACAACTTGCCCCTGCTTTACTCGCTCACCGGCGCGTATTCGCAAGCCGAATTTTGACAGATGACCGTAATTGGTACTATATCCGTTGGCGTGCCGTATCATGACTATCTTGCCGTAACCACCTTTATATCCCGCAAAACTGACAATACCTGCACCGGCTGAAGAAACCGGAGTCCCTGCTTGTGCAGCATAATCAATGCCGTGATGGGAACGATACGTCTTAAGAACAGGATGAAGGCGGGAACGGGAATAGTAGGAGCTGATTCTTCGGAAGTTCAGGGGAGCTCTGAGAAAGGCTTTTCGCAGGGAACGGCCTTTTTCGTCATAATAACCATAAGTCCCGTCATGCTCGAATCTATAGGCACCATAGACAACGCCGTTATTGACGAATTCGGCAGAAAGTATGTTACCGAATTTCTTGAACTTGTTATCCAGAAATAACCCTTCAACCACAATCCTGAATGCATCCCCATCTCTCAGTCCACTCGCAAAGTCGATGTCCCACGCAAGGATATCGGAGAGGCTAAGCGCCAGCAGCAGATGATCCCTGTCATCACCAATTGAGGCTACCAGATTCCCCCTGATTACTCCTCCCTCGGTCATGATTCTTTTTTCGTAGATAATTTCCTTCTTTTCCGCTGTAAATCCTGAGGCAGTTTTTGATACGGTCAAAAGAGAGTCGTCATCAATCCAGTACGTAAAGGAAACAATCTTTGCATCAGGACCCACAACAATTTTGTATGGTTTTGCAGCATCAAGTTTGCCCAATTCATGCACGCTGGCAGATGCTTCACTCACCATAAGGCATTCCTCTATCCGGAGCTTATGCTTCGTAAATATGCTAACCAGATTTTCTCCTGATTTTACTAAGCCTGATATCAGTGTATGATCGTTGTTTTCATGGAAATCGACTTTGTTCTCAGTGTTAAACCCCAGGGAATAATAATATTCGGCCAATCCCAGAAGTAAGCATACCGCTAACAATATCAATAAAACATATTTGGCAGTCTTCTCTTCGTTCTCTATCACCGCTACCTCCTGTCATTGACTTTTTGGAATCCATCACGGAGAAGCATGCACAGTAAATGCACCGTTTAGGAGAACGGAGGAGAAAGGCCGGAATACAAAAACTGATATGCCCTGTGAGTCTTTGTGCTCTGAGGGTTAAACACGCACAAACCGGCGGAGTAATCATGCGCTCTGCATAGGTCTCTTGAGAGAATTGCATTCCAGTTATCATCAAGACTGGGCATCACAGCCCTCTTTTTCTTCAAGAGTATCTTCACTGTTTCATCTTCATGCACCATATCGGCATTCACCATTGCTTGAATGCTGACATAACCGATGGAAACCGCAGAAAACGTGGGTTTCATGGCTGTGCAGACAATAGCTCCAGCCGCATAATCCGAAGCGCAGGCAAAATATATCGGAGATACAGCATAAAGAATGAAATGAACGGATAAAAGTGTTTTAAGGAGAAAACCGGCTGTCGGCCTTTCAGGCAGCTCCTCGACCTTCGATGTCGGCACAATTCGCGTCATGGCTCAGCTTCTATCCATTTTTTGGTTCATTCTTTTCGAGATCGCCCCTGCGAGGCTCTTCTCCCCCGGCCGATAATCAACCCCCGCAATATTTCCCATAACCTGCCCAGGTGCTACTGATAACGATGATGATTTGGACATAGAGAGAATCTGGCTGGGATAGACACTCCTGTGGCCGGTCATCAAAAAACTAATGACACACGACGCAGCGGCGTATGGTCCCAGTTCCGGGCCGAAAAGCTCCATGGCCATGATACTTGCCGATATCGGTGTATTCGCAGCACCAGCCAGGAGGCTTACCATCCCGATTGCAGAGAATACAGACACATCAAAACCAGGCACGTGCCCCAGAAGATTCCCGGCAGTGGAACCCACAAAAAAAATCGGGGTGATAATACCGCCACTGCCTCCGAAACTCAGCGTTACAGAGGTGGATATCATCTTAATTGCCGAAGAGTACCACGGCACTGCATTGCCCTCCACGGCAGTCCTGATTGTTTCGAGTCCCAGGCCGAGGTATAGTGGGGACACAAAAAATGTCACCGCAACAAGTATTCCCCCCCCGAGGAGCGCCCTCCATTCTTCCTTGATGCGTATATGTTCACTCAGCTTTTCGAAGCTTTTCAACAGTTCAATAAATAGCAGGGAGACAATTCCAAAAAACAGCCCGGCAACACAGACCTTCAGAAAGAAAAGACTGCTGAATACCGGAATGAAATTCATGGGCTGGTGGAAGTAGGTGACCCCCAGCGCAGAAGATACCTGGTATCCGACGATACCGGCAACAAACGATGGCAGAAGCACCTCGTAAAGAAGCCCCCCTACAAACAGCACCTCAACACCGAAAATAGCCCCTGCGATTGGAGTACCAAACACTGTTGCAAAACCAGCGCTAATACCACAGATAACAAGCTTTCTGCGGTCTCGCTTGCTGAATCCAAATAAGTCTGCAAAGCCTGAACAGAGAGCAGCACCAATTTGGGCGGCCGGCCCTTCCTTTCCGGCCGAGCCACCGCAAGAAATAGTTATCACGGTTGCGAGGAGTTTGACCGGTACAACAGAAAGCTTAATCTTACCTGAGTGCTGATGAACAGCTTCGATTATTTTTTCAGTTCCATGACCTCTCGCATCGGGAGCAAAGTGCTTCACGAGAAGGGTGCTGGAGAGAAGTCCAACAGGTATGAGCAAATAGTAATAAACCGTTCTGCTCGTCAAGGCAATGCCTTTATGAAGAATAGCAAGAAATATAGCGGTGGATGTCCCCACCATAAGTCCCACACAACTTGCCAGAAAAATCCATTTCAGGATACTGATAAAGAGGACTGATTCTTCCACGACATGTCTTTTCACTGTAGGTACCTCACCCTGACTTGCTTCGTCGCTTATCGTTGATTCTGAAAGAGTACGCTATATTGGCAATTGGAATTCAATGATACGACAGAACCCTCAAACCTTCGGCTGCTGCGGCACGGCAAAGATAGTCATCTGTTGACGAGAAAGCAGTGGCATGGTTTTGGATGATCTTCGCCGCAGACAGGTGCATGGCAGCCAGCCGGTTCAATCCATATTTTTTGACAAACTGACCCGAGTCAATATCGTTGAAGTCTAACGCAGCGATATTGGGCCAATCTGTGGTGAACGCTTCGTATACCCGATTGTACATGGTGGAAGACAGATCGCCTCTTTTGTGACGCTTATCAAGTGCTGAGACCACCTCGGTATACGCAACTCTGCAGGTAGCGACAATCTCGGCGTCATGCACCCACTGACGCACAATTTGTGACCTCTCGTCTTCAATATATAATTTAATAAGGCTTGTCGTACCAAGGTAAAGTATCAATGTCTTTCCTCCAAAACGGTTTCAGATATTGATTTCCCCTTAATTTTGGCGCCTTCACAACCTCTCGGTTTTCCGCCAGCCCACTGCGCTCTTCCCTCTTTTACGAGGCTCATTATGCAGCGTCTTTCGGGAGATATCGGACTGATTACTGCCACTTCCACTCCATGGTCCGTTACAACTATACTATCTCCCTCTCGTACACTACTGAGGTAGCTGCTCAACTTATTTTTTAATTCACGAATTCCTGTATATAGCATTAGAGCCCCTTCTGTCTTTTCTTGTAGCTACATTATATATTATTGTGTTGCTTATATTCAATGGTATTGTGGTATCCTAACTCATATGAACCACCCCGCTGGCTGCGCAATAACGGCCTTGGGCTCAGCGTCAGTTCCAGGACAAATATAATGAACAACATAAAGAATGTATTGGTGATAGATCGGGACAAATTGGTCTGCAAAATCATAAAGATATTTCTTGAGAAAACGGGGAAATATCGCGTTATGTATTCCACAGACACTGCGAAAGGATTGTTGGCTGCTGCGAACAAAAGGATAGATTTGATTCTGTTCGACCCATGCTTCGAGACAGAGGAGAAAAGAAAATTGACAGAGCATATACACGGCAATTTAAGGAAGCAGATTCCTCTGCTGCCCAGCGACGCGGTTATAGACAGAGCAAGATTAAGAATGCCCCATACGGAACTAAACACCGTGATTACACTGTCTATACTAAATCAAATCGATGCTTTGCTTAAATAGTGTCTGTGTAGAAATTGGGAGGCCGTCATCCTCAGAATTCATCTCGGTTTCCAATACATATTGATAACCTGAGACGTTACACGCAAACTCTGCTGCAGAATGGACCTACACGTTAGGCCCTGATGATACTCCTGGTGGGATTAACAGGTGCCATCGGCATTTCCGTTATGGTATACTTATCCATCCCAAAAAAATTACTGCAAGGAGATCCTTATAATGAAAGTTTTTTTAAAGGAAGATGTCAAAAGCCTCGGAAAGATCGGTGAGGTCGTCAATGTAGCCGACGGATACGCCCGCAACTATCTGCTGCCGCAAAAGATGGCGGTTGAGGCAAATACCAGGAACATCAAGGAGTTCGAACACAACAAGCGGATCATCCAGGAAAAGGCCGTCAAGGTGCGCGAGGCGAACAAGGCCGCGGCCGACAGCCTGTCTGCCCTGGTCCTCACGATCCGCGCAAAGGCCGGCGAAGAGGACAAGCTCTTCGGGTCGGTGACGAACATGGATATTGCCGAGGCCCTGAAGGCAGAAGGGCACGATATTGACCGGAAGAAGATCCACCTTGAGGAGCCGATTAAGAGACTCGGCAGCTTCACGGCAGAGATCAGGCTCCACCATGATGTGTCTGCTGCCGTAAAAATAAATGTCGTTCCGGAATGAAGGAATTAGATTCAACGCTTGAAAAACTGCCCCCCCAGAACATAGACGCTGAACAGTCTGTTCTGGGGGCGGTCCTCATCGACAACAATGCCCTGACCACCTCACTCGAACTCCTCACCCCGGACTATTTCTACCGTGACTCCCACCGCCGGATCTTCCTGGCGATGATCGAGCTTTTCGACAAGAACGAGCCGATCGATATCATAACCCTCACCGACCATATGAAGCGCAAGGGGGAGCTTGAGCAGATCGGCGGCGTCCCGTATCTTACGTCGCTCGTCTCGATGATTTCGACCTCTGCCAATATCCGCTACCACGCAAAGATCGTCAGGGAAAAGGCGCTGGTCAGGGGGCTCCTGCATACTGCCACGGATATCGCGCGGAACGTCTACGAGAGTGACTTTGATGCTGAGGAATTGATCGATTACGCTGAAAAACAGATCTTCGACCTCTCCGAAAAAAGAATCAATGTGGCCTTTTCGACCCTGAAGGACGTCATCAAGGACAGCTTCAAGATGATCGAACAGCTGCACAGCAGGAAAGAAACCGTCACCGGGGTGCCGACCGGGTTCAAGGAACTCGACGAGCTGACCACCGGGCTGCAGCGGAGTGACCTGATCATTATCGGCGGCAGACCCTCAATGGGTAAAACGGCCTTCAGCCTCAATATCGCTCAGCATGTCGGCGTGGACATGAAGGAACCGGTTGCAGTCTTCAGCCTTGAAATGTCAAAGGAGCAGCTCGCCTTCAGAATGCTCTGTTCTGAAGCAATGGTCGACTCGAACCAGATTAGGAAGGGCTTCATCAAAAAGGACGACTGGCACAGCCTGACCTCGGCGGCCAGCAAGCTGGCAGAATCGCCGATCTTCATCGATGATTCCTCTGCGATCAATATCCTTGAGATGCGCGCCAAGGCGCGGAGGCTGAAGGCAGAGCACGGCCTCAGTCTCGTGGTCGTCGACTACCTGCAGCTGATGCGGGGGCGGGGGAATACTGAACGGCGCGAGCAGGAGATATCCGAGATTTCGCGTTCACTCAAGGCCCTGGCCAAGGAACTGAAAGTACCGGTCATCGCCCTGAGCCAGCTGAACCGCGGGGTCGAGACGCGGACCGGGACCAAAAAGCCGACGCTTGCAGACCTCCGGGAATCGGGCGCCATCGAGCAGGATGCCGACGTCATCATATTCCTGTACCGCGACGAGGTGTATAATAAAAACAGCCCGGACAACAAGGGCAAGGCCGAGATCATCATCGCTAAACAGAGAAACGGACCGACCGGCGAAATCCCCCTGACGTTCCTTGCCCATTGCACACGCTTTGTGAACTATACTGATGCAGCGTTCCACGATATCGAGGATGACACGTTTTAGCCGGGAGGTGGTATTATGAAGAGAACTCCTGCGGTCGCCGGGCAGTTTTACCACGGCACCGGTGTGCGCCTGAAAGAACAGGTTGCCCAATACGTGCGGCCCGACGCCCCCCGGGAGACGGTCGTGGGTGTCCTGGCTCCCCATGCCGGCCTTATCTATTCGGGTTCAGTTGCAGGCGAAGTGTTTTCGTCGATCCGGATGCCGCAGACCTTCATCATGCTCGGCCCCAACCATACCGGTCTCGGTGCAGCCATATCGCTGATGGACGTCGGTGAGTGGGAGATACCAACCGCTACGTTTAAAATTGACAGCAGGCTCGCCTCAAAAATAGCCCTGTCTTCAGACAGGGTGTCCCGTGATGCGCAGGCCCATATCTTCGAGCACTCTCTCGAGGTGCAGCTCCCGTTCATCGCCTATTTTTCGACCGAGGCGAAGATTGTTCCGATTGCAATTCTTTCTGCCTCGTACGACGACTGTCTTGACCTGGCAAGGGCAATTGCCGATGCGGTCAGGGCCGCCGACTATCCGGTCGTGATCCTGGCAAGCTCGGACATGAGCCACTACCTTCCGGAAAAGCAGGCCCGCAGGCTGGACAACCTGGCAATCGAAAAACTGCTGGCACTCGACTCTGCTGGTCTGTATGAGACGGTACGGAGAGAGCGCATCTCGATGTGCGGGTACCTCCCGGCCACGGTCATGCTTGCAGCCTCAAGACTGCTCGGCGCTGATTCTGCACGGCTCGTCAAATACGCGACGTCGGGGGATGTAAGCGGTGATTACGACAGCGTCGTCGGCTATGCGGGAATCGTGGTCAAATAGTGCGTGCCCCTGAAGCTGCGTTGACAGACAGCGGGGGACGTCATTTCGGACGTGAAGCATGCCGGCCTGCCGCCGGACAGGCGTTCCTGATTGACAAAGAATTACCCTCAAACGCCTGTGCGTGATCTGGCTGCTGCCCGTCGTTTGACAGATCGGTCCGTATTGCTTTAATCTATTATTTACGTCTTCCCCATATACCATGAAAGAAAAGATTCTGAAAGAATTCGCCGAGAGCATTTCCGTCAAGGAAAAGTTCATCCAGACCCATCTCGAACCTATTATTGAAGTGTCGAAGGCGCTCGCCGGCACCTTTAACGACGGCGGCAAGGTGATTCTCTTCGGCAACGGCGGAAGCGCCTCCGATGCCTCGCATATCGCGGGAGAATTTGTAAACCGTTTCAAGAAAGAACGGCCCGGACTGCCTGCCATCGCCCTCAATACAGATATAGCCGTCATAACCTCGATCGCCAATGACTACGATTTCTCCGAAATCTTCGCCCGGCAGCTGAAGGCCCTTGCGTCGGAGGGGGATATGGTTGTTGCCATTACGACGAGCGGCGCATCGCCGAATGTGCTGAAGGCGCTGGATGCGGCAAAGAAGAAGAAACTGAAGACCGTTCTGCTGACCGGAGCCAGGGGTGAAAAACTCGCCGGGAAGGTGACCTACGCATTCGTCGTGCCTTCGGATAACACCCCAAGGATCCAGGAGACGCATATCACCCTTGGGCATGTCCTCTGCCTGATGGTTGAGGAAATCCTCTTTGAAGAGCCCCGCAAGAAAAAGTAGCACGGACAGCACGATTCTCGGCATTGACCCGGGAAGCATATACTGCGGCTACGGGGTCATCACCAGCAACGGGAGGGACGCGCGGTATATAGCCTCGGGAAGGATCGCTCCGCCTGCCGCTAAGCCGCTCCACGTGCGTCTCAGGTCGATCCACGAGGCCCTGACCGACATCATCGACACCTACCGCCCGACGGATATGGTTGTCGAGAGGATATTCTTCGCAAAAAGCGCCAAGGCCGCCCTCCATCTTGGACATGCCCGCGGCGTGGTGCTTCTGGCCGCGGCCTGCGGTGAGCTCACCCTCCACGAATGCAGCGCCCTCGAAGTGAAGAAGGCGATCGTCGGATACGGCCGGGCTGAAAAGAGCCAGGTCCAGGAGATGGTAAAGATGATCCTGAAGATCAGGGGAACGCTCTATCCCGACAGCGCCGACGCACTCGCCCTTGCCCTCTGTTACATGAATACTTTACAATTCACTATAGCCGTGAATGCGCAGAATACTCGTATGACAGGTACTTCATGATCGGATCCTTGCGGGGAAAGATCATCTCACGGAGACCCGAGTCCGTCCTGGTTGATGTCAACGGTGTCGGCTATGCCGTGACCGTGACCATTCCGACCCTTGCGAACCTTCCGGCCGACGGCCGTGAGGTCTTTCTGTTCATCCATACCCATGTCCGGGAAGATGCGCTTCAGCTCTTCGGATTTGAATCCGAGGACGAAAAGAAAACCTTCCTGGTCCTGATAACTATCTCGGGGATAGGTCCGAAGGTAGCGTTGAATATACTCTCGGGAATGCCCTATAACGATTTCCTCCGGGCGATCGAGACGGAAGATATACCGATGCTCTGCAGAATTCCGGGTCTCGGCAAGAAGACGGCCGGCAGACTCGTCCTTGAGCTCAGGGAAAAACTGCCTGCAGCGGAAGGCATCAGGGACAAGCTGTTCGACGACACCCTCTCCGCCCTGGTAAACCTGGGATACAAGAGAAATATTGCTCAGGAATATCTTGAACAGACCTATAAAAAAGGGCATAGCGACATCGAAAATCTGCTGAAGGAGACGCTGAAACTGCTGACCGGAAATGCGTAAGGAAGATTCCGTCATAAAGAGCGACACGGACGAAGACCGGCTGATCAGTCCGGACGTGTCTGTCGAGGACCTCTCCCTTGACCTGAACCTGCGCCCGGCAACGCTTGACGAGTTTATCGGCCAGGACAGCATCAAGGAAAACCTGAAGATCTTCATCCAGGCCGCTCGCAACCGGCGGGACACGCTTGATCATATCCTTTTCTGCGGGCCCCCTGGCCTCGGCAAGACCACCCTGTCGCACATTATTGCTACCGAGCTGAAGGTCAATATCAAGATCACCTCGGGCCCGGTCCTCGAAAGGGCCGGAGACCTGGCCGCGATCCTCACGAACCTTGCCGATAAGGATATTCTCTTTATCGATGAGATTCACCGGATCCCGCGCATTGTGGAAGAGGTGCTCTATCCGGCCATGGAGGATTTCCAGCTCGACATCATCATCGGGCAGGGACCGAATGCCCGGACCATGAAAATCACGCTGCCGAAGTTCACCCTGATCGGCGCAACCACCAGGACCGGCCTGCTCACGTCGCCCCTCAGGGACCGGTTCGGTATTATCGACCGGCTGAGCTATTATGGTCCGGACGATCTGAAGAAGATCGTTGTACGCTCGGCCCAGATCATGAATATCGGGGTGTCCGATGATGCGGCGCTCGAAATTGCCCGTCGCTCCCGCGGTACACCCCGGATCGCCAACCGGCTGCTTAAAAGGGTCCGGGACTTCGCCCAGGTCCTGGGGGACGGGAGGATCGACCTGAAGCTCGCAAAGAGCTCACTCACCTCGCTCAACGTGGACGAACGGGGCCTTGATGATATGGACAGAAAGCTCCTCATAACGATCATCGATAAATTCTCCGGCGGACCCGTGGGTATAGAAACGATTGCGGCGTCGCTGCGCGAGGACAAGGAAACGATCGAGGACGTCTATGAGCCATACCTCATGCAGGAGGGTTTTCTCGACCGCACGCCCCGGGGCCGGGCCGCAACAAGGGCCGCGTATCAGCACTTGGGAAAGTCGGCACCCCGGGAACTGTTTTAGGTCGTCACAGCCCGTGAAGGTCCTGATGCATATCTGCTGCTCGAACTGCAGCATCTATCCCCTTCAGAAGTTTCTGTCAGACGGCCTTGATGTCCGGGGACTCTGGTTCAATCCGAATATCCACCCGTATACTGAATATGCCAGCAGGCTCGCATCCGTCAGAAGACTCCAGAAGGTCTGGAACCTCGATCTGGATTATATCGACGACTACCCCCTCGATGACTTTCTGAAGGCCATAGCAGGTACCGGAGCCGGGAGGTGTGAAATATGCTATACCGTCAGGCTTGACAGGACGGCTGAAACAGCCCGGGAGATGGACATACCGGCCTTCACCTCGTCCCTGCTTGCAAGTCCTTACCAGAAATTTGATATGATAAAAGCGATAGGCAAAGAGGCTGAAAAGAAACACGGCGTTCAGTTCCTTGCAGAAGACCTCAGAGAGGGCTGGCACCGTTCGAGGGCACTGTCGAACGAATTTGAGCTGTACCGCCAGAAATACTGCGGATGCATCTACTCTGAAATGGAACGCTACAAGAAGAAACGCCCCTGAAGGCATCGATGACACTTACCCGGACACAGAATGATCACTGGCACTGAATATCTCGGAAGATTGTTCCTGCTCATCGGACTCGTCATGTCCGTGATCGGCGGCATGCTGCTGCTTGCCGGAAAAATTCCGTGGCTCGGCAGGCTTCCCGGAGATATTATGCTCCAGAGGAAGAATTTCACGTTCTACTTTCCTCTGGCAACCAGTATCCTGGTGAGTATTCTGCTGACGGTCCTCTTCAGATTGCTGGGTAAAAAGTAGCATGACCAGATCTGTTCTTTCCGGCCGGCGCCCGGCATCCTGCATGGCACTCTGCCTGGTATTAATCCTGCTGACATCCGTCCTGGCCGAAGGGGCCTCCATCAAGGTCCTGATCCTGGATGACGTGTTCCAGGCCATTCCGAAAAAGGACGAGAAGCTCGAGAAGATAGGGAAGCTGCAGGGAGATCTTCTGGTGAATGGAAGCCATTACGTCGGGGATATCGAGATCTGGAAGGGCACCGAGGGCATGTATCTGATCAACGAACTGCCGATTGAGGACTATATCAAAAGTGTAGTCAGCGCGGAAATCGGTACGAACTGGGATATGGAAGCCCTGAAGGCTCAGGCGGTCATCTCGCGGACCTACGCCCTGTATCAGAAGGGCATGAACAATAACCCCAACTTCGACCTGACGTCGTCGGTCCTGCACCAGGTATACCGGGGCAGCAATGTCGATGCGCGCATCGCGTATGCCGTGATGCATACCGGGGGTGAGGTGCTGACCTACAACGGCGGTCTCATTGAGGCACTCTATCACTCGACCTGCGGCGGCACGACAGAAGATGTTGAGGAGGTCTTCGGCAAGAAATACCCCTATCTGAAACCGGTTTCCTCCTCATGCGACCTGTCGCCCTACTCTGTCTGGGAGCGCAAAATTCCGGTCGAGGAGATCGAGAAGGCTCTGAACCTCAGCGGAATAACAACGATAGCACCCAAATCGTTCACACCGACCAGGAGGGTGAAGACTCTCGAGATCTCGCACCGGGACGGGTCGCTCACAATGAGGGCAACAGATCTCAGAAGGCAGCTCGGCTGGAGCAGACTGCCGAGCACCTCTTTTGAACTGCGCAGGGAGAACGGCACCTACATATTCGACGGGAAAGGGTATGGTCACGGAGTCGGACTCTGCCAGTGGTCTGCCCTCCAGATGGCACGCGAAGGAAAGTCTTACCGGGAGATATTGAATTTCTTCTATCCCGGAACCGAGCTGCGGATACATGAATACCGCTGATTTCGATTTTCCCCTCCCTGAGGAGCTGATTGCAAGCAGACCGGCTGTCTCACGGGACAGTGCTCGGCTCATGGTGCTGCACCGGGACGGCGGACTGGAGCACCGGACATTTTCAGACCTGCCCTCCCTGCTGGCACCCGGCGACATGCTCGTCCTGAACAACACGAGGGTCTTTCCCGCCAGGATCCGGGGGCTGAAACCCGACGGAAGCAGCATGGACGTCCTTCTCGTGAGTGAAAACCCTGACGGTTCCTGGAATATCATGACAAAGGGCAGGTTTTCGGGTGATGTCCGCTTTGATCACGGCATCATCGCCTCGATACACAAGGGAAAGACCGCCTCTTTCAGCCGGGACATACGCACCGTCATTTGGGACATCGGCAGGATGCCTCTGCCCCCCTATATACGCAGGGACGCTGATGAACAGGACCGCGAACGTTACCAGACGGTCTATGCTGAAAAGGAGGGGTCTATCGCTGCACCGACAGCAGGTCTGCACTTCACCCCTGTCCTGCTCGACAGGGTAAGGACCTCCGGAATTCTGATCAGGACGGTAACACTGCATGTCGGCATCGGAACCTTCAGACCCGTAAAGGCCGTCCGCATCGAAGACCACTCCATGGAAGGCGAATCCTTTGAGATCAGCCCGGAGCTTATCGCTGAGATCGGCCGGGTGAAAAGCTCAGGCGGACGTGTCATCGCAGTCGGCACCACATCCACCCGAACCCTGGAAGGATACGCCAGCGGACACTGCACCATAGCCGCTTCGAACGGAAGCATCAAAGGCAGTACAGATATCTTCATCCGGGAGGGCTATACCCCGCGCGTGGTCGATGCCCTTATCACAAACTTCCATCTGCCGTGCTCCACCCCGCTGATGCTCGTCTCGGCCTTTTCCGGCAGGAAACGCCTGCTCAAATCATACGAAACCGCCATCGCCATGGGATATAGATTTTTCTCCTATGGTGATGCTATGCTCTTTCTATGAGACAAAAGGCCCACCGGAGATAATACAGTTGCTACAGTCCGGCAAGCGCATAATCATCGCTATTACGGTCGTATTCTCCTGCCTGAGTTTCACCCTCGGCTTTTTTGTCGGGCGGTTCGGAGCAGACGGACGGCCTGCTGTCTCCACGGTCCCTGCTGAGCAGCCCGTGCCGACCCCGGCCGGTCAGACTCAGCAGCTTCAGACCCCGCTGCCTCCTGAACAGGCGAAAGAGCAGCCTGAAATCCCCGCCGCGCCACCGACTTCTGCACGGCCCCTTGCCACGGTGACAGAGTCACCGCTCAGGCCAGCGTCACCTCCCCGGGACACTCCCGGCGCTGTGACCATGCCGCAGTCTGACGTTCAGGCAGGCCCGAAAGCCGGGAATCAGCCCGGCAACGTACCGGCCAGGGCAGAGCATGAACCTGTCGCCAGGCAGGTCAAGGAGGCCTCGAAAACAACGGTAACAGAAAATATACGGGCCAGTGTCCCTCAAAAGAAGGAGAGTCCCGCACTCACCTATTCTGTACAATTGGGCGCGTTCCGGAACAAGGCGGAGGCAGAGAAATTCAAGGCGAAATATTCGAAAAAAGGGTATAAGATATATACAGAGGCGGTTAAGGCCGAAAAAAATGTGAAAATTTACAAACTGCGAACCGGTGAATTCAGTGAAAAGAAGGATGCCGAGGTCCTCGCGGTGAAGCTGAAAAAAAACGATAACCTGAAAACGTTTGTCGTTACGATAGGCAAATAAGGAGCAGCTACGGAAACACGGGTTATAGAATTCGGCAGTGACAAAGACCTTCCGTTTATTCAGAGAAGCCTGGACAAGAATCTCAGGCTGATCGGGGAGGCGCTTGACATTCAGGCGAGTTCGCGCGGCAACAGAATTTTTCTCAGGGGGGATGATATCAGGATCGTAACCGCCGAACGCCTTGTCAGGGAACTGTGCGAGTCCGGCACTGATCTCTCCGGCATGAGTCCGCAGGACATCAAGGATGCCCTGCAGTCCTGCCCTGGCGACAGCGATGGTCCCCTGCAGGATATCCTGCAAAGCAATATACAGGTCGCCTCCAAACGGAGGGTCATCGTCCCCAAGACAGAAAACCAGCGCCATTACATCGAGGCAATCAGAAACTATGACATCGTCATCGGCATCGGTCCTGCAGGGACCGGCAAGACCTATCTGGCGATGGCAATGGCGATCAGTTCATTCCTGAAGAAGGAGGTCAGCAGGATCGTACTTGCCCGTCCTGCGATCGAGGCAGGCGAAAAGCTCGGATTCCTGCCGGGGGACATGTTCGAAAAGGTCAACCCGTATCTCAGACCCCTCTACGACGCGCTCTATGACATGATGGAGTATGAGCAGGCTGCCAAGCTGATTGAGCGGGGGATCATCGAGATAGCCCCTCTGGCATTTATGAGAGGCAGGACCCTGAATGATGCGTTCATAATCCTCGACGAGGCGCAGAACACGACCTCGGAACAGATGAAGATGTACCTGACGCGCCTGGGCTTCAATTCCCGCACCGTCATCACGGGGGATATAACCCAGATCGACCTTCCGCAGGGGAAGGCCTCCGGGCTGATAGAAATCACCAGGATCCTCGAGGGAGTCGAGGGGATCAAGTTTGTTTCGTTCAACGAGCGGGATGTCGTCAGGCACAAACTCGTGCAGCTGATATTACGGGCATACGATAAATATGAAAAACGGAATATCGAAGGACAGCAGTAAACCGTTTCTGTCCAGGGAGCTGCAGATGAAGATATTCTTTCTCTTCGCGGCCTCGCTCGCCGTCTCCCTCTCCGTTATGGTCGATATAAGCCTGCAGAAGCTGGTTGGCGGCACGCTCATCGGCTTTGTCCTGCTCTTCATTTTGTACCGCGATATCATGCGCTACAAGCCGACGTACATCAACAACTACAACATGCTCCTGCTCCTCGCCCTGATGATCGTCAGCACCCTGGTCATCGGACGCTTTTTTGAATACCTGCTGAAAAACCTCTCGATCGGCACCGGGTTTATCGATGTCGACATGGCGGTCTTCGGGATCCCGATCGCTGCCGGGGCAATGCTGGTCACCCTGCTGTTCGATTTTCACACGGCAATAACCTTTTCGTTCACCATCAGCCTGCTGACCGGTTACTGGCTTCAGGACTCGGCCTATTCCATCTACTCGTTTGCCGGGAGCCTCACCGCCGCCTTCAGCGTCATCCGCTGCAAGCGGCGCTCGGCAATCCTCAGGGGCGGCTTCTACGTAATCCTTGTCAATATGCTGATCGCGCTGATCATTCTGCTGTCGAGGGGAGACCTGTTTACGACAAAGGCGCTTTCGGCTACGGCCTTCGCCCTCTTCGCCGGCCTGACCGTTTCCT
The DNA here is from genome assembly GCA_964499365.1 of uncultured Thermodesulfovibrio sp. Classification (GTDB taxonomy): domain Bacteria; phylum Nitrospirota; class Thermodesulfovibrionia; order Thermodesulfovibrionales; family UBA6898; genus PALSA-1316. The sequence continues at coordinate 225,505 of CAZCKU010000004.1, forward strand.
CGATCGTTTCGATGATGCTGCCCCTGCTTGAATATGTCTTCAAGGTGACGACCGACATCAGCCTGCTTGAACTGCTGGACCTGAACCAGCCGCTCATGAAATCGCTGATGATCAATGCGCCGGGGACGTACCATCACAGTGTCATCGTCGGCAACCTCGTGGAGTCCGCGGCTGAGGCGGTCGGCGTCAATCCCCTCCTCGGCAGGGTCAGTTCCTATTATCATGATATCGGCAAAATCAAGATGCCCGATTACTTCGTGGAGAACCAGGGCGGTGCACCGAGCCGGCACGACAAACTGACCCCCCATATGAGCAGCATGATCATCACCAATCATATTAAGGAGGGTGTGGAACTTGCACGGCAGCATAAACTGCCGCCATCGATCATCGATATCATTCAGCAGCATCACGGTACTTCGGTGATCACCTACTTCTATCAGAGGGCGAAGGACCAGATTCACGACGGACTCCCGGCAGAAGACGATTACAAGTATACAGGACCGAAACCCCAGACCCGCGTCGCAGCCCTGGTGATGATGGCCGATGCGGTCGAGGCCGCCTCCCGGGTGCTGAAAGATCCAACGCCGGCAAGGATCGCCGCGCTGGTGGACAAGATCATCAATCATATTTTTCTGGACGGCCAGCTCGATGAGTGTGAACTGACGCTGAAGGACATCTCTGCCATCAAGAGGATGTTCACCTACGTGCTCACCAGTATCTTTCATAAACGGATAGACTACCCGGGGTTTGATTTCGGCTATGCCAATACTCATAAAGAACAGTCAAAGAACGAGAAGACTAAACCGGCAGAGGATAGAAAGGGACTTAAACAGGGCGCTCAGGCTGCTCGGACTGCAGAAGTCTGAGCTGAGCGTCGTCTTTGTGGGCGATGCAGCGATGCAGCGTTTGAACCGGCAGTACCGCGGTCTCGACAAGACGACCGATGTCCTCTCCTTTCCGCTGTGCGAAACAGGCCTGCCCGGGCCCGGCGAAGCACTGGGGGATATTGTCATCAGTATACCCAGGGCAGAGGCGCAGGCGCAGGCGTACGGGGTCTCCTTCAGGAATGAACTGCTGCGGCTCCTCCTCCACGGCCTGCTCCACCTGGTGGGATATGATCACGAAAAGAACTCCTATCAGAAGCAGCGAATGCAGCGGAAGGAAAAGGAACTGATCGATGCCCTTGCGCCAGTGGATTAACAGCGCCAATTGCGCTATCGAGGGAATCCTCCATGGTGCACGTACCCAGCGGCATCTCCGGTATCACTTCTATTCAGCGGCCTTCGTCCTGCTCTTGAGCTTTGTACTCGGCATCTCCCGTTCCGAGTTCATCATCGTGTCCCTTGCCGTCATTCTGGTCCTGTCGGCTGAGATGCTGAACAGCGCCATCGAGGCCGTCGTTGACCTCATCTCCCCTGAATTCTCGGAAAAGGCGCGCATTGCAAAGGATATTGCAGCCGGGGCTGTCCTGATCACCGCCTTCGGAGCCGCGATGCTCGGGTATATGATCCTCTTTCCGTCACTGAAGGCCTTCTTTCATACCGGCCTCTCCGTGGCCAAACATTCAAAAGAGGAAATTGCGCTGATATCCCTGGTCCTTGTCCTTATCGTGGTCATTATAACCAAATCCTACTTTGGCAAGGGGCATCCTCTGCGGGGAGGTATGCCCAGCGGCCACGCCGCACTGGCTTTCTCGGTATGGGTGTGCATTACGTATATAACCGAGAGCTTCGTCACGTCGCTGCTCTGTTTCATCCTGGCCTCGGCTATTGCCCAGAGCAGGGTTTCCTTCAAGGTGCACAGTCCGGGAGAGGTCATCGCGGGGGCATGCATCGGATCGGCCCTGACATTCCTGCTCTTCAGGGTGTTTTACTGACAGAACCTGCTGATTGCGATCATGCGCCTCACAGCAATATCGTCGCGGCGAATGCCCCGGTCAAGAATACAATTGGGCCGGAACACCGACGGAAGCCTGATGTCCCAACCCAATTGCCCGCATGAAACATTGTCATCGAGCCACGAGATACCCGCGAAATCGTGGCGGAAGATACGCCAGTCGCTTACTGAACGACCCCCTTCATTCTGCGCATCACAAAAAGCCCTGCGCCGAGCATCAGCACCGCCATAATGATCATGCCCCATTCTGAGATTGTCGGCACTGATTTTGGGACTACAGGAACCGGGGCTGCAAGGAATGCGATCAGATTATCCGTAAACAGGTGAGAGTTCGCATCGGCCGTAAGGTCCAGGAAGTTTACATCGAAGACGAGTATGAGCGTACCTGCATTCGCGCCGGAAAGGCTGCCAGGGGCAAAAACAACCGACGCCCCGATATTGGAGGCATCTTTTGTCACGAAGGCCCCGTTGCCAGGCGTTGTTGTCGCTCCGGCCGCAGCGAGGAAGACAACCGTGGTGAGAGCATTCGGGCTGTTAAAGGGCGGCTGAACAGTCTGCGTATTGCTGGCAGCGTTCAGGCTCAGATTTCCCCCTCCAAGCCCGGCAACGAAACTGGTGATGGAGTTATTGCGCGTCGCAAAGCCCATATTCTCTCCCATCACAAACAGCGAGCCTCCACCGGCAAGGTATGTCGTGTAGGCAGCCATATCTGATGCGGAAAGGGGGGTCGTGTTGTTGAAGCGGATATCCCAGATCTGATCATACCCGGCAAGGCTTCCTGCCGGCACGCCGACGTTGGGCGTAATTGTCGTAAAAGTCGCAGCGGTGAGATGTGCCGTCAGATTGGCTACGACATTCGCTTCTAGTCCCGCCGTACCGTCATGGACGATCAGGGCACTGCCCGCGCCCCAACTCAGGCCGGGAATTGCCATTACCAGAACAGCCATAACCGCCAGCATTACTGCTCTTAAACGCTTCATTGTTCCTCCTGAAAGGCAGATTTGATCACGAATTAAAGAAATATACTCTATGGCGTGTCGCAAGTCAATATTAATCTTGTTGATTGTCAAGGCAAAATAGAAATGTCCGGTTTTCGGCAAAGTAGAAATGTCCGGTTA
>CAZCKU010000005.1:0-4051 GCA_964499365.1 uncultured Thermodesulfovibrio sp.
CAGCGTTCGTTCTGAGCCAGGATCAAACTCTCAATTGTTTTCCTATTACTCAAAAATTCTTAAAACGGTACGCTACGCACCTTTCATAGTTTTCAAAGAACGAGTTAGTAATATAACTGACGATTATTCCGTTTGTCAAGTAATTTTCGCCTTGCTGGAAAAATCTTTTTGAACTACCGAGGTAGTACCCAGTCCTTATACGATTTAACGTATAATATGCGCTTATTTAAGCACAACTCTGATTCCTTTGTAAAGGGGACTATGGACTTTAACATTATCGCCACAGACGGCAGCGCCCGAAGGGGCATTATCAGCACAGCGCGCGGCACAATCAATACTCCTTCATTCATGCCGGTCGGCACCCTTGGCACGGTCAAGGCCATGTCGCAGGATGAGCTGAAGGACATCGGGGCCGAGATTATTCTCGGTAATACCTACCACCTGTATCTCCGGCCGGGGCTCGATGTCATCTCTCAGCTGGGAGGACTGCACGACTTTATGAACTGGGACCTGCCGATACTCACCGACAGCGGAGGGTTCCAGGTCTTCAGCCTTTCAGCCTTCAGAAAAATAACACCTGACGGCGTCCAGTTCAAATCACCGATTGACGGTTCGCTGCATTTTATCGGACCGGCGGAGGCGATGAAGATACAGGGCGTCCTCGGTTCTGACATCGCCATGACGTTTGATGAATGCATCCCCTATCCGGCAACGCACGACTATGCCGAACAGTCCGTGAAACTGACAACAGAGTGGGCAAAGAAATGCCGGGAACTGCAAAACCCCGGGCAGGCACTCTTCGGCATTATCCAGGGGGGCATGTATAAGGATTTGAGAAAAAGGAGCACGGAAGAGATCCTTGGAATCGGGTTCGATGGATATGCAGTCGGCGGGGTGAGTGTTGGCGAACCAAAAGAGGAGATGCACGAAATCATTTATTTCAATGCTCCGCTCCTCCCCTATGAAAGGCCGCGCTATCTCATGGGTATCGGGGATTTTGTGGATATGCTCAACGCGGTTGAGGCAGGCTTTGACATGTTTGACTGCATCATGCCGACCAGCAATGCCCGGCACGGCACGCTGTTTACGAGTTTCGGCAGGGTGAGCATCAAAAAGACCGAGTTTAAATATGATAAGGGCCCGCTTGATCCCGAGTGCGGCTGCTACACCTGCAGAAACTATTCGCGGGGATACCTCAGGCATCTCTTCCAGTCCAGGGAAATCCTCGCCATGCGGCTGAATACCATGCATAATCTGTATTTCTACCAGGACTTCTTCAGAAAAATGAGAGCGGCTATTGCCGATGGCCGGTTCAGGGCCTTTAAAGAGCGGTGGTACCCTGTGTTTGACAGGAGCCCGATTGAAGAAGAATAACGTATGACCGGCGTCATAGCTTCCGTTCCCGTTATGTGCAATAATGGAACAAATACAGGAGGTGGCTATGGAGATACTTGATCTGAAAAAACTGATATCGTTTCACCCTGACAAAATAGGCCGTGAAATGCTGTCGGACAAACCGGAGATGCGGATCGCACTGATGTGCCTTGAGGCGGGGCAGGAGCTGAAGCCGCATAAGGCGCCGATGAGATTACTGATGTACTGCGTTGAAGGGAAAGGGACCTTCACCGTTGGGGATGAAGAAATGGAGGCCGGGGAAAAAACCGCCATTCTGTGCGATCCGATGGTGCCGCACGGGTTCAGGGCGGATAAAGGGAGCAGAATGGTGGTCATGGCAGTGGTAACACCGGTGGAATAAGTATTATAATAAGAGCAGAAGTATCCCCCATCCCGTTTACAGGGAATCCCGGGATATTAAATCCAATTATTGACAGGAGGCATAATGTATTTAGTCAATGTAAACCTCGATTGCTGCACCGGTTGCGGGGAATGTGTCAACATCTGCCCGGTTCAGGTGTATCAGATGGGAGCCAACGGCAAGACTGATCCCTACCAGGCGGGAGAGTGCGTCGGCTGCATGAGCTGCGTTGAAGTATGTCCTGACAAGTGCATCGAAGTCAGGGAAATGTAGTTTTTTTATCTGGATGAGTAAAAAAAGGGGGCTCCGGCCCCCTTTTTTTATGGGATGCAATGTTCATTCTCACTGACCCCGGCGATCGTATCGCATAACATTCTTGACTATCTTTCCAATCCCGGGCTCCTCGGCCCTGAGGGCCCCATAGGGACAGACTTCGAGACAACAATAGCACCGTATACATTTATCGTAGTCAAAACTGAGACGCCTGTCCTTCAGGGATATCGCCTTTGCCGGACAGTAACGCCAGCATTCGCCGCATCGGCGGCAGAGCGTATGATTACAGACCGGCCGCTGAACCAGGTGACGCCGCATGAAACCATGCAGGCTTTTTGGGCCAAAAACAAGGGGCGTAACCTCCGGGAACCTAAAATCACTGACTGAGGGCACTTCTCCCTCAAACTCCGTCGCACTGTCGACAAGCCCCATGTCGAGTGCAGCCCGGTTAGTCATCAAGTCAAACGGATCGATCCCGAGCATCCTGCAGACCGCCATGTCCAGTGATACGGGATCTGTGCTCCCAAGAAGCACGCCGAGGCTTCGGGGAGTACCACCCCTCCCCGGTCCCTGCCCTTCCATGGCGAGGATACCATCGAGGATCGTAACAGCAGGCTTCACCGCCATGCAGGTCTGGACCAGGAGTTTAGCAAAGAGATAACGGTTCACCCCTGTCCTGAAGTGCCACTCGGGTTTCCGCAGCCCGACTATACAGCCATAGGTATTCTTCACCCCCAGCGTAAGCAGCATCTGGGTATGCGTTTTGAGCTTCGGCAAATTGATCATAAAGGAAGCGTTTACGGCATCGCTCGCAACCTCAATCTTTTTGAACGGCTCGCCAACGCTGACAGCCTGAGACTCCCTGAACTCTTTGAAGGTAACCGCGCAGCCTCGAAGGGCATCCCTGATCCCGCTTTTTTCGAGCACCGTGTCGAAGGTACCCATCGCCGGACTATCAGACACTTGAGGATACGCCCCCTGTTCGAGTACATATTCAGCTGCAGCCCTCACGACCTGCGGGTGAGTCACCATGGCAGACTCAGGAGATGCCGGGCCGAGAAGGTTCGGCTTGAGCAGAACAGTACTGCCCCTCCTGATCTGACCGCCGCAGGATATCTCAAGCATATCCCCCACGTGCCTCCTGATATGGCCATAGGTATAATCCGGAGCAGTTCTGAACATGACCCTTGACATACTGATAGTGTAATAAAACACTGCCACGAAAAAAAGAAAATCCCCCTGCCCTTATATTCATAAGGACAGGGGGATGCAACTGGCTGACTTTTTACTGAATCAGCTTACCATTTTTTCCCGTGGCACGTATAACAGGATGGTCCTGCCCCGCCTCGCAGGTCTGCACCATGACAGGACTGGCAGGTAGAGGTGCCGTTGCTCTCTACGTAGCTCCGGTGAGCTTTGTACCAGTTAGCAGGATGAGATGACGGAGAGGGAGGCGGCGTAACGGTCGCCAGAGCAGCAGCTATGGCCTGAACCTGTGTTGCATTCAATGCCTTAAGGGCAGCGGACCCCATCACGCCCCCTGCATTGCTGCTGATTGACGTCTGTATCTGTGCTGCCGTGCGCCCGCTCTTTGCCGATGTCGCCAGCGGCCCATGGCAGCCAGAGCAGTAGGTTGTATACAGCGTGGGGCCATCAACCGTCGGTGGCGGTGGCGGCGGCGTGCTCTTCGCCAGTGCACCGGCTATCGCATTGATCTGTGCTGCACTCAGCCCCTTCAGCGACGTACTGTTCATCGCCGGAATCGACGTCTTGCCGATCGCCCCGGTGATCCTCGCTGCTGTTGCCCCTGCCTTCGACGAACTGGCCAGCGCCCCGTGGCACCCTGAACAGAAATCTCTATACAGCACGGTCCCGTCCAGTGTTGCCGGCGGTGGCGGCGGCGTGCTCTTTGCCAGTGCACCGGCTATCGCATTGATCTGTGCTGCACTCAGCCCCTTCAGCGACGTACTGTTCATCGCCGGAATCGACGTCTTGCCGATCGCCCCGGTGATCCTCGCTGCT
>CAZCKU010000005.1:4151-219705 GCA_964499365.1 uncultured Thermodesulfovibrio sp.
CCTTCAGCGACGCACTGTTCATCGCCGGAATCGACGTCTTGCCGATCGCCCCGGTAATCCTCGCTGCTGTTGCCCCTGCCTTCGACGAGCTTGTCAGCGCCCCGTGGCACCCTGAACAGTACGTTGTATACAGTGTCGGCCCGTCTACCGTTGAGGGGGGGGGATTGACTGTAAGCACGTCCGCAATCGCCTTTACCTGCTGCGTCAGCAGGCTGTTCAGCCCATGCATGTGGCCGACCGTTCTGATTGCCTCCTGTATCTGCTCTGATGACCGCCCACTCTTTGTCGACGAGGTAAGACTCCCGTGACAGGCAGCACAGTTCTGGTTGTAAAGTGTGCTGCCATCAGTCGACGGTACCGGAGGCGTCAGCGGATCTGTTGCAGTCCCTAAGCTGTTTTCAACGTGAAACTCTGAGCCCCAGAGATAATAGCGGTCCATGGCACCAGACGGCGCTGCCAGGAGGTAGTAGGCGTAAGCCCCGTTGTTGATCTCGGAAATTGGAACATTGTTCAGGATTATTTCATTGATGACGCCGGTGCTGCTTTTCTTCCATGGTTCAAGATCTGAAGGCATACTGCCCCCAGCCATAGTCTGAATAATTTCATTCAGGGAGTATGCAGCAACAGAATAATCCGGTTTCATAAAATAGAGCTTGTCAGGAGATGCCGGCAGTGAATAGGCGACATAGAGGTCCATGGGGCTCACAAACCGGCCGAGTCCGACCTGAACGCTCACAAAAGGTCCGCCCGCAGCAACCGGTCCGACGCCTATAGGCCTTGCTGTTGATGGTTCGTGGCTGATGACCGGATACATGACCGGTTCATACGGCATGCTGTGTTTACCGTCCGGATCGGGCATAAGCTGTTGCTCCTGTTCCTCACCTTCCTCTTCTTCCTCGCCTTCCTCTGTGGCGCTTGCTCCCTCAATATCGACAATGGTACCCCAGAGATAAAAACGGTCCATATACCCGCTGGGAGCAGCGAGGAGATAATAGCCATAGGTGCCGGGCCCAAGATCTGATGACGGTATGCTGTTGAGAATGATCTCATTAACCGGGCCGGTGATGCCCTTTTTCCATGGCTCAATGCCAACAGGCAACCTGTCTTCTTCCATTGCCCGGACAACCTCGTCCAGGGAGTATGCGGAAACAGAATAATCGGCCTTCATAAAATACAGCCTGTCGGGATCGCCAGGGATGCTGTACACGAGATACAGATCCATGGAGGTCAGAAGCCTGCCAAGCCCAACCTGAACACTCAGGTAATCCCCGCCTTCTGCAACAGGCCCGACGCTGACAGGTTTTGCCGTGGCAGGATCGCTGCTTACAAGAGGATAGACCGGGGCCTCATAGGGGTATCTCAGCTTCGACGCTGGGGCTGGAATAGACTGACCATCTTCGGGTGCCGGAGCTGGATCCGGGGCTGGTGCCGGAGCTGGAGCTGGTGCCGGATCCGGGGCAGGTGCGGGCGCTGGCGTTGGTGGCGGATCTGGCGTTGGTGCCGGGGCTGGGGCAGGGGCCGGATGGTCAGCGCTGTTGCCCGGGTATGTCAGTGCCTGGATTTCATCGATATTGGCAAAATTGTCTCCGTCCGAATCCCTTCTGGCGATCATTCCCAAATTATGGCCATTCGCAGCAAAATCGAGACCATAGGTGTTGCGAGACATATCCGAATTATGGCACGTTGTACAGGAATCCAATTTCGTACCGGCCACATGCGCATATGCGAGCTTGAAATTATCAAGATAATTGGGGAATGCATGGACAACACTTATTCCGCCTATCAACAACGCCACAACAACAGCAAATCCGGTCAGCTTTCTCATTTGTTCCTCCCGCGATAAACGCTAGAAATATTAACAATATTTCATATAGTATTTTATATATTTATTCTATCCGCACGCCTCCTTTGAGTCCAGTTAAGTTTTCTTCATGATGGGGTGACGATACGGGGAGATTTCGTTTATAATCACTGCAGGCCGGTAGCAATCAAATTCATAAAGAGGTTACGATGAAACATCGTTTAATAGAACTGATTATCGACAAAGCATTCAAATACAGTGAAGAACCGGTATTCAAACTCGTCTCCGGACGCCTGAGCAATTACTATTTCAACTGCAAGACCATCACCCTGCACCCGGAAGGCATGCATGTTGTCGGCAACATCATCTATGACATGGTCCGTACTCTTTCCCCGGCAGGCATAGGCGGATTAACTCTCGGCGCTGATCCCATTTCAAACGCCGTTGCATACACGTCATATCTGAAGGGTACCCCGATAGAGTCGTTCGTCATCCGCAAGACCGCAAAGGCCCATGGCACGATGCAGTGGATAGAGGGAAATGTAAAGGCAGGGGACAGGGTTGTCATCGTTGACGACGTTATCACAACCGGGAAATCAACGATCGAGGCTGTCAACAGGGCCCGCGAGGCAAACCTTGATATTGTCAAGGTCATCGCCATGATCGACAGGCAGGAGGGCGGCAGGGAAAACATAGAGGCACTCGGGCTTGCGGTTGAGGCGGTGGTAACACGCGAAGAGGTGATGAAGATATACCGGTCTACGCGTCCCTGAGATATTGATCGCGGAGAGTCTCTACCACCCGGCAGTGATATTGGAGCGTTGTCTCGAGAGCCGCTGCTGACGGTTGTCCCATAAAGACTGCTGCAGGATGAAGATCCTCTGATCCCGGCCGGAGAATATCGGCCCCCCGAAGCCTCATAAAACTCTCGAGAGTCCTGAAAAACAGATAGGCATCAGCAAACTGCACTGCCTCCGATGCAGCAATAACCCCTGCCCGAGCAAGCCGGTTGATGGCCTTCATCGTATCCTGAACGAGGACCGCGGAGGCACCGCGAATGACGGAGCAATTTCTCAGCTGCAGAAACTGGATCGTGAATTCGAGTTCCTCGAGGCCGCCCGATCCCAGCTTTATATCATATCCCTCCCGCTCCCTCGACAGTTCCTGCTGGATCCGCAGACGCATATGCCGTATATCAGAGGCCCGGACGTCCTGACCGCGTGCCAGCAGCGTATCCTGTGCCATGGACATGAACAGACTCCTCGTCCCGGGGTCTCCGGCAAGGGGCCTCGCCCGGAGAAGCGCCTGCAGCTCCCAATACTGGGCTGCTGAGCCATAATACTGTCTGAAGGCAGCCACCGATGAGACAAGGGGCCCCTTTGAACCCTCAGGCCTGAGCCGGGTATCAACCCGGTACGCAACTCCTTCTTTCGTATAAGACGTCAGCATACTCAACAGTTTTTCAGCCGCCTTCGTCTCCTGTGTCGCAACCTCCCCCCTGGTTACGAAAATGAGATCTATGTCGGACCCGAAGGTGATCTCGCGGCCCCCGAGTTTGCCCAGGCCGATAACAGCAAGGCTCCCGGCGCCGCCGATCTGGCTGAGACAAACCGACAAGACCGCCTCGGCAACCCTGCTCAAACCCCTGATAACAGCCCTGACTGAAGTCTGTTGCTGCAGGAACAGAAGCCCGAGCCGTATCTCTTCGGACTGCTTCACAAGACGGATCGTCTCATTCACCGAGTGACCATCCGAGATACCTGCCCTCACCTCATCCTGAAGCATCAGCAGGCTCCGGTCCAGATCTTCCTGCCAGCCGATCATCTCAAGATACCGGGGCCGGGATATCAGAACCTTTGTCAGATACGCAGAATGAGAAAATACGTATATAAGCATATCGATCAGCTTCCGGTCGCGGATAAAGATCTCAAGGTATGACTCCTGCGTGCTGAGCAGCCCGGCAAACGACTGCAGATGATTCAGGGCCTCCTCGGGCGCTGTGCTTTTCAAAGCTGAATCGACAAAGACCGGGAGGATCTCGCTCAGCAGCCTTCGTCCCCTCAATGTCTGGAAAGAAAAGATGCTGTCCTTGATGCCCCGTATGTTCCGCACTGCCCTGCCGAGGTCCCTGAAGCCCTTTCCCGACAGATACTCCCGCAGTTCGGTATCCGAGAGCTCCTCATCAAAAAAGGTCCGCTCGACAGAAGGAGCCCCCTGCTCCGCGGCGAAGAGCGAATCATAGATACGGCGGACACTGTTCCGCCGTATTTCGAGGTCTGCTGCAAAGGCCTTCCCTCCTGACAGGCCGAGTTTCCGGCCAAGGATCTCGAGTTCCGGACCTCCTGCCGGAAGCGTATGGGTCTGAATGTCATTCAACTGCTGGAGGCGATGCTCCACGGTCCGCAAATAGCGGTAGTTATCAGTCAGGGCACCGTAATCCTCCTGCCCTATGAGCGATTTCTGCATAAGCGTATGGAGCGTTTTGAGGGTATTTCGCTCTCTGAGTCTGGGCTCCCTGCCGCCGTAAATCAGCTGAAGGGCCTGGGTAAAGAATTCTATCTCCCGGATGCCGCCGTAGCCCCGCTTAATGTCCCCTTTCTTGAATGTCGCATCAATCCGGGTCTTGAGGCTTTTTATCTCGTCAATAGCGCTGAAGTCGAGATATTTCCGGTAGACAAAGGGGCGTATCAGCTCCATAAACTCTTTGCCGGTTGCAATATCGCCGGCAATTGGCCTTGCCCGTATCAGCATGGCCCGCTCCCACGCCCTGCCCCACGATTCGTAATAGGTCTCGTACCCCCGCAGGGAAAGCGCAATCGCCCCCTTCTGGCCCTCCGGCCGCAGTCTCAGGTCAACGCGATACGCAAATCCGCTTTCGGTGTTCAGAGACAGGAAACGGCTCAGCGTCTCGCCAACCCTGCAGTAGAATTCATGGTTGCTGATTCTGTTCCTTGTTGTCCCACGGGCAGAAACCAGCCCCGAGGTCTCGCCGTTCTCATCCCCATAGACATACATAAGGTCGATATCTGAGCTGAAATTGAGTTCCTCCGCACCGAGCTTGCCAAGGGCGATCACCGCAAACCCGTCGTTCTGAGGCATCCCGAACTGATCGACAAGCGACTGTCTCACGATATCGAGCGACAGTTCGGTCACCACATCGGCCAGCATACTCAGTTCGGCAAACGTATCAACCAGGTCGGCCTTTTGCAGAACATCGCGGAGGGTAATCTTCAGAAGTTCCTTCAGCCTGAACTGACGTACAACATTCATGTAAGGCTCAAGCCCCGGGTGCAGGGCCTTCGGCTTCACCAGGGATATGCGCTCTATCTCATCCCGGAGCGATGTCCTCACCACTTCCCTGGCAGGGGGATCACCCAGGGTATGAACGGCCCGGAACATCAGGTCAGGATTTGCTATCGCAAAATTGGCCAGGAACTGGCTGACGCTGAAGAGCATTGAAATCTCCCGCAGATTCCCCCTCAGTTCATCGATTCGGCCAGGGTGTTCTGCAGCGAATGACTCGAGATTATTGAGCGCCCGCGCAGGGTCAGCCGTCGCTGCGGCAGCTTCTTTGAGCAGATTATCGGTCATGTGGGCGTTGTATGTTTGACAAGCGCTTTATCATCAACCATTCGATTATTAACGGGCGTGCAATAGAGAATTTTTGTCATTCCGGCTCGTCCGGAATCCTTTGCTATCAACACGTGCTCATATTGCATAGCTTCACGGCTAAGATTGATATTCTTCTCAGCCATTTCCACACAGGCATAATTTTTAGGGTGACACCATCTTTTTTTATGGTGTCTTCCTGGTTTCTGGTCAATATCGTACTCGCCTTCATTTTGAATGAGTTGAGCGCCTCTGCCTCCGACGCACCTATTACTCTCCACCCGGATTCTTTTCTCATTTAAATAAATCCAGATAGGGCGCAAAGATAAAAAGGCGGTATCGGGTCTTGCCGCTTATCTCTTTCAGGATGCCCTGTCGCACAAACAGGGCAACCAGATCATTTGCGGCCTTTGTGCTGAGGTCGCAAATCACCTTCGCCTGCTTAACGCTGATCACTGGTCCCCTAAACAGATGTGAGAGCAACACAAGTGCCGAATGAGTACGCCTGCCGGCGTCAGTGCACAACACATTTTCGAACTGTGCCTTCAGTTTCAGTATGTCCGAGAGTGTATTGGAGGCCTGTCGCGCTGTTTCGTCGACTCCGGTTAAGAAGTATTTAAGCCAGTGCATCAGGTCGCCTTTTTCACGCACGCGTGTCAGATTGTCGTAATACAGACTTTTGTTTCTCTCAAAGAAAGCGGAGAGATAGAGCAGTGGCTGATGCAATATCTTCTGACTCACAAGATAAAGCGTAATCAAAAGTCTGCCTATTCTGCCGTTTCCGTCCAGGAAAGGATGTATGGTTTCAAACTGGTAGTGGGCAATGCCTATGCGCACCAGCGCCGGCACATGAATATTTTCGTTGTGCAGAAATTTTTCGAGATCCCCCATCAACTCGTTTACATAAGTCTCTGCCGGGGGTATAAATATAGCATCACTCAGACTTGCCCCTCCGATCCAGTTCTGACTCCGACGGAATTCACCCGGCATCCTATGTTCACCTCTCACACCTGAGAGCAATCTTTCATGGGTCTTACATAACAGTCTTGATGAAAGTGGTAGTTGCTCCAATTCGTTTATTGCATTCTTCATGGCTTCAGAATAGTTGCGTACCTCCAGCCAATCATTCCGTCTTTCAGGGCTGATTTCATCTTCAGGCATTAAGGCCTCATCCATATTGGTTTGAGTACCCTCTATTCTGCTTGATATAACAGCCTCTTTGGTGACATGCAGTTGAATAAACAGATCGATATTCGGAACTAGTCGCGCAAAGGAATTAAGTTCCCCCATACTAATGGATGCCTTTTCGAGCAGCGTACCAAGCTGGGGGTCTTTCCACTCCCATTGCCGGTTGATCAACTCCGGCACAAAGTAGCTATAATTAAACCCTTTTTCGAGGCGACCTGCTTTATACTCCTCTATATCCATAACCAACGGAGTCTCCCTAAAACAAAAGTAAACTTAAATATAGCTAAGATTACTTTAAACTCTATAAGTAAATTTGTCAAAATTTAAGTTTACTTAACATGCTAGATGTAAATCTAAATTGGCTTCATTGACAACTAGTCGCAGAATATGCTCTCCAGAAGTGGGCAAATTCCCCCTAACAATAAGAGAGTTTCACTCTAGCGCTCCCAAATTTGCCCTATTTTCTCTCGGTATCCCAAAGCCGCGGATCGATCGAGTCCCGGACTCCCTCGCCAAGGAGGTTATATCCAAGCACCGTGATCAGGATCGCAAGACCCGGGAAGACCGAGAGCCACCACGCAATCTCAATATTGTCCTTGCCGAGGGTCAGGATATTGCCCCAGGTCGGTGTCGGCGGCTGCACGCCGATGCCGAGAAAGCTCAGGGATGATTCCAGGAGCACGGCCCCCGCTATCCCCAAAACCGAGGAGACCAGAACCGGGGCCATGCTGTTGATCATGATATGCCTGAAGATAATGCGCATGTTCCCGGCCCCCAGCGCCCTGGCAGCCAGCACATAATCGCGCTCCTTGAGCGACAGGAATTCTGCCCTGACCAGGCGTGCAACCCCCATCCAGGAGGTAAGCCCGATCACGACCATGATGTTCCAGATGCTCGACCCGATAAAGGCAATGACCGTCAGGATGAGAAAGAATGTAGGGATGGTCAGCATGATATCGATAAAACGGGTAATGATCCTGTCTGCCCAGCCGCCATAGTATCCGGCAAAAGAACCAAAGAATATACCGATGCATGTCGCCAGCCCCACGGCAACAAAACCAACAGCCAGCGATATTCGGGATCCCCATATCATGCGGCTCAGGACGTCCCGGCCCAGGTCGTCGGTCCCCAGCAGATGCCGGGAACCCGGCGGCTCGAGGATATGCCTCCGGTCGATATCATTTGGACTATACGGGGCGATAAACGGCGCAAAGACAGCGACCAGGACCAGCGCAATCACGACGATCCCGCCCGCCACGGCAAGCCTGTTTTTTAAAAAACGCCTCCAGACAATCGCAGTCAATGAATGCCTGTTGATCATCCCGCCAACAGCCTCATAATTGAATAGGGACTTAATAGAAAAATCTTCCCTCCCCCCTTGTTGCCAAAGAGGGGATATCCCTCCCTTTGGCAAAGGGAGGTTAGGAGGTATTTTCTCATGATAGTCGTACGCATCCCGCTACGCCCGTATCCGCGGGTCGGCGATCATATATCCGATATCGGCAAGCAGATTGCCGATCAGGGTGAGCACCGCCCCGATCGTCAGGATGCACATGATCATCGGATAGTCACGGGTCATGACACTCATGAAGAGCAGCTGCCCCATACCCGGTATCCCGAAGATGCTCTCCAGAATGACACTGCCTCCGATAAGGCCGGGAATCGACAGGCCGATCAGGGTGATAAGCGGCAGCAGTGCATTCCGTAGCGCATGCCGGTAGATCACCACCTTTTCCGGCAGACCCTTGGCACGGGCAACCGTTATATAATCCTGGCGGATCACCTCCAGCATGCTGCTGCGCATGTACCGCGAATCTCCGGCAAGGCTTCCGAACGACGCAATAAATACCGGCAGGACGAGATGGCTGATCCGGTCGAACACCTGCCCGGCCAGGGACAGGGATTTATAATTCATCGACTTCAGCCCCGATATCGGCAGCCAGCCGAGATAGATGCCGAAGAACATCATCAGGAGCAGTGCCAGCCAGAATGACGGCATGGCAAATCCGACGAAGACCGTTGTCGTCATGATCTTGTCGTACAGGGAGTTGCGGTGCGTGGCCGAGGTTATGCCTATCGGAATGGATACGAGGAGTATGACGATCATCGAGATCACATTGATCATAAAGGTTACAAAGAGCCGCCGGTCTATCAGCGGCTGTTTTTTGTCCCAGATCTTCTGGATGACCGGCCGCCGGTCTGCTGAAAACGATTCGCCGAAGTCGAGTTTGACGATTCTCTTCAGCCACATCCCGTACTGGACGATCAGGGGCTTGTCGAGTCCGTAATATTTCTCAAGCCGCTCCCTGGCCTCGGGGGTCATCTTCGGATTAAAATCGGCCAGGACATCCGTCGGTTTCCCCGGTGCGAGATGGATGATCGTAAACGAGATCAGAGTGATACCGATGAGCGTCGGGACCATCTCCAGTATACGTTTCAGAAGATACTTCAGCATGAGCACTCCCCCATCTACTGTTCCATATGGTGCCGCTGCATGCTCTTCGGCACGTACCATAGTGGCTGATTATAGCTTATCCCTATAGGCGAGGGGCTTATGCCCTTAAAGCGGCCATGGACAATCGGGGTCGCATCCGGCACATAGAGAAAAATGTAGGGCAGTTCATCGGCAAGTATCTCCTGAATTCTGAAATATGCCTTTTTTCTCTCGCTGAGATCAAAGGTCCGCCTGCCCTTCTCAAGCAGCGCATCCACCTCGGGATTATTATAACTGATAAAATTGAACTCCTTCTCCTTCGTCTTTGACGAATGCCAGATGTCATACTGGTCAGGGTCCAGGCCGATGCTCCACCCGAGCAGCACCGCCTCAAAGCGTCTCTTGTCTATGAACTCGTTGACAAAGGTCGACCATTCAAGTGCCTTGATCTCAACGCTGATACCGATCTTTGCAAGCCGCCATTGTATAATCGTTGCCGTGTTCTTTCTGAGCGAATTGCCCATATTCGTGAGTATCGTGAAACTGAAAGGCCTGCCGTCTTTTTCAAGGACACCATCACCGTCGCGGTCGGCCCACCCTGCTTCCTGCAGCAGCACCTTCGCCTTTTCGGGGTCGAACTCAAATTTTTTCACATCCGGATTGTACGGCCAGGTGTCCGGGACGTAAGGGCCTGTGGCAGGACTTCCCAGCCCGAAGAGTACAACGTCCACAATCTCGCTCTTGTCGATGGCACAGGCTATTGCCTGCCGTACTTTTTTATCCTGGAAGAGGGGGTGCTTCAGATTGAAGGCCATATGGGTGTATGAAAATACCGGATATCTGAACTTCCGGAAATTCGTCCTGAAGAAATCCGTATCTGTCTGTTTGGTATACTGTATCGGCGTCAGGCCCATCATATCAATCCCGCCCGCCTGAAGCTCCATGAACGTGGTCGCAGGATCGGGGATGATCCGATAGACGTACCGGTCGATGTACGGCCGTCCTTCGAAATAATCCCGGTTCGAGGCCAGGACAACATCCTGGCCTGCCGTCCACTTGTCGAGTTTATAGGGCCCCAGCCCCACGGGGTTTCTGGCAAAGTCAGTCTTCGTGATGTCCTTGCCCTCCAGAAGATGCTTCGGGAGAACCACCAGGCTGGTCCATGAGGTCAGTGCGGGCGCAAACGGCTTTTCGTAGGTTACCCGGAAGGTGTATTTATCAGGGGTTTCAGCCTTTTTGACCTGAAGAAAATCTTCCTTATATGCGGTCGGCGTCTTTTCGTCCCTGATCGTATTAAAGCCGAACATGACGTCGTCGGCAGTAAATTCGATGCCATCGGCCCACCGTACACCCTTCCGGAGATGAAAGGTTATGACGAGCCCGTCTCCGGAGATATCCCAGGATTCGGCAAGATCACCGATAACGCTCAGGTCGGTATGATACTTCACCAGGCCGTTGAAGATCATACCGGCAACACTGTGAGAGGCGTTGTCGCCGGCAAGCATCGGGATCAGGGTGCTCGGCTCACCAATCGTCCCTTCGATGAGGGTATCGCCGTATGCCGGCCGCTCATCAACATTGCCGGCAAGAAGAGGCCCCGTGGCCGGAGCTTTCCCCTTGCAGGCCGCCGCAAAAAGCAGAAGCAGCACAATGACCGGGATCCTCTGCATTGTCTTTGTCCTAATAGGCCGCAAGGTATCTCCCGGTATGTGATTCAGCAACTGACGCCAGATCCCCGGGGGGGCCCTCGAAAACAATCATCCCGCCCTTGTCTCCTCCCTCAGGGCCGAGGTCGACTACCCAGTCCGCAGAACGGATCACGTCAAGATTATGCTCGATTACCAGGACCGTGTTGCCGGCCCCAACCAGCCGGTCGAGGACATCGAGCAGGGCCTGGACATCGGCAAAATGAAGCCCAACGGTCGGCTCGTCCAGTATATACAGACAGTTCCCGCCGGAAGACGATCCCATCTCGGCACAGATCTTGAGCCTCTGGGCCTCGCCGCCTGAAAGCGTTGTCGCGGGCTGTCCGAGCTTCAGATACCCAAGCCCGGTCTCAGCCATCAGGGATAATTTCGAGACTATCTGAGGATAGTCATAAAACAGGGCCAATCCCTCCTCGACGGTCATATCCAGCACCTCGCTGATATTCTTTCCCCTGAACGTGATCCTGAGCGCCTCGGGACTGTAGCGTTTTCCATTGCATTTTTCGCAGGTCACATACAGGTTTTCGAAAAAAAACATCTCCAGGAGTTCATAACCTTCTCCCTTGCAGGTTTCGCATCTGCCTCCGGGGACATTGAAGGAAAAGAAACCGGGCCCGTACCCATAGGCACGGGCCTCCCGCTGCTCGGAAAAAAGCTTGCGGATATGATCAAAAACCTTGAGATAAGTAACGGGATTCGAGCGCGGACTCTTGCCGATCGGCGACTGGTCTATCAGTCTGATGCCCGAGAGATTCTGCTCGCCGTCCAGGCCCTCATGCGGCAGCGGGCGCTCGCTGCCGACCCTGAATTTTTTTGCGAGGGCGAGGTAGAACGTGTCCACCACCAGGCTGCTCTTGCCCGACCCCGAAACACCACTCACCACCGTGAGGCTTCTGAGGGGGATGCTGAAATCAATCCCTTTAAGGTTATTGCCGCGCGCACCGAAAAGGGTCAGGTTCTCGGTAAAGCGTCTTCTCCGATTCTGTCTCAGCCCGACCTTCTCTTCTCCCCTCACATACCGGGCAGTCAGCGTGTCCTGCAGCACAAAATCGGCCGCAGGCCCTGAATAAACGATCTCTCCCCCTTTATGCCCGCCGCCGGGGCCGAGTTCGACGATCCATTCCGCCGACCTGATGATACCCATGTCATGCTCCACGACGATGACGGTATTCCCCAGTCCCGCAAGTTCACGCAGGATCTTTGAGACGCGGTCGGTATCACGGGCATGAAGCCCGACCGTCGGTTCATCCAGCACATACAGCGTACCGGTAAGACGGGAGGCAAGCTGGTTCGAAAGGTTTATCCTCTGGAACTCTCCCCCTGAAAGTGTTTTCCCATAACGGTCCAGGGTGAGATATTCAAGCCCGACCTCCTGAAGGAAGGCAAGTTTCATGGTGATCTGGCGAAGGAGTTCCCTGACAATCTCCTTCTGAAAAGACGAAAGGTCGATTTCGGCAAAATAACGTGCCGTGTCCGCAATCGACAGCCTGCTGAGCTCGGCTATATCGAGACCCCCGATCTTATAGGCCAGCGCCTCCCTGGTCAGCCGCTTGCCGCCGCATACCGGACAGGTTACCCCCCGGCGATAGCGCGACAAGAAAACCCTCACATGGAGCTTGTACTTTCGGGATTCAAGATCTTCAAAAAAGTCATCGACACCATAAAACCCTTCGCCCCCCTGAAAAAGCAGGGTCTTTTCCCCTTCGGTAAAGGAGGCATAAGGCTTGCTCAGGTCAAGCCCGGCCTTTGCAGCATGTGAGCCAAGCTGTTTTTTCCACCACCTGTTGGCGGGCTTCGTCCAGGGCTCCACTGCACCCTGTGCAAGAGAGAGGCTCGCGTCGGGTATGATCAGGTCTTCATCGTAGCGGAGGGTATTGCCGAATCCCTTGCACTCGGGGCAGGCACCGACAGGGTGGTTGAATGAAAAGAGCATGGCTGAGGGCTCGGGCAGGGTTATACTGCAGGCCTCACAGGCATTCTCCGACGAATACCCGAGGACCGTGAACGGCCCGTCCTTGACCGGATGAAATACAATGACCTGCATGCTGCCATGCCCCTCTTTCCATGCCATTTCAACAGAGTCTGAGAGTCGTGGTTCATCCTTTATCACCAACCGGTCGAGAACAACGTCAAGGGCGGGGGGCTGAACAGCAGGACCCTGTTTCATATTCTTTTTCTTTTTGCCGGGTGCCCTCTTCAGCTCCGGGGCCGGCACGGGATGATTGTCCTGCAGGTCGGCAATCTCCTTTATCTCTCCGTCAGACCAGATCCTGGCAAAACCCCTCTGGCTGAGTTCCCCGGGTGACGCCGACGAGGAAAACAGCACCACGGCCTTTTCCCCGCTGTACTGGTCGAGGAGATGACGGACTACCTGGGAAGGGTCCCATTTCCTGATCTCCGCACCGCAGCCGGGACAGTAGGGGGTCGAAACCTTCGCATACAGCAGCCTGAAATATTCATACAGCTCGGTCAGGGTACCGACGGTCGACCGCGACCCCCTGACCGGATTCTTCTGTTCAAGGGCAACGGCCGGCCTGATATTCCTGATGGCGTCCACGTCAGGCCTGTCCAGCTTTTCGAGAAAGATCCTCGCATAGGTTGAGAGAGATTCTATGAACCGCCACTGGCCCTCGGCAAAAATGGTGTCAAAGGCCAGTGAGGACTTCCCTGAACCGGACACCCCGGTGACCGCGATGACCCGGTCATGAGGCAGCTGCAGGCTGATATTCTTGAGGTTATGCTGCCGGGCCCCTTCAATGATCAAATCCCTACTGGACATTCTTATAGTTTACCCTGCCGCATAATAAAAATTAATACCAGCAGCAGAAGGGCCGCTCCTCAGTACCAGACTATCTCCCCTGTCTTGCTCTTGACCGGCACCTTTCGCATGGCCATCTGTTTTTCCCAGAACCCCCTGTTGTTCCTATACCATTCGATCGTCCTGAGCAGTCCTTCATCAAACCGCGTAGCCGCCCTGAACCCGAGGGCCCTTTCCGCCTTGTCTGTCGAAGAGATATGGTTCTGAACCTGGCCGAACCGTTCCTCCATATAGGACAGATACGATGCATCCAGCCCGAACAGCTCCACAATCTTTTTCGCAATATCCAGAACGCTGATGCTGACCCCGGTCCCGATATTGTATACCTGCCCCCGAACCTCGCCAAGCGGCGCGTGCATGACCCGGTCAATTGCCGCGGCAGTGTCTTCGACAAACAGCCAGTCTCTCGCAGCAGATCCGTCCCCGTGTATGGTGAGCGGCTCCTTCAAAATGGCGCTGGTGATAAAACGGGGGATCACCTTCTCGAGGTGCTGATGCGGCCCATAGTTATTGAACGGCCGGATGATCACTCCGGGGATGCCGTAGGACTCGACGTAGGAAGAGACAAGCCTGTCGGCCCCCGCCTTTGCAGCAGCATACGGGGTTGTCGGGTTGAGCGGGTGATCTTCGTCCATCGGTTCCTGCAGGGCGGTCCCGTAGACTTCGGAGGTCGAGATATGGACAAACCGTTCGACCGAGTCCGGATGCTTCAGGATGGCGTTGGCGATCGCCTGGGTGCCCATGACATCGGTCTCAAAGAAGACCCGGTTGAGGTACAGGGACCTCGCCACATGCGTCTCTGCGGCAAAATGCACCACGATGGCAGAGCGTTCGACAAGGTCATCGACCAGGTCGAGATTGTTGAGGTTGCCATACCAGAACTCGAACCTGTCCGAGTCGCGGATCTCAGCAGAAATGTTCTCGATATTCCCCGCATAGGTAAGCGCGTCAAGGACCGCGATTCTATAATCGGGATACCGGTGAAATATATGTTGGATAAAATTGCTGCCGATGAAGCCGGCCCCGCCGGTGACGAGAACTGTTTTCATGCATGGTCTCCTGATAACGTTATTGGTTCAACTCTTCCTTGAGTGCCTGTGCGACATACCGGATGGCGGCCTCATCCAGCGACGGATAAAACGGCAGGGATATCGTCCTGCGGCCGATATCTTCGGCAACCGGATAGGCCCCGTCACGGTAACCGAATGTTTCCCGGTAGTAGCTGAGCAGATGAATGGGACGGTAGTTTACGGCCATCCCGATCATGCGGTTCTGCATTCTCCACAGCAGGACATCTCTCTTTTCAGGCGGAACAAGCGCCGTAAAAAGATGCCGGGCATGCCGCACGCCGGGCAGGGTCTTCAGCAGGCTCAGGTCACGGATCCCGCCGAGCGCATCTTCATACCATGCCCAGTTCCGGTCACGCTTTTCCATAAGGTCCTCAATCCGGCGGAGCTGTCCCACCAGGAGGGCACCCTGGATATTGTCCATGTTATATTTCCAGCCGAGAAGCGGCATGTCCCAGTGCTCGAACCGTTTGGTATACCGGTCGGCAGCACCCTTGTTGATGCCGTGCTGCCTCAGCATCCGGAGGTTCTCCGCCAGGGCATCATTGTTCGTGCTGACCGCACCCCCCTCGCCGGACGTAATATTCTTTGTCGCGTAAAAACTGTAACAGGTGGCATCAGAGCACTCACCAACCCTGATCCCGTCCCGGGAAGACTCGATCGCATGGGCTGCATCTTCGATGATCTTCAGCCCGTACCTGTCCGCCAGCGCTCTGATCTTCTTCATGTCGCACATCTGTCCATAGAGATGCACCGGCAGGACTGCCCTGGTCCTTTCCGTAATCGCCGCCTCAATCAGGTCGGCGTTCAGATTCCCGGTCTCTTCTTCGACGTCCACAAAGACAGGCTGTGCACCTGCATGCAGTATCGCATTCGCCGTGGCACAGAAACTCATCGGCGTCGTGATAACCTCGTCACCGGGGCCGATATTCAATCCAAGAAGACTCAGGTGAAGTGCCGCGGTGCAGCTGGTTACCCCGATCGCATGGCGGGCACCGAGATATCCGGCAAATGCCGCTTCAAACTCGCCAACGACCTGCCCGGTCGTCAGAAATACTGAGCGCAACACCTCATTGACCCGGTCGATATCTTCCTGCCCGATGTTATGTCTGAAAAACTCGATCTTCATGGTACCGTCGCCATACTGGTCTGATATTTTACCTTATCACAGCCGGGGAGCACACCATAAAAATACCCTCGGCGCTGAGATGATATTGTTGCCTCAAAGCGTCCGGTTATGGTTTATAATAGGCAGGCTTAATATATACAGATTGAGAAACAGGAGGAAACAGCAGCCCCGTGCTAGAGAAAGCCCTAAAACTGCTCCAGGTGAATGGTCCCGGCTCACCGGAAAGCGGCAACACGCTGCAGCAACGCCTGCTCGCCATTTTTCTCCTTATCATCGTCGCCGCAGGTATCTGCTATGTCAATTACCGCCAGCACTTCAACGGCTTTCTGCGCAATGACAATCACGAATATTGCCAGATAGCGAGGAACTTCTACGACGGGAACGGCTACTCCACCAGCGTTTTGAGGCCCATGGCTTACAAATATTTTCAGACGCTGCCCCAGCCTGAAGCAACCCGCATGCCCCTGTATCCGTACTTTCTGTCCTTGTTCTTCAGGATCATGGGGCCCAACGACATTTCCGTCATAGTATTCAATAGTCTGTTTTTTGTGATCATGATTATCCTGACCTTCCTGATAGCGCTTGAACTATCGCAGGACATCGGCATCGGAATCATGGCAGGACTTCTGACAGTATCCATGGAGGCTTTTTTTCGCGATACGATTACAGCAGAACCAAACATCTTTTTCACCACGTGCTTCCTTGCGTTTATTTATGGATACATCAGATATCCCGGGAGGTTGTTCGTGCACGGGATAACCCTTGCAGCGCTTTATCTTGTAAGGGCGAACACCCTGTTTGTCTTCGCGGGGTTCTGTCTGTCGCTGTTTGTAACCGGAAAGAGCTGGAAGGAAAGGCTGCGTGGGCCCGTGATACTGACCGCAGGGTTTGCCGCCGGACTCCTGCCCTACATGGTCAGAAACTATCTGGCCATTGGAAAGCCGTTCTTTTCTCTCTACTCCTACAGTTTTCTTCTTATGACCAGGGAGTTTCCGCTCTACACGATCTGGACGATCATTCCGAAAGTTGATCCTAGCGCATATGTTTTTTCGCATGCTGCCGAAATGCTTCAGAAAGCATACAGGTTGTTCTATTTCACGGTTGATGATTTTATTACCGTCTATAAACCGTTCTTTCTGATACTGCTGGGGACAGGTCTTGCTCTGCCCGTTTCCAACCCGCGCCTACGCTTCATGAGATTTGTTATCCTTGCTGGCAGCATTATTCAGACGCTTGTGGTGCTGCCGGTCGGGGCTGTAGCCTATTACTATGTATTCTTCTGTCCACTGGCGATTACCGTTGTTCTGATTTCAGTAAAGGCATATCTGAGGCAATACACCGTAATCGGGTCGATAGCTGTGCTGATCGTGTTATCGTATGGGTCAGCACCGTACTGGAAAGCAGACAGGGGGGCAAATCCTTTCCCCTCAATAGGGAAACAAATTGCAGCGCTGACGGAAAAGGATGACATTATTCTAACCGATGTCCCCTGGGAGGTTGCGTGGTATGCCAACAGAAGAACAATTTGGCTCCCGTATGATCTCGACACTCTGAAGACAATCAGCACGACGCTCAAACCCACATATATCTTTGTAGTAGGATTCCGTTATGCACCATATAAGGATAATATCTGGCACGCGATTGCACAGTCGCCAGAGGTTGCGGCAAGAGAGGGATACCGCCCCGTCGCAGACATTCGATATGAAAACAGGCCGGTCGGACCTCTGCTGAAGGCCCTCAATTAAAACTGCTGATTAGTCGTGCTGAGCGCCACATCCATTCGTGGATAACTCCGGATAGTATGGGGCATCTGGATGTTTCATTTCGTATCGCTGTCGAAACCTATTTTTTCAGAGACAATAAAGTTCGGCCTCTTTCGTGATTCATCATAATTTCTCCAGAGATACTCTCCTATCACTCCGGTCATCATCATCTGAATGCCTGATACAATAAGCAGGACAACCATGAGAGACGACCACCCATCCAGGGGGGAAGCATACAGAAGTCTGTTGATGATAATCAGAATTGCATAAAGAAATCCGGCCACAGAAAACACCAGCCCTATAACAGATATGATCCTAACAGGGAAAAAAGAAAATGAAACAACCGTATCAATGAGCAGCTTGAGTTTCTTTGCAAATGTCCATTTTGAAACCCCCTTGATCCGGTCTCTCTTCTTATACCGGATCGTTGTCTGACTGAATCCGCTCCAGAGAATCAGACCCAACAGCGACGTATTCTTCTCGTTTATTCCCGATATCGTTTCAACAACTTTTCTATCAACAAGGCAGAGGTCCACTCCGGTCAGCGGCATATTCTTCAGGGCAAGCCTTCGGACGATTTTATAATAAAGGCTGTGGGTTGGGATGAGGGATTTCCGGTTCGATTCCTTGACACTGAATACTACCTCAAAACCCTTTTCCCACTCTGCCGCCATTCTGCCAATAATCTCGGGAGGATCCTGCAGATCAGCAGGGAAGGTAGCACAGGCATCTCCTTTTGAATAGAGGAAGCCCGCAGAACAGGCAGGATGACTGCCGAAATTCCGAGACAGCTTCAGAACCCGCATAGGGAGATCGCGCGTAGCAAGATCCTTCAGTATCCTGAACGAATTGTCCGAGGAGCCGTCGTCCACAAAAATAAACTCAAAGTCATAAGGCGAGCGCCCAACAAAAGCCCGCAGTTCTTCAAAAAGAAGAGGGAGACTCTCCTCCTCATTACATACCGGTATGACAACGGAGATCAGTGGCATCCCGGTCACTCCGGCATTTCGGATTTCTTTTCAGCCAGAATGAATATGGCAGCCGAGTATTCCACCGGGAGTTCGAGACCGAGTTCGCACAAACCGCGCAGCTGCTCCCGACTGCACTGAGCCAGCATACTGTTCGGCAGCGTCTTGGTGAACATGCCCCTCTGCTCTACAATGCTGAATCCTGCCCCAACCACAATCTTCTGCATCTCATATATCGTAAAACAGTGCTTGTGTCCCCATCGCCGGTCATTGTCCCCGAGCTGTCCGCAATAGGAAGCTATAGACATCTTTACCGCAAGCCGCCTGTGCAGGCTAAGGGCATGAGGAACCACTATCGCAAGTCTCCCTCCCGGCCTGAGCCATGTACGAGCCTTTGATACGACAAGAAGAGGATCGTCCACATGTTCCAGCACATAGGTGAGAAGTATCGTATCAAAAAGCTCCTCCGGCTGATATTCCTCAAAAAGAGATACAACAGGTGTCCAGTTACCAGCGGACAGTGTTTTCTCCATCTCGTTCAAAAGTTCCCGGGACCCGTCCACGGTCGTCACATGGGAAAACCTCTGTACGAGTCTTGGTGTCCATATCTGGTCACCCACTCCTAACTCCAGAACGCGGGGACCTTCTAGCCGTGGAAGGACAAAATCACAGATAAATTCCCTCACGGTTTGGTCAACCACAAGGTCGGGGGTAAGGGTCATGTACTCCTGCTTGAAGCTGTCCAGTTCCTGTTTTATGTCCATCTTATCTCCTTATTCCGTTCCGACCGGACTATATTTGCATGAAATGACGTCGACATCTATTATAATTCCATAGCTACTTCCCTGCAAAACTGACGGAGCAGATCATATCCATCCCAGTGGACCGAAAAATCGAGTGCGCGTCCTATGGGAACTACTCTATCAATACCACGAGGCCTGCTGTTCATCAGAAATTCCGACAGTTCGTCGTGACTGAAACCAAACACCGCAGCTGTCTGTATCTTCCTGACCAATAGCGGCTTCAGATCTTCAAGGCCGCCGAGCGTGAGCTCAAAAAAAAGTCCACCGCCACAATGGCTTTCATTGGTCATATCCCCTGTTTCAGAAAACAGCACCCTACTGACAAGGTTGCTGTGAGTATCCTCAATATGGACGTCCTTCCGGCGGACAGCGATTGAATATTCTGCAACCAGTTTGTCTACTATCGACCTTGCAGAAACAGAGAAGCGCTCACGCGTTACCTTTTCTTCAAGCATCTTCCAGAAAAGCTCTCTGCACATCGAAATGTCGTTCAAAGACCCAATCCAGGCAACTATCCTCGGTGAGGAACATGCCATCTGATGAAACCAGTACGCATCATTATAGAAACCGTCAACCACCCTGCCCTTCCGTTTCTCCTCAAGAAATGCAGAGGCCCTTATAAGGCACATAGATACCCTGTCAGGGAAAACGATTTCAGCTGCTTGGGGTCCGACCGGGGTCTTCCTGATTGCAGAAATAGTACTGTCTCCTCCCCATACAACCCTCAGGTCGCAGAGAGAAGAGAAGAAGGAAGTAGTTCCGATATCATGGCCGTATCTGATGATCATGAACCGATCGGCAACTTTTTTGAACAACTGACTGCGGCAGAGAGAATTAATACAGTCCATGAGGGCCGATGTCTGCTCCGAACCCTTTTCAGATATCCTTACTATATTGGTATTTCCAGCCATCAGCGAAAGGAACCACGAATAGATAAAAATGGAGTCAACATTCGAAGGCGCAATGTGAAATACCAGCCCGCGCCCAAGCCGGATATGATTTCCGCTTCCGGAGAAAAACTCCCTTCTGAGCCGCGCGATATGAGTCTTCCTCATCCAGTAGGCCATAGAAATAAGCTCCGGAAACCTTCTAAACGTGCTGTCTGCGAGTATTTCACCCGAGAAGGCAGCTATGAAATCAAGCGCTGCGGGATCAAAAGGCCGGAGGATCCCGCGTGCACTGAGATTCTCAATGCATGCGCCTGAAGGAGCGACAAGGCTATACTGAACCGACTCTTTGTTCATATGAAAAAGTATCGCTGCACCCCCGCATCTCAGCTGAAGGGATTCTGCCGCTGACCAAAAAATATTTCCCCCGGCGTCCACATGTGCAGTTGTCTTCACCGAGTATCGTCCCCAGATCCTCGGTCAACAGTATATGGCCAGGATAACTGTGGGGCAGAAGAGAGAAGACCTCGATCAGCCCCTCGCTGCCAAAGGGAGCGCACTCCCAGCGAAGGGGATCCCGGATGATAATGTCAGAGAAATTCGAGGCATGAAAGTAGCCGTTTTCGCACTCCATGAAAATTGACCCGGTCTGTTCAACCATCCCATAAAAATTATGGACGCGCGTTATCCCCGCAGCAGACCGAAGGGAATTCTTAAATGTCATGCTATCCACCGCTTCAGCCGCCAACTTCTTCCATCCCCCGCTGTGGAGCAGGACAACCCCGGACAGATCAAGATTTCCAGGGTGACCGGCAAGGGCCTTGCAAAAAAATTCCCAGATCATGAATGTAAAGCCAAACATCAGCGCAGTCACACCCCTGTGACCTGACAGAAACTCTGCAAGCCCTCTAAAATCAGGCGTCATATCGTCGTCGAGCAGATAGAAATGGTCAGTCGCAAAATTCAGAATACCGCGAATCCCGGCTCCCCGTGCTGAAAAAGAACCTCTGTCCTTCAGGACAGAAGGGCAATCCACAATTATCACCGGGAGTCTTTTCTTTCCCACGAAATCCTGAAGGATATTGACCAGCGCCTTTGTCTGATACAGAGATGTGCGCTTATCCAGAAATATCCTGGAAAGCCTTTGAGATGTGGTCCCCGAGGATGTCAGTGTCTTCACAACACCGCCATCAGAAATGCTTGACAGTTCAAATTCCTTGAACAGCCGAACAGGAAGGAAGGGGAAATCTTCCAGCCGCTCAAATACGGCATCGATTTTTGAGAGTGCACGCAGAATATCCCTGTATGGAGTGCACCGCTCCCTGTGGAGCGCCGTAAGGATATTGAGATAGCTGATCAGAAACGGCGTTTTCTCCCCGCAGCTCATTTCGAAGGGCCCCCTGTGGAAAAGGGAATCGATATCCATCAGTCCCTTTCCCCCCCGAATATCCGTGAATAATGCAACTTCCCGGCAGAGTTCGTGGGCAATTCCTCCAGCTCCAGCAACTCCAAAGCCGACGGATGAAGTCCGAACTTCGCGACGACCTTTCTCTTTATCTCATCCGCAGCATCACCCCTGCTGAAAGCAATGCGCAGCATATCGTCCTTCCCCCCGCATGCGCAGAGATACCCCTCATGCTTCAGAAATATCTCTATGTCTTCCAGATTGAGGCGGTTGCCGAATATCTTAAGAAATCTCTTCTGTCGTCCGGTAATGTAAAAAAAACGATCCTCATCAAAATAGCCGATGTCCCCGGTATGCAGCACCCCGCCAAGTTCATCGCCTTTCTCCAGATCAGCCCTGATATCGGCATAACCCATCATCACATTCCCTCCCCGATAGACAAGCTCACCTTCTGCAAACGGTTCGGTAACTGATGAGCCCGAAGCATTCAGAATATCAAGACTTCCGCCCGGTATAGGAATACCTATACTGGAGGGCTTATCGAGTGTCCTATCCGGAGGCAAATAGCTTATGCGGGCGGTTGCTTCTGTCTGTCCGTACATCACAAAAAAGGAGCGACCTCTGTCCCTGGCATACCGGCCGAACTCAGAAACAAGGGCCGGAGAAAGTCTGCCGCCCGCCTGAGTCATATATCTCAGCGACGGAAGATCCATGTTGAAAAAGTTCAGCCTTTTCAGCATCTCATATGTATAGGGAACACCTGCAATTGAAGTCGATCCATGCTCCCTGAAGAAATCCCAGAAAGGTCGTGAAACAACGGGATGCTCTGTCAGAAGAAGCGTTGCGCCTACCAGCAGATGACTGTTGATGACAGAGAGTCCATAGGAGTAATGGAGCGGAAGCATGGTAATCGGCCGCTGCCCCTGCCCAAGCTGCAAATATTCGGCTATGGACACTGCATTTGCCTGAAGGTTCCCCTTCGTAAGACGCACCAACCGCGGACTTCCCGTTGTCCCCGATGTCGTCAGCAGCAGGGAAAGATCAGGGTGAAGCTCAGCCGTCTCCTGAGCATGACAGTGAACCAGTTCATAGGATTCCGGGCCTCCCTGTCCATCAGCCGATGGCACCGGACTCCAGACGAAATCAGGCCGATATCGCTGCACGATATTATCGACAAGATCAGGGGCAATCGCGGCGTCAAGCAGGAGCGCGGCATTTCCTGACTTTACAGCAGAAAGATAGCCTGTTATAGTCGCAATATTGTTTCTGCAGAGTATCAGAACCAGTTTTTTTGATTTTATCCCAAGACGGTCGGCAAGACCGTCGCTTAAGGCATCCAGCTCTCCATACGAAACCCGCTGTCCGCTGCTGCTGATAATTGCCGTATCCTCTCCAAATCTTCCGAGAGTCTGGAACAGGTTCATATCAGCATACCGCCGTCCACTCCTATCACCTGCCCGGTCGTATATGAAGAAAGGTCTGAAGCCAGATACAATGCACAGCCGGCCACGTCTCGGGGAGCACCTATCCGGCCCATTTTGATTGACTGCATCCTCTCGTCATATTTCTGCCGAGGGACCGTTCTTGTCATTTCAGAATCTATGAATCCCGGAGCTATTGCGTTCACCCGAATATTGTCGGCAGCAAGCTCTTTTGCAAGGGACTTCGTAATCCCGATAATTGCTGCCTTGCTGCCGCTGTAGACAGCCTGGCCCTCATTGCCGCAAACGCCGACAACTGAACTCATGTTTATGATAGAGCCGCCGGATCTTTTTGCCATCATCCGCGCTGCATACTGAGAACAAAAAAGGGTCCCGAACACATTCGTCCTGAATACGTCTTCCATGACAGCCGGAGTAATCATTCCGAGCAGGGCATCCTGCATGATTCCGGCATTATTAACGAGGATATCAATATGTTTGCGGAACCTGAAGATTTCCTGGAATCCGGCCCGAACCTCTTCGGGCCTGGAAACATCGTAAGGAAGAGGTGTCACAGGCACTGCATATGCTGAAGCCATTTCAGCACAAACTTCCCGGAGCAGATCCGAGTTTCGGGCATTGAGAAACAGTTCGGCCCCGTTCTGCGCAAAGATCTCGGCTATCGCCCTCCCGATTCCCCTGCTCGCCCCGGTTATCAGAGCAATCTTTCCGCGAAGCATGTCAGAAAACTACACCATATTTTGCCACTATCTCTTGAGCCCTCCCGAAGGAACTCATATCAATAATGTCTTCAGTATCCAGCATGATATCAAAGGTATTTTCAATCGCTGCCACCAGCCTCATGTGCCCCACAGAATCCCACTCGGATATCGAGTTGTATTCAAGCGTATCTGCAACGTCCTTCGTATCAATCACCAAGGCATCAGCAAACGCCTGTATCAGTTTCTCCATATTCTCCATTTGTACTCCTATATTAGTTCTTCGGCAGTTTGTTTTTCAAACGGAACATCTGAAACCATTTAGCCATAAAAACACGGTGATCAACCGCAAAATTACCCGAAACGCTCCCCGACGGGACGACGTCGTCTATCACAACAGAACCGAGCTGTATCCTGACGCCGTCACCGATCATGAGGGAATCTGAAACAACTGCCCCCGGCCCGATCCAGACATCGTCGCCGATCACGGTGCCCCCTCCGATTGCTGCACCAGCCACAATACGACATCTTTCTCCGACCTGATCATTATGTCCGATATGAACGAGATTATCTATCAGGGTGGAGTTCCCGATTCTTGTGCTCATGCCATAAATGCCTCGGTCAATAACAGTGTTGGCCCCTATTTCGACATCGTCGCCGATAATAACCGTTCCGTCGTGGGGCATCAGCCTCAATCTCCCGTCAATTGTCTTGGGCTCAAATCCGATGCTCCCGATAATCGCACCCTGCTGAATTCTGACTCTGTTCCCGATAATAACACCGCTCCGGATGACGCACTTGTCCGTAATAACACAGTCGTCACCGATTACAACGCCTTCTTCAACCACTGCACCTGGAGAAATGATGCTCTTACCAATGTGCGACTTACCCGGCAGTTGTGGATTCCTATAAAATCCAGTTTGACTGAACAGATATTCATGTAGTCTGAAGAAATCTTCGTAGGGGGTTTCTGTCACCACAAACGCGAGCGGATATTCAGAGTGTTTTAGCTGTTCGAACAGCCTCTTCCTCAGTAAAATTCCTTTGATATGCGGCTGAGAGAGGCCCTTTTGTAAATACCTGGACTCATCCACAAAGCTCAGACAGACAGACTTCCCGGGCCGTAAAAATCTTTCGAATACCAGGCTGAGTGTTGTAAACACATGAGTTGCTCCGGCAATATCAGCATGAGGGAGAATCTCCGGAAGCTTCCCCGAGGGAAGATGCCTGAATCCTATCGAGTCCATACCAGGCATATTGTGTTTCCCATCATCCATATGCACGCTCCTCACCGCAGAAAGTAACAGAAAGCAGGGCTCTCTGCCTCCCTGAATCCTTTTGAGAAGGCCTCACATACATGACTTCTCACTGGAAAATACTAACATTCCCCGCCAGGTTTCGCAACAACCGCCACTACAAACTCAAGATATGCTACGCGGTATTTGTTAAATATAACAGACAACGGTTCGGGATATGCCCTTCTAATCATATCCCGGAACTTCTCTATTCTCATTTTATATCTACCTCTGTCAAGTTTTGCCAGGACATATCCGATCAAATTCAATCTGTTGGAAGGCACCAGTCCGTCTGCGATCAGGATATGGCCCCCGGTTCTGCAAACGCGGAACATCTCGCTCAGCATCAGCTCCCGACTTTGGTGATCAAGGTGGTGCAGAACACCAACCGTCACCACGAGGTCATAGGTATCGGGGCCAAAGGGGAGGGATGTCGCATCCGCCACAAGGAATGTGCCACTTCCCCGTCCACTTACAACGCGGATATATTCAGGGTTGATATCAACCCCTGTGTAATCTCCGGCAAAGCAATCCTTCGTCAGGCCGGTACCGCAGCCAACTTCAAGAACATTCTTATAAGAGAAACCAGATAGCTGGCAATGAATTGCCTCCGTGACTGCCGTAAAAACCATGCCGCCGCCCAGCAGGCGCTGAACGAAATCGTAGATTCTTGGATCTTCTATCATGCGATAGAGAAATTTCAGCATACGATCCTCACCACCCCGACAGGAGAACTCCGGATTTCTTGCCCCATCATCTCGGGACAAGCATCAGGGAGCGAAACATTACGCGCAGATTCTGAAAGAAATGAGCCCAAAGGCATCCCCCACAATTCCCAGCACCTGAACCACGGATATCCAAAGGAACTCTTCAATGAGAAACGCCTATTCTTCATCCCAGATTCATCCTATAATATCCCTGCTACATGTTTGTAGATATCGCTCATAAACATCAGGGCGCAACCTTTTCTTCTGATGTGTTCAATCATCTCCTCTATCAACGACCGTGTCCCTCTTCCTTCAAAAACAAACTGTTTCCAGGCAAAAGACAACTCCCGGTGATCATATAAATATTTATGAGAATTATAGTATTCAACATCAGCGATATTTAGGGCGAAATTCAGCGGATGAATGTTCACAACTTTCAACCCGGGTATATCCAAATGTGATTTCAGCGCCGACAGGCTGAAAGGCAGTTTCTTTTGGTAATGGATATCATCTTCCCAATAAACCGGGAAGCGAAGCATACCCGATGCGTGGAGGAGAGGCACGCTGTGGGGCTGAAGGAACAGGCACAAATTGCTGTCGAACAGAAAGCCTTTCCTTGCAAAAATATTTGTCATAAGAGTGTTGTCGTAAAAACAATGCGCCCTGAAGCTAACGGCCTCAGGCCACAGCCGGCATACAGATTCGATTACATCATCCATTGTTCTGCCATGGGAGCTGTTAGCAAAAAAATTAGGGTGGAGTCCCACCGCATGTCTCATGTCCGCCTTCCCAAAATACTCATTAACAACCGGAGACTCATGGGTGATAAAAGGGGTCAAGGGGATTCCATTATCGTCAAAAAAACGCACCACCTCTTCAATAGCCCACTCAGGGGACCATTCGATGTCAGTCGTGAAGCAGAAAACTGACTGTTCGCGCAGACCGATACTCTTTATTCCCAGGGAGTATTTGTCGCTATTAGTTTCTGTCTGATGTATGGTCATTTCTCCGCGGGTTTCTCAGGTCGAGCATCTCATCTCAGCACTGAATCGTATTTCGCCCTGCACCACTATCTCTCCATACTGTCTTTCATAAAGTGGTACATGTCCATCAGCGACAGGCCGACATTCGTTCTAACTGATCTGATAAGGGAGTCTGCCGTCACCCTCTTTCCATCCCCGGTAATAATATCTTTTATTATGATAGTTCCCCGCCCTGTCAGAATCTCAACCCCCCTGTCTTTGAGAATTCGTACCGGACGACCAGGGATGCACCCCACATACAGCACTTGAGACTCCGGAACTTCACAGGACACTATTTTGAACATTGTTCCCTTATAGAAACTATAGGCGCACGGATAGGGAGGCGAGAGTCCGTTAATCAGCCTCTCAATTTCAAGAGCTGTTCTGTTCCATTCAACACAGCCGTCATCAGGAATCCTGGGGCAGGTGTATGAGGCACGCGACTCGTCCTGCGGAGTAAAACGGAGCGTGCCGCGTTCAAGCTGCCCGAGCGCATCAAATACAACTTCGATGGTCGCCTCAATTACTTGCTCAAAAACAACAGCTGCGCTGTCTCCCCTTCTGATCGGCACCTCACGGGAGCCGATCACGGGACCGGTATCCATACCATTATCAACCTTGAACAGGGTCACCCCGGTCTTGCTCTCACCGTTTATCATTGCCCAGTTCAGGGGAGCAAAGCCCCGATATTCCGGCAGAAGCGAATCGTGGGCAGCCCAGGCACCATACCGTGGGTACCGGTAAAGATCAGCGGGAACAAGCGTTCTCCACCCAGCGATTAGGACGATATCCGGTGCAGCGGCAATTATATCAGCAACATCTTCGTCAGTAAGTTTCTTTCTGAGGCGGCAGGGCTTCCTAAACGTTCCTGATAGGTCTTCTATCTGCGGGGAGTATTTCTCTGTTTCATGAGCGTCTTCGAGCATACCATAGATACAGCAGATATTATCGGTCCTCTGCACGAGAAGATGCTGAAGGAGCAGGTAGCCCCTTCTCGTGCCTCCCAGAAATGCTATTCTGTAATTTCTATTCATTGCCATAACTATGTTTCCTACTTTAACACTGTCCGTATGCCAGAAATTACGCGCTCCAGAGCTTCTTCTGTCATGGCAGGGTACATCGGAAAGATAAGAGTTTCTCTCGTCATCCGCTCAGTTGCCGGAAGCTGCCAGAGACGGTCTGCATAGCAATCTTCCAAATGAATCGCCATTATTCCCCGCCGTGTCGCTATCCCCTGGTCAAGCAGTTTTTGCATGAGATCATCCCGCGATAGCGGAGAGGAATCAAGCAGCTCAACCCAGTACGACTGAAAATTATGAAACGCATAAACGGGGACCCGGGAAATGCGAAGATGCGGGATCCGGCTGAATGCATTATCATAGCTGAGTGCGATTTCCCGTCTCTTATCAATGATTAAGGGAAGCTTCTTCATTTGTTCAATCCCGATGGCGGCCTGAATATCGGTCATCCGGTAGTTATATCCTATCTCGGGATACGTTTCGATGATGATCCTGTCTGCCGTATGACGTTCGATATCAGATACTGACATGCCATGATGGCGGAACCTCCTGAGCCGGTCTGCCGTCTCGGAATCATCGGTCGTTATCATCCCGCCTTCCCCGGTGGTGATGATCTTTCTCGGATGAAAGCTGAAGCAGGCTATATTGCCGTGCCCCCCTATCCTCTTTCCCTTATATGCAGAGCCGATGGCACAGGCAGCATCCTCGACCAGCTTCAATCCCCGCTCCCGGCAAAGTTCGGCAATCGGGTCGAGGTCAACAGGAAGGCCCATCTGATGGACCGGCATCACCGCCTTTGTCCTGGAGGTTAGCGCCTTTTCGATTGTAGCAGCCGTAACATTGCACGTTTCAGGATCAATGTCCGCAAAAGCGGGTTTAGCGCCCGCATGCACAACCGCGTTGGCGGTTGCGATAAACGAAAGAGACGGGACCACCACCTCATCTCCCGGCCCGATGCCGGATATTACCAGCGCCGCATGCAGCGCCGTTGTGCAGGAGGTCGTCGCTACAGCGTGTTTTGCGCCTACATAGTCGGCGAAACGCTCCTCGAACTCCCTGACCACCGGGCCCTGCGAAACCCATCCTGACCGAATGGCCCTGGCAGCCGCCTCTTCTTCCTCAGGCCCGAGAAACGGTTTGGCGATCGGGATCTTCACTTCTGCTGCTCCCAGTTGAAGACGACATCTTCCTTCATGAGCCTGCCCAGATCATAACCCTGGGAGGTGAACCATTCAATGAATATGTCCAGGCCTTCATCAATACCGATCTCTGCCCTGAAACCAAAAAGCCGCGCGGCCTTCTCCACACCGGCAAAATGCCTCTGCACATCCCCCGGTCTGCCCTTTTCCATGATCGGCACGATATGCGGTTTCCCAAGCCTCTGGTAGATCTTTTCCGCAAGCGTCCTGATGCTCACTTCCTCGCCACGCGCTATATTCACCGTCTGCCCTATCATCCCGTCACAGGTGGAGGCATGGATGATCCCCCTGACTGTATCGGCCACATAGGTAAAATCTCTTGTCTGGGAGCCGTCCCCGAAAATAACCGGCGGCTCGTTATTAAGTGCCCTCAGCACGAACTTGGGAATAACTTCCCCGTGGGCCCCTTCATGATGCTCGCGGGGACCATACGTGTTGAAGGGTATCACCACCATCGTATTCATTCCGTAGGTGCGGTGGTAAGCAAGGGCATACTGCTCCCCGGCCAGCTTGCTCGCACCGTAGACCGTTGTCGGTTCCTTGGGATGGGTCTCGGTCATGGGCACTGTCAGTGCGGTACCGTAAACCTCGGACGAGGAAACATAGACAAACCTTCGCACCCTGTTCTCGTGGGCCGCCATACAGAGGTTGAGGGTACCCGTGGCGTTGACCTCATGATTGATCTCCGGATCGTTGATAGAAACCCGGAGGCACTGCACCGCCAGATGATAGACGATATCAACGTCTTTCATTGCCCGTCGGACAAGCTCCTTGTCCCTGATATCGCCCTCAATAATATCGACATTGGACTTACCCCCGTGATGGGCAACGTTCACTCTCTTCCCCGAAGAAAAGTTGTCGAGCACGACAACGTGGGCTTTCTTTGCGAGTTCGTCAACCAGGTTGCTGCCGATAAATCCGGCTCCGCCGGTCACCAGCACCTTCATGTCCATTGTCTCCCGGTCAGGATCGTCACTGGTCAGGCGATCCCCTGGCTGCGGCAGAACTCACTGACCGCCTCTGCAATATACGCGATGTCTTCAGGGGAAAGCTCGGGATACATCGGCAGGGACAGGATCTCTTCGCAGGCCTGCTCGGCGTGAGGGATGGAGCCTTTTGTGTATCCCCGATATGCCATCGCCTTCTGAAGATGGACCGGGTTCCGGTAATGAATTCCGGTCCCGATGCCCTTGTCCGTCAGGTGCGCCATCAGTCTGTCCCGCTGCGCGCACCGTACCACATAAAGGTGAAAGACATGCTGCCGGTCCTTAGCCTCCGCAGGCAGGGCGACCGGCAGATCCCGCAGCCGCCTGCTGTATTCAGCTGCCAGTTCCCGCCTTTTCCGGTTATATTCGTCAAGGCGTCTCAGCCTGATCCTCAATATCGCCGCCTGCATTTCATCGAGTCGTCCGTTGTAGCCGATCACCGCATGCTCATACTTTGACGTATGGCCATGGTTCCGGTACAACCTCACCTTCTCTGCTATTTCAGCGTCGTCCGTCGTGACAATCCCGCCTTCTCCGTAGGCCCCAAGATTCTTGGTAAAGTAAAAACTGAAACAGCCTGCAGTACCGAGGCCCCCGCTCTTTTTTCCCTGATAGAGCGCGCCATGCGCCTGGCAGGCATCTTCTATGACTGCTACACCGTGAGCCCGGGCAATATCATTAATCGGTGTCATGTCCGCGCACTGACCATACATGTGTACCGGGATAATCGCCGCAGTCTTCGACGTTATCTTCTTTTCTATGCCGCGGGGATTGAGCGTATAGGTCTCAGGGTCAATATCCGCAAAGACCGGCACGGCCCCGATACAGGCGATCGCCTCTGCCGTGGCGAAGAAGGTATGGGGTGACGTTATCACCTCGTCTCCTCCCTTCACGCCTGCAGCGAGGAGGGCGAACTGGAGCGCCTCAGTCCCTGAGCCCACACCAACGGCGTGTTCAGTCCCGCAGTAAGCGGCAAATTCCTTTTCGAGCAGCTGGCAGTTCGGGCCGATATTGAGCTGCATACCGTTGAACGTCTCTTCCAGTGCACGCATGACCTCGTCCCTGATCGGCGCAAACCCTGCCTTCAGGTCTACAAAGGGTATGTTCCTCATCTCTCATTCTCCTCATACGGTGGCCAGGCATAGGGCTTTTCAAAAAACCCCTTCGGGCAGGTGAGATCGTCAACCCGTTTGATCACCTTTGCCGGATTCCCGGCCACGACGCTTCCGGGAGGCACATCCTTTGTGACCACGGAGCCGGCCCCGACAAGACTGTTTCTGCCGATCCTCACCCCCGGAAGGATGGTTGAATTGGCGCCGATGCTGACATAGTCCTCGACCACCGCACCACCCTTGCACTCCTTGTACCTCGGGCATCCCATGGGGTGAGGGTCATCTGTGAACACAACATTCGGTCCGACAAAAACATGCCTGCCGATGGTCACCATCTCCATGAAACAGCTGCTGTGAATACGGCTGAAATCGCCTATCCTGTTCCCGAACTCGAGCACTGAATTCGTCCCGACGCTCACATTATTTCCGATGCTGTTGTCCTCCCTGATCGAAACGCCCTGACCGGTCTGAAAATTATCTCCCATGACACTCCCCGCATAGAGCGTGGTGAACGGCCTTACATGTCCGTTGCTGCCGATACTGAGAAGTAAATCCCCCTCCCCTGAACCCCGGGGGGGTTTCCCGATGATCGAAGGCACGTCAATAATCGTCCCTTCCCCAATCTTGACATTCCGGGAGATGATATTATTCATATGGCTACTTTTGAACCGCCCTTTTTCAGCGACCGGCTCGCAGCCTCAAGGATGCGCACAACACGAAGGCCTGCCTCACCGCCGGTCAGGGGCGGGGTGCCGTTATTGATGCAGTCGGCAAAATGCCCGACTTCGGTATTCAGGGCCTCTTTCATGTCAATGGCAGGGGCATACATATCACCTATCCGGTATTGGACCAGACTCTGGTATATGGACTTACGTGTCGGTTTCGCGACGGATATCCCCTTGTCATAGATCTTC
Organism: uncultured Thermodesulfovibrio sp.; assembly: GCA_964499365.1. Lineage (GTDB taxonomy): Bacteria > Nitrospirota > Thermodesulfovibrionia > Thermodesulfovibrionales > UBA6898 > PALSA-1316. Next base: position 36,124 of record CAZCKU010000005.1, read on the forward strand.
ACCTTTTCACCAGGGTCCAGATCGTCAAAGACCACCATCTTTTTGCTGCCGCCGATGATGATCTTGCGTATCTTCACCGGAGACATCCAGTTCACATGGAAGTGGGCGATCAGATTCCCCTTGAACCCGAGCGTCAGATAGGCAACATCCTCGAAGCCGCCGGGGGTATGAGCAATGCCTGTCGCAGCGACACTGACCGGCGCTTCATCCACGAGGTAGTCCATGATCGACAGATCGTGCGGAGCCAGGTCCCAGACCACGTTGACATCACGCTGGAAGAGCCCGAGATTGACGCGTACGGAATCGAAATAATACATGTCACCAAGCTCGCCGGCATCAATCCGCCTCCGGATATCGCGCACCGCACCGGTATAGACAAACGTGTGGTCCACAAGGAGTACCAGCCCCTTTTTCGCCGCAAGGTTGACGAGACGCCCGGCCTCCCGTGCTGTCGAGGCAAACGGCTTTTCGACAAGCACGTGCTTCCCCGCCTCCAGCGCCTCCCTGACAAGACGATCATGGCTTGAAACAGGGGTCGCGATAGCAATGGCGTCAAGGGAACTGTCTTTTAGCAGCTGCCGGTAATCCGTAGTTGCCGAGACATGAGGGTACCGCAGTTTCATACGGTCCACCCGTTCTTTATTGAGATCGCAGATATGCGTCAGAGCCGTATGATGATTTTCGTTAAAGTTCCTGATGAGGTTCGGCCCCCAGTAGCCGCAGCCGACGACCCCGACTTTGATCTCCTTCATTGATCCTCGCATTCCCTCGTCTTGATCACGCGTTAATCACCCGCGCCATAGTTATGTCCGTATATTGTAGCTTAAATCCGAGGCCCAGATAAAAATTCATCGCCCTGATATTATTAATCTGCGTTCTGACGGTGAGACGATCAAGTCCAGTCTCCCTCAGCCGGGATAATGTGTGCAGGACGAGGCTGCGGCCCACGCCCCTGCCCTGCTTTTCGGGGACCACCCCGATCAGGGCAATGTCTCCGCAGGCTTCATTCTTCCGGCAGACAAGAAACCCGCTGTCTCTGATGAAGAAGGTCCGGCAGGCATCATCACGCAGTGCATTGCGAATCCAGGCACGGTAGAGCCTGTCTGCCTCCCCGGCGGTAAAAAAGGGGTCGTTATAAAAACGGCTGTCCCTGAAAAGCCCCGCGCTCATGGCCGTTATGGCAGCGCTCTCCCTGACCTTCGCTTCTTTAATGGGGAACGGTTGTTCGGGAAAGCAATCCGTCTTCCGTTCCCATACCGCGCCGACATCGACGGTATAAAAACCCTGGTTTTCAAGAAGCTGTACGGCAGGCATCTTCGCCCCGGCGATGCGACAGGTAAGGTATCTGTAATCGTCCTGTGCTGCCTGCCGGATAAGACTTTTCAAAAGCCTTGCAGAGGGAACCTTGGTGAGCCTGCCTATCTTCCGCTTAAAAAGCGCACTGTCCCATGCAAGCTCGGAGATCAAAGCAGCCGGTCCTTCAGGATATAGATCGGCCGAGCCTGCACCTCCTGGTAAACCCTCCCCAGATATTCGCCGATGATGCCAAGGATCAGGAGCTGGACCCCTCCGACAAAGAGGACCGCAACAATAATCGAGGCATACCCGAGGACCGGGATACCGAGAAATATCTTCTTATACAGGAAATAGAGGGCATAACAGAAACCGATCCCCGAACTCAGGATGCCAAGATAGGTCGCGATCCGGAGAGGGACAACAGAAAAAGAGGTTATGGCGTTAAAGGCAAGCCTGAATAACTTCACCATATTATATTTGCTGACGCCACGCTCGCGCGGGGCATGCTCAATCTCAAGCAGGGCAGTCCGGAAGCCGGTCCAGGCTATCATGCCATGGATAAACCGCGCCCGTTCCCTCATTGTGTTCAGTACATCCAGAATCTTCCTGTCGAATATCCTGAGCAGGGTCTGGTTACGGGGGATCGTAATCCCGGAAAACCTGTTCAGAAACCACCAGAACAGGAATGAGTTGAGACGTTTCACCGGCGAATCTTTCTTCACTCTTCTGATCCCATAGACAAGATCATAGCCTTCCTGAAGCTTTTGATGGAGCCGGGGTATCTCCTCCGGCTGGTCCTGGAGGTCGCCGTCCATAAGGACTATCGTCCGGCCCTGTGCGTGATCAAGGCCTGCTGTAATGGCAATGTGGTGACCAAAATTTCTCGAAAAACTGACGCCTTTCACCCTCGGGTCTTTCTCATGAAGTGTGCTGATGATCCTCCAGCTGGCATCCCTGCTGCCGTCATCAACCAGGATTATCTCATAGGTCCCGAGTCTTTCCATGACATCGGAGAGCCTCTCATAAAGAAGGACGATATTCTCCTCCTCATTGAACAGGGGAACAACAACCGAAAACGCCGGGGCCGGATCCTGAAGACGCTGGGGCTCCATTACAGACATAGACCGCTAATCCGTATAAACGGTCTTCGCGTGTATCGGCACAACGGAGGCATCATGGGCTGCAATCAGAATCTGCCAGGGCGCGGCCACGGTCTGACTGCATGAGATTCTGCCTGGCGCAGATGCGACGCCGGTCCACAGGGAGCCCGGGGTTGCTGCCCAGGGTGATTCCTCAAGAGATAACGTCTGCCGGGCAAAGACATATTGACTGCATAACGTTCCCGTGACCAGCAAATTTCCCAATTGGCTGTTGTTCATATCAGCGCTGTTCACCAGTCCGTCCCCGTTGGAGTCAACTTCGTTCAGCAGTCCGTCCTTGAGAATTCCGGACGTGACCCCCTTCAGTGCAGAATGAAGCCACGCCGAAACCTCCGGCTCGGAAGACGATGCACTCCGGATTACAGCCCCCTTTCTCGATCTCTCCTGCATCCCCAGATAGCCGGGGATTGCAATAGCTGCAAGGATGCCGATAATCGCAACGACAATCAGCAGTTCGATAAGGGTAAACCCCTCCTGTTTTTTCATGTCGCACCTCGTTCGCTTTTATTTATCAATAGTTCTTATTGTTATTGCAGTCCACGGCAAAGATATCACCGGCGACCCGTGTATTGTCAACACCCGTTGCAATCGCAACAAAACAGACAGCCGGGTTCACACAGGGATTGATGATCGTCCCCAGGGTCAGCGGCACTGTCGGATTGGCAGGAAGACACTGATTTTGAAGGATCCGGTAACTGTATTGCATACTCTCTGCCGGTCCGGGTTGCCAGCGTGTAAGCGCGGGCACAGCACGTATCAAGGCATAATTGGCGTCACGAATTGCCCGCGTCGCCCCGGCGGCCCCGGCCCCAACGGTATAAGCCCCGGTATCCGCCCTTACCTGTTCCTCAATAAGCCTGATATTATCAAGATTTGAAAAGGCCTCCACCCTGGCGGCCTTTCTCTGCTGTCCGATATACGCCGGGATGGATACCGCAGCGAGTATCCCGATAATGGCAACGGTAACCAAAAGCTCGATCAAGCTAAATCCCTTGTTATTCATTCCAGCCTCCTTGCGTAGTTCATGATTCTTTCCCTTTGTGTCCACCCTGTTCTTCCTCTATCTTCTTCCGGGCGTCATCAATTTTCTTCCTGACGCCCGACTGGTTCGGTATTCGCCTGTCGGTATATTCATAGGCCTTGAGTGCATCATCGTATCTCTTCATATGATAAAAAATATCACCGAGGCTGAGCATGGTAAATGGATTTTTGCTTTCCATCACCTGCATGGCAGACGTTGCGATGAGCATGTTCAGCATATTATCTTTACTAATCTCTTCTTTATCAATCAGTTTCTGGTTCTCTGCGTTCCTTCTCACATACACGAGGCTTATCGGATTATGGAAAACAGGCGCCCATCCGTCATGTTCCAGGAGCGCCAATATGAGCCTCGGCATATTGCCGATGGCGTCCCGGGTATTCAGCAGTATCACGTCAATATTATAATGCTCAAGCAGCCTCTCCCATAGCGGGGCCCTTCCCTTGGAAAGTTCTTTCCCGGTGACTGATGCCGTCGCCGTAGCGATCCAGCCATATTCTCTCATGACCATATAGTTGAGGGCGCGGGTATCGCAGAAGATCTGCTTTTCAGGAAAGAGCCTCCAGATCACATACCCCCCGTAGGCCAGATCATTAAACATCTTCCCCTTGATCTTATGCTCCTGGATGAAATCCACCGCCTCCTGAGGCACAGAATAACGGGTGGCCTTGCCGCGAGCTATGCTCGAGGGGTTCAGGTATCCGAGGGCAAAGAGGGTTGAAGAACACACGAGGAGGGCAACAAGCAGCGGCTCGAACCGCTGCCATGCCGGGACAAACTTTGTTCCATGCTCCTCAAGAGCAGCCTGCAGCTCCCTGCCCAATATCAGGGAGCTGATCAGGACATAAAAAATAACATACCGCAGCGATGTAGCACTCATATAGAAAAGTCCGCCGAGGAGGACGTAGTAAACAAGCTCCATCTTCCGTTTCCTCAGCAGGATAATCATCGGAAAGAGCGCAAGCATGCCTATGTACCACCAGTTAATCGAACTGACCTTGTTTCTATACAGGAAAAAAGGGGATAAGTATTCCTGCGTGCCGGCCTGGAATAAAGATGTATATTGGGGTGTGAGGGCAAGGAAACCCCTTAGTCCGTTAGGATTTATAGCCGATGCTGCTATGGATACCCCTCCGATAATACAGAGCCTGAGATATTGGGTCTTCTCCTCCGGGCTCCTGTTTCTGAAGAACTGCAGGGAGCCGTCGGCAAGATAGATTGCGATCATGATGATACCAAGGAGAAACCCGCCATGCAGGTTCGCCCATAACAGCATAACCGGGGGAAGGGCAAGCAGCAACCTGCTCCTGTTTCTCCGGTAATCGTCAAGGATATGAAAGACGATGATGCTGAGCAATATGGTAAAGAGAACAGGCCTCTCCCCGACAAAAAGGAGATTGTTCATATGTATCGAAAAAATGAGGGGAAAGATCAGGTAGTAACTGACCTTCTGCCTTCTCAGCACAACAAAAACAGCCAGGTCACACAGGAGCAGCATAACGCCCCGAAATATGATGATCCCACTATCACTGAAGGCGTTGTATATTCCATAGAATAGCACCTGGGCAAGCCAATACTGCCGGAGATTAAACTGCTGCCCTAAAGGATTCCGTATAGCCTGATTTTCTTCGAGATTGTTTGCATAGGAAAAGGGGTCCTCCTGAGGCAATGTGCGGTTTTCGACAATATATCTCCCTGAGGAGAGATGCCACCAGAAGTCGTAGTCCCAAATTTTGAGCGAGGTATAGTTAATGAAGAACGATATGAATACTAAGGCAAAGGCAACAAACAACAATATTTTTCTTGAAGAGTATTTCATGGAGGAAACCCGGTGCGACAGGGGAATCCCCCCGGCGCACCGGCAGATGTATTGAACCTTAGTCTGAATAGAGGGTCTTCTGATGAACAGGCTGCGCTTCAGAGTCAGCTGCAATTATGGTCATCGTAAACGGCGCTGACGCAGTCTGACTGACCGCAATCCTGCCGGAGCTGGAATTACCGGCAATCCAGAGACTCCCCGGGGTAGCTGCCCATGGTGACAGCTCTTTCTGAAGGGCATTCTTCGCAGCAACATAGTTTGCAGCCAGGGTGCCTCCAACCAGGCCATTAGCCAGCGTACTGTTGTTTGCATCCTGAGAATTCACCATACCATCACCGTTGGCATCAACCTCGATCAGGGCACCGCCGATGCCTTCGCCGGCAGCAAGACCCTTCAATGCAGAATTAAGCCAACCCTGCAGATCAGGCTCAGCCGATGATGCAGCCCTCGTTACTGCGCCCTTCCTGGACCTCTCCTGCATGCCGAGATAACCGGGGATTGCAATTGCTGCAAGGATACCGATAATCGCGACAACAATCAGGAGCTCTATCAGGGTGAAGCCTCTTTCATCCCTGACCTTCATGTTCTGAATTGTCTGAAACATTTGTTCCTCCTTCTTTCTTTCTACTAAGAATTCTGCGGGCAGGAATCCTGCCGCTATCGCTGTCAATGATACCTGTTCTTCCTATTTTTTACTACTGACACCACCTCCCTGGTACATTCTCCGCCTCTGCAACTAGAATTTAAAGCAGATCCCATGCCAAACATTAAAAGAATTTAACCTCATAATTTACTGATATTAAATAACATTATGGAGGCAAAGTCAATATACCGCTTTTGTTCGTGACATTTTTTGTCATCAACGACATAATGTTGTCAGGAAAAGGCGCGTCCCGAAACAAAACCGTTCATGCAGAAATATGATATACTTGACGAAAGTTATCCACCTCAACATATATGAAATTTATCGGACTTGATGCAGGATCAGTCAGTGTAAAACTTGTTCTCCTCGACGAACAGGGGGGGATACTCCATCGCTTGTACAGAAGGCATAGAGGGCAGCCTCTCAGCACTGCCATAGAGATGCTCCACTCTCTCCTGCAAGAAAAGCTCTTCAACAGCACTCCCTCTCTCTCGCCTCCTGTATTGAGGGGAGGGGGTGAAGGGCAAGGGGTGATCGGAGGTCTGTCTCTCTCTGTCACCGGTTCGGCAGGAAGACTCATCGCAGAGATCCTCGGAATAGAACCGGTCAATGAAGTCGTTGCGCATGCCTTTGCAACCAGAAGGCTGTTCCCGCATATAAGAACAGTCATCGAGCTTGGCGGCGAGGACTCCAAACTAATAAGCCTGAGCGGCAATTCATATTCAGCGAGCGACTTTGCAATGAATTCAGTCTGCGCTGCAGGCACCGGTTCATTCCTCGATCAACAGGCGGAACGTCTCCAATTGACCATCGAAGAGTTCAGCAGTCTGAGCATACAGTCGAACAACCCTCCCCGTATTGCAGGCCGGTGCAGCGTCTTTGCCAAGTCCGACATGATCCATCTCCAGCAGATCGCAACCCCGGTCGAAGATATTGTGGCAGGACTCTGCTTCGCCGTTGCGAGAAACTTCAGGGGTTCTATAGCACGGGGCAGGGAGATCAGCCTGCCGGTCGCCTTTCTGGGCGGCGTCGCGGCCAACGCCGGAATGGCGAGGGCATTCAGGGAGGTCATGGGCCTTGAGGATCTTTTCATCCCCCAGGAGCATGCGGTCATGGGAGCAATAGGAGCGGCGCTGAAAGATAAGGAGGCCGGGAGGGTCAACACCTTTGATGCCTCGTTGGTGCGAAGACTCGAGGATTTCACCCTGTCTGCCCTCCCTGGCGAGAAAGGCTATATCCCGCTGACAGCCAACGGCGACGGATTTGCCGAACGCCATGTAAAACAGCGGACTGCGGACTGCGGACGAAAAGAAAAAGAGACGGACCGGCCATCCTCCGGCCCTGTTGATGCATTCCTTGGCGTTGATATCGGCTCGATCAGCACGAACCTCGCTGTCATCGACCGTCACAGCAGGCTGCTTGCCAAACGGTATCTCATGACCGCCGGCAGACCGATTGAGGCGGTAAAACAGGGGCTTCTGGAGATCGGAACGGAACTCGGGGACAGCGTTGCAATCTGCGGTGTCGGGACGACCGGATCTGGCAGATATATGATAGCCGACTACATCGGGGCAGATATCGTAAAAAATGAGATCACGGCGCAGGCGTCAGCGGCGGCCTTTATCGACAGGGATGTGGACACGATCTTCGAAATCGGCGGCCAGGACTCGAAATATATCAGCCTGAGAGACGGGGTGATCGTCGATTTTGAGATGAACAAGGCCTGCGCCGCGGGAACAGGGTCTTTTCTCGAAGAGCAGGCGGAAAAACTGAATATCTCGGTTAAAGAGGAATTTCAACAGGCTGCCCTTGGCGCGGAAGCCCCGTGCAGACTCGGGGAACGCTGCACAGTCTTTATGGAAAACTCGCTGATGGCAAATCTCCAGCGTGGTGCCGCAAAGGAAGACCTCCTTGCAGGCCTCGCCTATTCGATTGTGCAGAACTACATCAACCGGGTCGTCTGCAGGAGACCGGTGGGCAACAAGATATTCTTCCAGGGCGGCGTTGCCTTTAACAAGTCTGTTGTCGCTGCCTTCGAAAAATACCTCGGCAAACAGGTCATCGTTCCGCCGCACCATGACGTCACCGGCGCAATCGGGATGGCCCTGATCGCAAAGCAGCATATGGAAAGACAGGGGGCAGCGGCAGGGACGCGGGGGACAACAGGTGCGCGTGACCTGAAATTGGCCGGCAGGACAAAATTCAAGGGGTTCGGTCTGGCGCAGAGCCGTTATGAAATCTCGTCGTTCGAATGCAGGGGATGCCCGAACGTCTGCGAGATTAACAGGGTCAAGATAGAGGGAGAGGACGGATATCTCCACTACGGGGGCAGATGTGAAAAATATGACGTCCTGAAAGACAGGCCAAAACATAAACTGCCCGATCTGTTCGCGTTCAGGGAGGAGAAGCTGTGGGAAGAACACAAGAAAAGGCTCTCAGCAGTCAGCTCTCAGCTCCCCGCAGGAAAATGCAAGGGGACGATCGGAATCCCCTTTATATTTTATTTTCATGACTACCTGCCCTTCTGGACGACATTGCTCTGGGAGCTCGGATTCCAGGTTGAGGTATCGCCTCCGACAGACCGAAGGACCGTCGATCTCGGACTCGAAAACGTTATTGCAGAGACCTGCTTCCCGGTCAAGGCTGCCTTTGGCCATATCAGGCACCTGATCGGGAAAAAGGTCGATGCGATACTCCTGCCGAGTTTCGTCGACCTGAACCTGCAGGACAATCTGCTTGGGAAAGGATATGCCTGTCCCTATACCCAGACAGTCCCGTATACCGCCGGGATTGCTCTCCGCGGAGAGACCTTCCTGACCCCCGTCATCTCTTTCTCCCGGGGAAAGAGGTTTCTGGAAAAGGAACTGAAAAGAATATTCAAACCCTATCACGTGAAACAGGCGGATCTGGCAAAGGCCGTGTCTGTTGCAGAAAAGGCTCAACAGAAATTTGGTGACGACATAAAAGAAGAGGGAAACAGAATCCTCTCCGGCCTGGAGGAAAAGGCCGTTGTGATCGTCGGCAGGGCCTATAACGCATTTGACAGCGGCATGAACCTGAACATCCCGAAGAAGCTTGCGGACCTCGGCGTCATCTCTCTGCCGATGGATTTTCTCCCCCTGGGGGATCAGGACATAAGCACTGAATGGCCGAATATGTACTGGCGGGCAGGCCAGAGGATCCTGAGCGCTGCGCGCATCATCACGCAGAACCCCTTGCTCTATCCCGTGTATATCGGCAACTTTTCCTGCGGACCTGACTCGTTCATCATCAAGTTTTTTGAGGAGGAACTGGCCCAGAAGCCTTATCTCCACCTCGAAATCGACGCACACAGTGCTGACGCCGGGGCCATAACCAGATGCGAGGCGTTTCTCGACAGCGTCGGCAACGACAGGGATCGTGGCAAGCCTGCAGGGACTGAACAGGCCAAAACCGGAAAACACAGGACGGGCGGCAACACCATAGAGAAACGGACGGTATTTATACCCAGGATGTCCGACCACTCCCTTGCCGTTGCTGCAGCATTCAGGCATTGCGGCGTTGACGCAGAGGTACTGTCTGAACCGTCGCGGGAGTCGGTCGACCTGGGGAACAAATACGTTTCAGGCAAGGAATGTTATCCCTGTGCAGTCACCACCGGTGACATGGCGGCAAAAATTATGGAAGCAGGGTTTAACCCCGACAAATCCGCCTTTTTTATGCCCTCGGGCACCGGCCCCTGCAGGTTCGGTCAGTACAATGTCTTTCATCGCCTGGTCATGCGTGACCTGGGGCTCGAAAATACACCGGTTTTTTCCCCGACCCAGAATGAAGATTTTTACAAGGACCTCGGCATGGTCGGAAAGGATTTCACCCTGAAGTGCTGGGAAGGGGTCATTGCGATAGAACTCCTCACCAAATGCCTTCATGAAACCCGTCCCTATGAAAAAGAAAGTGGGACTGCCGGGCAGTTGTACCGGGATTCCCTCGGCAGAATATGCAAAGCACTTGAAGGAAACAACGGTTCTCTTAACAGCACCCTCGCCGGAATCCGGCGGGATTTCGAGGGCATCACGAGGACTGGCGAGCAAAAACCCCTTGTCGGCATCGTCGGGGAGATCTTTGTCCGATCGAACAGGTTCTCGAACGAAGACCTGGCGCTGAAGATCGAGGCGCTCGGCGGTGAAGCCTATCTGGCACCCGTGGAAGAGTGGCTCTACTACGTAAACCATGTCGGCCGTCAGAGGGTGAAGGAAGCGGGTGACTGGCCGGCGCTGCTGAGCCTTTCGCTGAAGAGATACCTCCAGAAAAGGATAGAAAAAAGAATGGCCCGACAGTTCGGGGGATTCCTGAGGACGCTCCACGAACCTGATACTGAACGCCTGATCAGGCTGGCAGCACCCTATATCCATGAGTCCTTCGAAGGAGAGGCCGTGCTGAGCATTGGAAAGAGTATCGATCTCATACACGGCGGGGTCGCAGGCATCGTCAGCGCGATGCCGTTCGGCTGCATGCCCGGCACCATCGTCAGTGCGCTGATGCGCGGTCTCCATGCCGACTTCGGGGTCCCCTGCCTCAGTGTCCCCTATGACGGCACCGAGTCGCTCACCACCAGGATCCAGCTCGAGGCATTCATGGATCAGGCACGTACTTTCCATACGGATCAAAAGAGAGTTTGAAAGTTTTTTCCGTTATGGTCTATACTTATACTTCTCAATTATCGGGTCATAAGGAGGTGAGTCTGTGGGTAATGTAAAAAAGTGGCGCAAAAAGAAGATGAGCAAACATAAGCACTCCAAACTGCTTAAAAAGACGAAACATCAGAGAAGAAGGAACAAATAAGTGCATTACCTCGGAATATCAGGTGGTTGCTCAGGCACCGCGGTATCAGGGTCAAACCTGTTTACCCGTATGCCGATAAACGGCATTATTTTAAGATAATCCGCCAGAAGGGTCTTTTTTACCTTTCCGCCTTTATTCTTCAGTCCGCTCGCATGAATCAGGTATGTCTTATTTGCTTCCTTCTTGATGATACCGATATGGCCAACGATCTCATCTGAGATCCTCTTTGCAGGGTTTTTCACAAAAAACACAATATCTCCGTTCTGAAGCCTCCCGGCGTTCTTCGCCGCGTCCCCGGCAGACAGGACGGGCACGGGGTCACGTCCGCGGGAACCTTTTACCCGTTCTGTCCTGCCGAGCCCAGAGGTAATCTCCCTTCCCCATTTACCGCTTTCTATCATGTCTTCACCATACTCGAACCGGTCGCCGTAATTCAGGACCGTTCCTTCCTGCATAATCCCCGTGCCGGCAAACCTCTTTTCAAGCGCCACGTGGCGGGCCTCCTGCGGATCTTTTGACAGGGCCAGTTCAACAGCCCTGAAGGTCAGGTACATACAGTCAACCGAGTCATCTGACACTATGACCCTTCCCCGTACATAACAGCCAAGGGGATCAGGGTCATAAGGGGTTCCGATAAACTGCGCAGCCCAGAAGGCTATCCGGTCACCGGCCGGCCAGTCACGGGTAACGAGCTGATACCTGGCTATGTCTTCGTCAGACATGAAGGCCCCAACAGGGGCGGGCGGCAGCAGCATAAAACAAACAAAAACCAGAGAGATACCGGCTGTCCATATCATCGCCTTATTGTAACCTGCAGCCACCTCAAATTTCGATACTCACCTGTCCAACTGACCGTTACAATAAAACCATTAGGGATTTGCATAAAGCTCCGAAAGCAGGCCGCGGGGAATGAAGACGGAGAGGGATCTGCGGATACATCTCCGTCTCGGGTTATACGGCACAACACCGCATGCGGACTTTTTGCGAATCCCTCATAATTTCTTTGAAAGAGAGGATAAAAATAGGGTATAGTCAAAGCATGATAAAACCATTTTCAACAACAGGGATCGGCAGCCTCCCGCACCGCAGTGCTGAAGAGTCCTGCAGGCTTGTCCTGAAAACGTTCGACATCCCGTTTTGGCCGCAACTGCCGTCTCTTTCCTTCAAGGAGTTTATGATCCCGCAGTATTCCGAAGGCATGCCCTGCTTCAGGATAGACACGGAGAGAAAATCCTTCTGGATTGACCGCAGTCCGTCGGATGAGCTGGAGCGGTTTTATGAAAGCTGGACGGAGGACAGCCGAATCGCCGTATCCGAAGATTACGCGAAGGGGCTTCACCGGTTTATAGAGATAGTCAGGAACAGGCGGTTCGCGCTTCTGAAGGGGCATGTCACCGGTCCGCTGACCTTCACGCTCGGCCTGAAGGACGATTCCGGGAGGCTTATTTTTTTCGACGAGGAGTTCCGGGAGATTGCCCTCATGCTCCTGAAGGCAAAGACCCGCTGGCAGATTGACCTTTTAAAGACCTATGCAGACGGTGCGATCCTCTTCATCGACGAACCGATCCTCTCGGCTCTCGGCAGTTCGAGCTACCTCGGGGTCAGCAGCGAAGAAACCCTGAGACTCCTCAGGGAAATGACGGTAACAATCAAGTCGGAGGGCGCTCTTTCCGGTATCCATTGCTGCGGCAATGCTGACTGGCAGCTGGTGCTGCAGAGCGGTGCGGATATCATCAACTTTGATGCCTTTGATTACACGGATACGCTCGCTCTTTACCACGAGGATCTTCGCCGGCACCTTGAATCCGGAGGCTGGCTCGCCTGGGGTATTGTGCCGACGTCCGACGAGATCAGTGAAACCACGATCGAAACTCTCCGGGCACGGTTCCACCGCGGCCTTGAAAAACTTTCTGGCCACATTCCTGAGGGCCTGCTGAAGGAGAGGATTATCCTCACCCCCTCCTGTGGCACCGGGTCGCGGTCGGTTGAAGAGGCCCTGAAGATCTTCCAGTTGCTGATGAGGCTGAAGGAAGAACTCTCATGAAGGGGATATTCATCTCCTTTGAGGGCATTGAGGGTACCGGCAAGAGCACGCAGTGCCGCCTCCTGGCCGGATATCTGAGGCAGCAGGGCATGGGGGTGACCGAGACGGCAGAGCCCGGCGGGACGAATATCAGTCTCAGGATCAGGGAAATACTCCTGTCGCTCGACAGCCGGGAAATGAGGCCGGTCACGGAACTTCTTCTCTACAATGCGGCGCGGGTACAGCATATAGAAGAAGTTATTCTGCCTGCCCTGCAGCGGGGAGAAATCGTGGTTACCGATCGCTTCAGCGACTCGACCATAGCCTATCAGGGCTACGGCCGTGACCTCGACCTGGAACTGATCGCATCACTCGACAGAATCGCAACAGACCGGCTGAGGCCTGACCTTACGATACTTCTGGATATCGATGTCGAAACCGGACTGCGGAGAAACCGGGCAGCCGGAAAAACAGACAGGCTCGAACTGGAAGAGATCTCGTTTCATGAAAAGGTGCGCAGGGGTTTTATAAACCTTGCGGCCAGTGAGCCTGACAGGGTAAAGCTGGTTGATTGTTCAGGGAGTGTCGATGAGGTCCACCGGATGACTGTCGGAATTGTTACGGACTTCCTCAAGCCATATCATTTATAATAACGGCATAGTACAGACCCGCTCGATTGAGATTTCTTATTCCCTATGTCTCTGACTAATATTATAGGCCAGTCTAAGGCGACCACCATGCTCCTCGGCATGCTCCGGCGGCAACGCATCGCCTCCTCGTATATATTCTGCGGTGAATCAGGCATCGGGAAAAGAACCGCCGCTATTAATTTTGCTAAGGCCCTGAACTGCACCCACGGGGCACAGGCCCCGGGGGATGCCGAAGCCGCTGATCCGGCAGGACTCCCGGCACCCGATACCGTTGATGCCTGTGATGTCTGCAATTCCTGCACAAAGATAGAGGCAGGGGTACACCCGGATTTTCTCCTCATCGCTCCCGAAGACCGGATCATAAAGATCGATGAGATAAGGATGATCGAGGAGGCGCTTGCATACAAGCCGTTCGAGGGGCGTAGAAAGATAATTATTATCGACGAGGCCGAGGCCATGAATATTGCTGCTGCAAACGCATTTCTCAAGACCCTCGAAGAGCCTCCGGCGGAGAGTGTCATCATGCTCATTACCGCCAAGCCCGGGGCGTTGCCGGACACAATCCGGTCGCGATGCTCCCGGGTGAATTTCTACCCCTTGTCTCATGATGCCTGCAGGGCGGTCCTGGGCAGCCGCTATCAGGGACAGGACCTGGCGCTGGCGGCAACCCTATCGATGGGAAGGCCGGGTGCGGCGCAGACCAATGACCTTCGGGAGGAGCGGGACTGGTTTCTCGACCACTTCCGAATCATGCTGAAGGCGGGAAAAGACGGCTGGACATCGCGGGAGGACATGGAGCGGTGGTTCGACCAGGCCGTGCTCATGCTCAGGGACCTCGCCGCACTCAAGATCTCCGGCCCGTCCCGGCTCATAAACGTCGATCTTCACGATTACCTCTCGGATCTGAGCAAATCCATTGACCTGGACGTTATAATATACCTGTACCAGGAACTCAATCTGATAAAGGGGCAGCTTCTGTATAACCTGAACAAGTCCATTACGTGGAACTACACAGCAGCCTTGCTAAGGAAGGAACTCTCACACTGATATGCCGGACATCGTCGGAATAAGGTTCAGAAGCTGCGGCAGAATATACGATTTCGATGCGACCGGCATTGAGATCAGACAGGGCGACCGCGTCATCGTCGAGTCCGAATTCGGCCTGAGTATCGGTACGGTCGCAACCCCGGCAACGCACAGGGAAACCTCCCATAAGGATCTGAAAAAAGTATTGCGGGTCGCGGGAAGTGAAGACCTCAAGAACAAGCAGGAAAATGAAAACTTTGAACGTGAGGCGAGGAGTTTTTGCATCGAAAGGATCACGGCGAGGGGCATCCCGATGAAACTTGTCTGCTCTGAAGTAACCCTCGACCGAAAGCGGATCGTATTTTATTTCACCGCTGACGGAAGAATCGATTTCCGGGAACTGGTCAAGGATCTTGCTGCACGGTTCAAGACCAGGATCGAAATGCGCCAGATCGGTGTGCGGGACAAGGCGAAACTCGTGGGGGGGCTCGGCATATGCGGCAAGGAACTCTGCTGCCGTCTCTTCCTGACTTCCTTTGAGCCTATCTCGATCAAAATGGCGAAACAGCAGGACCTGACCCTGAACACCGGGAAACTCTCCGGGGTCTGCGGACGGTTGATGTGCTGTCTTGGATATGAGTACCACGCCGACCACCCCGGGGGCCATCCCCCCGTGCCAAAAGAGGAGCCGCTCACCGGTAAGGCCGCCGTGCCTGAAACGTCAATCCGTGAAACAGAGCCCTCACGCGAGCTCCCCCCGGCAACCCCTGTGAGTAAGGAACCGCAGGAACAGCCTCAAAAGGCGTCACCGCAGGGTGAAGAGAAAAAAGAGGGCGAAATCAGAAAACGCAAAAAGAGGAGACGGAGGTTCAAAAAGAAACCCCAGACTCCGGAATGAGGCCAAGGACCTGAATCATGAATAAGCGCTATTACGTAACGACACCGATCTATTATGTCAATGATATCCCGCATATCGGCCATGCCTACACAACGATTGCAGCGGACATACTGAGCCGCAGGAACCGGTCTGTCGGCAACGAGGTTTTTTTTCTGACCGGCACCGACGAACACGGGCAGAAGGTGGAAAAGGCGGCCAAAGAAAAGGGCCGCTCCCCCAAAGATCACGCAGACCTCCTGGTGGATAACTTCAGGAATCTCTGGCAAAAGCTGGGCATATCCGAGCACGGCTTTATCAGGACAACGGACGTGGAGCATATCAAGACCGTACAGGGGCTGCTTCAGCTGCTGTGGGACCGTGGCGAGATCGAAAGAAGACACTATGCCGGATGGTATTGCACCCCCGACGAAAGGTTCTGGACTGAAAAAGACCTCATCGAGGGGAAATGTCCGGATTGCGGCAGGCAGGTCGACCAGATCCAGGAGGAGAATTATTTCTTTCTCATGTCCAAATATCAGGAGAGACTGATCGAGCTCATCACTGAGGACAAGGCCTATATCATGCCCGAGACGCGCAGGAATGAGGTCCTCGGCTTTCTGAAAAACAATGACCTCGGGGACCTCTGCATATCGAGGCCGAAACAGAGGCTTGCGTGGGGCATTCCCCTGCCCTTTGACGATAATTTCGTTACCTACGTCTGGTTCGACGCCCTGGTCAACTACTTTTCAGCAACCCGCTATCTCACCCCTCATGCCGAACAGGCCCGGCAGGGCAATTTCTGGTGGCCGGCCTCTCTCCATATCGTTGGCAAGGATATTCTGACGACACATGCGGTCTACTGGTCAACCATGCTGATGGCTCTGAACATGCCGCTTCCCGGAACGATCTTTGCCCATGGCTGGTGGACTGTCGAGGGCAGAAAAATGTCTAAATCGGTCGGCAATGTGGTCGACCCTCAGACACTAGCCGATACCTACGGCATTGACGCCTTCAGATATTTCCTCTTCAGGGAGGTACCGTTCGGCCAGGACGGAGATTTTTCAGAAGAGGCCCTGGTGCACCGGATCAACACGGACCTTGCAAACGACCTCGGGAATCTGCTCAGCAGGTTTTTGACCATGGCCGAAAAATATAGCGCCGGAACCATCGACTTCCAAGCAGGGGTTCCTGCTGCAGTCCTGCCCGCCACTGACGAACTAGTGAAAGAATCCCGGACAATCATCATTGAACTGATGGAAGATTCGTACTGGGAGACACTCCGCTTTAACATCATTCTCGAACGGCTCTGGGAGATCGTTCGTGCCGCAAACAACTATATTGCCAGAACTGAACCATGGAAGCTCGCAAAGAGCGATCCGGAGTCTGTCCGCTGCATCCTGCTCAATCTGTGGAACGCCCTGCGGGTCACGGCGCTTCAGGTATACCCGTTTATGCCGGGGACTGCAGAGAAGATCTGGAAGCAGCTGGGAATGAATTCACTGACGGACGAGATACAGGGGAGCCGGCATTCTGCCGAAGCCCCATCTCAGATATTTGACTGGGACTGGAAACCTGACTATGCTGTAACGGTGGCAAAGGGTGATCAGCTATTTCCCAGGATAGAGAAGACGAGAGAGAGGACGGAAAGGATGACCGAAGAAACATTGACAGCCGGGACAGCAACCCCGGAAACAGCCGCGCCAACAGCACCTGCAGAGCAGACAAACCTGATTTCGATACAGGACGTCATGAAGATTGAACTGAAGGTCGGAACCGTCCTCAGCGCCGAACGGGTAAAGAAATCTGACAAACTGATAAAACTGCAGGTCGATACCGGAGAGGCGAGGCAGATCGTTGCCGGCATAGGGAAGGCATATACACCGGAGGAACTGGTGAACAGAAAGATCGTTGTCGTCGCCAATCTGCAGCCGGCGAAGCTGATGGGAGTCGAGTCCCAGGGGATGCTCCTCGCTGCAACCGGAGCGGACGGTGTCCCTATCATCATCACTCCGGAGAAAGACGTTGAACCGGGGGCAAGGATTAAGTAAAAGTCACCGGAAAGACTGCCAATAAAAAAAGGGGGCCTCATAAAGGCCCCCTTTTTTTATCGGGTACACACCCCGGAATTCTTATGCAGCTTCCGGCTTCTTTGCCTTCCTGGCAGCCGCGGCCGCAAAGACCTCCTGAGCATTGAACGTACCGTCAATCGCCTGGACAGGGCATTTTGCAGTGCAGATGCCGCAGCCGATGCAGCGGGCCTTGTTAATCTCGTGTTTCTTCTTCTGCTCGCCTGACGGAGCATCAACCGGGCATACCTTTGTGCAGATCTGACAGCCGATGCAGTTGTCCATAATAAAGGCCTTTGGCCTCTGCGGGATGAAGTCGGTAATCGCCTTCGTCGGACACTTTGTCGCGCAGAGTCCGCAGACCCTGCATTTTTGAATATCGATCTTCGAGAGGCTGTTCTGCAGCGATGGAGCATCAAACGGACAGACCTTCACGCAGATGCCGCAGGCGATGCAGCCAATTTCGCAGTTCTTCCGGGTATCGCCGCCCTTGTCCTTTGAATGGCAGGTGACCAGCACCTGTTTTGTGGCAGGCAGCACCTCAATCACCTTTGTCGGGCAGGCCTGTTCACACTTCCTGCACCCGGTGCATTTTGTAATATCGACAAACGGCAGGTGGTTATCAGTCATCGTAATAGCGCCGAACGGACAGACGCGGGAGCAGGTGCCGTAACCAAGGCAGCCGTAACGGCAGGCCTTGTCACCACCACCGGCCAGTATGGCGGCCCTGCAGTCCTGGACCCCTTCATAGGCAAAGCGCTTGACCGACTTTGACCATCCGCCCTGGCACATAATCCGGGCAAACTGCGGCTCCATGATCTCTGCCTTCTTGCCGGTGATCAGGGCAACCGCCTCAGCCCCTTTTGCACCTGCCGGGATACAGAGGTTCGGCGAAACATCAGGGTTCTTCACCACCGCCTCGGCATACTGCTCGCAGCCGGCATATCCGCAGGCCCCGCAGTGTGCATGGGCCAGAACGTCCTTAACCTTTTCAACCCGGGGATCAATCTCAACCGCAAACCTCTTGGCCGCCATGGCAATGCCCAGACCGAAAACAGTCCCCAGGCCTGCAAGAAAAACGAGCGTCCACTTGACCAGAGGAACGATATCGATATGCTCTTTACCCTCAACCCCGCCGCCGACTCCTGCATATACAACAGCAGTGCCGCACAACAGCAGCACTGCCGGAAGCATGAATATTTTAATGAATTTTTTATCTTGCATTATCATTATTACTCCTTTTACGTATTACTCTTCGCTTTTCTTGTCCCGAATTTCAAGCTTTACAGCGTTATCAATCCTGAAAAGCCGGTAAATGCCAGGGCTATCAGACTGGTTACAACAAAGGCCATGGGGAGTCCCCTGAACGGTGCCGGCACATCCGCCAGTTCAAGCTTCTCACGTATGCTTGCCATTATGATAAGCGCTATGGCAAAGCCAAGTCCGGAGCCAAAACCAAAGGCAAGACTCTGGATAAAGGTATATTTTTCACCGGCGTTAATAAGCGGGACTGCAAGTATTATGCAGTTTGTGGATATCAGCGCAAGATAGATACCGAGCTTGTAATACAACCCGGGAGAAACCTTTCTCATAATAGTATCGGACAACTGCACCAGCCCGGCAATTATCCCGATAAAGACGATAATCTCCAGAAACGTGATCTGCAACGGTACCAGAAGAAAACTGAAGACAACCCAGCTTATGGCGGCACTGACCATCATTACCGCAGTGAAGGTGATGCTCATGCCGACAGCAGTCTCCATTTTTTTGGAGACTCCGAAGAATATACAAAGACCGAGAAACCTTGTAAAAACGAAATTGTTTATCAGTGAAGCCGATATGATCAGCTCAAAAAGCTTAATAAATTCGTTGCTCATCCTGTTCTTACCTCCTTAATTAATGTGACCCGTGAGCGGCCTGAGCCGCGTATCTGGCATTGATCCAGTTGAAAAGCGCCATAAGTATACCCACAGCGAGAAATCCTCCAGCAGGCAGCACCATTAACAAAACAGGCTTTGTATTCATAAGCGTAAAGACATGCTGGGTTGCCATACCGGTAGGCACCGTAAGCGTCCCCTTGCCGACCAATTCCCTGAAGAAGCTGATAACGGTCAGCGCAAAGAGAAAGCCGGCACCCATGCCGAGTCCGTCCACCATCGAGGGGACTACGGTATTTTTCGAGGCGAACATCTCAGCCCTGGCCAAGATAGAAGCAAAGGCCACGATCAGGGCGATATAAAGTCCGACCTTGCTATAGACCTCCGGAGCAAAGGCTGCCATCATTAACTGCGTCACGGTAACCCATCCGGAGATGACCAGCATAAAAATAGGCAGTCTCACCTTCGGTTCTATTATCTTTCTCATGAGAGAAATGGTAATATTGACCATTACCTGGACAAATAATACGGCAACGCCCATAAAGATTCCGTTTTTCAGGTTGTTCGTGACCGCAATCGAGGGACAGAGACTGAGTGCCAGCTTGAATATCGTATTCTCTTTGATAATCCCGTTTAGAAATAATTCTTTGAGATTAATGCTGCTGCTTGACATCGGTATTGCCTCCTTCCTTGACTGTCTTGATGAGAAATGATACACCGTTTTTAACCGCGTCCTCAGTGACTGCACGCGTTGATATGGTAGCCCCGGAAATTGCCTGTATATCTTCCTTTGTCTCTCCCTTAATTACCTTGAGGTGCTCAAGTGTCTTGCCTTTGAACTGGTCTTTAAACCATGCAGTCTCAATCTCATCACCCAGGCCCGGGGTCTCACCGTGTCCAAGTATGTTGATCTTCTGGACCACAAAGTCTTTGTCGGTCGCAATAAATGTATTTATATAACTTGAATATCCCTTGCCAAAAGACTGAATAACATAACCAATCGTATCGCCGCCTTTTTTCATGATAAAATACTTGGCATGCTTGTCGTGGATAGTCCAGTCATGTTTCTCATTCGCATCTGCATCCGGAACAAGCTCTTTTAAGGCCTTTTTTTCAGCCTCTTCGGCGTTCTTAAATATCTTTGGTGAAGCCTGGGCATAGACAAAAGCCAGGATAAAACCTCCCACAAGGTAAACAATAACAAGGTTTAAGGTAATTTTTATTATATCCTTGCCTGTCATCATTTGGCCTCCTTTACAGCAGGTTTGACCGCCCCGAATACCTTTGATTTAAAACCCCGGTCAATAAGCGGAGCAAAACAGTTCATTATAAGTATCGCGAACATGACACCTTCGGGAAATCCGCCCTTCAAACGTATCAGCATGGTCAGGAGTCCGCAGCCAATGCCGAAGACGATCTGCCCTTTTTTCATCGACGGGGATGTCACATAGTCGGTTGCCATGAACCAGGCACCGAGCATCATGCCGCCGCTCATGAGATGGACAACGGGATCTCCGGTAAACAGTCCGCCCTTGCCGCCCATGACCCAGGCCATCAACGCAGCTGACCCCAGAAAAGAGACCGGGATATGCCAGGTGATATACCGCTTGGCAAGCAGGAAAAGCCCGCCTATCAGCAGGGCTATCGCCGAGGTCTCCCCGATCGACCCGGCACGGTGGCCGGTAAACAGCTGCTGGTAGAGACTCATTTTGTCTCCAAAAACTTCAATCAGCTTCGCGACGCCTTCTTCTTTCAGAATGCCGAGCGGGGTTGCCGTTGTCTTGGCGTCCATCGCAAAGAAGGCGGCTGTCGGTGCGCTCCAGATCGTCATCGCCTTGGGCCAGGATATCAGGGCAAAGGCCCTGCCGATCAGGGCCGGATTGAAGACATTGAACCCCAGGCCGCCGAAAAGCTGCTTGGTGATGACGATGGCAACAAAGGACGCCACAATCGGAACATGGACCGTAAACGGAGAGAACGACCAGAGCGAGGACGGCATATTCATGCCGAGAAGCAGCCCGGTAAGGAAGGCACTCCCGTCTCCGACTGCCGATTTCTTCTCAACGATCCTGAAATAAAGATGTTCAAAGACCATCGAACTGAGGATACAGAGCAGCGTTACAAAAAGTGCCTTCGGCCCGAAGAAGTAGAGCCCCGAGAGCAACGCCGGGAGCAGGGCAATGCTGACCGTCCACATAATCCGGCTGGTCGTCTCATCGCTCTTTACATGAGGGCTGACCGATACGATAAAATTCTGTTCTTTTTTCGTTGCCTCCATCTTATCTCCTTAAAAAATGAGAAACAGGGTATGAAAAATTATACTTCCCGGTTCTTATTTGGATCATGGCTTAACCATTGATTTTGCTAATCTTACGAGCTGGACAATCGGTCTCTTGGCCGGGCAGACATAGGCACAGGAGCCGCATTCAAAACAGTCGAAAAGGTTATACTCCTTCGCCTCTTCATAATGTCCAATCTCTGACAGAATGCTCAGCATGAACGGCTGAAGTCCCATGGCGCAGGCACCGATGCACCGGCCGCAGCGTATGCACGGACCGAATTCTTCAGAGTGCTCTATCTCAGACTCCGGCATGACGAGGATGCCGGACGTACCCTTGGTCACCGGGATATCAAGAGACGCTATCGCAAACCCCATCATCGGTCCGCCGGCAATGATTTTTGCCGCCCCGTCCTTAAGACCACCGGCTTCCTCGACAAGATCCGCAATCTTCGCTCCAACCCGTGCCATGAGGTTCTTAGGCTCTTTAATGCCTTCACCCGTAACGGTCACCACCCGCTCGATCAGCGGCTTGCCGAACCGCGCAGCCTCATATATGGCTAGGGCGGTCCCGACATTCTGAACCACAACCCCTACATCCATCGGAAGGCCGCGGGGCGGGACTTCGCGGTCCACACAGGCCTTTATCAGCATCTTCTCTGCGCCCTGGGGGTATTTCACCTCGCAGGCGATCACTTCCACGCCCGGGGCACCCTGGGCTGCGTCCGTCATTATCTTTACCGCATCCGGCTTGTTGTTTTCGATCCCGATATACCCCTTGGTGACGTTCAGGACTTTCATCAGGATCTTGAGGCCCTCGACGATCTCCCGGGGCTTCTCGAGCATCAAGCGGTAATCGGCGGTGAGATACGGCTCACATTCAGCACCGTTGATCAGCACGGCATTGATCGGCTTCTCTTTGGGAGGGGAGAGCTTTACCGAAGTCGGAAACGCAGCGCCCCCAAGCCCCACGATGCCTGCAGCCTTTATCTTCTCCTTGAGTTCCTCGGCCGGAAGGTTCAGGTAATCAGGATTGTCCTTCAGTGAGGTCCACTCCTCTTTGCCGTCATTCTCTATGACGATGGAGTTGACCAGCCTTCCCATGGCATTCGGAAACTCGGCAATCGCAACGACCTTGCCCGAAACAGAGGCATGGACCGGCGCAGAAACAAAGCCGCCTGCCTCTCCGATCACCTCACCTTTTTTTACCTCCTGCCCTATGGAGACGAGCGGTTTACAGGGAGCGCCCGCGTGCTGACTCAAAGGGACGACAATGATTTTGGGAGGTTTTGTATCGGTAATGGAACTGCCTGCAGCCAAAGCTTTTTTGTCCGGCGGGTGTATCCCGCCCCTAAATGTAGCAAGACCCATTGTGAAGATTTCCTCCTTGGGATTATGCGAGGCCTAAAACGGCCGTTATGTAATAACATGCAGTGACAGAGTCTGTCAAGAGGAGGCCACGATTCTGGTGCTGACGCTTCACGGGGTAACTCCTCAACGCTTCCCCTCGCACCAGGCCCTGGCGTTCTGGAACATCCTGATCCACGGGGACGCCTTCAGATCCCGCTGCCATTCCTCCGGCATCCACCCCCACTGCCACTTCAGGAAGGCCCGTTCAGGGTGGGGCATTATCGCAAGATGCCTTCCATCAGGAGAACAGAGGGCTGCAATCCCCGCGGGAGACCCGTTTGGATTGAACGGATAGGCCTCGGTCGGCATCCCCCCGTCATCAACATACCGCGCAGGGGCAAGCCCGTCGTCAAGCACCTTTTTCTGCATGCCAGGATCAGGGAAATAGGCCAGGCCCTCGCCATGGGCAACCCAGACGCCCAGGACTGATTCCTCCATCTCGCGGAACATGATCGCCGGACTCCTTTCGATTTTAAGCGAAAGGAACCTGGACTCAAACCTGCCGGAACTGTTGTGAATAAACCGTGGCTGCAGATTGTCCGGTATCCCGCGCCAGGGCACCCAGCCGAGCAGCGCCATCAGCTGGCAGCCGTTGCACACACCAAGACTGAAGGTGTCAGGCCTCTCGTAGAACTCCTGGAACTGCTGCCAGAGGTGTTTATTGAAGCGGATCACCCCTGCCCAGCCCTTTGCAGAATCGAGCACGTCGGCATAACTGAAACCGCCGACAAAGACAACTCCCCTGAAGTTACTGAGGTCGGTCTTGCGTTCAACGAGGTCGGTCATCGTAACGTCCCACGGTTCGAACCCTGCAGCAAAAAAGGCTGCGGTCATCTCCCGGTCTCCGTTGCTCCCCTCTTCACGGATAATCGCAACCTTTGGTTTGTTCAGCTGACTGAGAACCGTCGGATCGGTTGGCTCTGGAGTGAAGGAGAGACAGAAGGAAAGACCCTGAAGGTCATACATGTTCTTCTGCTCCTCTTCGGCACATTCAGGCGTTCTCTGGAGACGTTCGAGCCGGAACGAGGTCTCCTCCCACAGCGACCGCAGAACCCGCATATCTTCATCAAGGACAGGCACGCCATCCACCACAACCCTGACCTTTCTGTCTCCGGTGGTCCTCCCGATTATCCGGCAGGGGATCCCGTTCCTGTTTAACGCCGTGACAATCCCCTCCTCGTTCTCCGGCAGGTATTCGATAACCAGACCAAGCTCTTCAGAAAAAAGGAGCGGAATTTCGTGTCCCCTGCCCCCTGCCCCCTGATCCCCAAGCACCACGTCAATCCCGCAATTTCCGGAGAAGGCCATCTCGAGGAGAGTCGTGATCAGGCCGCCGTCACTCCGGTCATGACCAGAAAGGACACGTCCTTCTTCAATGAACTGCTGGACCTGCTCAAAACCGCGTTTCAGGAGTACCGCATCCTCCACATCAGGCGATTCACTGCCGACCTGCCCGTAGCACTGGGCCAGAGCTGAACCGCCGGTCCTGTTCCTCCCTCCGGCAAGGTCAATGAAAAGCAGCCTGCTTTCTCCCGGTCGTTTTATGTCAGGCGTTATGACCCTGGTGATGTCAGGACACGTGGCATAGGCAGAGATCACAAGCGTGCCTGGCGATTTGACAACCTCGGCATTCCCCGCCGCATCAGTGACCCTGGCTGCCATTGACAGGCTGTCCTTGCCTCCGTCAATGCCGATGCCGAGCTGAATCATGAGGTTGCGCATGGCAACCGCCGCGTCATAGAGATCGGCCCCTTCTCCGGGAAGCTTTGGCGCCCACATCCAGTTGCCCGAACACTTGACGTCCTCAAGCCGGCTTATCTTTGCCCAGACCATATTCGTCAGGGCCTCGGCAACGGTCATACGGGCCATGGCCCCCGGATTTATCATCCCCTTCAGCGGCTGTTCCCCGATCGAGATCGCAGCCCCTGACAGGCCAAAGTGGCTCTGCGCGATGACCGCAACGTCCGAGACCGTCAACTGAAGGCGGCCGGCGCACTGCTGACGGGCAATCAGGCCGGTAACCGACCTGTCTACCTTATTCGCAAGGAACCGCTTCGACCCGACGGACAGAAGTCTGAGAACCCTGTCGAGGGCATCCCTGATTGTCAGTCCCTCCGGCAGTTCGAGTGGTTTCAGGTCCCGGCTGACCCTGTCCAGGACAAAGGTCTTGTTCGGCATGTCCCCGAGAATCTTCTCGAGATCAAGGTTGACCGGTGTGCTGCCATCGGTCTCATCATGAAGCACGATATAGCCGTCTCCGGAAATTTCGCCGATAAAGGCACACGGGACCTTCTCTCTCCTGCAGAGGCCGAGGAAGTCTTCAGCCCGGCCAGGGTGAATCAGAAGCGCGTTCTGCTCCTGATATTCCGCACCCCAGATCTCGAGCACCGAGAGGGTATTGTCTCCCAGTTGGATCTTTCTCACTTCTATCTTCGCTCCGGCAGGATAAATGATCTCTTTCACCACATTGCAGTTTCCGCCGGCGCCCTGGTCGTGAATGCTGACGATGGGATTGGCCTCGCCAAGCTCGACACATGCCCTGATCACCCGGTTCATCTTTTGCTCCATCTCGGCGTCGCCGCGCTGGACCGCATTAAAGTCGAGCTCTGCGATATTCTGGCCCTGAATCATGCTCGAGGCAGCTCCGCCACCCATGCCGATCCGGTAGGCAGGCCCGCCTATCTTGGTAACCAGCATACCCTTTTCAGGTTCCTTCTTTTCCGTATGGCGAGCGTCAATCTGCCCGACACCGGCCGTGAACATAATAGGTTTCAGCCATTCGCGCCGCTCCCCGCCGGGAAGCCTGAGGCCAAAGGAACGGGTAAAACCCTGAATCACTGGTTCACCGAATTTGTTACCGTAATCAGAGGCCCCGTTGCTTGCCTCGATCTCGATCGCAAGGGGACGGGCAAGGTTTGAGGGATAGGCAAACGAGCCGTCTTCCCAGGGCAGACTGTATCCGGGTACCTGGAGATTCCCGACGCAGTATCCCGCGGTACCGGCCACAACCAGTGCCCCTCGGCCGGTCCCCTGGACATCGCGTATCCTGCCGCCGGTGCCGGTCTCTGCACCGGGGAAGGGGGCGACCCCGCTCGGGAAATTATGTGTCTCGGCAGTAAAGATGATGTGATAGTCAGCCTCGGTGAGTATAAAACGGCACGATCTTCCCGCCTGCTCCGGCATAATGGTCCTGATTCGATAGCCTCTGATGGCACTTGAATTATCCTTGAAGGCTATGACGCTGTTGCCCGGATTATGGTCAAGGGTCTGCCTGACTATCTTCATCAGATTGTCTGGCGCTTCAACACCATCGACAATCAGCTTCCCACGGAAAAACCAGTGGCGCGAGTGTTCGCTGTTCGACTGGCTGAGGTCAAAGCATTCGACATTGGTCGGATTGCGTCCGATATCCCTGACAAAAAGATTGTAGTAATAGTCTATGTCCCAGTCGTCCAGTCCCAACCCCATCTCGGCATTTATCTTTGCAAGGGCGGCCTTTCCTTCTTCGATGAGCGGGATTATCCTGACAGGCTCGGGTGTGATGCCGGGATCAAAGTTTTCAAGCCTCTCCGGATAGGGGCACTCGGTCATCCGGTCATGAACCAGGTCAAGGAATCTGCTGATTCCCGCCCCTTGCCCCTTGCCGCCTGCCCCCTGTTCCTGCATTAAGCAGTATCTGCGCGACCTTTCTATCCTCGAGACCTTCGTCAGGCCGCAGGCATGGCAGACAGAGACGGCGTTGGTTGACCAGGCGGTCGTAAAATTCATGCGGGGGCCGACCTCAAGGACAATCTGCCTCTCCGGCGGGGCAGCAGCAGAGAGAAAACTCTGCCCGGAAAACTTTTCAGGTTCGAAGGTCTCGCTCAGAAGCCAGCGGAGCAGCTCCTGCTCGGAAGCTGACAGAGGTTCTGTGCTGTCAATATAATAGCAGTACTCGGTCTGCAGGCTGTTGATACCCGCAGAGACAAGTCTCTGCGCACAGGACAGAAGTTCGCTGTTTCTGATCCTGCTGACCGCAGGGGTCTTATATCTGTACGTTAACGGCATTCTGTATACCCGGTCGCACTGTTATAAACGGTATTATTTCCCGAAGACCCTTTTGTATATATAGTCAATGTTGCGCAGGTAATGCTTGAGGTCAAAAACATCGTCAATCTCCCTGACCGACAGATACTTCCTGATCTCCCTGTCCTTCATCAGAAGTGTTTTAAACTCCTTGCGGGTCTTCCAGCTCATCATGGCGTTCTTCTGGACAAGACTGTAGGCATCTTCCCTGGTCATCCCTTTTTCCGTCAGCCGGATGAGTACGTTCTGGGAATTATGCAGACCATAGCTCCTCCCCATATTCTCCTTCATCCGCTCCGGATAAACCTGCAGATCAGCGAGGATGCCGGTCAGGCGGTTCAGCATGTAATCAACAAGGATGGTGCTGTCCGGAATGATCACCCGTTCGACCGATGAGTGTGAAATATCACGTTCGTGCCAGAGCGCAACATTCTCAAACGCTGCCATGGCATTTGCACGGACAACTCTGGCCAGTCCAGAGAGGTTCTCGGCGCCGACAGGATTGCGCTTGTGGGGCATTGCAGATGAACCCTTCTGCCCCTTGGCAAAAGGCTCCTCTGCCTCCAGCACCTCGGTCCTCTGCAGATGGCGGAGTTCGACGACGATCTTTTCAACCGAGGCAGCAACAATCGCCAGCGTCGAGAGATATTCGGCATGCCGGTCCCGCTGAACAACCTGCGTTGCAACAGTTTCGGGCTTCAGGCCGAGCTTCCTGCATACCTTCTCCTCGATTTCAACCGGGATGTTCGAAAAAGTTCCAACGGCCCCTGAAAACTTGCCGATGCTGACGGTCTTCTTTGCCTGCTCCATGCGCCTGAGGTTCCGTCCGGCCTCCTCGTACCAGAGGGCAAACTTCATCCCAAAGGTCATCGGTTCGGCATGCACGCCGTGGCTCCTTCCGATGCAGACCGTCTCTTTGTAGGCATAAGCCTGGTTCATCAGGACCGTCCTGAGCTTCCTGAGGTCTCTGATGATGATGTCCGAGGCCTCCTTCATCAGGAGCGAAAGGGCCGTATCAACTATGTCCGAGGATGTGAGCCCTTTATGGACAAACCGGGATTCAGGTCCGACCTTCTCAGCGACCGATGTCAGGAAGGCTATCACATCGTGCTTCACCACAGCCTCAATCTCATCGATCCGGCTGACGTCAAATCCAGCGTTCTTCTTTATGGCCTCAAGCGATTTTTTCGGAATCTTCCCGAGTTCGGTCCATGCCTCGCACGCCGCAATTTCGACGTCGAGCCATTTTCTGAACCTGTTTTCAGGCTCCCAGAGCCTTCCCATCTCTTTCCTGGTATAACGTGCGATCATGATTTCCTCGTGTTCGTCTGTAATGGCGTTAAAATCATAGGGACAATACTGCTAGGTCTTCTTCACGGTATGAGCTATCTTGTCGAGCAGGCCGTTGATAAACGGAACTGCATCGAGGGACGAATACTTCTTGGCGATCTCCAGGGCCTCATTGATGGTCACTGCAGGAGGGATATCCGTCCTGAAGGCCAGTTCAAAAGTAGCACACCTGAGGATATTGCGGTCAACGACAGCCATCCTGCTCATTTCCCAGTTATCAGCCGCCTTCTGTATGATCAGGTCGATCTCCTGAAGGTGCTCAACCGTCCCGCTGGCCAGCTCCTCGGCAAACTTCTTCAGTTCCGGATTTGACCGCAGGGCTGTCTGGTGATCTTCAGGAAGCGGAATTGTATGATCGCCGTCAAACTCTGACTGGAAAAGCTTCTGCAGCACATACTCCCGTGCCTGGCGTCGGACACCGGCCACTGCTTAGAGCTTCTTCATGAGCTGGGCCATCTCAATCGCGGTCATCGCCGAATCAAAGCCCTTGTTGCCGCTCTTGGTGCCCGCCCGCTCAACAGCCTGTTCTATCGTATCGGTCGTCAGAACACCAAAGGCTATCGGCACCCCGGTATCCAGAGAGGCCGAGGCAACACCCTTTGAAACCTCCGCCGCAACATAATCAAAATGGGGGGTCGAACCGCGGATGACCGTGCCAAGGCAGATGATCGCCTGGTACCTCCCCTTGGCAGCAAGTTTCTTCGCTGCGAGCGGTATCTCGAACGCACCAGGGACCTTCACCACATCGATGTCGTCCTCTTTCGCTCCGTGCCGGACCAGCGCATCGACAGCACCGTCAAGCAGCTTCGACGTAATGAAATCGTTAAACCTGCTGACCACGATCCCAAACGTCAGTCCCTTTGCCTGCAATTCTCCCTGAATCACCTTCATATCTGCCTCCATCGTCTAGACATTGACGGCTCCGTAAAAAGTCCGTATCCTGCGTTGCGCCTCAGAACTTGCCACTGCATCGTACCGGCAAATACGTCTCACTCCTCATTTCCTGCCCGCCTCGCCTCCGGATCTTATTACAAACCCGCCTCTCTTTGCTTTATTAAATTTGTTATACATTATGCAATATATGGCCGAGCTTGTTCTTCTTTGTCTTGAGATATTTGATGTTCTTTTCGTGCGGCTTGCTCTCCATGGGAACGCGCTCGACCACCTTCAGCCCGTACCCTTCGAGTCCCACGATCTTCTTGGGGTTGTTGGTCATCAACCGCATCTTCCTGACACCCAGGTCCACCAGAATCTGGGCCCCAATGCCGTAGTCACGCAGATCTGCCTTGAACCCGAGTTTAATGTTGGCCTCGACCGTATCAAACCCGCTGTCCTGCAGCTCATACGCCTTCAGTTTGTTGACCAGCCCGATGCCCCGGCCTTCCTGTCTCATGTAAAGGATAATGCCCTTGCCCTGCTCGCTGATTATTTTCATCGCCTTGTGGAGCTGATCACCGCAGTCGCACCGCCGGGAGCCGAATACGTCCCCGGTGAGGCACTCTGAATGGACCCGGACCAGGACCTCATCGGAAGGCTTGATCTCGCCCTTGACGAGGGCAATATGGATGTTATTGTCAAGCTCATTTGAATAGGCTATCGCGGCAAATTCTCCGCCGTACTCCGTCGGAAGCTTGGTGTTTGAGACCCGGTGGACAAAATGTTCGGTCCGTGTCCGGTATTTGATCAGGTCCTTGACGGTCACGATCTTCAGGTTGTGCTGCTTTGCGAATGTCATCAGTTCAGGCACCCGTGACATCGTCCCGTCGTCGTTCATGATCTCACAGATGACGCCCGCGGGCTTAAACCCGGCCATACGGGCAAGATCGACCGAACCTTCTGTCTGACCGGCCCGCTGGAGAACTCCCCCCGGCTTCGCCCTGAGCGGGAAGATATGTCCCGGACGGGCAATATCCTCCGGCCTGGTGGCAGGGTCGATCGCGGTCAGAATCGTCGTCGCCCTGTCGGCAGCCGAAATGCCGGTCGTGACGCCCTTCTTTGCCTCTATCGAGACGGTGAAGGCGGTCCCGAACGACGAGGTGTTATCTTCGGTCATCATCGGCAGCGCAAGCTCCTCGACCCGTTGGGGTGTCAGGGAAAGGCAGATGAGGCCGCGGCCGTACTTTGCCATGAAATTGATCGCAGCGGGTGTAATCTTCTCTGCGGCCATACAGAGGTCCCCTTCGTTTTCGCGGTCCTCATCGTCAACGAGTATGACCATCCTGCCCCGGGTAATATCTTCTATCGCTTCATCGATTGTGTTGAATGTCTGTTTCTGCATCCTTGCGTTACTCCTTACGTGCGGGTTAATTGGAACCTGCGGCTATGCAAACCCTTCTCTCACCAGAGTCTGCAAGAGATCGCCATCCTTACTCCTGCCCAGAAATTTTGCAACATACTTGCCCAATATATCAACCTCAACATTGACGGTATCGCCCGCTGTCTTCAGGC
Source organism: uncultured Thermodesulfovibrio sp. (assembly GCA_964499365.1). GTDB lineage: Bacteria > Nitrospirota > Thermodesulfovibrionia > Thermodesulfovibrionales > UBA6898 > PALSA-1316. The sequence continues at coordinate 66,972 of CAZCKU010000005.1, forward strand.
CGATCGTGGTCAGAGAGGCCGTATGGGGGATAATAACGATAGAAAACGACTCCCGCATCACCTCAACCACCGTCAGGCTGATGCCGTCGACCGCGACCGACCCTTTTTCGACAAGGTACCCGGCGATCTTCGGGTCAACACCGATGACTATTGTATAGACATCCCCGGTCAGCTTCTTCGACTGTATTTTGCCGACGCCGTCGATATGGCCGGTCACAAAATGTCCGCCCATCTTTGTATTCGGCCGGAGCGAAGGCTCAAGATTCACGCGATCCCGTACACGCAACAACCCGAGGTTCGACGAACGGAGCGTCTCATCGGACAGGTCAAACGACAGGGCGTTCCCCCTTATTGCAACAACGGTCAGGCAGGTGCCGTTAACCGAAATACTGTCCCCAAGCGCAGCATCAAGCGGCAGTGCACCGGCATCGATACTCAGCCGCGCACCACCGTCTCTTCGTGCAATCTCCGAGACATAACCCAGGCCGAGGACCAGTCCGGTAAACAATCAATACTCCACGTCCATCTCAAAATCAACTTTTCGAGAATAGTAGTCCATCAAATTGACGACCTCGGACCACCGGGCCTTGACGTGCATCACCCGGGTGGGGCTGATTGACATTTCGAGGTTGGCCTCGTCAAGCGGGATCTTCAGAGTGACAGCCTCTTGAAGTATCTTTGCCTTGACCCCGGGAATGCGATCGGCACTTGGCGTTTCGACGGCCAGTATATCCTTGGTATGGGACCGGAGGGTATTATACCGGTAGTACGGGGTACCGAACATGATAGCGGCATAGGAAATGCCGACCAAGACCGCCAGCATCAGAATACCCTTGATAAACCCCTGATTCCCCAACCCCGTCTTCTGCCTCATTTCACCAACCTCCCTATCCTGCTGAAGCGCGGCCATGATTTCGAACTGTCCCATGACCAGTAGATGACCACGGCGTTGCCCTTAATCTGGCTCATGTCCACAAAACCCCAGAAGCGGCTGTCGTAGCTCTGGTCCCGGTTGTCCCCCATGACAAAGACCGAATCCTTCGGTACAATGGCAGGTCCGAAGTTGTCCCGGGGATCGGCGCCCCTGGGTCGTATCTCGGGATCGACATGCTGGATATAGGGCTCAACCAGTTCCCGTCCGTTGACATACACTCTTTTGTCTCTCGCTTCGACCGTGTCTCCCGCAACCGCAATAACCCGCTTAATGAAGTCCCGCTTGGGGTCTTCGGGGTATTTGAATACAATAATATCCCCGTGTTGCGGCTTTTTAAACCCCGGCATCCTGAAAAGGTTGATATTCGTAAAAGGGATGTCAATCGGGGTCCCCATAAAGATCTTGTTTACCAGGATATGATCCCCGATCTGGAGCGTCGAGAGCATGGAACCCGAGGGTATCTTGAAGGCCTGAATAACAAAGGTGCGGATGACGAGCGCGATAAGAAATGCTATAAGAACCGCTTCAATCGTCTCTCTGATGCCTGACGGATTCTTCTGTCTTCTCATTTCAGTTTCAGGACTGCAAGAAACGCTTCCTGCGGCAGTTCGACCCTTCCGACCTGCTTCATCCTTTTCTTCCCCTCCTTCTGTTTTTCGAGCAGCTTGCGCTTGCGGCTGATATCGCCGCCATAACACTTCGCAATAACGTCTTTTCTCAGCGCACGCACACTCTCCCGCGCAATGATCTTGTTCCCGATCGCAGCCTGGATTACGACCTCATACATCTGGCGCGGGATAATCTCTCGGAGCTTTTCGGTCAGCTGCCTGCCTTTATAATACGCCTTATCCTTGTGAACTATCAAGGACAGGGCATCGACCGCTTCGCCGTTCAGCAGGATGTTCAGCTTGATGAGATCAGACTCCCGGTACCCGATAAACTCGTAGTCCATCGATGCATATCCCTTTGAAAAAGACTTGAGTTTGTCGTAGAAATCCCAGAGGATCTCATTCAGAGGCAGTTCGTACTCTATCCTGATGCGGTCCTTGCCAATATAGCCGAAACTCTTCTGGGTACCCCGTTTCTCCTGACAAAGGTCGAGTATCGGCCCGACATAGTCCTTCGGGACAAAGATCGTCGTCAGCACAAACGGCTCCTCGATCAGTTCATACCTCTCGGGCAGGCTTGCGGGGTTTTCGATATAGATAACCGTGTCAGCCTGGACGGTAATCTTGTAGATAACGGTGGGTGCCGTACTCAGAAGCGAAAGCCCGAACTCCCTTTCAAGCCGCTCCTGGATGATCTCCATATGCAGCAGCCCAAGAAAACCGCACCTGAAGCCGAAACCAAGCGCCAGTGATGTCTCCGGCTCGAAATTGAACGAGGCGTCGTTGAGCCTGAGTTTGTCCAGTGCATCCCGCAGGTTCTCATACTGGTGCGTCGACGTAGGGTAGAACCCGCAGAAGACCATCGGCTTGATGTCTTTGTAGCCCGCGCAGGGTTCGGTCACAGGATTCAGCACGTCCGTAATTGTGTCACCTATCTTGGTCTCATGGACGTTCTTGATCCCGGAGATAATATAGCCGACTTCGCCGGCAGAAAGCGTTGCAGCGGGCTCCATCTTCGGTGAAAAGATCCCGACCTGGGCAACCTCATATTCAATGCCGACCATCATCATCCTGATCTTCTGTCCGGCCCTGACCGTCCCGTCAAAGACCCTGACGAGGATAATCACGCCCTGGTAGTTATCAAACCAGGAGTCGAATATCAGTGCCTTCAGCGGCCGGGCACTGTCTCCGGTCGGGGGCGGTATCTTTCTGACAATCGCCTCGAGGATATCCTTCGTGCCGATCCCCTCTTTTGCGCTGGCCAGGACAGCCTCTGAACTGTCGATCCCGACGGCGTCTTCAATCTGCTCCTTCGCCTTGGCCGGCTCGGCACTCGGCAGGTCGATTTTGTTGATGACCGGGATGATCTCAAGGTTGTTGTCAATGGCAAGGTAGGCGTTCGCAAGGGTTTGAGCCTCGACCCCCTGGGTGGCGTCAACAACCAGAAGCGCTCCTTCGCAGGAGGCCAGGCTCCGGGAAACCTCGTAGGAAAAATCGACGTGACCGGGGGTATCGATCAGATTCAGGATATAGGTCTTGCCGTCCTCTGCCTTATAATTGAGCCGTACGGCGTGGGCCTTGATCGTTATCCCCCGTTCCCGCTCAAGGTCCATCGAATCGAGCACCTGGGCCATCATCTCCCGGGAACTGAGTGCTCCGGTGTACTCGAGCAGCCGATCGGCGAGGGTTGACTTCCCGTGGTCAATATGGGCAATGATCGAAAAATTGCGGATATGTTCAGGCATCGGCTACCGCGGAGAATGAGCCCTGGACAGACCCATGAATACCAGGCACGCGGCTCCGACTATCCCCGCCTCGTCGCCCAGGGAGGACGGAATGATCTTGACCGAATCGACCAGGTCCTTAAACGCCCTGCGGGAAGCCTCCTTGATGGCTTCCTGGACATAAATGTTCCATGCGCCGATCAGCCCGCCCGTAAGGATGATCGCCTCGGGACTCAGGACATTGATCAGATTAGCCAGCCCGACCCCCAGGGCCTTGCCCGCCTCGCGCAGGATCTCGCGGGAAAGAATATCCCCCTCCAGCGCCGCCTTATAGATATCTTCGGGTGTCAGCTTGTAGATACTGCCCTTGCAGCATTCCTTCAGGAGGCTCTCCTGCCCTTTTTCAAGCATGGCTATTGCGCGGGATATCATGGCCCGTGCAGACGCATAATTTTCAAGGCACCCGATATTGCCGCACTGGCATTTGTCGCCCTCGGCATTGATGCTCATATGACCGACCTCGGCAGAGACGTCCAGCAGTTCACCCTTATGGATAATCCCCCCACCGATGCCGGTCCCCAGCGTCAGGAGAACGAAATTATTGAACCCGCGGCCGGCACCGCTCACCTTTTCACCCAGGGCAGCGACATTCGCATCATTTTCAATATAGACCGGCAGCCGGAACCGTGTCCTCAGCTCGTGCACCAGGTCAAGACCTTCTATGGCGCGGAGATTCGGCGAGGCAAAAACCCTGCCCCGGTTGCGGTCGATCAGCCCTGCAACGCCGAGCCCGATGCCGGCAATCGCATCCCCTGCCTCGGCCCCTCTGAGGTCGTCGATCGACTCAAGCAGGGTCTCAAAGACCCTTTCGGCAGACGTCTTCCTGATCTTACGGACAATCTCGCCCTCGGCGGAGACGAGTGCCACCCGGAGATTGGTTCCCCCAAGGTCGATTCCTATCGCAAATTTCTTCATGTTTGTCATTTCAGTGATATACGCATAATGAGGAATAATAGAATATTTAATCTATCATAAAGCATTCTCCTGAGTAAAGAAACGGACGTACCGGGCACCGCACCCCATGCACCGAATGATTTTGCTTGACGTTTTGCAGTACATAAAAATAGAATATCTAGCATGAAACAGAACAAGACCTTGTTCGAACTGCAGTCAGAGGTATGCAAGACGCTCGCGAGCCCGAAGCGTCTTGAGATTATCAACGCCCTCAAGGAAGGCGAAAAAACGGTCGGGGAACTGGTCGAAATCCTCGGCGTACCGAAGGCAAACGTATCCCAGCATCTTGCGGTGATGCGCCACAAGGGCATCCTTAATTCGCGGAGAGACGGTGTCAACATTTACTACCGGATTGCGAACCCCAAGGTAGTCCAGGCATGTGTCCTGATGCGAGAAGTGCTGACGGAACAGATGCAGGAAAAATCCCGGCTGATCGATATCACCTCAGGGGATTGAGGCCCCCGGCTCTCTCGTGGCGATCCCGCGAATCATTTTTTTCACCTTAGTCTCCCCAATCGCTCACTTCCCTTTTTCCCGCGCCAGTTTATATACTAGGGATACACAAAGCAGCCAGAGGAGACACGATCGCACTCATGGACCCACGCAAAGACGATGCTTGTAGGCTATAACACCAATGTCCCGTACAAGGGCAGCCTCTATCATGTCCAGACAGAGGACAGCGGCCTTAAGAATCCGGTCATCATAACACTCCTCTACATCAAAGGCACCATTCTGGCATCAAAGAAGATCAGCTATGCCCATATCGCTTCAAGCCCCGATTACAAAGAAAAGGTGCGGGAGCTGATGAAGGAACAGCATAAAGCCATGATGAAGGAGCTGATCAGCGGCAAACATACAGGCGGCGAAGAGACCGCGAAACCGGACACTCTGGCCGGGAGTCAGCAGGTCAGTCCCCGGGATGATGCAGGACCGACAGCGCCGGCCCCTGACGATGCAGGGCGGGAGCAGGTACCTCTGTCCGACAATGAGCCCCCGGGGCCAAGAAGTCTGGACGATATCCTCCTGGACTTTATCATCAATAAAGGCAAATAGCGCAGAAACAGCTCCATGATACAGTTCACGAATGTCACCAAGGATTACGATAACCAGACTGCCCTGCGGGACATTACCTTTGTCGTCGAAAAAGGTGAAATGGCCTTTATCACCGGCCCCAGCGGTTCAGGAAAGACAACGCTCCTGAAGCTGATCTATTCAGCTGAAAGACCTGATCAGGGAAACATATCGGTTGCCGGCTTTGACCTTGATCAGCTGAAGGAAGCGAGCATCCCCCTACTGAGGAGACATATCGGCGTCGTGTTCCAGGACTTCAGGCTGCTGGCCAACAGGAACGTATTCGATAACGTTGCTATGGCGCTGCGCATCCGCAACCTGCCGGAGCGGGAGATCAAGACCAGGGTGTACGAAACCCTCAAGGCCGTCAATCTTCGCCACAAGGCAGACAGCTTTCCCCGGAGCCTTTCGGGCGGCGAACAACAGCGGGTCGTAATAGCCCGGGCGATGGTGGCCGACCCGACCGTCCTGCTGGCCGATGAACCGACCGGCAATCTTGACACGGATACGGCAGAGGGAGTCATCAGGACCTTCAAGGATATCAACGCACGGGGAACGACCATGCTGATTGCGACTCATAACCGCGAACTCTACCGGAACACCGGCAGAAAGGTGATCAGACTCGATGCCGGGGCCCTTGTCTCGGTGGGGCAGGGATAGGCATGGCACCGTACTCCGTCAGACTGGCCCTTCAGAGCCTTGTCAGGGAAAAATGGATAAACCTGCTTTCGGTCTTCACCATAGCCTCGGGACTGCTGGTCATCAGCATAGCGTTCTTTGCCGCCTACAATATTGATGCGGCGACACGAAAACTTCCCGAGAAGTTTGCCATGATCCTCTATCTTGACGATGCCCTCACCCGCGACAAGGTCGACGGGATACTCGGGACCCTGAAGAAGAAGCCGGCGGTCGCACAGACACGGTACATTCCGAAGGACGAGGCGATGAAAGAACTGAGGTCACTGCTGAAGAATGCGAACTACGTCTTTGAGGGACTGGATGAAAACCCCCTGCCCGATGCGATCGAGGTGCGTCTCAGGCAGGAGGCGGTCACCCCTGACCAGGTCAGGAAGCTGACCGGGGAGATCGCGGAGATCAAGGGCGTCAGGGAAATCGATTACGGCGATAAATTCCTTGCTGCACTCCATTCATTAAAATCAGGCGTGAGAACCGTGGGGTCCACGATTATTGTGGTCATCGCCATAGGGATTATCTTCGTCTGCTACAGCACGGTCAAGATTCTTTTTTACCGCAGGACCGAGGAGATCGAGACCTTCAAACTCCTGGGCGCAACCAAAATGTTCATACGGGCCCCCTTCATCATCGAAGGCGGTATTATCGGGATATGCGGAGGACTGGCATGCCTGAGCGGCATTCTCGCACTCAATTATGTTGTCATCGCCCGTCTGAGCACCACGGTGCCTCTGCTCTCAACGCTCCTCTTCCCCCTCAACCTTTTCCTGCTGCTGCCGCTTGTCGGCCTGTTTCTCGGGGTCACCGGTGCGCTGATAGCGATCGGAAGGCTCCGGTACTGATGGTCGCCGCTGTTCCCCTGCTTTTCCTGCTTCTGCTGCCGTCCCTTGCCTCCAGCACCTCACCGGAGGACGAATACCGGAAGCTCCAGGAGAAAATGCAGGAGCAGAAAAAGAAGCTGACCGAGGTCCAGGCCCGTGAACATTCAATCCTGACCGAGATCGATGACGTAAACCTCAGGCTTGGGACAATAGAGTCCGCGCTCAGCAAATTCAGGAAGAACCTCGGCAGGACCGAATCGGAGATCGCCTCAGTCAACGCTGAAATCGAGAAGACCAAGGCAGTGCTCGAGCGCCAGAAGAGCTGGCTGAAGCGGAAACTCCGGACGATACACCGCTTCGGATATTCGGGCGATACGATTGTCCTGTTTATGAGCTCAACGGACATGTCGCAGACCATGAGAACGCTGAAATATATGGAGCATATAACACGCTATGAGCAGACGCTGCTCGGCAATTACCGGGACAGTCTCGCCAGCCTGAACAAAAAGTACAGCCGACTCCAGTCGCTCAAGACTGAACTCAGGGTCCAGACAGACCAGGTAAGGACAAAGGAAGAGGAACTCGCTCAGCAGAGGCGGTCAAAAGAACAGATTCTGAACTCGGTCAGACATGAAAAGGCCTCCCACCAGAAGGTCCTCGCCGAGTTACGGGAGGCGTCGAAACGGATGCTCGACATCATCAGGGAATCGTCTAAAACCGACACCTACACCGCCACGGGATTTGGCCGGCTTAAGGGCAGGCTACACTGGCCGGCGGATGGGAGGATCGCGATCCCCTACGGAACGCACCGGGACCCGCAGTTCGATACCCCGGTCTTCAGAAACGGAATCCATATACAGACATCGTCTGCGGCAGAGGTGCGGGCGGCATACGGGGGGAAAATCATCTTTGCCGAGTGGTTCAAGGGATTCGGGCAACTGATCATTGTCAACCACGGGAGCGGATACCATACGCTCTACGGGAATCTTTCGGAGATTTTTTCGAAGGTTGGGGATATAATAAAAGAGAACCAGGTGCTAGGAAAAGTTGGAACATCAGGGATCCTGAACGCCCCGGGCCTCTACTTCGAAATCCGATATAAAGGCAAGCCGCTCGATCCCTCCCAATGGCTCAGGGGCAGAAGAAAATAATCCAGGAGGTCATCATACATGGCGGGCAAAAAAAAGGCAGCGGTCTGGTTATTGATCATAACCGTCGCTGTGGCAGGAATTTCGATCGGAAGGCTGTCGGTCAGCAGTGTCAGCGCAGCGGGAGAAGGCTATGAAGAACTGAAAACCTTCACCGAGGTGATGTCGATGGTCAGGAAGCATTACGTCGAGGACGTGAAGACCAAAGACCTTATCTATGGCGCGATACGCGGCATGCTCAGCTCCCTGGACCCCCATTCGAGTTTCATGCCGCCGGATGCGTACAAGGACATGCAGGTAGAGACCAGGGGTGAATTCGGTGGCCTCGGCATCCAGGTCGGCATCAAGGACAAGAGTCTCACCGTCATAGCGCCGATTGAGGATACCCCTGCAGCGCGGGCAGGCATCAAGGCAGGGGACAGGATTGTCAGCATCAACAAGGAATCGACAAAAGACATGTCCATGCAGGACGCGGTCACAAAGATGCGCGGCGCCCCCAAGACCTCTGTGACGATCGGCATTCAGCGCGAAGGCTGGACTGAGCCGAGAGACTTCACGTTGGTCAGAGACGTGATCAAGATGAAGAGCATCAAGGCAAAGATGCTCGAAGGCACTATCGGCTACATCAAGGTGACCCAGTTCCAGGAGCAGACATCGACAGACCTGGCTGCAGCGCTGAAGAAGCTGAATGAGGAGAAGTTCACGGCGCTCATCCTCGACCTGCGGAACAATCCCGGGGGACTGCTGAACAGCTCAATCGAGGTCTCGGGCCAGTTTCTCCCGCGGGGCAAGCTTGTTGTCTATACCAAGACGCGGAACGGGGAAAAGGCCGAGTTTCTGACCGAAGGAGACAGGCCCTATGTCCAGCCGATGATCGTTCTCGTGAACCAGGGCAGCGCCAGCGCCTCAGAGATCGTTGCCGGAGCGCTAAAGGACTGGAACAGGGCGGTAATACTCGGCACGCAGACCTTCGGCAAAGGTTCGGTCCAGACCGTAATCCCCCTGAGCGACGGCGCAGGCATCCGCCTGACAACCGCCAAGTACTATACCCCGAAGGGCACCTCTATCCAGAACACCGGAATCACCCCGGATATTGTGCTGAAGCTTGAATCGAAGAACGGCGCCAAGGAGCACCCCGTCCTGAGGGAAAAAGACCTTGCGCGGCATTTGAAGAACGAGCAGATAGAAACCAAACCCGAAGAGGCAGAAACCGCCCCGATTGAAGTCGATGAAAAGGACGATGTCCAGCTGCAGAGGGCACTCGATATCCTGAAGACGTGGAACGTCTTCAAGTCGCTTCCAAAGGCCTCGTAAGCCATTGTCGCGCATAATATTTGATATCGAAACAGCCGGCAGGGAATTCGACAGTCTGGAGCCGCAGGTGCAGGAATATCTGCTGAAGTGGGCAAACACGGACGATGAGCAGCAGGAGGTGAAGGACAGCCTCTCCTTCTATCCTCACACCGGTGAGATCATTGCGATCGGCATGTATAACCCTGATTCGGCCAGGGGTACGGTCTTTTTTCAGAACAACAGCGACCCGCTGCTCCCGTTTGAGGACGAGGGGATAACCTATGAAACCGGAACCGAGGAAGAGATCATAAACAAGTTCTGGGACACGATAAGAACCTGCAAGCAGTTTGTGACCTTTAACGGCCGGGGCTTTGACTGTCCGTTCATCATGGTACGCTCGGCGGTCCACAGGATCAGGCCGCTGCGCGATCTCATGCCAAACCGGTACGGTGACCAGCATATCGACCTCTTCGACCAGCTCACGTGTTACGGTGCAACCAGGAGGAAATTCAGCCTGGACATGTGGTGCCGGACCTTCGGCATCAAGAGCCCAAAAGAAGACGGGATTACAGGGTTCGATGTCAAAGACCTCTACAGGTCAGGTAAATATGCTGAAATCGCACGATACTGCGCAGGAGACCTGAAGGCAACTGCCGAACTCTTCCTTATCTGGGAAAAGTATATAAAAGTCAGCGGCTACCGCTAGAGTGTATCTTCCGACCCCGACTGCTGAGTTCTACCTGCTGTAGCCCCTTATAACTGCCGAATCCACCTCAGCATAGATAAGTCGGGAGATATCCCTGAGGATCTCCTTCTGTCTGTCATAATCATGGCCCTCTGTCATAATTCCCAGGATATAGGGGCGCGTCGGGTGATACACGATTCCGAATTCATGGAGTTGCCTGTCCCCTCCATGACTCCCCTGCGCAACCTCGCCAAATTTCGCCGCTACGGGAATCCCCTGGGGAACCCCCGCAACAATTCCCTGCGGAAAATCCTGCAGGCTCAGGAGATACAGTGCTTTCTCGGACATCTCCCGGTTCAGATACGAGGCGTTGTACAGAATACGAAAAAAGCCTGAATATCCGTGAATCGTAATTGAATTCCCGTCATCATTCGGGTTATTGTTCACATCCATGCCATCCAGAACAGCATTCAATTCAGCCGGGTTCATAGCCTCATACAGCAGCGCGGTGGCATTGTTGTCGGAATAATTCATCATATAGCGCAGCAACTCCTCTACAGTATATCTGCGGCCAGGGGCAATCGTCAGGGTAGGCGGGATATTCTGCACCCCCCCCCTGTCATTGCTGCCGTCATAGGCAAACGTACGGGCCAGTGCCCGCGGGTCTCTCTCGGCCCGCTTCAGCCAGGCGATCATCACCGCAACCTTCATCATGCTGGCAGGATTAAACTCTGTTTTTTCATTGATGCCGAACCAGGGACCGTCATGGAGATCCCGGTAGTAAACCGCCACGGCATGCACCTTTCCGGCGTCAGTCTGTCTCTGAATATATGCCTTGATCTTGTATTTGAAGGGAATCGGCTCGTCGCCGATAACAACCCCCTCTGGGAGTTCCACATCCAGCAGCGGGCTGGTGAAACGAAATCCCTGAGCAACCACGCGCCGGTCTTTTTGCAGCTTATACTGGCAATAGAAGCGGCCGTGCGCATACCATCCGGCACCGAACAGCAGTATTGCCGCGACCAGACAGAAAAACACCTGCCGATAATTGATACGCTCTAAAATGCTGGACCTCCCAGCCTGCCATTCCGAGGATTTTGTATCCCCGGGGACGAGAAATGAATTTTAAACTCTTATTTTGAAATTTCCTTCCGGACAAATTCAAGCCGGAACCGCATGAATATCAGCCCCATCGAATGCCCGGGACCTATGTCAGCTCTCCGAAATTCTCCCTGTATCTCGCAGCAAAATCTTCTACCGTAAATGAATGCTCCTGCGTGCCGTAATGCTCAATCGCATACGCCGAGGCGACAGCCCCCATCTTTGCAGCAGTCAGGATATCCCTCCCGTCTGCCAGGCCCTTCAGCAGGCCTGAGCGGAAGGCGTCCCCGGCCCCGGTAGGATCGACCACCTGACCGGGACGTGCCACCGGGACGCTCATATCACCGTCGGCGCGGCTGATGACCGCGCCGTTCTCCCCCAGTGTGGTGATGAGACAGCCGGTCATCCCAAGGAGATCTTGCTTCTCAAGGCCGGTGATCTTCATGATCATCTCAAGTTCATAGTCGTTCGATATCAGAATGTGCGAACCGTCGATCCATCTGCGCAGATCTGCTCCCGTCCACTGCGTCAGCGACTGGCCGGGGTCGCAGACATACCGGATGCCTTGTTCCCGGCATTTCCCGGCATAGCCGATCATGTCCTGCAGGTTGCCCGGCGCTATCAGCACCAGCGTATCGTCAGGGCTGCTGCCTGAAAAATCATGGTCAGTAGGAAACTTCATTGCTCCCGGGTTAAATCCGGTTATCTGGTTGTCAGACATGTCTGTCGTAATATAGGCACCGGCAGTAAATTCCGACGGGACGATCGCGATATGCTCGAAGGAGATCCGGTGTTCCTTCAGCCAGTCGAAATACCGTTCATAATCTTTGCCGATCGAGGCGAGGATGACCGGCTGCTCGTCCAGCAATGCAAGGGAGTAGGCGATATTGCCCGCAGTGCCACCGAATTTTTCGACCATACCGTTGACGGTAAAACATACATTCAGAATATGGATCTTCTCCGGGAGTATATAATCCGCAAACCGGCCCGGAAAGTCCATTATTCTGTCATATGCCAGTGATCCTGAAATAAAGATATTCATGATAACGCTCCTTATAAATAAACTGTTCAGCGACTGCGTACAGGTTGTCTGTTCACCTGAATGTCATTCCCCCACCTGGCTGCCGGCAGGCAGGATTGGTCGGGGAATCCGGGCTTTTCTGCAGATCCTGGCTACCGGGTTAAACCGGAGGAGGACACACAAATACTTTAGGAACATCAATGACCGTCAGTCTGGGGACGGGCACCCGACAGACTCTCCACGAGACGTTCAGCGACCGTCCGGTTGAAACCCTTCAGCCCGGCGATCTCCTCAGCCGTGGCCCTGCGTATCCCCTCCATGCTTCCGAAATGTCTGAGGAGTTCGAGCCTCCTTTTCTTTGCTATCCCCGGTATCTTCTCGAGCGGGGACTCGAGCATCCGCCGCGATCTCAGTTTTTTGTGATAGCCGATCGCAAAGCGGTGGACCTCGTCCCTGATCCTCTTCAGCAGCAACTGGACCCGCAGCCCATCCTCCAGTCCCAACGGGGCAGCACGTCCGGGGATAAAGGCCCTGTCAGGGTCCTTTGCAATACTGATAACATTTGTTTTTATCCCAAGATCAGCCAGCGCCTGCAGAGCAGCTTCGAGCTGGCCCCTGCCTCCGTCGATGATGATGAGGGCAGGCACAACGGTGCCCCCATGCTCTTCGGGAGGATGGTGCGCAGCGGGCAACGTGCTGTCCTGCCCCTGTCTTTCAAAGGTTCTCCTGACCATCTCGCGCATCATCGCATAATCATCAGGCCCTTTGACCGCATCCATTCTTATGTGCCGGTACCGCTCTTTCCTGAAGCCCCCGTCTTTCCAGTAAACAAAGGCCGCGACCGGTTCGCTTCCTGATATGTTCGAGACGTCAAAGGCGCCGAGGTCTGCCGGCACATCGGACAATCCAAGGAACTCGGCAAGTTCCTTTTCGAGCCCGTCCTTGTTCTCCGCGCGGCCTGCCTTCAGCAGTATGGCGGCATTCTCGATGGCCATCGTCACCAGTTCCTTTTTTATTCCCCGTTCGGGGAGAATGATCGAGACCCGGCCATCTCTCTTTCCGGAGAGCCACGACTCCAGTATTTCGCGGTCCTCAGGCAAAGCCGAACAGGCAACCGAGCGCGGAGGGATTATCTCTCTTGTATAGAACTGCTCGATAAAACTTCCCATCAGCCCCCCGTCGGTCTCTCCAGAGGTATGGTCCAGCACAAACTGCCGGTACCCCGTCATTATGCCGTTCCGGACAAAGAAGAGCTTGAAGGCCGCTTTTTCACCCTCTCTGTTTAAGCCGATAACATCCAGGTCTCCCAGTTCAGGGGCAACCATCTTCTGCTCTTCGGATATCTTCTGAATGGCACTAATCTGGTCACGCAGTGCCGCGGCCTCTTCAAAGCGTAGTTCGTCCGAGAAATCCTGCATACGTTTTTCGAGTGCCTCAAGGAGGTTGCGGTTTTTTCCTTCCAGGAGGAGCCTGATCTCGTGGATCATCCTCATATAGGCCTCGTGGTCCACCCTGCCGTCACAGGGGGCGTCACATCTCTTTATCTGATGCTGGATGCAGGGCCTGAGACGTTTTTCGAAGGAATACCGGCACGTCGGAATCCTGAAGGTGTTGCGGATAAAAGAGAGTATATTCCACATGTCGCCGGCAGGCACATACGGGCCGTAATACCGAGCCCCGTCCTTCCTGATCCTCCGCACAACCTCCAGACGGGGCCATTCCTCCTTGAGCGTTAACTTCAGGTAGGGGTAGCTCTTGTCATCCCGGAGAAGAATATTGTACTTCGGCCGGTACTGCTTGATCAGATTCGCCTCGAGGACGAACGCCTCAAGTTCATTGCCGGTGACGGTATATTCGAAGTCCTTCACCAGCTTCACCATCGCCGCCTTCCGTTCATCCAGGGACGAGGACTTCTGGAAATAACTCCTGACCCGGCTCCTCAGCCCCTTGGCCTTGCCGACATACAGAACCGCATTGCCGGCGTCTTTAAAGATATAGACGCCCGGTCTGTCCGGTATGTCCCTGAGCCTCTCGAGCATCCGGAAGAAAGGCTATTTTGACGATTTCAGCTTCTGTATCTCCTGCTGAATCTGCGGCGCATCAGGGGCGTTCGGTGCGATCTGAAGCACCTTTTCGAATTCTTTGATCGCCTGGGCGTTGTCCCTGAGGTCGTAGGCCAGGACCACACCCATATTTTTATGGGCATTCAGGTGGTTTGGGTTGATTTCGACGGCCTTCCGGTATTCCTTGACAGCCACATCCGGCTTGCCCACATTCCGGTAGCAGGTGCCCATGTCAACCCTGACATCGACATTCTTGGGATCGAGCTTGAGTGCCTCCTGGTATGCATCGATCGCCTCCTGATGCCGGCCGCTGTCCATAGCCAGATTGCCCAGCCGTATCCAGACCTGCAGGTTTTTCGGATCCTTTGCCGCAGCCTCTTTCAGCATCTTCATCTCATCCTGACCCTGGAGTGCACCGCCGCCGACCGGACCGCTCGGGGCAGACCCGCCTCCGGAGGGGAACTGATACTGCGGCTTTGCTTCATCCTTGCTCTGACAGGCAAACATCAACATGCCCAGCACGACAACTATACCCAGTTTTTTCATGATACCTCCATAATAGCTCAGGGAATGATCAGGCAAAACTGCCGATCTTTTTCAGTCTCTTGTAGCGGTCCTCAACCAGCTTGCCCGGACCCTTTGCCGACAACTCCTCAATCGCCGCGACTATCCGCGCCGCGATATTGTCGGCCGTCTGCTGGGCATTTCTGTGGGCCCCGCCGAGCGGCTCCGCAATAATATCGTCGATAATCTTGAATCCGAGGAGGTCCTGGGCGGTCAACTTCAGCGCATCCGCAGCCCTGGAGTAGTCTTCAGGGGAAAGCTCGCCGTCTTTTCTGAAGAGAATCGCGGCACACCCCTCGGGAGATATGACCGAATAAACGGCATGTTCAAGCATATACAACCGGTCGGCAACGCTGAGGGCCAGGGCCCCCCCGCTGCCGCCCTCTCCGATTACCACGGATATCACGGGTGTCCTGAGCTGCGACATCTGCATCAGGTTTGTCGCAATCGCCTCAGCCTGTCCTCTTTCTTCGGCACCAAGTCCCGGGAAGGCCCCGGGAGTGTCCACGAAGGTTATAACCGGCTTTCTGAACTTTTCCGCCAGTTCCATCAGCCTCAGGGCCTTCCGGTATCCCTCGGGATTGGGCTGGCCAAAATTGCGGTATATCCGCTCCTTGGTCCCCCTCCCTTTCTGGTGCCCGATAATCATGACGCTGTGGCCCCGTATCCTGCCGATGCCACCGACAATGGACTTGTCGTCAGCAAACCGGCGGTCACCGTGCAGCTCAACAAAATCCTCAACGAGAAGCCCAATGTAATCAAGGGTATACGGCCTGTCGGGATGCCGCGCAAGGAGTGTCTTCTGCCACGGGGTCAGCCTCGAAAATATCTCGGTCCGCATCTCCCTGACCTTCTTCTCGAGTTTCTTCACCTCACCCGAAAGGTTAATATCCTTGCCATCGGAGATCCGGCGCAGCTCTTCAACCTTCAGTTCAAGGTCTTCAATCGGTTTTTCGAATTCGAGATACGATTTTATCATGATAAGGTGACCGCCCCGCTGCCGGTCATGGTTTCGATCGACGATATCAGCAGCTTGTCAGGCCTCAGCCCGATATCGGTCGCGATGACCGTCTGGACCCCGTGCAGGCGTATTTTGAGATAGAGCTGCAGGTCGCCAGGATATTGGGAGACCAGAGACCTGATCTCCTTCATCTGCTCGCCGGATGCCCCGGTCTCGGGCAGGGAAATCTCAATGCGTTTAAACCCGTTGAGGCCGGCCTTTTCGAGCAGAGCGACCTCGCGGGCACGCACCCGCACACCTTTTTCGTCGCGGTCGATACTCCCCTTGATCAGGACCAGTGCATCTTTCTTTATGAGCATGTTGACACTCTTGAAGAGTTCGGAGAAGATAATCACCTCAACGCTGCCTTCATCGTCCTCCAGCGTGACATACGCCATCATGTCGCCGGTTGATTTTACATTCTTCTTCTTGATAGACCTGAGGACTCCACCCAGAACGACTTCTTCCTTATCCGGCGCGGTCTCAACATCAGATGTTCTCTTCGCCTTCAGCTTTGCCAGCATCTGACTATATTTGGTCAGGGGGTGTCCGGTGATATAAAACCCGAGCGCCTCCTTCTCATGCATCAGCAGTTCGCTCTCATCCCATTCCGCACCACCCGTCACCGGCTCGGGGGTCTCGTCGCCGAACATGCTCTGCTGATCCGTATTCTTCGCCTTCCCGCTGCCATTCAGCGTATCAGCCACCATATCCATGGCAGCTGCACGGCTGATCCGGAGCGAATCAAATGCGCCGGCCTTCACCAGACCTTCAATCACCTTCTTGTTCACCTTGCGGGTGTCGGCCCTCGTTATGAATTCAGCGACCGACGCAAAGGGTCCCCCGCTGTTTCTCACCTCGATGATCGATTCGATCGCCGCCTGCCCAACGCCCTTGACCGCTGCAAGTCCGAACCTGATCGCATTGCCGATCACCCTGAACTCGCTGCCGGATTCGTTGATGTCCGGAGGCAGGATCTCTATTTTCATCTTGCGGCATTCACTAATGGACTTGACGATCTTGTCTGTATCGTTCATGTCAGCACTCAGGGTGGCGGCCATGAACTCAACGGGATAGTGCGCCTTGAGATACGCCGTCTGGAACGAGACATAGGCATAGGCGGCGGAATGGGACTTGTTGAATCCGTATTCCGCAAACAGGGCCATCAGGTCGAATATCTTCTCAGCCTTCTTCTCCTGGATGCCGTTCTTGATGGCTCCGGCTACGAAATGCTCCTTCTGCTTTGCCATGATGTCATCCAGCTTCTTACCCATGGCCTTTCTGAGGAGATCGGCCTGACCGAGCGAAAAATTCCCGAGCTTGTTCGCAATCCGCATGACCTGCTCCTGGTAGAGGATAACCCCATAGGTTTCATCCAGGATCTCCTTGAGCTGCGGGAGGTCATATTTTACGGCAACCTTGCCCTTCTTCCTCTTGATGAAGTCGTCGATCATGCCGCTGCCGATAGGCCCCGGCCGGTAAAGGGCCACCAGGGCGATAAGATCCTCGAAGCGGTTGGGCGTCATCTTGACCAGTATGTCCTTCATCCCTGCGCTTTCAAGCTGAAAGACCCCGGTCGTCTGGCCTGAACTCAACAGTTCATAAGTCTCTGGGTCATCCAGCTGCATATCCTTGATAGCGAAATCCCTGCCGCTCTGCCGCAGGTGATCAAGCGTCTTCTGTATCACGGTGAGGGTCTTCAGGCCAAGGAAGTCGAACTTCAGAAGACCCATCCCCTCGACAGAACTCATATCAAATTGGGTGACAATGCTGTCGTCAGAGGGGCTCCGATACAGAGGGGTATAGTCGGTCAGCGGGACCGGCGCGATAACAACACCGGCAGCATGCGTCGAGGCATGTCTGTTCAGGCCCTCCAGCCGCATCGCAACATCAAGCAGTTCCTTCACCTCAGGGTTGGTATCGTAAAGCTCCTTCATCTGCGGCTCAGCCTTCAAGGCGTCTTCCAGCTTGATCTTCAGGGTGTTCGGCACCAGCTTCGCAATCCGGTCGACCTCGGCATAGGGCATATCCATGGCCCGGCCGACATCCCGGATCGCAGCCTTGGCCGCCATCGTCCCGAAGGTGATGATCTGGGCAACATGGTCCTTGCCGTACTTCTCCGAAACATAGGTGATGACCTCACCCCGCCTGTCCTGGCAGAAGTCGACATCGATATCCGGCATGCTGATCCGCTCAGGGTTCAGGAACCTCTCAAAGAGAAGGTTATACTGGATCGGGTCGATCTCGGTAATCCCGATGGTATATGCAACAAGACTGCCTGCAGCAGAACCTCTTCCCGGACCGACCGGGATACCCTTTGACCGCGCGTAACTGATGAAGTCCCAGACGATCAGGAAGTACGACGCATACCCCATCTTTCTGATCACCGAAAGCTCGTAGTCGAGTCTGTCCCTGTAGGCCTGGGGGATCTCTCCACCATCGAATTTCGCCCCAAGTCCGTCGCCCGCCAATTTGTGCAGGTACTCGTCAGGGGTCTCCCCGGTCTCCACCTTATACCGGGGGAGGAGGCTTTCCCCGAGTTTGAATTCGACATTGCACCTCTCGGCGATCGCGATGGTATTGCTTATCGCCTCAGGATACTCCCTGAAGGCCTCTTTCATCTCTTCGGGTGACTTGAAATAGAACTCGTCGGTGCTCAGCTTCATCCGGTTGGTGTCCTTCAGCGTCCTCGCCGTCTGGATACAGAGAAGAATATCGTGGGCCTTCGCATCCTCTTTCCTGAGGTAGTGGCAGTCGTTCGTTGCAACGAGGCCGATATGGAGTTCCCGGGCCAGTTCTACCAGCTGGCTATTCACCGCACGCTGCTCGGGGAGCCCGTTCTCCTGGATCTCGAGATAAAAATTCTCGGGGCCGAGGATATGCTTGAACTGGAGTGCGCGCTCTCGCGCGCGGTCGAGATAGCCTTTCTGCAGACAGAAGGGAATCTCCCCTTTCAGGCAGGCCGAAAGGCCGATCAGGCCGCCGCTGTATTGTTCGAGAAGGTCCATGTCTATCCGCGGCTTATAATAGAAACCTTCGAGATATGCCTTCGTGACCAGGGTAACAAGGTTTCGGTACCCGGTGTTGTCACGGGCCAGGAGAATAAGGTGGAAGGCTGCCCCCTCGCCCTCACTGCCACCGCGGTCCAGCCTGCTGCCCGGTGCCACATAGATCTCGCAACCGATGATGGGTTTGATGCCGGCCTTCTTCACCTGCTTATAAAACTCGACCGCGCCAAAGAGGTTGCCGTGATCGGTCATGGCAAGCGCAGGCATCCGGAATTCCTTTGCCCGTTCGACCAGTTCTTTAATGCGTATTGCCCCGTCGAGCAGACTGTATTCAGTATGGAGATGCAGGGAGACGAAGTCAGAATGATGCATACAGAAATATTAACGAATATGCAGGATTTGAGTCAATCACGGGCCCGCAAATCAGGCCGGCAAAGGATAAAAGCCCCCGCGTCTCTACGGCGGATTTCCCCGTTGGCAACAGCAATAGTCTGAGGTTCAAACCGTGGTCTCACAGCCTCATTGCGTAATCAGGAAGAAATTTGGCGGTCCCAACGGGAATCGAACCCGTGTTTTAGCCTTGAGAGGGCCACGTCCTAGACCGCTAGACGATGGGACCGTATGGCTGGGGAGAGAGGATTCGAACCCCTATAAGCAGATCCAGAATCTGCCGTCTTGCCCTTGGACGACTCCCCAATTGACCTTATTTTATAGCATAAGTCCGGCGTGTTTGTAAACTCTGCGCGGGGCTATTGCCCGATTTTGGCCTTCAGGTTCTTGCGGTAGACGATGGTACCCCGGATGTGCTCGGGATAAAAGAGCGCTGTCTTCTGAATCAGGCTTTCGGAGGCGCCCACAAAAAGATAACCCGTATCCGAAAGCACGGAATAGAGATGCTCGGCAATCAGCCTGATCGTTTCGTCACTCATATAAATCATGACATTCCGGCAGAAGATAACATCAATCTCGCTCAATCCTTCAAATGTCTTTTTTTGAATAAGGTTGCCGTGCCTGAACTCGACATTTTTTGTCAGGTGCTTTTTCAGCAGATAGCGGTCACTGTCCCTGACAAAAAATTTCTTTATGATCTGGAAGTCACTGTCTGCTGCCCGGAACGAATTGTTCCGGTATACCGCCTTGCGGGCCCGCTCAATCGCATCCCGGTCGATATCGACCCCGATAATCCTGATATCCCAGTCCCAGACAAAGAGCCCGCTCTCCTGGATCATAATGTTCATGGTATACGCCTCCTCCCCGGAGGAACAGGCCAGGGACAGAAAACACAGCGTGTTTTTACCCACCTTCTGTTTTTCTGCCTTGATATCCTCCAGGAGGAGACGAAAGATATCGAACTGCTGTTTCTCCCTGAAGAAATAGGTCTCATTGTTCGTTATGTGCGATGCAAGGCGATACAGCTCCTCCTTCGAAGGGTCGGCCAGAATGAAGTCATGGTACTCACGAAACGTCCTGAGCCGGAGAACACCGAGCCTCTGAGAGACCTTGGTCTGCAGCACGGAACGTTTTGCCCCCTTCAGGACAATGCCGAACTCCTTGCTGACGAGTTCCTGGAGAAGAGTAAACTCTTCATCGTTCATAATCGTCTTCGCTGTATCAACAGGGGTAACCATAAGGGTATCCCTTATATATAGCACATATTATCGAAACTGTTAACATAATAGATAATCGTTATGCAGAATTTGTGCCAATGATGACACAGGGGGGAGGGAACGGTTATTTTTTCGTACGGTCTTTCTGTTCAAACAGGGTGCGGACTTCGTCCATGAGGTCGTTGATGTCTTTGAACTGCCGGTAGACCGATGCAAACCTGACATAGGCGACCTTATCAAGATCCTTCAGGGCAGCCATGATCTGCTCACCGATCCAGGCGCTCTGTACCTCTTTGACCCCGAGACCGACAAGTTTCTTCTCGATAGTCTCGACGATGCCGTCCAGCTGATCAGTGCCAATAGGCCTCTTCTTGCATGAGATCAGCAGGCCGGACCTGATCTTCGCAAGGTCAAAGGGTTCACGCCGCCCGTCCTTCTTGACCACCATCGGGACCACATCTTCAACACGCTCGTAGGACGTAAAACGCTGGCTGCATTTGAGGCACTCCCGCCTCCGGCGGATCGCATCGCCCTCCTTGCTTGTCCGGGAGTCTATCACCCGGTCTTCAAGGTTTTCACAAAAAGGACATTTCATGAGGTCAACAAAAGGGGACAGGGAGGTGTAAACGAAAATTCTGCAGGCATTGCCTTCTCACGCACTATGGCGCCGGGCTTAGGCCGGGGCTCACCGGTAAATCGGGAAACGGTCACAGAGGGTCTTAACCTTTTCAGCATTTTCAGCCATCGCAGTCTGGTCACCGCTGTTATTGATTACCGAATTGATCAGGTCCGCAATCACCTTCATCTCCGCCGTACCCATGCCGCGGGTCGTCACACAGGGAGTGCCCAGGCGTATGCCGCTCGTTACGGCAGGAGGCCTCTCGTCGTAGGGGATGGCATTCTTGTTCGCTGTTATGCCGGCCCTGTCAAGGGCCTCTTCCGCCTCTTTGCCGGTGATCCCCTTCCCGGTCAGGTCAACCAGCATCAGGTGGTTGTCTGTACCACCCGATATGATCCTGAATCCGTGCGAAACAAGTCCTTCGGCAAGGGTTCTGGCGTTGTCAACAACACGCTGCTGGTACGCCTTGAATTCCCCGCTCATGGCCTCTTTCAGCGCAACGGCCTTCGCCGCAATCGCATGGACAAGAGGCCCCCCCTGAATTCCGGGGAAAATGAGCTTGTCAACGGCCTTTGCATATTCGGCCCTGCACATGATCATGCCGCCGCGCGGGCCGCGCAGCGTCTTATGCGTCGTCGTGGTAACAAAATCAGCATGGGGCACCGGAGAGGGGTGCAGCCCTGCCGCGATGAGGCCGGCTATATGGGCAATATCCGCCATGAGCCAGGCCCCGACCTCTTTCGCTATATCTCCGAACTGCCTGAAGTCGATCACCCGGGAGTAGGCACTCGCACCGACGATGATCATTCGGGGACGATGTTCCCGTGCCAGTCTCCTGACATCGTCATAATCAATATAGCCATCCTTGTTCACGCCGTAGGGTACGTGTTTGTAGAGCATCCCGGAAAAATTGACCGAGGCGCCGTGCGTGAGGTGACCGCCATGATTAAGGCTCATACCCAAAATCGTATCGCCTGGTTTCAGCATCGAAAAATAGACGGCCATATTTGCCTGAGATCCCGAGTGGGGCTGTACATTGACATGGTCGGCCCCAAAGATCGCCTTCGCTCGTTCTATGGCAAGGTTCTCCACGATATCGGCATATTCACAACCGCCGTAGTATCTCCTGCCGGGATAGCCTTCGGCATATTTATTGGTAAAAACCGACCCAAGTGCTTCAAGTACCGGCAAACTGACATAATTCTCAGAGGCAATGAGCAGGATCTTTTCATGTTCCCTGCTCTTTTCCTTCTGGATAGCGTCGAAGACTAGGGGATCTGCGGCAACAAGACTTTCATGTTCCATGGGTATTTAAACATTCCTCTATTTTCTTGATTTTCATGAGTCTGTTAGAATGGCGCGCACCCTCAAACGGTGTCGTGATCCAGGTCCTGACGATCTCGGCCGCCAGATCCTTTCCGATCACACGACCTCCCATCACCAGGATATTCGCATCGTTATGCATCCGGCTCATCCGCGCGCCGAAAAGTTCGTTGCAGAGGGCGGCCCGGACATTCGGAAATTTGTTCGCAACCATCGACATGCCTATCCCGGTTCCGCAGATCAGAATCCCCTTCTCAATCCTTCCGGTGGAGACCAGGGATGCAACCTTCTCCCCAAAATCAGGGTAGTCGACGGACTCAGGTGTCTCAGTCCCGCAATCGACCACGTCGGCGTCAAGGGTCTTCAGCAGCCCCTTGATCTCTTCCTTGAGTGCAAATCCAGCGTGATCACTGCCAATGGCGACTTTCATCTCTCTTCCCTTTCAGCATCCCGAAGATCGCCGTTGAGCGCGCTCCGATGGATTGTAGTCCCGGTAAGGTATTATCTTATATGAGCAGATATTTTCAAGTCAAGAAAAGTCCACCGGGATATTTGCGCGCCAAGAGCGTTTTTTTCGGGTAAAATAGAGAAAACTGACACGGAGACGCAATGCAGAAACAGAAACCACTTTTGACTGATAAAGCAAGGAAGATTCTGCAGGAAGACCTTCTGCAGATGAAAGAACCGGTATCGCTTGTCCTGTTCAGCGGCGGTGATGAAAACAGGCCTTTCAATGAATACTGCGCACGGCTTCTCCGTGAACTTGCGTCGCTGACAGAAAAGGTCATCGTGACGGCTGAGGATATCGGGGGAGTTCAGGCGAAAGAGCGCGGCATTACCCGGTCCCCGACCATCCTGATAGCTCCTGAGAAATATGCCATCACGCTCCTGGGGGCCCCCGCCGGTGAGGAGGCCCGCGTCTTCCTTATGGCAGTCCTTATGGCCTCGACCGGAAAGACCCTTCTTTCCGCGCAGTCACGCGAGAGGCTTGCAGCCCTGACTGAACCGCGGACTGTCAGGGTCTTTGTAAGTCCGACCTGTCCGTACTGTCCGCTCCAAACGGGCCTCGCCATTTCTGCCGCAATAGAGAGGCCCGGCCTCATCGCAGCCGAGATTGTTGAAATCTACGAGAACCGTGATCTCGCACTTCAGTATAATGCGCTCTCTGTCCCCCAGACGTTTGTGAACGACCGTCTCGTCGGCGCCGGCCTGCAGCCCGAGGAGGCGTTCATCGAGGAGGTGCTTACGGCAGCTCCGTCACAGGTCCGGCGCACCGGGGACACCTCCAGGAGAGAACGCGACCTCCTTATCATCGGTGCCGGCCCTGCCGGGCTTACGGCGGCAATCTATGCCGAGCGGAGCGGACTTGCGACCGTTGTGCTGGAAAAGGCGAATATAGGGGGCCAGGTAGCCATTACTCCCGTCGTTGAAAACTATCCGGGCTTTACCAGCATCGGGGGGAAGGCGTTGATGGACATGATGTTACTGCAGGCCATGGAATATGCCGACATCCATGAAGGTGAGGAGGTAACCGGCATTCAGAAAGCCGATCAGGGCTTCGAGGTTACCACAAACAGGGCTGCCTATCTGGTAAAGGCGGTGCTGATAGCCTCGGGAGCCGAAAGCAAAAAGCTCGGCGTCCCCGGGGAGCGTGAATACCAGGGGAAGGGTGTCAGTTACTGCGCTGCCTGCGACGGGTATTTCTTCAGAGACGGCAGGAAGGTATTCGTGGTGGGAGGAGGCAATACCGCAGCGAGCGAAGCCCTCTACCTCAAGAAAATCGGGGCCGACGTCACAATCGTCCACCGACGGGGGGAGCTGCGGGCAGAGCGGTTTCTGCAGCAGGAACTGAAAAAGAATGCCGTTCCGGTTATCTTCAACTCAGAACTGCGCAGCATTGTCGGGGACAAGACAGTAACCGGCGCTGTTCTGGAAAATATGCTTGACCATACCGTGTCTGACCACCCTGTTGAGGCGATATTCATCGCAATCGGGTATATTCCCGCAAATCAGCCTGCGATGACGCTGGGAGCCGCACTTGATGAAGACGGCTATGTGCGGGTGGACGGAAATCAGAGAACCAGCGTGAGCCATGTATATGCAGCCGGAGATATTACCGGGGGGATAAAACAGATTGTTACTGCCGTGAGCCAGGGGGCGGTCGCCGCCACCGCCATCTTTGAGGATCTCTCCAGGCCTTACTGGAAAACCGGCAAAGACTGATCATAATTTATTTTTGGTGCATAAGTTACCAGATTTTTTTATAATGAAAAAGAGGACGTAATCTTATTACGCGGAGGAATACAGATGAAGATAGAACTTGAAGGTACCCTGCTAAAAATGATTCCAGAGACTGACCGTGAAAAGGCGGAACTGAACCAGCTCTGGACCATCATAATCGGCTGTGTCAGCGACGGGAGAAAGCTCGTTCCCGTTGGGGAATACATCCCCGGTATCAAGGAAACCGCGGTCTTTAATATAGAATAGCAGACGCCCCGGTCTTCTTTCTTTCGACCAGGAGACTGTCGATCATCGCCGCGTCTGCCGGTCTGACCTGAATCAGATAGTCCTTGCCGCCATCCGATACAGCGACAGCCACCGTATCGAGTGCCCGGGCATCAGAATACCGGGCACAGAGAGCAGCTGCGGTTGCAAGGTCTTCTTCCGTGACAGCGGTCCCGGTGATCAGGGTGACCGGGCTTCCATAGTCGGGCACGTGGAGGGAGATACTCTTCTCGCCCGCCAGGCTCAGAATCATCGCATTCTCTGACTGGTCTCTCCCCACAATCGCCTTGCAGAGCGGCCCGATCCTGAAATGCCGGCCAAGCCGCAACAGGTGGTAGTCATGCAATCCGGGTGACGGGTCGCAATGCAGAAGTTCCCGCAGCCTGAAGGAATAGTTCGGCTCGGTGAGCAGGCAACCCCCGGCAGGAGAAGGGTAATCGGTCAGGCCAAACTCACGGGCAAGCGCCATCTGAGGCTTTCGGGTGCGGCCGCCGAAGCCGTAAAGCTGCTCCCGGTCAACAAGGCCCTGCTCTTCAGCCAGGGTAGGCTTTAACAGCTTTGCGCTGAGCGGCCTCAGAACCCTGCCCCGCAGCCCTGTCTCGCGGTCAATGATATCAAGGGCATCCCTGCGCTGGCTCATCGGCCGCTGACCGAGCACCTCACCGGTCAGGATAAAGTCTGCGCCGGTCATCTGCATAAATTCCTTGGCCTCCTGCAGCATCAGGATGCGGCAGTCCATACACGGATTCATATTCCTGCCATGGCCGAACTTCGGATTTTTGACGATCTCTATGAATTTTTCCGACAGGTGACAGAGTTTGACCTCGAACCCGAATTTTGCCGACGCAGCAAAAGGGTCCTTGGAGCAGGACGACTTGTCAGAGATATCACACCCAAAGTGATTCAGAAAGGTAATTGCCTTCACCTCGATTCCCTGCCTCAGCACGGCAAGGACCGCAAGGGTGCTGTCAAGACCTCCTGAATAGAGGGCTATCGCCCTGGTGCGGCCGGAGCTCCCGATGACCGGGCTGCTCACCGGAAGGACCGCAAGATCTGGGCAGGACTGGCAACGGCCGTCCCAACCTCGCCGACCACAATGCCCGCCGCATGGTTTGAAAGTTCCGCAGCTTCCTCCAGCGAGGCCCCTGCTGCATAGGCCAGCGCAAACGCTGATATAACCGTATCGCCTGCTCCGGTAACATCGTAAACCTTTTGAGCCACGGTCGGAATATGCACAGCGCTGTCCTTCGTAAAGAGACTCATCCCGTCCTCTCCCCGGGTAATGAGCACCGCTTTCAGCTGCAGGTCCCGCAAGAGTTTCCTCCCGGCCTTCTGCAGACTACTATCGTCACGGATCTCTATTCCAGAGCCGCGGGATGCTTCAGCCCTGTTCGGCGTTATCAGCGAAACCCCCCGATAAAAATCAAAATGCCCGACCTTGGGGTCCGCTGCAATAAAAAGATGCCGCTTCTTTGTATGCAGCACCATAAGTTCTATGAGTTTCCGGGAGACAACCCCCTTCTTGTAATCAGAAATAATCACGGCATCAAAACCGGCAAGGACCGAGGTTATATATTCAGAAACTCCCCTCAGAACCCTGGCACTGAGATACGCACGATCCTCCCTGTCGAACCTGACGACCTGCTGGTTATGGGCTATGACACGGGTCTTTATTGTTGTAGGACGGCCAGCCTCGAATATTCCCCCGAGAGGGATGCCCTCTGACTCCAGCATCGAGACGAGCATTTCGCCGGCCCGGTCGTGACCTATGATACCGACAACCGCAGCCTCGCCGCCGAGGGAGACGATATTGCGCGCAACATTGGCGGCTCCCCCCAGCAGAGAACTCTCCCTCGAGACCTCGACAACAGGCACCGGAGCCTCAGGAGATATACGGTTCACCGAACCCCATATGTAGTGGTCAAGGATAAGGTCCCCCACCACCAGTATCCTTTTCCCTTTAAATTTCTTTAGTATCCGCCTGCAGTCCATAGTGTACTATACCGTACGCCTCCCCGAAATTGAAAGAAGATGATCAGAAATTTCAACAAAAAAAAGGCGGGTCTTTCGACCCGCCTTTCAGACGACTCCTGCTTCCTGAGTTAGAAGCTGAGTGTGATTGCGTTTCTTACAACGGTTACGTCTTCCCTGCTGTCACCATAGAATTTGCCGGTCTTGAAGTAGCCAGCATCAACCTGGTAGGTAAGGTTCTTGGCAACGTTGTATACAACCTTAAGATCAACTTCCCAGCCAGCATCCTTTGAGCCGCTCGGTGAATTGGACTTTGAAGCTCTGAGGATGTAACCATCAACAGAAGCTGAGAGGTCCTTCATCGGGGAGAAGTCTGCGCCAAGGTTATAGTACGTGGTGTTGGCAAGACCCATTGCTGTTGCATTGGCAGTAGTCTTGACCCTGTAATCATAGATCAGGGTGTAGTTCTGCACTGCGCTGAGATACGGGGTGAACATCTTGACATCTGCGCTTGAGTCAGGGCCGCTACCATAAGCAAAGCTGCCCCTGACGGTTGCAGGATCAATCTTGTAGTTAGCGCCCAGCATGACTGCATAACCCTTGAACTCTGAGTGTGCGCTGGCATCGCCAAACTGAATGTCTGCCTCAGCCTTGTAACCGAAACCAGAGATGTTGCCATTTGCATGGAGACCAAGGTTCTGGTGTGAGAATCTGCTGTCAGAGTTGTTCAGGTAGGTGTAGTTGATACCAACGGTGTTCTTCGGATCAAGCTTGTATGTTGCAAGGGCAACATAACCATCAAGGTCATCGGTGTTGTCGCTGGCAGAACCTTCAGCAAATTTGATAGCAAGAAGGCCGACATGGAGTTCCTTCATCGGATCCATGAAGAAGACGATTGCATCATCGCCGAACCTGGTGTGATCAAAGAACTGCTTCTCGCCAAGTGCAAGAGGCATATGACCAATCTTGAGGCCTGAACCAAAGCCGAAGAGGCCAGTGCCCTTGTAAAGCATCCAGGACTGAAGGATCGTGAAACCAGGAAGCTTGCTGTTGAAGTTACCCCACTTGGTTACATCAGAGGTAAGGCTGTCGCCTGCCTCGAGCTGGACATAACCCTGAACATTCGGGGATACGTTAGCGTCGACGCTCAGTCTGACCCTCTGGTCATACCATGCCTGAGAGGTTGAGGATGCCGGTGCGCCGGAAACGATGTTCTTCTGGTACCAGCCTCTGGTCCTCAGCTCACCGCCAAGGGTGATCTGGGTTGTGCCTTTTGCTACGATTGCCTGAGTCTCTGACGGGATCTCAGCATGGATAGCGAAAGCACTTGCTGCAAAGCTCATTACGAAAAGTGCGCCTAAAATAATCGCTAAAAACTTTTTCAATGTACTATCCCTCCTTCTATAAAGGTAGAGTTTTGATATCTCATCCAAGTCCATACTGCCCATACCGGACTTCCATGCGATATCTAACTAAATATTTTGTCCGCCAAGGGCGGATTTTTTTGCGATAAACCTTTTTTTGTACCAGCTTGAGAATAGACCTTGTTATCACCTCCCTGTACAAAGTTCTGCTTCCCATGGAAACAGTGGTCAACTATGATTTAGCCTTAACTGCATATTCCTAGTCGTTATAATAGTGGAAATTTATATCATTTCGACGCCCGGTTTGTCAAGATTATTAATAAGCCTATAAGCATTCCCGCAGCCTCTTGTCCGGCACGTCTGTTATTTCAGTCCATTACTTTGCAAAAAGAAGGCCAAATCGGGACTCAAACGGACAAATGGATATATATTCTTTAAATTCAATCTGTTAATGCATGAATTTCATACGGACAATTATTAAAAAAACATAATAATGTGTATCTATTTTTCAACACAACACTGGCAAATATAGGACAGTCCTTCGGCAGGGGTCTTTGCCGGACTATGCACCCTTCGGGCCTGTGAAAATTGCCTGGGTGGGGTAGCAGGGCCAAGGGGTATCCTCTTATGGTAGAATGTCCTGCATGGTTAAAATCATCTACCGTTCGATTCTGAAAGAGCTGCTCGTCATGTTCCTTCTGATCATCGCCTTTCTGAACTCGATTCTCATGATGGAGAAGATACTGAAACTGACCCGTCACCTCTCAGGCCTTGGCACCTCTGCCTGCGACATGGCCCAGTTGATCCTCTACCTTCAGCCTTCTCTCCTGGCGCTCACGATCCCGATGGCCATTCTCCTCGCCCCGATCGTTGTCTATGGAAGGATGACAATGGACAATGAAATCATCATCCTCCGGGCGAGCGGGATGAGCTTCAGGCAGATCTCCTATCCGGTTATGGTGGTAGCGCTCCTGGGGTTCGTCTTCAGTATCGCCTTCAGCTTCTATCTCGGTCCCAAGAGCAGTGTCAAGCTGCGCGACGAGGTGGCCAAGATGATTGCGGTCAAGGCAGCGCTGGCTGTCGAGGCCGGGACCTTCAACACGTCGCTGAAGGACCTCGTTATCCTGGTAAGGGGTAAGAACGGGGATATCCTCGAAGACATCTTCATCTATGATAACCGGAGCAAGGAAGAGCCGAAGGTCCTCATGGCCCGGGAGGGAAGGCTGACGATGAAAGACGACTTCGTCCTCAGCCTTTCACTGGACGACGGATACATTAATATTATTAAAGGCACCAATATCATCGAACTGTTCTTTGACCGCTACCAGTTCTCCATGACCCTCTCCCCCTATTCTCCTGCCCTGAAGAAATTTGAGCTTATGCCGGCCGAACTTTTACGCAGGATCAGTGAGACAAACGAGGAGAAGGAACGCATCGCCCTTTATCTTGAACTCCACCGGAGGCTGTCGCTTCCGGTCATCTGCCTTGTGCTCATCCTGCTTGCCCCTCCCCTGTCCCTCATGTCGGGCAAGTCAGGAAAGCTTCTTGGCCTGATGACAGGCCTGACCGTCTTCGCCGGATACTATGTCCTGCAGATATATTGCGAAAGCCTTGCCCTGCAGTCCCGCGTCCCCCATTACGCCGGGGCCTGGGCCACAACGCTGCTGCTCGGGGTTATCGGCCTTATGCTCTACCGGCGCGAGAGTACCCGATGAAGATCGTCCAGAGGCTTTACCTTAAGGAGTTCTTCATACTCCTCGGCCTGCTGGTTGTCGGGCTCTCTCTCATCTTCAGCCTGATCGACCTGACCGGCAGGATCCAGGGGTTTCTGCCTGGCAAACCCTCGCCGCTCAACCTGATGCTCTATTCGATCTATATCATGCCCAAATTCTTTCTGTATCTCCTGCCGATGTCGGTGCTCATCTCGGGCATGTTCGTCTTCAGCCAGGCCTCCCGGCGGAAGGAGGTCCTTGCGATCAAGGCGGCTGGGGGCAAACTGCGTTCTCTTTTCTTCCCCTTTATTGCGACCGGCATCTCCCTCTGCATATTTGCCTTCCTGGTCGGCGAATTTGTCGTCCCCGGGCTTACCCGGCAGGCCTTCAGCCTGAAGGACTATCTTGAAGGTAACGCAAAAAAAGTAGTTTTCGACAGCGGGATGCTCTGGCTCCGCAGCATCGACGGTTCACCTGTGAAAATAGAGCTGTACCATGCCGAAAAAAAGGTGGCAAAGGGCATCAGCATCTTTGTCATCGGGAAGAACGTCCTGAAGGAGCGGATTGCCGCAGACAGGGCCTTTTGGGACGGAAAGACCTGGGTTCTTGAGGACGTAACCATTTCCCACATTGATACGGGCAGGACCGAAAAGCTCCCCTCCCTGCCTTACGGAAACCTTGAATCCCCTGACCTTTTTGTCCAGGAAATGAAGACAACCGAGGAGATGGACATTACCGAACTCTACCGGTACATGCAAAAACTGAAACATGCAGGGTTCCGGAATATCAAGCTGGCCGTTGACATCAATTCCAAGATTTCGTTCCCCCTCATTACGATATTCATGATGCTGCTCGGGATATCGCTGGCCCTGCGGATGGGGAACAGCGGGGGCTTTCTCAGCGCAGGGCTTGGTCTTCTCATAAGTCTAATCTACGGGTTCAGCTATACCTTCTTCCTCTCGATGGGTTATGCAGGAATACTGCATCCCCTTCTTGCCGCATGGATTATGCCGGGGGCCTTCAGCCTGCTTTCAGTCTACCTCTTTCTGACCATCCCGGAATAAGCAGACATATCCCGCGACCTTATCCTGATAGAGTGCCCGGAGTTTTCGTGCAACGGGACCGACCGGATAGACCCTATCCTCAACCCTGGAGACGGGCATTACCTCAGCAGTCGTATTCGTAAAAAACACCTCGTCTGCACGACGGATGTCATGCGGGGTATAAAGCCCTTCATATACCGAAAGACCCGCTTCCCGCGCCAGGCCAATGACGATGTTCCGCGTAATACCATCCAGAATGCCCGCATCAACAGACGGCGTACAGACCGCTCCATCCCTGACAAAAAAGATATTGCAGACCGTCCCCTCGGTAAGGTACCCCTCGGCATTCAGCATGATAGCCTCATAGGCCCCGCGGTCCTTTGCGTCAGACTTTGCAAGAATATTGTTGAGAAAATTCAGCGACTTTATCATCGGATTTATTGCCCTGATATGGTTTCGGATGACCGGGGAGATCACGAGATCCACGCCATCCTGATAGAGTTTCCCGGGATACGGATGAAAGGGCTCCGCGATAATAACAAGCGTCGGCTTGCTGCAGAGAGCGGGGTCGAGCCCAATCGGCCCCTTGCCGCGCGAAAGCGTCACCCGCACATAGGCTTCAGCCAGGCGGTTTGCACGCAGCGTTTCATGAACAGCTCCGGCGATAAACGTCCGATCCGACATCCGCAGGCGAATCAGGGAGGCGGACCGTTCAAGCCGGCCGAGATGCTCCTCCAGCCTGAAGACTACCGTATCATAGACACGCATCGTCTCGTACACCCCGTCACCGTAGAGGAAGCCGTGGTCATAGACAGAAACCTTTGCTTCGGATTCATCGACAAGGCGGTCATCGAGAAATATCTGCATGCGTCTATTCTGCAGACGGGGACGATTTTTTTCAATTCGCCTTGCCCCGCTCAGCCATATCCTGTATCATTTCACATGGCGCGAACAATCACCTCTCAGGATACACCCGGTTTTCTTTCGATCGTACTGCATGCGCATCTTCCGTATGTACGCTCTCCGGAACACGCACACTATCTGGAAGAAAACTGGCTGTATGAGGCCCTGACAGAAACCTACATCCCCCTGCTCCGGATGTTTGAGCAGCTGCTCAACGACCGCGTCCTGTTCCGCATGACCCTGTCGCTGTCGCCCACACTGATCGCAATGTTCAGCGACCGCCTTCTGCAGGAGCGCTACTGCGGGCATCTCGACCGCCTGATAGCCCTGGCTGAGGAGGAGATGGCGCGCACCAGGAGCGCTCCCGACTTCTTCCCCCTGGCCCGGATGTATCACCGGCATTTTACTGCCACCCGTGATCTGTATGTCCGTGTTTACCGCAGGGATCTCATAGCCGCTTTCCGGGCAGTTGCGGAGAGCGGGTCGGTCGAATTAATCACCAGCGCGGCAACGCACGCCTACCTGCCGGCCTTGCTCCCGGAGCCGCCTGCAGTCAGGGCACAGCTCATCATTGGCACGAAATATTTTTCCGGAACCATCGGCTCGAAAGCAGAAGGGATATGGCTTCCGGAATGCGGGTTTGCCCCGGAGCTCGACCCGCTCATACATGACGCCGGCATCCGGTACTTTTTCCTCGAAAGCCACGGACTCCTTGCCGGCTCTCCCCCTCCCCCGCAGAGCATTTATTGCCCGGTTGCCACCCCCTCCGGGGCAGTAGCCTTTGCACGGGACGTGGATTCAGCCCATGAAGTCTGGAGCGCACTCTCGGGCTACCCCGGTGATCCGGACTACCGTGACTTCTACCGGGACATTGGCTTTGACCATGAACCCGAAATTCTCAGGGATTGCCTGCCCCACGGAATCCGGACGTTTACCGGGATGAAATACTACCGGATTACCGGGCAGACTGATGCAAAGCAACCCTATGTCATTGAAAGAGGGATCAGCAAGGCGCGGCTTCATGCGGCAGATTTTGTGAGGAAAAAAACAGAGCAGATTCAGACCCTGAGACAGCGATTTGGCCCCGACAGCACGGCCCCGGTTGTCACGGCTGCCTATGATGCCGAACTTTTCGGCCACTGGTGGTTTGAGGGGGTTGAATGGCTCAGGGAAGTCCTGACGCGGGCAGCACGGGCGAGGAGGAGCCTC
The DNA here is from genome assembly GCA_964499365.1 of uncultured Thermodesulfovibrio sp. GTDB lineage: Bacteria > Nitrospirota > Thermodesulfovibrionia > Thermodesulfovibrionales > UBA6898 > PALSA-1316. The sequence continues at coordinate 99,976 of CAZCKU010000005.1, forward strand.
GAACTGGTGACACCCTCCGCCTATATGGCAGAACATTCTGTCGACCGGATCTGTATGCCCTCGCTCTCCAGTTGGGGCCGGAAAGGCTATGGCGCAACCTGGGTAGACAGTGATAACAACTGGATATACAGGCATCTGCTGCATGCCTCCCGGCTCATGGCCGATATGGCCGATAACGCCCCGGGCCCGCGGGAACAGAGGCAAAATTCAGGACCCGGCACGGGACGCATTCCCGGACACATTTCCAGACTCAGGGAACGCGCCCTGAATCAGGCGGCCAGGGAACTGCTCCTCGCACAAGCAAGTGACTGGCCGTTCATGATAAAAAACCGCAATGCCGCGGCGTATGCAGAACAACGTCTGACCGCACATATACAGAACTTTCTGGCCCTGCACAGGGAAATAACAGCCGGAACGATCAACAGGGCGGTACTTGAGAATCTCGAAATGAGGAACTCACTCTTCCCGGATATGGACTACCGGCTCTTCTGCAGAAAATCCTCAGGTCAGGAGTTTATTGAACGGATATGATCTCAGATAGGTCAGAAACTCATCAACCGCATGAGAGGAGACTGAGCTCTTGTTGACAATCAGGGAAAAATCCCTGTTCACCCGCTCCTCCTTGATTCTGAGCAGCTGGAGGGTACCGTACTTGATCTCCTTGCGCACCGCCCAGCGGGAAAGAATCGATACGCCGAGACCATTTTCGACGGCCTCCTTGATCGCTTCGGTACTGCCGAGTACCATGGCTACCTTCATGTTGTTCGGGGAAATACCATATTTCGAAAAAAACATCTCTATCATCTGGCGTGTACCTGAACCGCCTTCCCTGAAGATGAACGGTTCTTTCGTGAGTTCGCTGATCGGGATATCCTTCTTCTTTGCCCAGGGGTGATGTGCCGGGACGACAAGCAGCAATTCGTCCGGGATCAGTTTCTCAACAACCATCTTCTGCCGCGACACCTCCCCTTCGACCAGCCCGACGTCGATACTGCCGGAGTTCAGCATATCAACGACACGTTTGGTATTGCCGACGAGGAGGTGTATCTTGATCTTCAGATGAGCCTTCTTAAAGTCAGTGATAACGCCGGGAAGAAGATAGTTGCCGATGGTCGAGCTTGCCCCGATGCTGATGCTGCCCTTGACAAGCCCGGTAATATCACCGATCACCTTCTCGACATTCGCATAAAGTCCGAGAATTTCTTTTGCGTATTTATAGAGGACCTCTCCGGCAGGGGTTAGTGTGACGGTACTGCTCGACCGGTCAAACAGCTTTGTCTCATATATTTCTTCCAGGGCCTGAATCTGCAGGCTGACGGCAGGCTGGGTCAGATGGATGATCTCCGACGTCTTCGAAAAACTCTTGGTTTCCGCCACAGTGCAAAAAACCTTTAACTTATGGTCTTCCATTTTATCCTCCTGCTTCCCGGTGACAAGATTGACGGCTTCGAAAAGAGTCCGTGTACTGCTGCGTTACGCTCTGGAACTCGTCACTGCGACATACACACGTACGCCTCATTTCTCATTTCCTGCGCGCCTTGCCTCCGGCACCCTTTACATACCCGCTGCGAGTTTGTCAGAATTCAATCCCAAATTCAGTGCCGAAGCAGCACATAAGCCGAGTTCTGTCTACCATTTTGCGTACGGACAAATGGATAGCGGTCATTCATCTCTGCCCCGGCGTCAAACCGGGATCATGCAGCCTTACCCGTTCCGCCATCCCGCAGAAGCGGAATTCGAAGGGGCCCCTCTCAGGGCGGAACCTATTTGGCCTTGCTCCAGACGGGGTTTTCCAAGCTATCCCGGTCACCCGGTATACTGGTGGGCTCTTACCCTCTGTCCTGGATATCTTCAAGGACAGCTCCGCCGGAGGCGGACACCTTTTCACCCTTTCCCCGCCAACGTTCTCACGCCGGCGAGGTGGTTTCCCTTTCTGTGGCACTTTCCTTCTCCTGTACGACAGGAGACTCCGCATTACGGAGCGCCTTGCCCTGTGGAGCTCGGACTTTCCTCCCGGCCAGAGGATATCCTCTCAGATCAGATAATCTCCGCATTGCTGCGATGCCGGGCGACCGCGTGTACTGCTTCGGCAGCTTATAAAAAATTTAAATTATTATATAATATTTTCTTGAAGAATAAAAGCATATACGGAAGGGGGGGGGACTGCACGTCAGTCTTCCCGGTAATAGAGGATACGCTGGCACTGGGGGCACTGAATCAACTCCTCGTTCTTGCGCACTTCAACAAAAAGCTGGGGCGGCATATTCATATCGCATCCGCCGCAGACCTCATTTTTTGCCGGAGAGAGGGCAACCCCACCCCCGGAACGCAGCAGACGCATATACAGGGTATAGACATCGGGAGCGATCAGGCTGACAATCCCCGTGCGCTCTGCCTTCAGACCGGCCAGTTCCTTCTCGTGGAGTTCAACCTCCCGGTCAAGTTCTTTTCTGACGCCCTCGAGTTTCCCGACCTCCTCCTGCACCGCTGCCTCACCGGTCTTCTGGAGCCGGAGCGCCTGGTCAAGTTCATCCATGATCAGGAGGATCTCCTCCTCAATTTTTCCGGTCTCTTTTTCGGAAGATTCGATCTCCTTCAAATGTGCCTGATATTCCTTGTTCGTCTTGATTTCAGACATCCGGGCCTTCATCTTCTTTATCTTCTCGTGGATTTCCTCGAGGCTCTTTTCACGGTCCCGCTTCTTTTTCTGGAGGGCTTCGTTCTTCTGCTGGAGCTTTTCGAGGTTCTGCCTCGAGAGTTTAAGGGGTTCGTCCTGTTCGGTAATCCTGCCCGGAACCTTGTCGATAAACAACCTCTTGGCAAGTATGCGGGAATCTATCTCCTGAAGCTTGATGAGCTGCTGAATCGGTTCCTTCAATTAACCTCCAGAGATGTGGTGGGCCCACCAGGACTCGAACCTGGGACCAACCGGTTATGAGCCGGTAGCTCTACCAGCTGAGCTATGGGCCCCGCGATACCTATGGACACCTGAATAACGCCACTGAGGCGTCTGGACCGGGCAGATAACTCACGCCCGCAACACAGTTTTTTACTATAAACCTGTTATGGCATTAAGTCAAGAGTTCTCGGTAAAGGTCTTCAGCAACCTGCTCCTTGAAGGATGCCGGAGCTTCCGTATGGCCTTCACCTCAATCTGGCGTATCCGCTCGCGGGTGACATCAAGTTCCGCGCCCACCTCTTCGAGGGTGTGCGGTTTGTCCTCCCCGAGGCCGAACCTTTTCCGGATAATCTCTTGCTCGCGCTCCGTAAGTCCATCGAGGGCGAGATCAATATTCCGGCGCATGTCGTCGTTGATAACACTCTCAAGGGGTGAAAGGCCGTTTTTGTCTTCAATAAAATCGAGGATCGAGCTCTCCTCATCGTCGCCTACCGGCGTTTCAAGAGAGATGGGCTCCTTCGATATCTTCAGCATCTCCTTCACCTTTTCAACCGGAATATGCATTCTCACCGCTATTTCGTCCGGAGAAGGTTCAATGCCCCGCTCCTGCAGCATCTCCTTAATCACCCGCGCCATCTTATTGACCGACTCGACAATATGGACAGGAACCCGTATCGTCCTCGCCTGCTCGGCGATCGCCCGGGTAATGGACTGCCGGATCCACCACGTTGCATAGGTACTGAATTTATATCCCCTCCGGTACTCAAACCGGTCGACCGCCCGCATCAGTCCGATATTGCCTTCCTGGATCAGATCTGAAAAACTGAGACCCCTCCCAAGATACTTCTTTACAATGCTGATGACAAGTCTGAGGTTGGCCTCGACCAGGCTGTTTTTTGCCTCTCCGCCCTTCACCTCGGCATCGATAAGGGTCCTGAGCACGTTCTTCAGTTCTTCGTAACTGACCCCGAAATATTGCTCGCGCTTCCGAATTTCATCCTGCAGGCCATCCCCGGCCTGACCTCCGCCCGCCTGCTTCCCATCCCGGTCGATTCGTTTTTCAGACGGCTCCCGCCGCATTCCTCCGCTCAGCCCGTCCCGGCAATCGGCAAGCTCCGCGATTTCACGCACCCCCCGCACGATTTCGTCGGCCAGGGCGTTGATCACGCGGGGCCTCAGATTCAGCAGCTTCACCTTGCCGACAATCTCGTCAATGTTCTTTTCGAGCTTCGCGTTCACGGAAGCACCTCTGGCGGCTCTCCCGGGTTTGTCAGGGGACGGTCCGGACCTGGCGGTTTTGGACCTGCAGGCCCTGAGGAGCTGCTGCCTCTTTTCATGCAACGCACCGATCTCCCTGCAGATACTGAAGAAATCCGGCTTCTGCACCAGGAGCTCGTCGACCGCCTCTTCCTCTGCATCCTGGATAATGTCTTCCACCGGGAGCGCCCCCTGATCAACCATCTCGCCGAGCGTCATTATTTTCCTTGCGGCAAACGGCATGGCAAAGATAGCACGCAGTATCCGCTCCCGCTCCTGCTCAATCCTCTGTGCCAGCGCAACTTCTCCGTCCTTTGTCAGCAGGGGGACTCCCCCCATCTCCCGCAGGTACAGCTTTATCGGGTCGCGGTCAACGTCATCGAAATTGCTCCCGGAACCCGCCTCTTCCGCCTCGACATCTTCAGGCAAACCGTCATCAAAGACATCATCGTCCTCCACAGCGGGATCCTCGTCTTTTTCATAGTCATCATCATAATCGTTGTATGGTTTCACCGGTTTGTTCCTTTAAGAAGTTTTTGCTTCTCCAGCAGAAAAGCATTGCTCACCGCAGGGTCGTCGGACCGCTCGATCGTCAGGACCCTTTCATCAAGTTTTCTCTTTTCTATTTTAGCAAGACAGTCGTCAATATTCCGGTCAATGAACTCGGGATCAAAACCAGGGTCGACTGACAAAAGCGTCACCATCTTTTTTTCATCCTCACCGGCCTCCTCAAGGGAAGAGGACAGCTCCTTGCCCTCGGGCAGGGCAGCAATCCGGCTGAACAGGCCAGCGACCGTCTTGTCCGCAATGTCCGCGATCGAGATCCTGCCGAGCACGTAGCCGGCCTTTTCAGGAGATGCCAGAACCGCACTCAACAGCAGATGTTCTTCATTGCGCCTGACAGGGACCCCGGCGTTACGGTGCGGCGGTGCAGCGGGATTCCCCTTCCCCGGCGTTTTCATCTTCTTCAGTTCGTCCCGGAGCGTCGACTCATTCATCCGGGCCGTCTCTGCAAGTTCGGTCAGCATTTCGTCTGCGGTCAGCAGGTCCCCGGTCGCTGCGATAAGACCGAGGGCCTCCCTGACGGTCTCAAGCTTGTTACCCTTATTGACCCTGAAGAGGAACCCTATAATTCCCTGTGCATGCCGCAGCAATTCGGAAAAGGCCGCAGACCCGTGTTTCCTGATAAAACTGTCAGGGTCTTCCTGGTCAGGAAGGACGAGGATTGAGGCGGAAAGGTTATTCTGGCAGATAAGCGGGAGCGCCCTTTTGGCAGCGGCCTTCCCGGCGGTATCCCCGTCAAAGACCAGGACTGCCTTCTCCGTCAGGGTCCTGAGTTTCCGGATATGTGCCGCGGTCAGGGATGTCCCCAGGGGGGCAACAACATTCCTGAATCCGTACTGGTGACTGACAACAACATCCATGTATCCCTCCGCAATCAGTACCGTGTTGTCGTGTCTGATCTGTTCCTTGGCATGGTAGAGGCCGAAGAGCGTCTCTGATTTTCTGAAGACCGCGGTTTCGGGCGAATTAAGGTATTTGGGTGTGGCATCATCAAATGCCCTTCCCCCGAACGCAACAACGGTTCCGCTCATGTTCGTAATCGGGAAGATAACCCTGTTTCTGAACATATCGTATGCTCCCTTATTCCCTGCTACGGCCAGCCCTGCCTCAATGATCTCCGGATCCTGGTACCCCTTTGACCGAAGATGGCGGAGGAGGTTCTGCCAGCCATCCGGGGCGTACCCGATGCCGAAGCTTCCGATCACCTCCGGGGCGATCCCCCGGACTTTGATGTAGGCTGCTGCCTTATCCGATTTCGCCAGTTGAGCACTGAAATAATCCCTGGCTTCGTGAAGGATACTCCGGACCTTTTCATCCCGCGCCGAGGTCTTTCGGAAATTACCCGCATCAGGAAGCGTGACCCCGGCCTTGCGTGCGAGCAGGGCCAGGGCTTCCTGAAAAGAGAGGTGTTCATGTTTCATGACAAAGGCAAAGATATCTCCGCCGGTGCTGCACCCGAAACAATGGAACATCTGCTTGGCCTGGCTGACGGTAAATGACGGGGTCTTCTCGGCGTGGAACGGACACAGCCCTTTCCAGTTCTGGCCAGTTCTCTTCAGCTGGACATACCCTGAAATCAGGTCAATGATATCTATTCTTGATTTTATGTCTTCGAGGATTCTATCGGTCTTCATGCCCTGCCCCATCTGAAGATAGCCTGGCTTTATTGTACCATGAAGAAGGAGGGTTTTACGTGTGAGGCAGGGGACGGCTTATCCCGGAATCCCCCGCACAGGCCGGTTATACAGGCGGCTTATTCCGCTCCACCCTCGTAAAGCCCGAGCAGCCGATAATCTGCAGGTCTTCCTCCCGGGTAATTTCGTCAAGGAGCAGGTTGACGCCCAGGTTATCACTCGATATGTGGCCGGCGATAACAACATTCATATGATGCTTTTCCGCCTCCTTGCGGTGGTCTTCGCTGATATGCATGCCGACGATAGTATTGACACCGGCCGAAACCAGACGGGAAAAGACATCCTTGGACCCCTCGGTGCCGCCGGTCATATCCACAAATATCCTGCCCGCTGTCCTTGTCTTCGAGCCTGCCAGTATCCGGGGGCCTGCCCCCTGTGCAGCAGCATGCCGGTACTCGGGGATTTCCCTGATCTGATCGATCAGATCTCCAAGCGTCCCTGGCCTGCTCTCGTCAAAAAGTCTCTGCAGGAAGTCTACGACCATATTGTCGGCCGGTGTATGAAGACAGAGGAACGGCATGTCCATGAGGCGGGCGGCGTCGACCGCCCTTGTATGATTCAGCGGCATCAGGCGGCGTTCCACTTCGCGCACCCTGCTCTCCATGAGCCCCTCTGCAACATTGATCGGAACGCCCATCCGGCAAAGCACATCCGACTGCATATTCATAACCTCATAAAGGTTCGCGTAGGCCATGCCCTCCGGATGGTGAGCAAGAATCAGGTCAACGGGGGTCCCTCTCCTGCCAAGTGCCTCGGCCAGCAGGACCTCGCCAACCTCTATATCGATCCCGACCAGCATGGTCCTGATTTCTGTATCCTCACGACCATGGAGGATCCGCGAATCGCTATAGGGATTGGAGAGGGCCTCCCGGTCAAACAGGTCCTTTTCATCCGGCTTCTGATCATTAAAGGCCTTTTCAGTACGTTTCAGAGCCCTGAGGATTGGATCATTCCCTCTCGGGTCATGCTGCATGCCGATGTCAATCGCCTTCTTGTATATTTCTATCAATTTCATGGTTCATAGCCGAAAAACGGCAAAGGGCTCCCCGATAAGGGAAACCCTGGTGTTCACGGTGAATCACTGCCTGAAACAGTACCGGGCAGTTTGCTGAGAACAAGCTGTATAGCAAGACGTGATAGTATAACCAGTAAGTCTCTGCCGGTCCGAATACGTTATCGTGATGATATGCGGACTTTCTTCATCGCCTTTTTACGGGCAGCGATAGCCTTCTTCTTCTTCTTGACGCTCGGCTTATCGTAATGCTCTCTCTTTTTTACCTCAGAAAGAATACCTTCTTTTTCGCACTGTTTCTTAAACCGTTTCAGTGCGTTTTCGAAGGAATCACTTTCCCGAACTCTGATCGAGGGCATCCATTGATCACCCCTCCCTGTTTAAAATTTTTTTGATTTTACCAGTTATGCAATAATCCTGTCAATGCAATTCAGAAAAAACCAGTTGAAAATAAAGGAAAAAGGTCCTTTCCCCTGAGAAACCCGGCAGACCAGGCAGCAAAACGGCATTGAAAATACCCTGGACAGTGTGATAGAGTCATACCCTGTGTATCTTTGGTGCCGGGGTTATAAACGCACTGATTTTTCGTAAGTTGTACCCGGCTGCAAAAGCAGCCCGGTTCTCGTACTGATTACCCTGAAATATATCATGATCCCGTGTGAAGCCATCATCAACAGCCTGGAGGAAGCTATTGTCCTGTTTAACAGGTCGTCTCGCATCACCTATCTGAACAGGACGGCTGAAGAACTCTTCGGAAAGAGCTCCCGGGACCTGATCGGAAAGACCTGCGCCACCTTCTTGCGGGGAGAAAAAATGATATCGCCGCTGATAAGGAAGACCATTGTTGAGGGCCGTTCCTTCAGGGGAAAGTCGGTCAGGGCTGATATAGGGACTGAAATGGCCCCACCCCTGAATATGGATTTCAACCTTTCGCCGCTGTATATCGACAACAAGGTGGAGGGTGCGGTCCTCTCCATATCCCGGAATATCGGGCTTGCAGAGAGAGAGGACTATGATTTCGATTCGATGGTATTTCTTATCGGGTCAATCGCGCATGAGATCAAAAATCCACTGGGCGGCATCAAGGGGGCAGCCCAACTTCTGCGTCATTCAGCGCAGGATGAGTCTATTCACGAATATACGGACCTCATCATCCGTGAAACAGACAGACTGAATGCCATTCTGCATGATTACCTGACCATCTGCAGGAAGCCGTCTTTCAGCCAGGTGAATGTTCATGAGATTATTGAGAAGGCCCTGTCGATCATGCAGATCCTGATGAAGGAGAAGCAGATCACGATCAGCCGCAGCTATGACCCCAGCCTCCCGCTGGTGGCCGGAGATGAGGCAAAGCTGCTGCAGGTCTTTCTGAATATCATAAAGAATGCGATAGAGGCCATGAAAACGGGAGGCTTGTTTGAGATTACCACCTCCCCCTCGGGCGAGTCGTTCAGGGAGGCCGGGAAAATTAAGCGCTGGGCGCTCATCACCTTCAGGGATAACGGGGTCGGCATCCCGGGGGAGGCCCTCGGAAAAATATTCATGCCTTTCTACACAAGAAAAAAGGGGGGCACTGGCATTGGGCTTGCTTTGTCAAAAAAGATTATCAAGGACCACAGGGGATTGATCAGAGTGGCCAGTCAGCGGCAAAAAGGAACTTCGTTCTTTATTTATCTACCATTCGGAGAACACGGACATTAAGAAAATTCTGGTCATAGACGACGATGAAAGCATCGTCTGGGTAATCAAGAAGACTCTTGAACCTGCAGGGTACAGCATCACCTCCCGGTCCCGGCTTGCCTCGGGACTCAGGGCTGTGCAGGATATGCCGCAGGTCATCCTGCTTGACCTGATGCTGCCGGACGGCGATGGTCTGGAGGGACTCAAGGAAATCCGCTCAATGCATCCGGAGGCCTCCGTCATCATGATAACGGCAAACGCAATGATGCAGAGCACCATAACCGCCATGAAGGAAGGTGCCTATGACTATCTCGAAAAGCCGTTCGATATCGAAGAGCTGAAGATCGTCATCGACAAGGCATTCAGAGACCTTGCTATCCGGGCAGAACTGAAGGAGCTCAAGAAGACCGTTTTCGAAACCGAGTCGCCCCAGATGATAGGGAAGAGCCCGGCAATGCTGAAGGTATTCAAGGATATCGGGAGAATAGCCGCCAAAGACATAACCGTCCTGATATCGGGAGAAAGCGGCACCGGGAAGGAACTGGTCGCCAAGGCTGTCCACTTCAACAGCCGCAGGGCCTCCGGGCCTTTCATCGCGATCAACGCCGCGACAATCCCGAAAGACCTCCTGGAATCTGAACTCTTCGGGTACCGGAAGGGGGCCTTTACCGGGGCGGTGCGGGACAAGGAGGGCAAGATCGAAGCTGCAAACAGCGGCACCCTCTTCCTCGATGAAATCTCCGAGATGGACCCGGGGCTGCAGGCGAAACTCCTGCGTTTCCTCCAGGAAAAGGAGTTCAGCCCCATCGGAAGCAACGATGTAAAAAAGGCTGACGTCAGGATAATCGGTGCATCCAACAGGAATCTCTCTGATGCCGTGTCAAAGGGGCAATTCAGGGAAGACCTCTACTACCGCTTCAACGTCGTCCAGATCAAGCTGCCGCCACTGAGAGAAAGGAAAGAAGATATCCCGCTCCTTGCCAGGACCTTTCTGAAGGAGTCTGTGCAGAAACTTGAAACCGGCGAGAAGGAACTGTCGAAGGAGGCGAAGGATGCCATGATCAGACATGACTGGCCGGGCAATGTGCGGGAGCTCGAAAATGTCATCAAGCGTGCCTGCGTCCTCTCATCCGGATCCGTGATAGAAAAGAAAGACCTGCTCATCGATGAGGACTCGACCTGGTCGGTCAGGGACTTTCTGGAGGAAAAGCTGAAACGCTACCTCAAGGACATGACGAAGGTCACGAACTTCAATCTCTATGAAACAGTCATCTCGGAGGTTGAGAAGGCCCTGATAGCTATCGTGCTGAAAGAGACCGGCAGCAATCAGGTCCAGACAGCGAAGATCCTTGGAATCAACCGCAATACCCTCAGGACAAAGATCAAGGAATACAAGATCAAGACGTAAGGATCGAAAGATTCGCCCTCCCCAGTTCTCTCCTTACCCCCCTGCCCCGGACACCTGTGCACTTGACAGCCCCCTGAATCTGAAACTGGGAACCGCAGGATTGCCTGCCTTTACCTCCCTGGCTTTACATCTTGACACTAAGCATAGTATCGAATATACTTAACTTAAACTTATAACTTTAGACTGGAGGTCTATGTATGATGCGAAAACGTAGCGCAGCATTATTTGCGGCACTGGCCGCAGCATGTATCAGCATTGCAGCACCTTCCTATGCAGCAAAACCGACAACGGCTGCAGCCTGCAAGCAGTGTCACCAGCCTGCAGACAATGTCGTTCGAGGCAATCTCTTCGGCATATCCGAGAAGTTCAAGACCGTACAGGTGTCTGTCGGAAGTCTTATCTGGGTCGTCAAGTATGGAGATGACCTGAAGCTCGCCGGTGCGGACAAGCTTGCGGCGATCCCGAAGGAAAAAGAGATAGCCGTCACGTTCACCGGCGGAGAAAAAACGCCGTACGCAGTCAGTCTGGCAGTCAAGCAGCCGGCCAAACTCCCGGCTGAAAAGCTGATTTCTGCTGATGAACTGACAAAGCTTCTCGCCCTCGGCCCGGACAAAGGGAAGTTCGTCCTTATCGATTCCCGACCTGCCCCCCGCTATATGGAGGGCCATATCCTTCATGCGCTCTCCCTGCCGCAGCCTGCCTTTGACAAACTCAAGGACACTATTCTTCCCAAGGATAAGGACATCCTCACCATCTTCTATTGCGGGGGGGTGACCTGAAGGCTCAGTCCTGATTCTGCCCGTCGGGCGGAAGAGCTTGGCTACAAGAATATAAAGGTCTTTCATGATGGACTCCCGGTATGGAAGAAGGCAGGCAATCTCATTGTCTCTGAACCAAAGAATCTCAAAGATATGATAGAAAAAGATATGGCCTTCGTTCTGGTAGACCTGAGGCCTGCCGACGAGGCATCCAGGGGATTTATCCCCGGTGCCGTCTCGGTCCCTGGGAAAGAGCTTGCCTCCGCCAAGGCAAAGTTTCCGGCAGATCTCTCTGCCCCGGTCATTCTATACGGCAGCGGGGCCGAAGATGCCTTCAAGACAGTCAGAAGCTGGGGCTTTAAAGATGCCACGGTGCTGCGGGGCGGTGTTGAAGGATGGAAGCAGGCAGGCGGTCAGCTGAAGACCGGCAGCCTGGAGACCGCGATTTCATACGTGCCCAAGCCAAGGCCGGGTGAAATTGCGATCGAGGAGTTCAAGGCCCTTGCTGAAAAAGGCGCTGTCGACAAGATCATCCTGGACGTTCGTGATCCAGATGAGGTGGTCAACGGCATGATCAAGGGGGCTCTCAATATCCCTGCCGGCAAGATTTCCGAACGGGCGGCCGAGATCCCGAAGGACAAGGAGATCATCACCCACTGCACCACGGGGATTCGGGCGGAGATGGCCCACGATGACCTCAAGGAACTCGGGTACAAGGTCCGCTTTCTGAATGCCGTCATCCAGATTGACCAGGACGGGAAATACGAGATAACCAAGAAATAGACAAGTGCGATAATCCCGCAGCCGCTGCCCCCTGCAGCGGCTGCGGGATTGCCCTTTCCTCCCCCTGCTGCGGCTGCTGAGTTGCGCGGCTATTTTTACAATCCGCTTCCCTTTTCGACGACAATATCCTTACAATACAATTCTATGGAAGCCCCGGTTCAGGAATCAGGCTGCAGCCACAAAAAGAGTTGCCCGATCAGCAAAACCCCCTGTCTGGGTGAATGCATTTATGCCAACATCCTCGACGATATCAGCATGGGCATTGTCGGTCTGGATATAAAGGCGCGCAAGGTCTTTTTCCAGAACAAACAGGCGATCGAGATACTGAAAGGCACGGTCGCGCCAAAGGATTACGATGCGGTCTCCTCGGTCCTGCATATCGATGACTGCCTCGCCACCAACAGCTTCAATGTGCGCCGCACGCTCCCGTTCGGCAACCGTTTTCTGGGCTGCACCGTCTACCGGATTGCCGAATCCTATCTCTGGATATACGTGACCGACATAACGGAGAAGATGCGTCTCGATTCAATCGCCGAGGCGGTGAACACCATGAACAACCTCGGCTATATCTTCTCCGGGATCCGGCATGAACTCGGGAATCCGATCAACTCGATAAAGACCACCATGACCGTCTGCAGAAACAATATCCAGGCATATTCGAAAGATACGATCCTCGAGTACATCAACAGGGTCATGGTCGACATCACGAGGGTCGAGGGGCTCCTGAAAGACCTGAAGAACTTCAGCATGTATGAGAACCCCGACCGCAGGAATGTCCATATACCCTCGTATTTTGAAAATCTCCTCTCGATGGTCGCCCCTGACTTCAGCAGCAGCAATATAAAAATAAAAACATCGCTGCGTCCCGAGGCCGAGGTGGGATTTTTTGACCCGCGGGCCCTGCAGCATGTCATCCTGAATATTCTGACCAATGCCGCCGATGCACTGCAGGGAAGGGAAAAACCGGAGATTGCGATCAGCACCTACAAGATCGGCGACCGGATCATCATCAAGGTGAGGGACAACGGATGCGGCATCCCGGATGAACAGAAGAAGCATCTGTTCAAACCCTTCACCACCACCAAGACCGAGGGAACAGGCCTCGGCCTCGTGATCGTCCAAAAAATGCTCTCAAAAATGGACGGCACGATCAGCATTGGCAGCACCCAGAATGTCGAGACGATCGTCACGATCAACATACCGGCAGGCAGGCAGGCAGATTGCACAGGCTGAAGCGAACCCTCCTGGTCATCGATGACGACAGGATCTTCTGCAACGCGGTCAGGGACTACCTCGGCAGCGACCTTTTGGACGTACTTGCGGTTCATACTGCCGCGGAGTGTCTTGAAACCTGCTCCCGGACGAAGATCGATATCGCGCTCCTCGACCAGAGGCTTCCTGACCGTGAAGGTCATACCCTCTGCCCTGCTATACTCTCGCATAATGAGCAGGCGAAGATCATCTTCACCACCGCCTTCCCCAGCTTTGACCATGCGGTCAAGGCGATCAGGGCGGGGGCGTACGATTATCTGTCAAAGCCCTTCGAACTTGAAGAACTGCAGCTTTCCGTCTCCCGCGCACTGAGAACACTCGACCTCGAAAACATTGAGCAGCTGCAGGACTACCGCAACGGCAAGGAAGTGGGAGAACATACCTTCATCGGGGCCGATGGATGTCTTTCGGATGTCGACCGGATGCTTGACCTCGCTGCAGCGGCAGAGGCTCCGGTGCTGATTACGGGCGAAACAGGGACCGGGAAGAGTGTGGCTGCAAAGGCAATCCATTACCGCGGGATGGGGAATAAGGCTCCCTTCGTCGGAATCAACTGCGCAGCCCTGCCGGAAGCTCTGATCGAAGCTGAGCTCTTCGGCCATGAGAAAGGCGCCTTTACCGGGGCCTCCGTGGCCAGAAAAGGCGTCTTTGAGATGGCGGAGGGGGGCACGCTCTTTCTTGATGAGATCGGCGAAATGCCGTTCCATCTCCAGTCCAAACTTCTTGGAGTTCTCGACGACAAGCAGATCAGGCGGCTTGGCAGCGATACAGTCCGGGCAGTTGATGTACGGATCATTGCGGCAACAAGCGTTGACCTTGAAGAAGCGATACAGCAGAAAAAGTTCAGGGGCGACCTTTATTACCGCCTGGGGGTCATAAAAATACATATGCCCCCGCTCAGGGCCAGGTCCGGCGATATCCCGCTTCTCTGTGAGTATCTCGTCCGAAAATATGCGAAGGGAAAGAGTATCAGCCTGGCGCGGGGAGAGAATGAGAGGCTAAAGTCATATGATTGGCCCGGGAATGTCCGGGAACTCAGAAATATCATCGAGAGGTCGGTCATCCTCCAGCGAGGCCCTGAAATCAGGCCTTCCGAACTGATCAGCGGGCAGCAGAGGACCTCTCGCGGAGAAAACAACATTATCGTCTGCAGTCCCGATATCCCTCCTCCTTCAAAGGTGTCCCTGAAGCTCGTCGATCTCGAAAAACAACAGATCATATCTGCGCTCGCGCAATCCAATCGAAATTATACACGGGCAGCCCAGGCATTGGGAATATCGATCTCGACATTAAAGAGAAAAATGAAGAGCTACCACCTGCCGTAACACCCCTGAGGAGAACCGGAACCCATTCAAAATGACCGGTCAGAATGAACCGTCGCAAGAATGCACGCCGTCATTACGATCGGCATATCCTTTCAAGCACCTGTTCTCATGGAATTATTCATCCCTTCTTGGTCTGGCACAGGGGTTGCTTTTATTATTGCCGCAATGGATAAGAACAGCAGGATGAAGAACGTACTAATTGTCGATGACGAGCGATATTTTCTGATGAGCCTCGTTGAGGGGCTTGGCACCTATGCCGCTGATTTCAATACCCTTACTGCCGAGAACGGCAAAAAGGCCGTTGACATTTTGAATAAAACGGGAATTGACCTGGTCGTCACGGATCTGAAGATGCCTGAGATGGATGGGTTCGAACTTCTTGCCTTTATGACCAAAAACTATCCGGCTGTCCCCGTCATCGTCATGACCGCCTACTGCACCCCGGAGATCAAGACCCGGCTCGACGTCCTGGGCTCCTTCCGGGTGCTCGAAAAGCCGCTTGATTTCAAAGACCTGGTTGATTATATATTCGCTGAACTGTCGAGTATATCAAAAGGGTATATCCGGGGCATCACGCTCCCCGCGTTTCTCCAGCTCGTCGAGATGGAGAGAAAGACCTGCACCCTAACGATCAGGTCCCGCGGCAGACGCGGTTTTCTCTACTTCAGCGAAGGAGAACTGCTTGATGCTGACAACGGAAGAGACCGGCAGGAAAAGGCTGCGCTCGATATTGTCTGCTGGGACGAGACCGAGATCGAAATCAGCAGTATCTGCAGGGAAAAGAACAAGAATATCCCGACGAGCCTGAGCTATCTCCTTATGGAGGGCTTCAGACTGAAAGATGAAGAAGAGAGAGCTGACGGCAACGGGAGCGGTCCGGCTCGCGAAGGAGAATCGGACATACTGTCACAGGGCGGGGACTTCAGCTCGTTCCCCCGTGAAAGCGGTGCACACAACGGGAGCCGCCCCGGCGTTCTGCATTCCGAAGGCGTTGCTACAAAAACAGAGGGCATGACAAAGGAGGAAGCGATGGCAAGTGCAAAAGATATACTGAATGAGTTTTCAAAGCTGCAGGGGGTTGATGCCGTCTGCCTGGTAGGCCGGGACGGATTTCTGCTCGACAGCATTTCCCGGACAGGGATTGATACGGAAATGATCGGAGCGATAGCATCAAGCGGGTTCGGTGCATCTGAGTCGATGGGAAGACAGCTCGGCAAGGGAGTCATGTCAATCAGCATGATAGAGTTCGACAAGGGGCCGGTCATGTTCTCGCCGGTGGGCGACGATGCCTTTCTCGTTATTGTTGCCGAAAGAGATTCGAACCTTGGCATGATCCGGCTGAAGCTCAAGAAACACAGCACAGAACTTGCAACCGCTGCCGCGATATAAATTACAATACTACGTACTTTTTTGACTGTCATTCCGGCTTGTCCGGAATCGCTTGCAGGGAAGGATTCCCGACGCGCTTCGCTTGCGGGAGTGACAAATAATTCGTTCTATTTGTGATCTTCTTTATAATAACGAGGTGAGACATGAGTGAAGGAAAAATACTGGATATAGCCCATATCAGCTTCCTGGATATGATCAAGGTGATGATCACGCTGAGCGGTGCAGCCAGCGCCAAGGGAGCACTAATCAGGAATGCAATCAAGACGGCAGAGCGGATCAGCGAAGTGGACTACCCGACTTTCGACGATTACCTGGCTGCGGTCGAAAACGCCACCAACCCGATCACGATGATCGAGGGCAAGGCGACGCATATAGGGCAGTATGTCTTCGGGCTTCAGTACTGTCCGTTCGGTCCCTCTATACAGAACTACAACCAGGTCTTTGAAAAGCTGCCGGACGGCTATGCGGACTTTACGGCTGAATTCAACAAGACGAGCAATGTGACGGACCAGTTCCGTGTGGGCGAAGGAGCGGGTGTCAGCCCCTTCTGTTCCGTGCATCAGCCGATGCGGTCCGCCTTCGCTGACAAGATCAGGATCGGGGGGAAGAAGATACAGATCTTTCAGCTCGGTTGCAAGTCAGGCGGAGGCAAAAAGGGGTTTGCAGAGAAATGGCTGCAGGCGTCCGGTGTGCCGAAAGAGGTGGTCGACAAGATCCTCGACAACCACATGTGCTGCTATTCGTTGAAGATTGAGGAGTAGAAATACAAGGAGCCGGTCTCTGCCCGGCTCCTTGTCCAATGTCTGTTCAGACAGCTTTTCTATTTCTCTTCCCTGTTCTTCGGCCTCTTGCTCGGATCGAGGAATTTCTTCCTGATACGGACCGAGGTCGGGGTGATCTCCACCAGCTCATCTTCCTTGATAAATTCAATTGCCTGTTCCATGCTGAGAAGTCTCGGGGGTACAAGCTGCAGCGCCTCATCAGAACCTGAGGCCCTCATGTTTGTCATTTTTTTCTCTTTGGTGACGTTCACGTCAAGGTCATTGTCTCTGGAATTCTCCCCGATGATCATGCCTTCGTAAACAGGCGTGCCTTCTTTTACGAACAGCGTACCCCTCGGCTGCAGATGAAAGAGCGCATAGGCCGTTGTCTTTCCCGATCTGTCGGAGACAAGTGCACCAGTCATCCGTTTAGAGATGGCCCCCTGCCAGGGCTCATAACCGTCAAACAGGTGGTTCAGAAGTCCGGTGCCCCTGGTATCGGTCAGAAACTGGGAGCGAAAACCTATCAGTCCCCTCGAGGGAATCCTGAACTCAAGCCGGACCCTGCCGTGGCCGTTGTTCTGCATCTTCTGCATTCTGCCCCTTCTCATGCCGATCTGCTGGGTCACAACACCGACATAGTCCTCCGGAACATCTATAATCAGATTTTCCATCGGCTCATGGAGCGTCCCGTTTATCGTCTTGGTTACCGTCTCAGGCATCGAGACAGAAAGCTCGTAGCCTTCCCGTCTCATCATCTCGATCAGTATCGCAAGCTGGAGTTCACCGCGACCCAGGACCTTGAACGCATCGGTATTTTCAAAATCGACCTTTATTGAAACATTATAGAGAAGCTCTTTTTCGAGCCGTTCCCTCAGGTTGCGGGATGTAACATACTTGCCTTCCTTGCCGGCAAATGGAGAGGTATTGATCGAAAAGACCATGGATATCGTCGGTTCATCCACCTTGATTCGCGGCAGCGGTTTCGGACGTTCAGCGTCAGTTATCGTGTCGCCGATATTTATTCCCTCAATACCAGCCAGCGCAACAATATCGCCGATAGAGGCCTCCTTTATGTCGACCCGGTTGAGTCCTGAGAAGCCAAAAAGCGAGGTAATCTTGGTCTTGACCGTCTCGTCCTGGTCTTTCACCACCAAAACCCAGTCACCGACCCTGATCGTGCCGGAGAAGATGCGGCCGACAGCCAGCCTGCCGACATAATCATTGTAATCGATATTCGTTACGAGCAGCTGCAGCACCTCTTCAGGATCTGCCTCAGGGGCGGGAATCGTCTTTAATATCTGTTCAAACAGGACCCTGAAATCAGTTGCCTCGTCTTCCATATTCAGCTTGGCAACCCCTATCTTGGCATTGGTATAGATTATCGGGAATTCGAGCTGGTCTTCATTTGCATCCAGGTCAATGAAGAGATCGTAGACCTCGTTGAGGACCTCCTGTATTCTTGCATCCGGCCGGTCGATCTTGTTGATGACGATGATCGGGGGCAGGTTCAGTTCAAGTGCCTTCCTCAGCACGAAGCGCGTCTGGGGCAGGGGACCTTCAGAGGCGTCGACCATCAGGAGCACGCCGTCGACCATCTTCAGCGTCCTTTCGACCTCTCCGCCGAAATCGGCGTGGCCGGGAGTATCAATAATATTGATCTTCGTGCCCAGATAATCAACCGCGGTGTTCTTTGCCATGATGGTAATACCGCGTTCGCGCTCGAGGTCTATGTTGTCCATCATCCGCTCCTGGACCTTCTCATTCGAGCGGAACAGGCCGGACTGTTTCAGCAGCCCGTCGACCAGCGTAGTCTTGCCATGGTCAACATGGGCGATAATTGCTATATTTCTTAAATCTTCACGTTTCATTATTACCTCGGTTCAATAAATAAGATTACCTGAAATGCCAATACATATGGGGACGTACCTCTTAGCAGATGCAGCAAGGAATTCCAATAAGGGCAGATTAAGGCTGTTCTAGTTTAATCGGTTGCGAAATCAAAAAGCAAATCACCCTCCCTGGCACCCTCTCCTCCTTCTCAAAACGGGGAGAGGGGCAGGTCAAGGGAAATGACTGTTCCGACCGGATGAACCGTTATTGAATCTCGACCTTGTCGATCGTGACCTCGCCGTCCGTGATCAACAGGACACCCTGGATTGCAGACCGTGATGACAGGCTGCTCACAAAGCCGCAATCGTAGCCGCCTCTGAGGGTGATCGAGACCGGGAGGTTGAAATCTATCGTATTCGCATAGGCCTGCAGCGAGGTGGTTCCGGTTATCTCGAAGACATCGCCGCTCAGCGGGGGGTTAAGAAGATCACCGTAGGCGTTCTGGACTGTATCATACGCGATATATGTCCGGCTGTTTCTGACCGGTTTGGTCCTGCAGGTATTACTGGGCTGAAGGATCGTCTCTGTCAGAAAGACAGCGAACTGGTCCCTGGTCAGCGGGCTGTCAGGACAGTAATTATCGTCGCTGCATCCGGCGGTTGTACTGAATTCCCGGAACTTCTCGATATACCTGCAGGATGATGTGCCGCCGAACATGCCGTCATTGACATCCTCGAACACCACAGACGTACAGGTCTCTGACGGTGTCACCCCGAGCGCCCGAAGGATGACCTCCGCGATCAGGGCTCGGGAGACTGTTTCGTTCGGCAGAAAATAGCCATCGCCGCGTGCCGAAAGAATATTCAGGTCCCCGAATTTCTCGATATATCTGCAGGTATCTGAACCTCCTGCCATTGAACTGTTGACGTCAACAAACATCGTACCGGTACAGGTCGCAGCAGGGGGCAGGCCGAGGGCCTTGACCAGGAGTATGGCCATCTGGCCATTGTTGATCACTGTGCTCGGGCAGAAGCTTCCGGCGGTGCATCCTGTTGCTACACTGTTGTTAAACAGGGATTCTGTATAGGGGGAGGCAGAACTCCCTGGAAGAATATCTGCGTATGACGAGGTATTCTCGACAAGAAAATGAGCTGTTACCGTCAGGTTCCCGCTCATCATGATCGTACAGACTGGTCCGGTGTTCCTGCATTCACCGCTCCACCCGGTAAAGATTGACCCGGCATTCGGGACGGCCGTCAGGGTAACCAGGGTGCTATAGGGATACGCCGCTGTTCCGGGGGTGACCGTACCGCTTCCGGTGCCTGCCAAGTTTACGGTCAGGGTCGGCGGATCAGGCCTTGTGAAGGTGGCGGTCACGGTCTTTGCTACATCCATCGTAACGGTACAGGTGCCTGTCCCTGTGCAGCCTCCTCCACTCCAACCGGTAAAGGTGGACCCGGGACTGGGAAGTGCCGTCAAAATCACCACATCATTGGTTTTATGCGTAGCTGTCGCTGAATTTCCGGCCCAGGCCAGGACGCCGATATCAGGAAGGACAAGGGTATTGCCGGTATCAGTTTCACCGTAGGTGAGGTTGAGTTTATTTTCAGTATCAGTATCTGTCGTCAGGGTTAGGGTAAGCGTATTGCCGGTATCATTGTCATTGATATGATACGTAACATCCACAAACCCGGATATGCCTGAGCCGTTCTGCTGCGTCAGAGGAACGTGGCCATCTCCGGCAACCCCGAGCGACCCCTGGGCCATCAGATCAGTCCCCAGTTTTGCCGTGGCCTTATAAAGCCTCACTGTCCGTATGCCTCCTGAATCTGAAAGCTCCCAGTATAGCTTGTAGTTATCTGAGTTGGCTCCCGTTACACCCGCCAACTGCCAGTTCCCAAGCTGCTCAGCCGTATCGCCTGCCTCGACCAGCGTCAGCAGAGGGGCGACAGTCACCACACCAGAAAGACCTGAACCGCCCTGGGGAGCAAGCACAACAGGCCCTGCACCGGCAAAGGCCCCGTCCGCCACGACGCCCCCGGCATTGGAGAGGCTTATCGTCCCTGCACCTGTCGTCCCGTCGAGCACCCATGTCAGCTGAAACAGTGTCGGGCTGATAACATCAACGTTCGAGGCAGATATGCCTGCCAGTTGCCAGTCCGACAGTTGGGCAGTCGAATCACCTATTTCGGTGATGACAGGCTTGTACACGACATCAACAGTACCTGAAAGACCTGAACTGTTCTGCTGAGTGAGGCTGACCGTCCCGTCGCCGAGGATTGCACCCTGTGCTACAAGATCCGATGCAGGCTTTGCAACAGACTTATAGAGACTGACCGTCCTGGTCCCGCCTGAATCCGTCAACTCCCAGTACAGAACGTAGGCATCCGTGTTTTCGGTGGATACCCCTGACAGGGACCAGTTCGTAAGCTGGTTGGAAGAATCCCCGTTCTCCGTAAGTTCTCCATCATTGACCGCGCCAGGGACAGTCACAGAAGTAACCCTGACATTGCCGCTGCCGTTGCCGTCCTTCGTCACGGTAAGGGTAGCAGTATAGCCATTGGCAGCATCGGCAACAAAGGTCGCCGTGACGCTCCTGGCGGCATTCATGGTGACCTGGCAGATGCCGGTCCCCGCGCACCCGGAGCCGCTCCAGCCGGTGAAGACCGAACCGGTGTTCGGCCGGGCCTGCAGCGTCACAATATCAGTATTGTTATGTGTCGCGGTACCGATACTGCCGTTCCAGACGAGGGCACCCATGTTCAAAGAGATGAGGGTGTTTGCCGCATCCGTATCATTAACCGTGTACATGACATCAACGCTTCCGGTAATGCCGGAGCTGTTCTGTGCCAGAAGGAGAATGGTCCCGTTGCCCGTGAGTGAGCCCTCAGCCACAAGGTCGGCAACTCCCTTAGCCGGCGCCTTATAAAGTTTGACGGTCCGTATGCCGGCAAAGTCGGACAGGCTCCAGTAGAGGGTATATGCGTCTGAATTTGCTGTTGTTATTCCATCAAGCTCCCAGTTGTCAAGCTGGGCAGCTGCATCACCGTTTTCAGTGACCGCCGGGAAGACTGACCCGCTGCCGGTGCCTGCCTTTGTGACCGTGAGGATATATTGGGACGGAGAACCGGTCGTCGAAAAATCGACCGTCACATTCTTGGTATCCGTGTCCATCTTTATTTCGCAGGGGTTTGTGCCTCCTGCGCAGTCTCCTGTCCAGCCAAAGACCGCACCGGCAAGCCCCATGTTCGCATAGATATTGATATAGCTGTCCGGGGCAAGGATGGTTGACTGCAGGCTGGCAGCCGGGTATGAGAAATTGATCCCGCCGATGTCGGACAGGACTGAGCCCGAGGCATTCCCTGTTGCATTCACGGTCAGTAACCGGCAGCCGAGGGTGGAGTACTGTACAGATGCTGTCCCCCCACGATTGGGACCCACCTGGACCTCAAGCGTATGCCCCTGGTTCACACGGAGGTCCATCTCGGGGAAGGTCAGGACATACCCCTCGGCCAGGTCATTGGATATGGCATCATAAATCGCAGCAAGGTCTGAGGATGACGGGGCCTCGTAGTACTTTCCGCCTGTTTCAACCGCCATGCGGGTGAGCATGGCGGCGTCAATCCCGGTGCCGAGGCCGATCGAAAATATCTGAAGACCGTTGTCGTTCGCAAGCTGTATAACCGAATCAACCGTCTGGGTTGAACTGTTGTCCCCGCCGTCTGTCATGGCGATAACCGCGGCAGTAGAGGCTCTTTTCACCGACGTGTCCTGCAGTGCCTGATAAACCGCATCGTAGAGGGCGGTTGCACCGTTCTGTCCGGGGAATGGTGCCAGTATCGAGTTTATCAGCGTGCTTGCACTTGAGGTGAAGGTCTGGACTACATACACGATGTCGTCGAACTTGACGATCTCCATCTCGCTGCCTGAGGCAGCCATGGTATTAACAAAGCCGACCGCTGCGTTTTCCATATCGGTAATGGCCTGTCCGGACATGCTTCCGCTGTAGTCCATGGTCATGCCGATCGCAACGCTGGAACCCGGGCAGGTTGCCCTCTGTACCGTAAAGTCTGTCTGCTCTACGGCATCCTCACGGAGAATGAAATCTTTTTCGGACAGGTTTGTCAACAGTCCGGCAGTGCCCTTCACCTTGACGCAGGCACTGACGGTCGCGCATTGATTGTCTATGGCGTTGATCTTGACGATCCTGTCGTTCAGGCTGGCAAAGATCGCGGTAACGGTCGTATCCAGCCCGCCTGCCCAATGGCAGAGGTTATTCGTATCAACGCTGGTACAGCCGGCCCAGGACACAAACTCCGAACCTGCGTCCGCAGCAGCCGTAAGAATAACCTCCCCGATAAACGATGAACTCGAACAGCTTGTACCGCAATTGATTCCGGCAGGGGCACTGGTAACAATGCCGGTCCCGGTCCCGGTCTTCACAACGGTGATCGTTGCGGCATCGGATGCCGCTACTGACCCAAAAACAAAGAGCGCAAGGATAATGAAACCTATCCATTGCGCCCGAGGTATCCCTGATATCCTTGTTGTATTCCTGATCATTTTATCTCTGGACATACGTTACTCCTGATAATATCATTATTAGGCAGCGTTACTACGACGGACCAACCGCTGCACAAGCTGCCGCTTTTTCTCTGGCTATGATATCTCTGTTATGGATTCTTCCGCACTGCATATCACCCTGCCAGAACTTTCACCCTCCCCTGTCCCCGCCCATGCATCTTCTCATAGGCAGGGTTCAGGGCAAGGGGAATACTATTTCCTGCGACGCAGACCTCTTGCAAGTCCGAGCACGAGCAGCGGCAGAAGGAGCACGGCACTGTCTGCCACAGCAGTCTGAGCAGTCTGGCGCCCGCCAAGGGAGCAACCACCGCCGCCACCGCCCGCATCTGCACCCTGCAAGGGCGTTGTCACGCTCACTTCAGCAGAATAGTCAGTCTCCGTGGCAATCATCTCGCGATTCGGCGGATTGG
This sequence comes from uncultured Thermodesulfovibrio sp., assembly GCA_964499365.1. Classification (GTDB taxonomy): domain Bacteria; phylum Nitrospirota; class Thermodesulfovibrionia; order Thermodesulfovibrionales; family UBA6898; genus PALSA-1316. Next base: position 123,605 of record CAZCKU010000005.1, read on the forward strand.
GAAGGTCCGCCACAGCCTTGATGCGATACGTATAGGAAGTTCCGGCAATCAACCCCGTGTCCTTAAAGGAGGTGACATTCGGGCCGACGTTCGAATTTATAACCGTATAACTTCCGCCTCCCTGTTTCCGCTCGATTACGTATCTGTCCTCCCCGGAGTTATCCCTCCAGGAGAGAGTGACCTCTGAAGACAGGGGAGCAACAGCCGCAAGCCCCGTGGGTTGCAGCAGGGAGCTGACCGCACGCTGCGCATTGATCCTCCCGCCTGAATAGATCCAGCCCTCCAGCGTGGGCTGTTTATCAACGTATTTGATTATCATGCCTCTGATCTGAGAGTAGTTGTATCCGTTCTCTCCGAATCCATAGACGCTTGAGAGCAATGCGGCAAGCCCGGTTACATGCGGAGCAGCCATTGAAGTGCCATTGCAGATGTTGTAACCGGCAAAGGGGGTCCCCGTGCAGTTCACATTCTGCCAGGATAATGGAGACGGTACCGATGTCGAGGTCGTCGGTACGGTGCTCAGGATATACGTACCCGGTGCACCGACGTGCACAGTCTGGAGCCCGAAGTTGCTGAAGGTTGCCCGCCGGTCATTCTGATCGGTTGCTGCAACCGCAATAACATTATCCAGCACATAGGCTGCCGGATAGACCGGGTTTATGTCGTTATTGTCACCAATGCCGTCGCCGGTCGAATCCGTCGCCCCGTTTCCGGCTGCAGCAATGAGAAGCACCCCTGCCTGCCGTGCAGCAAGGATAGCGTCCCTCTCAGCATATGAATGGCCAGCTCCACCCAGGCTTGCATTCAAGATCTTTATCCCCTTAAACGTAGCGTAGCCGATCGCATCGATGATCGCAGCGCTGGGGCATCCATCCGTACCGCAAACCTTCAGGGGCATAAGTTCGACATGCCAGTTGACGCCGGCAACCCCTTCCCCGTTGTTTCCTGTCGCCCCGATCGTGCCGGCAACGTGCGTTCCATGGCCCATATCGTCCCAGGGATCGTTATTCCCGGCAATGAAGTTCCAGCCCCGCCAGTCGTCGATCTTCTTGTTGTTGTCATACTCGACGGTAAAAGCAGTATACGCAACGCTGTGGTCCACCATCAGGGCAGCCTCAACCCTTCCTTCAAGGTCGTCCACAAATTTCCGTGCATCGGTCTTGGTTCCCACGATCGAGTCGTAATGCATCGGGATAGCCACCTTCGGACGGATATGGAGGGCGGCCAGAACCGCCTCATCGGCAGTCATGACGTAGGTGCCCGAGGTCGGCAGGATGGCTACATCAGCGTTCCTGATAGCGCTGTTGGTAAGCATCTCGGGGATGTAATCAGTATCTCCGGCGAAATATATCCGCGGTCCCGGCTCCTGTGTCAGATCAACAACCGGGTTGGTTATGCTGGTCGGCGCGTTAATATCCCGGTCACGGTTGACTGCAAAGACGAATCCGACCCAGTTATTTGCCCGGGGGTGATAATCCTGCGCCTTGTTGACGTTATATGCAGGAACCGCCTCAATAGCAATGCCGCCCACCGAGAGCCTGTCGCCGGGTCTGACTGTCCGGATATTGGGGACCGCATGCGGCTTGAGCAATGGGACATCGGTATTCAGGCGTGTTGCGCAATCGGCCGTCGTCACGATAACGGTGTTCGGGCCAAGCACCTTCACCACATCGGCCGGTGAGCAATGGTCAGAGTGGTCATGGGAGATAAGAATGATGTCCGCGACGTCTTCCCGCCTGATATCGTAGGGATCAGTATAAATCACCTGTTCCCCGACTATCTTGAAGGTGTCATGCCCCATCCAGTGCATATCCTGGAGCAGGACCTTGACCCTGTCAGCCCACATGTTGCCGACAAGGTCGGGATGCGTATAGTCAATGCCGGTATCGAGAATACCCACTGCCACGCGCCTGCTCCCCACAGTGTAATCCCAGGCTCCGGCAGCCTTGATGTCTGCTCCGGCAGTACCGTTTGCATAGGTGCCGGTGTTCTGGAGCGCCCACTGCTGCGGTGTAAAGTAACGGTCATTCGGGTACTGCGAAACAGAGCGGAGATAGTTTGGCTCGGCATAGTCCACACTGGTATTGGCCATGTACAGGGTTATCGCATCCTGAACGGACAGGCCTGCCGGAAGCTTCACGTGCTGAAGATTCGTAACATTCGGGAACTTCCTGATAAGCGTTGCCCCGGAGTTCTGATGGGCAAGGTCGATTGCCGTCTGGGACGTCCCCTCCCTGAATCTGACGAGGAGTTCGCCGTCCTTATATTTCGTATCACTGATCTTGTCAAGAATCGCCTTAGCCGTGGCAACCTTTGCGGTTGCTGTACCCTGCTGGCCTCCGCTCGCGGGGACATCTGCAGTCTTTGAAGTGCCGCAGGCGGCAAGGGACAGCATTAAGAAAGCTGATATAATTAGTTTATTCATGCACACTCTCCTTCTTTCAAATCCTTCAACTGCTCGGTCCCCGGGTCAGGCCGGAGAATAACACTAAAGCCATTTCAGCGGTACGAAAAAAGGGCGGGCTCACGCCCGCCCTGTATAAAACTTACGGATGAACCGTAAAGGTTGTGGTCGCCGTCAACCCCACGTTGTCAATGACCGTCAGGGTACAGGTCTGCGGTGACGATGCTGGGATGGACCCGACATTCTTGGGGTCAAGGGTCACGGTATTGCCGCTCACCGCAAGATTCCAGGGGCCCACCGGCGACACAAAGGCATTGTTACAGCCTGTCCCGTTGCCGGCCGAAATAACATACGGCGGCGTTCCCCCGGTTACCGAGAAGGTGACATCGTCTGACGTATTCCCGTCAGGGTTCGCAAGGCCGATGACATCGGTCCTGTTGACGCTGATGGCGAGGCCGGTCGTGGTTGTCTGCGGGAAGATGGTCAGGGTTCTGTTGACAGAGGCCCCGGCATTGTCCACAGCAGTCAGCGTTACCGTCGTCGTCGTCCCGACGTTATTAGCATAAAAAGTGAATGTAAAAGGCGTGGCAGCAAACGACCAGATACCTGAAGGTGTCAGTGCCGGATTGTCCGAGGTCACAATATACGGTCCGGTGCCCCCGACGACAGTCACCGTCACCAGGTTCGACGGTCCGTTCGCGGATGTAGCCTGACCAATCACATTGATTTTATCCAGTGTCATATTCAGCGCAAGCGGATTGACGGTAACGAGGACATTAACAAAGGCACCGGTACTGTCGCTCACCCGCAGGGATACGACGGTTGCGGTCGTTACTGCATTCGGGTCAACCGTAAACTGTGTAGCCGTGGCACCGAGCGAACCCGGACTTGCAATTACGCCGGGATTGGAGGACGTAACCGAATAGGGTCCTATGCCCCCTGTAATAAAGAAGGTCAGGTCATCGGATGCATTGGCATCGGGATTTGCAAGACCCGTTACGGTGCCTGATGTTGGGGTGACTGTCAGAGCGGCTGCGACTGGTGTAACCGTAATGGCTCTGCTGCCGCTGCGCCCGCCAACAGAAGCAGTAATCGTAATCGTTTGCACCACATTAACCGTCGGTGCGGTAAACGTGATCGTCGCCCTGCCGAACTGGTCTGTCTGTGAAAATGTTGTAGACCCGGTGGACGCGGCAAAGGTAACCGTCGTGCCGGTAGGCGGCGGCGTTCCGGCTGACGTCGCGACGGTTGCCGTTATCGTGGACGTGCCACCCGACGCAACGGTCGTGGGATTCGCAGATACGGTCACCGTACCAATCGTCACCGGCTTCAGAAAGAGTGTCAGGACGCTGAAGGTGTTATTGTCAGCCTTGGCGGTGATATTGACCGTGCTTTCCGTGGTTCGAAGGATTGTCGGTGATACCCTCGCAAGGATCGATGCCTGGCCGTCGGCATTCGTATGAACGACCGGTGCTGTTGTCGAGGAACCAAGAGGGAAGGTCACCTCGGGACTGTCTGAGCCGAACGTAACAGCGCTGTTAAGAAGGCGGTCTCCTGCGGAATCAGTGACCGTCGCCCGGACAATGGCATCCGTTTTCCCTGCGGGCTCAAGGAGAATGAAATCGCTGTCTTCGTTGAAAATATCGTTATTGTTACTGTCCACATCAAGTGTCAGGGAAGACAGGTTCGTGGATCCGGTAATCGGCGGGGTAGGCCATGCCATATCAAACGGCGTAAAAAAAACAGTCTTCTTGTCTCTGATCTTTTCTGTCCCTGTATTGTCGGCATTCACCTCTGCCAGGACGGTCGCAAAGCCGACGGTCGCGGAGTAGAGAGTTGCCGTCGCGATGCCGCTTGCGTCGGTCACCGAGGTCGTTCTGTCAAGTACGCCTGTTGTCGAAAGGTTCGTCCAGACAACCTGCCTGTTCGGTATCGGCACGCCGTTGCCGTCGATGGCCTTGGTCTTGAGGTAGCAATAGCCGTTCGTCTGGTTCACGTACGACGTTGCCAGCAACTCTACGCGGGAAACAACACCCGGATTGACCCCTGTCGGGGTGTCAGACGTTGAATTGCCGCCACCGCATCCGATAAGGGCCGCTGCTACTATGATGAGTGATACTATTTTCTTTATCATTTTCCCTCCTGCTAACAATTATCGAAGTTACTCAGCCAGAGGTCAATTTCTGTCTCAAAGTGCCCGGCCTTGCCGAAATTATTGATATAGTTGCAGCTGAACTTCGCCACATAGTGGGTAGGCCGCTCAGCAGGGATGCTGGTCCCGGTCACATATACCGGGGTGGAATACTGGAGTTTTCTGGCGATATCAATAAGCGTAACGGCACAGGTATTCGTCCCCTCGTTCAGTTTGCAATTCGGGAATATCGTGAGTTTTTCTATGATCGGGGCAGCCGGGTCTTCGTTGGCCTTGATATACGTTATTGTGCATTCCTCAACACTTGCCGGGAAGTGGGCTGATGTAATCTCAGGCGTCAGGTTGGAGGTGATCACGGTTAAATTGACATCCTCTCTCGTGAAGGTTTCGACCGTGGTACACGTATTCGTTGCAGTATCAAAAGCGCAGCAATCCTGGACCGTATCTATGTCAGGGGTTGTCCTCGACAAGATCGCTGATTGAATCATGATGCCTGTATCTCCGGTGTCAGACCCAGGGGCGCCGCCGGTGCCGCCGCAGCTTATGAGGACAACCAGGATAAAGCTTATAAGTATAAGGCTGTGATATCTTCTATTCATTACTTCCTCCTTGCTGAATTTACCTTCACAATCTTGATGGTTCCGGATCCTCCGGTCAAGCCGGCAGGCCGGAGGATGACAGGCATAACTGCTCCCTGTTTCAACAGTCTTAACCCGGCCTGACCGGGAATACAGACAGTACATCTGTCGTATCCACTACTATACGAACAGGCTAGATGCCCGCGGCTTTATTTGTTTTCAGCCTGCTGCGTTACGATAGTCGGCGTTATAAAGATAAGCAATTCCTTGACATCAGGGCCGGTCTGCGTCCTTGTCTTGAAAAGCCAGCCCAGGCCGGGTATCTTGTTGAAAAACGGAACGCCGTCTTCCGTGGTAGCCTCATCGCGCCGGTAGATGCCTCCAAGTACAAGCGTCTCTCCATTCTTGACCAGGGCCTGTGTTGTCATGCTCTTTGTATTAACCACGGCTTCTGCACCGGCTGTCCCTGGCTGAAGGCTGTTATCTGTCGCAATCACCTTCAACTGCACAAATCCGTCGGGAGTTATCTTCGGAGTAACGTTCAGGCTCAATGTAGCCGTTACGGCTGTCGATGTGGTGCCTGCCTGACTCACGGTCGGAATGTAGAAGGTCGTACCCTGCTGTATGGTTGCCTGCTCATTGTCCATCGTCAGTATCTTGGGACTGGACAATGTCTTGGCCTTTGTAATGGATTCGAGCGCAGAAAGCGACAGATCAACCTTCAGGGCGTTCACCGCTCCGACAGTCATGCCGAGCGCCCCGCCAGGAGTGGTAGCGTTTGGACCCGGGGTCAGCACAGGTGTATTCACGCCAAAGGTACCACCCACCGGATATGCCCCCGAGCGGATGCTCATCGCACCGCCCCATCTGATGCCGAGATTCTGGCTATGCGTTGTTGAGACCTCGACAATTTTTGCTTCTATCATGACCTGGGGCTTGGTGACATCCATCACCTTCACCAGTTCCTTCATCTTGTCAATGCTCTTCTGCGTATCCTTGATGATCAGGGTATTCATCCGCACATCCTGGGTAATAGTCCCACGGGGGCTCATCAGTTTGCCCGCGGTAAATGCTGCCGCCAGATCAGCGGACGTTGCATAATTGACCCTGATTATCTCCTGCACCAGATCCTCTGTCTTTTCCTGGGTGACCTTAGCCGCAGATCTCTCGTCGGCTATCTTGTTAAAGACGCTCCGGGGGGCTATCCAGAGTATATTGCCGTCAATCGACTTGCCAAGGGTGAAGGTATTGAGGATTATGTCAAGGGCCTGGTCCCAGGGCACGTTCATCAGTTTAATCGTAATCTTTCCCTTGATGGCCGGATCGAGCACGAGATTATAGCCGTTCACATCGGCCAATAGCCTGAAGATCGGACCGATTTCAGCATCCTGAAAATCGAGGGATATCTTCTTCCCTGAATATCTCTTCTCCGGCATCACGGCGTTATCAGCAGGCAGGTCTTTAACGCCAGCCTCTTTTGCCGGTTCTTTATCTGCAGGAGCAGGCATCAGCTGCGCTGCAAATCCGTTCGGCTCCCGATGGTTCGTACTCTTAGCCTGAGCAGATTCCTGAATCTGCGCTTCCTTTGAAGCCTCCCGGCCCGGTGTTTCTTTCATAGCCGCAACATAAGCGGCCGGAATGGTTTTTCCCCTGAGTGCCACCTCAATCGACTTGCCGATCGCGGTAACTTCAAACTTGGTTTTCTCCCGGAGATCGAGGACCAGGCGGACTTTCTCTTTGTGGCGGCCGGCCCTGATGCCCTTCAGCGGAGAGGCGATGTTCGTCGGAATGGCGGCGTTCATCACCACGCCCGGGATATCGATTACAATCCGCTCGTCAATCGGAAAGACGTTCGGCATCATCGAGCCATTGCCCGCTATGACAACCTTTGCTCCTTCTGCAACCCTGCTCACTTCAATGGCTGTAATCTCCGTTGCACGGGGGATATAGGCTATTACGCCTTCTGCCGGTTTTTCAGCGGACGGGGCAACAGCTTCCGGCGTCTTCGCCGGCTCGGACAGCGGCACGGCTGCGGAGACGACGCCCGCTGCCGGAGCAGATTCCGCAGACGGGGCCGACTCAGCCTTTGCACTGCCGGCAGCCAGTTCTTCCGATGCAACAGAAGGCACAGGTTCTTCCGGCTTCACCGAGAGCGTCAGGGTATTGTCTGCGTAGACAGGAGTAACGGTTGAAGGGCTCTGAAGCGCTATAGTTATCTTCAGGGCCTTATTCGGCGAATCGATCTGCTGCGGAACAACCTCGGTAATGCCGGACTTGTCAGAGACAATCCTGTCGCGAAAAATGCCTGCGCCCATATCCGGGATATCGATCGTCATCCGGTAAGGGTCGTTGCCTTTATACATCGTATAGACAAACTGCTTGTTGCTGACAATCACAATGCCGTTATCCAGGAGCCGTATATCGGTCAGAACCAGCGGCTCTTCGGACGCCGGGGCATCGGCCTTCACGTTCGACCTCGATGCACAGCCTGCCGAGAGCACAAGCATGAATATGGACAATAAAAGCAATGCTGGATTGATAATCTTCTTCATTATTCCCCCTCCTGGCGGAGTTTCAGTATGGTGTCTTTCGTTTGTATCTGACCTCGATAGTCCTTGACCTTCTCAGTAATCTTGACCGTCTTCTGCGTTATCTCTTCAACCCGGCCGCCGTACAGACCCAGGGTCATGCCCTTCTTGATCGTATATGACTTGCCGTCCGGCAGCGTTATCATTGCGTAGTGATTGTTCTTTTCCCACGCGATGGCGATCAGTTTGATCTCATCAACATCAAAGTTCTCGATCGGATTGGCCTTTTTCTTGAACTTCGGCTTTTCCTTGATATCGACGATAAGAGACATGAAGGGATCCCTCCTGCCTTTTGCGTCATACGCGTAGACCTCTTTTTCGATCTTCGGCTCTTCGGGCTGCTGGACCTGAACCACCGGTGCCTGGGCAACCGGCGGTGCGGCAACCGGGACCACAGGCTTCGGCTTGTCCTTACAGCCGGCGAGGCCCAGAAGACCCAATACTGCCACGAGCGCTGCCATTCTGTATGTCATTGAAATCATATGTTTATTTCTTTCCAGCCGGTTTTTTCCCGATTTCGGAATCGGGTACTGCTGAGAAGGTTGACAGGGTGAATGTTATGTCCAACAGATTATTTGCGGGGTCTTTACCCTTTCTGATGTTGCCAAAAGTGATGGTGCCCACGTTCACAATTCTGTTCGTTTTGGTAAGACTGCTGAGGAACCGGCCGTAATCATGATATGTTCCGGTCACCACGATATCACTCGGGATCTCAAAAACAATACCGCTGGGATGCTGGACCCTAGACTTCGGTTTCCATGACTTGACGTCCAGACCTGACGCGGTGCTCAGGTCAGAGATCTGCTTCAGAAGTCCCGAGACTTCCTTTTCGACCGGGAGCTGCTCCTTCAGTTCGTTGAGACGAACAAGCAGTTTCTCGTTCTCTTTCTGGAGAACATCAAGTTTTGCGACCTTGGCCTGGCTTTCTGCAATCTTGTTGTTCTGCACGTCGATCCTCGCATCAAGCGTTTTGATCTCCTTCTGTTTCGGCATAATGAAAATGATCACCGTTGCCACCACGATAATCACCGCCGGGAGCACAGCGATAATTGCCTTTGCATAAACCGGAAGGTTTTTGAAGTCGATCTTTATCGGAGAGACCAGTGCCATGCTATGCCTTCACCTTGATCACGAGACTGAAGGTGTAGACGGAAAACCCTGACACCTGACTCTGCACGGATTCATTGAGATAGACATCGGCAAACAGTTTTGACCCCTTCAGATTATTGACATAGTTGACAACATCCGTATTGGTAAAAGCGGTACAGTTCAACTTGAGTTCAGCCCCTGAGTTTTTGAGATTCATACCCGTAACCCAGACGCCGTTGGGGAGCTGGGCACTGACCTCATCAAGGACCTTGACAGGAAGCGTCTTGTTCTTGCCAAGCTGCTCGATTATGTCTTTGCGGGCCTTATAGTCCTGGTTGCGTTTTTCGTAATCAGTCACTGCCTGAATCTTCTTGTCGAGCTCCGCAATCTTCACGTCATTCGAGGCGACCAGGCTCTTTCGTGATGTAACCTTTGCACTGAACATGTAGTAAACATAGAACATGACTGCCGCGGACAACAGCGTCACGAGCACCGCCGCAATCACAAAGCCGGGGACCTGCGCCGCTTTCTTCTTCTTCTTGACCGGAAGCAGATTGACTTTAATCATCGGTCGCCCTGTTTTCTCATCGCAAGACCGACCGCAATCGACATGATAGGGGCAATCTCGTTAATCTGGGACATATCAAATTTCTTTGGTATCCTGACATTCCTGAAAGGTTCGGCAACCTTCGTCTCGATTCCGGTCTTCTCCGCGATCATGGTTGCAAAATCCTTCAGCAGGGCACAGCCGCCGCTCAGGATGACTTCCGCGATATCCTCATGCATCGTCGTGCTGCGGTAGTAGTCAAAAGAGCGGATGATCTCACTCAGGATCTCTTCCGAGGCAGCCTCGATGACAGAGGCAACACTTGCAGGCTCAACATTCTCAACAAGCTCACCGCGCTTGGCCTTTTCCGCGTTCTCATACGAAAGATTAAACTCGCGCTGTATCGCCTCGGTATGAAGGTTGCTCCCAAGAGAACTGTCGCGGGTAAACACCGAGATACCGCCCTTCAGGATGCTCATATTGATCGTACTGGCACCGATATTCAGGAGGGCCACATTACGGTCAGGCTCGATATCGTAGTTGATCCCGTACATGTTTTCGAGCGCAAAGGCATCGACGTCCACAATAATCGGGTTCAGGCCGGACTCTTTAACCACGGAGATATATTCATTGATGATGTCTTTTTTGACTGCAACCAGGATGACGTCCATCTGGCCGGGCTCGTCCTTCGGCCCGATGATCTGGAAATCAAGGTCAACGTCCTCGATATCAAACGGAACGTACTGCTCAGCCTCGAATTTGATCGATTCCTGGAGTTCTTCCTCTGACATCTCCGGCAACGCGATCCTCTTGATGATTACGGAGGAATGTCCCGAGATGGCTATGACGGTATCTTTTGTTTTGATGCCGGCTTTCTTGACCATGTCCTTGATAGAATCAACGAGACGTATCGAGTCAATGATTGAGCCGTCGACAATCAGTTCAGGCGGCAGCGGATATACGTCGAACAGTTCAAGCTCGTACGTCCCCTTCGACTCTTTAAGCTTGACTGCCTTGATATAGCTTGAGCCTATGTCGAGACCAATTGATCCTTTTCCACCAAAAAGCATAGTCTATGAATACCAGAAAAAGATAATAATGTCAAGGTTTTTTTGCATATATTAATTCTGTGTTATCAGATAGTTCACTGTCATCATCGAGAAATTAGTTTAAGTTTTTATACTATCAAGCTGTAAATTCAGGATTCTCTCTGCGATAATCGTACCGGCATTTATACTGCCAATGCCGATCAACTCACCCTCCGGCCCCTTCAGCTTCAAAACCTGGTTCCCGTCATGTAGCTGCTGAAGGATCTTCGGAACGCGCTGGCCATGTCTCACCCTCCTGCTTTCCTCTCTGTCAAGTGAGACTTCGGGCATTTCTGACAATGCGGCATCGATGGTAAAAACTGAGCGTCCGTCCGGGAGAAGTTCACGAAACTCCAGGTCTTCAAATGTCAGTGCGTCTTCTATGGCAAAGCGCCCGACCGACACCCGCTCCAGAGCGGCTAGGTGCGCCCCGGGCCCGAGTTGCCTGCCGATGTCTTCGCACAGGGTCCGAATATAGGTACCCTTTGAACACGAAACGAACAGGTCAAAGAAGGGCAGCGCGATTGCGGCAGCGCCGATATCGTAAATGGTGACTACACGGCTCTTCCGTTCAATCTCAATACCCTTCCGCGCCAACTTATAGAGTGCCTTTCCATCGACCTTGACCGCTGAATACATGGGCGGTGTCTGCTCTATTGTCCCCTTGAAACTCATCACAGCATCCTGAATTTCCGTCGCGGTGATTGACGAGCAGTCACCAGTTTCAATAACCCTGCCTTCAGCATCCCCGGTATCGGTCCGCTCCCCGAGTTTCACGCGGGCGCGGTATCGCTTGTCCATATCGAGGAAAAAACGGGAGACTTTTGTGGCCTCCCCAAGACATACGAGCATGACGCCGGTTGCAAGAGGGTCAAGGGTCCCCGTATGCCCGGCCTTTCTGACCCCGAGAAGCCTCTTGACACGCGTTACGGCCTGTTGGGAGGTAATCCCCGGGGGTTTATGAAGATTTATGATTAGATCCATCGGGGATGTCTGTCGGTTATGATATGCGCAATCCTCCCTTTGGCAAAGGGAGGGCAGGAGGGATTTTATAAAGCAGAAAATCTCCCCTTACCCCTCTTTTCCAAAGAGGGGACTGCAAAACTGCCGACGGAAATGCAGGAAAAGCGTGATCCCGATAACGTTCAACAAGAAGTTCAAACATGAATTTTCTCAGCCGAGGGTTTTCTTGAGGGCCTTCAGCAGTGTCTTCTTCACTGTGTCAAAGTCGCCTTTGATCCTGAAACCAGCCGCATTTCTGTGGCCGCCGCCGCCAAACTGCTCCGCGATCCGGGCAACGTTTGCCGCCCCCTTCGACCTCAGGCTCGCCTTCCATTCACCGCTGCCGGTCTCCCGGAACAGAGCGGACACCTTCACCTCGTTGATGCTGCGGGGGAGATTCGCAAAGTTTTCAGTGTCCTCGGCTGCGGTGCCTGTCTCCCTGAACATCGCGGCCGTGACATGGACAATTGCCACCCCATCCTTCTTTTCAAGGGTATTCATCACCATCAGAAAGAGTCTGAACCTGCCGTAGTCCCACGTTTCATAGAGATGCTCAGAAATACGGTTCGGTTCGGCCCCGGCCCTCACAAGTTCCGCAGCTGCATGGAGTACTTCAGCAGTTGTATTGCTGTACCTGAACGTCCCGGTATCAACCGCAATCGCCGTGTAAAGGTTCGTGGCCATAGACGGCGTTATCTTCAGGTCAAGCGCAGGGATTAAGGCATTGATCAGCATGCCCGTCGCTGCAGCATCCCTTTCGACCCAGCGAATATCTCCGAAGTCACGTTCTGTCTCGTGATGATCTATCACTATCGTTTTTCTGAAGGAAACGGCCCCGAGCGCAGCACGCTCAGGACTGTTGCAGTCCAGCAGTATTAGAGTTGCGTCCGCCTTGAGCGCCTTTTTCAGGTCAGTACTGAATTTGCGGTGTCCGGGCAGAAAACGGTAGTATCTGGGCACAGGATCGCGGTCATACAGAAAAATTTTCTTGCCCACAGATTCCAGCGCCTCTCCCAGCGCAAGAGACGACCCGATCGCATCGCCGTCGGGGTTGATATGCGTGGCTATCAGAAAGCAGTCCTCTTTCTGCAGGCCTGATAAGAGCTTCTTAGGTATCCTCATCCGTCTCGTCCTTGTCCTTTATCTGCCTGAGGAGCTTGTCAATCTTAAAGCCATACTCAATCGAGCTGTCGAGCCTGAAATCGAGGTGAGGGATGAATTTCATCTTCAGGCGCTTCGCCAGAATCGTGCGCATGAAGGCCTTTGAGGAAGTCAGGGCATCAAGCGTCGGTTCGCGCTCCTCTTCCTTGAGGATACTGACGAACACCTTTGCATTCTTGAGGTCAGGGGAAAGCTCGACCCCGGTGACGGTCACAAACCCGATCCGGGGATCCTTGAGCTTATACATGATGATGTCAGCGACCTCTTCCCTGATCAGGTCGCTGACTCTCTGGGAGCGTTTATAGGGAAGCATAGTGTTTTATGTTCAGCGTCTTACAGCTTGGAGGCGATCTTCTCGATGATATAGTCCTCGAGGATGTCGCCGACCTTGAGGTCGTTGAAGTTTTCGACAAGGATACCGCATTCATATCCGGTCTGGACCTCCTTGACATCGTCTTTGAACCTCTTGAGGGTGTTGAGCTTCCCTTCATAAACAACCACGTTGTCACGAAGGACCCTGATGCCGTCACATGCCCTCGACATCAAGCCGTCAACGACATAACACCCGGCGATCGTCCCGAGCCTCGATACCGGGAAGAGCTGACGGACCTCTGCGCGGCCCAGCACCTTTTCCTTCAGCGTCGGAGCGAGCATGCCCTCCAGCGCCTTCTTCACGTCCTCAATCGCCTCATAGATGACATTATAGAGGCGGATATCAACGCCTTCTTTCTCAGCCATCTGCGATGCCTTGGTCTCGGGTCTCACGTTGAACCCGATGATGATCGCATTCGAGGCTGTCGCCAGCATGACGTCCGACTCATTGATGCCGCCGACAGATGTATGGATGACCCGCACCTTGACCTCGGCATGAGTGATATTCTCGAAGGCATCCTTGATAGCCTCGACCGAGCCCTGAACGTCACCCTTGATGATAATGTTCAGCTCCCTGATCTGGCCTTCCTGTATCTTGGTGTAGAGTTCATCCAGTGTCAGCTTCTTTGCGTGGGCAAGCTCGATCGTCCTCTGCTTCTGGGACCTCGTCAGGGCAATCTGCCGTGCTCTTTTTTCGTCTTCGACCACGGTAAAGACCTCGCCGGCCGCAGGGACCTCTGAGAACCCGATAACCTCCACGGGCGTCGACGGACCGGCAACCTGGATGCGCCTGCCCATATCGTCAATCAGGGCACGCACCTTCCCGACATGGATTCCGCAGAGGAGTGCATCCCCGACCTTCAGCGTCCCGTTCTGAACAAGAAGTGTTGCAACGGGCCCGCGCCCCCTGTCGAGTTTGGCCTCGATCACGGTGCCGCGCGCCTCACGGTCGTGGTTAGCCTTGAGTTCCATCATCTCCGCCTGGAGGAGTATCATCTCCAGCAGGTGTTCAATACCCATCCGCTTCTTGGCCGAGACCTCAACAAAGATATTGTGACCGCCCCATTCCTCGGAGATGATGCCATGCTCGGAGAGTTCGCTCCGCACCTTCTGGGAATTGGCATCGGGCTTGTCTATCTTGTTGACCGCCACGACAATCGGAACGTTGGCCGCCTTGGCATGGTTGATCGCCTCTACCGTCTGAGGCATGACCCCGTCGTCAGCCGCGACAACCAGGACAACGATGTCCGTAACCTTCGCGCCTCTGGCCCTCATCGCCGTAAAGGCCTCGTGACCCGGCGTATCGAGAAAAACAATATCTTTGTTATGAAGATTGATCTTGTAGGCACCAATATGCTGGGTTATGCCGCCAGCCTCTGTCTCGGTCACCTTCGTCTCACGCACGGCGTCGAGAAGTGACGTTTTTCCATGGTCGACATGGCCCATGATCGTCACGACCGGAGCACGGTGCGTGAGGTTCAGCGTATCCTCACGGACCTCTTCGACCTGGACATCCTCCTCAACCGATGCAAGTTCAAGCTTGACGCCGAAGCCTTCAGCAACCAGGAGGGCAGCATCAGCGTCAACCGGCTGGTTGATCGTCGGCATATAGCCAAGTTCCATGAATTTCTTGATCACATCAGAAATTTTCAGGCCTATCAGCTCCGAAAACTCCTTGACCGTTGTCCCCTCGCGGAGCTTCAGCATCTTTCTTCTGGGGGCCGTTGACTGAAGCTGCTGCTTCTGGTCCGGTCTTCCCCCGAACCTCGATCCGCCCTTTTTGCCGCCGCGGATATCATGCCCTTTTCTCTGTTCTATCTTGCGGACATTGACAAAGGCCTTATGCAGGCCCGGCCGTTCTTTGAACTTCTCGATCTTGTCGGCCTCGGCCTCTTTTTTTAATTTATCGGGAAGGACAATCTCCTCTTCGGTCTCAATCTCCGGCGCCGGCACAACCGGGCCTCCGGCAGCCGCCTCTCCGCCTTCGGCGCCTGACAGCGCTTCTTCCGCCATGACCGCCTCGGGAGTCACGACCCCGGGGGCCTGCTTCAGGTTTGCAGGCCGCAGCGTCGTCACCTCTGCTGGTTTCGTGGCTGTTTCGGCCTTGCCCGCTGCCGAGACTTCCGGCTTCGCTGGTGTCTTTCTGGAAGGCTCGGATGCCTTGACCTGAGCCGCAGGGGGCTGTCCCCCAGCCGCCTGGCCGGAAAGAGTCCGGGTTATCTTTTCGGCAACATCCGCATCGATGCTGGAGGAATGCGTCTTCCCTTCGATGCCATACTTATGGAGCTCATCAAGGATGTCCTTGTTGTTTCTGTTCAGCTTCTTTGCTAATTCATATATTCTGACTTTTGACATGTTTTATCCCGGCCTTAGGCAATGATTTGAAAAAAATTGAACGTGATTCTTGTATCATCAATCTTAAAATGTTATCATAAAAGTCCTTATTTATGCAATTCTGAAAGGAGGTACGTGAAAATGGCAAGCTGTTATTCGTGCGGCAAGAAGAGAACCATCGGCAACAATGTGAGCCATGCCAACAACAAAACCAAGAGACAGATCCTGCCCAATCTGCAGCAGACAAGGATACAGACTGATCACGGGATCAGACGTGCATATGTCTGCACCCGGTGTCTCAGATCAGGGACAGTAAAGAAGGTCGTTTAATGGAAAGGGCGGGCTCTATCCTGACGCCGGCGATCAAGCGGCTCGGGATTGAAGAGGACGTCCGACTCCAGCGGATAAAAAACGACTGGGAAGCTATTTTCGACAAACCACTTTCACTCCATATGTCACCCTCAAGGCTCCTTGAGGGTGAACTGCTCCTGAACACCGACTCCCCTATATGGATGCAGCAGCTCAACTTCTGCCGGAAGGAGATCCTCGGAAAACTCTCCGCCTATGGGGTACGTGAGATCAGGCTGAGGGTCGGCAAGGTCTTCAGGCAGAAAACTGAAGGGCCTGACGCAGGGGAACAGCTATCCGGGGAGGTTTCTGATGAGGACGCCCTGTTTATAGACGGCCTGGTCTCCCCCGTCGGGGATGAGGAATTGAAGGCCGTCATCAGACGCGCCGCTGAAAACTTCCTCAGCGCAAAAAACAAAAAGATACGAGGTCAAATGTCTTCATGAGCAATAAAGAGAGAGTCTTAAGCGGCATGCAGTCCAGTGGCAGGGTCCATCTCGGCAACCTCGTCGGAGCGCTTCAGAACTGGGTTCGCCTCCAGGAGACCTATGACTGTTACTACTTCGTCGCAGACTGGCATGCATTGACAACCGGCTATGCCAGCCCGGAACGGATGCGGGAATCGGTCAACGATCTGGTGATCAACTTTCTTGCCGCCGGTCTCGACCCGGACAAGTGCACGATCTTTATCCAGTCCCGTATTCTTGAGCACGCGGAACTGCATCTGCTGCTCTCGATGATAACGCCGCTCGGGTGGCTCGAACGCGTCCCCACGTACAAGGAAAAACAGCAGGAACTCAGGGACCGTGACCTCTCGACATACGGATTCCTTGGGTACCCCCTTCTCCAGACAGCGGATATTATCATCTACCGCGCAAAACACGTCCCGGTGGGCGTCGACCAGGTGCCGCACCTCGAGATATCCCGCGAAATAGCGCGGCGTTTCAACGGTCTGTACAACAGGGAGGTCTTCCCCGAGCCCGAGGCCCTGCTGACTGCCTTTCCAAAGGTGCCGGGCGTTGACGGCCGCAAGATGTCCAAGAGCTACGGCAACGCCATCTATCTCTCCGACAGTCCGAAGGAGGTCGAACAGAAGATCAGGACGATGACGACCGACCCTGCCCGGGTCAAACGGACTGACCTTGGGAATCCGGAACTCTCGCCGGTCTTCCAGCTCCACAAGGTTTTTTCCTCAAAAGAAGAGCAGGATGAGGTGGCCGCCGGCTGCCGTACTGCCGGCATAGGCTGTATCGACTGCAAGAAGGTCCTGATAAAGAATGTCTTTGACGTGCTCGGCCCGATCTGGACGAGGCGTGAGGAGTTGACGAACCATCCCGAGCATCTGCGGCAGATCATCGACGCGGGCACCGAAAAAGCGAGGAAAGTCACGCAGGAGACGATGGCCCTTGTGCGGGACGTCATGGGGCTGCTTTAGCATATAAAAAAGAGGGGCGGCATGCGAGTATGCCGCCCCTTTCTGTTACCGCCGGCTGTCAGTCGAGCTGCTGCATCAGCTTCGCTGAAACCTCGTTGATCGCCGGGGCGCCGTCGACCGTGATAACCTTCGGACCGGTTATCTTCTTAAAGTAGTTCACCGCAGCCATCGTGCCGCTGGTGGTGTCGTAATAAATGTCGTGCCGCTTGTTGATGGCTGCTGCATCCTGATCGTCGGCACGCGTCTTCAGCTCTCCGCCGCAGACCCTGCATACCAGCTTCCCGTCTTTTTCAACCGGCTTGATCGCGTCGATATGGATATGGTTCGGATGGTTGTTGTCGTTGACGCAGAGGCGTCTGCCCATAATCCTGTCAGCGGCTATCTGCCTGTCGAGCGATATCTCGACGACATAGTCAAGCTTGATATTCGCCTCCTGGAGGGCCTTATGGAGCGTCTCAGCCTGGACGACGTTGCGGGGGAAACCGTCAAGGAGCCAGCCTCCTTTGCAGTCGTCCTCCTTGAGCCTGTCGAGGATCATCGGGATTGTAATATCGTCGGGCACAAGGTCTCCCCGGTCGATATACGCCTTCGCCTTCATGCCGAGTTCGGTCCCGCCACTGATGTTCTTCCGGAATATGGCTCCGGACTCAACATGCGCCGTCCCGTACTTCTTCTGAATGATTGCCCCCTGTGTGCCCTTGCCGCTGCCGTTTGGTCCAAAAATCAAGATGTTCATTCTGTCTCCTTTTCGTGTTATGTATTTGAACCTCCATGAGCCGGAGGCCCTTGTCAAAAAATGCGGGTAGGGAAATATACCAGAAATGGACATGTTATTTCGAGTGTTCTTGACTATGATGGCGGCAACGGAACACCGGAGCATCCGATGTGTTAAAATAATCCACGGTTTTTTCTGCCATATCTTTTGATCAACGCAACCATGGGAGGCTTGAGGGAATTGAAGAAGAAAGTTATTATCGGCACACGGTCCAGCAAACTTGCGCTCTGGCAGGCTGAATGGGTATCGTCAGAACTCCGGCGCATGAATCCGGGGCTTCAGGTAGAGCTTAACAAAATCAAGACAACCGGAGACAAAATACTGGACGTCCCTCTGGCACAGGTCGGCGGCAAAGGCCTTTTTGTAAAGGAGATCGAAGAAGCACTGCTGAAGGGCGAAGCAGACCTGGCTGTCCATAGCATGAAGGATGTGCCTACCGAATTTCCGGAGGGCCTGCACCTCCCGGTCATATGCAGGAGGGAGGATCCGAGGGATGCCTTTATCGCTGCCCGGTCCGGCGGAAACTTTAAACACAGCAGTTTCGGGGTACTGCCTCAGGGTGCATCCATAGGCACCAGCAGTCTCAGGCGCTCCTGTCAGCTCCTCAGCACCAGGCCCGACCTGAAGATCATGCAGCTCAGGGGGAATCTCGATACGCGCCTCAGAAAGCTGGACGAGGGGCAGTTCGATGCTATCATCCTTGCAGCAGCAGGTGTCAACAGGCTGGGATGGTCAGACAGGATAACCGAGCTGATTCCTGCCGAAGTAAGTCTTCCGGCGATCGGCCAGGGAGCGATCGGCATCGAATGCAGAATTGCGGACGACTTTATCAATGGCCTTATCAGGCCGCTTAACCATGCTGAAACAGCGATGTGCGTCAGGGCCGAGCGCGCCTGCCTCAAAAAACTTGAGGGCGGCTGTCAGGTACCGATCGCGGCCTATGCACAGATCAGGGGAAACCGGATCATCATCGACGGGCTGGTCGGCAGCGTTTCAGGAGACACAATCATCAGGGCCCACCGGGAGGCCAATATGGACGACCCCGAATCACTCGGGGAGGCCCTGGGAGAAGAACTCCTCTCAAAGGGAGCACAGAAGATCCTTGCCGAGGTCTATGGGAAAAACATCGGGCAGGTCGGACTGCACTGACGCACGCAGGGCCGAACAAAAAAAGGCCCCGGTACCCGAGGGTACCGGGGCCTCTCACGTTTCAGATCACTCTACATCCAACCGCGTAATCGCCTCCAGCTGCTCCCTGCTTTCCTTGCAACTGATACAGAGCGTTGCGGTGGGCATGACCCCCAGTCTCTTCTCGCTGATCTCTTCCCCGCAGTCTTCACAGATCCCGTAGGAACCTTCCTGAATTTTCCGCAGGGCCTCATCAATATCCAGCATCAGCTTGCGGTGGGCATCCAGCCGCATGAGGTTGATATCCTCTGAGATGTCGACAACCGCCCAGTCCCCTTCATCCACGGCGGTATCAACCAGCTGCCTGTTTTCACCGCTCACATATTTTGCGATCTCGTCCTTCGCCTCTTTGACAATCGCATCACGCCTTTTCAGCAGGGCATTTTTCAAATCCCTCAGCCGCTCCTGCGTCGGTGCTTCCTTCTGTATGTCTTTCTGTATTTCTTTCTTCATAACCTTTGAGGGCGCCGGGGCACCCTTTTTTACCTCTTTCTTCTTTGACACGGAAGATTTCTTGACCGCAGGCTTCACAGCCTTTTTTTCTGATGACGATTTTGCAGCCGGCCTGCCTGACGAAAGGCCCCCTTGAGCCTTCACAACCTTCCTGGGCTGCCCCGCCTTCGTCTTTTTACTCACCGCCATTATTTCGGCTCTTCCTTCACAGTCTCTTCCTTGTAAACTTCGATGATGCTCCGGACCTTGATGCCGGCCTGCTGCAGTGCCTTCTGGACATCCGGCAGTTTTGCGTCTTCGACCTTCACCATAAAATTGCTGTTCATATCCCTAAACCTCCATGATCTCTTTTTCCTTGTGTTCGAGAACCTCGTCGATCTTCCTGATAAATGCATCGGTCAGCTTCTGGATCTCGTCATGCTCTTTCTTGGCGTCGTCCTCACTCAGATGCTTGTCCTTCTCCATCTTCTTCAGGTCGTCATTGGCATCCCTGCGGATGTTCCTGACAGCGACTTTACCCTCTTCAGCCCTTTTCTTGACAACCTTGACGAGCTGTTTTCTCCGCTCCTCGGTCAGGGCAGGGATATTGATCCGGATCACTTTGCCGTCGTTCATCGGTGTCAGGCCAAGGTCGGACTTCATGATAGCTTTTTCGATATCGGGGATGATCTTCTGCTCCCACGGCTGTATCACAATCTGGCGGGGCTCCGGGACACTCAGATTCGCGAGCTGATGTATCGGGGTCATGGTGCCGTAGTAATCGATCGCCATGCCATCGAGAAGGCCAAGCGAAGCCCTCCCCGTCCTGATGCCGGCGAACTCTTTCTTCAGCGCATCAACGGCGCCGTTCATCCGTTCATTTATTTTTTTTCTGTGCTCCTGGATCATGGGTCCCCCTTACAAGAGTGCCGACCTTTCTGCCTTCGACCACTTTTCTGATATTGCCCTTGCCTCTTAGATTAAATACCACAATCGGAAGGTTGTTGTCCATACATAATGATACGGCGGTCGAATCCATTACCCCGAGGCCGCGTTTGAGCACCTCCATATAGGTCAGTTCCGAAAACTTTGTCGCCTTCGGATCCTTTACCGGATCAGACGAATAAACGCCGTCCACCTTCGTGCCCTTGAGAATAATGTCGGCGCCTATCTCCATCGCCCGCAGCGCGGCAGCGGTATCTGTCGTAAAATAGGGGTTCCCGGTGCCTGCCGCGAAGATCACGATCCGTCCTTTTTCGAGATGACGGACCGCCTTGCGCCGGATATACGGCTCGGCAAGTTCCTGCATCTCGATCGCCGACTGGACCCTGGTCGGCAGCTGATACTTCTCCAGGGCGTTCTGGAGCGCCAGCGCGTTGATGACCGTCGCCAGCATCCCCATGTAGTCGGCCGATGCCCTCTCCATACCTTCGAGGCTTGCCTGGACCCCGCGGAAGATATTGCCGCCGCCGATCACGATCGAAATCTGGATACCCAGGGAAGAAACATCCTTGAGCTCCTTCGCCAGAAAATCGACCGTCCCGGCGTCGATACCATATCCCTTGTCGCCCATCAGGGCCTCGCCGCTGACCTTCAGCAATATGCGTGTGTATTTGAGGGGCATCGTTCCTCTAGCAGCTCTTTGGCTCTGACGGAAGGCCTTCGCCAAGCTGGAAGCGCACAAATCTTTCCAGGGAAATATTTCCGCCCAGAGACTTGCCAGCCTCCGCAACAACATCCTTTATCTTCTTCTTGCCGTCAGGGTCTTTAACAAATATCTGGTCAACAAGGCAGGCATCGGAATAAAACTTCTCGACCTTGCCTTCAACGATCTTGTCAATGACATTAGCCGGCTTGCCCTCAACCTGTGCCCGGTAAATATCCTTCTCGCGGTCAAGTGTGTCCTGGGGCACTTTTTCACGTGAAAGGAATGAAGGATTTGCAGCAGCCACATGCATTGCCACGTCCTTCAGGAGGGTCTTCATGGTCTCACTGGAAGCATGTGCCGCCTGCTCACATGAAGCCTCAACCATGACGCCTATTTTGTCCATATGAATATAGGAGCCGGTTGCACCGATCTTGCCTGACATGTCAAACCGTGCAAAACGCCTGAAAACTATGTTTTCTCCAAGTTTTGCTATCTTGGCCTTAACCAGATCAGCGATCTTCGGATCATCAGTTGCTGCAGACGGCGTGGCCAGCAGATATGCATTTATATCCGCAACGAGCTCTTTAAAGTCATCTGTCTTGGCGACAAAGTCGGTTTCGCAGTTGACCTCGGACATGGCACTGACGCTTTCAGAAGCTGCAACGGTAATCAGGCCCTGTGATGCACTGCGGGAGGCCTTCTTCGCGGCTGAGGCAAGACCTTTCTGTCTCAGAATATCTATGGCCTTCTCAACATCACCGCCGGCATCAGTCAGCGCCTTCTTGCACTCCATCATGCCGGCGCCGGTCTTTTCCCTGAGGTCCTTTACAACGGCCGCTGAAATCTCTGTCATCCTGCTACCTCCGTAGCCTCAGAGCTCTGGACCTTCTCTTCTATCTTGGCTGCCTCGGCAGCCTGCTGGGCCTCTTTTGCAATCGCCTCGCGGCCTTCAAGCACGGCATTCGACATCTTTGCAGCCAGCAGTTTGATCGCCCGGATCGCATCATCGTTCCCCGGGATAACGTAGTCTATTTCATCAGGGTCGCAGTTTGTATCCACAACCGCAACGATCGGGATAGAGAGTTTTCTTGCCTCAGCAATCGTAATCCTCTCCTTCTTCGGATCGATGATGAAGATTGCTCCGGGGAGCTCCTTCATGTTCTTGATGCCGGAGAGGTTCTTGTCGAGCTTGGCGCGTTCCTTCTCAAGGATCGATGTCTCGCGCTTCGGCAGGAGCGTCATCGTCCCGTCCTCTTTCATCGTCTCTATCTTCTTCAGCCGCTCAATGCTCTTTTTGACTGTCAGAAAGTTGGTCAGCATGCCGCCGAGCCATCTCTGGTTGACGAAATACGACGAGGAGCGGTTGGCCTCTTCCATCACGGCGTCCTGAGCCTGCTTCTTCGTCCCGACAAAAAGGACGGACTGACCGGAAGCAGACACGCTCCGCACGAAGTTATAGGCCTCCTCAAGTCCTTTCATTGTCTTCTGCAGGTCGATGATGTAGATCCCGTTTCTCTCGCCAAAGATGTACTTCTTCATCTTCGGGTTCCAGCGCTTCACCTGATGACCGAAATGTACACCGGCCTCAAGCAGTTCCTTCATTGTAGCTACCATGATGCTCCTCCTGTGGTTTTTTCCTCCGCCTGTCCTGACGTACCCTTGCGGGACCAAAGGTCAGGACTGTAGCAGGCGTGCGATTTTATGTCCTGTAAAAACAGGTACTTTGGGTCTTACAGATTAACACAGACCATTTTTTTTTGCAAGAACAACAAAAATAAATTAGCTATAGAAAATCAGCTCAAAGTGTACTACCATAGGAAGGCAGAAGCGATAGGTATGATCATCATTCCAATAAAACAGATGAAGGAGATCGGGTCCCATGGGATACGCGGTTGCGCAGCTGGCTGAAAAAGACGGATTTGACAGAAAGATATCGTTTACATCATTAATGGACGAAAAGACCCTGGCACAAGCCTATGACGCCTTTGCCAAGACCTGCTCCGGGGTGCGGCGTGACCACCTTCCGCTGCGGTGCCCCATACGCAAGTCACCCGAAGGCGGGACCTTTGAGCTCCAGTTTGATGAACGCAACCTCAGCTATAATTTTGATACGCTTATGGCCTTTATAGCCCAGGTCATCAGCACGGGCGTGGTAAAGGCAGCCAAAATCCTCGACAACGGCAAAATAGGCGGCACCGCCTACGTCGTGACCCCCGGGCTCGCCAAGAAATTCGAGTTCTTCCCCAAATCAGACACCCTTGCCAAAATAGCGACAGGAGAGCTGACCTATGCAGGCATCCTGGTCAGCGACGACGGCATCACCGTTGCGGATTACCTGAAGACGCTCTGATTCCCGGAAGATTCAGCCTTACCCATCTATATATAGACACCCCTCCCGGCATACGGGAGGAAAAGCCTCTTACCAATCCACCGAGGAAAGGTAAGCGAACAATTTTTTCAGCGCGCGGCCCCGGTGGCTCATAGAATCTTTCTCTGAGGCATCCATTTCGGCAAATGTTCTGGCATGACCTTCCGGATAGAAGACCGGGTCATAACCAAACCCGTTATTCCCTTTTTCTTTCTTGCCGATCCTGCCGCCGACGTACCCTGTAAAGGTCTTATGATGGCCGTCCGGCAGTACCAGGGCCATGCAGCAGACAAACCGTGCCTCCCGCGCTTCACCCTCAAGGCCGCGCATCTCCCGGAGGAGTTTCCTGAGGTTTTTCCGGTCATCCGCACCTTCGCCGGCGTAGCGTGCCGAATAGACCCCCGGGGCCTTCCCGAGCGCCATGACCTCCAGGCCCGAGTCATCGGCAAGCGCCGGATGCCCGGTAAAGCGGGCAACGGCACGCCCTTTTTTGAGGGCATTTGCCCTGAACGTCCTGCCGTCTTCCTCGACATCGGGACAGCCGGGAAAGGAGTCGAGGGTAAGGAAGCGGAGATCGCAGCCCCTGAATATCCGGCTCATCTCTGCAGCCTTCTTCTTGTTCTTTGTCGCCAGCACAATGTCCATATCTGCTCCTTCAAAAGAATATCTGATTTCTTATTCTGCCCGAACGCCGCAGGTGAGGGCAAATGAAACCGCTTGTCAGTAAAAAATGATATAGGGTATACTAAGGGGCTTTAAGAACTGGACTCGTACTTCATCTCTAAATACATACAATGCGGATCGAAAAATTCGAACTCATAGGCTTTAAATCATTTGCGGACAAGACCGTCTTCAATCTGCATCCGGGGATAACCTGTATTGTCGGCCCGAACGGCTGCGGCAAGAGCAACATCGTCGATGCCTTCCGCTGGGTGCTTGGCGAGCAGAGCGCCAAGAGCCTCAGGGGCGAGAAGATGGAAGAGGTTATTTTCAACGGCTCTGCCCAGAAGAAGCAGAAGGGCATGGCCGAGGTGACCGTCTACCTCTCCGGCCTGAACACCCCCGCACCGGCACTGGCCCAGGGTAATGGAGACGGCAGCAGCGAGAACCCCGGCCCGCAGGGCAGCACGCCCCCTGACAGCAATCCCGGCCAGGGGGACACCCTGTCGGTAACCAGAAGGCTCTACCGGTCCGGCGAGAGTGAATACATGATCAACAAGACTCCCTGCAGGCTGAAAGATATCAAGGATATCTTCCTGGACACCGGTCTTGACTTCAAAAGCTATTCGATCCTGGAACAGGGACGGATAGCCGAGATCCTGAACTCGAAACCTGTTGACCGCCGCTTTATCATCGAGGAAGTGGCCGGGGTCATGAAATACAAGGTGCGCAAGGCCGAGGCACTTTCGAAGCTCGAGTCCTCCCGCGCCAACCTCCTCCGGATCAACGACATCGTGACCGAGGTGAAAAAGCAGATCAATATCCTCGACCGGCTGGCGAAAAAAGCAGAGCGCTACAAAAAGCTCTCCGCCGAAATGCATATGATCGAACTCAAGATCGAGAGGAACGAATACCAGACCATTAAAGATGCGAATCAGGCCATAGGCGAAGAATATGCGGTGCTGAAGGAAAAGGAAGCGGTGCTGTCAGCAGAGATTACCGGCACCGAAAACAGGACCCAGTCACGGAGAATCGAACTCCTTGACCGCGAAAAGGCTCTCGAACTTATCCAGAAGGATTTTCAACAGATGGAGCGGGAGATCGCCGAGATTGAGCGGACGATCGCTGTCAGCCGCAACGACATCAGCAACCTCGGCGATTACCGGACCCGGCTGGTCACCCAGGTTGAAGAAAATGACCGGAGGTCTGTCGAGATAGGCCAGCGGGCGGAGGAACTGAAGATCAGCAGCCGGGAAATTGCCTCTGAGATGGAGAACCATGCCGAACTGCTCCATCAGAAAACCAGCGCCTTCAGGTCGATCGAGGAGGCCCTGGCCGAACAGGAAGAGCAGATCGAGGAGAAGAGACGGGCGATCTTCAAGGTCTCGGAAGAGATCAGCAGGCTCCGCAACGACCTCAGCCGCCAGCACGCGGCCTACGAAAATCACGAACGCAGGGAGGCGAGCGCCCACCAGGAATCTGAAGACGCGCGGAAGATCCTTGCGGGTGTCGAGTCTTCGATCAGCAGCGTCGAGGCGATCATTATCGGCAATAACAACGAGAATCGTCTCCTGAGGGAGAAGCAGGGTCTTCTTACCGAGGAACTTTCGGTCAGCAGGGCCAGGCTGGAGGAGCTTCTGAAATCTCTTGCAGAGGCGCGCGAAGAGATAGCCTCAAACCAGTCCCGGCTTGAGTCCCTGAGGGAGATTGTTTTCGACGAACCGACCCGTGAGCTGATTGCAGCGAGGTCGGATATCAGGCTTCTCGCCTCGGTATCCGATGTTATCGAGGTCGAGGCCGCCTATGAAAAAGCGGTCGAGGCCGCCCTGTACGAAAAGGCGGACATGCTGATTCTCGAAAACGAGGAGTCGGTTGCAAATGCCGTGCTCTCGATCAAAGGGGCGGCAACCGGCAGGACCGCCCTCATGCCGTTGGCCCCGCATCAGCTTTCGTTCAGCCAGGAAGTCCCCGAGGGGGTCCTCGCACGGGCAATCGATGTGGTTAAGGTAAAAGAAGGCTTTGGTGCGGTTGCCGGAAACCTGCTCAGTACCATACTCATAACCCGTGACATCAAGGCTGCCTTTACGGTTGCACAGTCCGCCTCGGGATATACCCTTGTCACGGTCGAAGGTGAGGTTATTGAGCCGACAGGGGCCGTAATCGTTGGAGAGGGGAAGGGAATTTTCAGAAGAAAGCGCGAGATCCGGGAACTGGAGGAGGCGCTGGAGGCGAAAAAGTCTGCCCTGGCGGCACTGAACGATCAGATCCTGAATGTCCAGGCTGATATTGCGGAGAAGGAAACCTCGGTCCGGGACGTGGAGCTCGCTGTCCATAATCTCGAAAAAGAGATCTCGCTCTCGCGGCTGACGGTCGACAACTATAGAGAGGAAAAAGAGCGGACGAACCGGAAGCTCTCATATCTCACCCTCGAGATCGAGGAGGCTGTCCGCGAAAAGACCGCGCTCAACGACGTCATAGCCGGGACAGAGCAGAAGATAGCAGCCGATGAGGCGCGGAAGGCCGAGGTCGAAGAGGATACCAACCGCATCCAGGAGGCGATCGCAGCCAGGAAGGCAGAGATCGAGGACCACCGCGCAGAGGTGACCGAACTGAGGCTGCTTACCGCGTCGAACCGCGAAAAGCTCGAAGCGGTGAAAAAAGAGATCGAGACCTCCCAAAAGACGCTCGAAGACCTTGAGAGCAAAAGGACCGAACTGCTCACCGAGAAAGTCTCCATCGAGACGCGCATCGCCCAGAGGGAGACAGAAATCCGGGAGCACGATGCACGGCTGAGGAAGCTGGTGGGAGAAGCAGACGTACTCCGGCAGGACATCTCGCAGAAGAAAGAGGCGATGGATCAGGAAAACGCCGAACTGTTCGCCATCGATCAGGGGCTCAGAAGTCTCCGGCAGGAACTCTCCACCATCGTCCACCGGATATCTGAACTGGACGTGCTGCGGGCAGAGCATAAGATGCGGCTCGAGAATATCGGCATACAGGTGAGGAACAACTTCGGGGTTGAGATCGAAGACCTCCCGCTTGAGGAAGTCTCGGCAGAGGAGCACGAGCGGCTTGCCGACCTGCGCAGCAAACTCCAGGAGATGGGACAGGTCAATCTCGGGACGCTCGAGGAATACGAGGAGCTCACCACGCGGTATGAATTCATGAACCGGCAGCAGGAGGATCTCAACAGGTCTATCGCTGAGCTCGAAGAGGCCATCTCGAAGATCAACAGCACGACGAGAAAGAAGCTGCGCGACGCCTACGAAACCCTGAACACGAAGTTCGGTGAGATTTTCGTCACCCTCTTTGGCGGCGGCAGGGCCGAGCTTGTCCTGACCGACGAGAGCAACATCCTCGAGACCGGCATCGATATCGTGGCACAGCCTCCCGGCAAGAAGCTCCAGAATATCCATCTCCTGTCGGGCGGGGAGAAGGCGCTGACGGCCCTCTCGATATCGTTTGCAAGCTTCCTGATCAAACCGACCCCTCTCTGCATCCTCGACGAAGCGGATGCGCCGCTCGACGAATCGAACACTGAGCGCTATTCCCGGATGCTTCAGGAACTGTCGAGCCACACCCAGTTCATCGTCGTGACGCACAACAGGACGACCATGAGCGTCGGGCAGCACCTCTATGGCATCACGATGCAGGAGGCCGGGGTCTCGAAGGTGATCTCGATGCAGCTTGAAGAGATTGCAGCATAACATCCGTCAGTGATTTTTTCGGAGCACCATGAAACACGACCTGGCCAAACACCTCCACGGAAACATATCAACATCGCCTGAAGACCTTGCCTGTTATGGCTTCGACGCCTCGGGCCTCGAGGGGACGGCCGCTGCGGTGGTATGGCCTGAGGACCTGCAGGACGTTATTGAGACCGTCAACTACGCGCGTGCGAACCGCATCCCGCTCGTCCCTCGCGGCGCAGGCACCGGCATGACCGGTGGGACTATACCGGGAATGGGGCCCGGCAACAGTCCGCATAAGGATGCGCTGGTGATGAGTTTCGAGAAGATGAACCGCATCCTCGAGATCGACCGCGATACTATGCAGGTGGTCGTAGAACCCGGGGTCATCAACGGGGCGCTGCAGCGGGAACTCGCACGGTTTAACCTCTTTTATCCCCCGGACCCGGCCAGCATGAATATCTGCACGATCGGGGGCAACGTCGCCGAGAACGCCGGGGGGCCCCGTGCCCTGAAGTACGGGGTAACCCGCGACTATGTCATGGGTCTTGAGGCGGTATTGCCTGACGGCAGCGTTATCCATACCGGTGTCAGGACCTCCAAGGGAGTGGTCGGCTATGACCTGACCCGGCTGCTTGTCGGCTCCGAGGGCACCCTCGCCGTCGTCACCAGGATACGGCTCAGGGTACTGCCGGTGCCGGAGGATGTCGTCACGCTTCTGGTGCTCTTCAGGGACCTTGAACAGTCCGGCCATGCCGTCTCGGCAATCATGACCAGCGGCATCACCCCAAGGACGCTCGAGTTTATGGACCGTGAGGCGATCCGGGCAGTCGAGAACTATAAGCCGGTGGGTCTGCCGGCGGATGTCGAGGCGATGCTGCTCATAGAGCTTGACGGCGACCCGGTCGTCATCAAGAAGGAGGCCGAGAAGATCTCCTACCTCTGTTCACAGCAGGCCGGCGAGATTATCATGGCCGAAGATGAGGCGGCGCAGGAGAAGATCTGGGAGTCGAGACGGGCCCTCTCCCCTGCCCTCTATCACATCATGCCGACGAAGATCAATGAGGACATCGTCGTGCCGCGCACAATGATCCCCCAGATGCTCAGGAAACTGAAGGCTCTCTCGGCCGAGAGCGGCATCAGGATAATCAACTTCGGTCATGCGGGCGACGGGAACATCCACGTCAATATCATGGCCGACAGGAACAACAAACCGGAATATGAAAAGGCGGCGGCCCTTGTGAAAGAGGTCTTCAGGGCCACGCTCGATCTCGGGGGGACGATATCCGGAGAGCACGGCGTCGGCCTGACAAAAATGGATTATATCGGCATGGAGATAAAGCCTGCCGAGCTCGAGCTTATGAAGCGCATCAAACAGGCCTTCGACCCGCTGAATATCCTGAACCCTGGAAAGATCTTTCCGTAAAGGACCTCTGCCGGCTTCCCGGCTGAACCGGCAGAGGGAATTCCCCGGCCCTTTCTTGATTTTGTGCTCCGACAAACCATAGAATTAACATCATGCAGATAAAAACCTCAGGCGGCAAGGTCATACAGGCCGAACCCGGACAGACGATCTATCAGGCCCTGAAGAATAACGGTATATACCTGGTTGCATCATGCGGCGGCAAGGGGGTCTGCGGGAAATGCAGGGTGAAGGTGCTGGAGGGCCCGGTCAGGGTCGAATCAACCGGCAAGCTCATGAAGGCAGAGGTGGATGACCATATCACCCTTGCCTGCACCACCTTCCCCGAAGACGACATCCTGATAGAAATCCCCGAGGGATCGAAGCTCGTCATCGGCGACAAGATTGCGATCGCAAAATCGAAAGACCTCCGTGAGTTCCTGCATTCTGTCGAGGCAGGGCTGCAGCCGGCTATCAGGAGGGTCTACCTTGAACTGACACCGCCCTCTTTGGATGACCCGATGAGCGACCTGGAACGCATCAGGGCCGGCCTCTCGGAAAAAGGCATCGGGGGAATGCGCTTTTCTCACGACTTCGTGAAGCGCCTCGCACGGTCCGTGCGTGAGCTGAACTGGAAATTCAACCTTGAATACACCGAGGACCTCTACGCCGTGGCAATCTCCTCCCCGGAGCAGGTAGACCGCTACGGCATTGCGGTCGATATCGGAACAACGACCGTCGTCGTCTACCTGGTCAACTACTCCGACGGCAGCATCGTCGACCTCGGCATGACCTATAATTCCCAGATGCGGCATGGTGATGACGTGATCACCCGCATCGTCTATGCAACCGAGGGCGGGGGTCTTGAAGACCTTCGCACCGCGGTCGTCAATGACATAAACGACATCCTTGCCCCGATGCTCGAAAAACACGGCATCGACCGGCACGATATCGACTCCGTGGTCATATCCGGGAATACCACCATGGCGCACCTTTTCTGGGGCTTCGACCCGACATCCATCCGTGAGGAACCATACATACCGACGCTGAATACCTTCCCGAAATGGCAGGCAGGCATCGCAGGGCTGAAGATCCTCACCCAGGCCCCTGTCTATACCGTCCCCTGTGTCGGCAGCTACGTGGGCGGCGATATCGTCGCCGGCGTCCTTGCTTCCAGGATGTATCTGAAACCCGAAATTGCGCTTTTTATGGACATCGGGACAAACGGCGAGATAGCTGTCGGCAACAACGAATGGCTCATGACCGCGGCGTGCTCTGCGGGCCCCTGCTTTGAGGGCAGCGGCATCAGGCACGGCATGCGGGCGACCGAGGGTGCAATCGAATCGGTCAAGATCGACCCGAAGACCTTTGAACCCACGCTTGAGGTGATCGGCAATGCCGCTCCTGCTGGCATCTGCGGTTCAGGCATGATCGATGCCATCTCGGAGCTCTTCTTTTCCGGGATTATCGACCAGCGGGGCAAGTTCATGCGGGACCTGCAGACCGACAGGATCAAGATCGGCCACGAAGGCCCCGAATATATACTCCACCACGGCGAACTGAAGGACATCGTACTGACCGAGGTGGACATCGAGAACGTCATGCGCGCCAAGGCAGCGATCTATGCCGGGATATCGATCATGCTGAAGGAGGTCGGACTCTCCCTCGATGTTGTGGAGCGGATCTACATAGCCGGAGGCTTCGGCAACTATCTCGATATCGACAAGGCTATCATGATCGGCATGCTGCCTGACCTGCCGAAGGAGAAATTCTCCTTTATCGGCAACACCTCCATAGCAGGGGCCTATCTCTGCCTACTCTCCGACAGGATGCGGGCCGAGGCGGAGGATATCGCGCAGAAGATGACCTATATAGAGCTGTCGGTATCTCGGGGCTTCATGGACGAATACATGTCGGCCCTCTTTCTGCCTCATACGAACATGGAACTCTTCCCGACGGTCAGGGACCTGTACAACAAGCCCTGATACCCCGTTCACCAGTCGTACGCATCATTGCCGCAGCTGCAAACGTCTCAATAGTACTGTCATGACACCGTGATAACCCGGGGATTTTCATTAAATAAATATAATTATTTATTTATCCCCAGCTCATGGTAAAATAAGATTGTGATGAAGAGATATGGTATCGGCATAGGCATCCTCAGCATACTGATTTCTTTTATGTTTCTCTGTATTTCATCCGAAGTGCAGGCCGAAACGCAGGAAGGCGCACCACAGGATCTCGCCTCGGCGCTCCACCTTGAAACTTCCACGCTTCTTGACTCCAACGCTAATTCCAGGGAGAAACGAGAACGCGATATAACCCCTCTCCCGGCTGTATTTGTCCCTTTACAGGAGGGACTGCATGCCTTCCTTGATTTCCCGTCCACACCTCATCGAACCCTGGTCCCAAAAAACAGCCGCACAGAATACCGGGCCGTCGTCGGCCTCCATTTCAGTCTCAATTAATCTCCTGGCAATCCGGCTTTTCCCAAAAGAACTATTTCATCCCGCATCGTCGCCAAACAAGATCCCCTGAAATATTGAAAATAAGTCTTCAAGGGGTTTGTCATTTTGGGGAGGGTAGCGGTGTTGTGGTCCGCGCAGGCACCCCCAATGTGTAGTGTACTTCCATCAAGCCGTTTCTACCGGAGGCGGTCTGCAGAGGCAAGGAACTCCCGGACATTGCGGAGGGAGGTGTCGGGCGGCAGGTCACAGGAGGGCATGAGGATATATGCCTGGTGAGGGTCGGAGACCGCTGCAAGGCATTCCGAGACCTTGCTGAGGATCTCCGCAGGGGTGCCGCCGAAAATGGTGTTGACCACATCGACATTCCCTGCAGTAACAACCCGGTCCCGATAAAGCTCGTACACCTCGCCTATCGGCACACAGGCATCGACCGATATGCAGTCGGCACCTGTTTCAGGATACAGGGCAAGCTGGGACTTTATGTCTCCGCACTGGTGGAGGAAACACCTGAGCCCCTGCACCCTGGCCCATGCAAAGAGGTCCCTCTCGGCCGGGAGAACGACGTCGCGGTACAGGTCATTCGGTATCAGCGTGGATGCACCGTCGGGGATAACGATCCCGTCGATGACGCCCTGCGCAGCAAGCGGGGAGATAAAGGCACGGGAAAGCCGCACACCCAGGCCGCAGATCTCGCGGACGAAGGCGCGGTCCGTTGCAACCTTTTCCTTCAGGAGGTCCCAGTCGCACAGGATAACCGCCCACGTAAAGGGGCCCCAGGTGGTTGCGCAGAGAAAACGGTCCGGAAGCCGTTCCCTCAGGCTGCTGATCATCTCAACCAGTGCGATTGTATGAGGGGACCCGGCAATATCGATGCTGCTGAGGTAGTGTGCGTCTGCGGACGTCTGGATCAGCGGGAAGGAAAGAAGCGGGGCCTGACCGCCGCGGAAGTCAAGACTCCCGCCGACCGACTCCGCGGGGAAGGTGTTCAGCCCTGAACCGGGGAAGACGATATCGGTGTCCAGTCCCCCGAAAAAACCGGCAAGGGTCTCTGCAAAATACAGTGGTGATGACACGATATCCTGAATCCCAAGGCCGGTCTGCTGAAAGGCCCACCGGCCCGCCCCGAACAGGGCCCGGGGGATGCGCCCGCTGCGCTCCCCGCGCAATACCCCTCTGATCAGCTCACGTCGGTCCACTGTCGGATATAACCGCGCTCAGGCCACTCCCAGCCCCACTCCGGGCCGATTCCGGCGCACTGGTTCAGTCAATATTCACCACCAGGTTATCGATCAGCCGGGTCCTGCCGATTCTTGCAGCAACGGCAATGAGCACCTCTTTAACCTGACCGGGGTCCTGCAGTTCATCAAGCGTTTCAGTATGGTAGAGAGAGGCGTAGTCTATCACGGATATCAGCCTCTCTTTTTTCAACTCGGAGACCAGGAGCTCCTTCAGGCCGGCAGGAGATGACTTGCCCCCCTGAAGCATTTCAGCTGTCCGCTTCAAGGCACGGTGCAGGGTTGCTGCCGCCGTGCGTTCTTCCGGATTCAGGTACTGGTTCCGGGAGCTCATGGCGAGTCCGTCTTCCTCCCGCAGCGTCGGACAGACCACGATCTCAACGTTCATGCCAAGGTCCTTCACCATCCGCCTGATCACGACGGTCTGCTGAAAATCCTTCTGTCCGAAATAGGCACGCGAGGGACTTGTCAGGTTGAGCAGCTTTGCAACGACGGTCGCAACCCCCCTGAAATGCCCCGGCCTTGCCAGGCCGCAGAGCCTGTCGGTGACCCCTTCCACCTGGACATAGGTCGAATACCCGGCAGGGTACATAAGATTGCTGTCAGGCAAGAACAGGGTGTCGACGCCAAGGTCTCTGAGTTTCGCAACGTCATTGTCAACATCGCGCGGATAGGCCGCAAAGTCCTCAGCAGGCCCGAACTGAAGGGGATTGACAAAAATGCTCACAACGACTATGTCATTTTCTCTCTGTGCCCTTTTGATGAGGCTGAGGTGGCCGGCGTGAAGCGCCCCCATCGTCGGCACAAACCCGATCGACCGGCCCTTCTGGAGCTGTTTTCTGCAGGTATCCTGCATGATTCCCGGAATTCTTATGATCTCCATCTCTCTCTCCTTTGATCCATGAGGGACTCCTTATTGTATCACAGGTCTTCCAGCTTGATTTCCTCTATCGCGTCCTGTATCCTTCCTGTATGAATACCGAGTCGGTTGATTTTCTTATTATCGGCAGCGGGGTGGCCGGACTGAGGGCAGCCATCGAGCTTGCGCCCTTCGGCAGCGTGCTGGTCGTCACCAAGGACCGGCCGTCAGAGAGCAGCACCGAATATGCCCAGGGCGGCATTGCTGCGGTGATCAGCGACGAGGACACGGTCGGGATCCACCTTGAAGATACCCTGAAGGCAGGCGACGGGCTCTGCCGGGAGTCGGCGGTCAGGACGCTTGTCGAAGAAGGGACCGACAGGATCATGGAGCTGATCGACTGGGGCGCTGAATTCGACCGCGAGGGGGTGAAACTGGCCCTGACACTCGAAGCTGCCCATTCACGGCGAAGGATACTGCACGCACAGGGCGATTCAACCGGAAAAGAACTCGAACGGGTGCTGCTGAACAAGGCGCGGTCCCTTCCGTCGGTCAGAAAGTATCCCTTTGCGATCACAACGGACCTTATCATCAGGGGGAATGAATGCCACGGGGCCTATGTGCTGAAGGACGGCGGGATCAGCGCACTCCTGGCAAAGGCCACCCTGCTTGCAACCGGCGGTGCCGGGCAGATATTTTCACGGACGACCAACCCTCTTGTGGCGACCGGAGACGGCATGGCCATCGCCTACAGGGCGGGCGCTGTCCTGGAAGACATGGAGTTTGTCCAGTTTCATCCCACGAGCCTCTACTCGCCGACAGCCCCCCAGTTTCTGCTGAGCGAATCGATGCGCGGCGAAGGCGCCGTGCTCCTGAACATCAACAGGGAGCGTTTCATGGCAGGTTATCATGCGATGGAGGAACTGGCCCCGCGCGACGTCGTATCAAGGGCGATCATCTCGGAAATGGTCAGGACAAACAGCAGGCATGTCTATCTTGACCTCAGGCACCTCGGCAAGGACTTTTTGAAAAAAAGGTTCCCGGGCATATATGCGACCTGCCTGCGGTACGATGTGGATATCACCGAGGACCTTGTCCCTGTCTCGCCTGCGGCCCATTACATCATGGGAGGGGTCAGGACCAATCTCGACGGTGAAACGAACATTCGCGGCCTGTATGCGGCTGGAGAGGTCGCCTGCACCGGGGTCCACGGGGCAAACCGTCTCGCCTCGAACAGCCTGCTCGAGGGGCTCGTCTACGGCGCGCGGGCAGGCCGTGCGGCCAGCAGGACATCAGTTGTTCCGGCCGGATGCGACGCAATACGTGCCGAGACCGGGGAACCAGCTTCATCCATTCCCGAAAGCGACGAGATCAAAAGGATCCTGCGCAAGGTCATGTGGGAGAAGGTCGGCATAATCCGCTGCGCAAAGTCGCTTGACGAGGCAGTGCTTATGCTCAAGGTATACAGCGATATTATGGGCAAGACCTATCTGAGGCGTCATGAGCTGGAGCTGAAGAATATGCTGACCGTTGCACGGCTGATTATCGAGGCGTCGGTACGAAGACAGGGAAGTGTCGGGGCCCATTACCGCTCTGACTTCAAGGACCGGGGAGACAACTGGCAGGAACATACCCTGCTCGACAGGTCATCTTTTTCGCTATGAACATACCGGGGGCAGAGTCATGAATTCGCGCAGGGCAAAAATCATCTGCACCATAGGTCCTGCCTCGTCCGACAGCAGGGTCCTGTTCGGCCTGATCAATGAGGGGATGGATATCGCGCGTTTGAACTTTTCGCACGGCAGCCATGCCTTCCACCGCGGGCTCATCAGGACTATCCGCGAAGGGATAAAGAAATACGGCCGGCCGGTGACGATACTGCAGGACCTGCAGGGGATCAAGATACGGGTGGGGCTTATCAGGGACGGGGCCGCGGAACTCCGGAAGGGAAGCGAGGTCCGGATCTATCCCGGTCACGGGCTCGGGGACGCGGAAAACCTTTTCGTCTCATATCCCCTGCTGTTGCGGGATGCCGTCAAGGGGGACAAGATCCTGCTGGACGATGGCCTGATCCACCTGAAGGTCACCGGGAAGTCTGACGAGGCATTGATCACAAAGGTGGTTGAGGGCGGTATCATCAGGGACAAGAAAGGCGTGAACCTGCCGGGCATGAAGATCTCGCAGAAGGCCTTCACCGAAAAGGACCGGAACGACCTTGAATTCGGCCTGCAGATGAAGGTGGACTATATCGCCATATCCTTTGTGCGGACTGCCGATGACGTCGGTATCGTCAAGGCCTGGATGAAGAAAAAGGGCCGGCAGATACCGGTCATCGCCAAGATAGAAAAGCCGGAGGCGCTCTCAAATATAGACGACATCCTCGATGAGGCCGACGGCATCATGATAGCCCGGGGCGATCTTGGGGTGGAGGTGACACCCCAGGAAGTACCGATAATCCAGAAGGTACTTATCGAAAAGGCGAACAGGAAGGGAAAACTCGTCGTAACCGCAACGCAGATGCTGGAGTCGATGAAAGAGCACCTGAGACCGACGAGGGCCGAAGCGACCGATGTTGCCAACGCGGTGATCGACGGGACAGACGCGCTCATGCTCTCGGCCGAAACTGCTGCCGGTGCCTACCCCCTGGAGTCGATCCGGATGATGGACAGCATCATACGCTTCACCGAGGGCGCATCACGCACCTCATCCGTTTATGTGCGCGGCGACTCTTACGCGGACGCCCTCGCCGATGCGGCCTGCAAGGCGGCAGAGGACATCAGGGCAAAGGTCCTGGTTGCCTTCACCGAGTCCGGATTTACGGCCCGGCTTCTTTCGAAGTTCAGGCCGGTGGTCCCGATCGTGGCCTTTACGCCGGACAGGGCGCTCATCGCGCGGCTGCCCTTTTACTGGGGCGTTACGCCGAAACATATCAGGCCGTTCGACAACATCGACCAGATGCTCCGGAATGTTGAAAGGACGCTGCTCGTCGAAAATATCGTCAGAAAAAATGACCGGATTGTGATCATCACCTGTTCACCGCTTCCGACGCGGGCCAAGACAAACTTCATGAAGCTCCACGAAATCGGGGGATAAGCACGACTATCCGGCTTCAGACGGGAGGTTGTTGATGACGTCGATCAGCTTCCTGAGTCTGCCGAAATCCCTGCGGTTAAAGTCCACCACCAGCCGGGGAAGGCCTGCGATCTCCGGTTCTCCCGATTCCTCCGGCAGGGGGCACGAGCTGCAGATCCTGCCCCCGGGAGTCAGGATGTCCCGGAACTGCTCGTTGAGCAGCAGAATATCCGGATCTCTGATCGCAGACGCAAGGCGTATGACCAGCTGCCTGTCCACATAGCGCAGGCTGTGATAGCGGTGATAAAAAAGATTGATGCTCCTGACCGCGGCGGCAACACTCTCGACACGCTCGAAAAGTCCGAAATCTGACGACTCGACATAGCCCTGGCTGAGCAGTTCGTCTTCAATAAAACGGAGCCAGCGGCTCCAGTACCTGCCGCCCGGTTCATCCACAAGAAGGAGCGGCAGGGGAGCCCGCTTGCCTGTCTGCAACAGGGTTAGCGTCTCCATCGCCTCATCGAGTGTGCCGAAGCCCCCCGGGAAGAGCGCGATGGCGTCGGCCTCCTTCAGGAACGCGACCTTGCGGTTGAAGAAATATTTATAGGTTATCAGGCGGGGGTTCCCCTGAAGCACATAGTTCGCCGTCTGCTCGAACGGCAGCTTGATGTTGACGCCGAAGGAGTGCTCCGGCCCCGCCCCTTCATTGACCGCCTGCATGATGCCGCCGCCAGCTCCGGTGATGACCATATACCCTGCCTGAGCAAGCATCTCCCCCAAGTGCAGCGCCATCCCGTATACCGGCTCGTCAGGGCGCGTGCGGGCGGACCCGAAGACCGTTACCTTTCTGACATTTCTGTATGGACCGAAGATCCGCGCCGTAAACCGCATCTCCTTCAGCGTCGTATTCATCAGCTTCAGGTCTGCACGGTTGTGGTCTTCCTGCCCTGCCTTCAGGGCGGCAACAATCATTTCCCGTACGATCTCGGCATCATGCACCGTGCCGGTCAGGGCGATTAGCCGGTCAATCTCCTCGTCGATGCTGCCGTTGGTTCTCGTAAAGTGAAGTTCCATGTCATTGTTTTATACCATGATTGCAGCAGACAATGCATTGTTTCAGTTCATCAGGAATGTACTCATCGCTGTGTTGTTGCGCCGTTCCGCCTGACTGGCTGCAGTCCTGGCAGATCTTCTGCACCCCCCGGTGCGTTCCCGGACAAATTTGTCCTAGTCGAAACAATAATGTGTTGGACGAAAACAACATATACCCCGCAAATCCTTTAAACACGCCATCTCCCGGCCTGGCACAGCCGTTGCATTGTACCGGGCAGCAATAAATTCACAGGAGGAAACACATGAGACAGATAGCAATTTACGGCAAGGGCGGCATCGGCAAGTCAACAACAACCCAGAACCTGGTCGCGGCCCTCGCCGAGGCAGGCCGCAGGTGCATGATCATCGGCTGCGATCCCAAGGCGGACTCTACCCGGCTTATTCTCAACCGGAAGGCCCAGAATACGGTCATGGACATGGCGCGCGAAAAGGGCACGGTAGAGGACCTCGAACTCGACGATGTACTGCTGCAGGGGTTCAAGGGGATCAAGTGCGCCGAGTCAGGCGGGCCTGAGCCGGGCGTCGGCTGTGCCGGCCGCGGTGTCATCACGGCCATCAACTTTCTCGAAGAGAACGGGGCATACGGCGACGACACCGAGTTTGTCTTTTACGATGTGCTCGGCGACGTGGTCTGCGGCGGGTTCGCCATGCCGATCCGGGAGGGCAAGGCAAAGGAGATCTACATCGTGACCTCCGGTGAAATGATGGCGATGTACGCCGCCAACAATATCTCGCGCGGTGTCCTCAAGTACGCCCAGAGCGGCGGCGTGAGGCTCGGCGGTCTTATCTGCAACAGCAGAAAAACCGACAAGGAATTCGAGCTCATCTCTGAGCTGGCCAGCAAACTCGGCACGCAGATGATTCACTTCGTGCCGAGAGACAACGAGGTCCAGAGGGCAGAGCTCAGGAAGAAGACAGTGATCGACTATGCACCCAATCACCCACAGGCGGACGAATACCGCGAACTGGCGAGAAAGATAGCAGACAACCGGAACTTCGTAATCCCGACGCCGATCACCATGGACGAACTCGAGAGGCTTCTGATGGACTACGGCATCATGGAGAGCGAAGAGGCGGCAGCGTAACAACGGGAATTCAGGGTATTTTGTAGGGGCAGACCTCTGTGTCTGCCCAATAGCAGGGCGCCCACATAGGGACGCCCCTACCCGGAAGCCTCTTAAATAAAAAGGAGAAACGGACATGAGTACGGCAATTAAGGATACACAGAAGATGATCGAAGAGGTGCTGGACGCCTATCCCGAGAAGTCGAAGAAGGACCGGGCAAAGCACCTTGCAGCGAACGACCCCACCGGCCAGTGCAGCACCTGCCAGGTAAAGTCGAATATCAAATCACGGCCGGGAGTGATGACGGTCCGCGGTTGCGCATACGCCGGGGCCAAGGGGGTCGTCTGGGGACCGGTCAAGGACCAGATAACAATCAGCCACGGCCCCATAGGCTGCGGACAGTACAGCTGGTGGTCGCGCCGCAATTACTATAACGGCCAGACCGGCATCGATACCTTCGGGACCATGCACATAACGACCGACTTCCAGGAGAAGAACATCGTCTACGGCGGCGACAAGGGCCTCGAAGCGGCCATGCATGAACTGAAGGGGCTTTTCCCTCTGGCCAAGGGGATCGGCATACTTTCGGAATGTCCGGTCGGGCTTATCGGCGACGACATCGAGGCGGTATCAAAACGCGTTGCAAAGGAATTCAACTACCCGATCGTCCCGGTCAGATGCGAGGGGTTCCGCGGGGTAAGCCAGTCCCTCGGCCATCATATAGCCAACGACACGATCAAGGACTATGTCCTCGGCAAAGGGGAGCTCGACACCTCGACGCCGTACGACGTTGCGCTTATCGGTGACTACAACATTGGCGGCGATGCCTGGGCCTCACGGAAGATCCTTGAGGAGATGGGTCTCCGCGTCATCTCACAGTATACCGGCGATGCGACGCTGAATGAGATCGCGATCGCGACAAAGGCAAAGTTGAATCTGATCCATTGCTACCGGTCGATGAACTATATCTGCCGTCACATGGAAGAGGAATTCGGAATCCCCTGGATGGAGTTCAACTTCTTCGGGCCGACAAAGACCTATGACAGCATCAGAAAAATTGCGGCGAAGTTCGACGGCAGAATCCAGGAAAAGGCCGAGGCCGTTATCGCAAAGTACAAGCCGCTCATGGAGGGAATCGTGGAGCAGTACCGCCCGAAGCTTGAAGGCAAAAAGGTGATGCTCTATGTCGGCGGACTCCGTCCCCGTCATACCATCGGTGCCTATGAGGATCTCGGGATGGAGGTGGTGGCCTCAGGGTACGAGTTCGGCCACAGCGACGATTACAAGCGTACCTATCCGGAGATGAAGGAGGGCGCCGTGATCATGGACGATGCCACCCTGTATGAACTGGAAGAGTTCACCCGCAGGCTGAAGCCTGATATGGTCGGCTCAGGCATCAAGGAAAAATATTCATACCATAAACTCGGGGTACCGTTCCGGCAGATGCACTCCTGGGACTACTCCGGCCCTTATCACGGGTTTGACGGGTTCCCGGTCTTTGCGCGGGACATGGACATGACCGTCAACAGCCCCACCTGGGATTTGATACGGAGGAAGAAATGATAAAGATACGAGACCATAACGAGCTGTTCAGACAGCCGGAATATCAGGAGCAGTTCGAGCGCAAGAAAGAGTTCGAAAAACCCTGGCCCGCGGAGAAGGTCCGCGAAATATCCGAGTGGACCAAGACCCCGGAATATAGAGAACTCAACTTCAAACGGGAAAATATAAAGATCAACCCTGCGAAGGCCTGCCAGCCGCTCGGCGCAGTCTTCTGCGCCTCGGGCTTTGACGGCTGCATGCCTTTTGTCCAGGGCGCGCAGGGCTGCGTCGCCTATTTCCGCAGCCATCTCAGCCGCCACTTCAAGGAGCCCTTTGCGGCGATTTCGACCTCCATGACGGAGGACGCGGCGGTCTTCGGCGGCCTGAACAACATGCTGGAAGGCCTTGAAAACACCAATACACTCTACAGGCCGGCCATGATCGCGGTATCGACGACCTGCATGGCCGAGGTGATCGGTGACGACCTGAACGCCTATATCAAAACGGCGAGGGAAAAGGGGATCATCCCGGAGGAGATGCCGGTGCCGTTCGCACACACACCGAGCTTTGTCGGCTCCCATATCGTCGGGTACGACAACATGCTCAAGGGCATCCTGAAGGCACTCTCCGAAGGCAGGAGAGGGGAGCCGAACGGGAAGGTGAACATCATCCCGGGCTTCGACACCTATACAGGAAACTACCATGAAATCAAGCGGCTGATGACGCTGATGGGAGTTGAGTACACACTTTTGGCGGACATAAGCAAGACCTTTGATTCACCGAACACCGGAGAGTACAAACTCTACCCCGGCGGCACGCCGATTCCGGAAGCAAGGGACGCGGTCAACGCCGCAGCGACGATAGGACTGCAGAAGTATTCCACGGTCAAGACCATGGACTACATCCAGAAGGAGTGGAACCAGAAGACGCTCACGCAGCCGCTGATCGGCATCAAGAACACGGATGCCTTCTTTGCCGAGGTGAGCAGGCTGACCGGCAAACCGGTCCCCGCTGCCATAGAGGCCGAGCGGGGCAGGGCCGTCGACGCCATGGTGGACTCACACCCGTATGTCCATGGCAAGCGGTTCGCCCTCGTCGGCGATCCGGACCAGCTGCTCGGCATGATCAGTTTCATCATGGAAATGGGGGGGGAGCCGGTTCACATCGTCTGCACCAATGGCGACAAGCACTTTGAGGCGGAGGCCAGAGAACTGCTCGCATCCAGCCCCTTTGGCGCCAACGGCACAGTGTATATCAATAAGGACATGTGGCACCTGCGGTCACTGCTCTTCACCGAGCCGGTTGATCTGCTTATCGGCAACTCTTATGCGAAATTCCTGACGCGGGACACCGGAACGCCGCTCATCAGAGTCGGGTTCCCGCTCTTCGACCGGCACCACCTGCACCGGCACCCGATCGTCGGATATCAGGGAGCACTCAACCTTTTGACCATAATCGTCAATACCGTCCTCGATGAGATGGACAGAAACACGGTCGATACAACCAGTTTTGATGTCATACGGTGATTACTAATTGAATAGACATTACCCAAAAATCTCCCCTACCCCCTCTTTGCCAAAGAGGGGTATGGTTCCTCCCTTTGGAAAAGGGAGGTCAGGAGGGATTTTCAGGTCAATGTTATTCTTCTGATCACCTGGATGAATATAGAAAGGCAAACAATGACGACCAATCTGGACAAATTGACGGAACATGGCTGCGGGGCTGCAAGCAAGGACAAGGTCTGCCGCTCGCGGGGCGGCGAATCCTGTGCCTTTGACGGTGCCATGATCGTGCTTCAGCCAATCGCGGACACCGCGCATATCGTCCATGGCCCGATCGCCTGCTGCGGAAATTCCTGGGAAGGCAGGGGTACTCTTTCCGCCGCCGGCGTGCTGCACCGGATGGGCTTCACCACCGACCTCGGCGAAATGGATATCGTCTACGGGGCTGAAGGCAAACTTCATGCGGCGATCATAGAGACAGCGGCATCCGTTCAGCCAAAGGCAGTCTTCGTCTACACGACCTGTGTAACCGGACTGACAGGAGAGGACCTTGAGGCGGTCTGCAGAAAGGCCGCAGAAAAGACCGGCATACCCGTAATCCCGGTCAACGCCCCGGGGTTCGTCGGCCCCAAGAACCTGGGGAACCGTATCGCAGGTGAGGTACTGCTCGACCATGTGATAGGGACGGGGGAGCTGCCTCCCGAAATCATGGCTTCCCGTTCTCATCACGGAAGGGTTATAAGCGCAGAAGAACAGCGCGGGCTCACGGAAGGGCCGGAGGGGTTCATCAACCTCATCGGTGAATATAATATTGCCGGCGATCTCTGGCTTGTAGAGCCGTCATTAAAGGCAGCCGGGGTCCGGATACTCTCGCGGATCACCGGCGACAGTACATACGAAGAGAT
Source organism: uncultured Thermodesulfovibrio sp. (assembly GCA_964499365.1). Taxonomy (GTDB): domain Bacteria; phylum Nitrospirota; class Thermodesulfovibrionia; order Thermodesulfovibrionales; family UBA6898; genus PALSA-1316. The sequence goes on from CAZCKU010000005.1 coordinate 166,626, forward strand.
CACCTACGCGCACCGCGCGCACCTGAATGTGGTTGTTTGCAGCAGGGCCCTGATCAACGTGGCAAAGGAGATGGAGCGGAAGTACGGCATCCCCTATGTCGAGGTCTCATTCTTCGGAAAAACGGAAATGACGAAGGCGCTCAGGGCAATCAGCTCTCAGCTCTCGGCTCTCAGCCCTCAGCTCTCGGATAAAACAGAAGAAGTCATCAGGGCTGAAGAAAAGGCGCTCGATGAGAAGCTAACCGCATATTCGCATCTCAGGGGAAAGAAGGCAGTCCTTTACAGCGGCGGGGTAAAGAGCTGGTCATTCATATCAGCCCTGCTCGACCTTGGCATAGATATCGTCGGCGTGGGGACGAAGAAGAGCACCTTCCAGGACGAACAGAAGATGAAACAGATCCTTGGAAGTGATGCTCCTCTCGTCGAGGATACCACGCCGAAGAACCTCCTGCGGCTGCTTAAGGACCGGGATGCCGATATCCTGATTGCCGGGGGCAGGAACCAGTATCTTGCGGTGAAAGAAGGATATCCGTTCGTCGATGTCAACCAGGAGCGGCATACTGCCTATGCGGGCTACACAGGCCTCGTCAACCTGGCAGAGGCGATCAGCACCAGCATCAGATTTTACGAGAGGGGCAGAGGACCGGGGGCAGAGGACCGGGGATGCGCGGAACACATTCCCGCATTCCCGGCTGCGAAGCATATTGTCATCAACCCGCTGAAGCATTCATCGTCGATCGGCGCGGCGATAGCCATTCAGGGGATAGACAGGGCCCTTCCGGTCATCCACGGGGCACAGGGCTGCACTTTTTTGGGCAAGGTCCTTCTGACGAAGCACTTCAGGGAACCGATCGCCCTGGCCGGCACGAAACTGTTTGCAGAGGATGTCGTGATGGGAAGCGAACAGAAACTCGCCGATGTCATATCCGAGCTTCGTGACAAGAACAGCCCCGATCTGATCGCCGTGCTCACCTCAGGACTTGCCGAGGTAAAAGGCGATGATGTCGGAGCGATCCTGAGAGGCCTCGGGGATAACGGGGCAGCGCCTAACGTAATACAGGTATCAACCCCGGATTATGAAGGAGGACTCGAGACAGGGTATGCGCGCGCAGTCACACGGCTGCTTCAGCTGGCGGAGGACAGAGGCAGTTGCTCCTCCCCGTATGCGCTGCCATTCGGGCATGCAGAGGCGATGGCGGAACGGGATAGTCAGATCAATATAATAGCGGGCCCTCATCTGACCCCGGCCGATTTTACCGAGTTGCGGGAGATGATCGAATCCTTCGGCTTGCGACCGATCATGCTGCCTGACCTCGCCTGCCTCGACGGAAGCAGACAGGGGGTCTCTCCCCTTGCAACCGGCGGAACGACCATGCAGGAGATACGCACCATGGGCAGCTCCGGCTTCACGATTGCGCTCGGTGCCAGCATGGAACAGCCTGCCAGGCTTCTTCAGGAACAGTTCGGGATCGCATACCGGGTCTTTAACAGTCTGGCCGGCATTGCAGATACCGATGCATTCATCGAGGTCCTCGGCATGCTTGGCCACCGGAATGCACATCACCGGTACGAAAGGCAGAGACGGATCCTGATCGACGGGATGAGGGACGCACACTTCTTCACAGCGGGAAAACGTGCGGTCATCGCGCTTGAGACTGACCATTGCATTCAGGTCTCGCACGTACTGGAGTCGATCGGCATGGATGTCAGCCTGGCGGTGATCCCGGCACCCTCGGGGGCAGCCTCATGCATCAGGGCAGAAAGAGTGATTGCCGGCGATCTTTCCTGCCTTGAGCTAGGGGCTGATGTCCTCATATCAAATTCGCATGCAGAGGACATAGCAGCGGACCTCGGGATGCCACTGCTCCAGGCCGGCTTCCCGGTCTACAAGGTCCTGGGGCAGACAGCACAAATAACGCTGGGGTACCGCGGGACCCTGACCCTTATCAATGATATAGCCAATCTGTTGGCAAAGGAGGTACACACATGAAAATAGCATTTGCAACGACAGACGGAACAAATGTGGACGAGCATTTCGGCAGGTCAGGCATGTTTGCCATCTATGACCTGACGATGGAGGGGTATTCTTTTGTCGAGATGAGGCGGTTCGCCACAGGCAGGGACACATCTGTCGAGCAGACAAAAGGGATGGGCAGCGTCCACGACGAAAAAGTCGAGGATAAGGCAAACCGTCTTGCCGACTGCAGGATCGTCTATCTGACCGAGATCGGCGGCCCGTCGGCAGCCCGTCTTATCAGGAAGGGCATCATGCCGATCAAGGTGAAAGAGGCAGTCTCGATCGTGGAGTCCCTGGAGAGACTCTTTGAGACGGTGAAGACCGCTCCGCCGCCCTGGCTCAGCAAGGCATTGAACAACAACTGACAGCTGGCAGGTCTGCAAGCCTGGCAGCCTAAAATATTCACAACAAGGAGGAAAGAAAAATGAAAATGATCAGAGCATTTATCAGACCGGAAAAGGAACAGGAGGTAGTGCAGGCGCTTGAGGGTGCGGGCTTTCCATCGCTCACCAAGATGCCGGTATTCGGCAGGGGCAAGCAGAAGGGGCTCCAGGTGGGGCCCGTACACTACGATGAACTGCCCAAGACACTGGTCATGATGGTCGTAAACGATGAGGACGTCACAAAGGTGGTCGATCTGATGATGGATAAATCACGGACGGGATTTGTCGGAGACGGCAAGATCTTCATCAGTCCCGTTGAGACCACCTACACGGTCAGAACAGGAGAGGCCGTGTTATGAAGGAAATTACGGCCATTATACGCAGGGATAGACTCCCTGAAACGAAGAAGGTTCTCGAGGACCTCGGGTTCCCCTCGCTCACCATCCAGAGCGTCGACGGCCGGGGAAAACAGAGGGGCATGGTATGCAACAATGATCTTGACCCGGACCTGCCGGACAATTTCTGTACATCGGTCAAGCTGACGCCGACACCGTCTGCCTATGCACTCGAACATACACTGCCGAAGGTGGCGCTTTTTGTACCAAAGCGGATGCTGACCATGGTTGTTCCGGACGATCTTGTGACCAAAATTGTCAAGTCAATCATAAAAGTGAACCAGACCGGAAAGACCGGTGACGGCAAAATATTTGTCTCGCCGGTTGAAGGAGCGATAAGGGTCCGGACAGCAGAGACAGGCGGGGAAGCAATCTCATAAACAGGCTGTCAGCCGTCGGCTTATATAATGACCCGGCAATCAAATATCGCAACGTCGTCATTGTCCGGCTTGACCGGACAATCCAGAACCTATTGAAATACCAGGATTCCCGCCTTCGCGAGAATGACAACACAGGGGGTCTTACTTATGGCCCCCTGTGTAATGTGCCGGGCTAATAGAACACTAAGACAATGACGATCTGCTGCCTATTGTCTCAGCTGACGGCTGATAGCTGCTATCGAAAGGAGAAACAAAATGGCAATCATCGGATACACACGGGGTGGCGGGACATGGACGCCCCGGTTCATAGAATCGATCGATGTGAACAAATGCATCGGCTGCGGAAGATGTTACAAGGCCTGCAGCAGGGACGTCCTCGAACTCATCGAAAAGCCCTTTGAGGGCGAGGATGAATATGGTGATGACATGGGCAACAAGGTGATGTCCGTTGCCCATCCACAAAACTGCATCGGCTGCGAGGCCTGCGCAAGGACCTGCACCAAGAAGTGCCAGGTGCATATCGAACTGTGACATACCAACCCGATAACATTCGGGGATCAGGGCGAGCGGTATGGCTGTAACCATCAGGAAAGCCCGGGCACCCGATCTCCCCGAAATGTGCGGCCTGCTTGCGGAGCTGTTCAGTATTGAAGCTGATTTCAGCCCTGACAGGGGAAAACAGTTCCGGGGGCTTGAGCTGCTCCTGAGCGGAACAGCCGGATTATCGGTCGTCCTCGTTGCTGAGGCGGATGCCTCCATCGTGGGCATGTGTTCACTGCAGATCGTGATCTCGACCGCTGAAGGCGGTCCGGTCGGCTTGCTGGAAGACCTTGTGGTACGAAAAGATTACCGCGGCAGGGGGATTGGGACAAGCCTCCTCTCCGAAATCGTCCGGTGGAGCCGGACAAGAAATCTTTCGAGGATACAGCTTTTAAGGGATGCAGACAATCCTGCCGCGCGAGAATTCTATATTGTGAACGGCTGGACCGAGACAAAACTCGTCTGCATGAGGAAGGTACCCTGAAGTCCGAGGTTGTTTTCGCATCCGGGAGTCCGCCCCACGACATAGTAAAAAACAGCAATGCCTCTTGTTGACATCACCCACGACACATGATAGATATGTTCTGGCAGGCTGGCAGCGCGCTCAAAAAAAATAACAGTAAGCATCTATGAACTGCAGTTGGTGGTATAACAGATGGCGTCGGCAGCACGTTTGAGAGTTTCACCAGCATCAGACCTCTCATCTTTTTCCGGTGCTGTATACTTCCCGTGCATTTCAGTGTAATGGCATCTGTCACCAAAAGGCGCCTTCAGCCCGGGAACCGGCAGGTGACGCCGGGGAACTTTTTCTGATACTATTACGCATGACGCATTTTGAGGAGGATCGAAAATGCACCGCATGTCTTTCTTCAACTCCCGGTGGGTAAAGGGGCTTATCACATCGGCTCTTATTCCTGCTGCAGTCTTGATGACCGGCATTGCCCTTCTATCCCGCAGTGCATCCGCATCTTCGACGCGTCTGATCCAGGGCGGACCGCCGGTCAATAAGAGTACGCTGCTGTCTGCCTATACTTCGATCACCGGATCACCTGCCTTAATCGAGGCGCAGGCGGGGACATTCAGGGAAAGCCTTGTTATCGCGAATGGTGCAGATATTACGCTTGCCGGGGGACATGATGCAGCCTTTACCACTGTCGTCGGCAGGTCCTTCATCGAAGGCAGCCTCGAAATCCGATCAGGCTCGGTCGTAATGGATTCGATAGTCCTGACATCCCCCCGCCCAGGACCAAGCAGGATCATCTACCTGCATCACAGCACCGGCGGCAATATCTGGGATGGCGGAGTGCCGGAATATATCGCCGCACACAACTCCAGCCACAGCACGAACTATGTCATCACTGAAAGGGCCTATCCGAACAGCCCCTACCCCTGGGAAAATTATCCGTATGACTATTGGAACCTCTGGGTAAATACTTCCGGCCCGGTAACAGAACCTGGAATCGCCTCGCTTGATGTTTTGGCGGCGGAATATGACGTGATCGTCTTCAAGCACTGTTTCCCTGTCAGTGGAATCCAGGACGACGCAAGTGCGGGCGACGTGACCTCGGGTGAAAAAACCCTTCCCAACTATACATTGCAATATGAGGCTCTCAAGGCAAAGATGCACCAGTTCCCCGACAACAAGTTCATCGTATGGACCGGCGCTGCACTGGTGCAGAATGCCACTGATCCCGGGCAGGCCGGGCGGGCAGATGCGTTTTTTGAGTGGGTCAGGTCAACCTGGGATGAAAGGGGAGATAATATCTTCATATGGGACTTTTGGACCCTGGAAACAGGGGGCGGGATCTATATGCTGGATGCACATGCCGCCAGCAGTGGTGATTCCCATCCCAGCGGAGCATTTTCATCAACGGTTGCCCCGTACCTCGGCCAGAGGATTGTAGACGTGATAGAGGAGGCCGGAGATTCTACCGGCATTTTGGGGCAATAAATCTGTATTCCTGAGTAGCGCCGGAGTAACCCCAAGCATCCGCTTTCAGTTCATGAATAACGATATAGCTCGCAGGATTGAGCTTGCCGATTACGGACTCGACGGTCTCAAATATTTTACTGATATACAAAGCCTTTTCATCCTTGGTGTTTGTGCCTTCAGTCACTTTAATGTCGAGGAAGAATGTAGCGGTGTCCTGCGAAGCAACTGCTGCGCCGCCGACAAACCAGTTCTCGGGCCTTATATACTCGACTGCGACTGAAGTCAGTTCCTTTTTTTTCTTCAGGACCTCTGCGGTCAGATCGGTAAGCGCCCTGCAAATCCGGGCGGTGGTCTCGCCTGCTTCAGGAACCGTCACTTTGATGTTCAAATATGGCATACAACCCTCCTTTAATCGGTCATTAATGCGACAAAGACGCCTTTCACCTTCCCTGCTATCTTTCCTTCGTATTCGAGAACAGATGAATGCTCCATGCGTGCCGTCTTCTTTCGTTTAAGCATGACAAGAAACTTATTCCCGTCGCCTTCAGAAGGAGCATCTCCCGAGGCACTTGCCGAGTTCTTCTGATATCCATGCTTCACATCTTAGCATCAGGAGCCGCCGATAATCAGTGTCAGGCTCGCATCACTGAATGCCCAGATGACCAGCATGCCGTCCGCACGTGGTCTGAATTCATCTCCGCCCTGCAGTATATGGTCTTGCCGGTCGCCCTCCTGCGTGAGAAGGACAGTACCCGACTCGCACCGTATGCATGAGCAGCACCGGGCCCCGATTCTTCTCGTCTCATTTCCTGTCATAGCCAGCTGCCCCTGAAGAGGTATCCCCTCAAGGCTGAAGGCAGAACAGGACCTGAACAGCCTCAGCATAGTATGCACTGCATGGTACATGTCGAAATAATACACCTGACGATGCAATAATAACAGATGCAGTGTCAGCATATTATGACCGGTACAGTTTTGAATCGCAATAACTGTACCGGTCACCGGTGCGCCGAACTGTATATTTTCAATAGTGCAGCAGTGCTGTAAGATTAAGAAGGGAAGAAAATGAAGACAACTCTCTATGATTCGGTCTCAGGCCGCATTGAACAGATGATCTCAGGCGGTGTATATGCATGCGGCGACAAAATCCCGTCTGTACGCACTCTCAGCAGCCAGATGAAAGTCAGCGTAACGACGGTGCTGGAGGCATACCGACTGCTTGAAGACAGGGGCCTTATAGACTGCAGACCCCAATCGGGATACTACGTGCGATCGGCTGCATCCCAGAGTCTGCCTGAGCCGGAGATTTCCGACCCGGTTATGGAACCCACCACGGTAACGGTAAGCGATCTTTCGATGATGGTCATGCAGGATACCCGCAGGGGCGATTTCATCCAGCTCGGCGCTGCCATCCCCAACAGCGATCTGCTTCCTGCGGACCGCCTGAGCAGGATCATGTCGCAGGTCACGCGCAGATTCGGCCCCAGGAGTCTTGCCTACGAATTTGCGCCCGGCGTGGAGTCACTGCGGGCACAGATAGCAAAACGGGCCCTGTATTCCGGCTGCACCATGACCCCTGACGATATCATTATCACCTCCGGATGCCAGGAGGCGATTGTGCTTGCTCTTCAGGCGCTCTGCAGACGCGGAGACACCGTGGCTGTCGAGTCGCCCACCTTCTATAATTTTTTTCAGGCCATCGAAGCGCTCGGGCTCATGGCTCTCGAAATACCGACACATCCACGAAATGGCGTATGCGTGGAGACACTGCGCAGAACGCTCAGGCAGACCAGGGTAAAAGCGTGTCTCCTTACCCCGAACTTCAATAACCCTCTCGGCAGCTGCATGCCTGACAGCTCTAAGCAGGCATTGGTGAACCTTCTTGCAGAACGCAATATCCCGCTTATAGAGGATGATATATACGGTGATCTCGCCTATTCAATCAGGCGGCCTTTCACCGCCAAATCCTTTGACCGGACAGGCAATGTAATTCTCTGCTCTTCGTTTTCAAAGACCCTTGCGCCCGGCTACCGCATAGGCTGGATAGCGCCGGGTCGCCTGTATGCGGAGGTGCTCCGTCTCAAGTCCGTAGGCAGTCTCGGTACTGCTACACCCACGCAACTGGCCCTTTCCGCCTTTATAGCCGACGGCGGGTACGACCGGCACCTGCGGCGGATACGAAAGGCATATGCACAGAATGTAAGCAGGCTCGCCGCGGTGGTTAGCGAGCATTTTCCGGCGGGCACCAAAGTGACCCGTCCGCAGGGCGGACATGTTCTCTGGATTGAACTTCCGAAGAAATCGGATTCAATATCACTCTACGAAAAGGCACGCAGGGCGAAGATATCAATAGCGCCCGGCCCGATCTTCTCCTCCCAGTCCAAATATCGGAACTGTTTCAGGTTAAACGCCTCCGTGTGGTCCGACAAGATACGTGACGCCGTCGTAATGCTGGGAAGACTCGCATCCCGCTGCTGAAGACAGTTCATCTTTTCCTGAAAGTGACCGCAATAGTCGGTCTTTCCATTTACACACCTTGCAAACAGAATTGGTGACTCACACCTACGGGTGGACGCACTTGCCTCCATGTACTTGATGGGTCAGGACAAGTTCACCGACAAAGCAATAGCATGAAGCAACTTAAAAGTTGATAATTCATGATTGAAACATTCAATAAAAAAGGGCGGGAAGTATTTTCCCGCCCTGATAAACTTAGCCTTAATATTGACTTTTAACCTGTTATCTTCTTTCTCCTCAGATAATAGACCGACACAACCCCTGCAAGTATTAAGAAGATTATCATTCCCCATTCGTTTATGGTTGGAACTCTCTGAACATTCTGAACAAGTGTTATATCAGGGAGTATCTGCCAATTTATAGTGCCTCTGACTGACGTATCAGCATCCCAGGTAGTTACAACAACTTCATAGTTGGTCCCAGCCGCAAGGTTGTCCGTTATCCTGGACAGAGGCCATTGAGATCCCCCATCATCATCACATACTATAAGATTGGCTGCAGGATTTGATGGATCAAAGCTCGGGCTATATAAAGCAATAAATGTATCCAACCCCGAACTTGGCAAAAGTGTCTCCATTGTATGGGACCCGGACGTGCCGGTAACAAAGGACTGGCTCTCATAAATATGATCACCCAATATAATCGGGCACAAATCATGGCCGCCCAATCTATTTTGTCCGGGAAAACTACCACCGGCGACAACCGGAGCATCACTAAGCGTTACAGTAAAAGTACTTGAACCAGAAATAGTCGAATCGAAAGTTGTCGCCATAACACTCTGAGGAAAGATTAACGCAATCAAGAGAAGTGTCACCATTAAAGTTTTCTTTCGAACTAACATACCAGTATTACCTCCTAGGATTTCTTTAGACTTTATTTATTTGCTGCAACAGCAACCCTGCTACCCCGATTAATCTGAACCCGTGGTTTTGCATCCATCTTCTCAGCAGGTTCGCTCTTATATATATTCAAAGGTTAGATGCTACATTATCACATAAGAATTGTCAAATAACGTCAAATTTTTATAAATAATTATATCTAAGATTTTCTTATGATTACTGCTTGAAACTTTGCGTTTTTTTAATCGAATTGAAACTGTCGATTACAGTCAATTATTATCCATAGAAGTCCACAATAAATATGAGATAGTCAATCCGTTTGTTTCAGGAAGAAGTCGAAACGCCAACTAAGACGCATAAACACGAACCCAGAATTAATCAATATCTAATTCTCTCTCAATAATTCAGCTTCTCCCCTTATTTGGATTTTGCACCCCCCCTGTTAAACAGTATGGGGGGCTTAGTTGTTCTGAACAGTATTTGTGTTGACAGCAGCTGTAAACGCAACTCGTAACCTGCTGTACTGAGAAGTACACTGACAAGTCCGCACACTGCAGCATGCAAGCAGCGGGGTCAGTTACTCACAGAAGTAAGCACGGCCGGGCGTCATCAAGATTGTGATATGTACTTCCCGTACTCCGCGGTCAAGCGACCTTCGCAATTCCTGTTTGTTAGTCGGTGAATCAAGCACTGCAAAGGGGACAAGGGACGATGCGGAGTTGCAGGTGGAGTGAACAGCCATGACGACGATTCTATCCCTCTCCGCTTCAGGATATAATTGTGCGGAAAACAAGCCAGCTGCGCTTCGCCCATTACCCCATGGTCAAACCAGCAACGTTTCAAACAACCAAACGGACGAAAAAACTACTGTCCACTGCGCACCGGCCAAACATAGTTGCTGCTGGGCTTATTGTCATCCGCCACAATGCCGTCGATCATACTGATGATCCAGGCTAAATCGGCGTCGATGCTACTTCCGGACCAGTAGCCGCTGGTCTGGACATTATCGAAAATATTACCCGGGGTCCAATGTCCTGTTCCTGCTGCATTCGTCAGCGCGGGATTTGTGTAGCCGCGATTTCTCGCACTCTGTACCATTGCCATCCACTCCAGCTTCGTCGGCAGCCTCCAGTCTCCAACATCCGAGCCGTCAGTCAATCCGCACAACCCGCTGCTGAGGCCCGCGGCCCAAAGCTTGGCATTATCCCATGTCAGATTTCCATTAATATTCTGAATGCCGCCGCTGGTATCTGTACACCGTGCGTTCTTCAGCCATATCGATCCTGTGCGGCAGTCCGTTACTGTTCCGTCGCCATTTGGACTGAAGGGATTGCTGTTTAATTCATATCTGCCAATGCAGTCGGTGGCTGCTGTCGTCTGTGATGTGCCGTCAGGAAAACTGATAGTCCCTGTGCCTGATAAATTAAGATCTCCGTTCACCTCAACTCCTGATGCGGCATACGCGGGTACGATAACGACTAACATCAAAAAATATATGCATACAAACGTCTGCTTCCCCGGCATCGGTTCCTCCCCTTGCTTCACAAATTCAGCCGTGAAACACGGCTATGTTATCGTCTTTATAATGGCTCTGTTATGGCAATCTGTCAACTGAATAAACGCACCGCAAATGGAGCTCGCCAACACATTAGATTCCCGGCAAATTAGCACCATTGAGCCGGATTCAGCCGTGATGGTTTGCCGGTGGATGAGGTATGTTAGTGGGGACCAGTACCCTCTCAGGTACGGGACATAATTTTGCAGATAGTCAGAAGGTGCGGCATACGTCCCGTATCATTGTCAGCCAGCATGTAACCTACACCGAGTCAGAGTAGGCCGTTAGTTCTGATGCCTCACAGAAGTAAGCACGGCCGGGCGTCATCAAGATTGTGATATGTACTTCCCGTACTCCGCGGTCAAGCGACCTTCGCAATTCCTGTTTGTTAGTCTGAAAAATCTATATTTTTTCAGGTAGTTTGCTTTCTCTCTCTCGGGTTTGTGTTCGCTCTAACTCATAGGAATTAAAGGGGATTTATGTATTCGGCGCGTCGTTTTCGGTTTGCCATTAAATTGCACTTTCTGCCGGGTAATTGCCACTTTCACCATTCAGTTTGCCATTTTTCACAAGGGTCTCAATTTGCCTTCAGCGGCCCTTTAATATCTCCTTAAAGGCATCATCAAGGCTATTTGAAACCTTCAACTCTCTCTCTCGGATCTGCTCCTCAGTAAAGGCCCTGAAGCGGCAGCGACATCCTTTATGTAGAAGCTTTATCATACTCTGCCATATCGGATCAGTAATCAGAAATACTTTTTTATTCAAGAAGTTGCACGTTTCACACGTCTGTATGTCCTCGACTGCCACCCACTGCAAATAAGGCCGATGGGTTTTGTTCTCCAGACAGTCCTTGTAGCGCTGCCTGTGATACTTTCGGGACTCTCTGTCGTCACTGGCTTGGTTCACGGTGATTCGGGTTAAACTCCTCGATTTTGGCCTTCAAAATGTCCGTCAATCCCCCAATATTGACGGACATGGCAACGGACAAGGCTCAATTATTGACGGACATGCTTAAAAATTCTTTCAAAACAATAAGTTGTGATAGATAAGCACTCTTTTTTCCTTCTCCATTACAGCCCTTCAATCTAAATATTGACGGACATTGTTGATTCACATCTGTGTTTTGATAATCGCATTGATCTTTTCTCTTATATTGGGCTCAAGAATGTACTTATGTAGCAACCGGTAGAGATCGAAATCACCCTGAGAACCGGCGCTCATAGTATTGAGGGTGATAAATGCCACTACTCCGCTGTCGATCTGCTGCCGGGTCAGCCTCAGGTGGTATTCGCTCCCTCCGCAGGCTTCCTTATTGTAAAGGACCGGATCACCCGGAGAGAGAGTTTCCAAGGCCTTCACAATCATCTCCCGAGCCCCTTCCCTTTGCTGCCAGACTTTACTTTTCTCCATATTCCACCTCAATTTCCACGCTCCCTTATTTACATATCCCTTTCAAGGAAACGCAGCCTGTATATTCCGGCCACGATAAAAAAGCCGCCTGCAATTATGCCATAGTGCAGATATTCCCTTATTGATACTGGAAAGACAGAAGCCAGACCACCTATACCGCAAAGCGCTGCAAAGAGAATAATCAACCTTTTCGTTAGCCTGTTGTATTCCGATCTGTTCTGACTCTGCCGCAGTAAGTCAGCAACTGGTGTACCACAGGCAGGGCATGAAACAGCATCATAGGCAACCGGATTGTTACATTTAGGGCACGCTATAATAGAAGGCCCCTGAATAATAGGACGGTGATTAACATTGAGATCGCGTCCGACATTTACGTTAAGATCATGTCCAGCCTGGCCCCGAAAGTCTCCATCGCCGGTCATGGACTGTCTCTGCTGCGAGGGTGCCTTTGTCCCCTCCTGGCGTTTCTCAGGTATTAAGCCTTTTTCTTGAATTTTTGATATCAGATCCGTGATCTTCTTTTCAGCGTCAGGCACCGTTCCCCCCTATGAAGCGAGCTTTACCAGCTTGATGATCTTCCCTTTAAGGAGCGATTGTTTTGAGGGCTCCTCTTTCAATTCATCATACAGAAGAGCTATGAGATCAGCCTTTTTTCTGGGAGAGAGATGAAGGTCTTCTTTCTGGAAAACTTTTTCAATAGTCTCTACAATCTCTTTAAGAAAATGGAGATCTACAGTGGGTGATTTTACCCTCTTCCCTCTTAGCATTTCTCCTTCGCCAGTATATATCCAGTCTGTACTGATTCCTCTCCGAATACAGAAGCGAATAATTGTATCATGAGGAAGGTCAAACTCTGGATTATTGATCGAAGCGGAAAGATGTCCAGGCATGACCCCTAATTCCTTTTCAACCTTGTCAACATATCTCGAAAAAACAACTGTGGAAGGCATTCCATCCGTTGATTCCGTCTTATACTCCTTTTCATAGAGTGCCTTAATAATTCTAGCGATTACATTGAGTGCAGGAGCAATAGGTGTGTTAATCATCTCTCCCACTCCAGCAAAAAACCAATTAATATTAATATCCGTTTCCCTTATAAGCGCGGCCATGGTATCTGCCGAGGGGCTACTCTTTTCATTTTCGATGTCGGAAAGAGCCGCATGGGATATTCCGAGTTTCTTCCCCAACTCTACAAGGGTTAACCCTTTTTTCTTTCGGTACTCCCTTAATCTTCGACCTCTTAGAATCTTATCTGTCGGCATACTTACAAAATTCCTTGACAAATGTAGGCGTGGTTACATATAGTTTACTGAAGGAGGACGACATGGAGACAACCTTAAGCAAAAAAATAAGAGTGAGAATGATTATGAAAGATGTCAACGGAGCCCAAATCGCTCGCACCATAGGTGTCCATAGATCCCTCATCAATAAAACAATCAACGGGGAAAGAAAGTCCTTCAGAATCCGTAAGGGAATTGCCGACGCGCTCCAACTCAAAGTCAGCGATCTCTGGCCCGAGAAATCAAAATGAAATTCGCTCTCAAGTTTAATCATGCTGAAAGTATAAAGGGTTCCGCTAATCCCGTCAACGTCAATCATAGTCACCTTTTCCGTCTGGAGAAGATCTGTTGAAACCATCACTCATGTCTGTAGGGAAAGAATATCTCTGGCGAGGCCGCATACTGGAGTTTGTGGAGCGTATTCCACGTAGCGGAGCGCGGCCAGCCAAGAACATATTTCGGTCAAACGACTTCGTCGGATTATACGGACCTGAAGATCAAGGGCTTGTTGAGTTCTCAGATAGACAGATCCAAGAGGTTGAGCTTGCTGCATGAGTAAATTCAGCGAATATAGGAAACCCCACGAAGTTCTGGATGCCGTCATAGATGGATGGTGTGACCGGGAATGCTTATCCCGCCAAGAGAAGGGTTTCCCTTTTGTTTCGAAGCTCGACCTGAAGAATGAACTCGGAAAGGCTGTCGGCCTGGGTAATGGTGACTGTGATAATTCGGCCGGCAAGGGAATATATCGTTACTGCTCAGGGGAGACGCCGATATCCGTCGAAAAGGCACTTCTGATCTGCCGCTACATCGATAATTACGATTTCATTTCATGGATCGGCTTTCAATCGGGCATGATGATGACGCCTCGCGCGGCTGTTGAGTCAGTCGGAGAGCTTGGGGAAGAGGAACTGTTCGGTGAAATAGTCGATTGCCTCATAAATGCCGGGGACCTCACTAAAATACTCTCCAGGGCCTACAATGCTGCTGCAAGCTTCAATTCCCTTAGAGAAATCGAAGAGGCTTTTAGAAAGAGCATTCTGCAAATGGAAAGAACTCGGCTGCTGCTCACAGAGCTGATTGAGCGGTCCCTAAAGCCAGGGACACAGGGTAAGTTTTGGGCCGGTCCTGAGCCTATCAAGGGGAAAAAGAGCAAATGACCACATTCCCTGAGCCGATATTGAAACAGATAGCCGATAGAAAAGGTTGGTGTACACTTGCCGAACTTGCCGAGTTGCGAGGCCTTACCGCCAGCGCTGTTTTAAAAGGCATTGCGCGAAGAAAATACACCAATACGCGCCACGTTGATGGAATCGGCGGTCGCGGCGGCAAGGTCTGGCAGATACATATCTCGGACCAGGCTATTCCGGGCAACATAAGATTAGCATTTAGTGAATATATGTTGAGTCTGGCACTCCCAGATTCCACGCAACGCCGGGCGGACGGCGTTAAGGCTCCACTGCAACCTCTGGAGCCATCCACCATACATCTCTCAGGCCAGGGAGAGGAGACTTCTAATTTTCTCCCTGGCCACTCCATCCGGCAGCTCTCTGATGAAGAGATAGAGATCACCGTCTATGCTGCAGCCCCGGAATACGCAAGGCGAAAAGCTGATAAGTATCTCCACATCATCAACTCCTGTGCTGGTATGAAAGGGACGGAACTTCGTCAGTTTGTGGCAGAGTGGAACTCGAAGCACCCTGAGAGTAAAACCTCTTATGACGCCATTCTCGATGCTCGCAAGAAATACTTAGAGGAAGGTGTCTCCGGGCTGCTGGCGAAATACGGAAAAACAGCGGGTATCACGTCTGTAGATGACGATCACTTCGAGTATTTCAAATCAAAGTTCATGAAAGAAGGCGGGCCGTCCCTTAAAACATGCTGGATCGGGACCCTCGGATATGCCAGGACTCTCAATCCTGAGCTGGACCTGGCAGAGTTTCCCTCATCAGGAACCTTCTTGAGACGCCTTGAAAAAGAGGTCTCGAAGGATTCGATCTATCTCGCAAGAAATGGCAGGGCGCTTTGGAACCGTAAGTACGGCAACTATGTAGATCGGGATTACTCAACTCTAAAGCCCGGTGAGTGCATAGTCGGAGATCATCATCAGGTAGACGTTTGTGTCCTCCTGCCGAATGGGAAAATATGCTTCCCATGGCTCACGGCCTGGCGTGACTTCAAGTCAAGCAAATGGGTCGGCTGGATGCACCATCCAGAGGCCCCGAATAGTGACCATGTATTTATGTCTTTCTATTATGCTGCCGATGAACACGGGGTTCCCACGGATGTCTATATTGATAACGGCAAGGATTATCGCTGTCGGGATTTCGCAGGCGGCAGAAAATATTACAAGGTCACAGTCGATGAGGGGAAATCAGCGTCAATGCTCGCACTGCTGGGCACAACACCTCATTTTGCACTGCCCTATAACGCTCAGAGCAAGACGATCGAGCGTGACTTTCTTAAATACAAAGAGTGGTTTTCAAAAAACATGCCTGGCTACCGGGGCGGCCACGTTAAGGAACGTCCTGAGAAACTTAAATCAGAGATCAAGGCCGGCCTAATACTTCACTGGGACGAATATGTACAGCTCATGGACAATTTCATTGTGAACGTCCTGAATAAAATGCCCTCTGACGGCAAGGTGCTTCAGGGTATGAGCCCTGACGAAATGTGGGCAGCAGAGCGGATAGAGAAAAGAGTGGTATCACGTGATGCCCTGAAGCTTTTCTGTATGAGGACCTCCAATACCTTCACCATCGGCAAGAATGGCATAAAAGACAGCGCTATCGGCTGCAGTTACTGGGGCGAATGGATGTCGGCAATGAAGGGTACAAAGGTCTACATTCGGCGAGATATCAAGGTTTATGATGCGGCATGGGTCTTCCGGGTTGACGATGATGAATATCTCGGCAAGGCATTCCTCGCTGAAACGGCTTCAGCTCTTGCCAGGACAAACATTGAGAAGGCGCAACTTCGCGAAGTCATAGCCCAGAAGCGGCAGGTCGAGAAGATAGCAAAGTCCTTTGCAGAAACAAAGGATGGCCCCACGGCGTCGGAAGTCATTACCCATATGGCAGCCGGTGTCGAAGCCCTGAACGTCAAGCGGGGGTATGTTCCAAAAGATGAGGAGGTGAGGGTGGAAAAAATTGCCAATACGGCAATGGATCAGGTCGTTCTGAAGGACCGGGAAATGGAGAGCATCGGGACACTGTCCTTATCGCATATTCAGCCCCCGGAGCGGACACAAAAGAAGATTGCCCTCTTCGAGTGCGAGAAGAACTTTGAAGATCAGTACGGAGAAGCCCAAGGGCAGTAACTTGAAAGAGAAAGGAGACCCTTATGTCAGAGCTGCAAATTGAACTGAAGAATCTAATGGAAGAAAAAGGGCTCAGTCTGAGTAGCGTCAGCCGAGCCCTGGGAATCTCATTGACCGCGATGAGTCAATGGTTCAGCAATTCATACAGTGGTAATGTAACAAAAATCGATGACGGTGTAAAGAGTTTTCTGGCGCGGCAGAAGGAACGAGTGAAAAGGTCTAAAAAGCAGATCTCATTTGTGATGACATCTGTTGCACAGAAAGTCTTCGAGGTTGCAAGAATCTGTCACCTTGATGAGGAGATCGGCGTCTGCTATGGGAATGCTGGTCTCGGGAAGACAGAGGCAATCAAGACATACTCAAAGCAAAATCCAGACGTGCTGCTCTTCGAGGCTGATCTCGGATGCACTGCTAAGGTTGTCTTTGCCGAGCTCCACAAGAAACTTGGCATGGAGGGGAGAGGCTCTATACACGACATGTTTGATGAGGTTGTCTCAAAGCTGAAAGGTTCGGGTAGGCTCATCATCGTAGATGAGGCCGAGAACCTTCCTTATCGGGCACTGGAACTCCTCAGGCGTGTTCACGATAAAGCAGGCATCGGCATATTACTTGTGGGTATGCCCAGGCTTATATCGAACCTCAGAGGCAAGAAAGGCGAATATGCACAGCTCTATAGTCGTGTCGGCATCGCCGGAAAGCTTGAAGGCCTGAAGCCACAGGATACGGAAAAGATTGTTCACTCGGTGATCCCGTCGAGTAACGGGCTGTGGAAGGCATTTCACGAGGCATCAAACGGCAATACAAGAGTCCTGGGCAAACTCTTGCTGAGATCTCAGAGGGTGGCAGAGTTGAATAACGTGACCATATCGCCTGATGTCATCACGGAAACTGCAAGGATGCTCATAATCTGAGGCATAGGGCGTGGGGAACATTCGCGTTCATAAGAGATACAGGAGGGTCTATAAAAGGGCACTCAGGATGAAGGCGATGTTTACGCATGCCGAGATAGCAAGAAAACTCGGTATCCCCTGGGACACTGTGAATAGGTGGCTGAGTAGGCCCAGAGGTTCAGACAGGGTAAAGGTCCGGGATAAGTATCTCTCGCGGTACCATGAAGCCTTGAGACTCTACCGGGAGGAGCATCTCTCATGGTTCGCCATAGCCCGCACTCTGAGGCTTTATCCCTGGACAGTTCGTTATTGGTTAAGAAAGGAGGCCCAATGATCGACAGAGCAAAGAAACGTATAGACGGGAAGCAGATAGCAAGGATTCATGTGCTGGTAAGCGCATTGGGAATGCCCGATGAAGGCTATCGTCAGACCCTGATGCACAATTTCGGAGTTGCAACGTCGAAGGCACTTACTTCCATCGATGCTGCGGAGTTGATAGAGGCCCTTGAAGAGAGGGCGATCGAGAATGGAGTTTGGAAAAGATACGAAGGCCGGTCGAAATATGAAAAACTTGGGCACCGGCCCGGCATGGCAACCCCGCCTCAGCTTAGGAAAATAGAGGCTCTATGGAAAGGCGCATCAAGGATAAGGGATATCAAGGCCAGGGAAAAGGGCCTGAGAGCGTTTCTCCTTGGGCACTTTAAAGTGTCTGATCTGAGGTTCCTCCCGATGAGCAAAGTGAGCAAGGTCATCTGCGCACTGGAACACATGCAAAAGGATAGGCGCAATGAGCCCTTCTAAAGCCCTCAGAATCGATTTTCAAGGGGTAGGAGCTGTATTGCCCTGGATTAGGACAGGAAAGTCGAAATTAAAAGCGATTAACACGGTCAGGCGATGAATAGTATGAAGGCTATGACTACAGAAAGAGATAATTATGGAAGGAAGGAGGCCCTATTGCAGAAAATGCAGGTCAGGTGTGGACAATGCGGAAAGCTTCTCGGCGTCTTCGAGGTGGCAAAAGGTGAAATCAAATGCCCCCGCTGCCATAACGCACAGGAGATAGACATCCCGAGTTAAAACGTCAAGAGAGAAATAGGTTGTCAGAGGCACACGATGCCCGGATGGTCCGCAAGGATCTCCGGGCATTTTTTTGGAACGAATTCAAATCAAAGGAGAACAATAATGGCAAAAAAGAAAGTAGTAGAGGACAGTCAGACAAACCAGCCGGAACGTCCCTTATATGTTGAAGCGGTTGACAGAAAACGAGGCATCCAGGAGAGGATAAAAGGCCTCAAGGCAGAAATAGAAGGCACCTCAGTAGACAGAAACACCAAAAGACAAATAGCTGAGGCCGCCAATCTTGAAGTGTCTCGTTTTAAAAACAGCATCGGGAATGGCAAGGATGAGATGGACGATTATGAGGCCCATCACCTTGCTGAACTCCTTGAAGCAGCTGAGATAGCAAATAACGAAGAGCGCAAAACTGATCAGATTTATACCGAGTTATCGGATGAGATCAATGCACTCGGAAGAGAGCTGCAGGAATTCGATTACTGTCTGGAACTGGATGATGTCCTGAATTACCAATCCGACCTTGCTGCGGCAAAGAACAATGTGTCCAACATCCAGGCGCTTATTGCACAGCAGCAGCAAATCATCGACGAGGCAGTTGCTGGTATTCCTTCATTGCCTGATTACTGTCAGATACGTGAAGACCTTTTGGCGGATATCGCGATCGGTAAGGCTACGGATAAAGATCTGGCAACCCTCGGAGAGAAGATGGATGCCGATAAGAAAGATGTGACCGAAGCTGAGGAAAGGCTTGATCCCGTAATCGAACATGCACAGCTGACCATTGCGGGACTGCAGAGGAAGTTGGAAGACGCTGAGAAAGAAGTGACAACCCTGGAAGAGAATGAAGGGGAAATTGTCTTCCAGTTTTTAATGGCACAGGCCGAGCGGGAAGGGGAAGAGTATGCTGCGTTAGCGAATCAGCTGATCGGCAAATTCAAGAGGCTCAGAGCGATCGACAGTATCTTGGGTCATCCTCCCAGACTCAGCTTTGCCTATGTCGGGGAGTTCTTTATTCCGTCTTTCAATCTGAAGGCTTTTAAAGGGTGTGAGAACCCGTCCCACCCTGGACAGTTTGGAGATGCCAGGCTTTCACTTAATGCCAGAGAATCACAGGCCGCAAGGGAAGTGCTGAAACAACAATATGTGGACATGGGCATAGAGTTGTTCAAATAACCCTCTGAGCACCTAATTTTTATAAACGTTGAGGCACTTAAGATGCCCGGTCAATCCGTCAATCCGCAAGGGATTGCCGGGCATCTTAATGAGAGGAGAAATGCCATGAAGGAAATGGAGAAAAAGAAGGAAGGCGAATATGACCCCGAATGTATCGCCGATCTCCGGGATGAGATCCTTGGTTATGATTTTGCATTGCGGGCCGTCGCAGCCTTGCTGAAGGAATCGTCGCTTGGCTGTTTTTCAGATGAATTATATGGGGAAAAAATGAAACATGAGGCCGCAGACCTTAGGTGGGGCCTTTCTCAGGTCATCGAGCTTTGTCTTGATCGTCAGGAGAAGACCCTTTCCGACTATGCTGACCAGTATCACAACAGTGATCAGTATATCGTGAAGAGAGCGTCCGACGTTATCAACATGATCGAGCATGGAGCCTTTAATTCCATCCATGCCTCTGTCGAAAGGATGCGTGAGAATATAGCCAGTCTCGATATAGTCATCAACCGGGATGGGGAACTGAAGAGCAAGGCGCTTCACCTGAGAGATATTTGTCAAAGCTATGTTGCACAGCACAAGGTGAAAAAAGGGAACGGTGCCTAAATTCTCTTGTCACCGATTGAGCACAATATTAAGCCGCGCCCTGAGCTTGGGCGCGGCTTAATGAGTCAGAAAATCTTCCCTGCAGACAAAACATTTTACCATGAAAGGGAGGACGAATGGAACGGCAAGTAGGGCACTGGTTAGAAGAAATCGAGGTCAGGGATCTCCTTGATTGCGATGTGGCGTTGATCTACGACTGCTGCGGATTGGATGTGCTTATCCGCTTATGGGAAAATATGCAGGGGGTCAATCTTTATATATCGGCAAAGTCGCTCATGGCTGCGCGTAAGCGGTATATTGCTCTTCATTATGACGGAAATAATATAAAGAAACTCGCTGTAAAACTTGCCGTTTCAGAAAAGTTTGTGCAAGATGTAGTGGCTGGTAAAATGAGCGACTATCTCCCCCAAAAAGATCAAGGATAGGTGGGAATAAAGGATTGGAAATCAGATTGAACACCATGATCTATTCTGGTATTCTGAATACATGGAAACCGTACTCGGCCTTATTCTTATTACGCTCCTTTTTAAGGTCTGGATTCGCTTTGTTGCCGCAGTCCTCCGCTTCCTTTTTAACTAAAAATAAAACCTGTTTTGAGGGGTCCCATCCGAATAGACCATGAAATCTATATGAATCCTTCACCCAGTTATGTGTTCATGCACACGGGGATCTCGCCCTCAACACAGGGAATAAAGACCTATAGCCTTGCACACCGGGCTACGGCCTCTACGGCAACGGTCAAAGGGGTGTGCCCCTGCGCTGCCCAGTTAGTTCATTATATCACAACCTTGGATATCGCAATCTACATCAGAGCAGGGCTGTGATAGAATATAAGCATACCGGTGGGTGATTGGCCTTACTCAGCCTTTCCCGCAAGGGATTGATGAGCTGATGGGGTGTGGCCTCCTCACCACTGGTTATCTGCGATGCGAGAGGTCAAGCTGACTTGGCCTTTGGGGAAACCCACTGATGAGTCAACGGGCGTTGCTATCCCCGCTCTCGCTGATTGGATATAACAATGGACGTAAGAGCTGGCTCAATGAGTGTTGAGCGCCCTCCGAGAGCCCTTTTTGAACAGTTTGAGGAGCCTTTAAGGGGAATTTAAAGGGGTTGTGAAGAGACAGAAAGCTGAAAAAATGGCAAACTGAATGGAAAAAAATGGCAAACTGAATGGGTAGTTATAAAATCATTACTAACAAATTTTCAATGTGTTAGGACTTTTCGTATTTAGTACTTATTACCATGATTTACGAAAACGCCGGTGATAGGGTGCCTGATTCTAAGGGATATTCTTTACCAATATTTTTTTGAATATGCTATATTGATGATGAAAATGGGGAAAACTGGAAGTTCGTATATTAATTGTTAGAAGTTCACAAGATCATCGTTAAGGAATGAAATGACTCTAGAAATCTGGCTCACTTATGTAGCGACCGTATTTATTTTTCTCTTATCTCCTGGCCCAAGTCATATATTTATGCTCTCAAAGAGCCTATCGCATGGTTTTGAAAAGTCGTGGGCTACTGGAGCTGGAGATTTAACAGCTCACATATGGCAAATCAGCGTAGCATCTATTGGATTGGTAAGCTTTATCTACGCTTTTCAAAATTTCTTTGTCATCATCAAATGGGCAGGTGTTTTATTTTTAATTTATTTGGGCATCAAACAATTTACGAAAGAAAGCTCACTAAATAAGAATACGAACAAAACTGTGGTAAGAAAAGCAACATTGTTTTGGCAAGGTTTTATTATGTCCTCCAGTAACCCTAAAGCTGTTGTGTTTTTCGCAGCGTTATTTCCACAATTTATCAATACATCTGAGCCAACAACTATCCAGTTTACAATCCTGGGAGCAACCTACATCGTAATAGACGGCTGTTTTCTTATTTTCTATGGTAGTTTTGCTGAATGGTGTATGTCTCGTTTTGAAAAGCATATTGATAAATACCTAAATAAACTCTCTGGTGGTCTGCTCATTGGCTCTGCTGTTATGTTAGGCTTAAGAGATATCAAAGAGTAATAACTAGTCAATAAAATCTTCTAACCATGGGTTCAACCAGACGCGAAGAGGCTCCGCGGCGCTAATCGTGGCTAGTGTGGTGGCGCGCTGGCTAACCCAAACGTTACGCTACATTTCTTTAGGAAACCTGCAACAGTTTCATGTCCTGATACCTGTTTGTTAGTCGGTGAATCAAGCACTGCAAAGGGAACAAGGGACGATGCGGAGTTGCAGGTGTAACTAACACCTCCACTGATATTGCATCTGATGTCAGTTACAGGAAGAATGGACGATTATGTTTCTGGCACTTTGGTGTGCAGATAACAAAAAGTAATAACGAGTCAATGATCAATACGAATGCCTGGTTGCGATGAACGGTTACAACAACTCACAACACAAATATTGTCTAATGCAGATAAATCGCAAAGTCCCTTCCGACGTGGCCTGCGCACGAGGCAGCAGGCGGTCAGAAATCACACCGTCTTGAAAGGCCTTGGTGAGAGTTCTGACCGCCTGGGACAACAGGATCAACAGTCTATATGGGGAGCTCTTGCCGCCTAAAACTTAAGAGCCAGACGTACCCCCGGAGTGTCTGCCTGTGCATGGGGCGTCGGTGCAGCCACCCGTTGCAAAGAACCTTCAGCCCATACCCTGTTGCCGGATTTCCGACGGCAGTCTTTGCCATGAAAACTCCGCTACTTGCCGCTGTAAGCCCGCCTAAGGGCTGCAATATCAATCTTCTTCATCTTGAGCATGGCCAGCATCACGCGCCTTGCTTTATTCAGATCGCTGTCCTGCATCAGGGTGGTCAATATGGTCGGGACCACCTGCCACGACACCCCGTATTTGTCCTTGAGCCAGCCGCATTGTCCCTTTTCACCTCCTGCTGAGAGCTTGTTCCAGAAGTGATCCACCTCTTTTTGTGTCCTGCAGTTCACCACAAACGATATTGCCTCGGTGATCGGCCGGAATGGCCCGGCTGCCATGAGCGTGAACTCCTGCCCTGCCAGTTCGATGGTAACAACGTCGACCGTTCCGGACGGCGTGCCTTTGATTGTCTGTATCTCTTTTATCTTTGAGCGGGAACCAAATATCTTTACATAATAAGCTGCAGCCTTTTTCGCATCCCTTTCGAACCAGATAAACGGTGTGATTTTCTGCATCGGCCTGATCCTCCTATTCAGCTTCCGTCACATGCCAGTTGTGGGGGACCGGCTGAAGCATGCTCACCCGGTTGCCCTCCGTATCGGTAAATGATACATACTGTCCGACACCCGGAATATCCATCGGCTCGCCAAGCACCGTGCCGCCTTCGGCTGCGACCTTCTTCATGGATGCTCTGATGTCGTCAACCGCAATAACCACAGACGGATACTGGGCCGGCCATTCAGGCTTTCTCTCAAAAAAACCGCCGTTGATAACACCCCTTCTTTTCGGGCCGGCCTCATCGGTCTCGGTTGTTGAGGCGAGGACGTAATCGTCCATCTCCGGACCGAGCATCTTAATCTGCCAGCCGAAAGACTTCTCATAAAATCTCGCCATTCTTGACCTGTCGTCATACGGCATCTCGAAATGAACTACAGGATCCATGTTACCTCCTTCTTTTGTCCCGGTCCTTTACTTTGAGGGTTCATAATAGCAGGCCTTGGGCGAGATCACCCTGGACTGTTTCTTCAGCATGTTGATGATTTTTGAAACTTCCGTTTTCTCCAGTCCGGTCGCCTCTGCAATGTCGCCGGCCTTGAGGGGCTTTCCAGCCTTTTTCATCGCATCCAGAACCGTTTTTTCTCTGTCTGCCATACCGATCTCCCTTGAAAATATCATTCCGTCGCCGAGGGCGACGATGTATATACAACATTAAGCACAAAAAATATATCAGGCCGAATTGGCGGTCTTTCTCATTATCCCGTGCAGATCGTGCACCGCCGCAACTCCTGACCCGCCCAACAGGCGGGCTGCTGCTTCCTGAGCCTTCTGCCAGGCGCCGTGCATCGAGGCGAGCATCTTTCGTCCCTTCGGGGTTACCGTGATTATCTGTGCCAGTCCCCTGCCGCCTTCCGAGGCCTTTATCCAGCCCTGCTTCTTCATGCGGCTGAGATTTCTGCTCACGGTTGATTTCTCCATCACAAGGGCTTTGCTTATCAGCGAAGGGCCGGCTTCTCCCACAATCGACAGCATTATCAGCATGGTTGCCTGGTTGACGGTTATCCCCAGCGGCAGAAGCTCCGCGTCATAAATACTGGTGACTATCCGGTTTAAAACCCTCACTCTGTAAGCGATGCATTCCGCTCCCATGGTCTTTGCCAGTTCAGCCGCTTCTGTTGTCCCGAATTTATCTTTCATGATGTTGTATATACAACACATTAATCCAAACACCCGGACATTGTCAACCCGTTTAGTGGCAGAATCCAAATATATCAGGCAGATTCCCTGCGCCTGTTCTGCGCTCCTGTCTTCCCCGGGCGCTCTGACTACCGGAGCGGGCCTCGGATACATATGCTGAAGTGCTCTCCTAGTGATTGATCATCCGAAATGCCAATCTCTCATCGTACTCCAGTCCGTAGATTGAGAAATAATCCTTCTCCATGGAGATGTCGTGCCTCTGCTCAGATTCACGCCTCAACAGACTATTTCGGGGTCAGATATTTTGCTGTTACATTGCCTTCCACAAACATTTCAAAATAATGCCGTTTCGGGACAGACCTGAGTATTGCCTCAGCGATATACTTCGCGTCTTTCCCCTGGGCAGCCAGTTCCCGGCCGACCTTCTCGCAGGTGACCAGGTACTGCTTCATGTCCTGAATGTCCTTTTTAGTCGCGAGGGGGCCATGCCCCGGGACAATGGCAGAAACATCCATGGATAATATACTGTCGAGCACATTTACCCACCCTGGGATGTCACCGTCCCTCATATTCGGATGAAAATCGGTAAACTGGACGTCTCCGGCAAACAGGGTTTTAGCATCCGGGATATACACAACAATACTGCCGTCTGTATGTGATGACCCGGCATTTATCAGCTCAACCTTGCGCTCCCCAAGATCTATCTCCATCCTGTCGCTGAAAGTGAGTGTTGGCACAACGACCTTCGTGCCCTGAAGCATCTCTCCGGTAAGGCCGTAGTTTCCTGCCTTCTGAAGGATCGTGGAGGCAGCAGCCTCGGCGTTTTTCTTGCAATTCTTATGAGCAATCACGGGTGACCCGAGACTGGCGAATTCCGCGTTGCCGAGCGAGTGGTCGAGGTGCTCATGCGTATTGACCACATACCTGATCGGTTTGTCCGTGACCGCCCTGATGTCTTTGATAAAACGCTGCGCCTCTTTTGAGGATATGAGGGTGTCGACCACAACAATCCCGTCTCTCCCCACGATAATCCCTGCATTCGCACCAAAACTGCTTGACGGAGCAGGATTTTTCGCGTCGATGTACGAGTAGATACCTTCAGCAATCTTCGTCAACCCCGGATGGCGGGGAGCCTCCTCCCCAATGGCCAAACTGCCCGTTAGCATAAAAACAAAAAACAATCCTGCAGACACCATAAACCTATTCATTGCCGCCCCCTGTTGTTATAAATTACAATGCGTGGTTCGAAACAGCCACCGCAAACAAGACCTCGACTTCCAGCCAAATACCTTGTTCATCAGCAACATTATCCACCTCTCTTAAATGCTCATCCATAAACCGCGTCACCTCTTGTTCGGAAAGCCCGCTAAACAAACCGCGATACCCGCTGTTCCACAGGACATCCCGCCATTCCATACCGCTTTTTAAAAAATAGCCCATCTGCCTTGACTGGACATCAATCTCCCGGTAACCTGCTCCGCTCAGAATCCCGCTGATTTTATCCGGGCTGTCCAGCCGCATCCATGAGAGTTTCGGTTCTTCAACTCCATACCCTTTAATCCTGTCTATCAATAATTTTCTTAAGGGCATCATGAGCGTAGGGGTAAAACTCGTTATGCCAAGCTTCGCGCCAGGCTTCAGGACCCTTGAAATACACGTTAAGCCATTCTCCATGTCCGGCAAAAAAAAGAGGCCGAAGGCACAGCAGGCAGCATCGAAGGTGCTATTTTCAAAGCCCATATCTTCAATATCGCAGCGTTTGAATGTCGTATTTTGCAAATTCATTTTATATGCCTTACTGACAGCTTTCTGCAACATCGTCTCCGATATGTCAATACCGGTTGCATGCCCCTTCTTCAGTGCCTGGGCAGCCGCTATCGCCACATGCCCGGTACCGGTAGCAATATCCAGCAAATTCTCGTCGCCGTTTAGACGCATACTTTTGATCAGCCACGAAGCGCTTTCGGCAAAAAAACGCAGACCCGGACAATCGTAGCCCTCGCCTGCCATGTCAAAGGCGGCCTTTACCTTTTGTTTCTGTTCATCATGGTTCATCGTTCAGCAGCCTCTCCATAAATTCCAACAGTGAGTTCATTCAATCAATCCCTTTGCCCGCAGCAATTCCGGATTATCCATGATCGCCATGGCAGTCTTCATCTTGTGGAAGCCGATCCTGCCGTAGAAGGGTTCTTTACCGGGGTTAGCAAAGAGCATGATGATCTCTGCATTCGCTCTTTCAAGCAGATACTCCATGATCAGGGTCCCTATGCCTTTTCCCTGATATTGCGGAAGGACAACCACATCGTAAATAGCCGCCCGCAAGGCCCCGTCAGAAATACCGCGGCCGGCGCCGATCAGCTTGCCGCCATGATATGCAAAACAGCGCATTTCACTGTTGCGAAAGGCTGTTTCGAGCTTTACAAGGTCTCTCTTCCCCAGAGGAGCCGCCTCTATGACGTCGGCAAGTTCCCGCCAAGTGATATTGTCGGCGTCGTCAGAAAACCGGATATCCGTGTTCTCCGTGCCTGTCGTTATTCCAGCCACGTTATATCAGCCTCTTTCCTCAGCGGCAGCCGGTGGTACGCATATTTCGGGTACCCGAGCATCATCGCACCGCAGCAGACATTTCCTTCAGGCAGGGAGAGCGCCTCGACAAGGGGAGGCCAACTCGCAGCTGCAATCATGAAAAAACCTGCCCAGCAGGTGCCGAGACCGAAGGACGGGGCTGCCAGGTCCAGGAACGTCAGCGCGATGACGCTGTCTGTCCGGCCCATCATATAGTCCATCGGCGCGTGCGCCACAACGAGCGACGGGGCTCCCCTGCTGATCAGATCGAGCCCTGACTCCCAGGCCCGTACCATGCCGGCCAGGTTGTATCTCACCGCCATGGGATCGTTCTCCTTTATCATGTAGCGGATGAGGTCGACGACCAACCCCGAGAGCTCCCGGACCTTCTCGCGGGAGTTCACGGCAAGCCACTTTACCTGCTGGCTGTTCGTGCCTGTCGGGGCATACCGTGCGATGTCCAGCAGCTTTGCGAGTTTTTCCCGCTCTACCGGGCTCTCCCGGTAGGTACGGATCGACCGCCTGGAACGCAGGAAATGCTCGACATGCGCGGCATCCAGCGCCAGGTCCTTCCTTACCGGGGGACAATCTTCAGTCCTCATTTCGGAAAGAGAGAAGGCCCCATGGGGACAGACAGCAACACAATGCCCGCACCTGATGCACCGCTCTTCCGCGCCTTCCACCGGTGACGGCGGCAGGGAAGCCTCCTTCATTTCGAGAATACGCATCGGGCATTCCGCCACGCAGATACCGTCGCGCCCGCATTTTTCACCATCAATCTCAAATAACCCCATATGAAACCTCCTTGAGTAAATTTCCTGATTTGCCGACTGTTCAGTCTCTCACAAGCACGGCAGGCAGGGCGGGTCGTGCCTGCAATGTCTTCAGGGCCGCCTCTTTGAGTCCGCCCGCGCCCAGGTCCTCCTTGCCGGTGATCTGTTCGATATCTATCCTCACCACGCCGGTGATCGCCAGTTTCTCCTCAGGAAAATCCCCGTACCCGCCTTCGGGCTGGTATTTCTCCATAAGACATTTCAGCCCGAATATCTTTTCATCGAGTCCATCGACGATCACTGCCCTTCCCCTGATGATAACACTCCGGTAGAGATATGTTGCCCTGCAGGGGCTGCCGTCGCTTTTGACGAGTGCTATCGGCAGGTCCACCTCGAAGCAGACCCTGTTGTCTCTGTTAATATCGTCCAGCTTCTCCCCCTCGCGCGCTGTGTGGAAGTAAATTCGCCGGTCATGATACGCAAAGTTCAGGGGCTTGACCATAGGGTACCCGTCCCCTCCGACCGTCCCCAGTCTGCCAACATGGGCGGTATTGAGAAGATCAATTATGACAGCCGCATCCTTTATTTCCTTCTTTGCCTGACGCATCGTTCACCTCTCTTCAGCAGATTGAGACATGACTATTTTATTCCTTCCGGCTACTGATGACAATACCGACCCCGGCTATGATCACCAGCATCGAAAGGGCCTCTGTTCCGCCGATCGTCTCACCGGCCAGCAGCACCCCAAGGAGCACGGCAATGACAGGGTTCACATAGGCATAGCTCGAGGCCAGAGCAGTTCTCACCTTCTCAAGGAGATAAAGGTATGCGCTGAACCCGACGAGCGAACCGAAGACGATCAGCCAGCCGACCGCAACAGCGGGACGCCACGCCAGCGTTGGGGGAATCCGCTCTCCCGAAAGGGTGCTTGCAATCAGGAGCAGTCCCCCGCCGCAGATCATCTCGACGGCGCTCGCCATCATTCCCTTCGGCATCCGCAGGTATCCGCTCCAGACCGATCCAAAGGCCCAGGACGCAGCAGCAAGGAGCAGGATACAAGCGCCGACGGGAGCAGCGCTCAAGGTTCCCCTGACACTCAGGAGGACTACGCCGGTCAGTCCCAGCAACAGGCCCGCCCACTCACTACGGGAAGGCCACCGGCCCCAGATCCCTGCAAACAGGACCATGAAGAGGGGAGTGGTAGCAATCATCAGGGCGGCAAGTCCGGACGCCACTGTCTGTTCGGCAAAGACAACTCCGCCATTGCCCACAAGCAGCAGAAGCCCCCCGATAATGGCTCCGTTTCTCCATTCCTCAGCGGAAGGTGCCTTCTGCCCTCTCAGCCGGAGGATCAGATATAGTATGACGCCCGCGATACAATAGCGGGTCCCGGCCATAAGAAATGGAGGGAACCCTTCGAGCCCGATCCTGATGGCAAGATACGTGGAACCCCAGAAGAAATAGACACAGAGCAGCGCGGCAATGACCCTGCCCCTGCCCTCCGCACCTTCAATCAGAGCCACTATTCCTGCCGGCGACCTTCTTCTGCCACAGGCCCCTTATAACCGGGGATCTGTTCACCGCGCTCACGATCGCCCTGAAGGACGCTATCTCGATACTCGGGTCGGTTCCAACCCCGAAGGCATGACCTCCCCCGCTGTCCTTTATCCCGACATAGGCCGCCGCCTCTGCATCCGAGCCTTCGGCAAGGGCATGTTCATGGTACGATACCAGCCTGAAATCAGCGGCAATGACATTCTTCAGCGCATTGCTGAAGGCATCTATCGGCCCGTTGCCCCTTCCGGATATCTCTGCCACCACACCCTCGACCTCCACGGTCGCGACCACGGTGGTCACGGGAGAACCATCTCCAGAGGGCGTTTCGGTCACCGAACAGCTCCTGAAGATTAGCGGCCCGTCCGGACACAGGTATGCCTTCCCGAAGGCGTCTCTCAGCATCTGAGGCTCAAGTTCCCGGCCGGTGGAGTCCGCGATCGACTGGACAATTGCACCAAATTCAGCGTGCATCTCCTTCGGGAGGATAAAGCCGTAGACGCTCTCCATGATATAGGCGACTCCTCCCTTGCCTGACTGGCTGTTGATGCGTATCATCGACTCATAGGTCCTGCCGACGTCTGCCGGATCGATCGGCAGATAGGGGACCTCCCACACACCGCCGCGTTCCGCATATGCTGCCATGCCTTTCTTTATTGCGTCCTGATGCGATCCGGAAAACGCGGTATAGACCAGCTCCCCGGCATAGGGATGCCTTGGGTGCACAGGTATCCTCGTACACCGCCGGGAGACATCGGCAATCCTGTCTATGTCGCTGAGGTCCAGTCCGGGGTCGATACCCTGGGAGAACAGGTTCATCGCAAGGGTAAGGATATCGACATTCCCGGTCCGTTCGCCGTTGCCGAAGAGCGTGCCCTCGACCCTCTCGACCCCTGCCATCATCGCAAGCTCGGTCGCCGCAACCGCGGTGCCCCGGTCGTTATGCGCGTGGGCACTGATGACAGCCCGGTCACGGTCCTTCAGATGCCGGCAGAACCACTCTATCTGGTCGGCATAGACATTCGGTGTCGCCATCTCAACGGTCGCCGGCAGGTTCAGGATTACCTTCCGGTCAACCGTCGGTTCCCATACCGACATCACCGCCTCACAGATCCCGACTGCAAAATCAGGTTCGGTACCGGTGAAACTCTCGGGGGTATATTCGAACCGGATATCGCTGTCTGCCATCTTTTCAGCCTCCTGTCGGCAGAGCGAGGCCCCCCTGACCGCCAGAGCAATGATCTCCTGCCGGTCCATCCTGAAGACGACCCTTCGCTGCAGCGTCGACGTCGAATTATACATATGCACCACCGCACGCCTTGCACCCTTCAGAGACTCGAAGGTCTTCCTGATGAGGTGCTCCCGGGCCTGTGTCAGGACCTGGATCGTGACCGAATCCGGGATGAGGTCTTCCTCTATCAGCCGCCTGACGAAAGCGTACTCTGTCTGCGAAGCCGAGGGGAACCCCACCTCAATTTCTCTGAATCCCATGCCTGCAAGGAGGTTGAACATCTCCAGCTTTTCTTCAACCGTCATCGGCATGACCAGGGCCTGGTTGCCATCCCGCAGGTCCACGCTGCACCACCGGGGAGCCGCTCCGATCGTCCTCGACGGCCAGGTCCTGTCCGGCAACTGCATGGCCGGGAACGGCCGATATTTATGCACCGGCATCTGCTTCATAACACACCTCCGTTTTGATTGCCGGCCGTGCCAGAAACAGGCCCGGACACTGACCGGCTGGAAATAAAAAAAGGCCACGAAGTAATCTCCGTGGCCTTTTCAGGTATATTTCTCGTATCGTTTAATTACAAACAGAAACCCCCTTCAGCCACGGCCTCATGCCATGCATCCTTCGCGAGTCGGAGAATGTTCTGAAGATTCATCATCATGTCTCAACTATAAAACAGGCCCGCCAGCCCTGTCAAGACAACCGGTGCAGGCACGCGTTCACTTCCCTGCAGTGCTCCCCGCGTTTGCCTTTTCTTTCTCTGTTTTCCATAATAATGGGCAGGTTCATTCGAGCATGGATCGCCCTCTGCCGTCGGGCAGGGGCAGAGGGGCGGGGATAGGGACGTATGAAAAAATTCCTGATAAAACAGCGCATGGTAGTAATCGGCACCCTCCTTGGCATTCTTTTTTGGCTGGTGGATGCCGCTGTCGACGCTTTTGTCATCGCGAAGTCTGACTATCTGCTGCAGGTGTTCAGCCCTGGGCCGGGGGAGCTCTGGATGAAACTCTTTGTACTGTTTTCCTTCATAGCTTACGGCTACTACGCGGGGATTATTATTTCGAGGGCCGAGAAGGCGGAAGAGAGGTCCCGGCACGACAGGGAATTCGTCGAAACCGTCCTCAATGGCATTCATGATGCCATCTCGGTGATCGATGTCCGCGACCTGAAGATAATCGATGTCAATGCAGCATTTCTCTCGGACATGGGACTGACCCGGGATGAGGTGATAGGGAAGACCTGTCATGAGGTAACGCATCGGTCCTCTGTCGCGTGTGCCAGGCCGGATGATCCCTGCCCCCTGTGCGATGCGGTCCGCGGCGGCACACACACCACCTACGAACATGTTCACTACACCGCAGACGGCAGAAGGATCCATGCAGAGGTCTCCACCAGCCCGATCAGCGACCCCGAGGGGCGGATCATCAGTGTCATCCACGTATCCAGGAACATCACGGCGCGGAAGGCTGCCGAGATCGAGATGAGAAAGCTTTCGACTGCGGTCGAGAGGGCAGCTGATATGGTCGTCATTACAGACCACCGGGGCATCATCGAGTATGTGAACCCCGCATTCGAAACCGTTACCGGCTATACCAGAGAAGAGGCGGTCGGCAAGACCCCCCGCATACTAAAGTCCGGCATCCACGGAGAGGAGTTTTACCGGGAACTCTGGAGCACCATACTTGCAGGAAACATCTATCGGGAGGTCTTCGTAAACCGCAAGAAGAACGGGGAACTCTACTACGACGAATGCACCATAACGCCTATGCGCAATGAACAGAACGAGATCACTAATTTCATCGCAACGGCCAAGGTGATCACCGATCGGATAATGGCTGAAAACGCCTTGAGGGAGAGCGAGGAACGCATGCGTACGATTACCGAGATGGCGGCAAGCGCTATCGTGATGATCGACGCCTCCGGGGCGGTCTCCTTCTGGAACCCCGCCGCCGAAAAACTGTTCGGATATCCGGCTGAAGAGGCCTTGGGCATGGACCTGCATACGATAATCGTCCCCCGGCGGCATTATGAGGATTTCCGGAGGGGATTTACCGGTTTTACTGAAACAGGCGAAGGCGCCGTTGTCGGCAGGACGCTGGAGATGACTGCACAGAAGAAGGATGGCACCGAGTTCCCGGTGGATCTTTCCATATCCGGCATCAGGATCAGGGAACAGTGGCACGCAGTCGGCATCATCAGGGATATCACGGAAAGAAAGCAGGCCGAGCTGAAACTGAGGGAATACGCGGAAAGGGACGCGCTGACCGGGGTTGTAAACAGAAGGAAGTTTTACGAGGAACTCGGGCAGGAGAAAGAGAGGTCCATACGATACGCCAGGCCGCTTTCCCTGATCATGTTTGATATCGACCATTTCAAGACGGTGAATGACACCTATGGCCATGCAGCCGGAGATACCGTGCTCAAGAAGACCGCATCCGTCGTTACTGATCATATCAGAAAAGCGGATATACTCGGGCGGGTCGGCGGAGAGGAATTCGGGGTGCTGGCAACGGAGACATCTGCTGAAAGTGCCCTGGCCCTGGCAGAAAAGATCAGGGGTGCGGTAGAGGCGGCTGAACACGACCAGGTCGGAAGAATCACGGTCAGCATCGGCGTTTCCACCTATGAAAACTCCCTTACCATCGACGAGTTTGTCCGCAGGGCCGACGAGGCCCTCTATGCGGCAAAACGCGGCGGCAGGAACAGGGTCGTGCGCTACGGGGCATCCCGTTAGGCTGCAGGCAAACAGAACCGTTTCCTGAAAGGCCGCTGATATCGCCCGTGTCTGTTCCTACAAATTTGTATCCATGTCTACATTAGTGCAGCGCTCCCCCTTCTGTCCCTGTAGCTAACCCCCTGATTTATCAGCGGTATCCCGCGATGGGTCTCTGGCACCTCCCTTGCTGTATGTCCGGTTGAGCAGAGAAGGAAATCGCGGAAAGAGAGGCAGGAGACCATGACCCATTCACCGATACGCAGGGGAAGAGACATCAAGGCGACGCACCCATGCTTTTCGAAGGAGGCACATCACCGGTTCGGCAGGATCCATCTGCCGGTGGCCCCGTCCTGCAATATCCAGTGCCGGTACTGCATCCGCAAATATGACTGTGCCAACGAGTCCAGGCCCGGTATCACCAGCAGGGTAATGACCCCTGCAGAGGCCCTGGAGCGGGTCAGAATCATGATCGACCGGCAGGACAACATCTCGGTCATTGGGATAGCCGGACCCGGTGACCCCCTGGCCAATGATGAGACCTTTGAGGTCATGCATGCAATACACAGGGAATTCCCCGGTCTGACGCTCTGCGTCTCGACCAACGGTCTCTATCTGCCGGACCGGCTCGACGACCTCGTGAAGGCAGGCGTGCAGAGCCTGACCGTTACCATTAACGCAGTGACACCCGGGATGGCTGAAAAGGTATACTCCTGGGCCCTGCATAACGGCAGACGCTGCACAGGCAGGGAGGCGGCCGCAAAGATTCTGAACAATCAGTGGAGGGGGCTGACCAATGCGATCGACGCGGGCCTTATCGTCAAGGTCAATACGGTCTACATCCCGGGAATCAACGACGTCGAAATCCCTCTGATCGCCTGGCACGCGGGCGAACGGGGGGCCGACATCATGAATATCATGCCGTTGATTCCTCAGGCTGAATTCGAGGGCCGGGAGAGGCCCACACCAGGCATGATCGCAAAAAAACGTGTCGCATGTGAGAAGCACCTGCCTCAGATGAGCCACTGCAGACAGTGCAGGGCAGACGCCTGCGGCATCCTTGGCGAAGACAGGGATATGGAACTTGAGATGCTGAGCGCGCGCATCGGTGAAGAATATTGCGAGATGGTATGAGGCATTACAAGAAGGAGGCACGAAAATCATGATCGGGACAGGAATCGTCATATTCAGTATTATTTCAGCCATGCTCCCTCTTATTCTCCTGAAGAGGTATGAGCGATTCGAAAAAGCAGAACTTGCAAGCTACCTTCTGCTGATCGTCTGGGGCTCATTTCTCTTCGGGCTGTCCCTGACGCAGTTCGCAGACGCGGTGCGCTGATATGCCGGAGATAAACCTCACCGCCCTGGCACGGACCGACGACAGGGAGCGCTACAGGCGGCAGCTGATGCTGAACGGGTTCAGTGCGGCCCACCAGGAAATCCTCGGCAGGTCCACGGTGCTTGTGGCCGGGATCGGAGGTCTCGGGGGGACTGCAGCCCTTTATCTGGCAGCGGCCGGGATCGGCAGACTTGTCCTCGTGCACCGGGGCGACCTCACGCTTTCGAACATGAACCGCCAGATCCTGATGCGCGAGGACTGGATCGGCAGACCCCGGGTGATCATGGCCCAAAAACGCATACACGAGGTCAACAGCGACGTGGTCGTGGAGATCCACGACAAGGGCTTCACGGAGAAGTCTGCCGGGTTATTCATAAGGGACGCGGATATCGCCCTGTCGGCGCGGCCGAATTTCCGGGAGCGGCGGCACCTCAACGCCGCCTGCGTCGCCAGGGGCATCCCCATGGTCGAAGCAGCCATGAACGGTATGGAGGCATATCTCTTCAATGTCATCCCCGGCTCGACCGCGTGTCTCAACTGCGTATTTCCCGCTGATAACCCCGAGTGGCAGGAACTCGGCTTCCCGGTCCTCGGAGCGGTATCAGGGACACTGGGCTGCCTGATGGCAATCGAGGCGATAAAACTTCTTACCGGTTTCGGGAGGCCTCTTTCATCCCGCATGCTGACGTTCAACCTGATGGACATGCATTTTACAACCCTTAACATTCATCGGGACAGGGAATGCCCTGTCTGCGGGACCGTATCGCCATCCCCTTCGATCCCGCCTTCCGTAAGATACAGGGGAGAGGAGACGCTTACGCATGACCGGATTGGCACTGCCCTGTTATCGGGGACGGAACCATAATGGCCAGGGTATATCTCATCGACGTTACAAACAGGGACGGGGTACAGACGTCGCGGATCCTGCTGCCGAAGCTCTCGAAGACCATGCTGAACATATACCTCGATCAGATGGGCATCTATCAAAGCGAGATTGGGTTCCCCGCTCTGAGGCATGAGATCAACTATATTAACGGCAATCTTGAGCTGGCAAAGGCAGGCCTCATACGGAGGATACGTCTTGGAGGGTGGTGCAGGGCTGTCCCCGAAGACGTGGAGCTTACCTTCCGCAATTGTCCTGATATCCGTGACCTGAATATATCGATGTCCACCTCGGAGATTATGATACAGGGCAAGTTTCAGGGCAGAAAAACCTGGGCGGATATTGTCGCATCAATGATTGAAGCGGTCAGGGCCGCAAAAGAGCTCGGGGCCACATCAATCGGGGTTAACGCAGAAGACGCCTCCAGGACCGGAACAGGCAGGCTGATAGAGTGCGCTCTCGCGGCCCGGGAGGCGGGTGCTGACCGCTTCAGGTATTGCGACACGCTCGGCACCGACGATCCCCTCTCGGTCTACGGAAAGATACAGGAGCTGTCACGCGCGACAAAGATGCCATTGGAACTCCACGGCCATAATGACCTCGGCATGGCAGAGGCCGTATCCTGCGCAGGCGCTCAGGCGGCAATCGAGAACGGGGTCGACGTCTATATCAATACCACGGTCAATGGATATGGCGAGCGGTGCGGGAACTGTGACCTGGTTTCAACGATCCTCGCCCTGACGTTTGCACCCGGGCTGAGATCAAAGATGCCCCTTGACGAAGAGGTGACCCCCGGCCTGGCCTGGAAGATAGCAAGATATGCCTCCTATGCCTTCGGGCTGCCTATCCCCCTGAACCAGCCGGGGGTGGGCGCAAACGCCTTCGCGCATGAGTCCGGCATCCACGCTGACGGGGCATTAAAAGACCGGAGGAATTATGAGCTGTATGAGCCGGAGGCTGTCGGCCGCGGAGAACCCGAGCTTATCCATACGGGAAGGATTATAACGACCGGTGAATATGGCGGCATCAAGGGGTTCCGGCATGTCTATGATACGCTCGGCATTCATTTTCAGGATGACGCTGAGGCGCGCACCATATTCGAACTGGTCCAGTATGCGAACCTCCACACGCAGAAGCCCCTGACCGACGACGAACTGCGCCTGATTGCACGTTATCCTGATTCAGTCCGAAAAATCCTGACGATGGCGGTGTAGAACCATGTTCCGCCTAATCTTTCGCATCTAACCCCTCCAAACAACCCCTTGTCGGGGGAGACTTACTAAGGGGGCCATAAGTAGGACCCCCTGTATTGTCATTCTCGCGAAGGCGGGAATCCAGTGTTTTCATGGTTTCCTGGATTGCCCGATCAAGTCGGGCAATGACAAGATATGTGTCTTTACTAACGGTCTTATTAGTATAGGCTTTCACCCTGAGAAGGGGGGACTGAGAAGGGTTGGCTTTTTGTGGAACTCCGAGAACAGCTATTATTGCAGGGGCTACATTACAAAGTTGTAACTTCTATACAAAATTGTCGCATCAACAATCCGCAAAAACCTTACAAATCAATAGATTACATCCTGGCACAGATCTCGCAATAACAGGACAGGCAAGACCATGGATACGCTGAAAGACAAGATAAAGGACCTGGAAAGAGAAGCGATCATCGAGGCGCTCAGGGAGAGCAACTGGGTGATGGCCCAGGCTGCGAGGAAACTCGGCATTACTGAACGGATGATCGGCTATAAGATTAAAAAATACGGATTGAGAATAAAGGAGGTGCGATGGATAGAGGATACACAACAGCTCGACAATGACCAGGGCAGGGGCCGACACATTCAGTCTAAACAGTGATATAACTAATCAATAAGGAGGAAACATGAAAAACAGAATACTGAAAACAATTTTTACCCTATTTACCGTGTGCAGCCTGGCCGCGTCTGCAGGGGCCGACGAGGCAAAACCTGCGCCGAACGCGCTTGCGGATGTCAAAAACGCACTCGGCCTGAGCATCTACCTTCAGGGAGGCACGACCTACAATTTCAGAAACCCGGACCCGCGTGAAAATGACCTGAGGGTCTTTGATCACAAGGCAAACAGCTTCGGGCTCGACCTGGCACAGATCGTCTTCACAAAGGATGCCCCTGTCGGCGGGGTTGGCTACAGGCTGAAGCTCTCCGCGGGGGAGACCGCAAAGTGGATCCATTCACGCGGGCTCGGCAAGGCTGACGACGAATTTGATCTCACCGAGGCCTACATCAGCTATCTGGCCCCGGTCGGCAAGGGCCTCAAGGTTGATTTCGGCAAGTTTGCGACGTTTGCCGGCGCGGAGGTGATAGAGGCCAGAGACAATGCGAACTATTCAAGGTCCCTGCTCTTCAACTATGCCATACCGTTCACCCATACCGGCTTCAGGGCGGGCTACACCTTCAGTGATGCGGTAACGGCAACCGCCTATCTCGTCAATGGCTGGGACAACACGGACGACAACAACAAGGGCAAGACCGTCGGTCTGAGTGTCGGATATGCGCCGATGGAGCAGCTCTCGATGTTCTTCAATGTCCTGTACGGTCCTGAACGCGACGACAGCTCCGACAACCGGTTTCTCTTCGACTGGGTCGGCACGGTAAAGCCTGCAAAGAACCTGACCCTTATCCTGAATGCGGATTATGCTGCGGACAAGAATGGCGCAGGAACGGGTGATGCGAAATGGTATGGCATCGCCGGTATCGCAAAGTATGACATTAACGATATGTACAGCCTTTCAGGCAGACTTGAATATTTTAACGACAAGGATGGTGTCCGTACGGGCACGTCACAGAAGCTCTACGAGGTGACGATCACCCCCGAGATCAGACTCGCTCCCGGGCTGCTGATCAGGCCTGAGTACCGGCATGACTGGTCTGACAAAGAGGTCTTCAAGGGCGCCAGCAGGAAGAGTCAGGATACTCTCGCGCTGGCAGTTATGTATACGTGGTAGTCATAACAAGGCACTGAGCCAAGGAGATATAACGTGAAAAATCTGATAAGTGCATTCGTGATCATAATGCTTTTACTTTCGGCAGGCATCGTGTTTGCCGAAGAACAGGTGCAGAAGACTATCCCTCCTTCTACAGCGGCTGAGCAGGGTGCGCCCCCTGCTCAGTCAGCACCTGCTGCCGCTGCATCACCAGCTCCTGCGGCAGCAGCGCCGCTGAAGATCGACACGGGGGATACTGCCTGGATGATCGTGGCGACAGCCCTCGTCATGCTGATGTCGATCCCGGGGCTGGCGCTGTTTTACGGCGGTCTGGCAAAGAGAAAGGACTCCCTGAATACGATGGCGATGACCTTCGTTGCCTTCTGTATCGCAAGCGTCCTGTGGGTTATGTACGGGTATACCTTTTCGTTCGGTACGGATATCGGCGGTTTTATCGGCGGGGCCGAAAAGCTGATGCTCAGCGGTGTGGGTCCGAACAGCATCTCGGACCTTGCCAAGACCATACCGGAGTATATATTTATCGTATATCAGCTGACCTTTGCCGCGATCACTGTTGCGCTGGCAAGCGGTGCTTATATTGAGAGAATGAAGTTTTCGGCCTGGATCATCTTCTCGGTGCTCTGGTTTACGGTGGTCTATCTTCCGGTCGCCCACTGGGTATGGGGCGGCGGGTTCCTCGCCAAGCTGGGTGCGCTTGACTTCGCTGGCGGCACCGTGGTCCATGTGAACGCCGGCATCGCAGCCCTGGTCGGCGCACTGGTCCTCGGCAGGCGCAGGGAAAAATCGCTGCTGCCGGGCAATCTCACCCTGGTGGTGACCGGGGCCGGACTTCTCTGGTTCGGATGGTTCGGGTTTAACGCAGGTTCTGCCCTTGGGGCAAACGGTCTCGCAGGTGCGGCCTTTATCAACACCAACACGGCAACCGCTGTCGCAGCGATAGCCTGGATGGTGGTCGAATGGATGCACTCTAAAAAACCGACAGTCCTGGGTCTCGCCTCCGGCGCCGTGGGGGGGCTGGTTGCGATTACCCCTGCAGCAGGTTTTGTCAATATAACCGGTGCGATTATTATCGGACTGGCGGCAGGCATTATCCCGTTTTTTGCGGTTGCCTGGCTCAAGCCGAAGCTCGGCTATGATGATACCCTTGACGCCTTCGGCATCCACGGCATAGGCGGCACACTCGGGGCCATCCTGACCGGCGTATTCGCAGACCCGTCGGTCAATGAACTCGGGAAGGGGCTGCTCTACGGGAACCCCGGCCAGCTGATGACCCAGCTGATCGCCGTGGGGGTAACCATGGTCTATAGCGCGGTGATGACCCTGATCATCTTCATGATCATCAAGGTACTGGTCGGGCTGAGAGTCGATCCTGAAGAAGAGATGATAGGGCTCGACGAAAGCCAGCACGGTGAGAAGGCTTACAACTTATAACGCCAAGGAGACAACATGAAAAAGATAGAAGCGATCATTAAGCCGTTCAAACTCGATGAGGTAAAGGATGCCCTGAACGCGATAGGCATACAGGGGATGACCGTCACGGAGGTGAAGGGATTCGGCCGGCAGAAGGGGCATGTCGAACTCTACCGCGGGGCAGAATATGACATCGCCTTCATTCCCAAGGTAAAGCTTGACGTCGTCGTGCCGGACAGCATGGTTGAAAAGACCGTGGCCGCCATCGAGGCCAAGGCCAAGACCGGGAAAATAGGCGACGGCAAGATATTCATTCTGCCGGTTGATGAGGTCCTCCGCATCAGGACCGGCGAAACCGGCGAGGCTGCCATCTGAACACCTGCTGAGTTTATTGCCGTCATCGAAATATTCCGGCAAGGGAGGAAGACAGGGCACCGTCCTCCTCCCTTGCCGCTTTCGCCATCCCCGATTCTCCTTGTTTCTACGCATGCCAGAGGTATAATATATCTACTTTGACCAATCATTAATCAAGGATATCCATGCACGACAAACAGACTACAGCACAGGGCATCGTTAAATCACTCGGGCTTGTCTTCGGTGACATCGGCACAAGCCCTATCTATACCCTCACCGTCGTATTTCTCTTGCTCAAGACAACTCCGGATAACGTCATCGGGGTCCTGTCGCTGATCGTATGGACCCTGGTCTCCCTCGTCACCGTCCAGTATGCATGGATTGCCATGAACCTCAGCAGGCGCGGGGAAGGCGGCACCATCGTGCTGAAGGAGATACTTGCCTCGGGGCTCAAGTCCCGCAGAGGCATCATCTTTATTTCGATCCTCTCCTTTGTCGGCGTGTCGCTGCTCATGGGTGACGGGGTCATCACCCCTGCCATCAGTATTCTCAGCGCGGTCGAAGGCGCCATACTGATACCGGGACTTGAACACCTTCCGAGAACAGCGATCGTCATCATAGCAATGGTCATCGCAATCCTCCTGTTTGCCATCCAGAGCAGGGGAACCGAGAAGGTGGCCGGTGCGTTCGGCCCGATCATGATCGTCTGGTTCGGCGCCCTGATCGGGTTTGGGGTCGTCTCGATCCTGCAGGCCCCCGAGGTCCTCCGGGCGTTGAACCCGTATTACGGACTGAAGTTCCTTGCCGAAAACGGCATCGGTGGTTTTATAGCCCTCGGAGAGATCATCCTCTGCGCGACCGGAGGTGAGGCCCTGTATGCG
Source organism: uncultured Thermodesulfovibrio sp. (assembly GCA_964499365.1). Lineage (GTDB taxonomy): Bacteria > Nitrospirota > Thermodesulfovibrionia > Thermodesulfovibrionales > UBA6898 > PALSA-1316. Next base: position 207,950 of record CAZCKU010000005.1, read on the forward strand.
GACATGGGACACCTCGGGGCCAAGCCGATCCGGCAGGCCTGGGCCGGGGTGTTTGTGGCACTGGTCGTGAATTATCTCGGACAGGGTGCCTATCTGATGACCCATCCCGGCGTAAAAAACGTTCTTTTTGAGATGGTATTCCATTACGCCCGAATCCTGTATGTCCCGTTCCTGCTTCTGAGCATCGGGGCTACGATCATCGCTTCGCAGGCGATGATCAGCGGCATGTTCTCGATCGTCTATCAGGGGATTACAACACGCGTGATGCCGATGTTCAAGGTCGACTACACCTCTCAGGAGCGCCGCTCCCAGATCTATATCGGCTCGGTCAACTGGGCCCTCCTGATCGCCGTACTCTTCATCATGCTCGAATTCAGGGAGTCAAGCAACCTGGCGGCGGCTTATGGTCTGGCGGTCACCGGCACCATGACCCTGACAGGGTTCATGATGGTCTGGATCTTCTCACTCAAGAAGAATCATCTGCTCACCGCAATCTCTGTAATCGTCACGTTTATCGACATGATGTATCTCGGCTCGAACTTCTATAAGATTCCGCACGGCGGGTACTGGTCCCTGATCCTGGCATCTGTCCCGCTGGCGACCATCCTGCTCTATACCCAGGGCCAGAAGAAGCTATACCGCATGATGGACTTCATGCCTCTTGAGGCCTTCCTTCTAAAATTCAACCGGGTCTACGAGACCGCTCCACGGATCGAAGGCAGCGTCCTTTATCTGCTGAAGGATGTCAAGGAAATACCCTTCTATATAACTCAGACCATGTTCTATCACGGGATCCTGTATAACGACAATATCTTTATTTCGATCGTCAAGCGTGACGACCCGTACGGGATGACCGGGTTCTTTAAGCCCGACCTCGCCCCGGGCCTCAGGGTCTTCGAGATGCAGATGGGGTATATGGAGGTGATCGATGTCGAGGAGCTCCTGCGCGAGGCCGAAATCGAAGAAAGAGTCGTGTTTTACGGCCTTGAAGATATCACCACAAAAAATATTTTCTGGAAGATGTTCGCCGTGATCAAACGGCTCACGCCGCCGTTCATCAAGTTCTATAAATTCCCGTCCAAAAAGCTGCACGGCGTATTGACAAAGGTGGAGATGTAAGCCGAATCGGCGGGAAAATATCTGGAGGAGCCATGACGAAATTAGCTGCAGCATGCCTGTTCATCGTCTCGTTATCCGTATCTGCTGCTCTGGCGGCCGGGCCGCAGGTCTTCAGGAATACAGATCTCGAAAAATATTCATCAGGAGTCAAGCCGCAGGCGGAAGAACCGTCCCCCGCAGCACAAAGCGATAAACAACAGTCACGCGAGACGGATGACGGAGCCATCACCTCCCCAAAGTACTGGTGCGACATTGCCACCGAGGCCGGCAACCGCGTCAGGAGGGCAGAGGAGAGCCTGACTCGGGCAAAGGCTAACCGGGCCGAGGCATGGCGAAGCCTCAGCAGCGGAATCCGTGCAGCTGCTGTGGAGGCAGACGCAAAGGCGCAGAAAGAACAGGAAAATGCCGAGGCGGAACTCGCCGAGGCAATGCAGGATAAAGAGCGTATTCAGCGAGAGGCGCACGAGAGGGAGATCCCGGCCGGCTGGCTCCGCTGTCAGTTTGAATAATGACTTGTGACGCCTGATGTACACCAGACAGAAATAGATATCAACGGTAAGACGGGTTTGTAAGAAGTTCGGAGACAAGGCGCGCCAGAAATGAGGAATGAGGCGTACTTACTGGTACGTCGCAGTGACGAATTTTGCAGCACAACGCAGTATACGGACTTCTTACAAACCCGTCAATCACAGACCGAACAATATCTCCCTCTCGGCCATATCAACCCTGTCAACCCTCAGGCTCAGGGACTGCCCGATCCTGAAGGCCCGCCGGGTATTTCTGCCGACCATCTGCATGATCCGGTCGTCGAACTGGTAGAAATCGTCGGTCAGGCACGAGACGTGGATAAAGCCGTCAACATAATAAGCGTCCAGCCGCACCCTCAGGCCGAACGGCGTAATGCCGACCACCTTCCCCGGAAACGTCTCCCCTACCCGCTCCTTCATGAACCATACCCTCATCGCGTCGACCACTTTCTTCTCGGCCTCATCAGCCAGCCGCTCCCTGCGTGATGAGGTGAAGCCGATGTCTGCCAGGGAGCTCGCAAGTTCTGTGGTCCGCGTATCCGAAAGCCTTTTCCTGGTCAATACCTCCCTGAGGATCCTGTGGACCACCAGGTCGGGATACCTGCGGATCGGTGAGGTGAAATGGGTGTAGGACTCAGAGGCAAGGCCGAAGTGTCCTGCATTCACCGGTGAATAACGGGCCTGTTTCAGGCTCCTCAGGATGATATAGTTTATGACCTCTTCTTCAGGCGTATCCTTGATTGACGCAAGGAGGGAGGAAAAATCCTTCGGTCCGACCCCTTTCTTCCCCTGTTTCCTGCCCGGAATCCTGAGAGTTCCGATCACCTTCATGATATCCTCGAGCTTCATCGGGTCAGGCTCTTCGTGTATACGGTAGAGTGACGGGACGCCGAGCTTTTCGAGGTGCTCCGCAACCGCCTCGTTCGCTGCAATCATGAATTCTTCAATGATCATATGGGCAAAGTTGCGCTCTGCCCGGATGATCGCCTCGGGGTTGCCCTGCAGATCGAGCAGGATTTCAGGTTCCGGCAGGTCAAAGTCGAGACTGCCCCTTGCGAGACGTGCCGTCCTGAGGAGATTGCAGAGTTCCTGCATCAGCTCAAATTCCCCGAGGAGGTGGGCGTACCTCCTGCGTTCGTCCGGTTCCCCGTCAATCAGGATCTTGCGGACCGAGGTGTAGGTCATCCTCTCATTGCTTCTGATCAGGCTCGGATAAAACCTGACTGCCGTCCTGCTCCCGCTGGTGTCGTAATCCATCTCGACCGTAAAGGCAAGCCGCTCCACGTCAGGCCTGAGACTGCAGAGGTCCTCCGAAAGCTCCTTCGGCAGCATCGGAATGACCCTGTCAGGGAAGTAGGTGCTCGTCCCCCGTTTCCGCGCCTCGATATCCAGGGCCGAACCCCAGGGGACGTAAAAGCCGACGTCCGCAATATGGACCCAGAGTTTATACGTATTGCCTGTCCGGCTGATCGATACGGCGTCATCGAAATCCTTTGCCCGTTCACCGTCGATTGTCACCGTGGGCAGGGAAGTCAGGTCCTTTCGCTTCGGCAGGTCCTCGCCGGGTTTGTGCTTTGCACTGACGATCTTTGCCTCGTCGGTTACTGCCTTCGGGAACCTGCGGGGGAGATTGTACTCATCGATGATCAACTCGACCTCTGCCTTCGGGTCTCCGGGCTGTTCGATCACCTTCACCACCCGGCCGGAGGGAGACCTCCTGTCGGAAGGATAGTCGATAATCTCGGCAATAACCGTATCGCCATGGCGTGCCTTGTCCCGGTCCTTTACCGATATATAGAGAGAAAAGGAGGCGTTTTTGCTTCGCGGTCTGACATATGCCGCGGTCCCTGTCTCATCAAAGGTGCCGACAATCCGGGTGAAGGCGCGTTCAAGTATCCGGACGATCCGGCCGCTCCTCTTCTTCCACTGCTCCACGCGGACAATGACCCTGTCGCCGCTCATCGCACCCATTGTTGCACTGGAGGGAACAAAGATGTCGCGTTCTCCCGGCTTATCACAGATCACGAAGCCATACCCGTCGCGGTGCGCCTCGAAGTACCCGGCAATCAGGTTCATGTCCCCCGACGGTCCGTACATGCCCCGCCGGTTCAGCACGACCTCCCCCTCATGCAGCATTTCCCGGAGGACCCTTTTGAGGCCGCGCGCCTCGGGACGGCTTAACCCAAGCTGCTCCGCGATCTCCCTGAAGGAAAGCGGTCTTCTGGCCTGCTCTTTAAAAAAAGTTGACAGTGTCTCTTTATTAATCATATGCTGTTTGAGTATACCGTGAACCGAAGATATTTGCGAGTTGGCGATTCCCAATGACTGAAAATGAAAACGGCATATAATCTTAAGCCGGCATTATGGACTGACGGCATGAAGCCTTTCCCGTGCACGCACCTGGGGCTGTTTCTTCTCTTCCTCGCGCTCTTCCCTGCGACCGGGAACTGCACTGTCGAGTACGCCAGGCAGGCAGACAAGCCCTGCTCCTTTTGCCATGCCGACCCGGGCGGCGGTGGCGCGTTGACAAAGGACGGCGAGACGTTCAGGGACGACCTGAAGATCAAGGGACAATACCGCGCACTCTCCCCCGTACAGCACGTGGTCCGTTTCATCATCGGATACCTCCATATGTTCACCGCCATTCTCTGGTTCGGGACGATACTCTATGTCCATCTAGTCCTTAAACCGGCCTATGCAGCCGGGGGCCTCCCGAGAAGTGAGCTGAGGCTCGGCTGGGCCTCGATCGTTATTATGGCTGTAACCGGCACGCTTCTTTCAATCACCCGCGTCCCGAACTGGCATATGTTGTTTCATACGCGTTTCGGCATCCTGCTTTCGATCAAGATTGTCCTGTTCCTTGTCATGGTGTCGACGGCCGTATTTGTCACCTTTGTTGTCGGACCGAGACTGAAGAAGAAGCGGGAGGCGATACCAAGAGGGCCGGGGGGGGACATGACCCTCGAGCAGCTGTCGCGCTGTGACGGGAAGGAGGGGCGTCCGGCGTACATCGCGTATAACGGGACGATCTACGATGTGGCCGCGAGCAGATTCTGGGGCGGCGGGGAGCACATGAAAAGGCATCATGCAGGTGCTGACCTCACTGCGATCCTGAAACAGGCCCCTCACGGAGAGGACAAGATACTCGCAATGCCGGTCGCCGGCAAGCTGCTTCTATCCGAAGCAGCACCAAAGCGCCCCCACATAGCCATGTTCTATTTCTTTGCCTATATGAACCTGGTGATTATTCTGGCGATCATTTTTATCATCTCTCTCTGGCGCTGGTGGTAGGGCTAAGCAGATTCCGGACAAGCCGGAATAACAGAAATTTGAAGCTGAAGCAAAATCAATGCGGTTGACAGGGATTCTCAGCCCGTCCTGAGACAGCGCAGCTGATCTTTTTTTTCGGATCGGGGTCCTTCAGACCTTCCCCGAACCTGTAATCAAAGAGCCCCTTCTCCGGACCGAGCTCCCTTCGGCAGGCCTCGACACAGGCCCCACAGTTGACGCAGGAGATGTCGCGCCGGTTCATCCTCGGCAGGACATTCATGAAGCAGGCCTTTTCGCACCCCCTGCAGTTCGTACACTCGTCAACCCGGCCGGAATCCATCCGGATGCGCAGAGAGACAGGGCTGACCCACCCGAAGAGCATCTGCATCAGCCCTGCTGCACAGATATACTTGCAGAGAGAGTGGCGTATCAAGACGGAAGTGAGCACCATGTAAATGGACACCCCGATGATGCCCGCCTTGACGCCAAAGGAACAGTTCCAGGTCATTATCTGGTGCCATATCGTCTTTGGAGCAACAAAATATCCGGTAAGGGCGATGCCGCCCAGGACCGGCAGCACCGACAGGCTGACGACAACAAGCAAAATGGTCAGTCCCCTGCTCCCGGCCTGCTCCCCGGAATCGTTCGGCTTTTTTACAAAAAGGCTCCGGCGGCCGAGGAGTCTCTGCGTCAGGTGATCAGCCAGTTCAAAAAGAGTGCCCTCGGGGCAGAGCCAGCCGCAGAAGAGTCTTCCGGTCAGAAAGCCGAGAAGCGGGAACAATGCCAATATAGCCAGCCATGGCAGTATCGCCCGGAGAAAAAACCGGAGGGCGACATGCGCGGCCCCGCCGGGACTGTGATCGGCAAAAACCGCCTCATTCAGCCCAAGCCCCCAGACATGGCCGAAGATGATCAGCTCATGCGCTGCCACATCGTACCTGAAGATGTCCAGGACGGGCATGAGAAAGATGAACAGGATAAAAGCTATCTGGGTGAGGCGCCTATACATTGTCAGGTTCATACTCTATTTATATCACGACGTTCTCCAAGCGGCCATGACCTGTATCATATGACGGAGACCATGAATAATGGTCCTTCATTGAAAAAAACTCCACTCGCCCCTCTTTGCCAAAGGGGGGTATTATCCCTCCCTTTGGCAAAGGGAGGTTAGGAGGGATTTTATTAAACTTCCCGATTACGTATGAATTTATTAATATAAGAGCATATTCAGAAGAATAAAATAGGGGCGACTTGCGTCGCCCCTTTGGGAAGACGGAGAATAAGATCAGGCCCGCTCGGCCGCAGCGGTGACCGCAGGGACCGGCTCTCTGCCGAGCCTGAAGAAGTCGATCACAAATATCATCACCCCGACCAGGAACCCGACACCGAAGATGGCTCGGAGGATCCAGAACCAGAGGTTATAGGTTGCCTTGACCGTGACGTAGTCGAGGCCCATCAGACGCTCCATGTAGACCTGCACCATGCCTGCCCCGGTGATCGTCAGGACGATAAAGACCATCGAGATCGTCATCCACCAGAAGGCAGCCATAGCCCTGGATGCATTAAAGGCCTTCACCCCCCGTATGGCCGGGAGCGTAATATAGATCATGGCCATGACAAGCAGAACATAGGCTCCGTAAAAGGCAAGGTGTCCGTGCGCGGTGGTGATCTGCGTACCGTGGGTCCATTTGTTTATCTGCGGCAGCGTATGGATGACACCCCAGAGACCGGCTCCGACAAAATTGAAGATAGCATGTGATACCGTGTAGTACAGCCCTGCCCTGTTCTCGACATTGCGGGCCTCTCTCGTCGTCCTGAAGGCATCCCATACCATGAACAGCAGCGGCAGCGGTTCCAGAGAACTGAAGATACCACCGACCCAGAGCCAGTAACCCGGGGTCCCGATCCAGTAATAATGATGTCCGGTGCCGAGGATGCCGGTGAACATGACGAAGCCGACTTCAATATACATCCATTTTTCAACGACCTCCCGCCGCGCGCCCACGGTCTTCATCAGCATAAAGGCCAGGAGTGCTCCGGCAATAATCTCCCACGCTCCTTCCACCCAGAGGTGGATAACCCACCACCACCAAAACTGGTCTTTTACCATACTCTTCATATAGATCATGCCCGGCAGATACATGAGGGCCAGGAAGGTGAGACCGCCGATAAGCGTACCCTGGATGCCGGTCCATTTCCTGGTCTTGAGCATCGTCATAAAGTTTATGAAGAGGAAGAGCAGCACCGAGATCACGATCAGCACGTCCGCCCAGCGGGGCGCCTCAATGTATTCCCTTCCTTCATTCAGGGGATGAATACCCATGATCGGACTGTTGGCCTGCGGACTGAGCCCCATCCAGATATACCCCAGCACAACCGCTGCAATCGCGGCCACGGTTGCCCAGAACTGGAGCTTGGCAAGAGGCAGGCTCCACAGTTCGGTTTCGGACTCCTCCGGGACCACGAAATAGGTGGCTCCCATCAGGCCGGCCAGCAGCCAGACGACAAGGGCATTGATATGAAGGGAACGTATGATATTGAAATTCAGGACAAAGAACGACGGCCAGATAAACTGAATCGCCGCGATAATCCCCACCAGCACCTGAACCAGGAACAGCACCACCGCAAAGGTATAAAAATACTCTGCAATCTTTTGGCTTTGATATTTTATGCTCATTGCACCACCTCCTATTTAAGTGACAGCATGTAGTCGGCCAGATGTTCTATCTCGGCATCCGGGGCCTCGACCTTCGGCATTGCCGAATTCGGTACATATTTGTCCGGGTCCCTGAAATGACCGACGAGCCATGCCCTGTCGCGGCGTGCTCCGACGTTTGTCAGCTCAGGCCCGCTGGTGCCGCCGATACCATTGATCATATGACAGGATGAGCAGCCGTGAGACGCATAGAGCTTTTGTCCTTCGGAGAGCTCCCTGCCGGCAACACCTGCTGCGGTTGCCAGGATGGGCTTCGGCGGCCATCCGTTGGTGTCGACCTTTGAATTCCAGTCGAGGAAGGCTATCAGCGCGTCCGCCTCCTCAGCCCTGATCCCGAAGTTCGGCATCGACGCGTTCGGATTGACCGACTTCGGGTCCATCAGGAACTTCTTGAGATACCCTGCCGGTTTGTGTTCGGTTATCTTTGCCAGTTCCGGCGCAAAGTATGAACCGTTGCCGAGGATCGTGTGGCACCCGATACAGTCATACTTCTGCCAGGCCATCTTCCCTGCATTCACCTGGTCCGTGACCTTCGGGGCCCGGCCATCGAGCTTTCCCATGGTGTCGTACGTGAGACCGAGGAAGATCACAAAGAAGAAGAGACTCCCGTAAATGAAGAGATTCCGTGCTGCCTTGTTGTTCATCGAAACACCTCCCTTGATTAGTTGATCACATTATGAGCAGAAAGGACCGGTCTTCACTATGACAGGGATCATATCCCTCCTGCTTTATTCATGGTATCCTGCTCTTAAGGAATAGACGATCATGCATTCAGACGAACCTCGCAGAGAGGAAAGCTCATGTGGTATGCCGGCCGATATCGCGGATGACGATGTTATCGAGGCAATGAAGGAGATCGGCGGGTATCTCGACATCACCCCGGGGGATCTCAGGGAGGTGCTGTGCATTGCCCACCGCCAGGCCAGGAAGCGGATCGCTCAATCAGTCCGGGCAGGCGATATCATGACAGCTCCGGTGTATTCGGTACGGGAAGAAACGTCCTTAAAGGCTGTGGCCGATCTCATGGCAGAGCATGGGATCTCGGGTGTTCCGGTCCTGGATCATGAGGGGAGGGTCAGCGGCGTTATCTCGGAAAGGGATTTCTTCTCACGCATGGGTGCCGCGGGAAGCAGCTCCGTCATGGGGATGATCGCCGGGCTCGTGAAGGGGCAGGAATGTCCTGCCGTTGAACTGCATTCACAGACAGCAGCGGACATCATGTCAGCCCCCGCCATTACCGTCAGGGATACCACAACACTATTTGAACTTATGGAACTATTCTCCTCAAGGAAGATAAACCGCGCACCGGTCGTCGATGCGGAGAACCGGCTGCAGGGAATAGTTTCACGGGGCGATATCGTGCGTTCGCCGCTGTCCGGCTTGCTCTAGACATACCATGCTGCAAACCTATTTCGCAAAGATGAAGGGCTCAACAACAAGCCCGCCCCGCGTGAATAATACCGAAATCCTCTGGTCATGGGTCGGCGCGTTTGCCGGAATCGGTTTTATCAGCTACGCCAATGCCCATATCTTCGAGAAGATAGACCTGCTGATGATTGTCGGGTCGTTCGGCGCTTCAGCGGTCCTGATATACGGGGCGATCAAGAGTCCGCTGGCGCAGCCGAGGAACCTTCTGGGCGGTCATATATTTTCGGCGGTTGTCGGGGTTACAGCATACCAGCTTCTGGGAGCATTGCCCTGGCTTGCCTCCGCCACCGCTGTTGCCACAGCCATCGCAGTCATGCATGCGACAAAAACCCTCCATCCCCCTGGCGGCGCGACCGCACTGATAGCGGTCATCGGAGGAGAGAAGATACATGAGCTGGGTTACCTCTATGTACTGTTTCCTGCGGGCGGCGGCGCATGCATCATGCTCATCATCGCCCTGCTGATCAATAATCTGCCGAAGAACCGCCGGTATCCCGAATTCTGGATATAAGTTTCGCCCCGTTGTACGAAGCTGAATATCGGGACCGACAGGAAGATCGAAAAGACGCTGTCTGCAACTCCTTATAGCCCTTTCATGGAGCCAGCCGGCACTTTTTTGCGGATTCAAATAATCATTCAGACAGCGTTTACGTGAATCATAATTAAATCATGTTGCATTGCAGAGTCTTTGAGGTGTTTCTGCCGGTCCCGATGCACCGACAGGGTAATCACTACAGGCAGCCGGCGGCCTTTATTTCGTTGATATACCGCGACGGCAGCATCGGGGAGGTCCTGCCGAACTTCATCCGGTATTCCGCTGACGAAAGGTAGAGCCCTTTTTTTGCCCTCGTGCAGGCAACATAAAAAAGCCTCCGTTCCTCCTCAAGTGCTGCCCCGTGCATTATCGACCTCTCTGAGGGGAAGATTCCCTCTTCGAGCGCCGGGAGGAAGACGACAGGCCACTCGAGGCCCTTTGCCGCGTGCACCGTCATGATCTTCACACTTTCCTCCTGGCTGATCCTGTCCTGGTCCGAGGCAAGCAGACTGTCTTCCATGAACTCCGAAAAGGTCTTCCCCTCTGTCTCAATGCCCAGAAGCACGTTGCAGAGCTCCGAGACGTTCTCGACGCGGTCCTCGTGGTCATCCTTGTATTCCTGCTCAAGATACCGGAGATAGCCCAGTTCCTCGATGATACTCATCAGAACGGTGTACGGTTTTGTCTCGACCTCAGCGAGGTGTTTTGAGAGCATGCTTATGAGCATGTCCGCCCCGGCCCTCTGCTTTTTTGAAAGCTTCGTATCCCTCATCGCCTGTATCCAGTCGGTCCTGAAGCCCTCGCTGATCGCTGCTATGGCCTTCTTCCCAATCCCGCGCGCAGGCGTCCTGACGACCCGGTCGAAGGCTGCCCCGTCCCTGATGTTGGCTATCAGCCTGAGATAGCTGAGCAGGTCCTTCACCTCCGCCCTTTCATAAAAGGCCAGCCCCCTGACGATCTCATAGGGGATGCCGTACTGCATGAAGCAGCTTTCGAGCCCCCTGGAGAGAAAACTCATGCGGATGAGGATGGCGATATCGGAGTAGGAGAAGTCCCCGGAGAGCTCCCTGATCTTTTCGGCTATACGCCTGTTTTCCGAGTCATGGTCCGCAGACCTGCGATAGCCGACCTCTCCTTCTTCTTCGCTGTCGGTCTGGAGCGTAAGCACCTTGTCCGCCCAGAGGCGGTCTACCTTGCCGATCACGATATTGGCGATATCGAGGATCTTCTGCGTGGAGCGGTAATTTTTTTCGAGTTTCATCTCGTCGGCCTGAAACTCCTTCCCGAATTTCAGGATGTTTTCAGGGACGGCCCCGCGCCAGGTATAGATCGTCTGGAAGGGATCGCCTACAACAAAGATGTTATTCCTGTTCCCCGCGGAGAGGAGTTTTATGAGGGTGTACTGGATCTGATTGGTGTCCTGGAACTCGTCCACCATGAAAAAATCGTAGCGGTCCTGCCACTTGGCGAGCACCTCGGGGCGGGTTGCGAAGAGTTGGGTCGTATAGTAGATCAGGTCGTCGTAGTCAAGCGCGTTTGACTGCTCCAGGTATCTCTGATAGATTCCCGCCACCTCCGCGAACTGGTCCCGCGGATACGGAAGCGATCCAATATACTGCACGATGTCCTCCCTGTATGCCTGCTTTGCGTCGGAGATGATTCTCTGGACCTCATCGGCCTGCTTCGGATCGAGGCTGAGCCGGGTGAGTATCTCCTTCAGGGTTTTCCTGCTGTCTGTCTGGTCATAGATGACGAAACGTATATCGAAGTTCTTGCCGAGGGCTGCGATATCTTCCCTGAGCACCCTGACACAGAACGAGTGGAAGGTGCTGATCGAGCGCGGCTTGATCGAGAGCATCTTTTCGACGCGGCCTGCCATTTCCTGGGCCGCCTTTTTCGTGAAGGTTATGGCGAGTATGCGGTGGGGTCTGAACCCTTTTTCCCTGATGAGATAGCCTATCTTATGGGTGAGGACCCTGGTCTTGCCGCTGCCCGCCCCGGCCAGAAGCAGAAGCGGGGAGCCAAAGTGTTCGACCGCAGCCCTCTGTGCCTGGTTCAATCCCTTTAACATTACGGGAGAAGAATAACACGGTCAAAGGTAATTATCAAAGAAAAGGGGCCGCTTCGGCCCCTTTTCTGTATGACCTGTTATCAGCGGAGC
>CAZCKU010000006.1:0-207571 GCA_964499365.1 uncultured Thermodesulfovibrio sp.
TTTATCCGGAACACCCCTGCATCAATGCAAATGTATTTGCAGAAATGCGAAAAAATGGGGTGGCTGAACCTATTGTCCCCGCTCCATGATTGCCGAGAGCGTAAAACCGTCTGCCATGGCAATCAGGGCCCAGAAAATGAGTTCCAGAGCAATAAGTCTGAGGGGCTCGCCAAACTGGTTGAACGGCGTAAAGAACTCCCAGAAAAGAAAGGTCATGACGAAGACGAGAAGCGAGAAGGAAAGACCGCGGCTGACAATGCCCGGAGACCACGCAGCGCTCAGCCAGCGGTAGAGGTATGCATGGGCAAGCCCAAAGACAACGAGACCCAGGATGATCGGAGCAGGCCGGTTCACAACAAGAGGAAGGGGCTCAAGCTCGGTCCAGACTGCTATGAGCTTTCTGCTCTGCAAGACCGGGTCAAGCAGTATGCCCTTTCCGTCAACCCCGAACCCGAGGAACCGGAAGGTGAGCAGCATGGAGATATTCATGGCAAATCCGGCAGCGATGCCGGCAATGACTGTCCTGGCATGAGATTGCTTCATCGCATCATTCCTCCCTTACACTGCGTTCCCCTCTCAGGGGACCGATATATCGTAGGCCTTTATCTTCCGGTGGAGGTTTGAGCGCTCGATGTCGAGAATCTCGGCGGTCTTCGAGATATTCCACCCGTTTTCTTCCAGCTTCCTCATAATAAAGTCCTTTTCGAACATGTCCCGGGCGTCCTTGAGAAGATTGACGGAAAAATAATCGGCTTTCGCCGTGCTCGGCATCGACAGGTCCGCCGGGGCTATCGTTCTCGCCGGCGTCATGATCACCAGCCGCTCGAGCGTGTTCTTGAGCTCCCTGATGTTGCCGGGCCACAAATGCTTCTGGAGAATCCTGATTGTATCGGGGCTTACCTTCTTGGCCTGCTGCCGGTATTCCGCTGCAAAGAGTTCGAGGAAATAGTCGACCAGTTCGGGGATATCCTCGGTCCTCTCCCTCAGGGCAGGGACCTTCAGGGGGATAACGTTCAGCCTGAAGTAGAGGTCTTCCCGGAAGTTGTTCTTCTTCACCTCTTCGGCGAGATCCTTGTTCGTCGCAGAGATGATCCGCGTGTCAACCTTAATATTCTTGCTGCCGCCGACCCGCTGAAACTCCTGCGTCTCAAGCACGCGCAGGACCTTTGCCTGCGTCTGGAGCGACATGTCGCCAATCTCATCCAGAAAGAGCGTCCCGTTGTCGGCCTGTTCGAACTTCCCCTTCTTCGTCTCAAAGGCTCCGGTGAACGATCCTTTTTCATGGCCGAAAAGTTCGCTCTCAATCAGCTCCTGAGGTATCGCCGCGCAATTTACTTCAACAAAGGCCTTACCGGAACGGGGGCTGTTCTCGTGCAGGAGCCTCGCAACCAGCTCCTTGCCGGCACCGCTTTCGCCGAGGATGAGGACCCTGCTGTTGCTGACAGCTGCAAGCTTGATCTGCTCCCGCAGCTGGACCATCTTCGGAGAATTGCCGACCAGTCTGAACTTCTTGAGGAGGTCCTGTTTCAGGGCCCTGTTCTCGAGCTCGAGGTTCCGCTTCTCCAATGCCCGCTGGACAGTCAGAAGGACCTTTTCCATCGAGAGCGGCTTTTCGAGGATGTCATAGGCCCCCATCCTGGTCGCCTTCACCGCAAGTTCAATATTGGCATGCCCGGAGATAATCACCACGGGAAGGGCAGGATGCATCTCGAGGAGCTGCGTCATCGTCTGGATGCCGTCAATCCCCGAAAGCCAGACGTCGAGGATAACAATATCGGGGACCATGCCCTTTGCCAGCCGGACCGCATCCTCTCCGGATGCGGCAGAGACAACGTCAAAACCCTCATCTTCAAATATCCCGGACAGGGACGTCCGTATGCCCTCTTCATCGTCAACGATCATCATCGTCGTCTTCGCCATCTGTTTTACCCCTCCCTGACAGGGAGCTCTATAGAAAAAATCGTCCCCTGCGGTTCGTTGTCTCTTGTCCGTATATAGCCGCGATGCTCGGTAATAATCTTGCTCGCGATCGCCAGGCCAAGCCCGGTGCCGTCCCTCTTGGTCGAAAAGTAGGGGAGAAAGAGCTTCTCCCGGTCTTCGTCCCTGATGCCCGGGCCGTCATCGGCTATCTCGACAAACACCCTGTTTGCAGCGCGTTCATGGCTGACGGAGATCAGGATATGTCCCTTTGCCTGCATTGCCTGGATTGCATTGTCTACGATATTTATTATAACCCTTTTAAACTGCTCCGCATCCAGGTCGACCAGCGGTTCATCGACAGGCAGCGCAGTTTGTATAACAATCCCCTTGTAGTCCACATAGAGGTTGTTTATGCCCTCAAGGATGCCCGATATAAGTGTCGGGGCCTTTCTGATCTCGGGCATTTTGCCGAAACGTGAAAATTCATTCACCATCCTCCTGAGGCTCTCGACCTCCTTGATGATCGTCTTTGTCGAACGTTCGAAGACCTTGCCGAAATCACTGTCCTGGTTGTTCCATTTCTTGATCATGTGGTCGGTCGAGAGCTTGATCGGGGTCAGCGGATTCTTGATCTCGTGCGCTATCCTCCGGGCTACCTCTTCCCAGGCAAGGGCGCGCTGCACCCTGACCAGTTCGGTCATATCATCGAAGACGACCAGTGTGCCAAGAAAATTATCAACGTCGCCGAGTGCCGCCATAAATATCCGCAGCAGGATCCGGCGCTCGCCGACCGTGACCCTGAACTCCTTCTCGACGATGCGTGAGTCGCGGATCCTCACCTGCTTGACCGCCTCCTTCAGCTCGTCCGAATCGAGCATCGTCAGGAGCACCGAATAGTTCTGGCCGTTGAGGGCCTCAGGTTCAAGGAGGAGAATCCTGCAGGCGGCATTGTTGATCGTCAGTATATTGCCGGCTGGATCGAGCGAGATGACCCCGGAATTGATGTTGTCGAGGATGTTCTCGATGATAAGCCGCCGCCTGTCAGACTCCTTCAGAGCCGTCTGAAGCGATTCCTTGCTCTCCTTCAATTCCCGCACCATCTTGTTGAACGACTGCACCAGCAGCCCTATTTCGTCCTCGCGGGTGCTCTCGACCGCAGCATCAAGATTCCCGCGGGCAACATCTTCGGTTGCCTGGGCAAGCATCTGGATAGGGTCGGTAATGCCGCGCGCCACTCTCAGCGCAACCCAGAGGGCCATGAAGATCGCCATCAGGGTGAAAAAGCTCAGGATGAGGATGTAGTTGACCTTGATCGGCGTCTTCCACGATTCCAGTGTCTGATAGTTCTTGTAGGCCGCCTTGATCGCCTCTACATTGCTGCTTATCTCCGGGCTCATCAGTGTTTCGACCACGACAACCCCTGTCTGCCGGCCACCCCTGAACACCGGGGCAACCGCCCTGATGATGTCCCCGTTCTCCCCGGTAATCACCTCGACGTCAGCCTTGCCTTCGAAGCCCGCACGAACGGTTTCCGACGCATTTTCCGGCATTTCAGTCAGGCGCTGCACCTCGTAGGAATCCCCTCCGCTCCCCCCCGATGAGAGAGAGCGGGCGTAGGAGAGGGCCTGCTGCCGCTCCATCTCATACGCCGCCTTCGCAATCTCGACAGAAAGGGTAAGCGGCTGGCGAACCTGCGGATCGAACCACCGGTCGAGGTACCGCGTTATCACACTGCTCGACACAATAAAGAGCAGAAAAGAAGGTATCATCGTCAGAACGACCAGAACGATGACGAACTTTGTCTTGAATTTATACCCGAGCACCTTGTTCTTTCTTTCGAGATAAACCTTCAGCAGGCTCTTCGAGACGAAGAAGATGAGGGTGAGCAGGGCGATCAGGTTGAGGTTCAGGAGTATAAAGATGATCAGCTTGGTAAAGAAAGAGACATTCTCAAGCCGCATGTAATGTATCTCGACCGCAAACGCAACGACAATCAGCACCACCGCGATCAGCGAGATGATGATAAAGCGGAGTCTCTTCACCGGGTGCCCTCGATCAGCAGAATCCCGGAGTCTTTCTTGATCTTGAACTCATTGTCCTGGACAAAGATAAGGATATGCCCGATCAGCGGCGGCAGCTTTCTGGTCTTGGATTCAACCGTTATCCTGACAAAATACTGGCCTGGTTCGAGTTCGCGCGTATTGGTGAGTTTGAGGTCTTTCACTGCCAGGGCGCCGGCCAGCATAGATTCAAAGGACCTGAACCGCTTCTCGATGATCGTCTGGCCGTCGAAGGAACTCGACAGGTACTCCTTCTTGATCGGGTCGGACTTCAGCGTGCGAGCAAAGAATTTGCCGAGGACGAACTCGTCAGACCAGTTCCTCCATACCCTGAACAGATCCGCGTAGAGGCGGAATTCCTTGTCCATGCCGCCCCGTATCTCCTGAACGGTCTTCTCGTCAGGAACGAATGAAAACGATATGAATATGTCGTTGTTGACCAGCCTGACATCAGGTCCCGCGATTGCATGTACCGCCTCGGCCTGAACCGGAAACAGGGCAAGAAAAAAGACGAGGGAACACATGATCGGGATAGTGAGAAATCGTAACATGCAGCGCTCATATCTCCAAAAAATTTATTTCCATTATAGCATATCAATATGTATAGTAATTGATATGCCTTGTAAGGAGGATGCCATGCAGATTCATGCAGTAACGGTCGACATGCCGGCTGATTGCAACCTGATTTTAGGGCAGACGCACTTTATAAAAACAGTCGAAGACCTCTATGAAATCATTGCGACAACGGTCCCCCAGGCGCAGTTCGGCATCGCCTTCGCCGAGGCCTCCGGCCCCTGCCTGATCCGGACCGAGGGCAATGATGACGGACTGGTCAGTGCCGCGGTCAGGAATATCTCGTCGATCGGGGCCGGCCATGTCTTCTGCATCATGCTCAAGGCAGCCTTCCCGCTCAATATCCTGAACCAGATCAAGCAGTGTCCCGAGGTCTGCACTGTATTCTGTGCAACGGCAAACCCCCTTGAGGTTATCGTTGCGGAGAGCGCACAGGGCCGGGGGATCATGGGGGTTATTGACGGGTTTTCGCCCCGCGGGGTCGAGACACCCGAGGACAAGGCACACCGGAAGGAATTCTTGAGAAAAATAGGATATAAACTCTAGGAGCACTATGATGAAGATACCTGATCTGAAGTATGACAGCCACGGGCTCATCCCGGCCATAGTCCAGGACGCAGCAAACAACGAGGTCCTGATGATGGCGTATATGAACCGCGAATCTCTTGAAACAACCGTCGAGACCGGATACACGCACTTCTGGTCGCGCTCCCGCTCCAAGTTCTGGAAAAAGGGCGAGACCTCAGGCCATGTGCAGATCGTAAAACAGATACTCTATGACTGCGATAAAGACACCCTCCTGATCCGGGTGGAGCAGAGGGGCCCCGGCGCCTGCCATACCGGCCACCGCTCCTGCTTCTATACCGACATCTCGGGCAGGGAACTGACCGACGCTGTTTTTTCCGCTGACAATGTCTACGGAAAGAAATGATCCTCGATGACGTGTATACCGTAATCCAGGGGAGGCGTCAGGCCCCTGTTGAAGGTTCATACGTCTGCGCTCTCCGCAAGAAGGGGAAGGACACGATCCTCAAAAAGATCGGGGAGGAGGCCACCGAGGTCGTCATCGCCTCGAAGGGCGGGGACAGGGAGCAGACCGTCAGGGAACTCACGGACCTCTGGTTCCACTGTCTTGTGCTGATGGCCGAGGATGGCATAGACATTAGCGATATCTACCGGGAATTCGAAGCCCGGTTTAACAAAGGGGGGCGATAAGCATGCACGACTGCCTGTTCTGCAGGATAATCCAGAAAAAGATCCCTGCACGGATCATCCACGAAGACGAAGACGTCCTGGCGTTCGAGGACATCAACCCCCAGGCCCCGGTGCATATCCTGGTCATCCCCAGGAAGCACGTTGCAACGTCGCTGGATATTCTGCCCGAGGACCATGCCCTCGTCGGGAAACTCTTCCAGACTGCTGCTGCCATCGCCAGGGAGAAGGGTATTGCCGAACGCGGGTTTCGCCTGGTCATGAATACAAATGCCGAGGCAGGCCAGACTGTCTATCACATACATCTCCACCTGCTTGGCGGCAGGCCGATGCACTGGCCGCCGGGCTGAGCCGGGAAATGTGTGGGGTGAACCTGAATCCTGTTTGCAGCAAACCTCCCTTTGGCAACGAGGAAAACTAGAATCGAAGACTTCCTGGATTTGATAGTAAGCGATCTGCGCATCCCCGTTGAAAAGGACGGCATAGATGAATACATAATCGCGGCTGCAGAGCGGCTGCAGACCAGCAGCCAGACTCTGAGGCTGGTCAGGATACTGAGCAAGTCGCTCGACATAACCGACAAGGAACAGTTCTTCTATAAAATCTCCCTGGTTGTCTCCACCGCTGCCGGCTTCTCCAACCCTGAAGACTTTCCAGTCTACGTTGAGACAGCGGAACCGGAGAGGGGACTGATAAGCACCCCGGAGAGGCCTATCATCATAGGGTTCGGTCCGGCCGGGATGTTCGCGGCGCTTGAGTTTATTGACCGCGGGATCAGCCCCCTGATCTTTGAGCGGGGCAAGAGGATCGAAGAACGCTCTGGCGATGTCCAGAGATTTATCAGGGAGCGGGTGCTGGACCCCGAGTCGAATATTCAGTTTGGTGAAGGCGGGGCCGGCTCGTACTCGGACGGAAAACTGTTTTCTCGCAGAGAAAACTCCACTTACATCAACAGGGTTCTGGATACCTTTGTCCGCTTCGGCGCACCCGAGGAAATCCGGTATATCGGCAAGCCCCATCTCGGCACAGATGTTCTCTGCAAAATAGTCCGAAACATTCGGGGACATATCCTCGATCGTGGCGGAGAGATCCACTATGGCTCGAAGATGACCGACCTGCTGGTCTCGGGAGATGAGGTCCTTGGGGTCGTGATTAACGGCGAGAGGGAATACCGGGCCTCCGGGGTCTTCCTTGCTGTCGGACATTCTGCACGCGATACCTTCGAGCTGCTCCGGGGAAAAGGGATTGCCCTTGAGCAGCGACCGATTTCTGTCGGTGTAAGGATAGAGCACCCTGCCGAGGTTATCAACCTCATACGATATGGAGACAAGTACAAGGCTTACCCTGGTATCGGCAATGCCACCTATTCCTTCACCTATACCGACCGTAAAATAGGAAGGGGAGTCTACACCTTCTGCATGTGTCCCGGGGGTGAGGTGGTGAATGCTTCATCTGAAGACGGCCAGCTGGTTGTCAACGGCATGAGCTATTCCGGCAGGGCATCGGCCTTCTCGAACGCTGCGCTGGCAGTGACCTGTCATACGGCTGACTATGGATCGGACGATCCGCTCGCAGGCCTTGCCTTCCAGAAGGAGATTGAGCGCAGGGCCTTTTGTGCAGGGGGAGGCAGATGGCAGGCACCCGGGCAGAACCTGGCTGATTTTCTGTGCGGGAAGGTCTCCGCCAGCCTGAACAGCAATTCGTTTAAGATGGGGGCTGCGCCGGCGGACATGAGGGAGGTTTTCCCCGGGTTTATCTGCGAGACGCTTATGGCCGCGTTTCATTCCTGGAAAGCGGATTATCCCCTGTTTGTTTCGGAGCAGGCGATACTGTTGGGCGCCGAGACCAGGACCTCCTCCCCGTTGAAGATCGTCCGCAACGGCAGGTATGAATCCGTCACCATTAAACAACTCTACCCCATTGGCGAGGGCTCAGGCTACACCGGCGGCATTACAAGCTCTGCCGCTGATGCGATAAAGGCTGTGGAGGCGATGCTGGAGACGATCGGCAGATCTCCTGTCAAACCAGGAGACTGAGGGCCTTTTCTGTCTCTTCCTTCTCTCCGGTGTAAACCTCCCGCCAGTGTCAAGTTCCCGCAAATCAGCAAACACATAATCGCATTTTAACAAGGCAGAGAAAGAAGACTCTCACTTGCTAAACCATCTCAATTAATGCCTACTTTACCGCTATGGTATCCGCAGAACTTTCAACCAACGCAAGCCGGCTGGAGATTTCCGATATGGCCTTCCTTAATGAGTCAATCTCCGCGTCTCTTTCGTTAGAGTTCCGAGTCAGCACATCGATCTCTTTTTTCTGGGTGGCAATCGTTGTCTGCTGCTCCTTCACCGCCTCGATCAGCACCGGCACCAGTTTGTCATAGGCAACTGCCTTGTAGCCTATGTCGTCGGTCTGCACCAACTCGGGGAAAATCTTCTCGACGCCCTGGGCGATAAGGCCGATCTGCCGGCCCTCTTTGAACCCTTTCCCATTGTACTCCTCCGTTTTCCATTCGTAACTCACGCCGGTCAGATGTGTCACCTTATCCAGAGATCGCTGAAGCGGCTGAATGTTCTTCTTGTACCGTTCGTCGGAGGCCGATACTAATGAGGCGACGGTAAGCGTGCCGTTGACTGCGGCGACAATACCGTCATCAGAGATAATCCCTGATACCAATTGAGTCCCATTCCATCTTGGAATGTAGTTCATGGTGTTGACGCCAATTTGTGCTGTATTTGTGGCAGTTGTTGCGTTTGTAACTGGGCCATTTATTTTGCTTCCCGAAAGCTGACTTATCCAGGGAGGATTCACATAACTAACGTTGGTGTAGACACCATTTGTCACTGCTGTTGCGTTTGTGGCAGTTGCAGCGTTGGTTGCGCTGGCAACTGTGCCAGTGACAGCCGCGGCATTGATGTTCGTCAGCCCTGAACCGTCACCGGTGAGACTGGTCGCGGTGAGCGCACCGTTGACCGACAGCGTCTGGGCGCTGAAATCCCCTTTGATAAAAGGTGATGTGCAGGAGCCACCAGCATAACAATTGTCAATATAGAGTTTGTTGGAACCTGTTTCGCTATATCCCGCGTCGTAACCGAGAAAAACATTACCGCTCCCGTCAGTGACAGAATATCCCGCGCGAGCGCCGAAGAAACTGTTGTGATCCCCTGTATTGTTGTAGCCGGCATTAGAACCGAAGAAACTGTTTGAGATCCCTGTTACGTTGCTGCGGCCGGTGTTAATGCCGAAGAAGCTGTTGCTCTGTCCAATGTCGTTGTTGAGACCGGCACTAGCGCCGTAGAAGCTGTTGCTGTTTCCCATGGTGGTGTAAAGACCGGCACTATCGCCGAAGAAACTATTACCGCTTGCCCCGATGTTGCTAAAACCGGCTTGCCAGCCGAAAAAACTGTTGTTGCCACCAAAGGTGTTGTCGCGGCCGGCCTCCTTGCCAAAGAAGCTGTTGGCGCTCCCGGTGGAGTTGTTGAACCCGGCATAACTGCCGAAGAAGCTGTTGTTGAACCCCCCGTTATTGCTGAAGCCGGCCTGGTTGCCGAAGAAGCTGTTGTTATCCCCGGTGTTGTAGTTGGAGGCGGCCTCATTGCCGACAAAGCTATTGTTGCTCCCTGCGTTATTTGCGCCGGCCCGATAACCGAAAATGCTGTTGTTATCCCCTGTGTTATAGTAGCCCGCAGAACCACCCATGAAAGTATTATTAATATTTTCAGCGCCTAACCCACCAGCAAAATAACCAAAATAATTATTGATACCAGTCTCAATCGCTCCCGATGAAGACCCGACCAGTACTGCAACCAAAAATAGTAGACAAACCCCTGTTACTCTCCCTTTCATATTGTTCTCCTTTGTTATTATGTTCAAGCTCCGTAACCATTCAGTTACGGGTGGCAGTTATTATGAGGAAAATCCCTCCTAACCTCCCTTTGCCAAAGGGAGCACAATTCCCCTCTTTAGCAAAGAGGCCTGCCTGCCGGCAGGCAGGGGCGAGGAGAGATTTTGTGATAATTACCCCTATTCACTGAAGGGTTACGCCGAAGCTTACTTCCTGCCTGACAGTAGCACCATTATCTCTTTGAGCTCTGACCTCATGGCGTCAATCTCTGTCTGCTGCATTTCAATAAGCTCCTGCTGCTCCTGCATAGCCTTTACCATCGGCGCGATGAAGTCTGTGTAGCGGAGCGACAGCGAGCGGTCTGCATCTTCGGCAATGCCGAGGACATTATAGTCAACCCCAAGCTGGGCCTCGATCTCCTGTGCTATAAAACCAAAATCAATCCTGTCATTGCCCTGCTTCAGGCGGTATTGCACCGGTCTGAGCGCCTTTATAAACGAAAGGCCAAGGCCGATCTCCTCAACATCTTTCTTGATCCGTATATCGGAAGGATACGACCAGCCCACCTGTCCCTCAATGACCGACACAGCAGTATCGCCGATTCTCACCTTGTTTGAAGCATTTACTTCAGCGTTATATCCTATAACAGTCGCATTTGTGAGGTCGGTGGATGATATACCAGCAGCATAGCCGATAGCTGTGTTGAAGCTGCCGGTCATGTTGTAAAATAGCGCATTATATCCGATAGCGGTGTTGGCGATGCCGGTGTCATTCATCCCGAGCGTACCCAGTCCGCTGGCTGTGTTGAAATTGCCGGTGGTGTTCAGGCCAAGCGCACCATCTCCGTTGGCTGTGTTGTAACGGCCGATCGTATTGGAAACGAGCGCACCAGTTCCGCTGGCGGTGTTGCCGTCGCCGGTGGTATTGAAAAAAAGCGCATTTTTCCCGATGGCTGTGTTGTATTTGCCGGTGGTATTTGCCTGGAGCGCATTATATCCAATGGCTGTGTTTTCGTATCCGGTGTCGTTTGTAAGGAGTGCATTATTCCCAACGGCTGTGTTTTCGCGCCCGAAGGTGTTGGAAAAAAGGGCCATATATCCGCCGGCTGTGTTGTTGCTGCCGGTGGTATTGTAATAGAGAGCCATATATCCGGTGGCTGTGTTGCTGTTGCCTTCGGTGTTGGCATTGAGCGCATTCCATCCGCTGGCTGTGTTGTAGCTGCCAGTGATGTTGGAATAGAGCGCCTCGGTGCCGATGACTGTGTTCTGACGACCGGTGGTGTTGGATAAAAGCGCATTAGTTCCAATTGCTATGTTTCCGGTACCGCTCATTGTCAGGTTGCCTGCATTATTGCCTGCAAAAAAGTTGCTTGTTCCGTTTGTGTGAATCAGCCTGTTTCCGCCTGATTTGATAATGCCGGTTACAGGAAGATTCAGGTTGCCGGACAGTGTTACATCACTGCTGAAAGTCTTTGCGCCTCCAACTGTTTGTGGATTTGAGAGGTCTACAAAGTCCAGTGCGTCTGAGCCGGTGCCTCCATTTGATACCGGCAGAATCCCGGTCACTTCCGTGGTCAGGTTTACAGAACTGCCGTTGCCTGCGGACGTAAGCCTCCCCTGTGCATCAACCGTAATGTTGGCGCGTGAGTATGAACCCGGGGTTACAGCAGTATTTGCAAGATTCAGGGTAGTCGAACCTCCAAGCGAGACCGCCCCACCGCCTGAAAGCCCGGACCCTGCTGACACAGTAAGCGATGGATTGGCAAGCATTGCGTTCGTAACTCCGCCTGTTGCAACACTGATCGTCCCCGATGTTGTTACCGGCCCACCGGTAAGGCCTGAGCCTGTGGCAACAGAGGTGACGGTTCCGCTCCCCACCGCCTGGCAGGTTACCGTACCGTCAGCATTCACAACCCGGACTGCATTCCCTGCTGTGCAGCTGCCACTCACCCTTAGCTGCACATAGTTCGTGTCGACAGACAACGAACCTGCTGTTGTAATCGGACCTCCCAAAAGTCCGGTGCCTGATCCAACCGACGTAACGGTGCCCGTGCTTCCCGCAACTGTCTCGCAGTTGACAGCGCCTCCCCCAAGTATCTCCCTGATGGCACTTCCGGGCTGGCAGAAACCGACTACTCTCATCTGCCAGTCGGTTGCATTGACCGCCTTCGTTTGTTTCGAAAGATCAGGAAATATGAGTCCGTCCTGTCCCGCTACTCCAATAATCGACATGTCCCCCGAGACCTCTACCTCTGCTGCCATAACCGCTCCGCTCATAAGAAGGAATATCCCTGCCATCAATCCGATCAACCCTTGTCTCATGTACCCTTCTTTCCAATTACGTATTTTATTGCGCTACTACTGCACAGCCGCTCACCTGGTCACAGGGGGAAGTCGAAGGCCCTTCCCCCTGTCGTTATTGCCCTGTTTTTTTAAAACCTATGCACCAAAGGCATACTTGGTTCCAGTGGTATTCATCACGAATTCACCAGGCATCTCTTTGCTGAAAGCCACGATCGCCTCGAATCCGGTACAATGGGTCGGCACGATATAGTCCGGCTTCATGGCCTTAATCTCAGCGACGATCGTCTGGATCAACTCAGTCTTTGCATTAATGAGGTGAAACCCGCCCATTATCGCGTGGACCTTGTCTGTTCCCGCATTTTTCTGCGCCTGCTTCACCGTATTGACGATGCCGCAATGCGCACAGCCGGAAAGAACCACCAGGCCTTTTCCCTTTACGTTAAAGAACACCGCCTGTTCACCTGGAAAAGTATCGTGTTCAATCTTTTCGCCACGCTTTACCTGTAAACTCGCCGGCACCTTCTCGTAGCTGGTGACCCTCGCGATGTTTCCGGTAAAATACGCTCCGGGCACAATTTCAACCGCGGTTTTGGTTTCCACAACCTTCAGCCCCAGGGCTTCGATATCTTCTTTCTTGAGCTGTCCAAGGTCGGTTGGTTCAGTTGCCCCGGGCCGCAGCGCGTATCTCCTG
The DNA here is from genome assembly GCA_964499365.1 of uncultured Thermodesulfovibrio sp. GTDB lineage: Bacteria > Nitrospirota > Thermodesulfovibrionia > Thermodesulfovibrionales > UBA6898 > PALSA-1316. Next base: position 12,601 of record CAZCKU010000006.1, read on the forward strand.
GCAAAGGCCTCCTCGCCGACATAAAATGGGGTTCCCGCAGCGATCCGTGCCTGATTCTGCTTAATGATACTCACTGCACTCATATAGTGATCGTAATGGCCGTGACTCAAGCTGAATGCAGTTGTCTTCCCCACATCAAGACCCAGCAGGGAGATGTTGTTCATCACCCCAACCGGGTCAAGGCCGTAATCAAACATACAGGTACTGGTCTTGTCGCCGATGACGGTCTCGATATAATAAGAAAGACCGTGCTCGGCGTGCATTGATTTCCCGGGCTTAGCGCGATACCGCTTGGTGATTTTGTTGTCCTTTACATTGGAGTCAAAGTAGTTGTCCGCCAACACCCAAATCGTCAATTTGTCTACTTCGTTGACACCCGTGGCTGCCTCTGCCATAGCGCTGCTGAATGCCTCTCCGGATGCCATCAGTACTCCGGTTGCTGCTGCGAACTTCAGAAAATCCCTGCGACTCACTCCACTTTCCATAATGCACCTCCTTTGTGCTTTTAAATCAGTTTGCCATGAAGGTATGGCCGAACATGCCTCAATCTTATCCTTCGGCAGTCCGGCCATCCTTATACTTTCCCCGATCCCCACCCGGCCTGATTACAGAACTATTTCTTTTCGACGATCAAGAGCTGACAATCTGATGTACCGACATTTTCCAGCGAGTGCGAAGTGATGATTGAATTGTGTCCGACTGAACCGCGCTTTGCTACCGGCCTGTCTACAACTTTTCCGTCCGGAGTATGAGCGCGCATATTACAATCGGTAAGCCTGTAAATTGTCGACGGACCGGCGTGCGCATGCCATTTATCACGCTGACCCGGCGTCCATGTTGCCAGGATAACCCGGAAGTGCTCGTTTTCCGAGATCATTTTGTATACGTCCGGCGATTCAGTATACGATGGGGCAACGTCTGCCGCCATCGCCAGGTTCGCGGTCATACCCAATGCGAAGGTAACCAACAAGACAGTCATAATACAATACATTGCTTTTTTCATGATTAATTCTCCTTTTCATTGTTTGTCTCATCTAAGTCTTGCCGCACAGGACGGCGCCTCAACCATTTACAATCCCTCCCCTCCCTTTTAATTTCGCAGCAGATTGATCACCAGGATGCCCAGTCCGCCGACTGTCAGGAGGATGCCGATCACAAGCATAATGTGATCGAACGTGCTGTGAGTCCTGTTGTTAATGCTGTACCCCCCTTAAATAATTGGACTGTTCCTTTTACACCATATAACGCACATATGATGCCAACCGGTTTAATAGAGAGATAACCTTTTATTTTCAATGAGTTAGTTGATGAAGCCCACATGGTCTTCAAGATTGCCGCAGCAAAAGGTAAACACAGTTGGCTATCAAGATGCAGGAGTTAGGATAACGCTTTGAACTTGTTAGTTAATTTAATGTGCAAACTCGGGTTACAGTCAGCACGAATTGTTTACTAATAATTACGTTTATTCATAATATGAAATGAATTTAATTGTTCAGAGGACATGGAAATATCACAAACCCTCCTCGCATCCCCTTACACAAGGGGAGAAATAATAACCCCTCTTAAGTCAAGAGGGGACTGGGGGAGTTATGTTCCCAGGTATCTTATAGCGTTTGAGCTTCTTATCAAGTCCCTGCCGTGTGATCCCGAGGAGTTTCGAGGCCTGCAGTTTATTTCCCCTGGTTTGTTGCAGTGCGTCCCTGATGCATGCGATCTCGATCTCTTCTACTCTTGTGGGCAGGGAGAGGGAGGGTTGGCACTGCATGAGAGTTGAAGGAGCGGCGTTTCTCCATTTTTGCAGTTCAGATGAGCAGTGTTTCAGGGAAGTCCGCTCCCCCTCAGAGGTCAATGCAACCACATGCTCCACCTCATGGAGAAGCTGACGCACATTCCCGGGCCAGGGATATTCCTCAAACAGGTTAAGCAGCTCATGAGAAAATCCTTTCACCTTTTTTCTGAAGCGTCTGGACACCCTGTTCACAAAAAACAGTGCAAGAGGCACAATGTCCTCCCGTCGTTCCCTTAAAGGGGGAATATTGACCTCAACCGAAAAGATGCGGTAAAAGAGATCTTCCCTGAATCTGCCTTTTTCAACCTCCTGCCGCAGGTCCTTGTTCGAAGCGCTGATGATCCTCAGGTCGTAGCGAACGAGTTTGCTGCTGCCGAGCCTGGTGCCTTCACCCTCCTGAATAACGCGCAGGAACTTGGGCTGTATTGCAAGCGGCATGTCTCCGATCTCATCCAGGAAAAGCGTGCCTCCATCTGCTTCCTCAAAACGGCCACCCCTGCTGGAGACCGCCCCGGTGAACGCTCCCCTCTCATATCCGAAGAATTCACTCTCCATCAGATTCTCAGGGACAGAAGCACAGTTGACCGCAACAAAGGGCCTGGCTTTTCGGTCACTGCCGTGGTGGATCATGCGGGCAATAACTTCCTTGCCTGTGCCGCTCTCTCCATGAATGAGGACATTCACCGGGCTTCTGCTCACCGTGCGCACCGTCTCCAGTACCTGCTGCATGGCCCGGCTTTCGGCGATGAGCTGTACTTCTTCTTTCAGATTCCCGAGCTCAAGCGCCCTGCTGAATTCTCTGAGCCGCTTGTTTTCGAGACTCATTCTTATCCTGGCCTTCAGCAGGACCGGATTGAACGGCTTGAGCAGGTAGTCATCAGCGCCCATCCGGATGCAGCGCACAACACTATCCATCTCATCAAGCGCCGAGATTACGATGACAGGAACGTCCCGATGGACCTCGCTGCCTTTCAGTTGTCGCAGCACCTGGTAACCGCTCATCTCCGGCATCATGATGTCGAGAAGGACCATGTCGAAGACCTGGGTTCTCATAATCTCCAGGGCCTGCCGGCCGTTTTCAGCAGCAGTGACAATATGGCCCTGCCGCTCAAGCTGACGGCAGATCAGGTCACGGTTTATCTCGTTGTCGTCAACCACCAGCAGATATCCCCTGCTGATCGTATCAGTCAAATGCATGCCCTCCTCAAGTGGAGGGATGTCATTCATGACAATCCGGACCATGGCTGAGGTCTCAGAGGAGTCGGATGCCGCGTCTTCCCCCTTATGCCTGGACTTTGTGAAACCGGCAACGTCCTCAATAAAAGCAAGAAACCGTCCGCCGGCAGAGAGGATCTTCTCAAGATCGGGTATGAATCCTTTCGGTCCGTGCTCCAGGGCATCTTCAAGCAACATTTCACTGTATCCGATGATTGCATTCAAAGGCGTGCGCAGTTCATGGCGTACCGTAGCACGAAAGCCCTCCAGCTCTTTTCCGGGCAGGGAAGTATCTGTGCCTGTATCATCCAGACTGTCATTCACAAGTGCAAGAAGTCTTTTGCCAAGGGTATTGATCTTCAGCAGGTCCGGAATGAAGTTTGCCTGACCCTGCTTTTTTGCATCCTCCAGCAGCATGCCACTGTATTCAATGACAGCATTTACAGGCATCTGCAGCTCATTGCGCAGATTGGCGAGAGACGCCCGGCAAGAACGCTCGGTTTCGTGTTCCGGCATTGTCATGTCCCCTGTTTCTTCAGAAGCGCCTCTATTTTCAGGAGCAGCCGCTCAAAATCCACGGGCTTTGTATCATAGTCGTCACAGCCTGCACTCATGGCCTTTTCACGGTCCCCTGCCATGGCATGGGACGTCAGGGCTATGACCGGTATTGCTGCCGACTCCGGCATGCCCTTGAGCCGGCGGGTCGCTTCCCAGCCGTCAAGCACCGGAAGACTCATGTCCATCAGTATAAGGTCCGGCCTTTCTGCGGAGGCAACGGTTACCCCCGCCTCTCCGTCAGTGGCAATCACCACCTCATACCCCTTGCGCCGGAGCCGGCGGGACAGCATGTCCAGATTCATCTCATTGTCTTCCACCAAAAGTATCCTGGGCATGGGTCTCCTTTTCCGTTATTGATTAAGTATAGAAGCAAACTGAAAATTTATAAAATCCCTCCTAACCTCCCTTTGCCAAAGGGAGGGATAATTCCCCTCTTTAGCAAAGAGGGGTAAGGGGAGATTTTCCAAATAATTCAGCCCTTTATTAATTTACACAGATTTTGAAAAATCGACTGATGTTGCCGATGCAATCACATCACCCTCAGGAGGTGGTGCTGCCATAGGAATCCTTACCGTAAATGCAGTGCCCCTGCCGAACTCGCTTCTCACCTCGATGTCACCACCCATCATCTCGCAGAATTGTCTGGTTATCGCCAGCCCCAGGCCGGTCCCTCCAAACTTTCTCGCGGTTTGAATATCCGCCTGCGAAAACGGCTGGAACAGCTTTTCCATCTGCTCCCCGGTCATGCCTATGCCCGTATCAATTACGCTCACTGAAAGCCAACAGGCACCTTCTGCATACTCCTGGACCGCCTCCAGAGTAATGGTCCCGAGTTCAGTGAATTTGCAGGCGTTGCTGAGCAGATTAAACAGTATCTGCCGGACTTTTGTAATATCAGCGTACATAACGCCCAGATTGTCGTCACAGTCAATGGTGAGAATATTTGAATTCTTCTCAACCAGGGGCTGGACAGTGCTTGCCACTTCCTCAATCAGTTTTTTTGCATTAAAAGTCTCAGGGAAGAGATCGACTTTTCCTGCTTCGATCTTCGATAGGTCAAGGATATCATTTATGAGTTCAAGAAGATGCTTGCCTGAAGCGCGGATCTTCTGAAGGTCAGGGATAGGGCCCTTCTGGCCCCGCTCTTCAGCGTCCTCCGTCAACATCTCGCTGTAGCCGATGATGGCGTTCAGAGGCGTCCGCAGTTCATGACTCATGCTGGACAGGAAATCGGACTTGTGCCGGCTCGCAGCCTCGATCTGCTGATAGAGTTCCCTTAACTTATTGTTCATGCGGTTCAAATTGTCGGCAAGAGTCCCGAGTTCGTCCCGGTTCGGCACCTCGACGCGCTTTGAGAAATCTCCAGAGGCTATCTGCCTAAGCCGCTCATCCATGAGCATAACCGGCCCCATCAGAGAGGAAGAGACAGCGTACCCCAGCAGAATTGCAAGGCCGATGCTCCCGACGGCAAATCCAATGACCACCCAGCGTGATGTCATGTGCGCCCGGGTACTCTCGTCCGCCTTTGCCTCCATATCGGCCTCAGCCCTGTTCACCATCTCATTAGTGAGTCTTTCGAGTGTGTCTGCCAGGGGGACTGTCTTAGTGAGACGAAGGTCGTTTGCCTTTTTGTATTCATGTGCCCGTGTAAGTTCCACGACTTTTGTGATCATCTGGATCAGTTGCTCATGTTCTTGCCTGATCCTTTTAAAAAGCTCCACCTCATCCTGCGTTACAAACTGAAGCCGTTCAAGGTCGTACCTGAACTCGTTCAGCTGACGGAGGGCGCTTTCAAGCATCCGTTCCTCCGGCGACAGGAGGGCTGACGTGACACCGTAGATCTGAGCGGTCGTGTCATGCTGGAGCTGGCGGAATGCGGCAACTTTGCGTCGAAGCTGGCTGAGTTCTTCTGATCGGCGGTTGATGCCGCTCAAGACCTGGATGACAACGAGACCGAATATGATAAGCAGCGCTACGATGGCAAAGAAGGCCCCGATCAGCTTGGTATGGACTGTGAACGGGGCCCTTGCCACAAGCCGGGGCAGCCAATCCTTCATGTCAGCAGCCGGTAACAACTAATAAGCGCATTAGAAATCGGGAATTTCCATAGAATCCCTCCTAACCTCCCTTTGGCAAAGAGGGGTGAGGGGAGATTTTCCAAACGAGTCACCATACTTATCGTTTCCTTAATATCAGATCATACACGTATCGCGGTCCCCTACCAAGCCGTTATCCCGAATTCCTTTTTCAGTTCCCTGATAAAGCGCCAGTCCGTATACTGATCAATGAACTGCTGGGGATTGGTCTTCAGCATACCTGTCTCTCTCATGCGCAGGGCGTAAAACCGTATCGTATCTTCGGGATTGTACTCTCTCCACCTTCCATAGGGAATCTCCTTAAGAGTCTGGAGAACGTACTTCTCATCCTTCTGCTTCACAATGTTTCTCGCCCGCAGTTCACGCGTAGCCATCACGGGGTCCCGGGCAACCAGGTCGATCGCCTTCAGAATGGCCCGAAGGGCCCGCTTGGTGGCGATAGGGTTGTTCTTAACAAAATCGCTCTGCCCGCTGACCATGCAGCAGAAGTACTGGGACCAGGGTTTGTCGACGTTCGTGTCCAACAGAAGGCGTCCGATACCCTTTGCCATTAGTTCCTGAGGGCCGGGAGGGAAGGAAATGAAGGCATCAATCTTGTTGTTCTGGAACATTGACATCGCCTCATCTTTTTTCACCCAGACATATTTAATATCTTTGCGCGGATCAAGGCCTACATAGGACACAATAGCAGATAAAAAGAGGTGTGGACCGTTGTTCTCGACAGGACCGGCCCAGACAGTTTTTCCCTTGAGATCTCGAACCGAACGAACCCTATCGCTTCCGATGAGAGCATAGCATCCGACATGCAGCCCGGAGAGGAATTTAAAGGGCGCCCCCAGTGCTGTCGCGTTAAATATTCCTGAAACCGAAAATTCCGGGTTCAGATCTATCAGTCCCTTCTTGAACATGTCCGAGACTTCCGGTCCCGGCGCTGCTACATAATGGATATCGGTAAAACCTTCTTCGCGCAGAAACGGCTCAGCCAGATAGAACGGCGCCCAGCATGCCGGGTCCCAATACCGCAACCGCAGTGTCTTTGTTTCGGGCGGCGGCTCCATAACAGCGATAGCCATTTCAGGCCGCAAGCCGATCATAGCAGCGGCACCCGTCAGTGCGAGCCCTCCAAGAAATTCCCGCCGGCTCCAACTCTTGGCCTTTTGGTTTTTCATCGAACACCCCCTTTTCGTGATACAACAATAAGGCCGAACGTGACAAAGGAGTTTCATCCTCAGGAAGCCAGGCCATTTTCCCCAAGACCCGCCGCTTTCAGTCCCTCCTGACAAAGGTTACAGTTTCGTCGGGATCGCTTACCTATGTCTAACAGTAGCAGGTAGCCCCCGACCCGTCAACGTAAAGTTCCCTTCATGAAGCAAACATATAATTACATCTTGACGATCAGGGTTGATACCTGCAGGTATTCTGCCGGGTTCGAACTGTACCACTGATGACAATAACAAGTACCGGGTCTGGGAGCAGGAGTAATTTCCTGCCATTCCGGATCAGCCGGTTTGACATGCAGGAGTGAAAGGACCGGCAGGAATACCGGAAGGAGCTATAAATATGCCGTCACCGGCCGGTCTTCGGTCATGGCGACAGCTGTCTGGAAGATCCCTTCTTCGTCGAGGCCGTATTTCCTGCGGAGCAGTTTCTGGGTCCCGTGCTCGACAAAGACGTCATCGATGCCGAGCAGCCTTACCTTGATGCCGGGAAGCCCGCTGCCGGCGATGCACTCCAGGACTGCCGAACCGAAGCCCCCTGCAAGGATATTCTCCTCAACGGTGATCATCTTCTTTGTCTTTGCCGCCAGAGCCAGTATCAACTCCCTGTCGAGCGGCCGCACGAAACGGGCATTCACCACCGCAGCGCCGATGCCCTGAGCCTTCAGCCGTACAGCAGCAGCCATGGCAGGGGCGACAGACTGACCGACCGCAAGAATCGCCAGATCCTCTCCCTCGACCAGCAGCTCGGCCTTCCCTTCCGAGATGGCACTGCAGGGACTCTCCGGGCCCGTCAGCGTCTTTCCCCTCGGGTACCGTATCGCAGCAGGCCGATTCAGCCCGAGCCCGAATGCGAGCATCGCGCCAAGCTCATAGCCGTCCTTCGGGGCCATCAGTACCAGGTTGGGGACTGTGCGCAGAAACGACAGATCGAAGAGCCCCTGGTGTGTCGGTCCGTCTTCGCCGACAATGCCCCCTCGGTCGACTGCGAACAGGACCGGAAGGTTCTGAAGGCAGACATCATGCACGATCTCGTCATAGGCCCTCTGCAGAAAGGTGGAATATATTGCGACAACCGGCCTAAGCCCCTGCGTTGCAAGGCCGGCCGCAAACGTCACGGCATGGGGCTCTGCAATACCGACGTCGAAGAACCTCTCGGGGAAGCGCTCTGCGAAGAGACGCAGCCCTGTCCCCTCTTTCATCGCTGCTGTTATCGCCACGATCCTGTTGTCGGCTGCGGCAAGTCCGCTGAGGGCCTCACCAAACAGATCACTGAACGATGCCGACGTGACTGCCGCGGCCGGGGTCCCGCACTCGGGGGGAGCAAGGCCCAGGTCACTGTCAAAGGGGCCGGTGCCGTGATAGATGCAGGGATCTTCCTCCGAGAACTTGTACCCGCGACCCTTCTGCGTAACGATATGCAGCAGCACAGGCTCGGTCGTCTCCTTCAGGCCCGACAGTATCCCGATCAGACCGTCGATGTCATGGCCGTCGATCGGGCCGATATAATTGAAACCAAGGTCCTCGAACAGTCCGCCCGGCAGGAAGAATCCCTTCAGGCTCCCCTCGGCCTTCTCCGCGATCCTCGTCACACTGCCGCCGATCTTCGGGATGCCTTCAAGCAGGGCCTTCGTCTCTTTCTTGAACTTCTTGTAGAATGTTCCGGTAAGCACCTTATTCAGGTAATTCGACATCGCGCCGACATTCGGGGATATAGACATCTCGTTGTCGTTGAGGATTACGATCATATCCTTGCCCAGGTGTCCTGCATGGTTCAGCCCCTCCAGGGCCAGGCCTGACGTCAGCGCGCCGTCGCCGATCACCGCAATCACCTTCCCGGTCTCCTCCGGGGCCCCATGCCCCTTCTTCAGGTCCCGGGCAGACGCTATGCCGAGGGCCGCGGATATGGACGTGGAGCTGTGTCCGGTGCCGAAGACATCGTGAGGACTCTCGCCGATCTTTGGGAAACCTGAAAGCCCGCCATGTTTTCGCAGGGTCCCAAAATCAGCGTAGCGTCCGGTGAGGAGTTTATGGGGATATGACTGGTGACCGACATCCCAGATGATCTTGTCAAAGGGGGAATCGAAGACGCGGTGCAGAGCGATCGTGAGTTCGACCACGCCCAGGTTGGAAGAAAGATGTCCCCCATTGATCGATACCCGCTCGATGATTATCTGACGCAGTTCATCCGCCAGGGTCTTCATCTCCCCGCCGGTGAGCGACTTCAGATCTTCGGGCGACTTAATGCCTGCTATCAGCTGCATAATCCCTTCAACATGCGTATTCATGGGGTGTTCATGGTAACCGCAAGCCGGCCGTGATGACGGTCCGGACCGTCGGAGCCATGCCCCCTGTCCCTATTATAGCCCAATTCTCACTGCAGACAGGCAATTCCTCCCCAAAAATATACAGTTATTGCAGTATGGGTCTTCCTGCCTGTAATTTCTTTTTTTGTCCGTTACAGGCATAGTATATATGCGGGCCCCTTTTCCGGGCAGCTTTCCGGATGACGGGACATTACAACTGCAGGAGGATACTCGTTATGGATGATAACAAAAGCCAGGGCAGAATAATGATAATCGGGGCAGGAGGCGTCGCTGCGGTTGCAGCGCACAAATGTGCTCAGGTTCCTGAAGTCTTCCGGGAGATCATGGTCGCCAGCAGGACACTCTCCAAATGCGAGGCGCTCAGGGACGATATCATGCGGCGATATGGCAGGGAGATCGGGATAGCACAGGTTGACGCTGACAATGTTCCGGAGCTTGCGGCCCTCATCAGGAAATTCCGTCCGGCGGTGGTCCTGAACCTTGCCCTGCCGTACCAGGACCTCCACATCATGGATGCCTGCCTGGAGACCGGGGTGCACTATATCGATACCGCAAACTATGAACCGCTGGACGTTGCCCATTTCGAGTACAGCTGGCAGTGGGCCTACCAGGATAGATTCAGACAGAAAGGCCTCATGGCACTGCTCGGCTCAGGGTTCGACCCCGGGGTAACGAACGTCTTTGCCGCCTATGCGCAGAAACACCTCTTTGATGAGATACATTTCCTGGACATACTTGACTGCAACGCAGGCAGCCATGGACATGCCTTCGCAACGAACTTCAATCCCGAGATTAACATCCGTGAAGTGACGCAGGTGGTAAGGCACTGGGAAGACGGGAAGTGGGTTGAATCCCCTGCCATAATTGAGCCGGGCAGCGTGCATTTCAGCTTTGACTACCCGGTGGCAGGCATGAAAGACTCCTATCTCCTCTACCACGAAGAACTGGAGTCCCTGGCGCTGAATATCAAGGGGCTCAAGAGGGCCAGGTTCTGGATGACCTTCTCCGAGAACTACCTCACCCACCTGAGGGTCCTCATGAATGTCGGGATGACAAGGATCGACGAGGTGGAATACGGGGGACAGAAGATCGTGCCGATAAAGTTCCTCAAGGCCCTGCTTCCTGAACCCTCTTCACTCGGGACGAACTACTCGGGGAAGACGGTCATCGGCAACATCATGACCGGCGTGAAGGACGGCAGCACAATCACCCGGTATATCTACAATATCTGCGATCATGAAGAGGCCTTCAGGGAGACCGGCACCCAGGCTATTGCCTATACGACCGGCGTGCCCGCGATGATCGGGGCGATGATGGTGATGACAGGCGTCTGGCAGGGGCCTGGCGTCTTCAACATCGAGCAGCTCGATCCGGATCAGTTCATGGCGGCGCTAAACAAATACGGGCTCCCGTGGCAGATCGTCGAACACCCCGGGCTGCCGGAAAAGGTCTGACCCGGTCTGAGCCCGGCCTATGGATACCAGAAATCAGGCAGCTGCAATTCTACGGCTGCTTTCGCGGGACGGGGCGAAGGCGGCAGACAGGTACAACGCCTCATCGGATGAAACCAGGCAGCGGGTGGTCGGTTCCCTGGACCTGCGCGGCCTGGCATCTCTGACCCGCGGGATCAGGGAGGCAAAAAAGAAAAAATTCGACAGCGCGCAGGCCAGATGCCTGAGGCTCGCAAGGGGCGCCGTCGAAACCCCTGTCTATCTGCTGGACGAGACACTCATCGAGGAAAACATGAAGGTCCTCAGATACGTCAAAGACCGTACCGGTTGCAAGGTCTTGCACGCCCTGAAGGCCTATGCCTCTTTTGCCACCTTCCCGATGATGGCAGGATACCTCGACGGGACATGCGCAAGCGGGCTGCATGAGGCGATGCTCGGCCGAAGGGAATTCAAGAGGGAAGTGCATACCTTCAGCGCGGCCTACCGTCATGAGGAGATGGAGGCGATAATCAGGTGCTCGGACTCCGTGGTCTTCAATTCCTTTTATCAGCTTCAGAAATACGGGGGGCTCGCGAAAAAGGCCGGAAGGGAGATCGGCTTAAGGGTCAATCCGGGCTATGCCGAAGTCGATACCGAGATGTATAACCCGTGTGCTCCGAATTCACGGCTGGGCATAGTCCACGCCATATTCAGGAAAGAATTCCCGGGATGCAGGGATAGTGTCGACGGCCTGCACTTCCATGCGATGTGCCAGCAGAATGCGGACGTTCTGGAGAAGATCCTGGCAGTCTTTGAAAAACAGTATGGAACATATATCAGGGGACTCACCTGGGTGAATTTCGGGGGAGGTCACCACATAACCCGGGACGACTACGACCTTGAGCTTCTCATCAGGCTGATCAATGCCTTCAAAAAGACCTATGGGGTGCAGGTGATTCTCGAGCCGGGGGAGGCCAGTGTGCTCAACGCAGGGGTGCTGATATCGTCGGTCCTGGATATGGTGAGGAACAGGGCCGAAATCGCGATCATGGACACCTCGGCTGAGGCGCATATGCCGGACGTCCTGCTGATGCCCTACCGGCCCCATATCCTGAACTCGGGGAAAAAGAATGAAAAGAAATACCGTTACAGATTGGCGGGGCCCAGCTGCCTGGCGGGTGATGTCATCGGGGACTATTCCTTTGACCGGCCGCTCACCAGGGGGGACCGGCTCGTCTTTACCGACATGGCCCTCTACAGCATCGTGAAGAACACCACCTTCAACGGCATAAATCTGCCTGATATCGCGGTGATACGGCAAGGCGGCAATGTGGAGCTGGTCAGGAAGTTCGGATACAAAGATTACCGGGACAGACAGTCGTAAGACGACGCCAGGTACAAAGCCGTGAAGGCTTACCTTTTTGCGTAGATGTAACTGAGCAGCGTATAGATCAGCTTTGCTGCAAGAAAATCAGGGGCCCGGTCCTTTCCGGGGCAGAGTTCGACAATATCAAAGCCGGCGACCCGCTTTGACTTCGCAACCGCAGCAAGGAGCTTCATAACCGGATACCAGCTCATCCCGCCCGGCTCCGGGGTCCCGGTCGACGGCATAATACCCGGATCAAAGACATCGAGGTCCAGGGTTATGTAAACAGTACCGGAGAGCTGGGCCACGACTTTCTTTATCCACCGGTCACTCCCCTGAAGCTCGTGAGCAAAGAACATCTTCTTTTTGTCGGCATGGGGCCGCTCCGATGCATCCATGCTCCGTATCCCGACAGAGACGATTGTATCGGTAAATTCCCTGGCGCGGGCGATAACACAGGCATGGTTGTACCGGCTGCCCTCATAGGTGTCGCGCGAGTCTGCGTGGGCATCGAGGTGCAGTATGCTTAACCCCTTAAAGTGTCCGGCGTGGGCCCTGATGACCCCGACAGAGACCGAATGGTCCCCTCCAAGGGTAACGACCAGCTTATTGTCCTTCAGGTAGCGTTCAACCCTGGAGCCGGTCTTCCTGAGGAGAAGGGATGACGATGACGCGTGAATCGGAGGGGCCGTATGGATTCCTTTTCTGTAGACCTCGGTGTTGGTCTCGATATCGTAGAGCTCCAGATACCGTGAGGCATCGACAATCGCTGCAGGGCCCTTGTCAGCGCCTTTCATCCAAGTGCTGGTCTTGTCAAAGGGGACCGGCAGAATGACTACGGCTGCCTTTGCATAATCAGCGTACTCCTTTGACAGGCCGCAGAAGTTTACGGAATCAGACATGACGAACCTGCAAAAAGTCGAAAATAAAGACAAGGTGAAACGGATTTGTAAAAAGCTCTGGAGGCAAGGCGCGCAAAGAATGAGGAATGAGGCGTACTTACTGGTACGTCGCAGTGACGAGTTTTGAAGCGCAACGCAGCATACGGACTTTTTACAAATCCGTCAGTCATTCTCTTCCATGATAAAGACCGCAGCCGACAGCACCGTCGTCCAGAGGCCGTCCTTGTTGCCCTGTGACGACTGGCAGATGTTGTTCGTCTTGAATATATGGCCGCTCGCCCGGTAGACCTGTTTCCTCTCGTCCCATGCCTGGTTCGAATCAAAAGGAATGCCGAGGGTCGTTGCCAGCATGGTCGCCGCAAGGTCTTCTGCATAATCGCCCGAGACAACAGCCTTTTCTCCAAAGGCATGATGTTCGGAGAGATAGCCGTAGTTGCTGAAATCCTTCGGCATCGCAACCCCGACCGCAGCGGATATAAGGCGGTTCGGTTCATTGGTATCATTTCTCGACATGACGCAGAACGTGATCTCACCCGGCGACAGGAGCTTCAACCCCGCACTCCGGGTCAGGATCTTGCAGTTCGGAGGCAGGATGCTGGAGACATAGACAAGGTTGCACTTCTCGATGCCCGCGCTGCGCAGCGCGACCTCGAAGGAAGAGAGCCTGTCCTTATGCACACCAACACCTTTGGTAAAAAATACTTTCTTTGGCGTCATCGTTAATCCTCCCTGTAAGACCATGTATTGAAGTCAGGCTGCTGAATTGCGAACAAACTGAATGATAAAACGTCTCCGGACAAATGTCAACATATCAGGGATTCACGCCGTTGATGACCGGTCAGATTTCCCGCAGCGCATTGAATTCTTCCCCATCTGTTCCGGGCGATTCACCGCCCCGCTATGGAACAATTCTCCTGCCGAGGCTCTCCTCTATCTGGGAGATTATGCCGTGAAGCATCCGCGCCTCGCGCGGCGTGATCGCCGCCCTTGAAATCAGCCGCTTCAGGTCCGCCATGATCATGGCTTCCTTGTCCCTGATTCCCTTCGGGGCGTAGCCCGCCCTTTTCATCACAGAACGGAGTCTCTCAAACAGGTTCAGGAATTCTTCATTGCTGATCGTCTCCGGGGGAGGTTTCACCGCATATGAGGTATAAGAAATCTCATAGGCAATGATCAGCACCGCCTGTGCAAGGTTGAAGGAGGGGTGTTCGCTTGAGGCCGGGATCCTGATCATAAACGAGCATTCGGCTGTCTCGGCATTTTTCAGTCCATGATCTTCCCGCCCGAAGAGGAGCGCCACGCGGTTATTTTCGGAAAACCGCCTGATTCTCTCTACCGCATCCCTCACCGGATACGTCAGCCCCCTTCTTTTCCCGTCCCTCCTCGTCGTCCCGACGATCAGGGCCTTATCCTTCAGGGCAGGGGTCAGCGCCGGGTGAACCCTGACCGCAGAGAGGATGTCCTCGGCGCCATGGGCAAACCAGCCTGCCTCATCAGACGGGAAATTCCTCGGACGGACGAGTTCGAGGTTCGAAAAGCCGCAGTTCTTGAGTGCCCTCGCAGAGGCTCCGATATTCCCGGTCTCCAGGGTATCGACAAGCACGAAGGATATGTTGTCTTTCCAGTTGTCCATGCCCGAAGGACCGGAACTACCGCCCGGGGAATCGGCTAAAAATCGTCTTCATCCGATTCAAGGTCAGCCAGCAGCCGCGTCTCTTTCTCCCGTGTCTGCTGGTCGAAGATATTCAGCAGGCCTGCTATCTCGGTCCTTGCCAGCCTGACCGGAGCGGCCTGGCACCCGGGAATCCTGACAAGGAGCAGATGCTCTGATTGGGAGAAATAGAACTCCAGCGGACCGGCCTGCTTTACCGCGACGGCGTCTTCAGGCATTTCAGCTTCCACGGCGCTTTCTTCTCTGCCATCTGCCATTTACTGCTTCCCCAAGACCTGTTTCAGGATGCCGAAGACCCGGCCGTATATATCAACCGACTCTGTCTCCCTCGAGCCCGCTATGTTCAGGACATGGGGTTTCGCATCCTCCAGCCACTGCAAGACCTCAGCAGCAGCAGCCTCATCAGTCTTTTTGCCGAGGTTTATGTGAAGGCAGGGCTTATGGTACTTCTCAGCCATCTTCCTGGTCAGGGCGGAGCCGGACCCCACCTTTCTGCCGGTGAACAGCAGGGTGGCGTCAGCGTCGATCACATTCTTCTCGGTCCTCACCTGATAATGCCTGGACCGCATCTCTGTCATCCGTTCGTATCGTGCGGGAAGATGGCCGTCCTCTGTTCTCCTGCCCGAAGGAATCGAGCCCCCATAGGAAATCCCCAGTTCAATGGCAGCATCCAGCCCCGCCCGGTCGGCTCCGGTCTGTCCGCCTGATATTATTTTTGTTATTCGGTGCGTTCTCATATATGCCTTCTATTTTTCATGAAAGCGTGGATGATAGCAAGAACTCCTGCCTATCGCCTGAAAAGTCTGAAGAGGAATTGCGAATCTTACTCTCCAGTTTCTTTGTTGACTGCAGGCTCGTCGGCAACCATGGGTTGACTCTCGTCAAACATAGCCATCCTGATGCATTCTTTCACCGCTTCCTCAATGCTGTTGATTTTTTGGTAGCTTACCATGTCTTTGACCATTTTCTTAAGGAACCGAATTTCCCTTTCGGACAATTCCATCGTTATTGTCATTGCAACTCCTCCTTTTAAATAGCCGGTTATTTATTGTATGTCAGATCTGCATTATTTTGTGTTTTCAGGACCAGGGACATATCAGCGCCAATATTATTTCTTAGCCCTAATAAATACCAATGCCTTCTGCACCTATCGCGGAGACACACCAGAGACAAGAATTTTCCATGATATGTAAAACAAAAAAGACGAAAGCCTTAATCTATAAGACTTCCGCCTTTGTATGAGTTGGTGGCGGTGCAGGGATTCGAACCCCGGACACTGCGAATATGAGTCGCATGCTCTACCACCTGAGCTACACCGCCCTGTCTGTGTGGAACAAGATAGAAATTATAACAAAAAACCCCTCGCTAATAAAAGAGGGTGAAACGGCGGGTGCGGACATTCATCAAAACACCGATCGAGATGAAGTTCGAGAGCAGCGCCGTGCCGCCGTAGCTCATGAAGGGCAGCGGGATGCCGACGACCGGCATGATGCCGAGCGTCATGCCGATATTCACAAAAAAGTAGACAGAGAACATGAACGTGATCCCGATGGCAAGCATCCGGCCGAAGCTGTCCTTGGCCTTGCGCGCGGTATCGAGACCCCGCATGATCAGCAGGAAATACAGTGAGAGCAGCACCACGGACCCCAGGAAACCCCATTCCTCGGCAAAGACCGCAAAGATAAAGTCCGTATGCCGCTCGGGGAGAAACCTGAACGGCCCCTGGGTCCCCCGCAGAAAGCCCTTTCCGACGATCTCGCCTGACCCGATCGTGACCTTCGACTGGTTGATATGATACCCGATGCCTGAGGGGTCGGCATCCGGGTCGACAAAGGCGACAAGCCTGTTCTTCTGGTAGTCCTTCAGCCCTGTCCAGACGATGTTGCCGACAAAGGGAAGAGACACGAGCGATACGACGACGATCAGCACCACCGCCTTCTGCCGGAGACCGCGGGCCAGCATCATAGTCGAAAAGATGATCGCAACCACCAGGGCCGTACCGAGGTCAGGCTGTTTAACGAGCAGGAGAAAGGGCAGCGCGACCCAGACAAAGAAGGTCCGCAGCAGATGGAGGATGTCGATCTCCCCCGCGGTCATGCTCAGGTACTGGGCGATCATGATCACAAAGATCAGCTTGAAAAATTCCGACGGCTGAAACGCGACCGGGCCGAGGCTTATCCAGCGTTGGGCACCCATGCCCACCTTCCCCATAAGCAGGACGAGAAACAGCAGGATGACCCCGGTCACGTACAGCGGGAAGGCGATCCTCCCCAGCCATATATAGTCGAAGCTCACGCAGACGATCATCGCGATGATGCCGAAGCAAAGCCAGACCAACTGCTTCATGAACAGCGGCGACTGGATATCCTCTGCCGGCTGGCGGGTGGCACTGAAGATCGTCATGATGCCGACCAGGGACAGGACCAGCACGATGGCAAAGGTGAGCCAGTCGAAGTTCTGGAGCAGCCGCCGGTCAATCCTGAACAATGGTGAGCTCCTTCTTTTTCTCGGCAGGCAGCATATAGGCCTCGATCGCCCGCTTTGCAATAGGCGCAGCAGCACTGCCGCCGTGTCCGCCGTGTTCAACCAGCACGGCGAGCGCTATCTCGGATTTTTCCACCGGCGCGTTTGCAATGAACCATGCATGGTCACGGTGTTTTTCAGCCAGATATTTCGAGTCCTTCCGGATGCTGACGACCTGCGCCGTGCCGGTCTTCCCTCCGATCGTTGTCAGGGCGGACCGCGCCGCACCCCCGGTCCCGCCCGGCTCGTTCACCACCCCGCTGAGATGCTGCCTGATCGCCTCGAGTGTCTCTGCCCTGACCTCCGCATGCCTCAGGACAACAGGATTCTCATCTTTAATAAGCGTCGGCCGGTAGACCGTCCCACCGTTTGATACCGCACTCATCATCACCGCCATCTGCAGCGGGGTCGCCGCGACATAACCCTGTCCGATCGCATTCACAAAGGTCTCCCCGAGAAACCAGGGGGACTTCTTCATCTCGGTCTTCCATGCCGTATTCGGTATCAGACCCTTCTTTTCACTCCCCAGCACTATCCCTGTCTCCTTGCCGAGACCGAACCTGGTCGCGTAATCGTAGATCCTGTCTATCCCGAGTTTTCTGCCGGTTTCATAGAAATAGACGTCGCATGACTCGACGAGTGCCCTGTGCAGGGATACCGTATTATGGCCGGTCTTTCTCCAACAGCCGAAGTGCCATTTGCCGAAGCTGATGCCCCCCTTGCAGGTTGCGGTCGTCGCCTCGTTGATGACGCCAGACTCAAGCCCGGCGATCGCGGTGATCACCTTGAAGGTAGAGCCGGGCGGATACTGGCTCTGCACCGCCCTGTCGAGCATCGGCAGCCGCTTGTCCTTCATCAGGGCAGTCCATTCTTCAGAGGAGATGCCCTTGACGAACTTGTTCGGGTCGAAGGACGGCGCGCTGATAAGCCCCAGCACCTCCCCGTTATCCGGCTTCAGCGCGACCAGGGCCCCGGTCTTGCCGTCAAAGGCCTTCTCCACCTCTTTCTGCAGGGCGATATCGATGCTCAGGGTGATGTCCTGGCCCTTCACCGGCGGATTTTCCCTCAGAAGCCTTATCTCCCGGCCGAGGGCGTCCACCTCGATAATCCTCTGGCCGGCGGTCCCCCGCAGGGACTTGTCGAATATCTTTTCAACGCCCCACTGGCCGATGAAGGCCTCGGACGGCACATCCCTGAAGGCCGGGTCCTTTGACTGGGCCGGGTTCATTTTGCCGAGATACCCGATAACATGGGCCCCGACCGTCCCGTAGATATACTGCCTGCTGACCTCGATCTCTATCATCAGCCCGGGGAAGTCCGACTTCCTCGCCTCGATATAGCTCACCTCGCTGAACGTGAGCCCTTCCTTCAGCCTCACGGGGGTAAAAGGGCTCTGCCCCTTTCTGGTGAGCCTCCTGGACAACTCGTCCTCAGGGACCTTGAGCAGACGGGCCAGATCGGCGAGCCTGCCGCGGTCAAACTCCTCGGGGATGAGCGATGCGCAGAAATACGAGATATTCTTTACCAGCGGCACCCCGTTGCGGTCAAAGATGATCCCCCGCGGGGCGGGCACACCAAAGACCCGCAGACGGTTCGACTCAGAGACCCTCCGGTATTCGCTGCCCTGAAGAATCTGCAGCTGCCAGAGGCGGATGAGCAGCACGATAAAACCCAGGATTATCACCAGCCCCGCAACAACGATCTTCTCGGTCCCGCTTTTTTCAGTCTGCATGTTCAGGCCTCATAAAGGCCCCTGCAGGTGCATTGAGAAGGGCCTGCATGACCGAGATAAAGACGATCGAGGCAATGCCTCCCGGCATCCTGTCGAAGAGGGACTTTGATAATACGGTCACAATATTGCCTGCAAGTGTCAGGGCGGAGACAGAGAAGATCCCAAGCAGGGGCGTCCAGCGGAAGAACCCGCCTGCAACAAAGAAGGCGGCGACATACCCGACAAGACCCTTTGCCAGCATGTTCGGGCCGATCAGGGCATTCGAAAGGCTGTCTTCGGCAAACCCGACCAGCAGCCCCGCAAGGAGACCGCGGTTGGCACCGTACCGGATGCCGGCGTAAAAGGCAAGCAGCACGGTCAGGTTCGGCACCACGCCGAGCACGGATACACGCCCCTGCAGCAGGAGTGCACAGAAGGCTATGAACAACCAGGCAACATACCTCACCGGACGATTATGACTTCCTCCAGCCTTGCCGCATCCTGAAACGGGGTGATTTCGATATACTGGAAATTTCCGCCGATGCCCTTTGTATCTATCTTCGAGACATACCCGACCGGGATGCCCTGGGGGAAGAAGGCATCAAAGCCCGAGGTAATGACAACATCCCCTGCCTTGACTTCCTCTTCATACGGCATATATTTCAGAAGGCAGATCCTCGAACCGGTCCCGGAGAGCACCGCCTCGCGCCTGCCCTCCCTTGTCCTGACTGCAGCCGAAAAGTTGATATCCGATATCCAGAGCATCGTCGAATACGCCTCGGAGACACTGATGATCTTCCCGGCAAGCCCCAGGGGAGTCATGACGGTCATGTCCCTGGCAACCCCGTCCCTCAGCCCCTGGTCCAGCACAAGTGTATGTTCCCAATGCCCGATACCCCGCGAGATGACGCGTGCAGCCGTGACATAATTGCGATGGGTTTCCCTGAGTTTGAGGAGCTCTTTCAGCCGCTTGTTTTCGAGGACAGCCTCCTGATTGGCACTCTGCTCAAGCAAGAGCTGGTCGATACGTTTTCTGAGTCTGGCGTTGTCTTCTTCCCGCAGGGCCATGGTCCTGAAGGGCCGGGACAGGGCCCCGGTCACCGACGAAACAGCATGCTGCGTTGCCTGGAGAAGTGTGTTCAGGGAGGTGAGTGATCCGATGTTCCCCTTCTTTCCCTGATAGGTCATCAGGATAAACGCCGCGATGATGACGATAAAGAGGAGAGCCTTTTTCCGTACCATGCCTTAGTTCATCATTAATTCATGGCAATTCTTCGAAGCAGTTCCAGCTCATCCAGCATCTTGCCCACGCCCATGACGACCGCGGTCAGGGGGTTTTCAGCCACGATCACCGGCAGGCCGGTCTCATGCTTGATCAGGGCGTCCAGCCCGCGGAGGAGTGCCCCGCCCCCGGCAAGGACAATGCCGCGGTCGACGATATCCGCTGCGAGTTCAGGGGGCGTGTTTTCAAGGGCGACCTTGATCGTATCGAGTATGATATTGACAGGCTCGGAAAGGGCTTCGCGTATTTCGTCCTCGTTGACCGTAATCGTTTTGGGGATACCGGAGATGAGGTCTCTGCCCTTGATGTCCATGACCCGCCTCTCGGCAGTCCCGGCCGCATAGGCGGACCCGATATCTATCTTGACCTGCTCGGTCGTCATTTCGCCGATCATGAGGTTGTAGCGCCGCTTGATATAGGCCATAATCGCCTCATCCATCTTGTCGCCGCCGGTCCTGACCGCCTTGCTGTAGACCACGCCGTCGAGAGATATCACCGCAACGTCGGTCGTTCCGCCGCCGATGTCCACGATCATGTTGCCGGAAGGCTCCCCGACCGGCAGCCCGACACCGATCGCCGCAGCCATCGGCTCCTCGATCAGGTAGACCTCCCGCGCGCCCGATGCCTCGGCAGCGTCCTTGACCGCACGCTGCTCCACCTGGGTAATCCCGGAGGGTACACCGATGATGACCCGCGGCGAGATGAAACTCCGGCGGTTATGGACCTTCTTGATGAAATATTTCAGCATCTCACCCGTCGCGTCAAAGTCTGCAATGACGCCGTCCTTCATCGGCCGGATCGCCAGGATGTTCGACGGCGTCTTCCCGAGCATCCTCTTGGCCTCAGCCCCGACCGCAACGGTTTTTTTATTGTCCTTCCGGATAACGACCACCGAGGGTTCGTCACAGACGATCCCCTTCCCTTTGACATACACAAGGGTATTGGCAGTGCCGAGATCTATAGCAAGGTCATTCGAAAAAAGTCCGAGTAAATTGTTAAACATTCCTGTTACCTCCCAAATATCCTGACATCAGGTTTTCGTCAGGCTTCTTTCACAACGGTCTTCGCTATCTCGTCCCCCAGCCTCGAGCCGGTCCTGCTCCCCAGAATCAGGATGAATTCCAAAGCTGATGCGGCCACAATAAAAACCCAGCCGATCCAGGGAATGATCCAGAGGCCGAACCCAAGCGCAAGGGTGCTGTTGCGCAGTATCGAGTCCTTTATCGAGCAGGGGGTGTTTGTTTCAGAGGACACAACTCTCAGTCCCGTCAGCTTTTTACCGACGCTCCTGCCGTCAAGGAACCCGTCTCCCAGAAGAAGATAGGCAAGCCCGCCGAAATAGCCTGCCTTCGGTACTATCTCCAGCGCCGCAGCGATGAGAAGAAAATCAATGACCCTGGCTGCAGTTCTGAGAAGAAGCCCTGCACTTCTTGGTTCCTCAGGCATTAAGAATAGTAACAGATGATTTTCTTTTTTTTCAATTAAAGAATCAGGGTTTCGCGCTGTTCACCGGTGCGGGCAGAAAAAGCGGGCGGAATAAAAAGTTGTTTCCGCCGGACAAATAGCTTACAATATTTTCTTATGAGCACAATCGCAGAAACAATGCTTGATCTGACCAAAGAACCGAAGATTGCCTATTTTTCGATGGAGATAGGGGTCCACAACGATATCCCTTCTTACAGCGGCGGACTCGGGGTGCTTGCGGGCGACACCATCCGGTCGGCTGCGGACCTGAAGCTCCCGCTCGTTGCCGTAACTATTCTGACCAAAAAAGGATATTTCACCCAGGATATCGATGAAACCGGCTGGCAGATAGAGCACGCCACAGTCTGGAACCCTGCCGCGTATATGCAGGTCCTGCCATACCAGGTGACGGTCCAGATCGAGGGCCGGGAAGTCGCTGTCCAGGCCTGGCTCTACAACGTACAGAGTCTGACAGGGGGGTCGATACCTGTCTTTTTCCTTGACACAGACCTGCCGTCCAACAGCGCGGCCGACAGGGAGATAACGAGCAGCCTTTACGGAGGGGATACGGCCTACCGGCTGAAGCAGGAAATCGTCCTCGGCATCGGGGGCGTACGGATACTCCACGAGATGGGGTTTGAGATCAAGAAGTACCATATGAACGAGGGGCATGCAAGTTTCCTGACCCTTGAGCTGCTGAACCGCTACAAGAAACCGATCGAGGACGTCTGGGACGAAAAACTGGTCTGGGACAAGAAGACCGTCAAGGACCTCTGTGTCTTCACAACCCATACCCCGGTCGAGGCCGGGCATGACAAGTTCCCCTACGACCTTGTTGCCAAAGTCATGGGGGAGGTGATTCCGATCTCGACGCTCCAGGACCTGGCAGGCAAAGACTACCTGAACATGACCATGCTCGCACTGAACCTCACCCGCTATGTCAACGGGGTGGCGAAAAAACATGGCCAGGTCTCACAGAGCATGTTCCCGGGGTATGAGATTCACGCCATCACCAACGGGGTGCATTCCTTTACCTGGACCAGCGAGCCCTTCAGGAAAATATACGATGAATATCTGCCCGGCTGGGCGAACGAACCCGAACTCTTTGTCCGCGTGGGCCGCATCCCTGATGAAAGACTCTGGGAAGCCCATATGCAGACCAAGAACCAACTCATCTCATATATCAGGGAAAAGACCGGGGCTGAATTTTCTCCGGACCTGCTCACCATTGGCTTTGCCCGCCGCGCGACCGCCTATAAGAGGGCAGACCTGCTTTTCCGGGACCTCGAAAGACTCGCGCGGATCGGCACCGGAAAGATCCAGCTGGTCTATGCCGGCAAGGCGCATCCCAAGGACGATCCCGGGAAGAAACTTATCCAGAACATCCACAAATACCGGGACCACTTCAGGGACAAGATAAATATCGTCTATCTCAAGAACTACAACATGGACATATCCCTAAAAATAGTCTCGGGTGTCGACATATGGATGAACACGCCGCTTCGTCCCCTTGAGGCCTCAGGGACCAGCGGCATGAAGGCGACACATAACGGCGTTATGAACTTCAGCGTGCTCGACGGTTGGTGGATAGAAGGCCATATCGAGGGGTTCACCGGATGGTCCATCGGCCCCCCGCCGCATGAACTCTCCCCGGGTGCGGATGCGGACGTCCGGGATTCGGAAGACCTCTACAGCAAACTGGAGAACACGATCCTGCCGTTGTACTACGGAGACCGGCATACCTGGATCAGGATGATGCAGAACGCAATCGGGAAAAATGCCTATTACTTCAACACCCACCGGATGATGCGGCGGTATGTGACCGAGGCGTACATCCGGTAACTAGACTGCCTCAGCGCCTGATCAGCTGCAGGGCGATATCTTTTCCCATGCCCTGCCCATATCCAAGCTGTATCATCAGCATTGCCACAGGTTCCAGATAGCGGGCGCTCCTGAGCGGACCTGCATCGATCGGTTCAAACCCGGTCTCCCTGATCAGCCCTACGACCGTTGACTTCGCCCCCTCATCATCGCCGCAGTAAAACATGGTCGCCATACGGGAGCCAAAAAACCTGGAATCGGAGTGATAGATCTCGGCAAACACGGTATTAAAGGCCTTCACAACCTTTGCCCCGGGGGCCCATTTCGCTATCTCCTCAGCCGCAGACGTGGCATGACCGACCGCAAGCCCTGAGAAATCCGGGGTCAAAGGGTTTGTGCAGTCGATCACGATCTTGTCCTGCAGGGGTCCCGCGGCCTTCAATGCCTCCGGAACATGTCCCCACGGTACGGCCAGAAGAAGAACCGTGGCATGGCCCGCAGCTTCAGCAGGGGAACCTGCACGGACGTTTTGCCCCGTAGCTGCCAGGGCCTTCAGTTTCTCCTGGTCCCGCGAGAAGCTGAACAGAACCTGGTGTCCCTTGCCGGCCCATATCTTCCCCAATCCAGTGCCGATATTCCCTGATCCGATAATCCCTATATTCATGCTCTTTCTCCCGGCTGTAAGGTATGCGACACGCTCCTTTTACCCCAATCGTACCAGCCCCTGGGGCTTATGTCAATGAAGGTGCAGGTGAGTGCCCGTAAAGCCGGCAGGCGAATGTGACAAACAGATACGCCGGGACGCACCGGCAGGCAGATCCCTGTGCGTCAGGTTGGCAAGATACCGGAAAAGAGTTACAATAAACAATGAAAAAATTGATCATATCCGTGATGCTGCTCTTTATATCGGCACCTCTTCCGGTCTCCGCAATCAATGTCCAGGAGCATATGCTCGAAAACGGACTGAAGGTCCTGATCCTGGAGGACCACAAGGCCCCGACGGCAACGTTCCAGGTCTGGTACCGGGTCGGCTCACGGCATGAGAGCGTCGGCAAGACGGGGCTAAGCCATCTGCTTGAGCATATGATGTTCAAGGGCACCAGGAAACACGGCCCCAAGACCTTCTCCCGGGCCATTCAGCGGGTCGGGGGTATGGACAACGCCTTTACCACAAACGAGTATACGGGATATTTTGAATTTCTTGCCTCTGACCGGATAACCCTGCCTATCGAACTGGAGGCCGACAGGATGCAGAACCTGGTCCTGACCAATGAAGCGGTGCTCTCCGAGCGCGATGTCGTGATGGAGGAGAGGCGCCTGCGTTACGAGGACGACCCCCAGAACCTGCTCTTCCAGGAAGTCGTTGCGACCGCCTTTAAAAACCACCCCTACCGGTGGCCGGTAATCGGCTGGATGTCGGACCTGAAGACCCTGAACCCGGAAGACCTGAGGCGGCACTATGCAACCTACTATGCACCGAACAACGCGGTTATCATCGTTGTCGGCGATGTGAAGCCTGACGAGATCCTTGCCAGGATAAGAGAAGCCTTCGGAAAGATTCCGGCCGGCCCCGAGATCAGGCAGCAGAACATCTCGGAAGATGAACAGAACGGGGAGAAGCGCGTACTGCTCAAAAAAGAGGCTGAACTTCCGGTTGTCATATCCGTGTATAAGACCCCGGCCGTATACCAGGAAGACGGCCCGGCGCTGGATATACTCAGCAGCATACTCTCGGGCGGCAAGAGCACGAGGATATACCATTCCCTTGTCTACGAAAAGCAGCTTGCGCTTTCCGCCTGGGCCGGTTATGACGGGATGAGACGGGACCCGCATCTGTTCTATACCGGGGCAACGGCGGCGCGCGGCAAGGGCATCGATGACGTTGAGAAGGCACTGCTGGCCGAGATAGAAAAAATCAGCACGGAACCTCCTTCGGATCAGGAGATACGCAAGGCAAAAAACCAGGTCGAGGCATCGTTCATCATGGAGCAGGACTCGTTCTATATGCAGGCGCGGCTGATCGGCTCGTTCGAAATGATCGGCGGCTGGAGGATGATCGACACCTACCTGGAAGCCATACGCAAGGTCACGGCAGCAGATGTGCAGCGGGTGGCTGCAAAATATCTCGTGCCGGAGCGGCGGACAACCGGCGTGCTGATCCCCCTGGAGGCAAAGAAATAACATGATGCACGGCATTCATCCAGTTCGGTTCACTCGTAAAGCAGCTGCAAAAGATATAGTGTTCACTGGATTCCCGCTTACGACCTGCGGGAATGACAGGCAAAAACAATCACTCAGGACCGTCATCCTCGGGCTTGCCCCGCGGATCCAGACTGCTTTCAACTTTAATACACAAGGCTCTAAATCGCTCTGTGTGTTGATCCTGCTCTTCTTTATCGTTGCCTGCGCCTCCTCTGCCGCTGCCGCTGCAATAGCTGAGCGTGAGATTCTCCCCAACGGGCTGACGCTCCTGCACGCAGAAAAAAAGGCCCTGCCGATCATCAGGGTGGTCGTGGCAATAAAGGCCGGGAGTATTGCCGAAACTCCCGGCAAGGCCGGGCTGGCAAACCTGACGGCCGACCTGCTGAACGAAGGTACGACCAGCCGTTCATCGAAGGAAATCAGCGAGGCGATCGAGTTCGTCGGCGGATCGCTCCAGACCTCCGGCGGAGCCGACTACGTAACCGCAACCCTCTCTGTCCTGAAAAAGGATATGGAACTGGGGTTCGGCCTCCTTGCGGATATACTCCTGAACCCTGCCTTCAGCGAAAAGGAGGTCAGCAGGAGAAAGGCGATCATCAAGAGCTCCATTCAGCAGCAGCGGGAAGAGCCCGGGACCGTGGCCTCAAAGGCGTTCATGAAGGAGCTGTTCGGCGATCATCCGTATGGCTGGCCTGTTGAGGGGACCGAGGAGACGCTGGATGCCATCACCCGGCAGGACCTTGTCGCCTTCCACCGGGAATATTATGCACCGAATAACGCCGTGATGGCGGTCGTCGGCGACATCGGGAGAGACGAACTCAGGGCCATGCTTGACCGCCACTTCCGGAACTGGGAAAAGAGACAGATCAGGGCAGGGCACCTTCCCGAACTCAGGCCTGCCGCCGGGGCACGGGTGATCAGGATCCAGAAGGAAATTACCCAGGCGAATATCATCCTCGGGCATTCCGGCGTGGCGCGGGACAATCCTGATTACTATGCCATCACGGTTATGAACTACATCCTCGGCGGCGGCGGTTTTGCCTCCCGCCTGGTCGACAATATCAGGGACAACAAGGGCCTGTCCTATGACGTCCACAGTTTCTTTGCGCCCCAGAAATATGGCGGCAGCTTCAGGGCGGGGCTTCAGACCAAGAACCAGACCGCACAGGTTGCCGTCGATGAAATCCTCAGGGAGATGGAAAGAATCAGGACCGAGCCGGTCACCGACCGGGAACTGGAAGATGCAAAGGCGTATCTTACCGGCAGCTTTCCGTTGCGCGTCGATTCAAACAGCAAGATAGCGGCGTTTCTGATATCGATCGAATACTACGGCCTCGGACTGGACTACATCGACAACTACCGGCAGTACATTGAACGGGTGACGAAAGAGGAGGTCCTGCGCGTAGCGCAGAAGTACCTCAAGACAAAAGATTTCCTGCTGGTCATCGTGGGTGATCTGAAAAAGACAGATCTGAAAGACTGACGCCGCGGACTAAACCACCCGCCGGCGGTCCATGATGCAGAGGCTCTTCGGAAACGTCTTTGCATACTGTTTTAGTTCTGTCACCTTCAGGGCAACCTCTTTTGGTTCGCGTATCAGCGTGCGGTCTGTGTTCACGACCGCTATCGATATGGTCATGATCCCGAATATCGCCGGTTTATCGTTCCGGTCGATCGAAACAATGAACCCCTTTTTCACATCCTCGGCATCATAGAATTCGACGATCCCCCGGTCAAACTGCTCGATGACCCGGTTGCAGATCGCCTGGACGCGCTCAGGAGAACAGATGATCACAAAATCATCGCCCCCGATGTGCCCCAGAAAATCCTCCGGTGTCCCGAGGTCCTTCTTGATCATAAGGAGGATGTCCCCGAGCCACTTGATGACATCGCTGCCCCGCGCATAGCCGTACCGGTCGTTGAACCCCTTGAAGTTGTCGAGATCGATCAGGCAGAAGGAAAACTTCTGCGTCTCGTTCAGCCTTGTCAGAAGCTCTTTTTCTATCGCAAGGTTGCCCGGAAGCTTTGTCAGCGGGTTGGCATCAAGATTCATCTCCTCCAGTTCCTTCAACCGGGCAGACATCTCCTTGAACGATATCGCAAGGTCGGCAAGCTCATCCGCACCCCTGATTTCCGGAAGGTTGTCGAAATTCCCGCTCCGGATCGAGTGCGTGGCAGCCTTCAGGTGTCCGATTGCAATCGTCAGGTGATTCGTGATCAGATAGGCAAAGAGGATCCCGAAGACAAAGGCAACAACGCTGAGGGTGCTCGTGATCATCAGCGCCCGCTCTCCCAGTGAGTTGGACCGTCCGATATGACGGTTCTGCTGGGTCTTGATCTTCAGGTCGGCGTCCTTGATCAGGAGGAGGATCTTGTCAAAATTTGCCTTGATGCCGCCGCCCGACAGCGCTGCCGCATCCGGCAGCCGCCTGGCGCTGATCAGCGCCAGCTCCTCGGTAAAAAGCTGGCCGTATGCGTCATGACTGGCAGCGATCTGTTCGAGGACAATCCTCAGTTCCGGATTGAGGCTGCTGATCTCCGCCAGCACGGCCTTGAACTCCCGGCCCCTGCTCCAGAACTGCTCTGCCGCGTCAGGCTGCTGGAGGCCCAGATAGCGCTTTTCATAAAGATCCTGCGCCAGGATCCCGTCGTGCAGCTTGGTGAGCTTTTCGCTGATCGCCAGGTCCTTATAGATGAGATCATTCGTGATCTTCGTAAGCTCTGTCAGACTCCAGATCGCATACACCCCCACGATCAGGTTGAACAGGATCATGACGATATAGCTCAGGAATATCTGTTTTCTCAGGGTTAAGTTCATCCGTATCTTCTTTCCGGGCGCTGCTATAGAGTATCTTATGGGAAGAGCCGCCAAAAGGCAAGGGCAAAGCGGCATCCGGGGAGGAAAATCCCCTGTCTCCGAAGCCCCGATCGGACCGGTGGCGCCGCCGGGGGGATACCCTGCAGGAATCCTTCAGAATATGTTAAAATATGCAGATTTTACTGAGAGGGAAGGTTACATACTGTCATGTCCAAAGTACCGATAAATATAGAAGAAGAGATGAAGGTCAGCTACCTTGATTACGCGATGAGCGTCATCATCGGCAGGGCGCTCCCGGAAGTGAGGGACGGACTGAAGCCGGTCCAGAGGAGGATCCTCTATGCCATGTTCCGTGAAGGCCTCCTGCCGAACAAGAAATATTCGAAAAGCGCCGGAGTCGTCGGCGAGGTCCTGAAGAAATATCATCCGCACGGCGATACTGCGGTCTACGGCGCCATGGTAAGACTGGCCCAGGACTTCAATATGCGCTATATGCTGGTCGATGGCCAGGGCAATTTCGGTTCGATCGACGGGGACCGCGCCGCGGCCTACCGGTATACCGAAGCGCGGCTTGCCAAAATCTCCGAGGAACTCCTGGCTGACATCGACAAGGAGACGGTCGATTTCATCCCGAACTTCGACGAGACAACGGAAGAGCCGAAGGTACTGCCCTCACGGATACCGAACCTCATTATCAATGGGGCTGCCGGCATTGCGGTCGGTATGGCGACCAATATCCCGCCCCACAACCTGGGCGAGATCATCGACGGACTGTCGATGCTGCTCGATAATCCCCGGACGACCACTGCCGACCTCCTGACGGTTGTCAAAGGGCCGGATTTCCCGACAGGCGGCATTATCCACGGCACCGCCGGCATCAAGAGCGCCTACGAGACCGGCAGAGGACTGCTGAGGATCAGGGCGCGCGCCAGAATAGAGCGGGAGCACCGGGGCGGGGAAAGCATTATCATCACTGAAATGCCGTACCAGGTGAACAAGGCACGGCTCATCGAAAAGATGGCTGAGCTGGTCCGCGAGAAGAAGCTTGAAGGCATTTCTGACATTCGGGACGAATCGGACCGCGACGGCATCAGGGTCGTCATAGAGATGAAGCGGGGCGAAATGGCCGAGGTGCTCCTGAACAACCTCTATAAACATACCGCGATGGAGACGACCTTCGGCATCATCATGCTTGCCCTTGTCGGCGGACAGCCGCATGTCCTCGGCCTGAAGGAGATCCTGTCGCACTTCCTGCAGCACCGTCGCGACGTGATCCTCCGCAGGACGCGTTTCGAACTCAGGAAGGCTGAGGAGCGGGCCCATATACTTGAAGGCCTCAAGATCGCCCTTGACAATCTCGACGATATCATCGCGCTGATACGCGCTGCCAAGAGCCCTGAGGAGGCACGGAACGGCCTGATCACCAGGTACCCGCTGTCCGAGCTGCAGGCCCAGGCCATCCTGGATATGAAACTCCAGAGGCTGACCGGACTCGAAAGGGACAAGATCATTGCCGAGTATAAAGAAACCATAAAGGAAATCGAGCGGCTGAAGTCGATCCTCGGCAGCGACGCCCTGGTCTCGAAGATCATCAAAGACGAACTGGCAGAGATCAAGACCAAGTACGCAGATCCCCGGAGGACCGAGATAGACGAGGAGACGAAGGAGATCACGATCGAGGACCTGATTACCGAGGAGGAGATGGTGATCACCCTGTCCCACACGGGGTATATCAAGCGCAATCCGCTCAGTGCCTACCGCAGCCAGCGGCGGGGAGGGAAAGGCCTGATCGGCATGGAGACCAAGGAGGAGGATTTTGTCGAGCAGCTCTTTATCGGGTCGACTCATGACTACATGCTCTTTTTCTCGAACCTCGGCAGGCTTTACTGGCTGAAGATCTATCAGATCCCCGAGGCCGGCCGCGCTGCCAAGGGCAAGGCCCTGATCAACCTGCTGCAGCTTTCAGAGGGCGAACATATCGCCACGGCCCTGCCGGTGAGGGATTTCAAGGAAGGCTACCTGGTCATGTTCACGAAGAACGGTACCGTGAAGAAGACCGCCCTGACCGCATACAGCAACCCGCGCGGGAAGGGGATCATCGCCATCACGATCGAAGAAGACGATGAGCTCATTGCCGTCAGAAAGACCTCCGGCAAGAACGATCTGATCATGGGCAGCCGCAACGGCATGTCGATCAAATTCAACGAAGAGGATGTACGCGAGATGGGCCGCTCGGCAAAGGGTGTCCGCGGCATGAAGCTGTCGAAGGGCGACGAGGTCGTCTCGGGTGAGGTGGCGGAGGAGAAGACCTCGATCCTGACGGTCGCTGAAAACGGGTTCGGCAAGAGGACGAAGATCGAGGACTACCGGCTCCAGACTCGCGGGGGCAAGGGAATCCTTTCGATAAAGCTCACGCAGAAGGGCGGCAAGGTCGTCGGCATGCTGCTGGTGAGGGAAGAAGATGAGGTGGTGATGATCACCAGCAACGGCAAGCTCATCAGAACAACGGCCGACAACATATCCACACACGGCAGGAATACCCAGGGGGTCAAGCTGATGGACACGACGGCTGAGGACAGGATCGTGAGCATCGCCAAGGTTGTTGAAAAAGACTGATCTCTTTTTTTTGATATCCGCTGTTGTATGACCCGGTCCCGCCACATCGTGCAGCTTCGTGCAGATGTGGTGGGATTTAATTATGAACCTGTTCCGGATGATCGTTTATGACCGAAAATGAAAAGCTCCTTGCCAGCGGCATAAGAGAAATCGGCTTGCCGAGCACCCCGGAGCAGGTAACCGCCCTTATCACCTATCTCGGTGAACTGAAGAAGTGGAGCCGCGCCTACAACCTCACGGGGCTCAAGACAGACCGGGATATCATCATCAGGAATTTCCTCGACTCCCTGCTCTTCTGCTTGGTCATCCCGGACGAGCTGTCGTCGCTGGCGGATATAGGCAGCGGCGCGGGCTTCCCGGGGATACCGATCAAGATCCTGCGTCCGGACCTGCAGGTTGTCCTGGTTGAGCCGACGCAGAAAAAGGCCTTGTTTCTCAGGCATGTCTGCCACGGACTTGGCCTGAAGGGAATACAGGTTATTGATAAACGGATAGAGGATGTATCCGGCATAACCGTTGATGCGGTTGTGACGCGGGCTTTGTTTACGGTGAAGGATTTCGTGAAGAAGGCGGGCCACCTCCTGAACGCAAACGGAATATTCATACTCAGCAAGGGACCGAAACTTCAGGAAGAACTGGATGAGGCAGCAAATCTGAATACCTCAGTGACCGACGCAGCCCTCCCCTTCGAAAAGACAGTCAGGCATCTTGTTGTCGTAAGAAAGTAAAGAGCCCAGGGGCCAGGCAGATCAGAATTCCGTCTCTTCCGGGTGCTGGCGGCGGTCTCCGGATCAGTTCAGAATCTGGCTTTCATAGATGTGATAGGCATAGGAGAATGCCATGATCGCAAAGAATGTGGCAAGCAGCCCGAAGATCAGATACTTGACACCCTGCAGCGGTCGTTTGGCCTTGAACTCAAAATACGACTTCGGGAACAGGGTAGCAGAGCCGAAGATCAGCATCAGCCCGGCAAGTATCTGGGTAATCATCCTTACCATGGCAGTTCAGAACCCTTCAAGCGGGCAGCCGGCGCAAAGCGGTCTTGTCCTGCAGTGTTCCTTTGCAACTCTGACGATAAGTGCATGGTATTCATTATACAGCCCTGCATCCTCCTCAAGATTTTCATGAAACAGCTCCTGAAGCGTTTCATATGCCGCCTCAGGATGGATTATATTATGCCGCGAAAGCACTCTTTTTGTATAGGCGTCGATCACAAAGACCTGCTTTTCGAGTGCATAGAGCAGGATGGAATCAGCTGTCTCCGGCCCGATTCCGTTGACTGCCAGGAGTTTGGCCCTCATCACCGCAACCGGCTCTTCCTTCATCCTTTTCATGCTGCCCCGGTACTCATTGTCGAGAAGGTCGATGAAGTTCTTCAGCCGCCTTGCCTTGATGTTAAAATACCCGGCAGGCCTGATCAGCGAGGCCAGTTCAGATGCCGGCATGGCATGCAGGGCAGAGGCTCTGAGCTTTCCCGCTGCCCGTATGTTACGGATCGCTTTTTCGACGTTCCCCCAGTTCGTATTCTGTGTAAGAACGGCACCGACAGCAATCTCAAGGGCCGTGTCGCCGGGCCACCAGTGCTGGGGACCGAAGCGGGCATACAGGCGTTCATACAGTTTTGCAAGCCTGCGCCTCATTCGTTATGAGAAACCTGCCCCCGCAGCTTTTTCTTTTCAGAGGTTATTTTCTTGTCGGCAAGCATCTTTTCCTTTGACCGCTTCGAGCGTTTTCTCTTCTGCCTCCTGATCTTCTCGATCCTCTGCACCTCTGCACTTTCCCTGCCCCTGATCATCTGGTCTATCTTGTTGACGAGCAGGACCCTCGCCCGGTAACGGTTCAGAGACTGGGAGCGTTCCTCCTGGCATTTGACCTCGATGCCGGTGGGGAGGTGCTTGAGGTAGACGCAGGTAGAGGTCTTGTTCACGTGCTGTCCGCCCTTGCCCGACGACCGGACGAACGATTCCTGGATATCCTCTTCACGGACACCGAGCTTGTTCATCTTTTCGGCCAGGTCCTGTTCCTTGGCCGAACTTACCGGAAATATGCTCATGATGAAATAATATAGCAGGCCTCCGCTGCCTGACGCTATTCCTTTTGCCCTGACAGCGGGCTATCTGATAAAATACTATTGTTGCGAAACTGAATACTTAAGGAGACGCTATGGGTATTGTCGACAAGATCATTGGATGGATCAGCCCGAAGGACGGGACGGTCGTTTCAGACCGCCCCGGGCGAAACGAGGAATGCTGGTGCGGCAGCGGCAAAAAATACAAGAAGTGCCACCTGGATGCTGATGCAGAAACCATTTCAAAGGCCTGCGCCACAAACTGCAAGACCACCTGAAGGGCATAGCGGGCTGAGTTCAGCTCACTATGCCGGCCTTATAATTCACCGTGGCAAGAATACTATAGCCTGAGTGGTCAGGCATCGTTCCGGAGAGCCTCCGGAACCTCCTGCATGGCATCCCTCATCTGCCCGAGGGCGTCCTCTATCTCCTCTTCGTTATAGGTATAGGACAGGTTTGCGCAGATCACACCCGGAAGACCCATAATCTCCTTCATCTTCCTGATCTCTTCGTTCGTGTCCGCCCCTTCCACGGTCACGATTATCCTGCCGGCACTATCGTGGAAATATACCTCGCACAGGCCTGACGCCCTGAGTGTATCCATGACCTCTTCCACCTTTTCAGCGGCTGTCTTGACAACGATGCCTGAGATATTCATTCGCGCTGCACACCTTCGTTCAGGGACTCAAGCAGGTCCGAACTCGTTCTGCTCTTTTTCGATCTGAAGTCGGCCTTGAACTGGTTCTTTATCGGTGCCGGGATATTCACCTGGGGCACATGGCACTGCATGCAGGGATACCTCTTGCCGTCAAGTTTCCCGCCCAGGGCCTTTCCCGTGTCCATATCGAAGAAGTGGGATCGGGGAAGAGGGACAGCACCGACCGACTTCGCATGTTCAGGCATGTGGCAGCCAAGGCACGAATTGTTCGTCTCGGCAATAGGCAGCATCCCGGTCAGATCATGGGGAATAAGGGGAGGACTGTTCTCAAAGGCCCTCTCAATCCTCTTGCTCTTCCCCGGTTCTGTCTGTGAATATTCACCATGGTCCGGTTTTTCCTTATCCTCGGCATAAATAGATTCCTTCCTGATGCCCAGGTCTTCCTCGCTTGTTCCCTTGTGTTTCTTTTTGTCCGCAAGGGCCGGGCTCGCCCCAACAGCCAGAACGAGGACTACTGCCGCTGCCATCAAGACTTTTCCGTATATCTCTTTCATCGGTCCCTCCTTCTCTATCCTTGGTTTATGCAATCGTAGGGCCGTTTTTCCCGGCAAGGGAACTGACCCCGAATTTCATGGCATCATCCATGCAGACCTCTATACACCGTCCGCAGTTCGTACATTCACCCGAGGAAACAGCGCTGCTCGTCTTCCCCACCATCGCGAGCACCTGGCGTTCAGGGCATATCTCCAGGCATTTCATGCAGAGGGTGCATTTCTCTTTTGCGTGGTGCACCCTGATCAGCCGGAACCTCGTGATAATCGAATAAAATCCGCCAAGAGGACAGAGGTGCCCGCAGAAGCCCTGCTTTATTAAAAACAGGTCAAAAAGGAATACGGCAAGGACCAGTGTCCATCCCATGCCCATGCCGAAGACCAGGCCCCGGTGGAGCATGGAGATGGGGCTGATCCATTCAAATGCGGCAATGCCGGTAAAGGACGAAACAGCAAGGCTGACCCCGATGGCCCAGTACCGCATCTTTCTGCTGATCGGCTGGCGCGTTCCGTCGCCTGCGCTGCCGGTCTTCTTCCTCAGCCAGCCTGCCAGGTCAGTAACCGGATTCATCGGGCAGACCCAGCTGCAGAAGGCCCTGCCGGCTAACAACCCGAAGAAAAGCGCAACGATAACCGCCCCGGCAGCCGCCTCTGCGGAAACCAGGTGCCGTGAGGCAAAAACCTGGAGCACGGCAAAGGGATCGGCAAGCGGCACCATATTCATCACCCGGGAACTGCTCAAATTTCCGGTGAGCACCTTCCATCCGAGCAGATTGCCGCATACGAAGAGAAGCATGATCCCCGCCTGCGAGATCCTTCTCAGGACGAGATAGCGATTGCCCCGTGGTCCTTTGCTGCATCCGGGCACCATCATAGCTCCCCCTTGTTCAGATAATCCATCGGGCTCTTTTCAGAGCGGGGGGTTACGGTCCGGGTCTCCTCCGGAGTGTCGGGGATGCGCTCCTCGTCCCCGCTCTCCCATCCCTTGACATAGCGGGTGGATGATTCTCCCATGGCCATGTTCCGGGGAAGAATAAAGACAGCAGCCTTGTCCGTGACGCAGGCCCGTTCGCACATGCCGCAGCCGGTACAGTGGTTGCTGTGCACAACCGGGGCAAGGATCGCATGACGTCCTGTCCGCTCATTGCGGACATACTCAACCGTCAGGGCCTTGTCAATCACCGGGCAGGCCCGGTAACAGGCGTCACACTGGATTCCCCAATAGGCGATGCAGGTTTCCCGGTCAATCACCGCAAGACCTATGAGGGCCTTATTGATATTGAGCTTCATGCCGCCCTGCTCGTCCTGGTCGCTCACCAACGCGCTGTCGAGCGCACCGGTCGGGCAGGAGGCTGTGCAGGGAATATCCCTGCACATGCGGCAGGGATTCTCCCGCATCAGGAAATAGGGGGTCCCGACAGGCCGCTCGTCCCCTGGCCTGGCCAGGATGAGGGCCTGGAACGGGCATGCCTCAACGCAGATGCCGCACTTGGTACAGCGGGCAAGAAAATCCTCTTCGGCAACAGCTCCCGGCGGCCTCAGGACCGACGGAAATGCCTTCTTGCCGTCAAGATAGCCTGTCCAGGCCAGACCGCCTACTGTTGCGGCCCCCAGACTCTTTGCCATGCCGAGGAGAAATTTTCTTCTCTCAGGCATGATCTCTCCGCCGGGTCCTCTCTCCATCGCAGGACATCAGCCCTATGCCTTGTAGACCTTCACGGCGCATTTTTTGAAATCCGTCTCCTTCGAGATCGGACACGTGGCATCCAGCGTCACCTTGTTGATAAAGACATGCTCATCAAACCACGGTACAAAAATCAGGCCCTGGGGGGTGCTGTTTCTCCCCCTGGTCTCGACCCGCGCCTTCACCTTGCCGCGCCGGGACTCGACCCATACGAGCTCTCCGTCCTTCATTCCGTGTTTCCTGGCGTCCTTGGGATTCATAAAGCAGAGGGCCTCCGGCACCGCGCGGTAGAGTTCCGGCACCCTCATGGTCATCGTGCCGCTGTGCCAGTGTTCGAGAACGCGGCCGGTGCAGAGCCAGAACGGATACTCATCACTCGGGATCTCGGCCGGGTCAATGTAATGCCGCAGGAATATCTTGGCCCTGTTCGGAAGCTTCACCTTTTCGTCGCCTTTCGGCCCCATCAGGTCGCCTTTGGAGATCTCCTTCCCGAAGCCGCCGTAGAAGGCGAACTTCCCGTAGTTCGCCTTCTTTGCATAGGGATCATACTCTGCATTAAACCTCCAGAGCGTCTCCTTCCCGTCAACGACCGGCCACCTGAGCCCCCTCACCTTGTGGTAGGTGTCGAAATCAGCAAGGTCATGCCCGTGTCCGAGGCCGAATTTCCTGTACTCCTCCCAGAGATATTTCTGGAGGAAGAAGCCATACCCCTTGAAACCGGCCACATTTCTCCGGTCACCGGCCGCCTCGCTGTTGATGAAGCCTGCCCCGACCGGATCAGGCCATGTGTATGCCTTTGCCTCCCGGTTCGCGTAGAGCACGTCAAAGAGCGTGTCCGTCTCCTTGTACCCCATCTCTTTTGCCCTGGCAAGGACGTTCGGCAGCGTGGTCTTGTCGTCGATCTTCCATTCCTTCCATACCTCTCCGAGCTGAAACTTCTTCGAAAACTCCACCATCTGCCAGGTATCGGACATGGACT
Organism: uncultured Thermodesulfovibrio sp.; assembly: GCA_964499365.1. Lineage (GTDB taxonomy): Bacteria > Nitrospirota > Thermodesulfovibrionia > Thermodesulfovibrionales > UBA6898 > PALSA-1316. Next base: position 49,550 of record CAZCKU010000006.1, read on the forward strand.
GGCCCAGCGGGGTTACCTGCTGCCTCCAGTGCTGGGTCCGGCGTTCAGCATTGCCGTATGCACCCCATTTCTCAAAGATCATCGCGGCAGGCAGGATGAGGTCCGCAACCTTCGCGGAGATGCCGGGATACGCCTCGGCAACGACGATGAAGTTATCCATGTCGCGGGCCGCCGTGATCCAGTGGTTTGCGTTCGCCGAATTCTGCCACGGGTTGTTCACCTGCACCCAGACCCATTTGATCTTGCCGTCCTCCAGGTCCCGCATGATCTTCATGTAATGCGCCCCGGGGACAGGGTTGAGCGTGCCGTCAGGGAGCTTCCAGATCTCCTCCGTGGTCTTGCGGTGTTTGGGATTGGCAACGACCATGTCGGCAGGAAGACGGTGGCTGAAGGTGCCGACCTCCCGGGCGGTGCCGCAGGCACTCGGCTGGCCGGTCAGGCTGAAGGCCCCGTTGCCGGGCTGAGACTGCTTGCCGAGAAGCAGGTGGATGGCATAGATCTGCTCATTCACCCAGGTGCCGCGCACATGCTGGTTAAAGCCCATGGTCCAGAAGCTGACCACCTTTCTGCCCTTCTCTGCATAGAGGTCCGCCAGCACCACAAGCTTCTTCTTGAAGTCTTCCAGGGACTCGTCCGCATCCCCCTTTGCAAGCTGTGCAACGAAATCGAGCGTGTACGGCTCCAGCCCCTTCCTGAAATCATCAAAGCTGATCGCCCAGTGCGCATCCGCGGTAGCGGCATGCTTCATGTCCATCCTGTCGCCCGCCTTGATGCCGAGGCTCGACATGGCGGTCGCCTCGTCCCTGGTGATGATCTTGAAGGCCTCTTTGCCCGCTGTATCAAGCTCGGCCTTCCTGTATTTCGCATGGTCGGTCTTCGGCCTCAGGCCATAGCCGATATCGACCCAGCCCGTGGCAAACACGCAGTTTTTGTCCACGAATTCCCTGTCGATGGCCTCCGGCCGGTTATAGACAATCTCCCGGAGGAGGTAGTTCTGGATGGCCAGGTCGGTGTTCGGCTTGATAATGATTTCCAGGTCTGCAAGGGTCGAGCACCGGTTCGTATAGGTCGAAAGATTGACGACCTTCACCCGTGACGGCTTCGACAGCTTGCTGTCGGTGATCTTGGACCAGAGGACAGGGTGCATCTCCGCCATGTTTGCTCCCCAGAGCACGATCGTGTCGGAATGGTGCATATCGTCGTAGTTGCCGGCAGGTTCGTCAATGCCAAAGGTCTGCATAAAGGCTGCGACGGCGCTCGCCATGCAGTGCCGTGCGTTCGGGTCTATGTTATTCGACCTGAAACCGCCTTTCATGAGCTTGACGGCGGTATATCCCTCCATGATGGTGTACTGCCCCGAACCGAAGATCGCCACCCCGGCCGGCCCCAGTTCCTTGTAATATTTCTTGAACTGCTTCGCCATCTCGTCAAAGGCCTTCTGCCAGGTGACAGGCCTGAAATTGGCCTTCTTGTCAAACTCGCCCCTGTCGTTCACCCTCATCAGGGGTTCGGTCAGCCTGTCGGCGCCGTATATTATCTTTGCGTTGAAGTAGCCCTTGATGCAGTTCAGACCCATGTTGACCGGTGCCGCAGGGTCTCCTTTTACCGCCACAATCTTGTCGTTTTTCGTCGCCACCATCAGCCCGCATCCGGTGCCGCAGAACCTGCAGACGGACTTGTCCCATTTCCAGCCGGCCTCGGTCTTTTTTGCTGCCGCCTGGAGCTCCTTCGGCACAGTCATGCCCACAGCAGTCGCAGCAGCAACAGCGGCAGCTGTCTTCAGCAACTCTCTCCTGGTCAGTTTCATCACGGCCCTCCTTATTGCACAACTTTAGTATGCATGCCGTGCCCAGTTGCAGCCGGCAACCCTGTTTGCAAAGAATATCGCGTTCAACACAGAGAGATATTGTCACGGCCGGCACCGGAAGAACGATGCCGGAAATTCACGGGGCTATAAGTCCAGTATATCAAGCTGTGGTTAATAGTCAATCTGTCGTGTCCATGTTAATGCATCCGCTGCCCTCTGACTATGATATGAATCATATTGAGACAGCCTTTGAAGTCTGGCTGTTGCGCTATAATAAAAGTCATGCTCCCGACAAAGGCATACGATATCATCGTCATCGGCGCGGGCCATGCCGGCTGCGAGGCGGCCCTTGCTGCGGCGCGCATGGGGCTTTCTGCCTGTATCTTCACGATGAACCTCGACATGATCGGCCAGATGTCCTGCAACCCTGCCATCGGCGGTCTTGCAAAGGGGCATCTCGTGCGGGAGATCGATGCGCTCGGCGGCGAGATGGCACGGGCGACCGACAGGGCCGGCATCCAGTTCCGGATGCTGAACCGCTCCAAAGGACCCGCAGTCTGGTCTTTGCGGGCCCAGGCAGACCGGTTCCTGTACCGCATGCATATGAGAAAGATACTCGAGGCGCAGCGCAACCTCGACATCAAACAGGCGATGATCGATGACATACTGGTCGACGGACAGAAGGCCGGCGGCGTAAGGACCTCGCTCGGCATAATCTACAGCGCCCGTGCGGTCATCATCACCACCGGTACGTTTCTGAAGGGTCTTATCCATATCGGCCACGAGAACTATCCTTCAGGCAGGGCAGGAGAATTTCCTTCCGTGAACCTGTCGGATTCCCTTGCCCGGCTGGGTCTGAAACTCGGACGCCTCAAGACCGGCACGCCGCCGAGGCTTGACGCGAACACGATCGATTTTTCGAAGACCGAACCCCAGTGGGGGGACGATCCGCCGATCCCGTTTTCCCATGACACCGAAAGGATAGAAAACCCTCAGCTGCCGTGCTATGTCACCTACACAAACAGCGGGACGCACCGGATCATCCGCGACAACATCAACCGGTCTGCCATGTACGGAGGCAAGATCTCGGGCATCGGACCGCGCTACTGCCCGTCGATCGAGGACAAGGTGGTACGCTTCGCCGAGCGGGAGCGCCATCAGGTCTTCCTTGAACCCGAGGGGCTCGAGACGACCGAGTATTACGCAAACGGCATCTCGACCAGCCTGCCGTTCGACGTCCAGGTCGAGATGGTCAGGACGATCCCCGGGCTTGAGCAGGCAGAGATCATGAGGCCTGCCTATGCCATTGAGTATGACTTCGTCTTCCCGACGCAGTTGAGGCATTCCCTCGAAACCAAGACGATCAAGGGCCTCTACCTTGCCGGCCAGATCAACGGGACGTCAGGGTATGAGGAGGCTGCTGCCCAGGGTCTGATGGCAGGCATCAACGCCTCACTCGCGATCAGGGATATGCCTCCCCTCGTCCTCGGCAGGCAGGAGGCATACACCGGTGTGCTGATCGACGATCTGGTCACCAAGGGGACAAAGGAACCGTACCGCATGTTCACCTCGCGGGCGGAATACCGCCTTCTGCTGAGGCACGACAATGCAGACCTGCGACTCATGGATAGAGGCCATGAGATCGGCCTCCTTGCCGATGATACCTACCAGCGGTTTCTTGTCAGGAAGAAGAACATAGGAGACGAGTTGTCGCGCATCAAAAAAACGCGGGTCAAACCCCTGATGATCAATGACGCACTCAGGGCCCTTGATACCTCGCCGGTTACTGAAGACATCTCTCTTGAGAGTCTGCTGAAGAGGCCTGAGGTGACGTATGACGTGATCAGGAGTGTCATGCCCCCGGAGATTCCGTTGTCGGCAGATGAAGAAAAGCAGGTCGAGATACAGGTGAAGTACGAGGGGTATATCAGCCGGCAGATGGAACTGGCTGAACGGCTCTCCCGTCTGGAGGACAGGAAAATCCCGCCCGGCATTGACTATAAAACGATACCCGGTATCTCAAAAGAGATCCTCTGCAAGCTCGATGAGGTCAGACCGGTAAATCTCGGTCAGGCCGGAAGGATTCAGGGCATGACCCCTGCGGCACTCTCCCTGATCATGGTTGCTGCCGAGAAGCAGCGGCGCAGCGAGGCGGAACCTCCGGCAGCTGGTCAGACGGACGCAACAGGGTTCGACATTCCGTAGACCTGCGTCCCGAGTTCCCGCTGAATAATGTCCCAGCCTTCCTCGGTATGCGGCATGACACAGGCCGAGCAGTCTTTGGCTCCGGACGGCAGCACGGTATAGCTTCCGGGGCAGGAAAGAAAGAAGAGGGGACAGTAACAGAAGAGACACGAGTGCCAGTCCTCCAGGTGATGGCACGGCATGAACTCGCACTTCGTATTGATGAAATGTTTATAGCTCATAGTATCTTTTTCCCCTTACTTCGTTAGCTCTTCTTTGTGATATGTTCATGCGACTTCAGGTGGTCCATGCAATATTCATGGTCCCCGTCGCAGGTCGAGCAATACCTGAACTCCAGGGTTATGTCATCGGCCTCTGTCCTGCCGCAGATCGTGCAGGCATGTATCGTGCCCTTGCGGGCAGGGGCAAAGGGCTTCCGGCGATTATGTGCAGAGCCGCGATGTTTCAGCGTCGAGATGATTTCGCCGCCGAAGAAGAGGAAATAGTTTGAGATCGAGACCAGGGCGGCAACCTTGTGGGGCAGCGGTGCAGTCAGGACGGTAAATGCGATGAAGGCCCCGTTGAGCCAGGCCAGGTACTTCACCTTGACAGGGAGGACGAAGAAGATCATGATCTCATAGTCCGGGTAGACAGAGGCGAAGGCCAGGAAAAGAGACAGGTTCAGGTACAGCGCCGTCGTGCCCTCACCGGTGATGAAGGCCGCCAGGGCGGTCCCGAAGACGCCGGTCAGATAAAAGACATTGAACCTGAAACTTCCCCATGCATGTTCCAGCCCGGTACCCACCATGTAGTAAAAATAGAAGACGAAGAAAATCCAGAGGAGCGAGGCAGACGGAGGAATGAAGACCCAGGTGACGAGTCTCCAGACCTCGCCCTGCAGGATCAGCCGCGGATCGAGCACGAGCTTGCCGATCGCCTCACTCTGCGGCATGCCAAGGCGCAGCATGTAGATCAGCGCGTTGATGCCGATGATATACACCATCAGCTCCCTGACCGCAAACCTGCCGAACCTTCTCTCGAGTCTATTCAGTATATTCATCGGGTATCGTCCAGTAACGTCAACATCCCTCCGGAAGCAAAAAAGAAGGGCTGAACACCTGTCCAGCCCTTCAGCGTTGCTCTATATGAAAAGTTTGCCTACGCGCATTTCGTAAAGCCGCAGCAGTGGCAGACGGCGCAGCCGCCTTCGTGCTCGACCGCCCCGCCGCATTCAGGGCAGGCGCCGATGCGCATGGTGTCGCCATGCCCATGGCCATTGCTGCCGTTGCCATTCACCTTGCCGCCGCGCTGCACATACAGCTCCACGGCCTTTGCTATGGCGTCAGAACAAGATGTGATCTTTCCGCCCGGGGCCCAGGCCTGATTGTGGCAGGTTATCCCCTTCAGCTGCTTGACGATCACCTCAGGTTCAATATTCGAACGGAGCGCAAGGCTCACGAGCCGGCCGATCGCCTCGGCCTGGCTGGACGCACAGCCGCCTGCCTTGCCCATGTGGGTAAAAAGTTCAAAGAGCTGTCCGTGTTCATCAGAGTTGACGGTCACATAGATATTGCCGCAGCCGGTCTTCATATGGCGTGTCTCGCCTTTGATGTTTTCAGGCCTCTTCCTCGGCACGATCTTCATCTGCGTCGGGGCGGCCTGGGTCCCCGGCTCCTGCCTGGTCTTTCCGGTCGAAAGCACCTGGTCTTCGCGGGAACCGTCACGGTAGACGGTCACACCCTTGCAGTTGAGCTGATAGGCCAGCATATAGACGTCCTCAACCTCCTTGGGGGTTGCATCGTGCGGGAAGTTCACGGTCTTCGAAACCGCGTTGTCAATATACTTCTGGAACGCCGCCTGCATCGTCACATGCTCGAGCGGTGAAATATCATGCGCTGTCACAAAGACCGACTTGACGTCATCCGGGATCTCATCAAAATCCTGCAGCGACCCTGCGTCAGCGATCCGCTCCATAAGGTCCCGTGACCAGAACCCGCGCTCCTTGGCTATCTGTTCGAAATAGGGGTTTACTTCAAGGAGCTTCGTCCCCTCCATGACGTTGCGGACAAAGGAGACCGCGAAGAGAGGCTCGACACCTGATGAGCAGCTGGCAATAATCGAAAGAGTCCCGGTCGGGGCGATCGTTGTCACGGTCGCATTCCGCATCCTGGTCTTCCCGTCATAGATGCTGCCTTCATAGTTCGGGAAGACCCCCCTGTCGGCTGCAATCGCCGCAGAGGCATTTCTGGCCTCGCGCTGGATAAAGCCCATCACGTCCTCCGCAAGGGTAATGGCGCCGTCCGAATTGTAGGGCACACCCATCTGTATCAGCATGTCTGCCCAGCCCATGACCCCCAGGCCGATCTTGCGGTTGGACTTCGTGGTCTCCTCGATCTTCTTTATCGGGTACTTGTTGACGTCGATGACGTTATCGAGGAAATGGACCGCTTTCCAGACCGTCTTCTGGAGCTTCGGGTAATCGACCGCCTTGTCAACGACCATCCTCGCCAGGTTGATGGAGCCGAGGTTGCAGGACTCATACGGCAGCAGCGGCTGCTCGCCGCAGGGGTTCGTCGATTCTATCCTGCCGGCCTTCGGGGTCGGGTTTGCGGCATTGATACGGTCGATGAAGACGATGCCCGGCTCCCCGTTTTTCCAGGCATGATTGACGATCTGGTCAAAGACCTCTCGCGCCCTGAGCTGTTTGACCACCTTTTTTGTCCTCGGGTTTACGAGGTCATATTCAGTGTCTTCCGCGACCGCCTGCATGAAACTGTCGGTAATAGCCACCGATATATTGAAGTTGTTAAAACGCTGGTTGTCGTCCTTGGCTGTCATGAATTCAATGATATTCGGGTGGTCGACACGGAGTATACCCATATTGGCGCCGCGCCTGGTACCGCCCTGCTTGACCGCCTCGGTTGCCGTGTCGAAGACCGTCATGAACGAAATGGGCCCTGAGGAGACGCCCTTGGTCGAACCGACAATATCCCCGTTGGGCCTCAGGTTCGAGAAGCTGAACCCGGTCCCGCCGCCGGACTTGTGGATAATCGCCGTATGCTTGACCGCGTCAAAGATCGAGTCCATCGAGTCCTCGATCGGAATCACGAAGCAGGCCGACAACTGGCCGAGTTTCCGGCCTGCATTCATGAGCGTCGGGCTGTTCGGAAGAAAGTCGAGGGAGGTCATCATTGCATAGAATTCCTCTTCAAGCAGCATCACCTCAGGCTCTGACCTGCCGTACTGGAGGTCGGCAGCGGCAATCGACGACGCAACCCTCCTGAAAAGCTCCTCAACGGTCTCGATAACCGTTCCGTCTTCGTTCTTTTTGAGGTATCTTTTTTCGAGAACCTTCAGTGAGTTTGGTGTCAGATTGATCGTTGCTGAAGCGTGTTCCATGGCCCCCCCTGCATCTTTTTTATTTGGATTATTAATAGACCCTATAATAGACATTGATAACAACCAATTGTATTGCCTCAATATTTAACCACAACATCTTGTGCTTGTCAAGGCAAAAAGAAGATAACCTGAACTCTTTGATTTTTAATGATTAATGCGGTGAATAAGCTGTGAATTATTGACGACTTCGCAAAAAGTCCGTATGCTGTGTTGCGCTTCAAAACTCCCGTTGCCATACATGGGCGACGTACCAGTACGTACGCCTCATTCCTCTTTTCTTGCGCGCCCTGCCTCCGGACCTTTTTTGCAAGCCCGCCTCTGTATTTTCATAATTCCGGATTCACCCGTAACAGACAGGAATGCCGAAATAACTCTGCCTACAACTCCTTATTGCCATTTCATGGGGCCTGCCAGCCTTATTCCGAATTCAACGCAAGCCTATGCCCGCGTTTACGTGAATAATAATCAGATCATGTGGTATTGCAGAGTTATTGAGGTATTTCTGTCTGTATTATGCAAGCAGAAGGGAAATAATCAGTTATTCAGTCGAAGAGGCTGGTGAGGACATCCGCCCTTTCGTCGATATTCCTGGCGATATGTTCCTGCTCCTCCTGCAGACGGTGGAGTTCGTCAGCTATGTTCATCGAAACCAGAATCGCGGCCTTAAGGGGCGATATCCCGGGGGCCATGCTGTAGACATCCTTCAGTTTCCCGTTCACAAACGACGCAAGTTTCTTTATATGTTCCTCGGACGCATCTCCCTTGATCGTATACTTCTGCCCGAGGATCGTAACATCGACGCTTCCCATCTCCCGCTCAGACCTCTATCGTATCAAGCTCGTCCAGAAGTTCCTGGATCTGCGACCCGATTGAACTCTTCTCGGACTTCAAGGCCTCTATTTCACGGTTCTTGTCTTCAAGGACCGACTCATAATCACGGAGTCTTCTCTCAAGAAGGGTCTTTTCCTCTTTCAATGCCTTCACCCTCTCGACAGCAGCGTTGATCTTCTCCTCAAGGTTCTTCAGTCTATCCAACGACAGGCCCTCCTTCGTCATGGTTGTCTGCGCACGTCCGGTACCGGGGACAGATCTCGACGCAAAAGTCAGATCATCAAAAAGCGTTTCCCTGATTTCCATTACATAAAATAACAGATGCGGGAGGCTGCTGTCTACAGGGGAAAAGCGATGGAGGCCTCACTCGTCCCGGTCTCTCAGACCCCCGTCACGCATCCGTTCCACCGAGGGGATTACCCGGATAGTGACGACAACCGTATCGCCCTCCACGCGATAATCGGTCAGCAGGATATCGTCAACACCATAGGTCAGCGGGAAATACAACGGCCTCAGTTCATATCCCGGGACCACGCCCTTCCCGTCGCTGATCCTGCTCAGCCGCTCGCCATGAACAGCGGTATGACAGTTGATGAAGTGCCGCGCCTTTTCAAGGGCCGTATCTCCTGATAGGTTTTTCTCTATGCGGTAATTAAACTCCGGGGAAAAGGGTTCGAACCGGTACTGGTCGCCTTCCCTGTCGAAAATAGCGACTGTTTCAGGATCGTCCAGATAACGGCATCCGAAGAGGATGAGGCTGTAGTTTCCGGACATTCCGTCAGATGCGGCAGGGTCACTCCTGAGGCCCTGGCGGGGCGCACAGGCGGCAAGCACTAGGACACAAGCAAGGGAAATGAAAAGCAGCGGCGTTGTTTTCATATTCAACCTCCTGCTTTATTGTACCACGCCTCCCCCCCGTCCAGAAGGTCCCTGAAATCCTCGAGCACCATATACTGCCGGGACATCCCCTTTTCCGCACGGGAACTCGCATAGGCCTTATAGAGAATGTATCTGATGCCAAATGCCCGGGCCGTACTGAGGACCGCCTTGGTATCATCGATAAAAAGACTCTGCTCCCTGTCGAAACCGAGCAGCCCCGCTGCCTTTTCCCAGAATTCGAGCCGCTCTTTCGGGTAGCCTATCTCGAAGGAGGTTATCGCTGCGTCGAAATATTTCCCTATGCCGGTCTTTCTGAGCTTGATATCAAGCACCTTGTAATGCGCGTTGGTCAGGAGAAAGACCTTCTTCTGGTGCCGCCGCATCGTCATCAGAAATTCCTCGACATGCGGATGGACCTCGATCAGGTGGCGCATCTGCTCCTTCAGCGCAGGGATGTCGAGATCGACCTCTTTTGACCAGAAGTCAATGTCAGTCCAGTTCAGCGTCCCTTCATGGATCTTGTACCGTGAGAGCAGTTCTTCCCTGGCCCTGCCGAAGGTCATGTCTTTCTTTTCGGCGTATTTTTCAGGAAGCAGATGCTCCCAGAAATAGTCGTCGAAATACTTGTCGAGCAGCGTCCCGTCCATATCGAGCAGCACGAATTTTATTTTATCAAAGGGTATTTGGGCTCTGATCATGTTGTCTGTTTCCGCAGTCTTCGTCTTTATCAGAACCGGCTCCCGCCGCCCATTTCCGCTCTCTTCGTTACAGTTTCCCTTTTGTCGAGGGGATGCCTTTCACGCGGGGGTCGATCGTCACCGCCTGCCTGAGCGCCCGGCCGAGCGCCTTGAAGATCGCCTCGATGATGTGATGGGTATTTCTGCCATAGGATACGCCGACATGCAGGGTAATCCCCGCATTGGCTGCAAAGGCCTGCATGAAGTCCTCGATCAGGTCAGGATCAAACTCCCGCAGCTTGCTCTTCTTCGGAAACTCGACGCGGTAGACAAGATACGACCTTCCGCTGATATCAAGCGATACCGACGCGAGCGTCTCATCCATCGGGACGGACGCCTGACCATAACGGGCAATCCCCTTCATGTCCCCGAGCGCCTGCTTCAGGGCTTTGCCCAGGGCTATGCCCGCATCCTCGACCGTATGGTGGTCGTCGATATCCGTGTCCCCTTTTGCCCTGACGGTCAGATCGAAAAGCCCGTGTTTGGCCATAAGGGAGAGCATATGGTCGAGAAACGGTATCGTCGTACTGACCGCATAGGTGCCGGTACCGTCAAGGTTGATCGCAACCCTGATGTCTGTCTCTTTTGTCTTCCTCGCAATATCACCTTTTCTCATGCCTGCTCCTGCCTCCCGGACCTCTGAATTTTTTCGAGGACCCTCAGAAAGGCTGTATTTTCACGGGGTGTCCCCACCGTAACCCGCAGGCTCCCCTCGACAGCACCCTGAAGGTTGCGCACCAGGATGCCCTGTTCCAGCAGCGCGCTGTAAACCCTGTCGGGTGCGGACACCCTGAAAAGGATAAAATTCGCCTCTGACGGATACGGCGTTATCCCCGGAATCGTTTCCATTGCACTGAGCAGCCGGTCGCGCTCGGCAACGATCTGCCGGATTGATGCCTTCAGTGTTTTCTTCTCCTGCAGGGCCGCAACCGCAACCGCCTGGGAGAGGGCATTCACATTGAAAGGAAGGCGCACCTTGTTGACTTCGCCGACAATTTCCGGGGAGGCTACCATAAAACCGAGTCTCAGGCCCGCAAGGCCTATCTTGCTGAGGGTCCTCAGGATAACCAGATTCTGGTAGTCCTTGAGCAGCGGCAGGAACCCCCTGTCACTGGCAAAGGGCTGATAGGCCTCATCGACCACCACGATGCCTTTTGAGGCCTCGAGCAGCGGCAATATCCTCTCTGAAGAAAAACAGTTCCCCGTGGGGTTGTTCGGACTGCTGAGAAAGATGAGCTTCGGCTTCTTCCGTCTCACTGCAGTCAGCATTGCTGCCGCGTCAAGGTCATAGGACTCGTCCAGCGATACTTCGACCTTCTCTTCCCCGAATGCCTGCGCAATAATCCCGTACATCGAAAAGGTCGGCACCGGATAGAGGACAGGCCCGCCAAAGGTCGCGATCAGATAATAGATGAGTTCATCCGAACCATTCCCCTGCAGGATATTTTCCGGGCTCACCCGGAAATCCCTGGCAAGTATCCTTTTCAGGGCCTTTGCCTCGGGGTCGGGATAGCGGTTCGTCCTGACGGACGCAGCAGCCGTCAGCGCGCCACCGAAGCCGTAGGGACTTTCATTGGCGTCCAGCTTAATCCTGCACGGTATTTCAGCAGCCTGGTAAGCCCGCAGTGTCGCAACATCTTTTTTGACCAGTCGTTTGATATTCATGACTTCTGCATTATATCACAAACCTCTTTGCCCGGCGGGCAGAGTCTATTGCCCGGCGTACTCCGGCGGCATTCCCTCGCCGGCTTCCTGCGGGTCCAGGATAAAGCTCATCCAGATTATATTAAAAACGTCTCCATAGTCCTTCAGGTAATCCTTCATCGTTCCGTCCTGCTTCACGTTCCGGACATAGCGTCCGAACTGTTTCTCGATCTTCCTGAGGACCTGTTTCTTCTGGTCCGCGCTATAGGGATAGACGCAGCCGCTCATCACAAAATTGTCGTCCAGCTGCAGTATCCGCGTCGCAAACAAATCGCCCTTCTTCAGCCCCTTTGTCAGGCTCTTGTCCCGCAGGGGGACCTCTTCTCCGAGAAGCAGGTCTTTCAGCAGCACCCGCTTGTCCCGTGCCACGGACGCAACCTCATAAAGGCTCAGGACCGAACCCTTCATCTTCTCGATGACCGAGAGCTCTTCAGGGCCCAGGCACCGGTCGTGCCGTCCATACAGGGTCAGAAAGGACTCACCCTTCTCGTTCGCCTTATGATCAAAGATCAGCCAGTCCTCAAAATTGATAAAGCCGAGTTCAAGGGCAACACCGCCCATCACCTCATCCGGCTGCTGCTCATCCCAGAAATAGGTATATGCACTGTCTATGCCCTGGGGATGGGTTTCGCGCACATAGTTTATCGCAGCCTGAAAAATTTTTGCCTTAATCTGTTCTTCTTTGCCCACGGGTATCTCTCCTTGCCTGATAGGTCATTTCCTGCGTTTTGGTAACATCCCTGGGAATACCTTCCCTGTCCTTCAATACCTTTTCGAATTTCCCCCAGTCGACGCTCTCCGAAAGACCGCGCTCCTCAATAGCAGCCTTTGCCGCGGCCCTCAGGTCCTTTATTCTTTTATAAAAATCGCCGTGGACCTCCAGAAAAATACGCCCCTCCGGCGAAAGAGCAACCTTGACCGGCAGATAGACCAGTTCACCCGGTGTATTGACCTCGACCCTGTCAAAGAATTTCTCCATATGCTCCGGCATCACCCGGATACAGCCGTGGCTCCTGAAACGATACACAGACTGGGGCTTGATCGTTTCGTGGATCAGGATGCCGGAAAGAGAGGTCTTGATTGCAAAACGCCCGAGAGGATTTTCAGGGCCCGGCGGCACTATGGTCTCAACCGGTTTGCCTTCTGCCTCCATTTCTGCCTGGATCGACTTGGGTACGTACCAGGAAGGGTTCTTCGCTTTTCTCAGGACCGTAAACTTTCCCAGGGGGGTCGTCCAGTCCGCGTCCTTCCGGGGAACCATACCCAACGCCACGGGGAACATCGTATCGATCTGCCCGGCCTTGAAATAGTAGAGGGTCCTGTCCGGAATATTGATAATAATCCCTTCCTCAACGATCAGGGGGACTATCTTCCGGGTATTCACCCTGAGTGTCGTTCCCTTCTTCAGCGGTTTCTTCGGATCAAGTCTGTTCTCGCGTACAATCTGCTTCCAGCTCACGCCGAGCCTTGAACCGATGAGTTCAACGGTATCACCCTTTCTGACGGTATAGACGCTGTCCCCTCCGACCAGCATGCTGGCCTGCGACAGGTGGGGTGAAAGAAGGAATACGACAGCTGCCACCAATAGAAACTTCTTCATGCCGGATAGTATTATATCCCGTTTACGGTTGCCAAAACAAACTGAAGACTGCTGCTTCAGGCATCTACCCGGCCGGGGTCTTCATCATCAAGCTCATGCAGGTATTCCCGCAGCGAGGAGTCTCCGACAATCTCATCGAGCATGCTTTTCTTGGCGGCTTCGAGCTTCTCTGCCGGGATCTTCATTCTCTGCGCCATCTCCTCGAGGCCTATGCCCCTGGCAAAATGCTCCTCGGCGATCAGGACCTTCAGGGTATCATCAAGTATACTTGCCTTCACCCCTTCATCCTGCTCTTCGATCAGCGCAGACGCCTCGTCGAATCCCAATCCCCGGGCGAGTCCTTCCCTGATCTTCCTGATCTGAAGCATGTACTGCCTGTCGGCCTCGGCCATAAATGCATCATCCGGAAGCCCTTCATGCCATGACTCTGCCATACAACCTCCTTATCACCAGCGACTTCTGGCAGATATCCTATCATACAAACGGAATATATGGTATTCCGGGTACAAAAATTCCCATAAATACATTAGAATACATGCAGCCATGAAACCGGTAGAGGCATTTCAGTATCTCAAGGAAAAAAACCTGCCGATCATCCTCTCCTTTCCGATGGAAGAGGAGTCCGGCCATATTATTACCGGCAAGGGGCTCTGTTACGTCGTCAGCGTGCATGGCACCTCACGGGTCACCTTCGGCAGGTTTTCCCCTTACCGGCTCCTGACATTCCTCAGGACCGCCCTGCTCTGCCATGCAACCTTCGAGATCAACGGCCTGACCTATGGCTGCGTGGTGCAGGACATCACCTTCCATGGCTCGGTCGATGAAAAGTCGGTCGTCACCGCATCCATACCCGAGGCCCTTGGTGCGTTTCCCCGGAGGTTTATCAGGGTCGAGCCGTCGGTGAAATCTCCCGCAGTCCTTTACGTAAAAACAGTGCATTACGGCACACTCCCCTTTAGCGTCAAGGACATATCTGAAGGCGGCGTGGGGTTCGTTTCTCCGACGATCCTGGATCTTGAAGAGAAGTTTATCTGCTGCATCAGGCTACCGGGAGAGAACGACAATACCGTCCTCTCCAATGCTGTCCTCGTCTTTAAAAATGAATACAGAGGCGGACCGGGCGGAAGGACCTCCAGACTGTCTCCAAAGGGCATCTTCTACGGACTTGAGCTCTTCCCCCACCAGGAAGACGGCAAGAAGATCAGGCTCTATGTCATGGAAAGGGAGCGGGAGATCCGGAAGGTGATCCAGCAGTGGTGAGCACGGTCGTGCGGCCCCGGTATACAGGCCCTGCTTCAGCGCAGATAGTGCCTGATCGCCTCGAAGGATCTCACCGCGGCCCCTGAGTTTTTCGCATAGAGCACCCGGGCCTTTTCCCCGGCTTCCCTGGCGATGGACGGCTCTGCAAGCAGCTCCGCAATCGTGCCGGCAAGACCCTCCGCAGTCACTGGAAAAGCAGCGCCCTCCTGGTAGAAATCCTGAATAAAAGGGAAATTCTCCATATGCGGTCCGCAGAGAATCGCTTTCCCCCATTTGGCCGGCTCGAGGGGATTCTGCCCCCCCTCACCCAGAAAGCTCTTTCCGATGATCGCAATATCTGCAATGCCATAGACCGCCGAAAGTTCTCCTATGCTGTCCAGGATGATAATCAGCGGGCCCCTGCCGTCTTTTCGCCCGGCCTCGGGCAGTTCTGTCCTCCTGACAAAAGGAAGGCCGCTTTCCCTGACCAGCGCAGCCACTTCGGCAAAACGCTCGGGGTGGCGCGGGGCCAGCACCAGCGTCAGTGACGGGACCTGCTCCAGGTTTCTTCTGAAGGCAGCGATCACCAGCTCCTCTTCTCCTGCATGGGTGCTGCCGGCCACGATAACGGGACCTTCCAGCCCGGCTGCCCACAAAGGGATAGACTGCCGGTCAGGGCTGTCGAATTTAAAACTGCCGGACACCTGCACCTTCTTCCCGTCGGCACCAAGAAGCCTCATACGCTCCGCGTCGCCCTCGGTCTGCATCAGGAAGAGCGTTCCGTGGTTCAGCACCTCTTTCATGAAACCTGAAATTTTCGAATACCCCCTGAAGGACTTCGCCGAGAGCCTGCCGTTGACCATGATGACCGGGATTCCCTGAAGGCGGGCGGTCCTGATCGCATTTGGCCAGATCTCTGTTTCGACGATCAGGAAAAGCCGCGGTCGTGTCCTGCGCAAAAACCGCTTCATGATGCAGGAGAAATCAAAAGGCATATAGACCACGCTGACACCGGAGGGGACCTTTGATTCCGCCACGCCACGGCCGGTATCGGTCATGGTTGAAAGGATGACCGGGACGTCGGGATGCGAGGCCTTCAGGATATTCAGGAGAGGGAGGGCTGCAGTCACCTCACCGACAGAAACCGCATGCACCCAGACCGGTTGCGGGGCTCCATCTCCGGAGGCAGCCTGCACGATCCCAAGCTTCTCTCTCAGCCATATCCCACGGAGTTTTGCCGGCCGTTTCAGATATTGGGGCAGCACCAGGACGCAAACCGCTGCAGTATAGAGGAGACTATAGATAAAAAACACCGGACATACCCGCCGCACAACCGGCTAGCTTTTCTTCCATCCGGCCATCTCGATGACCATCCCGGCGACCCTGTCCGAGGCATGCCTGCTCCTGAAGATGTCCTGAATTTTTCCGTAGGATTCGAGGAGAGCGGTCCTATGGCTGCCGTCGGTCAGGATCTTCCGCAGCTCAGCCATGATATTGGGAAGCGTCACCTGCCCCTGCAGGAACTCCCTGACCACCTCCCTGTCCGCCAGAATGTTGGCGAGAGTCATGAACCGGGCATGGATAAGCAGCCTGCCGATCAGCTGCGTCAGCAGCGAGACCTTGTAGATGACCACGATCGGCAGATTAAGAAATACTGCCTGCAGGGTTGCCGTACCGGAGGCCAGTACAGCGCAGTCAGCGGCCGCCATAACCTCAAGCGACCTGCCCTGATTGATAACCACCCCCCGCCTTCGCAACGGCTCAAGTACTGCTTCATATTTCTGAAGGTCGGTGTTGGGTGCAAAGGGAATGCAGAACTGGAAGGCCCTGAACTCCGTCCTGAAGACGTCCAGAAGCGATGCGAGGACCGGGAGCAGCCTGTCGATTTCATGGGTCCTGCTGCCGGGCAGCAGTGCAAGGAGCGGCCTCGCCGGGTCGAGTCCCAGCGCCTCCTTCAGTCTGTCTCTGTCTGCCGCCATCCCCCTGATCTCGTCAAAGACCGGATGGCCGACAAACTCGCAGTCCAGCCCGGTCTCCCGGTAAATGTCGACCTCGAAAGGCAGGATGACGGCCATCCGGTCGACAAGCCGGGCAATGCGGTAAATCCGCTTTCTCCTCCAGGCCCAGACCTGGGGACTGACATAGTAGAGGACCTTGATGCCCAGCTGTTTTGCCTTCTCGGCCAGTCTGAGGTTAAAGTCGGGATAATCGATCAGGACAAGCACTGACGGCCTCTCCTGCTGCAATGCATCCACCGCCTTCTGGAAGGACTTCCTGAGCTCCCGGAGCGCCGATACCGCCTCGGCAAGCCCAAAGGCGCTCGCAATCCCGGCCACCAGCCTGACTCCGGCAGACTGCATGCGCCGTCCGCCGATGCCGACAATTTCAATATCCGGGATTCTGTTTTTCAATGAAGAAGCAAGCAGGGCGCCGTAGAGCTCTCCCGAGGTCTCTCCGGCAACGATCATGACCGTCTCAGGCATGATTGATGATTTCAGCTATCTCCCTGATCGAGGATTCTTCAAGCTCGGGGTAGACCGGAAGCGAAAGGACTTTTTCTGAAGCCTCCTCCGCAACGGGCAGATCGCCGCGCTTATAGCCGAGGACGCTGACCGCCTCCTGGAGGTGGACAGGCACCGGATAATAGACAACAGAGGAAACACCTTTTTCATGAAGGACCTTCTGAAGTTTTTCCCGGTTGCTGCACCTGATCGTATACTGGTGATAGACATGCCTGCATCCTTCGCGTTCCACCGGGAGTGCGACATCCGCTGTCAGGAGACGGTTGTAGAGGGCGGCCTTCTGCCTTCTCAGGTCATTGTACTGGTCTATCCGGCCGAACTTAACAAGAAGTATGGCAGCCTGGATTTCGTCGAGCCTGCTGTTGAACCCGACGCATTCATGCCGGTACATGCCTTTTGAACCGTGGTTTCTCAGCTTGCGGACTTCAGCGGTCACTGCAGGGTCCTTCAGCAGGATCATGCCGCCGTCACCATACGCCCCGAGGTTCTTGCTCGGATAGAAACTGAAGCAGCCTGCGTCACCGAAGCTCCCGGCCTTCCTGCCGTTATAGTCGGCGCCAAAGGACTGGGCGCAGTCTTCGATCACCTTCAGGTCATATTTCTTTGCAAGGGCATTAATCCTGTCCATGTCAGCAGGATGGCCGAAGATATGCACCGGGAGGATGGCCCGGGTCCGCTCCGTGATCTT
Source organism: uncultured Thermodesulfovibrio sp. (assembly GCA_964499365.1). GTDB lineage: Bacteria > Nitrospirota > Thermodesulfovibrionia > Thermodesulfovibrionales > UBA6898 > PALSA-1316. The sequence continues at coordinate 67,140 of CAZCKU010000006.1, forward strand.
TTTTTCGATCTCAACCGGATCGATATTCATGGTGTCAGGTTCAACATCCGCAAATACCGGGGTGGCACCGGTATACATGATCGCCTCCGCCGTGGCAAAAAAAGTGAACGGCGTCGTAATAACCTCGTCCCCTTCGCCGATACCGAGCGCCTCGACCGCGAGGTGGAGCGCATCAGTCCCCGACGCAACGCCGAGGGCCTCGGCAACACCGTGATAGGCAGCTATCCGGCTCTCGAGTTCCACCACCTTCGGACCGAGAATATACTGGGAACTCTCGAGGACATCCGTTATCGCCGCGCAGATTTCATCCTTTATGTCATGGAACTGCCGCTTGAGATCAACCATCGGTATCATAATAAACCATCTCCATTCACGCTCATAATCACTGTCCGGCCTTCAGCATATCGGTTATCCTCAATGCAACGTCAAGGGCGTTCATCGCCTCGACACCCGAGACGCTGGGGCTCTTTCTGTTCCTGACGCAAAAAATAAAATCACGCAGCTCTTCCTTGAGCGGCTCCCTGGTCTCGGGCCGCACCACCTCCGACACGATTTCCCTGCCTTCCCTCCAGGAGCGGCTTACCTCCTGTTTCTGGTAATCGATCGCGATTATAGCGTCCCTCTGAAATACCTTCAGGGTCCGCACCTTTTCAGGCGAAAGCCGGCTGGCTGTTATCAAGGCCCGGGCCCCGTTCTCAAATTCAAGCCATGCCTTGGCAAGATCGATCTTCTCGGTAATCATGGTCTTGCCAAAAGCCCGGATATCCGTCAGTCTCGAGTTGACCAGGCTCAGGACGATATCAATATCATGAATCATCAGGTCCAGGGTAACATCAACATCATCTGCCCTGCCCATAAAAGGGGACAGGCGTTCGGACTCGATAAAACGGGGGCCCGCAATCATCCCCGCTGCGGCAATTATGCCGGGGTTATACCGTTCCAGGTGGCCGACCTGGAGGATCAGGTTCTTTGCAGCCGCTGCCCCGACAACCGCCTTTGCCTGGCCTATGTCAGCGGTTATGGGCTTCTCAATGAGAAGATCAGTGCCTGCCGCAATGCAGTCCATTGCAATGGCATGATGCGTCGTCGTCGGGGTGACGATACTGACCGCATCACACTGTCCGAGCAGCTCTCGGTAGTCAGCATAGGGAAGGCAGCCGTACGTCTGCGCAATCTCGGCGGCAGCCGTCTCGTTGATATCAGAAACGCCGATAAGCTCAACATCCTCTATGCCGGAAAAAATCCTTGCATGATGTCGTCCGAGATACCCGACACCAATCACGCCAACCCGTACCGCCACGCTCTCTCCTGAGATTATTTTTCAGGATATTTTGCACTATTGCGGGGACTTTCGGCAAGAATACGAAGGGAGTAACCGGCTGAGGACTCTCTGAGCACTGACTTTCGATTATGGCGGGGGGAGCGGCCCCCGTATCCGGGGCTGCGGCTGTGCGGCAGAAGCTGGGGAAAAATACGATGAAGGCAGCGGCCCCATCAGAGGACTGCCAGAGGACTTCAGGCAATAAAAAAGGTGGACTTGTAGGTCCTCTCTACCACCGGTCTCTTCAGAGATTAATCATCTCACAATGCGTTAATACTACGCTGTTGCCTGAGACGCCGTGTAAAGAGGAGCAAGACCACCTTTTACAGCCTGTGCTTCATGCTTACTCCTTGATTACAACTTACTCCTTTTCCGCCCTCTTGTCAAGATGTTTTGACGGAGGCGGTTTCAACGGCAGGGAAGCGCCTGATCAGTGTCCCTGCGGTTCTTATCAGCCCTTCTCCTGTGATACACTACCCCATGCTCGATATCATCAGAATAGTGCTGACCTTTATTCTTATCCTGACCCTGCTCAGAAAAAAAATCCCGGTCGGTTACGTCCTGCTGATTGCCGCCTCGGCACTGATGCTGTTATACCGGATGGATCTCTCCGCCGTCATCGGGACCGGCATAAAGACGATCTCCGGCAGGGTCACGATAACCCTGTGGCTCTCCCTTTCGCTCATCAGGATCTTCGAGATGCTTCTGCGGGAAAACAACGTGCTTTCGATCATGATGTCCTCCGTCAAAACATACGTCCGGAGCAGAAAGGCGGTTGTCATTTCCATGCCGCTGCTGATCGGAATGCTGCCATCACTTGGCGGCGCCTACTTCTCGGCGCCCATGGTCAGGGAGGCCACCGCAGGGCTGCCTATGAGCAGGGAGGAGAAGGCCTATATCAACTACTGGTTCAGGCACCCCTGGGAGTACATCCTGCCGCTCTATCCCGGCATACTGCTGGCGTCCGCGCTCTCCGGGATTCCGCTCTACAGCTTTGTCGTGGCAAACAGCACGTATGCCCTGGTCCTCTTCGGCATGGGTTTCGTATATAGCATGCGCAATATGGGGAAGCGCGGTACCACGCCCGTTCCGGCAGCGCAGCCTCCCGCCAACGCAGACGTCACGGGCAGGCGCGCCCTGCTGAGCTTCGTGCCGGTCGCTGCCGTCCTCCTGCTGGTCGTCGCTCTGAAGATGGACCTGCATTATGCGCTGCTGGCCATGATCATCCCGCTTTTCATCCTGTTCCGCCACCGGCCCGCCGACATCTGGCGGATTATACGCCATGGCTTTACCCCCGATGTCTTCGTCCTGATCCTCGGCACCATGCTCTTCAAGGAAACGATGGAGGCCACCGGGTCGGTCAGGAACCTGAGCGCCGTGTTTGTTGATAACGGTATACCGGTGCTGCCGATCATCTGTCTGCTGCCGTTTCTGACGGGTCTGTTGACCGGGCTGACGGTTGGGTTTGTCGGAAGCACCTTCCCGCTGATAATGAGTATCACCGGCGGTGCGTCACTGCCGGTCATGTCCATGGCGTTCGCAGCAGGCTTTATCGGCGTCCTGATATCCCCTGTGCACCTCTGCCTGGTACTGACCCGGGAGTATTTCAAGGCCGACATGTGGGGGGTCTACAAGAAGATCATTCCCTCGAGCGTCTATATTTTTCTTGTGGCCTTCATTCAGTATATGCTGTTCGCCTGAAAAGGCTGTTCATCAGATGGGCGGGGCTACTCCTTTTCTCTCCTGACATCCGCCCCGAGCCCCTGGAGTTTCTCCTCGATCCGTTCATAGCCGCGGTCAAGGTGATAGATGCGATGGACCGTCGTCTGTCCTTCAGCCGCCAGCGCTGCGACGATCAACGAGGCGGACGCCCGCAGGTCTGTCGCCATCAGCGGCGCTCCTTTCAGGCGGGAAATGCCCCTGATCGTGGCGGTCCCGCCCTCGATCGTTATGTCAGCCCCCATCCTGCGGAGCTCGGCAACATGCATGAACCGGTTCTCGAATATCTTTTCGGAAATAACGCAGGTGCCGTCAGCAATGCACATCATTGCCATAAACTGCGCCTGCATGTCAGTGGGGAATCCCGGATAGGGCATCGTCTTGGCACTCACTGCGGAAGGCCTCTCCGGCCCGATCACCCTGATACCGTCGCGGACCTTCTTGAACCTGATTCCGCTGTCCTGCAGCTTGTTGATCAGGGCATCGAGATGGTCGGGCCTGCATTTCTTTATTGTAATGTCACCGCCGGTGATCCCGGCAATCGTCATAAACGTACCTGCCTCGATACGGTCCGGAATAATGGAATAGTCCAGCGGCTCAAGGCGGCTGACCCCCTCGATCTCGATCAGGCTTTCGCCGGCACCCCTGATCTTCGCGCCCATAGATATCAGGGCATGCGCCAGGTCGGTCACCTCCGGTTCCCGGGCCGCGTTTTCAATAACCGTCTTTCCCTCGGCAAGCGCTGCGGCCATCATGATATTTTCAGTCCCCGTGACGGTCGGCGTATCAAAATATATGGAGGCGCCTTTCAGCCGCTTCGCCTTCGCAAGCACATAGCCCGATTCGAGCTTGATGGTGGCGCCCATTTTCTGCAGCCCCATAAGGTGCAGGTTTATCGGCCTTGCGCCAATGGCGCACCCTCCGGGCAAAGAGACCTTTGCCTTGCCGAGCCTTGCCAGCAGCGGGCCGAGGATAAGGACCGATGCACGCATCGTACTGACAAGATCGTACGGCGCCTCAAAGTTCCCGATCATGGTGCAGTCCAGGATGGCCCTGCTGTCTTCAAGGTGAAACCCGGCCCCGAGATTTGCGATCAGCCGCCCCATGGTCCTGACATCCCGCAGCTGCGGAACGTTCATAATATGATGCTCCCCCTCCGCAAGGATCGACGCGGCCATGATCGGCAGGGCGGCGTTCTTCGCCCCGCTTATCTCGACCGTTCCGGTCAGCCTTTTTCCTCCGCTAATAACCAGTTTATCCATGGACGCCTCCGCATACAGCAGTGGTGTATTGTAATCGCATCGTACCCTAAAAAGGAATACCGGTGACCGGCCGGCGGAGAACCCGCCCCAAATAGAATGTTTCCCTGATCCTGTGGTATATTTCTAGATATGATCAAAGACCTCAGAATCCACGGCAGCATCGGCATTATCGATTATTTCGCCTTTGTTGCAGGCCCCAGCACATACAATTCATACTTCTATGAAGAGGAGGAATCCCGGATCCGGTTTTTCTCGCGCGGCAATGAATTTTCTATCACCGAAACCCACCTGATGTACCGGGGGACCGGCGGCAGCTTCTGCGAATATATGTTCGGGGTCGAAAAACCTGTCAAGGACCTGGAGAAAACCGACCTGCTGAACCGCCTGATCATGTTCGGGGCCTTCCTCGATGACCGGGAACAGGTCGTCTTCACCAACAACACCGACGGGATCGAGACCTTTTCCCGCCTCTTCCTCCAGGGGCATGCCGTCACGAACTATTATTTCATCGTCTCTTCAGAGTTTGGCGGGGACTACCGGAAACGCCAGCGGCAGATCCTCAAGGCAGTCGGTAAATTCCTCAAGAGGACAAACCTGCTCGCCGACGAACGGGACACGGACCTGCTCGGCAGCTTCTGCACGGAATTGAACGAGGAGCGCTCAATCGTCTTTATCTTCAAACTGGTGAACAGGGCCAACCTTGAATACTACGAAACCTACAGGGAGATGTACGGCAAGAACAGGGAGCTCAGCCCTGCGGACGAGGCCCTCCTCGAAAAGATCGTCCTCAAAAACAATATCGACCGCTACCAGCAGGAGCGGATGAAGATCGATATCATGTACCGCCACCCGGAAAACAGGGTCGTCGTCGACGCCTACCGGGACATCCTGCTGAAAGGCCTGACCCGCGATACCCTGCACGGCTCTGAATATGCGCGGCTGAACCGGCTCAGAACCCTGAGCATCAGGAACAATATCCCGAGTGTGCTCTTTGATACGCTCGACGAGCTGCTGCTGAAAGGCAAGAAAATCCAGGAGATCGAGGAGCAGGACTATCTCAAGGATGTCCGGGCCGTACTCGAAAATCTCTTTTTCAAGGACCCGACGCTCAAGCAGCATATCATCAAGGACGACATTGTCAGGCTGATCAGGGCCAAGCATCTTGCCTATTCCCAGAACGACCGGGGCTTTGAACAGGTCCTGCTCGACATCGGCAAGGCCTGCGACGAGCTCTCCCGCGAGACAGACGATTTCAGCATCTTCGAGGAACTCAGCTCGATTATCACCTACTTTGACCGCTATGACAATGTCCATGCAGTCCTCAGCCAGCTGGCCTTTATGAAGCAGATCGACTTCAGGGAGGAATCCCTGCGCAGCCTGGTCGGCAACAAGAAGGCCTTCGATGACCTTGACCCCGTCCTCTTCACGTCGGTCTTTGTCCGTGACCTCCTTGGCAATAAATACATCACAAACTACGGCAGGCAGAAGATCCGGCTGATCCTCGGGGGCATAGACAATATCCAGAAGGGCGAGGCCTCACTGAAAGACGTGATCACCTCGCTGAAGAACCTCAACAGCGAGGAGCGGCTGTACCACGAGACGCACGCAGCCCTGAAGGAGCGCATGCGCAGCTTTTTCCCCGGACTGGAAATGAAAGAGGTGAGGGAAAAGATACGGGCGGACATCATGACAGAACTGGCCGACCGCGGCATCACCGGAAAGCTGCCCGAGAGGCTCTTTGAGAAGGTCTTCATCGATCTCCGGAAGGAGTCGGTCTACCTCAACCAGATCCTGCCCGAGGTCATCCAGAAAAAGGACGCGGCACTCAGGGAGGACTTTCTCGAAAACAGCGGGCTCGACCGCTTCTATATCGAATCGCTTGAAAAGGAATATTTCGAAGAAAAGGGGCTTGATGCTGCAATACTGGAAACGCTGCGGGATGACAAGGAAGCGGGAAAAAGTGGAGGCGACGAGCGGATTTGAACCGCTGCATAAAGGTTTTGCAGACCTCCCCCTTAGCCACTTGGGTACGTCGCCATTAAGTCAGTTATCAGTCGACACATCAGCCGTCAGCGGGGAAATCAATCAAAGAATCTGCATCTCTGGGGGTCTCTCTGCCGAGACCTGAATACTGACGGCTGATCGCTTATTTTTTATGGAGCGGGAAACGGGATTCGAACCCGCGACCCCAACCTTGGCAAGGTTGTGCTCTACCACTGAGCTATTCCCGCATCGAAACTTCGTCAGGACTATACACAAAGAACAGGGCAGTCCTTAACTTCTTACTGCAACATGAGTTATAATTATAATTCAAAACCAAAAAATTTGACAAGTGATTTTTACTGATATGTACCCTGATTTCGATACATTTAAAACATTAGCTGAAAAAGGCAACCTCATCCCGGTCTACAAAGAGATCCTGGCGGACGCGGATACGCCGGTAACCGCCTACCTGAAGGTCGGCGGCTCGCCGTCTTTCCTGCTGGAAAGTGTTGAGGGCGGCGAGAAATGGGCCCGCTATTCCTTTATCGGTTCACGGCCGTCACGCATCATCAGGGGCAAGGGAGGGACGGTCTCTATCATCAACGGGGCCCAGGCCCCCCAGGTGCTCACCTCGGATGACCCGATGTCTCTGGTGCAGGAGGAGATATCCCGCTACCGGCCGGTTGAGATCCGGGGGCTGCCGCGCTTTTACGGGGGACTTGTCGGCTATATCGGCTACGACATGGTCCGGTATTTTGAGACGATCGACCTGAAGGAGAAGCAGGGGCTCGACCTGCCCGACTTTTTCCTGATGGTTACGGATACCATGCTGATCTTCGACAACCTCAGGCAGAAGATCAAGGTGATATCCAATGCGCACATAGAAGGCCAGACCCCCGAGGAGGCCTACCGGGAGGCAACGGAAAAAATCAGGGCGCTCATCGCGCAGCTGAGGACACCGCTCGCCATCAATGATCACGCCGGGGCGCAGGCAGAAGAGGGGCTCGCCTCAAATCAGACACCCGAGGCCTTTATGTCGTCGGTGGATGCAGCAAAGGAATATATCCGTGCGGGCGACATCTTCCAGGTCGTCCTCTCTCAGCGGTTCTCCCGGCCTTCAACTGCAGACCCTTTTGATATATACCGGGCCCTCCGGGTAATCAATCCCTCCCCCTATATGTACTTTATCGATATCGGGGATGCGAAGATCGTCGGGTCTTCTCCTGAAATACTGGTGCGGCTCGAAGGCAGCAAGATCGTCCTCCGCCCTATTGCAGGGACGAGAAGGCGCGGCGAGACGGACCGGGAGGACAAGGCGCTGGAAGAAGAACTCAGGCAGGACCCCAAAGAGCTTGCAGAGCATATCATGCTCGTCGACCTCGGCAGAAACGATGTCGGAAGAGTATCGCGGCCGGGGACTGTACAGGTGACTGCGATGATGGCTGTCGAGCGGTACAGTCATGTCATGCACCTCGTCTCGAACGTCGAAGGCGAGCTGCAGGAGGGCCTGAACGCCTTCGATGTCCTCGGGGCGTGCTTTCCCGCAGGGACGGTGTCTGGTGCCCCAAAGGTCAGGGCAATGGAGATCATCGAGGAGCTCGAGCCGACAAAGCGCGGCCCGTACGCAGGCTCTATCGGCTATTTCAGCTACTCGGGGAATATGGATACCTGCATCACGATCCGGACGCTTATCATAAAAGACGGCGTCATCTATGTCCAGTCGGGCGCGGGCATCGTTGCCGACTCACAGCCCGAGGGCGAATATACCGAGACCGTCAATAAGGCCCGCGGGATGATAAAGGCCGTTGAGATGGCAGAGGAGGGCCTTGGCTGATGCTTCTGATGATCGACAACTATGATTCCTTTACGTACAACCTCGTACAGTATCTCGGCGAACTGGGGGAGGATATTCGGGTATTCAGGAACAACAGGATTACCCTTGCGGACATCGAAACGATGGGGCCGGACCGTATTGTAATTTCCCCGGGGCCGTGCACCCCGAACGAGGCCGGCATATCAGTCGGCACCATCAAACATTTTGCCGGAAGGATACCGATTCTCGGCGTCTGCCTCGGCCATCAGTCGATCGGAGCTGCCTTCGGCGGCGACATCATCCGCGCACCGATGCTGATGCACGGGAAGACCTCGATGGTCCGGCACGACGGCAGGACCATCTATGAGGGGCTCCCGAACCCGTTCATCGCGACCCGTTACCACTCCCTGGTGATCAAAAAAGAGACCATGCCGGGTTGTCTCGAGATAACCGCCTGGACAGACGACGGCGAGATCATGGGAGTCAGGCATAAGGAATTCATCATTGAAGGGGTCCAGTTCCATCCCGAGTCGATCCTCACGACCTCCGGCAAGGACCTGCTGAGGAACTTTCTGAAACTGAAGTATTGACGGGCTCGCAAACCGTCCGCAGGCTGCGTTGCGCTTCAAACCTCGCCGCTGCAACGCAGTAAAAAAGCGCGCCTCATTCCTCAGTTCTTGCGCCTTGCCTCAGGAGCTTTTTACAAACCCGGTTGCTGCGGCCTAGTCCTCTATTTCAATGTCTGCTTCTTCTTCCCTGCGTCTTTTCATCTCCTCTTCGGCCTGCGCAAGGAGTTTCTCCTTCGCCTTCTGCCGGGCCTCCTGATCGACCTGGAAATCACCCTCGTTAAACGTCACGAATCGAAGCCATTTCAGGGAAAACTTCAGAAGCTCCAGTTCGTCCTCCGCGAGTTTCTTCAGCGTCTCGGGGTCGAGCTGATAGGCATCGATAAATTTTTGCGTAAAGGCCATGTCCCTGAAGAGGTCGAGGTTCGTGCTGACGATATAGAAGAGCTGAAGCGACCGCTGGCTGAACTCGACCTTGCCGAGGGTCTTCGCCTTCAGGACGATCGCCATCCAGTCGTTATTCATCTCGTCATAGAGGTCAGACTCCTGGTCCTGCCGCCACTCCTGGATGGTCCAGACCTTTTCTTCATTATGGCCGAGGCAGTGATCTTCCTTGACCTTAATAAAGAAATCTTCCCCGCTTTTACCGGTGTCTGTCTTCATCATGCCCATGCCGATAGGATAATACCTGCAGGTGAGGGGCCGGTCGGTATATACCGTGCAGCCCTCGGGGGTAACAAAGGGGCAGGACCGCAACCCGTCGTCCAGCATGCGGAGGCCGACCACTTCAAGGGATGAGCCCTCTATGGTCATGGGAACCGTATATTCGCTGAGGAATTCCAGATAGGTCTTGCCGAGCCGGTTTTTCAGCCGGTAGATGTCATAGGGTGAGAGAATAATTTTTATGCCGCTGCAGCATTTGGTGAAACAGCCGATTCCGGGGTAGCACCTGAATCTGAAACGGGACTTGGCAGTAAGATACTCGGGAACAATGACGCTCTGCTTGATCTTGCCCTCGAGGGCCTGCTTTATATCGTCGACTGCGGCCTTGTTCTTATTCTTTTTTTCACCCATGAGAGCACTCCTCTGTTGTCATGATTTTGCGTCAATGGCATACGGACGTTGGCAGATAAACTGGAAATGGGAAAGAAAGTATTCGCCGCTCATGCCGCTCTGTTTCCACTGAGCACGTTGTCTGTATTATACTATATCGTTCGCGGTTGATACCATTGCAGCCGGTCATCCGGCAATTCACGAGGTCAGGGATGTTAACATGAAGAAAGTGACGCTCTATTCTCTCAGCACGTGTCCCGTGTGCAAAAAGGCGAAGGGATTTCTCGACGACAACGGCATCGACTACACGCTTATTGAGGTTGATCTGCTGCAGGGCGGAGAGCAATGGGTTATGACCAGGGAAGTGGCAAAGAGGAACCCCCGGGAGACCTATCCCACGATTGTTGTCGAGGAGGTGATCGTCGGGTATGACCCCGAGGCGCTCCGGGCAAAGATCCTCGGCAGCACTACGGATGTGAAGACATGACCCCCGAACAGCTTTTTACAGCCCTGACAGCCTATGCGCGAAGTCAGGGGATGGAGCTGAACCGGGACAGGGCGTTTGTTCTCGATATCCTCACCGGACTGCTCAGGAACGAAGAGCGCTATGGCTACCGGTCATGCCCCTGCAGGCTGGCTTCCGGGGTCAGGTCAGGGGATGCTGACATCATCTGCCCCTGCGCCTACCGAAACGACGATGTCAGTGAATTCGGAAGCTGCTATTGCGGACTGTATGTCTCCGCGGACTGGAACAAAGAGAAGATTGCCCATATAACCGTACCGGAACGACGTTTAAAGAAAGAGGAACAAGATGGACATGCCTGAAATTGATGACAAAAGTGTTTTTGATCTGCTCGGACTCCGGGATATCAAGCAGAGACCGGATATCCTCCCGAAGATCAAGCTGGACGTGACCCCGCAGATGATGATGGAGCCGCGGTTTCAGTCCAAACCTGAGGACCTGGCGAAGCTCAGGGATATTACCGGGTATATGTTCTATATCGAAACCGAGTCGGAGGCGCCTGCTCTGATGCTCCTGAAGATCGGAAGGAGCGATATAACCAATACCGTGGGGAAGATCGATGAGGTGCCTGCAGAAATGTTAAAGCGGGCGATCGACAGTCCGGTATTGCCCCCAACCTGCGGCATGTACGCGATTACCGAAGAGATCAGGGACTGGCTGAAAAAGGAGCTTGCCCTCTAAAACGCACTGCCAGCGCATATAAACTTATCAGTTCCTCCCTTTGGCAAAGGGAGGACAGGAGGGATTTTAGAGTTATTCACAAGACCGTTATAAGGGCACATTCCTTGTCATTGCCCGACCTGCCTGCCGGCAGGCAGACCTCTGTTCCGATGGGGGGAAGGGAAATCCTGCAAGAATAAAAAAGGGCTGGTCCGGATATCCGGGCCAGCCCTTTTGGTGTTTCTGAAAGAACTTCTTACAGCATCGGAACGATAAGGAGCGCCACGATGTTGATGACCTTGATCATCGGGTTGATGGCAGGTCCTGCGGTATCCTTGTAAGGATCGCCGACCGTATCGCCCGTGACAGAGGCCTTGTGTCCGTCGCTGCCCTTCTTATGGACCACACCTTTGGAGTCGGTAACGCCGTCTTCAAAGGCCTTCTTGGCATTATCCCATGCGCCGCCGCCGCTGGTCATGGCGATGGCCTGGAAGAGTCCGGTCAGGATACTTCCGATGAGAACGCCGCCGAGGGCCTCTTTGCCCAGGAGAAGCCCGACCAGGATCGGAGCAACGACCGGGATGAGCGCCGGAACCATCATCTGCTTGATCGCCGACTGGGTAACGATATCAACGCACTTGCCGTACTCAGGCTTTGCCTTGTACTCCATGATACCGGGGATCTCCCTGAACTGTCTCCTGACCTCATCCACGATGCTGCCTGCTGCCTTGCCGACCGCTTCCATGAGAAGCGAACCGAAGTAGTACGGAAGCAGTCCGCCGATGAAGAGACCCGCCAGAACCATCGGGTTCGAAAGGTCGAACAGAACCGGAGACGAGAATGAGCGTGAATACTCTGCAAAAAGAACAAGGGCTGCGAGTCCTGCAGAGCCGATAGCATAACCCTTGGTGACTGCCTTGGTCGTGTTGCCGACTGCATCGAGAGGATCGGTGATGTTCCGGATCTCTTCAGGAAGTCCTGACATCTCGGCGATACCACCTGCGTTGTCCGTAATCGGACCGTAGGAGTCAATGGCAACAACAATACCGGTCATCGAAAGCATCGAGACCGCTGACAGGGCGATAGCAAAAAGTCCGCCGGTCAAATCTCCGTCAAACCCGCCGCCCAGCTGGTAAGCGCCAAGGATCGAGGCAACGATAACCAGAACCGGGGCTGCGGTCGACTTCATGCTGACTGCAAGACCTGCGATAACGTTTGTGCCGTGGCCGGTGAGGCTGGCCTGAGCAATATGTTTAACCGGAGCGTATTCCTTGGCGGTGAAGTACTCGGTGATGGCAACGATAAGGCCGGTGAGTGCAAGCCCAATCAGGGACATAAGGAAGACGTTCATCTGGGTAAAGGACGGATGTGTCGCGACTGAAGCCATCGCCTCAGGGCTCTTCAGAAATTCACCGGTCACAATGTAAAAGGTTATTGCGGCCAGAACACCGGCAACAGCGAGGCCCTTATAGAGGGCGCCCATGATGTACTGGCTCTTGCCAAGTCTTACGGCAAAGGTACCGATGATGGAGGCGATGATCGAGATGCCGCCGAGCATCATGGGGAATTCGACCCAGGGGCTCTCAGCACCAAAAACGGTCTTTGCAAGAAGCATTGCTGCAACAAGTGTAACGGTGTACGTCTCATAAAGGTCGGCAGCCATACCTGCGCAGTCGCCGACGTTGTCGCCGACGTTGTCAGCGATAACTGCAGGGTTACGGGGATCGTCCTCGGGTATGCCTGCCTCAACTTTTCCGACGAGGTCGGCGCCGACGTCAGCCGCCTTTGTATAGATACCACCTGCGATACGGGCAAAGACGCTCATAAGGGAACAGCCGAAGCCGAGACCGATCAGTGCGTGGAATGCCTGTTCAGGGGCAGCCTGCTTTGCGATAAAGTAAAATCCCGCAAGGCCGATGATGCCGAGTCCGACAACCATGACGCCGGTAACCGAACCGCCCTTGAAGGCAAGTCCGAGTGCGGCCTGAAGCCCCCTGCTGGCAGCTGCGGTCGTGCGCACGTTTGCACGAACCGTAACCCACATGCCGACAAAGCCGGCAAAGGCAGAGCCGACGGTCCCAATGATAAAGCCGATCGCAGCCCACATGCCGAGCTGGGGGATAGCCGCAATCGCGATGACCAGGACAACAGCCACCATCGCTACGGTCTTGTATTCGCGGGCAAGGAACGCGTAGGCGCCCTCTTTAACCGCATTCGAAATCTCCTGCATTTTGGCGTTTCCTGCATCCTGCTTCGAAACCCACATCGCGGTCATGATGGCGTAGATAACGCCAAGAAGTCCGCATCCTAACGCAAACAAAATAGTAGAACTCATTAAACTCCTCCTTTTCTTGAAAAAAATATTATGTAAATAACTTCCTGAATCTTACCAAGACGAAAGGCTCCTGACGTCACCTCCTTTAACCGGTATATTCCTTTATAAAATCGTTAGTGAAAGCGTATCAGCCCGGATATTTATCTGAGATGTAATCCTTCAGATAATGGTTCTCTGCCCGAAGATCGGTCACCTGAGCCTTTACCACGTCCCTGATCGACAGCATGGCGATCAGCTTGTTCTTTTCGAGAATCGGCAGGTGCCTGATCCTGTTCTTGATCATGATGGTTGTCACATAGCAGAGGTCGTCGTCGGCCTCGACAATGATCAGATTGGTTGTCATGACCTCGGAAATACTGATGTCCTTAAAGTGACGCTCGCCTTTTCTCGTCCAGCATTTGAGGACGTCGCGTTCAGTGAACATCCCGACCGGCTTTCCCTCGCTGTCAACGACCACCAGGGCGCCTATCTCGTTCTCCACCAGGATGCTGACTGCATCAGCCACCGTCCTGTCCTTGTGAAGGGAAACGATCTCCTTCTCGACATCACCAATAATCTCTTTCACCGTAGCCATATGCCTCGAACCTCCTTGGGCTGTTCTCTCAGCAGCCGAATCGTTAAGCTTTATCCCTGCCGGTATGCTTGGCAAAAACCAGAGCAGTTGTCCTGTACACCATATGGGCCATTTTCGAGAAGGGGGCATAGGCAAACAGGAAGAAGACGACGACCAGGTGGATAAAATAGACCGGGTACGCCAGAACCGGCACATGCACGAGCCGCAGGATTTCGGAAAGCAGCCCGGTGGTCACTATCGTAAAGATGACGCCGATAAAAAGCCAGTCGAAGTAGCTGCCCGCGCCTGCCTTCCCGGCATGTTTCAGTCTGTTGATAATGACCAGCGTTATCCCGATCAGGAGCGAGGCGGCGCTGAGGTTCCCGAATATCTTCATCGGATCGCGCAGCGGATACGGTGACAGCCAGTGCATGCCGTACAGGTAAACGATCGCCCAGGTCGTCGTAATCGCCAGGCCGACAAACCCGTAGAACGTGAACAGGTGCGACCGGGAGCGGTCAACCGTCTCCTCGCAGGTCTTGAATTTCTTGTGTGCAAGAAATTCCGTGATGGTGGCCATGATGGCTCCCATCGGCAGGCCCTTCACCCTTGTCCCCGCGGTCAGATCCTTCCAGTAGCGGGTGACACCTGCGGTGAAGCCGATCATGGCGAAAATGGCAGACATGATAAAGACGGCATCGATAACCGGTACCGGCATGAATTTTTCTGCATACACGATCTCGCCGTCAGGAATCTTCATATTTCCCAATGCCATGAGGACCGCGCCGAATATCAGCACCGGAACGGCAAGCATGACAAGCAGAAACTTCGGATCAGCAACTGCCTTGCCGACAAAGCTCGGAAAGGCATAATGCTCGATGCTCAGCTTTCTGATTGCCCCGAGCACCTCGCCCGGCTTCGCACCCCGGGGGCAATAGGCAGTACAGTCACTGCACTGGTGGCAGAGCCATATATCCGGATTGCTGAGCAGTTTGTCCTTCAGGCCCCACTGCGCCTGGACCATCTCCTTGCGGGGAAACGGCTTGTCGTCAGGGGTAACCTTGCACACGACACTGCAGGTCGCGCACTGAAAGCATTTCTTCAGCGACTCACCACCAGCGTTGATAACGCTGTTTATAAACTTAAGATCAGGTTTAATCTGTTCTGACATGTATTCCTCCTCTTTTTATGGCTGCGACCTGATAGTTACAGTTCCTTGAACGGGTTGGGCCCTATCTCTTCGACCCGTGCGACAAAGTCGTTGATCAGCTCAGGCAGTTTGTCATACTCAGAGATCGACACCTGCATAAGCTGGCACCGCTCCGCCTCAAGCTGAAGCTTGTTCAGAGTTTCCTGGACCTTGCTGAAACGGTAATTGGCAAGTTCACTGCCCTTGACAAAGTGGCACTGGTAGTTCTCTCCGTATTTGCAGCCCAGCAGCAGCACCCCGTCAATGCCGGTCGAAAAGGCGTCCGTCACCCAGACCAGGTTTGTTGAACCAAGGCACCGGACAGGAATTATTCTGACAGCCGGGCTCAGCTTCATGCGCTTAATCGCAGCGCTGTCGAGAGCCGGATAGGCATCATTTTCACAGGCCAGCACCAGCACGCGGAAGTCATCCTCGTTGATGTCGATAGCCTTCAGCATGGAGCCGACGATGTCGACACTGAAATCCTTGAAGGACACGATACGCTCTGGGCACGCCCCCATGCAGGTGGCGCAGCGGCGGCAGCGGTTGACCCGGTAGAACGGAGTACCTTTTTCGTCCTCGTCAATCGCGCCGAACGGACATTCCTCGGTGCAGCGCTTGCAGGAGGTGCACTTGATCATCATCGGGTCCGGGAAGGTCTGGTCCCAAGCCCTCGGATGGACTGCCGTGCCGGTGGCAACATGCTCGACGCACTGGATGGCCTTCAGCGCCGCTCCCGTAGCGTCCTGGATAGCCTCGGACATATTCATCGGCTGGCGGACGCAGCCTGCAGAATAGATGCCGGTCCTTCTGGTCTCGTACTGGAAACAGATGAAGTTTGAATCGGCAAAGCCGTATGCACCTTCAAGGGTCGGCAGCTCAGGCCCCTGTTTATAATTGAGGTTCAGGATGAACTCGGGCTTTGCGGTTTCATCCACATAGGCCTTCTTAGCGTCGTCGCCCTTCTTCCCGGCCTCGGTCAGACCGTCGAGATATTCCTGCGGCGCACGCGTAGCCGGGACCACGCCGATTGCAAGGACGACCAGGTCTGCCTCGACCTGTATCTTTTCGCCGAGGAAGGTGTTGTCAGCCTCAACATACAGGTTGCCGTTGCCTGCGTCGGTCACGGCGCTGACATCGGCCTTGGTCAGGAGCACGCCGGGGTTGTTCTGCATATTCTTATAGAACAGCTCGGTCTGGCCGGGCGTCCTGATGTCCTTGTAGAAGATCATCGCAACGGCGTCACTGTTCTTCTCCCGTACATACTGCGCCTGCTTCAGGGAGGTCGCACAGCAGAACGAGGAGCAGTACGGCAGATGGTTGGCGTCACGGGAGCCTGCGCACTGGATAAAGGCAACCTTCTTCGCCTCTTTGCCGTCAGAAGGACGGACAATCCTCCCCTTCTTCGCCATCTCTTCCATCTGCACGCTGGTAATGACGTTCGGGTTGCCATAGCCCAGGTGCCCGAGCTTCGTTGCGTCGTAGGGCGTCCAGCCGGCGGCCATGATAAAGGCGCCGATCCTGAGGGTCTCGCTTGCTCCGTTCGTAGCAAGCGTCACATCAAAGAGACCGGGCTGGCCATCCGTCTTCTCGATCGTCGTTGATTTATAAACCTTGATATTCGGGTGGGCTTCCACCTCCTTGATCTTGCCGAAGACCTGCGGTTCGTCCAGTTTTTCGTAGGGATACTGGCGCGGGACTTCCTTGTAAAGCCTGGCAGACCAGCCGCCGAGTTCAGCCTCTTTTTCGACCAGGGTCACCTGGTAGCCTGCATTGGCTGCCTCAAGCGCTGCTGTCAGTCCGGAGATGCCGCCGCCGATAACCATGATCGCGTTGCTCAGGTCGGGCAGGATATTCGGCTCCGGCAGATTTCCCTTCTGGGTCTTGATAACGCCCATCTTCAGGTAGTCCTCAGCCAGGGTCTGGGTAGCCTCGGTCATCGGCTCTGCTGTCCAGGAAACAAACTCCCGGAGGTTGACCCGCTCCACCAGGGTGCCGGGGAAATCGAACTCCTCAAACTTGACACGGGGGGAGCAGGCGCCGATCGCAATCGTATTCGTGCCTTCCTTGATATCGTTCCTGATCAGTTCCAGCCCTTCGGGGCTGCAGAGGATCGCGTGTTCCTTTATCTGCTCGGCAGGGACCCTTGCCCCCCCGGCAGTATTCTTTTTCAGCTTTTCTATATCAACGGTCTCGCCGATGCCGCAGCCTTTACAGATATATACACCGAATTTCTTCTCCATCGTACCCTCTACCTCCTCGCACTCTGAATGCTTTTTATTGCAACCCCTGTTGCGTCCTGGACTGACTTGGCCACATCAACCGGGCTCTTGAGCGTACCGACTGCATAGATGCCCTTCTTGAGCGATGCCGGCAGCACAAAACCGTCCGGCGTTAATGAGGCCTCGACAGGGATCTTCGAATTCTTTGTCGACGGAACCATGCCGGCCGCAAGGACAACCATGTCGAAGGTCTTCCGGATCTTCTTGCCTCCAAAAATATCTTCTGCCTCGAGGATGACGTCCCCGGTAGCAGGGTCTTCCGAGATCGCGGCCACCTTGCCCTTTGTCAGGGTGACATTCGGGTCGTCCTTGACCTTCCAGTAGAACTGCTCGTAGCGTCCCGGTGTCCTGATATCGATATAGAAGATCTCGGCCTTCGAATCCGTGTACTGCTCCCTGACATAGGTCGCCTGTTTCAGGGATGCCATGCAGCAGATAAAGGAGCAGTACGGCAGGTGGTTCTCGTCCCTGCTGCCCGCGCACTGCACAAAGGCAATATTTTTTGCCTCTTTCCCGTCCGACGGCCTGAGCACCTTGCCCGCTGTCGGGCCGTTCGGTGAAGCCAGGCGCTCCATCTGCATGTTCGTTATGACGTTCTTGATCTTGCCGCCGCCCAGGTTGTCGAGCTTCGAGACGTCGTAGAGGTCCCACCCGGCCGCAAGGATGATCGAGTCCACGTTGAGCGTAACGGTTTCAGGCTTCATATCGAGGTCGATCGCGTCATACTTGCAGGCCTCGGCACACTTGCCGCATGCCTTGCCCTTGCAGTACCGGTCATCGATCGCGTAGATAAACGGGAAGGCCTGATTGTGGGTTATATAGGCAGCCTTGGTCGTGTCCAGCCCGAAGTTGAACTCGTTCGGCATCTCGACCGGACAGGCCTCGGCGCAGGCATTGCAGCCGACGCATTTGTCGTTGACATACCGCGGCTTAATCTTGACCGTTACTTCAAAATTGCCTTCCTGACCGGTGACCTTTTCGACCTCGGCAAGGGTATGATAGGTAACATCACCGCTGTTCTTGATTCTCTTGAAGTTTATTTCAAGACCGCAGTTGGGGGGGCAAAGCTTCGGGAAATACTTGTTGAGCTGTGTCACCCTGCCGCCGAAGAAGGGATTCTTCTCAACAATGATAACCTCGGACCCGGCCTCGGCCGTCTCGACCGCAGCGGTAAGGCCGCTGAACCCGCCTCCTATAACCAGTACTTTTTTATTTTCTGCCATGCTTATCCTCCTTATAGGCAGTAAGTCAGTTTGCGTGAGTGCAAAATGCATACTGCACAGTACAAAAAACGGTTTTGCGCTGTGCAGTGTGCATTGCGCGGTGTCAGTAAAGATGCGGGGAGGGCTTTCGCCCTCCCCGCAGAGTTGACTAGTCTGCTACCATCGCAACGTACGGAACCTTCTTCAGTTCCCACGTGTTGGTTGCTGCATCATACTTTGAGTTTACGAAGCACTTCCAGTCTGCATCATTGATCGCAAGGAAGTCGCCCCTGTAGTAGTAGCCAGGGTACCTGGTCTCTTCCCTGAAGAGGATATGACGGGCATGTGCCTCAACAGAAAGGATTCTGTGGTAGTTCTCCCAGCATCTCATCAGCTCATGGAGGTTGCTTGCACCCATCAGCGCAGCATCTTCCTTGAGCATTTCAAGCAGCTTCAGGCCTTCGTTCAACATGGTCTTTGAAGTCATGTACCAGGTTGAAATACCGCCAAAGTACTCGTCAGAGATCTTCTGCAGTCTGGTCTGGAGCATCTTCGGCCTGATGTAATGAGGGTTGATTGCCGGATCAGTCGAAACAGTCTTGTACTTCTCGTAGGTCTCAAACGGGAAGTAAAGGTCTGCTGCAATCTGGTCTGCAGTCTCCTTGATCGCCGGCTTGTAGTCGGCATGGTCAAGCATGAAGGCCAGTGCGGACTTGGCTGCAATTCTGCCCTCGGCGTGTGAGCCTGAGGAGAACTTGTGGCCTGATGCACCGCAGATATCGCCGGCCATGAAGAGGCCGGGGACGGTTGACATCCTGTTGTACCCCCAGTTGTAGTGGGCAGGTGCACCAAGATCGTCGGGTCCGCTGCACCAGAAGCCTGCGCAGCCTGCATGTGAACCGAGGAGGTACGGCTCGGTCGGCATGATCTCTGAAGGCTCCTTGTTCGGCTCAACGTTCTTGCACGCCCAGAGGCCTGCCTGACCGATAGCCATATCAAGGAAGTCTTCCCATGCCTCTGCCTCAAGGTGCTTGATCTTCTTGGCGCCTTCTTTGTCGCCAAGCTTTTCCTTGAAGTTCGCGCTGAGAATATCCATCGCGGTGTGGGTGTTCAGGTAGATCGGGCCCTTACCAGCCTTCATGTCCATCATCATCATGTGGTTTCTGATGCAGGTGCCGAGCTTTGCTGCATACGGGCTGTACAGCTTTGCGGTCTCGTCAAAGTTGGAGCCGACGCAATAGTCCTCACCGAGTGCGTTTGATGCCTTTGCCTTGAAGAAAAGGAACCATGCACCGACAGGACCGTAGCCGTCCTTAAAACGCGCAGGAACGAAACGGTTCTCCATCATGGTCAGCTCTGCGCCGGCCTGAAGACCGAGAGCATAGCCTGAGCCTGAGTTCCATACAGGATACCATGCGCGGCCCTGGCCTTCCTGGGTTGAACGCGGCCTGAAGACGTTAACAGCGCCGCCTGAAGCGTTGATCATGACCTTTGCCTTGAAGAGGTATATCTTGTTTTCTCTTACGCTGAAGCCTGCTGCTGCTGCAACCCTCTTGGGGTCGTTGGCATCATGGTAGAGCTTCACGATAAATACTCTTTCAAAGTGGTTCTGTGCGACGCCGGTCTCGGCCCTGTTGATCTCGAGAGCCTTCTTGGCGGCCTCGGCAACGATGACCTTGTAGGACTCACCGTTGATCATGATCTGCCACTTGCCGGAACGGACAGGCTCGCCGCCGTCCTTCAGCAGTTTCTTCCCGGCATCTCTTGCCTGGAAGCCGTCGAGGGAGAAGCCGTCATCGCCCTTCTTCCAGATGGGAAGTCCCCACTCTTCGAAGAGCTGAACGGAATCGTCAACGTGTCTGCCGAGGTCATAGACAAGGTCGTCCCTGGTGATGCCCATCAGGTCGCCCCTGACCATCTTTACATAATCCTTGGGGTCGTTCTCGCCCATATAGGTATTGATAGCCGAAAGACCCATGGCAACAGCGCCTGATCTGTCTGTTGCTGCCTTGTCGACCATCGTGATCTTGATGTTCTTGCCCTTTGCCCACTGCGTTGCCTCGTAAGCCGCACCGCAGCATGCCATACCGCCGCCGATGAGGAGGATATCGGTTTCTACCTCAACAACCTCGGGCTTCTGGCAAAATGAAAACGTACAGGTTTCTTTTTCCATTATTTAGCCTCCTTATTTCAGTGTGGGCATGGTCTTGCCCGCACCCTGATGTGTGAAAAACCCTGGCTGCTTCAGCTTGGCCAGATCGGCAGCCGGACGGCCTGCATACGGATCAACAGAACCTTCTGCGGTGAGCCTGATCGGGAATTTGAACCTCTTGAGAGACCCGTTCCTGAACTTGATCGTCCACATGATGGAATCGGTACCCCTCATCGGGATAACGTTACCACCCAGGGGTGCGAAATCCTGATACGCCCGCACCTCGATAGCCTGCTGAGGGCAGATCTTCACGCAGTTGTAGCACTCCCAGCACTGCTCCGGTTCCTGGTTGTAAGCCTTCATGAGGTCCCTGTTGAGGGTCATGAGGTCATTGGGGCAGATATACTGGCAAGCAGTCTTATCCTGCGCCTTGCAGCCGTCACACTTCTCTGTAATAACAAAACTTGGCATTGACTAACCTCCTTTGAGATTTTTATTGATGATGTAGATGATAAAGATAAGCACTGCAACAAACCTGCTGCCTTCGAATAATGCCTGTTACTTCACCCCCTCTCATCTTCGCAACAGGCGACGGGCAAAAGGGCAGATTGCTCTGCCCGATGCCCGTAGCCCATACCGTAATGAAGTCGATAATTGTGCGCCTTTCTTTATGCGTTGCCCTTATGAAACCGTGCTTTATTTTTCAAGACTCTGATAATACTTGATCAGAATTTCAGCTACTTCGGGACGGGAGAACTCTTTCGGCGGTGCAATGCCCTGACCCAGCATCTCCCGGACCTTTGTACCCGAAAGAAGAACAAAATCTTCTTTCTTGTGATCCGGCGCTTCACACATCATGACGACCTTGTTCAGCTTCTTGGAGTAGGCTGTATGGTCGGCCTTGAAGATCTCGATCTTGAGCGCGCCTGCCGGAACCTCATTGTCAAAGATGGTCTGCGCATCGAATGCGCCGTAGTGATCACCAACACCTGCGTGGTCGCGCCCCACGATAAAGTGGGTTGCACCCATATTCTGGCGGAATACGGCATGCAGCACTGCCTCGCGCGGACCGGCGTAGAGCATATCGAAGCCGTAGCCGGTGACCATTGCACTGTTCGGCGGGAAGTAGAGTTCGACCATTTTGCGGATGGCAGCATCGCGAACAGGTGCAGGTATATCGCCCTTTTTCAGCTTGCCAAGCAGCATGTGAATAACCAGGCCATCGCAGCCCAAACGGTCCATGGCCATGTGGCAAAGCTCTTCGTGGGCCAGATGCATCGGGTTCCTGGTCTGGAAGGCAACGACCTTCTTCCAGCCGCGCTCAGCGATCTCGTTGCGAATTTCAACGGCAGTACGGAAGGTATCGGGGAACTCATCCTGGAAATAGGAGAAGTTTAACACCTTGATCGGGCCGGAAATGCAGACCTTGCCCTGTGCGTTGAACGCGTCAACCCCGGGGTGGGCCTCAGTGGCAACCGGCCGGTAGATCTCCTTCGACATCATCGCCATCTCTTCATCGCTGAACTCTTCAACTGCCTTGACATCCATAACGGCAAGCACCGGATTGCCCTCGATGTTCGGATCCTTCAGAGCAATGCGGTCGCCGGCCTTGATGCTGCCCGCCTCTTTCACCAGGTTCAGGACCGGAACCGGCCAGAAGAGCCCGGAGGCTGTCTTCATGCTTTTTGCAACGGACAGGGCATCAGCCTTGTTCATGTATCCCGTCAGCGGGTTAAAATAACCTGAACCCATCATGACGGCATTTGCTGCCGTCGCCGAGCTTACGACAATGGAAGCCAGCCCTTTTGCTTCCTTCTGCAGGGCCTCATTTTCGGCCGAGTCATATACAAACAACGGATTGAGTTCATCTGAACCATGCGGCTTAATCATACTGTGTTCCTCCCATGTATTAAAATAAAATTCAGTACCGAAATCTCTTGCTGATCGTCTGCTCAGTCTGTTCGAAGCGGTCTTCCGTCGATCTGCGTGCCTTGCGAAAAACAGCGCGATATACAAATAAATTTAACTTATGGCGGTTATGATCTTTTTACAACCCTATAACTATAAGCTTCAGCTTTTTTTTAAGTCAAATTCATATTTCTGATAAATAGATAAGAATTACTTATTTATCTGATTTCAGAATTATCAGATGACATCATAATTGCCCTCCGGCAGCCGCAAAGACCGGAAAAAACACCTGGAATCAGTGCCTTGTATATATAGTTGCGATTTTCTGTACTTTTTTTTATAGTAATACATTAATAAATACGTGCTGCTGATTTGCAGCCCCGTCATTATAATCATAACTTTCTATAAAAAAGCAAGGTGGATGCATGAAATTCTTTATCGATACGGCTAATATTGAAGAAATCAGGAAGGCATGGGATCTCGGCGTGGTCGATGGCGTGACTACAAACCCATCGCTCCTCGCAAAAGAGGGAAAGGACCCGGTCGAAACCTTCCGGCAGATCTGCAGCATCGTCAATGGTCCGGTCAGCGCCGAGGTAGTCGGCCTGACAGCAGTCGAAATGGTCAGGGAGGCAACTGTCCTGGCGAAAATCCACAAGAACATCGTTATCAAGATACCGATGATCGAAGAAGGGCTGAAAGCCGTAAAAAAACTGACTGCGGCCGGGATCAAAACCAATGTTACCCTCATCTTTTCTTCGACCCAGGCACTGCTTGCGGCAAAGGCAGGGGCCACGTATGTCAGCCCCTTTGTCGGCAGGCTCGATGACATCAGCCATGACGGGATGGCGATCGTCCAGGAGATCGTCGATATTTACGACAATTATCTGTTTGACACCGAGATTATCGTTGCCAGCATCAGGAACCCGCTCCATGTCCTCGACGCCGCACGTATGGGTGCTGACATTGCAACGATCCCCTATTCGGTCATAACACAGCTGATAAAGCATCCCCTGACCGATATCGGGCTCGCGAAGTTCCTGAAGGACTGGGAGAAGGTCCCGAAGAAAAAAGCCGCTTCAAAAAGATAGCAGCGTCATGCCTATTTATGAATATGCCTGCAATGAATGCCGCGAGGAGTTTGAAAAACTGGTCTTCGCAGGCACCGTCGTTCTCTGCCCGAAATGTTCGTCAGAAAACATCAGAAAGAAAATGTCGACCTTCGGTATGGGCGGCACCGAAAAGCCGTCTGCGGGCCCGGCGGCCTCCGGCTGCAGCTCCTGCAGTGGAGGCTCCTGCAGCACCTGTAAATAGCCCTCTACTGTTCGGGGTGTATAAAGGGGTTGGCGCGCAGGACCTTGGAGACCTTCAGGGGTCTGCCGTCCATCACCAGAACAGCCATGCCGCGGTCTTCCGTCTTCTTCCCCGCAATGGTCCAGACGCTCTTCCATGAGACATTCAGGAGGACCTGGGTCTGCTCGATCTCGAACCAGCGGGGCGTGAAGGTCAGCTCGATCTGGTCGAACATCTTCTTGCTGGCCGTGATGTCCCGATAGCCCTGCTCTGTTGAATTTTTCTGCAGCGTCACGCGGTCGTTCAGGACAAAGGCATTGCGTATCGTCTCCGCCAGCGTGGCAGCCTCGCTATAGGCAGTCGATTCAGGGGAAACGGTCTTGACCTCTTTCTTGCCGCCGCATGCGGCAAAAAGCAGAACAACCAGAAACAACAGCGCCGTCTTTTTCATAACACCTCTTTCCATCCTGTATTTCTGATTAATGATAAATCGTCGTCTTTTTTTTTGCAACAGGCGCCGCAGATAAGGGGAATGCATTCAGGCGTGTTTGCTGAGCAGCCGCGGCATACTGAGAACGCGGCTGCTTTACATTCAGCATATACTGTGATAAGTTTGAATGATTGACAGTTGTCCTGTCACCGGACACCGCACGGCCATCCTGAGGTGCCGGGGAGACATGCAACACCAGTCCCGCACGCTGCACTGCCGCCGCCAGGACGGCTAATTTAAATTTTTCAGGGAGGAATCTTTATGAAAGCAGTCCGATATCTTTTGCAGTCTCTTATGGTCGCGGCAATCCTGCTGAGCCTTTCCACGGCCCCGGTTCTCGCCGCGGTAACCTCAACCGGCGAACTGTTCACGGTAAGCATATCATCCGGCGTTATCAGCTTTAGCCCTACGGTCAGCCATGACAGGGTCAGGCTGACCGTGCTTGCCCCGGACGGCGAGGTATCCACAACAGTCTTTGGGGGAGACACCTCTCCGGCAATAAGTACCATGCTGCTGCCCGGTTCGCAGCGGGATGGATATTTTACCTATGAACTGAGGGTCTTGACGCCAACGGACGGATCCCGGCGGGGAAGCGGCGATTCGGCAGCCGGCGGCGAGATTCAGGTGCCCCGGCAGCCATTGATACAGAACGGGCACTTTCTCGTGAGCAACGGCATGATCGTCGTGCCGGCAGAGGCCTCGCCGGAAACATCCCCTGTCAGGGCAGCCCCTGCCACCGGCGGCGTCCTTGTCCCCCAGGATGTTGTCCATGCTGATGACGCGGTTATTACCGGCAGCATGTGCGTCGGGTTCGACTGCCTGACAGACGGCACTGAAAACTTTGGCTTTGATACCATAAAAATGAAGGAAAACAACCTCCGGATATTCTTTGACGATACCAGCACAACAGCCGGCTTCCCTGCAAATGACTGGAGGATTGTCACGAATGATTCGTCAAGCGGAGGAGGAAACTACTTTGCGATCGAAGATTCAACCGGGGCAAAGACGCCGTTCAAGGTCGAGGCAGGAGCACGCACAAGCGCACTGTATGTTTCAAGCAGCGGGAGGGTCGGGTTCGGGACAGCAACCCCGGTGCTTAACCAGCATATAGCGGCAGGAGACACCCCGGCTATACGGTTCGACCAGGACGGCACCGGGGGCTGGTCTCCGCAGGTCTGGGACGTAGCAGGCAACGAGACCAACTTTTTCGTCCGCGACACGACCGGGGGATCAAGACTGCCTTTCAGGATTCAGCCGGGTGCCCCTTCAAACAGCATCAGCATCTGTGCAAACGGGGCCGTTGTCATCGGCGGCTGGTGTAATTAGGGAGAGCGGAATTTCCATGCTGATTCAGTCATGAGGGGGGGCAGTATAACGCCCCCCCTTTGACGCAGTACAGCAACAACCCTTCGGAAATATCCTCCCTGTTGCTTTTATCGTATTCCTTCCTGCAAACTAGAAGCGGTTACAGGTGTTGTTGACTTAAAAGGGAATCCTGTTGAATGCAGGAGCGGTCCCGCCGCTGTAATCCCGACTCCGGATCACCGGAGTAGACATCTTTGCCGGTAGTACGCCACTGTCCGCCACGGCGGATGGGAAGGCTGGCAGGGACCGGGAGAGCCAGAAGACCTGCCTGTGACAGACAGCAGTCAGCGAACCGTGAACGTTCAGGCCACGTACCGCGTTCATGAAAGCCGTTGATGTCATAATCATACCTTCCCGCGGAGAGAAGGTGAGGATAAAGTGAACCAGGGTGCAATCCTCAGGACTTATTTATTGGTCCCGAGGATTTTTTATTTTATGGAGAAGAGAAGACAACACACATGAACAAGTCTATCGCTGCAGTCCTTCTTGTATGTACACTGCTCTGGGCCTCCCCGCCGACATCCGGCGCAGAGGTCCCCCGCAGAATCGTCTCGCTCGCACCGAGCATCACCGAGATACTCTTCAGCCTGGGGCTCGGAGACCGCATCATCGGGGTTACCACCTTCTGCGACTATCCTGAGGAGGCGAAGAAGAAACCAAAAATAGGCGGCATGTGGAACCCCTCTCTCGAGGCGATCCTCAGACTCAAGCCGGATCTCGTTGCTGTTTCGACAAATGGGAACCATAAGGAGTTCGAGGAAAGGCTCCGGGCCATGGGCATCAGGACGTATGTATTTACGGCCCGCAGGCTCAGCGATCTCCCGCGGGACCTGCGTGAGGCCGGACAGGCCTTCGGTGCAGGGCAGAGGGGAGAGGCCATGGCGCGGGAAATAGAGGCCACGATGACCCGCTACAACAAACCGGCCCCCTCACGCAAAAAAAGGGTCTTCTTCGTCGTCTGGCCCGACCCGCTGGTTGCAGCGGGGCCGGGGACCCTCATCGACGATGTCCTCACCCTGCTCGGCGCCGAGAATGTGGCCGGAAAGGCCCGCGTTGCCTACCCGAAATATTCTATCGAGGAACTGATACGGCAGGCGCCTGACATCATTGTCATCGGCGATATGCGGGAAGGTGTCCGGAAGATGTCCGAGGGCCTTCTCACCAGACTCCGGTCTGTCCCCGCGGTAAGAAACAGCAGGGTCTTCTATATCGGCGACGATCTCTACCGCCTCGGCCCGCGGACACCAAAGGGAATTGAGGACCTCTCCCGCCTGCTTGGAGAAAAGCCATGAATCTGAGGATCCCGGTCGTCCTCGCGGTCTTCTTCGTCTCCTTCGGGCTCTCTCTTTTCTGGGGGCCCAGCGTGATCAACCCCTTTCACCTCGATGAGACAAGCCGTGAAATCCTGCTGTCAATCAGGGCTCCGCGGAGCGTTGTCGCTCTGCTCATGGGCATGGCCCTCGGTGCCTCAGGCGCCGTTCTCCAGGGCATCCTGAGAAATCCGCTCGCCGACCCCTATGTACTGGGCATCTCCAGCGGGGCATCACTTGCTGCCGCCCTTGGCATTCTTGCCGGCGCATCGGTCTTCGGGGCAGTCACCATACCCCTCTTCGCCTTTGCCGGCGCGATCGCAACCGGCGCGATCGTCGGCATGATGGGGTGGAACAGGGGGGGGCTCTGGCCCGAAAGACTCCTTTTGGCAGGGGTAGGGCTGAGCTTTCTCTTCTCCGCCCTGCTGATGCTGATCATGAGCATCTCCCCGGACGAAGGCCTGCGGCGGGCGATACTCTGGATCTTCGGCGACCTCTCGATGTCCGACTGGACGCGTGTCCCGTACGGGCTCATCCTGGTCGCCGGTGGGCTTGCCCTGCCGATAGCCCGGGCAAAGGCCCTTAATGCGCTTGTCCTCGGAGACGACTTCGCCCACAGCCTCGGTTTTTCCCCGGGGAAAGAGCGCTATCTCCTCTTCGTATCCGTCGGGCTGCTTACCGCCGCCTCGGTCTCGCTCGGTGGCATGATCGGGTTTATCGGTCTGCTGGTGCCGCATATCATGCGCTTCATGGTAGGTTCCGACAACCGGTATCTCGTCCCTGTCTCTGCGCTCAGCGGCGGCGCGCTCCTCTGCTTCGCCGACCTGCTCAGCCGGTCGCTTATGCCGCCCATAGAACTTCCGGCAGGCATCGTTACCGCAATTATCGGAGCGCCCTATTTTCTGTTTCTCCTGCGGAGGAAAAATGTCCTCAGCCTGTAAGCATACCATCCTCGACATGCAGGGAATCTCCTTCTCCTATTCCGGGGGCATCCCTTTTGTGAGAGAGCTGGGGATGAAGGTCTGCGAAGGCGAATTTATCGGGCTCCTGGGTGCAAACGGTTCAGGGAAATCGACTATCCTGAAGCTCGGCAGCGGCATACTCAGGCCGGGAACCGGCTCTGTTTCTCTCTGGGGAAGGCCGCTGGGGTCCTACCCGAACAAAGACCGTGCAAAACTGATCAGCTACCTGCCCCAGTCGATCGACATCACGGTGCCCTTTACCGTTGCCGAGGTTGTCGGCATGGGCATGTATCCCTATGACATCAGCCCCTCGATGACAGCTGAAGAGGCGCTTGAGGTCGTAGGGCTGGGAGAAAAGCGGGACACGTACCTCACCGACCTGAGCGGCGGGGAACAGCGGAGGGTTTTTATCGCAATGACCCTTGTCCAGGGTGCGGGACTCCTCCTGCTCGATGAGCCCCTCGCAAACCTCGACATAAAGTACCAGATCGAGATTGTGCGGCTTCTGAGACGCCTCAACAGGGAAAGAAACATATCAGTTGTTATGGCGCTCCACGACATCAATATAGCACTCCAGTTCGAAAAGGTTATCCTCATACAGCCGGGCTCGATCCTCGGCGTCGGGGCGCCGGAGGACATTCTGACCGAGGAGCGGATCAGCCATGCCTTCGGCGTCGACGTAAAGATTATCCGGCAGCCCGGAGGCAAGGCATATATCAGCTATGAAAGCAATTTTTTCCGTTCCCCGCAGGCAGGGGATTAGCGCTATGATCAGCACCCTCTATTTAATCCGGCACGGACGGACCGAAGGAGACGATACGAAGCGGTACAAGGGCAGTATCGACGTGCCGCTCTCCGCAGCCGGGATCGCACAGATGCAGGAGACCGCATCCCTGCTTTCCCGGTATGTATCCGCCGCTGCGGAGACCTATGCACACTCCTATCTGAGGGACGTTCACGGGACTCCGGCAGGCGGGCAGGAAGAGACCACATCCGCTGCGGGGCTCGATGCCGTCTACTGCTCCGATCTCTGCAGGGCGCGCCTGAGCGCCGGGATCATCGCGAGCCCCTATAATCTGACGCCCGTGGCAGTCCCTGAACTGCGGGAGAGGAACTTCGGGCTTTGGGAGGGGATGTCTTTTGCCGAGATACGGGAGCAGTATCCTCAGGAATTCGGAAACTGGGCGGAGAATCCGCTCCTGTATTCCCCCCCGGGAGGCGAGACAACGGAGGAGGTCGGGAGGCGGGCCCTCGCTGCATGGGAGAAGATCAGGGCCGCTCACCCTGCCGGGCAGGTCGCCGTCGTGGCCCATGGCGGTGTAAACCGCGTGATCCTCAGCCGCATCCTCGGCGCTCCTCTCGAAAATATCTTCCGGATAGAACAGGAATACGGCTGTATAAATATTATCGAGCAGTGGAAGAGGTACCCGGTGGTTAAACTCCTGAACGGTACCTGCTGTGAAGGACGCATGAACGTCATGACATAGGCATACGCTGCTTTCGGCAGCTCAAGAGAGGCATTCAAGGGGAATCCCGTGAAGAACCGGGAACTGCCCCGCAACTGTAAAGGGAACGAAAACAGAAACGGCCACTTTCTTTCGGGACGGGAAGGCCTGTGAGTAGGAGGCCCTGAGTCAGGAGACCCTGGATACCTCAGAGAAGAAACCCTTCGAGGGAAGAGGAGGAACACGATGAGATCCATGAGCGGATAATATGCGGCACACTATCGGCGCAGATACGGGAAGATGAAGGAACACGAAATCCAGAAAGGAATACGAGAATATGAAGAAAATAATAGGCGCAGTATGCGTCGCCCTGCTGCTGGCTTCACAGGCCTGGGCAGAAGAAAAGATCAGCATCGATGAGATTGTGGTCACCGCAACACGGACCGATGAGGAAATCTACAAGATATCATCAAACGTCACGGTCATCACACAGGAGGAGATCAGGAAGTCGCCCGCAACAACGGTGCAGGACCTTCTGAGGGGCGAGGAAGGCCTTATCATCAGGGACCTCTATGGAACCGGGACAAAATCAACCGTCGACATGCGGGGCTTTGCACGCGGGCTGAACACCGTCATCATGCTCGACGGCCGGAGGCTGAATGAGATCGACCTCAGCGGTGTGGACTGGAATACCATCCCTCTTGAGAATGTCGAGAGGATCGAGGTCGTCAGGGGAAGCCAGAGCGTCCTCTACGGGGACAATGCCATGGCAGGCGCCATCAATATAATTACGAAAAAAGGTTACCGGCAGATGCCGAGACTTGTGCTGGCCGCCCGGGCAGAGAGCTATCAGGGGCAGAGTGAATACGGCACGGTGACCGGCGGCAATGACTGGATCAGCTACTTTATCTTCGCCAGGCACCATGATACCGAAGGCTACCGCGCCAACAGCCAGTTCCGGTCAAATGACATCGGCACGAAGCTCGGCTTTCAACTCAACGACCGCCTGTCCTTCGATATCTCTGCCGGTTATCATAAGGACAGGCAGGGACTTCCCGGAGGCCTGACCGAAAGCCAGCTGCAGGCAGACCGCAGGCAGTCTGCAAAGCCTGATGACCAGGTTCATTACGACCAGCGGTATATCGACACGAGGGCCAACCTCGGCGTGGGGACGTGGGGCGATCTCGAAATAGGGTACAGCTACTCGGACCGGAAGTTCGATTCATCGCTCATCTTCTTCGGAACTGCATATGATACGCGGAGAAACACGGCCACCTCCGGCCTGCGGGCCAAGCTTACCGTCGACAGGAATGTCGGGACAATAAGAAATCTCCTCGTCGCCGGGGTTGATTACAGTGATTCAGCAGTGGCCAACAAGACCTCTTTCGGCGACTCCGATCTGTCAAAAACCGATACCGGGGTCTACATCCAGGATGAACTTTTCATTTCCCGGCAGCTCACCCTCAGTCTGGGCTACCGGTATGCCGATGCCAAATTTCGGGACATGATCATCGGCACCCAGACGTTTGCGGAAAATGCCGCAAAGGCCGGCCTGACGTATAACTACGCAGACAGGTCAAAGGTCTTCATCAGCTATGCAAAGGGGTACCGCCTGCCGACAACCGATGAAATATTTGACTTCAGCGGCGT
Source organism: uncultured Thermodesulfovibrio sp. (assembly GCA_964499365.1). Lineage (GTDB taxonomy): Bacteria > Nitrospirota > Thermodesulfovibrionia > Thermodesulfovibrionales > UBA6898 > PALSA-1316. Next base: position 98,176 of record CAZCKU010000006.1, read on the forward strand.
CGTCACCACGCTCGTTCCGGAGCGTTCGGATACGTACGAGGCTGGAATCGTGCATGCCTTTGGCAGCCGCTTCCAGGCCCGTGTTACCGGCTATACCATGGATGTCAAGGACGAGCTTTTCTATAACCCGACCGGCGGTGCCTTCGGGTTTGGTGCAAACGAGAACCTTGCAAAAACCCGTCATTACGGGGTCGAGGCAGGCTTTTCTGCTGCCGTGAATGATGCCGTCTCCCTGGTCGGAAGCCTCGGATACGCTGATGCGAAATTCAAGGCAGGTCCCTATGACGGCAACCACATCCAGCTGGTGCCGCAGTATTCAGCAAGCCTCGGTGCTGACTGCCAGTTTCTGAAGGGCTTTCTCCTGGCTGCAAACATGACCTGGAGCGGGAAGAAATATCTCGATAACGATGTCCTGAATTCCTCTGAAAAAATGGATGCCTCTGTTGTCGTGAATGCAAAACTGTCCTATACGTATAAGGACATAACGGCATATGTCGGAGTCAATAATGTCTTTAATGAAAAATTCTCCGAGTACGGGATCGTCGGGTTCGGCGGCAACAAAAATTTCTACCCGGCACCGGAGCGGAATTTCTACGGAGGGCTGCGCATAGCTCTGTAGCCATGCAGGGAATACGCCGCACCATTGTCATATCGGTCATGCTCCATTCGGCGCTGCTTGCTGCTGTTTTCGCGATCGGATACAGCAGCAGGCAGCAGACGAAGCCGCCGCTTATCGTCTCTTTGATCGGCGAATGGCAGCAGAAGATTGCCGGCAGCTCTCTGCAGCCGGCCCCGCACCAGCGGACACGGACGACCCCGGCTGCTCCCCCTGATCCTCAGACCCATAGCCTGGCTTCCGGTCATACGCTCCCTGCTGAGGCATTGCAGGCGAAGACAGGCGCAGTTGGCCGGTCGGCCGCCCCGGGGCTCCAGACATTTCCAGCCGTGGGTGGAACTCCTGCTATTCAGGGGGGGACGGACGGAACATCCCGCGGCGGAGCTGCCGGAGACAGCCTGCTGGCTGCGACTGCTGAAAGTCCCGCGGTCTCCTTCGGGGGGGCCGGCCAGGGAACCGAAAGTTCCGAAGGGGGCACTGCCGGCGTAAATCATCAGCCGGATACGCCTGACCCGGCCCTTGGGAAAAAGATACGGGATATGCTCCAGGCTAATATTGTCTACCCGTATCTCGCCAGAATAAAACGGATAGAAGGGACGGTCCTTGCGGAGTTCCGGCTCAACAGCACCGGAATGCCCGAGCACATGAGAGTTGTCAAAACGTCACAATACGCGATTCTCGATGAGGCTGCCAAAGAGACGATCCAGAAGGCAGCCCCGTTCCCGGCAAGGAACAGACGCGTTGAAATCCCGATCACCTTCAGGCTGCGGGAAAGAAACTGAGCCGTCAGCCCTCTGACAGATTATTATTGCGCCCTGAATTCATAGGAATCGTGTACGCCATGCCCCCCCTCTGAAGCATCACGGGCAGCACGGGTCCATCCGTATCCGCTGTGCGCGATCTTCATTACCTCCTGGACACCCATTTTCTTCCCGTCACCGGATATGCCCTCAATCTGTCCGTTTTTCCGGTATATAAAAAGCAGATCTCCGGTGCGCACATTGTGCCAAAGCTGTCCCGGAGCCGGGTGGAGTTCATCTGACATCTGTTCCATCGTGTAAGCCTCCTTATTCCTTATGGGGTAACATTATCAAAGTGCCGGGGAATCCTGCTGCCGCGACGTATCAGCTGATCGCATCCTCTCCGCGCTGCCCGGTCCGTATGCGCACCGAGTCCTCGACAGGGAATACAAAGATCTTGCCGTCGCCAATCTTCCCCGTCCTGGCCTGCTCCTTGATGATCCTGACCGTATCATGCAGCAGGCCGTCGGGAATGATCATCTCGATTTTGATCTTCGGAATGAAGTCCACGACATACTCTGCACCACGGTAGAGTTCCGTATGTCCCTTCTGTCGTCCGAATCCTTTTACCTCGGTGATCGTCATGCCCTGGATGCCCAGCTCCGCAAGTGCATCTCTCACATCGTCCAGCTTAAACGGTTTTATAATTGCCTCGACTTTCTTCATTTTACCTCCCCGGGCAGTCAAGTGGTTTCAGTTGTTCATAAGGGACCAGCGCTGACATCGCTCTGCTCTCGGTGGGAATCCCCGTTTCCTCCAGCGCAGCGACCGGGTTTAGTCCTCCGAGCACGACCATGCCGGCCTTATTCATCCCGACCGGAATGTCCAGCATGGGTGTATTGGGATTACCGATGAGCAGCACACCTCCCAGGCCATGGCTCGCCATCTTTTGCGAGAGGCTGAGCGCCTCATCACGGCAGACAACCGGGATCTCACGGAGGCTGGCGAGAATTTTCCCGCGCTCCTGCCTCACAGCATCCAGCACCCGGGTCATTTTCCCGCGGATAAAGATCTCCAGGGGGTCGAGTGAAGAGCCCTCATAGCTTATCAGTGCGACAAACCGTGAGAACCGCTCGGCCTCCGCCTCGAGAACACCGCCGAACCGGGACGTAACCGGGATGCCGGCCTTCAGAAAAAGGCCGTTGATCGTGATGCTGCATATCGTCCCGATTCCCACCTTCCCGTCGGGGACAGGGATGTCTCCGATACACTCGCCGGCTGCTGCAATCATCATCCGGTTACTGATCGCATAGGGGGAAGCCGCAACCTGTTTCATGATCTCCACGGCCTCCCCGGCCCTCTCCGCCGGAATGTACGTAACATTCAGGATGATCGACCCCTTCATGGTGTTGAGGTTCAGCGTCGTGAGATAGGAGAGCGTTTCAATTTTGCTGATCACGAACCCGACCTGCTCGGATACCACGCTCTGCTGTAACTCACTCCGTCCCCTGTCGGTAATTTTCCGTCCTTCTTTTCCAAAGACCTCGGTATAGCCAAGGTCATCGAGAACCTTCATGTGATAACGCACCGTTCTCTCTGCCAGCTCGACACCGTACAGCTTGACCTTCTTCGTCACCTCGCGCGAACTCGTAATATCCAGTTCATTGCCGAGAACCCTGAGAATGGCAACCATCGCCTTGTTCATATTTCTACCTCACGGGGCCTTCCGGGGTCCCGCTGCCCGCGAATTACCGCGGGCAGCGGGCCGCATCCACGGCGTTTCAGGCGGGATGGGCATATGCATGCCTCCCGCGGCCGCCTGCAGACATCCGGGGGGACCTCATGAATTCAGTATTTTCATTGCTTCTTTTCTGTACGAATCCATCAGATAGGGTATGCCGGTTACCCTGGCACATTCCTCGGTAAGGGACATCAGCTCATTTCTGGTTATGGCATCCACGTTGAAGCAGCGGGCTCCTGCCATTAACTGCTGCAGGCCTACTCTGATCTTCTGAGCATAGCTGTAGATGCCGAGGGCGCCCAGAGGGATGTTGTTGATCTCTTTACTTCCGACGAGATTTTTTACCTCTTCGTAGCAGACAAAGATCTCCTCGATCGTTGAACCGAATTCGCTCACGGTCTTGGGCAGGTCGTTTGCCTTTATCCACTTGGCAATGTTCTTGCCGACCATGCCGGGGATCATCAGCGCACGTCCCATACAGACCGCCCTGGTATACGGGGCTCCCAGGGCCAGCGCCTTGAATACGCCATCCTCGCTGCTGAAACCGCCGGCAAAGGCGATATCAGGGACACGCTCCCCCTTCTTGTCCAGGTGTTTGCAGAATTCGGCTGCAGCTGCATGCAGATAGAGCGACGGCATACCCCACTCTTCCATCATGCGCCAGGGACTCATGCCGGTACCGCCCGGAGCGCCATCGATCGTCAGCAGATCGATCTTGGCCTTCGAACTCCACTTGATCGCCATGGCCAGCTCACGCAGGCCGTAGGCCCCGGTCTTCAGGGTGACTCTCTTAAAGCCGAGTTTTCTCAGCCTGTTGACTTCTGCGTAGAAACCCTTCTCATCGATAAAGCCCAGACGGCTGTGGCGCTCAAATTCCTTGATGGCCCCGTCTTTAAAAGCCGCCTTCACCACAGGGTCAGAAGGGTCAGGGGTGACGATATAGCCGCGTTTCTGCAGTTCGAGGGCGCGCTCGAGAGAACTGACCTTGATTTCGCCGCCGATGCACTTGGCCCCCTGGCCCCATTTCAGCTCTATGGTTTCAATCCCGTGTTTGTTAATGATGTATTCAGCCACCCCCAGGCGCGTGTCTTCGACATTCATCTGTACAAGGATCTCTCCGTAACCCTGATGATAGCGGCGGTAGGTTTCGATTCTGCGGTCCATATCAGGGGCCTTCGTAATCATCTTCTTGCTGTTGAGTTCGAGTGCCGGATCTATGCCGCAGACATTCTCTCCGCAGACAATCGTGACGCCTGAGATTGCCGCGCCTATGGCGAAATGCTCCCAGTTTTTTCTCGCAATTTCTGTTGATCCCAGTGCCCCCGTAAAAATGGGAACTTTCATATTCACTTTTTTTGTCCAGCCGTAGGAAGTCTCCGTATTCACGTTCGGAAACTTTGCAGTGTCCGGATCGCCCTTCTGGCCCTTCGGCAGCCCCTTCGCTCCGAAGGCATATCCGTGAATGTTCAGGTGGGAATAGTCTATCGGATAGTTCTTGTCACCGCCGGCCGTGATTTCGCCAAACGGTCCCGGGTAGAGCAATTCTCTGCCCCTGAAGGTTGACTTGAAGACTTCACAATTGCCCCTGCACCCGTCAATACACCTGGTGCAGAGTCCACTCATGGGGGACACACTCTTCGAACGATTGTGTGTTCTGGTTGCCTCATTGGCATTGGGTTGCTGCAAATTCATCGTTACTTCCTCCCTGGATATTGTTTTTGAAACGCAAAGCGTTCACACTCACTGACTGCTCAACATCTCTTTCCTGTTATCGAAGCACCTCCATTAAGCATCACTAAATTATTCGGCCATGGCATTAAGTATTTCTAAACAGTGATGACAAAAAAATACCCCTGCTCTTCCGCCAGAAAAAAAATCGAACAGCCCGCGCTTCTCTCACCACACGGCAAGAAGTTCGGCATCCCCGCCTCCCTCATTCCTCCAGTGCGTCGGGGAAGCTTCACGGAGATAGACGCCATCACCCGGAGTGAGCGTCTCTGTCCTGCCATCGACGGTAACCGATACCATTCCCTGCAGCGCAAAAATAAATTCAGGCTTTTTCAGGGAATGGAAATGCCTTTCCACGCCGGTTTCAGGGGGAATGACCACGAGCCGGGCGTTCAGCTGTTCATCGCTGACAATATCTGCTGCCCTCAGCCCGTCCCCCGCAGGCTTCAGCCGGGAGAACATATCGTCCTTCCTCACGAGCCACTGCAGCGGGGCTTCCTTCCGCTCATCAAGAAATTCCGAAGGGTTCGCATGCAACGCCCTGCAGATCTGCACAAATGAATTCAACGAGGGACTGATCTGATTATTTTCGAGCTGCGAGATAAAGCTGGGGGTAACCTCCACCCTGTCCGCGAGATCCTTCTGGCTCATGCCGGCCTTCATCCGCAAATGTTTCAGTCTGCCGCCGAGGTCGGTTGACGGCTCTTTCCTGAGCGAGGCAATAGATATAACGCCGCCCGAAATCTCATAGGTATGCGGCTTGAAGGCCTCGCGGTCCTGCCTGCCGGCCAGCTTCAGGGCCTTGATATACAGCTTGTCCCGCCGCACATACAAATCAAAGACATCCTGGGTTATATGCCTGAGATTTGCCTTGAACTTCTGACTGTGAGCGTCCTTTTCGAGAATCCAGTACGCCACGGTTTCGAGGTCATAAAGTCGCGGGCACATATAGGTGAAAAACTTATAGGTCCTGTTTTCATCACCCCAGAGATCCTGCATCCCGGTGAGGCTGTCAAAAACATACCGGGCCCCCGGGGGGAGCCTGTCCTCTATCTCGTTCAGCGTGGCGGTAAACTTGTCGATATCCCGCGGGGCCGCGATCCTGACGACATTGCAGCTCAGGGGCCTGTCGTAAAATTTATGGAAGGTCGCATCGTTCTTGCCCTTCCCCTCGGTAAAACAGTCAACCAGGGTAAAGTGCTCGATATGCATGATGCTGCCCAGTTCATTGAGGATACTCTGGGGAGATTTATTGAAACTGACATAGATGACCTTCTCGGAATCCTCGAGGGACTGCCGCACAAAATTGCGTATAAAGACGTCATGGGAAGCTCCGGGATCAACCTCCCAGACCACATTGTCGCCGATGTAGAGTGAGTCAATCAGCAGATCTAAGGTCTTGACGCCTGAAGATATTTTTGACATGGCAATTGGTTACCAACAATGCTTACACTCTAGTCAATAGCAATATTATTTGTCAAGAGGAAGGCAAAAAAAAGGGGCAGACCTGCGTCAGCCCCTTTTCGAGACAGCGTGATTCTTTCCTAGCTCTTCTGGATATACAGCTCCCAGGTATCGCCGGGGAGTTTCACGGACTCAAACTTGTACCCCTGCTTCTCTGCAAACTTCGGCACTGAATCCTCTGCCGACGCAGGTGCGTCACAGAGGATCTTGATCATCTGGCCGCTCGACATCTTCTCAAGTGCCTTTTTCGTGAGAACCAACGGATACGGACATACCCTGCCAAGAACATCAAGTGTCTGATCTGGTGTTTTGCTGCTGAGTTCACCCATCTGTAAAGCCTCCTTGGATAATTTTGTTTACAACCGGTTTGTTAAAAGAACATTACGTGCTTGGCTTCTTCCATTGCCTTCTGTATCTCGGCATAGGGAACCACCTGTATCGTCTTGTCAGCGCCCATCTCGTCTGCATTGGGCATGGCATCCTCGGGTATCCCGTACTTGTCGAGGTCTTCCTTGCAGACAAGGACGTCGAGGTCAACAAGCAGGGTGTTCTTCATATGGCTTTCCGTGCTGGTGATGCCATAGAGTTCCATGGCATTCTGGCCTTTCTGCAGCCCGAGAACGCCCTCGCCGATAAAGCAGAGCTTCGGGGTCACGGTATCTCCGTCTTCAAGAAGGATCTCGACGGTCTGATACGATATGGCATGGGTTATGGCCAGCCGTGAAGTCTCGCCCTTATACTGCGGTTTCTGAACGATCATTGCCACCTTTACATCACCCATTCTATTCACCTCCTATCAGAAGGACCCGGTCTGCGGCATGGACCCTTGCAAGATACCAGTGCATGGCGTTCCACTGGATGCCCTCGATGCCTTCCGGCTTCTGTATGCCTCTGGCAACCGTACAGGCCTCACAGGTGCAGATCTCGACCCCTTTTGCAAGAAGGTCCTGCAGGTGTTTTTCGCCGGTCGAATAGTCCTTCAGGTGCTTCTGGTGCGCCTTGACAGAGCCGGTCGCATTCCCGGAAAACCAGATGCTTACCTGATGCCCCTTGTCAGCTGCGGCAGCGGCCAGCTTCATGGCAAAGTCATAGCTCATATTGCCGACCAGTCCCGGATAACATCCTATCGCTAATTTACCCATTGTCATTGCCTCCTAAAGCCAAGCTGTTTTATCGTAGTCATTGAACATCAGGTCCACGATATCACTGTAGTTAACAACCTTTACTCTCTTGTCAACGTCTTCTGCCTTGAGTCCTCTGATCTGAACGTCATCGGAAAGCACATACAGGTTCTGGGTCTTGTCGAGCAGCGAAGAAGCCTTGCCATTAACCTTTGTGGTTGCATGATACACACCGTTTTGCACAAGTATGATGCCGAGTTTTTCGGCCTTTAACCTGTCCAGAGTGTCAACCGTCAGGTTAAAGTCACTTACAAAAACACCTAACTTCATACGGTCTCCTCCTATAATGGATTTGGGTCAGCAAGGATAATTATATACCAAGACCCCGGTCGATTTGTCAATAAATAAGAAGATAAAAATTGTTTATAGGCGGCAGGATTTTCCGGCCTGCCGTGGTAATATACCGGTCATGGACTTGTTCGAACGCATCTATTATGCAGGGTTCCGGATTATACAGCGCAGGGCTCTCGCGCGGCAGAAGCGGCTCCCCTGCCGGGTGATCAGCATCGGGAATATAACCGTGGGGGGCACGGGCAAGACCCCGGCAGCGATCGCCCTGGCACGGGAAGCTCAGAGGCGCTCGCATGCCCCGGTCATCCTGACGCGGGGATACCGGGGAACCGCAGCGGGCCCCTGTTTCGTTACCACGGGAAGCGGACCGCTCCTGTCTCCGGAGGAAGCCGGCGATGAGCCGTATCTGATGGCACGCCGCCTGAGCGGCGTACCGGTCGTCAAGGGACCGGACCGGTACCGGTCCGGCGTCTTCGCACTGGACAACCGCGGCAAGAATCCCCCTGAGCGCGGGGCCGGAGGCGGGACCCTTTTCCTTCTCGACGACGGGTTCCAGCATGTCCGGCTCTTCCGGGATATGGACATAGTCCTGATAGACGCGGAGGATCCCTTTGGCGGTAACAGGCTCCTGCCGTTCGGCAGGCTGCGCGAACCTCTTGCCGCTCTGGAGCGCGCACAGATCATCGTGGTCACCAAGAGCGGCATGAGAATGGACGGCAGAGGCGCCGCCATCGAGAGGACACTGAACACCGTCAGGGAACATAACAGAAAGGCCCTGCTCTATATTGCAGACCACCTCCCGGTGACCGCAGCAGACAGGGAGGGCGGGGAGCAGCCACTCTCTATCCTTTCCGGGAAGAAGGTATTCGGGTTCTGCGGCATCGGCAACCCGGCGTCCTTCTCGAAGACGCTCAGGGACACCGGCGCAGAGGTGGCCGGGTTCAGCCCTTTCCGTGACCACCACCGTTACACGGCGGCCGATATCTCCGGGATCGCACGGCAGGCGGCGGCATTACAGTGCGAATGGATTGTGACGACGGAAAAGGATATAATAAAGATCGAACATCTTGATTTGCCGGAAAATATTCTTATAATAAGAATCGAATTTTCGATCGACAGCGGGTTCTACGATACCGTTCTTGAAGAAAAATGAAAAACGTGCAATACAGCAGGATGGAGACGAGGTTGAAAAAAGCCCTGAAGGCAGGGCGCGCAGGAACTCTTGCTGCCGTCAGGACTATGCAGCATCTCCCGAGGGAGGGAAACCGGTGATCAGATATATAAATGTAAAAAGCAGGACAAGAACGGAATTCATAGATATTACAGAAAAGGTCCAGGAACTCCTGAAGGAAGCCGGGCTCGTCAGCGGTATAGGGTATCTGTATGTACCGCATACAACGGCCGCGGTCACCATCAATGAAGGCGCTGACCCGAGCGTCCAGCGCGATATCCTGACCCTGCTGAACAGGATGATCCCGTTTGAGGGGGACTACCTCCACAAAGAGGGTAACTCCTCGGCCCATATCAAGGCATCGCTCATCGGACCGTCTTTGAGCGTCATGATCGACGAGGGCAGGGTTGTGCTCGGCACGTGGCAGTCGGTCTTCTTCTGTGAATTCGACGGGCCCCGCCACCGGAGGGTTGCCGTCAAGTTTCTCAGCGACAAGAAGATGCCGTAGTCTCCAGCCGGCAGGCCATACAGTACATAATAGGCTTACAGGAGCATTAATGGAAATCGAGAAGCAGTCCTGTTCAGTTTGTGCCTGGCGAGAGACCTGCCAGAAGAAATTCTCGGTCTCGGGGAAAGACATGCGCTGCCCCGAATATGTCAGAGACCTGCAGATAAAGCCTGAAAAGCCCGAAGGGGCGGCGGAAAAACCGTGAGCCGCGAGGTCGTCGCAATCGTCGTCGGCGGAGGGCCTGCCCCTGGCATTAACGGCGTCATCAGCGCTGCAACAATCGAGGCGATCAACCAGGGCAAGGAAGTCATCGGCATCGTCGGTGGCTTCAAGAGCCTCTTTGCCGGGGACAGGAAGAGCGTGATAAAACTGAAGATCGATGACGTGTCGCGCATCCATACGACCGGCGGGTCGATCCTGCGGACCTCGCGTGACCCGGCAGAGACCGCCAGGGAAAAGTTCAGGACCCTCCTGGGCATGCTCAAGTCACTGAAAGTAAAATACCTTATCACCATCGGTGGTGACGGGACCGCCTTCATGTCCCGGTGGATCGAACGGGAGTCGCGGGGAAAGATATCCATAGTCCATGTACCCAAGACCATTGACAACGACCTTTATCTTCCCGGGGGAAGGTCTTCTTTTGGTTATCATACCGCACGCCACTGGGGGGTCGAAATCGTCAAGAACCTGATGGAGGACGCGAAAACCACCGGGCGATGGTATTTTATATCGACGATGGGCAGGGACACCGGGCACCTCGCCCTCGGCATGGGAAAGTCCTCCGGCGCACCGCTCACCCTCATCCCCGAGGAGTTTGCCGAAAAGAGACTTGCCTTCCAGAAGGTGGCGGATATCCTGGAGGGTACGATCATCAAGAGACTTGCAATGGAAAAAGACCACGGCGTTTCTATCCTCGCTGAAGGCATTGCAAGCAGGCTCGACATGCAGGAACTTGAGTCCTGCCAGGACGTTGAAAGGGACGAACTGGGGAGGATACGGTTCTCGGAAATCCCCCTCGGGAGGATCTTCAGGGGTATAGTCCGGAAGAGTCTGGAGCAGCGGGGCATCAGGGTCACCATCGTCCATAAAAGTATCGGATATGAACTCAGGGCTGCTGATCCCATACCGTATGATATCGAGTATACGAGAGACCTGGGGTATGGTGCGGTCAAATTTCTGCTCAGGGGCGGGACAGGGGCCATGATCACCTTTGACGAGGGAAAGCTGCGGCCGGTCTCGTTTGTGGAGATGGCAGACCCGGGCACCGGGAAAACCAGGGTGCGCATGGTTGATATCACGGCAGAGACCTACGAAGTGGGCAGGAAGTATATGATCCGGCTCGAAAAGGAAGATTTTGAAGCAGGACAGATCCAGACCCTGGCTGCGGCGGCCAGGATGAGTGTGACTCAGTTCAGAAACAGGTTCTCCTATCTTGTCAGTTAGCTGTATGACAGATCCATGCTGAAAGAACTGAGAATAAAGAACCTCGCGATTATCGATGACCTGTCCGTCAGCTTCAGCAGAGGCTTAAATATCCTTACCGGAGAAACCGGTGCAGGAAAATCCATTATCATCGATGCCCTCGGCCTTGCACTCGGTGACCGGGCCCAGTCGGACCTCATCCGGTCCGGTGAAAAAGAGGCCTCCGTCCAGGTATTCTTCGACAGTACGCCGGCTGAACCATCCGACCTTGCCATTGATATGACTGAAGGCCTCCTGATGCGCAGGGTCCTGACAACGGCCGGCAAGAGCCGGGCATTTCTGAACGACACCATGGTCACGCTGCAGACCCTGTCCGAGCTCGCCAAATCTCTCGTCGACGTTATGAGCCAGCATGAACATCAGAGCCTTCTCCAGGCCGAAACCCAGAGACGGCTGCTCGATTTTTTTGGAAAGCTGCAGCAGGAACAGGAAGGTGTCTCCGCACTCTTTGCAGAGGTGCAGGGGATCAGACAGGAATGCGGGGAACTCAGGGAAAAGATCAGAGAGCGCGCCCACAGGCTGGATCTCCTGCGTTTCCAGGTTGCCGAGATCAATGCAGCAGACCCGCAGCCCGGGGAAAAAGAAGCGCTCGAAGAGGAACGCAGCATCCTGGCAAACCTGACGAAGCTGACCACACTGACGGCAGATGCATACGGCCTGCTGTATGACGCTGAGGGTTCATGCCTTGAACAGCTGTCAAGGGTCCGCACCCAATTGAAGGAGATGATTGCCATCGACGGAAGACTTGGCGACGTCGCAAAGACGATTGATGCGGCACTGCCGCTTGTAGAGGACGCCTCCATCGCGCTGCGGGGGTTCAGGGACCGGTACGACCTTGACCCGTCCCGGCTGGAGGTTGTCGAAGAACGTCTCGAACTGCTCAAAAAACTCGAGAAGAAATACGGGGCCGGCATCGGTGCGCTTCTGCATTACCGGGACACGGCAGAGGAAGAAATGAAAGGCCTGGAATCGACCGACAACCGGCTGGCCGAACTGGAATCGCAGCTGGCCGGCAAAGAGGCGGAACTTGGGAAAGCTGCTGCGGCACTGTCAGCGAAGAGGACAAAGGCTGCCGGACAGGTGGAAAAGCTGGTCGAAGAGACCCTGAAAGACCTGGCCTTCAGCAGCCCCGCGTTCAGGATTGAGGTGCGGCAGGATACGGGAGATGACGGGAAGGTGCGGGTGGGTGCCTACGGATCCGACATCGTGGAATTTCTTTTTTCGGCGAATCCCGGCGAACCTCTCAAACCGCTCACCAGAATCATCTCCGGGGGTGAGCTCTCCAGGGTCATGCTGGCACTGAAGAGTATTCTGGCTGACCTCGACAGCATACCTGTCCTGATCTTCGACGAAGTGGACGCAGGGATCGGCGGGAAGACTGCAGAGAGTGTTGCGCGAAAACTGAAGCTGCTGTCCGGCAGTCATCAGGTAATATGCATAACACATCTTCCGCAGATCGCCAGTTGCGGCGATCTGCATCTGAAGATCGAAAAGAAGACCTCCGGCAACCGGACATCGGTAACGGTACAGGAGCTTGAAGGCACGGCGAGGACGAATGAAATTGCCAGGATGCTCAGCGGAAACATCACCGACATTTCGCTCAGACATGCAGGCGAGCTGCTGGGAAAGGGGCTATGAAGGGTTCAATAAAAATTCAGAAGGAGCGCTGCAAGGGCTGCGGGTATTGCGTGGACGCATGCCCTGCAAAGGCACTTGCCATCAGTTCCCGGTTTAATGCGATCGGATACTTCCCCGCAATGGTCAGCCACAGGGACCGGTGCACCGGATGCGGGGTCTGTGCAACGGTCTGCCCTGATATAGCGATCACCGTCTACCGAAGCAGAAGAGAGAAAAAGACATAATACGGCCGGGACTGTCAATCCCGGTGAAATCCTGAAGACAACGCGCTGCCCGTGAATAGACCCCCGGCGCCAGCGCAGCCCGCAGCCTCCCGGACTCCGCTCTCCGTCTGGCCCCGTCTTCTTCTCCGCGGTCACGTGCCCTGAAAGCAGAAAGGCTGCAGTCGGTCACCCTCCTGCAGCCTGAATTATGAAGCCGGGCAGAATAAAGAGCTTCCGTTTTTTATGAAGACAGGACATCCTTGTTTATCTTGATCTTCATGCCTTTTTTCAGGCCTTCCACATACGATCTGAGAGCCTTTTCCCGTGCGCTGCCCAGCATCGCCTCCCGGATCTGCTTCACGCTCTGCTCGTCGCCCGAAAGCTTTGCAAGCTCAGCCTCCGGCAATGCTGCACCGAGCTCTATGATCCTCCGCATCCTGTTTATGGTCATCTCCTGCCTTTTTGCAGATTCGTAAGCCTCCGGCGTCAGCCGGTTCAGGCGCAGCCGGTTCTGGTAGACATCACGGTCAAACACCCCGTCTTTCAGGAAGGCAGGCTCATTCCGGATCGCCTCGTTCAGTTCCCCGTCGCTGACCGAGATACCGTCCTTCCTGGCGGCCAGAAGCAGCACCTTGTTGTCGATAAGGGTATTCAGGACGTTCTCCTTAAGGTTCAGCTTCTTCTGCATCTCTTCATCGAACTTTTCCTTGTAGATATCCTTATAGAAACCGAAGGTGCGGTCGTAGGCCCTCCAGTACTCCTCGCTGCTGATCTTGAGATTGCCAACCTCGGCAGCAATGCTCCCCTTGTCGGTCTTGTCAACGGTCCCGACTCCCCAGAATATGAACGAGAGTATCACAATAAAGAAAAGCACATAAAAATACCTGGCATGATGGCGCATGGTTTTCAGCATCTAAAAATATCCTCCCTGTATAACGATCAGCATTATTTTCTCACTACGAGCGGTATGAAAAACCAGCTATATAATAGCAGAATTTTTTTGAAGATTGCTTGCCCCGGTCCTGCCAAACCTTCAGAGAGCCACAAGGAAAGCGCATGCAGGGAACAGGGAACGGGTCTTTCTCAGGGAAACTCCGCCGCAACGGGGCCGGAACAACAGTGCATCACAAGAACCTTCTGCGGAGCGGTCAGTCCTGGTCTTCGAACCTGATGTCAACATCCCTCTCCGGCACGATTGTCGAGATGGCATGCTTATAGATAAGCTGCTGGGACACATCCTTGACCAGAACAACAAAGTTGTCAAACCCCTTGATCGTACCCTTCAGCCGGACACCGTTGGTCAGATAAATGATGATCGGGGTCCTGTCTTTTCTGAGTTGATTAAGGTAGTTGTCCTGAAGTCCCTTGCTGTTCGACATCCCCGTGCCCCCTGAATATTTATTTTTTATTACCATAAATTATTTCCACGGAATTATCAAGGACATTCCTGAGCTTGTCGAAAATAGCCCCGGGTTCTGAAAGGCCGGTTACGTCAACCCACCGGATATCCTCTTCCTTTCTGAACCAGGTGAACTGCCGTTTGGCATAGCGCCGTGTATTCCTCTTGATCAGCAGCACCGCCTCTTCGAGGGATATCCCGCCCTCCAGGTGCAGGGCCATCTCCTTATATCCGATAGCCTGCATCGGTGTTTTGTCCGGCTGCAGGGCAAGCAGGGCCTTCACCTCCGCCGCAAGACCTGCGGCGACCATCGCATCAACGCGCTGTTCGATCAGCGGATACAGCTCTTTTCGATCCCGGGTCAGGCCGATCTTCATGAAGTCATACGGCAGCGGACTTGTCAGCTCTTCCTGCATGCCGGAGATTGTCCCCGAACTCTTCAGGCAGACCTCCAGCGCGCGGATGACCCGCCTGATATCATTCCGTTCAATCTTCCGCGCAGCCTCGGGGTCGAGCTCAGTCAGGCGTGCATGGAGACTCCCGGGGGTCCGGGTCTCACTCAGGAGAAGTTCATCCCGCAGCTGCCAGTCGGCAGAGGGACCGCTGAACAGACCCCGGGTAATCGCCTTTATATAAAGACCGGTTCCGCCGGTGATAACCGGGATTCTGCCGCGGCTGTGGAGCTCCTCAATGACCGGCACGATGGCATCGATATACTGGCCCGTACTGTATGCCTCGGTCGGACCGGCTATATCTATCATATGGTGCTTCACCGCTGCAAGCTCTTCGGGTGACGGCTTGGCAGTGCCGATATCCATGCACCGGTATATCTGCATCGAATCCGCGCTGATGATCTCGGTATCGAGCGCGCGGGCAAGCAGTATCGATGCCCCGGTCTTCCCGACGCAGGTCGGCCCCAGCAGGATGATGACCTTCTTCATTTCCGCTTGAACAGCTTCTGCAGGTCGTCCAGCGAATAAAAGAGGCGGGTCGGTCTTCCGTGGGGACACTGGTCGGGAACATCAGTCTGCTCGAGGTCATGCAGGAGGGTTGCAACCTCCTCCTGGTTGAGGACCTCTTTCCCGCGGACAGAGCTGTGGCAGGCAAGCCGCGCGGCGAGCGCCTCCCTGAGGGATTTCTCCGGAGGAATACCTCCCAGCACCGCAGAGGCTGCGTCAGAGAGTATGCCCCGGACATCCGCCCCTGAAAGAGCGGCAGGAAGAGAGCGGACAATGAGTGTATCATGTCCGAAGTCATCAACCTCCAGCCCGAGTGCTGACAGGAGCCCCCTGTTTTCGAGTATGGCGCGGTATTCCTTATGCGAGAGCCTGACCTGCTCGGGGAAGAGGAGTTGATGTGCATCCACCTTCACCTTTCCGAGCAGTTTTTCATACAGGACCCTCTCATGCGCTGCGTGATGATCGATCAGCGTCAGGCCGCCCCTGCCGGATACGGCGATAAAGGTATCGCCAAGATAGATAAAGGGAAGGGAGGGCCTGTAGCCGGGCCCGGAGGTCTCCGAGATGAAGACGTCAGGCTGGCCGGCAAATCCGGGCTGTACCGTATGAGGCGAAGGCCAGACTGGATAGGGGGCAGGCCCGGGACCTGCTGAAAAAGGCCTCGTATATTCCTCATGCGCCCCCCTGATCAGCTCCCTGAGGCTGCCGTTGATAAGGCGGTAGACCGCTTCCTTGTCCTCGAACCTGACCTCCCGCTTTGTGGGATGCACATTGAAATCTATCCTCCGGGGGTCTATCTCAAGGAAGATAAAATAAACCGGATGCCTGTCATGGGGCAGGATGCCCTCATAGGCCTTATAAACCGCATGGGAGACCGACGGGTCCCTGACCGGCCTTCGGTTGATAAAGACAAACTGATGGTCCCTGCTGTTCCTGAAATTTGTCGTATCGGAAACGAACGCATCCATACGAAGCCGGGTTCCGGCAGTGCTGATAGTGAGCAAGCCTTTCAGGAACTCATCGCCGTAGACCTGCATGATCCTCTCCCTAAGCCCTGAGGCAACAGGCAGGAGCATCGTCTCTTTGGTATCGGTATAAAGCGAAAACGCAATCTCAGGATGCGAGAGGGCCTCTTTTGTAACAATATCGATAATATGGAAGAGCTCCGTAGCAGCCGTCTTCAGGAATTTCTTCCGCGCCGGAGTATTGAAGAAGAGGTCCCTCACCTCCAGCGAGGTCCCGGCGGCAGCGGCCTCCCGGGTATCGGTCACCTCTCCGCCGGTCATCTCCAGGGATATGCCTGAGGCTGAACCCTTCAGTCCGCTCACAAGCCTGATCTTTGAGATCGAGGCGATCGAGGGCAGGGCCTCTCCCCTGAACCCGAGGGTCCGGATGTCAAAGAGATCATCGGCAGAGGCAAGCTTGCTCGTCGCATGCCGTTCGAAGCAGAGCAATGCGTCTTCGCGGTCCATCCCGCTTCCATTGTCAGAGACCCGGATCATCCTCTTGCCTGCCGAAAGGATATCGATCCGGATATCGGTGCCGCCTGCATCGATCGCATTTTCGAGCAGTTCCTTCACCACCGACGCGGGCCGTTCAATCACCTCTCCTGCAGCTATCTTGTTCCTGACATCCGGGGGGAGTACATTAATGTGGGGCATAGTCAATTTTAAAGAGAAGAATCGTGATTAGGCAAGGACCCGCTATTTCTCCGGGACCAGGACGAGATCGAAGACACCGGCTGATTTCCCCTTTGCAGGGTAATGCTGTGTCACGAGGGGTGTGAAACCCCTGGCAGTCACCCGGATATGGATGTGCGGCGGCCTCCCGACGTAGGGTTTGGGGTAATTGCTTTCGAAACGGAATATGCCTTTTTCGTCAGAAAAGACCTTTGCCCTGTGGGAGTCGTCATACCTTCCATCAGGTCCGACCAGCCATAACTCGATCTCTGCCTGCCTGACTGCAGCACAATCCTTCGCTGACCGCACCGTACCGCTGAGATGATACCCTTTCCCGACGCTCTGCCTCGCCGGGGCGCCGGCGCGGTAAAAGGGGCCAAGCTCATCAGGCTCTGTGGGCATGCATTTCTCCGGCGCGGCCGGGGCAGGCGCCGCAGGGAAGGTGAGGGCAGCAAGCAGGAAAACTATCAGCCAGCATCTCCGGTCCATATAATAACTATAGCGCAGATCGGGTATTTTTTCGAGTACCCGCAGACTTTATCTTTTCGGTTCAATCGGATATATTATAACTTCCAGAAAGGAAACACTATGCTCGATTCACGTTTTGTCAGGGAGAATGTGCAGGACGTCAGGGATGCCCTGAAGAAGCGGGGATATGAATTCCCGCTCCAGGAATTTCTTGCGATTGATGAAAAAAGGATGGCACTCCTGCGGGAGACCGAGGAGCTGCGGAACCGACGCAATGTCGTGTCCGAGGAGATAGGCAGGAAGAAGAGGGAGAAGGCGGATGCCGCTGCTGAACTCGAGGACATGCGGGTCGTCTCCGACAGGATCAAGGCACTTGACGACCGGCTGAAGGCGGTTGAGGATGAAACCCGGGGGCTGCTGCTGACCATCCCGAACATACCGCACGAGTCCGTGCCAATCGGGAAGGACGAGGCAGACAATGCCGAGGTCAGGAGGTGGGGCGAGCCGGGGACGTTCGGCTTTGAGCCGCTCAACCATTGGGATATAGCAGAACCGCTGGGCATCATTGATTTTGAACGGGCAGCCAAGATAGCCGGCGCACGGTTCGCCCTGATGAAGGGTGCAGGGGCGAGACTCGAACGCGCCCTGATGAACTTCATGCTCGACTGCAATACGGCAAAGGGGTACACCGAGGTCTTCCCCCCGATCCTCGTAAACCGGGAGAGCATGACCGGCACCGGCCAGCTCCCGAAGTTCGAGGCTGAACTCTTCCGCATTGCAGACCCGGAGTTTTATCTGATCCCGACCGCAGAGGTGCCGGTGACGAACATCCACCGTGACGAGATATTAAAGGAATCTGATCTGCCGCTCTACTACACGGCCTACACGCCGTGTTTCAGACGTGAGGCAGGCGCCCACGGAAGGGATACCCGCGGGCTGATACGGCAGCACCAGTTCAACAAGGTCGAGATGGTGAAGTTTGTGAAGCCAGAGGATTCAAATGATGAGCTCGAAAGACTGACCGGCAACGCCGAGGATATACTTCAGAAGCTCGGACTTCCCTACCGGGTCGTTATACTCTGCAGCGGCGATATCGGCTTCTCTTCGGCAAAGACCTATGACCTGGAGGTCTGGCTCCCCGGACAGAACAAATACCGGGAAATATCCTCCTGCTCCAATTTCGGGGACTTTCAGGCGAGACGTGCCAACATACGGTTTAAACGCGAAGGGAAGAAGGGCACGGAATTCGTCCATACCCTCAACGGATCAGGTCTGGCCATAGGCAGGACTCTCGTGGCGGTGCTCGAGAACTATCAGCAGCAGGATGGCTCGGTCGTCATCCCCGAGGTGCTCAGGCCTTATATGGGAGCAGAAAGGATAGGCTGATGCTGATGCAGGGGTTTATAGATCTCCATACCCACGGTCTGGGGAAATACGATACCCGGACTACGAATCCTGCTGATATCCTGAAAATAGCCGCCCTGCACGGGAAAGCCGGCACCGACGCGATCTGTCTTGCCATATACCCCGGTCCGGTCTCCGTCATGAGACAGCAGATCGATGCCGTGCGCGCGGCGATCGAAAGGCAGAAGCAGGACTCAGGCTTCCGGCGGATGACCGAAAAAGATACCGACACCCGGGCCATGATCCTCGGGGTCCATGTCGAAGGCCCCTTCCTGAACCCGAAGCATGCCGGTGCGCTTGATCAAAAGTCCCTGCTGAAACCGTCCCTCGCCCGGCTGAAGGAGCTGGCCGGCGGCAACGAAGATATCATCAAGATCATGACGGTAGCACCGGAGCTCGCCGGGTCGCTGAAGATCATAGAGCGCTGCGCTGAGCTCGGCATCAGGGTGAATATGGGCCACTCGGCTGCGACATACGCAGAGGCGCTCGAGGGCAAGAAGGCGGGAGCAACGGGGATCACCCATTTCTTCAATGCCATGCGGCCGTTCCATCACCGCGAACCAGGGCTTGCGGGGCTGGGGCTCCTGGATGAGGAGCTCTATATCGAGGTGATCGCCGACGGCAGCCATCTCCACCCCCGCACGCTCGAGATGATATTCAACCGCAAGCGGCTCGACCGGATCATGCTCGTCACCGATTCGGTCAAGGGTCGCATTACCCGGTCAAAGAAATACGCTGTCAGCGCTGTCTTTAACAGGCAGGGCGTGTTGTCGGGAAGCGGGATTACCCTGTCCGATTCCGTTGCCGTGCTTCGTGAGATAGGCATACCTGATGCAGAAATCGCAGAGGCAGCTGCCGATAACCCTGCGCGCTACATCGGTTTCGGCAGCTGTTAGCATGATGCAGTGAGCCCTGTGCGGCGTAAAGTCCGGCAGGAAGAAATTGGAGGGGATTGATGAAGACAAAGGCGTTCGTGCTGCTGTTCTGTGTATTGCTGGTTTCACAGGGTCCGGTACTGAGCCCCGGGCTGAGCTATGGGGCCGAAGGAGGAGATGCCATGGTCGGAAATATTCACTGGCTGGGACATGACACGTTCAAAATCGTTGGCGAACGGGTCGTCTATACTGATCCGTTCAAGATCAAGAAAAAGGATGTGGCCGATATAATCCTTGTCACCCACGAACACCGCGACCACTGCTCACCCGAGGACCTGCAGAAGGTCCAGGGGCCGAACACAGTGATCGTTGCCCCGGCAGACTGCGCCTCAAAACTCAAGAATGCGGCAATAAGGATCATACAGCCGGGAGACAGCATCGAGGTCAGCGGCGTCAGAATCGAGGCGGTGCCTTCGTACAATACGAACAAGCAGTTCCATACGAAAGACAGGGGCTGGGTGGGTTATATCTTTACCCTGAACGGCCAGCGGATCTATATCGCAGGAGACACGGATTATATCCCGGAGATGAAGACCTTCAGGGCTGACA
Organism: uncultured Thermodesulfovibrio sp.; assembly: GCA_964499365.1. GTDB lineage: Bacteria > Nitrospirota > Thermodesulfovibrionia > Thermodesulfovibrionales > UBA6898 > PALSA-1316. The sequence goes on from CAZCKU010000006.1 coordinate 118,332, forward strand.
TCGCCCTGCTGCCGGTCTCGGGGACCTATGTCATGACTGCCGAGGAGGCGGTCAGGGCGGCCCTCGACATAAAGCCGAAGACGGCGATACCCATGCATTACGGTTCGATCGTCGGTACGAAGGACGATGCGATCAAATTTGCAGACCTGCTGAAAGGCAGGATCGACGTCAGGATCCTCCCGGAGGAGTGATTACCGGGGGCATTCCCGCACGCCAACGATGAAAAAGAGACCTTCTTCAGGGGACCCCGGCGGCCCGGAACTCCCTGCTCAGGATAGCGTCCTCTCGCCGGACGGGATCCGGTCAGGACTGAAAAGCAGGTTCTGGCGGGAGATCATCTGCTGCAGGGAGGTCAACTCCACAAACGATATTGGACTGTCTCTGGATCTGGATGACGACAGCAGGGATACCGGGATCGCGATTGCAGCTGACACGCAGGCAAAGGGAAGGGGCAGGTTTGCCAGGACATGGGTGTCCCCTCCGGGACGCAATATATACCTGAGTATCGTGCTGCAACCCGATATGCCTCCGGGCAACGCGCCCTTTCTCACCATCCTTGCGGCCCTTGCCTCTGCCGGAGCCCTGAAGAGGGAAACCGGCCTCCAGGTCTCGATTAAGTGGCCGAACGACCTGCTGATAGCGGGAAGAAAACTGGGGGGCATTCTTACCGAGGCCCGGACTGTCCAGGGTGTCATCGCCAGGGCCGTTATCGGGATCGGCATCAATCTCAACAGCAGTGCCGATGACCTTCCCGGCGAGATCGCCGGGAAGGCGACGTCGGTCTTCATCGAGACCGGAGCCGCCCTTTCACGGAGCAGGACCATCGCCGCTGTCCTGAATGAATTTGAGACCCGTTATAAGAAACTGCAGGCGATCGGGGTCTTTCCCCTCGTCCGGGAGTTGCGGCCGCTTCTTTCCTGTCTCGGCAGGGAGGTGTTGGTTGCGGACGGGGCATCGAAGGTCTCGGGTGTTGCCGAGGATATCGACGATGCCGGGAGGCTCGTCCTGCGTCTCCCGTCAGGTCTCAGGAAAACAATCTGCAGCGGCGAGATTTCGGTGATGGGCGGCCGGTAGTGCTGATCACCGTTGATATCGGCAACTCCTCGATAGGGATAGGGTATTCCACCCCCCCCGGACTGCTCATCCAGCATCTCGGCACCCTGCCGCTCAGGAGCGCCCTCGAATACTCGGAAGATATGACCAGGTTCGCCGGCCAAAATCATATAGAAAAAACAGATATTCACTGTATAATATCCTCAGTAGTCCCGGGGCATACCGGAAGACTGATCGAAGCCGTTGACCTGTTTGCAGGAAGACCTGCCGGTGCGCTGACCGTCAGCCATGAGGTCGAGACAGGTCTCTGCCTTGCGATCAGGGCCCCTCAGACGCTCGGGGCAGACAGGCTGACAAATGCCGCGGCGGCCTTTGCGCTTTACCGGCAGGCAGTCGCTGTCGTGGATTTTGGAACAGCGACAACAGTGACGATGGTTGACGGAGAGGCAAATCTGATCGGCGGGGCAATAATGCCGGGGCTCGGGCTTATGAGCTCTGTCCTTGGGACAGGGACGTCACAGCTCGAAACAGTCACCCCCGGGGGACCGGACCGGGCACTCGGCAGGGACACAGAGTCCTGCATTCGTTCAGGGCTTTTCTACGGCACTGCCGGGGCTGTCGAGCGGATTGTCGCCGAGGTCATGGTCGAGACCGGGGTGCATTTTATAACGGTCATCACCGGCGGGAATTCCAGGGCTATGGAGCAGTACATGACCGGGCCCTGCGAAAGACGGCCTGATCTCATACATGAGGGGCTCAGGATTATCTATGAAAAAAACAGACCTTAACGAACTGCGCAAGGACCCCCTGCTCGGCAGGTGGGTGGCTGTACTCAGCCGGTCAATGGCCCCGGCCGACTATACATTGCCGCCGTCCGACGGTCATGAAGAAAACTGCCTGCTCTGTCCCGGCCGCGAAGAAGAAACCCCGAAGGAAATCATGTCGATCAGGGAGCCGGGCAACCGCAGTTCCTGGCTGACGAGGGTGATCCCGAACTTCAACCCTGTCTTTAAGATCGAGGGAGACCTCGGCAGGCGCGGAGACGGCATGTATGACAAGATGAACAGCATCGGCGCCAATGAGATCATTATTGAATCCCCTGACCACCTGCGCCCCGCTGAGGACATCGGCCTTGATCAGATGAGCAGGGTGATCATGACCTACCGCGACCGCATCACCGACCTGGAGAAAGACCCGAGGCTCCGGTATACCCTGATCTACAAGAATACCGGCAAGAGCGCAGGTGCGGTCTTCTCTCATCCGCTCTCCCATCTTGCATCGACCCCGGTCATCCCCAAAAGGGTGAAGGAGGAACTCGACGGGGCCAAACACTATTATTCCTACAAGGAGCGCTGCCTCTTCTGCGACGTCATGCGGGAGGAATTGCGGGTCGGCAGCAGGGTGATCACCGAGACGCGCTATTTCATGGCGTTCTGCCCCTATGCCTCAAAATTCCCGTTCGAGACCTGGATATTGCCGAAACGCCACAGCTGCACCTTCCAGGATATCAGGCACGATGAAATAGAGGATATGGCCCTGATTCTCTCGGGCATGCTGAAAAAGCTCCGGTCGCTCTTCAGGGGCATCTCCTTCAATTATTTCATACACTCGGCTCCGAACAGGATCCCCCGCAAGGACCACTGGCATACACTGGGAGAGGATTTTCACTGGCATCTTGAAATCATGCCGCGTTTTCTGAACACAAGCGGCTTCGAATGGGGTTCAGGTTTTTATATCCTGCCGACCTCGCCGGAAGACGCATCTAAATACCTTAGGGAGGCTTAAAATGGAGATCAAAAAAATCATGTTTGCAACCGACTTTTCCGAGGGCTCGTCCCATGCGCTGCCGTATGCAGTCGACATGGCGAAACGGTACAACGCGAGGCTGTATCTCGTGCATGTTGTCTACGATGTCGCGAAGACAGCCGGGTGGTATGTCCCGCATGTCTCGATGGACGAAATGTACAAGGACATCGAAAACGGCGCCAGGGCAGAGCTTGACAAGTGCTTTATCGAGGAGATGCGCGGCTTCAGCCAGATCGAAAAAGTCGTTCTCAAGGGCATCCCCTATGAAGAACTGACGCGCTTCGCAGGTGAACAGGCAATCGACATGATCGTCCTGGGAACCCATGGCAGAAAGGGACTCGACCGCATGCTGTTCGGCAGCACTGCCGAACAGGTCGTCCGCTATGCACCGTGCCCGGTACTCTCGGTGAGGATTCCGAATTACCAGCAGTAGATGCGGGCGTACCTGTCTGAAAATGCCTTTATCGATCTGTTGCTGAGTTCAGCGGAAGTCTACAAGAATGAGTGCCTCGGGTTCCTGCTCGGGTACCGGCTTGAGGACCGTTTCATTATCGAGCATGCCTTCAGCTTCCAGACTGCGTCACGGAAGCCCAAAGGGGTAATCTCGCACGACACGAGCCATAAGAAGATCGACCCGATCCTTGCGCGTCTCGACCGCCTCAGGATAATCGGAGACTTCCATTCCCATACTCAGTTCGGGGAGATGAAGGGCCTGCCGGTCCCGAGTCCCGAAGACATTGCGGGAATGGCAGAAGACCGCATCTACCTAATCGTCGCGATCAACAATGTCAAAAGGACGATGACCTGGGCAGAAAACCGGGACAAGACGATCTCGGGATCTGTTGGCGACTTTTTTTTCAAGATATCGGCTCATTATCTGAACAGCAGACGTTCGGTCACCAAGGCCAAGATCCACTGCCCTTTTCCGCCCGGCTTCTGAGGGCATGACCGGGTGAGGCAGTCTGGATATTTCCGGACAGGAATATGATACTGTGCGGTTAAGACGCTTTCTATCGGTGTCGGTCATCATCCATCTGCTGACCGCCGCCGGCATCTATTATCTGCCGAAGGCAAAACAGCCGGAGAAACAGGGATTCCTGACAAGGCTTGTCACCCCTGAGGAGGCCGGGCTCCCGCGTATCAGTCCTCCTGAACCGCCGCTCTACCGGAAGCCACCTGAGCGGGTCCGGAGGCCTGTGCCCCCTGCACGGCCGTCCAAAAGACAGGCCCCGCCGCTTGCGAGGCCTCCCCTCAGGACACCGGACGTCACCCCGGAGCAGCCGCTCATTCCCGGTGAGGGTCCTGAGTCGGGGACTCCCCTGCCCCGCGGGCAGCAGCCTTCTCCGGCCGAGGCACCATCACCGGCCAGGGCCCCGCGGACTGAGCCCGGTGTCAGGTCCGAGCGCACTCCCGGGACAGCACGCCAGGGGGGTTCCCTGCGTTCAAGGCTTTTTGATCCGGCGGTAACCTCGGACATCGCAGGCAGGGATACCTCCGCACGGCCCGGCAGGGACGATGCCATAACCTTTGATACCAGGGATTACCGGTACACCGGGTATATGAATAAGTTGAGGGACAAGATCCAGAGCATATGGGTCTATCCGCCCTCTGCGGCTGCGGAGGGAAAATACGGCGACCTGAAGATACGGTTTACGATAAAAAAAGACGGGAGGCTCGCCAGGGTCGAGCTGGTAAGGACCTCCGGCTACCGGCTGCTCGACGAGGCCGCCATGAAGGCTTTGAAAGACGGAGAACCTTATTGGCCGCTGCCGGATGAGTGGGGCATGGAGACCTACACCATCCTCGGCCATTTCATCTACAGCCTCTACGGCTATCAGCAGCTCAGGTAGTCCCTCTGAGTTCGTCGATCTTCCGGCCGATATCGGGTGAGGCCATAAACGAGCTGCCAACCAGCATGGCGTCGACCCCGGCCTCGCCAAGCCTCAGCACATCCTCATGCCTGCTTATCCCGCTTTCGCTCACAACAGTCGTTCCTTCAGGGATCTCCCTGCGGAGCTGGAAGGTCGTCCCGAGGTCTATCGCGAGCGTCTTGAGATTCCGGTTGTTGATGCCGACAATCGGAGCCCCGATCAGCAGGGCCATCTCCAGCTCTGCCCGGTCATGCACTTCAAAGAGGACCGCCATCCCGAGTTCGCGGGCGCAGCCGAGATACTCCGCAGCCTGATTCTTCCCGAGTATTGCAGCGATCAGGAGGACCGCGTCCGCCTGGTACGCGCGGGCCTCAAAGATCTGATAGTCGTCGACGAGGAAGTCCTTTCTCAGAAGAGGCCTTGACGTTATCGTCCGGACCTCGGGGAGATAGTCGATATTACCCTGGAAAAAATCCTCCTCAGTAAGGACCGACAGGGCATCAACCCCTTTTTGGTCGTATATCGCGGCGATCTTTTTATGATCAAAATCCGGCCGGATGAGCCCCCGCGACGGGGAGGCCTTCTTCAGCTCAGCAATCAGCCGGACCTGGCCTCCGGCGTCCCGCTTCACGGCACGGCCAAAGTCCCTCGGCGCCTCAAGCCCGCTTATCAGGGCCCTGAGGTCTCCGGCAGACCGCCTTGACTTGGCAGCGGCTATCCGCTCCTTCTTCTTTTCTACGATCTTCGCAAGTACCGACATGCAGGATTGTACAAGGTCACGGCTGCGTTTTTCAACATGCGGAGACAAGAGGGACGATTTGCATTTATGATGCATGGGTTTATAATAAGAAGACACAGCAGCAGCACACCCAACTTTCACAACAGGGAGGTCCTATCATGGGCAGAATTGTAACAACGGCAGTGGCCGCCGCCTTTGTCCTTCTGACGCAGTGCAGCGCATGGGCGCATCATGCCGCGGTTGGCATGACAACGGGACAGGCAGGCCCGATCAGGACTCTTTCTGCGGACACGCTGAAACAGGGGGGTATCGGTCTCGATATCCAGGCCGAGATTATCAGTCTCAAGCCGTTCTCTGATGCAGCAATGCAGGAACTGGCGGTCAACGGCAGTGACATCCACAGTCTCGACTCAATCCGCCATGTGTATGTTGGCCTTGGCTACGGTCTCACTGATGACCTGACCCTCGGCATAAAAATACCATACGTTTCCCTTCGGGAGATCCGTGCATCAAACCCTGAAGACCCCGATCACATTCATAATCACGGCAACTCCAGCGGAATCGGCGACCTTTCGCTCCTGGGCCGTTACCGTATCGTAAAACAGGGAGGAAACGGGGTTGATGTATCTGTCGTAGCAGGCATCAGGATGCCGACAGGCAAGACCTCGGTGAAGGACCCGGAGGGTGAACTGCTCGAAGCAGACCATCAGCCGGGATCAGGGGCATGGGACCCTATTGTCGGACTGGCGCTCACCAGAAGAAACGGACCGCTGTCCCTGGATGCAAACATCATGTATACCATCGCAACAAAGGGGACACAGGAAACCGACCTCGGCGATCTGCTGAACTACAATGCTGCCCTCTCGTACCGCGCGCTCGACAGGGGCACAACCCTCGACCTCGTCCTTGAACTCAATGGTGAATGGAAACAGAAGCAGACCATAGCCGGCATAACGGATGAGAACAGCGGCGAGAACATCCTTCTTCTCTCCCCCGGGCTGCGGCTTTCGCTCGGGAAGAATGCAATGGCATATGTATCGGTCGGCATCCCCATCCTGCAGGACGTCAACGGGATCCAGCCAAAGACACGGGCCCGGACGCTTTTTGGTCTCGGCGCCGGTTTTTAGCAGGACTGAACAAGATGAAGGCACTATCCGCAATAATCATCCCGGTCCTCCTCTTCTTCCTTGCCCCTGCGGTATCTGCCGGGGCTGCTGCAGAGAGCGGGCAGCAGCCGTCGTTCACCAAGCATTTCAGGCAGACCTTCTTCGCGATTACTGACAAAGCAGAGTTCAGTGTCGAAGTCCTGCCTGATGAAAAAGAGTACAGGATCGGAAGGAATGTTGTCGGCATCGTTGTCCACGACAGACACGACCGCGATGTGGAAAGGGCAGTCCTTACCGTAACGGCTGAGGGGAGCAGCCTGCCGCTAACCGTCAGGGAAAAAGGCGGCGGCCTCTATGTCGTCCCGGACCTCGACCTGCAGCGCCAGGGGCCCTGGAAGCTGTCCATACAGGTCAGGGATACATCGGTCGAAGACCGTGCTGTTTTTCTAGTGCCGCCGGCTGCCCCGGAATTTGCCCCTCCCGGGAAATACAGCGGCGGCGGACAGAAATGAAGGGGGGGATGACATACAAAGACTATCTGTCGGAGCTTGAGGGACATGAATGCGAGTTGCTGGATTCAGATTCCTGCAGCTATATCGCCTTTTTCGGCCATCGCACTCCGGCGAAAAACACGCACCGGCTTGTCAGCGTCCATGAGGACTTTGCGATATTCACGCAGAAGGACTTCCCGTCTGAAACCGCCATCCCGCATCGCACCCTGAGAGTCATCAGGAATACCTGAGCGAGCAGGAAGCCCGATCATCACCGGGGCCTCATGACACCGCCCCGCCAGTGCCGGAGCAGCTACCGGACTTCTATCCGGGCCCCCATCCACGCATGGTTGTCGCACGAATATTTGAATACACCCGCTGAAGGAAATTTTCTTCTGTATTCATCTCCCTGCGACAGGGAACCGGAATCAAAGCTCCCGTCGTTCGCGGTTACCGTATGAACAGCAGCATCCTTGTTCTTCCACACCACCTCGCCGCCGGCCTTGATGACAGCGACCTCGGGCGAAAAAGCGCTCCCCTCTATCGTCACGACAACGGTGGCGGCAGGCGCCTCGGCTGCCTCTGCAGAGCCGCAGAGCAGGCCAGGATTAATGAGCGAAAGCAACAGAACGGCAGCCAAAAAATATTTTTTCATAACGACCTCCTTACCGTGATTATATACCCTTTTCCCCCCGGTTGAAAAGGTACCGGGGACCCCCGGGCAGAAAACTCTTCGCCGCCCTGCGCATTTTAATATATAATCTATTCATATCTTCGAATTACATCGTAACGGGCGGCATAATGAGACCTTCGATAAAGATACTGTTCATCTGCATGCTCACCGCGCTCTGCAGCTTCGGCGCCGAGGCCTCGCAGCCTGATGCCGGCACACTGCTGCGTGCATCCGGCGGATACCTTGACCGGGGCGATTTCGAACATGCCATAGAGACCGCACTCGCAGCCGACAGGCTCCTTGCGGATTCCGGCGCAGCAAAAGAAAGGCTGGGGCCTCTCAGAATCCTCTCCGCGGCCTATCTCGGGGCAGGTCATTTTCAGGAGGCCGGACAGCATCTCCGCCGAGCCCTGGATATTGCCCTGCTGTACGGCGGCAGCGGGGAAAAGGCCGAATTTGCGGCGAGGCTCGGGGGTCTTTACCTGGCCCGGGGAATGGCTGACGAGGCAGGCGGCCTGCTCAGCCAGGCACTTGAAGCGGCAAACGCGGGTGCACAGACGTTTGAGCCGTACATCCTGAATAAACTGGGGACTCTGCAGGCGCTCGGGAAGAACGATGAACTCGCCGCTGTCTCCTACAACCGGGGTATTTCACTTGCCCGGCAATACCATGACAGCGAAACTCTCGCCGATATCCTCCTGAACCTCGCCAGACTCCGGCTGACCGGCAAGGAGCCGGAGGCCGCGGGCAGATTGCTCCATGAATCCCATGCAGCTGCCGTTGACCTGCGGGAAGATCATGCGAAGGCGCTCCTCCTGCTCGGCATCGGCCGTGCCGCATCCCAGGCTTCTGCCGGGGCCCCTGCTGACTCCTCGGACATGATGACGCTCTCGCAGAAGGCCCTCACAGAGGCCGCGGCCCTGGCAGAAAGACTTTCAGATCACCGGGCTCTCTCGTTTGCCTATGGTTATCTGGGCGGATGGTATGAAGATAACGGCCAGCCCGGAAAGGCCCTGGAGACAACACGCAGGGCGATCCTTGAGGCTGAGCAGGTCAGGCAGGGAGAGGGCCTCTATCTCTGGCAGTGGCAGACAGGGAGGATCCTGAAAAAAGAAGGGAGACCGCGGGAGGCGGCCGATGCATACCGGCTGGCGATCCGCACACTCGCGACGATCAGGGATGAGGTCTCCTCAGGATGTTTCACCTGCGGTCCGGATTTTTTCAGGGAAAAAGTCGAGCCCGTCTACTTCGGCCTGGCAGAGTTGCTGTTCGACCTGTCAGAACAGTCCGGGGACCATGCTGAAGAAGCCGCGATTCTGCTGGAGGCCCGCCGGACGATCGAGGCGATGAAGGGCGCTGAACTGCACGACTACTTCAGGGACCCCTGTGTGGACGCGTATATGGCCAGCGCCCGGTCTCTTGAAAAAGTCGAGGGGACTGCCGCTGTCTTGTATGTCATACCTCTCGCGACGAGGCTCGAGCTGCTCCTGAGCATGCCTGCGGGGATGAAGCGCTTCACCGTCAATGTCCTGAAGGACGATTATGTGCAGGAAGTCAGGGCATTCAGGAAGACGCTCGAAAAGCGGACCACCCGTGAATATATGGTACACAGCCGGAAGCTCTATTCGTGGCTGATAGCGCCCCTCGATGAAACCCTGGTCTCCGGGAATATTGAAACGCTCGTCTTTGTTCCTGATCAGTGGCTCAGGACCGTGCCCCTGGCTGCACTCCACAACGGCAGCGATTTTCTGGTCAGCAGATTTTCTGTTGCCACAACGCAGGGCCTGACGCTGACCGATCCCAAGCCAATGAAGCAGCAGGAGATTGACGTCCTGATCGCAGGCATCACCGAACCGGTGCAGGGATACCCCGCTCTCAGGAATGTTTCTGATGAACTGGATGACATCGGCCGGCTCTATCCCGGGAGGCTGCTGAAGGACAGGTCGTTTGTCACGTCCGAACTGAAAAAGGAGCTTTCCGGGCTGCCTTTTTCGATAGTCCATATAGCCTCCCACGGCGAGTTCTCGGGAGATGTGCAGAAGTCCTTTCTCCTTGCCTGGGATGAACGGCTCTCGATGGACCAGCTCGAAGGCTTTATCAAGTCCGGCAGGTTCAGGAAGGTCCCGGTTGAATTGCTGACCCTGAGCGCGTGCCAGACAGCTGCCGGTGATGACAAGGCAGCCCTTGGTCTGGCCGGGGTCGCGGTCAAGGCGGGGGCCCGGAGTGCGATCGCAACCCTCTGGAGCGTCAGTGACGAGGCTTCATACCGCCTGATCGTCGAGTTCTATCGGCAGTTCAGGGGCACGGCGTCTCTCACAAAGGCAAAGGCGCTCAGGCAGGCCCAGCTGTCGCTGCTGACTACAGCCGCCTACCGGCACCCGTACTATTGGGCGCCGTTCATCCTGATAGGCAACTGGCTGTAGAACACGATGCCCGATCTGCAGCGTCGTCTCAGCTCCGGAATTGCCGCAGGCATCCTCATCGGGCTGGCAGTTTTTTTCATAGTGACCGGCATACGGTTCTCAGGGGTGCTGCAGCCGCTGGAACTGATGGCCTATGACTATTACCTTGGACTGAAGGCCGGGGCGTCTGCGGTTCCTGCCCCGATAACGCTCGTTACGATTACCGAAGCCGACATCCAGGCCCTCGGCAGCTGGCCTGTCTCCGATGAAACCCTTGCAAGGCTGCTGGAGATCATACTCAGGGGAAGGCCGCGCGTCATCGGACTCGACCTCTACCGGGACATCCCTGTCCCGCCAGGCAGCGGGGAACTCACCGGGCTGTTCAGCAGACACCACAATATCGTGACCGTGAGAAAGACGGCAGATCAGGGCAGGGGAGGCGTCGGCAGCCCCTATATGGTGAAGGACCAGGAAAGTGTCGGTTTCAACGATCTGCCGGTCGACAGGGACGGGGCCATACGACGCGGACTCCTGTTCATGGAGGACGGAGAGGCGGTCCTCAACTCCTTCGGCCTTCTCCTGGCCCTGTCGTATCTCAGCCGAGAGGCAATCCATGCAGTTCCCGATTCCCTGAACCCCGGGCACCTCAGGATAGGGAAGTCAGCCTTTATACCGTTCAGGCCCGACGACGGAGGCTACATCAGGGCAGATGCCGGCGGCTACCAGATATTGCTCGATTTTGGTTCAAAGCCGTTCCGGAGAGTATCACTCGGCGACCTCCTCTCCGGTGATGCAGGGGAAGAGCTGATTCGCGACCGCGTGGTCATTATCGGCTCGGTTGCGGAAAGCATGAAAGACGTCTACGCCACCCCTGTCCCCGGGGCGGTTTCCGGAGCGCGGTTAATGCATGGGCTCGAAATACACGCGCAGGCAGCAGGCCAGATCATAAGGGCCGCCTTATCGGGCAGGGGGCTTATGCGGCCGGTACCGGAATGGTCGGAACTGGGGCTTATCCTGGCCGCGGCCCTGGCAGGGGTACTCCTCGGCTCCCTCGGCCGCTCTGCCTGGACCTTTCCTGCCGTCGTCCTGTCCGGCCCGGCCGTTATGACAGCCGGCAGCTTCCTTGCGTTCAGGGCGGATTACTGGATACCGGTCGTCCCGCCTCTTATCTCGTATATCTCTTCACTGGGCGCCATTGCGGCCTACCTCTCCTACAGGGAAAGGCAGGACCGCAGGCTGCTAATGAAGATCTTTTCGAGCAACGTCTCGAAGGACGTTGCCGAGGTTCTGTGGAGGGAGCGCAACAGCTTCATGTCAAGCGGCAGGCTTGTGCCCCAAAAGATGACCGCAACCGTCATCTTCACCGACATTCAGAACTTCACCGCAACGTCGGAAAGGCAGGAGCCAGATGAACTGATGGACTGGCTGAATACCTATATGCATGCGATGGCAGGAGCTGTCATGAGACATAACGGGATAGTCAACAAATTTATCGGCGATGCGGTGATGGCCCTATTCGGGGCACCGGTGGGCCACGAAGACGCGGAAGCCATCCGCAGGAGCGCAGGAAACGCAGTCCGGTGTGCACTGGCCATGCGCCGGGAACTTGCAGGACTCAACCGGAAATGGGAGAATACAGGCAGGTCCGCACTTTCGATGCGGATCGGCATACATACCGGCCCCCTGGTTGCAGGGAGCATCGGAAGCCGGGAGAGGATGGAATATACCGTGATCGGGGATACGGTCAATACCGCATCACGGCTCGAGACATATCTGAAGGAGCTTCAGGGAACCGCGGATGAAGACCTGCACTGCAGGATACTGATCAGCGGGACGACGCGGGACCTGCTCGGGGAGGAATTTATTACCGCACAGGTCGGGCAGATAAAGATCAGGGGCAGGGAAGAAGGGCTGACCGTCTTTCTGGTTCTCGGCAGCAGGGACCCCGGCAATATAACAAGGGAGGCACTATGAAGACATTTTCCGCATTGCTTGCAGGAGCGCTCATCTTCTTCTCGGCAGGGGTTTTCGCCGCAGAGAAGGGGGCACCGCCTCCGCCCGCTGATAGCAAAGAGGCTTCCGCCCCGCTTGTACGGTACCGGCCGCGGCCGGGCTCTGTCGGCAAGCCGGTTGTCAGGGTCGGCGGAGCGACGCGGGGAACCGGAGGGCCCGCAGTTGCAATCACGGCGCTCGCACCGGAGCACGTCGCGCTGACGGTCTCTGCACAGCCCTCTCTCTGCTGGTTTCTCACCGGCAGGGCACGGACGAGGCTGGGGATAACGATCAACGACGAGACCGCTGCCAAACCGCTCTTCGAACAAGAGTTTGCAGGAGACACCGACACCGGTATACGCTGCGTCGACCTCTCTGCCTATGGCGTATCCCTCGCTCCGGGAATCGAGTACCAGTGGTTCGCCGCGGTCATCAATGATCCTGAGCAGAGATCAAAGGACGTGGTGAGTTCAGGCATGATAAAACTGATCATCCCGGAGAAACAACTCTCTGCCCGGATCTCCTCCTCAGCGGGCAATCTCGATAAGGCAGGCATCTACGCCGCTGAAGGGATCTGGTATGATGCGCTCGCCCTGCTGAACACCCTGATCGCTGCAAATCCCGGAGACAAGGCCCTTCGCATGTCCCGGGCGGACCTGCTTGAGCAGGCCGGACTTGAGGAGGCTGCGGCCCATGACAGGGGAAAGAAATAGGAGAACCTGACGGCCAGGGACGATCTAACGCTCTATCCTGAAGCCCTCGGGCATCGGGGGGAGCATCTCCCGGCCGGTGATGACAAAGCTGCTGGCCTTTTCGTCTTCTGCGCCGCAGCTCTTCGGCAGAAGCAGGTCTGCATTCAGGTAGTTCGATGCCAGGACCGCAAGAAACCCGCTGATATCCACGTCAGGAGACTGGATCTCGACCGTGCCGTCACGTCCCGTCACGTTCGACGAGGCGCTGGCCCCGCTGTCCTTCGAAAAGATGACCGCCTCAGCATTGATCGCAATTTTGCCGCCGAAACCCTGGTCAGCCTTCGCAATGATAGCGCTGTCCTCGATCGCAACAAAGGCATTAGCGGTAATGCTGAGATTCCCGCCGTCGCCGCTGCCGCCGCCGACGGTTGCCGAAAGCAGGCTGCCCCTTGTCAAAACAAGATCGCCGGCCTGTACCAGTATATTCCCGCCGGTGGAAAACGCTGCTGCCGTCGTGATCGAACTGTCGTCGCTCATCAGGGTGCCGGCAGCGGTGATCGATATCTGGCCCGCGCTGCCGCCGCCCCTGCTCTCGGATGATATCTCAGACTTTCCTGCGATCTGAACCGTACCGGCCTCGATCGTGATGTCGCCGGCTGCAAGGTCATTGTCCGACAGCGTCGAGATGACACTTGCGTTGCGCATCTCAAGCAGAGGGGTTTTCACGAATATGCGGCCTGCCTTGCCTTCGTCATCGCCGAAACTCGCCAGGTGGCCGTCATCGAGGAGGATGCCTTCCGAGGCGGTGATACGAATCGACCCCTCGAGGCCGTGACCGCGGGAGGCACTGTTGATGCTGCTGTTCGAAAAAAGCTCGATCCTTCCGGCATCAACCACAATGTCTCCGGCCCGGCCCTCGCCGAAGATGCCGGTCGTTACCGCAATCTGGCCGTAGTCGCTCATCGTCAGCAGGGGGGTGGTCACCGAAATCAGCCCGGCACCGGCACTGCTCCGGGTGTTGCACGAAAATCCGCTCTCCAGCTCGCCGTTCACCCCGGAGATGACGATCGCCTCCCGTGCCCTGACCGTGATATTGCCGGAAGGCCCCCGGTAGATTGATGACCCGAAACTGTCTGCCCCGACCTGGCCGCCGGCAAGCAGTTCGATCCTCCCGGCCTCGATGGTGATATCGCCTCCATGGCCGTCAGTGAAGGTCCTCGCCCCGATCTGGCCGGAGTCGGTTATCATCAGCAGCGGACTCGATATGTTGATGTCGCCTGCATTTCCGTCTGCATTTATGAAGACATCGGTATGGATCCCGGTATACAGCGGCTCTGTCTTGTTCCTCCACGGGTCTTCGGACTGCTTCTCTCCGGAAATCACGACCGACTCCCTGGCGTTGACCGTAATCGTCCGCTGGTCATCAGGCCCCTCTGCCGGACTCCAGATATACGCCCCCCCGCTTATGAGCAGGCTGCCGACGTCAAACTGCATAGTGCGGCCATAGATTCTGCTGTCCGAAAAGAGCCTCATCAGGCCGGCGCTGATGACCATATCGCCGCGATAGCCGTCCGGCCCTGAACTCGAGATGATCAGTCCTCCCTCAGCAAGGTCCAGCAGGGGGGTTGTGACAAAAACTCTGCCTGTCGTGCCGGTAGAACCGCTGCCCCCGAAACTGAAGATACTGCTCCGCGAGCCTGCCCGGTCAGCCCCTGAAATCTCAATCATCTCCGATGCCCTGATGCGCACGTCCCCGCCGTTTCCGCTGCCGAAGGTCGTTGTCCCAACCGAACCACCGCCGCTAAGGAAGACCGCGGGCGAGCTTATGCGCAGGTCCCCCCCCTGTCCGCTGCCCTCCTGGATCGTCCGCAGCAGGCCTCCGTCCAGCACCAGCGCATCGCCGAGCGCAATATCGATCATGCCTCCCGCCGGGCCGGCGTCCGAGCCTGCTTCAATATAGGCACCCCTGGCGTACAGACCTCCGCCCCTGATGAAAATACCGCTCTCATGCCCTCCGGACGTCACGATATACCCGCCGTATATCAGGGTCTCGCCGAGCCGCGTGAAAGAGCCGGTGTTCCAGTCCGGCAGGTCCATCACAACCTCACCCGGGGATACGGCGCTGATGATATTTATCCTCCCGCCCGGGGCCCAGAGCACCGCATTATCCATCAGAAGATCGCCGCCAACCAGAGAGATATTCCTTCCCGGACCGGTCTCAAGCTGGCTGCTGTCGACAAAGATCGATGCCGGGTCCTGATGCAGAAAACCGAAGGCGGCAGGGAGGGCTGATGTCAGGACGCTTCTGCCGGTATCCGCTGCATCGAACCGGCCTTCGGTCCCCAGCCTCAGATAGTCAGCGGTACTCACATACAGTGAGCCCTGCAGGTCGAGGCTCGCACCCTGGCCGAAGAAGACCCCGGCGGGATTGATGAAATAGAGGTCCGCCCCGGGAATGGTCGAGCGCAGGAGGCCGTTGATATTCGACTGGCTGCCCCCCGTGACCCTCGCAATGATATTCCGGACAGAGGCCGGGCCTGAGAATGTCGCACTTTCGTCGTACTGTATATTGAAACTGCTGAAGCTGTGGAACAGATTGCCGCCGACCTGCCTGCCGAGGTCTCCTGATACAAGGAACGCCGGACCGGTCAGACTTCCCGGCCTTCCCATACTGCCGTCGAGCACGACTTCGGCATGCAGAACCGGAGCCACCAGCACAAGACAGACGATAACCAGCACAGACCGGAGATATCTCATATCAACCTCGCCGAGAGTCTGAAATGCAGCCCTCTGTCCTGCAGGTCCCTGCGGGCTGCCGGGAGGTCCTTCAGGGCCGCCCCCCAGAAGGCCTGGAACAGAATGTTCCTGGTGATGGACCATCTGATGCCGGCACCGGCCGACGCAATATTCCTTGGCCGGGATGTCCCGCCGCCCGAATTCCATGACCTGCCGTAATCCAGAAACGGGATTGCCTGGAGCAGCTCATCCCCCTGTGCGTTCCTTATCAGCGGGACCCTGATCTCCAGAGATGAAGATATGCCGTTGTCCCTGACCAGGGCGTTTTTCCGGTAACCCCTGACGCTCTCGATGCCTCCCACAGAAAATTTCTCGATCGACAGGAGCTCGTCCGGGGTGAGCTGCACGTCGGTCCTGAAAAGTGCCTGCAGGCCGCTCTCTCCAAGCCTCCTGATCCACTGGACCTGGCCGACCCATGAAAAGAACCGCCCATCAGGCCCGTCCTGCCGCACCGTTGCGCCAAAGGCGCCAGTCCCCGCGCTGAAGGTCGAACGGAGTGCCATCACCTGCTCGCGGCTGCGGACCGTCCACTCCTGGAAAAACCTCAGGACAGCCTCGGTCGTCTCTCCGTCTTCTCCCCCTTCTGAAAAGGAAAAGGGCCTCTGGAGAAGAAAGGTCCGGCTCTTTCTGTAATCACCCGTCAGCCCGAGCAGGACCTCACGGGAGGCTGTTCTGCTGAGAGGATGACTGATGGTTATACCGAGAGTTCTGTTCCTGGACTGGATGTCGAGATTCCTGAAGGGTTCTTCGACGACAACCGTCTCGTTGCCTCTGAAACTGATCCTGAGCGTCGTATCCTGGGCTGACAGGGGGATGGCGTAACTCACCTCACCGTCGACCAGCCCGCCTTCCCCCGCACGGCCGATGTACCCCGAAAGGGTGTCCCCTGCGCCGGAGAGGTTGTTATGGCTGAACCGCAGGTTCGCTCCATAGGAGCCGATGCTCGGGGAATAGTCATTGCCTCCCTCAAACCAGAGGCTGAAGGGTTTCTCCTCGGCAAGCATAACCCGGAGGTGCGAATCTCCCGGGGCCAGGCCGGGCCTCAGTTCAGCGCGTATGCTTCGTATCCGGGGGTCCTGCTGGAGCAGCTGCAGCCCTCTCTGCAGGTCATTGATGTTAAGCGGCCGGGCCGTATACGGGACAAGCCGCTTTTCTATGTAGCTTTCCCTCAGCCGCTCTGTCCCTTCAATCCCGGTCCCTGTCAGCCTGCCCTCGACAACGCGGAATACCACCACGCCGTTTCTGACCCTCTGGTCAGGAATGGTCAGCCCGGAATTGATATAGCCACGGTTGATGTACAGCAGTGTCAGTTTCTGCCTGAGTTCCTGAAGTTCCTCGAACGACACCTCCCGTCCGGTATAGGGCCCGGCGAGGGCGGCAAGGTCTTCGTCAGAAACAGCGGTATTGCCGTCAAACCGGATCTCCTTCACAAGCACCCGCCTCTGCAGCACAAGGTCGGCGGCTTCTTCCCCGTGGGACTGGTACCGGACGTCCGGCGGCCTCCCCGGCTCTTCAGGCCTCCCTCCTGCAGAGACGTCTCCGCTGGTCACCGCAGCTGCAGTCAGCAGCAATGCAGCAGCGATCAGATGGAATATCCTATGAACAATTCGAATATGCATTTTCCTTCTTCATGAATAATATAATGAATACTGCCCGGGGCCGCAAGGACGATCGCTGACAGCCATCCCTGCCATGAGCAGGAGGGAGAAGCAGCCAGGCTCCCTCTACCGCTTTTTGTCCTCCCCGATGCGCTGGAGCTTCAGCAGGTTCGTCCTGCCGGAGCCGAGGAGCGGTGCGCTCGCCGTGATCACGATCCTCTCGCCTTTTTTCACCAGGCCCGCCTCGAGAAGCAGCCTCTCTGCCTCCCTGATCATGGTATCAGTTCCGGTGGGTGGAGGCATCAGCCGCGGCTGCACGCCCCAGTACAGTGCCATCCGGTTAAGGGTGCGGACCTCGGGGGTAAAGGCGATGATCGGTATCCCCGGTCTGAATTTCGAGACCAGCCTCGCGGTAAAGCCCGAGTCGGTGCAGGCCACGACAAAGCGGGCGCGGATGTCCTCTGCCGCCCGGCAGGCTGCGTCGGCAACCGCACCCGAAAACAGGGCATTCTCGAACGTTGCCCCTGTCTCAGGCAGAGCACCGAGCGAGGCAGCGCGGACACCCGGGAAGCCGAAGGCAGAGGCCTGGGCCGGCGCCTCCCTTTCCGTATACTTGATAATCCTGCTCATCATGGCCAAAGCCTCCACAGGATATCTGCCGGAGGCCGTCTCTGCCGAGAGCATCAGGGCATCGGAGCCGTCCATGACCGCGTTGGCAACATCGGTAGCCTCTGCCCTTGTCGGGCTGCTGTGTCCTGTCATGGATTCGAGCATCTGGGTCGCCGTGATGACCAGCTTCCCTCTCCTGTTCGAAAGAGAGATAAGCTTCTTCTGGATGAGCGGGATCTCCTCGGCAGGCAGGTCGAGACCGAGATCTCCCCGCGCGATCATGATGCCGTCCGCCCTGTCGAGGATCTCTTCAATATTCGCAAGCGCCTCGGCCCTTTCGATCTTTGCGATCAAGGGGATCCTTTTGTTCCTCTTCCTGAGCCAGTGTTCGACCCGGCCGATATCGTCGGCCGACCTCACAAAGGAGAGGGCCGCATAATCCACCCCCATCGCCAGCCCAAAGGCCAGGTCGACCGCATCTTTGTCCGTAAAGGACGGCGCCTCGGTGCTGAAGGGCAGATTGACGCCCTTCCTGTCTTTGAGGACCCCGCCTTCGACAACCGTGGCCTTCAGCGAGTCCCTGCCCTTTGACCGCACCTCGAGCTGGATCAGTCCGTCGTCCAGTGAGATCATATCGCCCTTCCGCGACTTTTTCAGGAGGTCCGGGCAGTTGATATAAATCCTTGTACTGTCGCCGACGCCCCTGCCGGGCACGAGGGCCACCGTGCTCCCCTTTTCAAGAGAGGCCGAACCACCTGCTATCCTGCCGGTCCGTATCTTGAGCCCCTGCAGGTCCTGCAGAATCGCAACCGGCCTCTTGAAATGCCCGGCAGCCTCCCTGACCAGGCCGATCGCCCTCCGGTGGCCTTCGTGGTCGCCGTGCGAAAAATTCAGACGCGCCACATCCATGCCGTTCTTCATGAGGGCAAAGAGGACCGTCGGATCGACCGAGGCCGGTCCGAGCGTACAGATTATTTTTGCCTTTCTTTCAGCCATCGCACCTCCCGTAGTAACTGCTCCGGACGCCTGCTATACACAGTCCATGGAACAAGTATACCAGTCCGCAGCGCGGCTGAATAGACCGGAAGTTTCAGGGGGCAATACAGCGTTATGAAATGACGGGACTGAGGAAATGACCAGAGGGGCCGGCGTGAGGGACTTGCTGCCTCCGGAATCGATGCAGCCGGTCCCCCTTCCGTATGGCAGGACTAGCGGGCTATCTTCTTTTTAACGGTCCTGGCAGCAGAGGCGACCTTCTTTACCGCCTTCTTCTCAACGGCCTTCACCGCCTTGACCACCTTCTTGACTGCCTTTTTGACTGCCTTCTTTTCAACAACCTTCGCAACTTTTTTCACAACCTTCTTCTCTGCCTTGGCCACTTTCTTGACGACCTTCTTCTCTGCCTTGGCAGCAGTCTTGACAGCCTTTTTCTCTACCTTCGCAACTTTTTTCACGACCTTCTTCACTGCTTTTTTTACGTCCTTCTTTGTAACCATGATTCCTCCTCGGAGATTTTGAGCCCCGTCGCATTACCGGCAAGGCCGTAAAGAAGCTTCAGACAGACTAACACCTCTCGCCGGTGCTGTCAATATATTCTGCATGGTATGGCGGTCAGCAGCGGTTTATGTTCTGCCTGCCGGCCTGCGGGAGCGTCCATGGGGGCAGGCCCTGACGCAGACACCGCATATGCGTGCGCCGATGCCGGGGCGCAGGCTGTTTGCATAGGTTCTCTCCACGCAGCGGCTGAAGACGAGCGCCTCTTCCCTGCTTGCATACGCAGTGCCGGCAGTGGAATTTCTGATCGCGGAGACCGGGCAGTCATTGACGCATGCGGTACAGGAGCCGCACCGGTTCGCGATCGGACCGTCGAAGGTGAGCGGCATGTCAGTCAGCACCGTGGCAAGCCGTATCCTCGGGCCGAATTCAGGGCTGACGATCAGCAGGCTCTTGCCCTGCCACCCGATGCCTGCCATGCGCGCAACCGCCTTGTGCGAGACAGCGCCGAGAAGCTGTTCAGTGTCGATGATTTTTGAGGCGGGCACCGCCTCTGCCCGGTGACCCCTCGCCATGATCCATGCCGCAGCCCCTGCAGCCACCTGGTCGAGAACCGCATTGATCTCGCGGTAGTGTTCTGCATATTCGACCGTGGGACGGGTCTGGATTCCGCCGATGATGTCGACGTCGAGCCTGACAGCCACCGAGACGGCAGCGGTATATGACAAAAGGAGGTCAGCAGGCAGCGTCCGCCAGCCCTGCTGAAACGGGGCGAGGTCGGCAATGCCTGCGAGGTCGGCGCCTGAAGACCTGCAGAACTCCTTCAACTCCGTTGCTGCATTCATACGGTATTATACCTGAACATACTGCGTCTGCCGGAAGTCACCATCCGCCGGTGCGGCGGCCTGCCGCGCTGCAGCAGACGGTGCTTACAGGGTTTCGCCTGCCAGTTCAGCCGCTTCCTTTTCCTGCAGCCCGGCGTATTTCTTTTTAATGTACTCCAGGGTCTTTTCATTGGCAGCGCGGGCCGCCGGCGTCAGAAACGACATCAGCTTCACCTCGAGCTTCCGGGAATTGGCTTCCATCTTTATGGCCAGCACACCGTTGAGCACCAGTTTCTGCAGAAGCATCTCACTCATCGTCCGTGAATGAATACACTCGGCAACCGGCAGAAAGACAAAGTTGGAGAGAAGGATTCCATACAGGGTTGCCATGAGCGCTATGGGGATTGTCTTCAGAATAATACTCGTGTCTCCTATACCGGAGAGGAGGCCGACAAGCCCTATGATGCTGGCGATAAGACCGAACGCGGGGGCTGACCGTGCGAGTGTCCTGAAGATCCTTTCGTTATAGGCCCTTCGTTCCCTGAAGAAGTACATCTCGGCAGAGAGGATTTCCCTGATCTCCTGCTCAGGGTACCCGTCGACAAGCAGCTTGAGTGCGCCTTTCAGAAAGGAACTGATCGCCTGGTCCTCCATCTTCTCGAGCGAGAGGATACCCTCGCGTTTTGATCTGACCGAAAGGTCAAGCAGTATCCTGATGATCTCATCGGACGGGGGCTGTTTTGACCGGTAGGCGTTGGCAGCAACCAGGAAGGCTATCTTCAGCCGTTCAAAGGGATAGCTGATCAGGGCTGCGCCGACAACGCCGGAGAGGATACAGAGGAACGCAGGCAGATTGAAATACAGGCGTACATTGCCGCCGAGAAAGAAGCTCAGCAGAAAAACAATAATACAGATAAGCAGCCCCGCCAGATTATACCGGTTCATGTCTCAGCCTCCTGAATTTCCCGTGTAAACGTCTCTCGTGATGATGATATCGACACGCCTGTTCTTCTGTTTGTTCTCTGGTGAGGAGTTGGGATTCCCCGGCCTGTACATGGCATTCCCCCGCACCGTGAACCTTCCCGGGTCGAGCTGCCCCTGTTCTATCAGGAAGCGTGCGACCCGTGCGGCGCGTGCTGCAGAAAGCTCCCAGTTCGTGGGGAAGGCCTCGCTGTGGATGGGGTAATTGTCTGTATGTCCGACGACATGTATTTCATTCCTGGTCCTGCCGAGGACACCCGCCAGCTTCCGCAGAAACTCTCTGGTGGTGTCCCGGAGGTCCGCGCTGCCGAGATCAAAGAGCAGCGGCCCCCTGACACTTACCATCACCGACTTGTCCGCCCCCATCATAACGTCTACATCCTCGATATTTGCCTCCTTCACCGTCTGCCTGCTCATCTCCAGCAGCTGCTCGGGTCCGGGTTCCTGCGAAACAGGGCCTTTGATATTCCCTGCAGTGGACTGCTTCCCCGTGACACCGGTTTCTTTTGCAAGCGCGTCTTTGAGATTCCGCTCGGAGACGTTATACACGAGCATGACCGCAAAGAGAATGAACATGGTCATCATCAGGTCTGACCACGGGATAGCCCAGTTCGAGGCATCCGTTATATCCCGCAGATGCTCTTCATACTTCCCCTCATCAATTATATTTCCGGTCTCGGTAAAAAAGCTGACCGCTGCAGGGTCGTGGTCGTCTCTGGTCTTATCTCGGCCGGCCGAAAATTTCTTGAGTCCGTCTTCGAGCGCCTTCAAATCACCGGACTTGCCGGACGGATAAGGGGGTGCTGCCTGACATTCCCCGGAGCATGCGTCTGGAGCGCTGTGTTTACCGATCGTTTCTTTGCCGTCCCCTGTCATATGTCCCCTTGATGGCACTGCGGATTGTTCATGGTAACTTTATCACAGGCAGGCATGAATATCAAACAGTCTGCAGGCCGCCCCAATCCCTGATACAGGCCTGTCTTACCCTGCCGCCTGCCAGACCTCCGGTTCCCTTGTCCCCATGCTGCCGAACTCTATCCTGGAGGGCGTGACGATCACAACGCAGTAGTCAGGGTCGTCAGGGCCGGAAAAATAGTTCCTCAGTCCCTCGAACCAGAACGCGTCCCGCTCGGCCTTGTCCGTTGCGACGCGGGCGATTCCCTCGACCTGCAGCCAGTGGTCGGCCGATTCCATATCTCTGGCGCCCAGGGATATATGAACGTGCGGATTATTCCTGATCTGCCGGATCTTCCTCGCACCCAGCTGTGAGCAGAACCGGAAGACGAGTCCCTCGTCCGCGCGTGCAACCACGTAGCGGACCCAGGGCCTTCCGTCTTCGGTGACCGTCGCGAAATTGACCAGCTGTAAATCCTTCGCTGCTTCATGGATCCTCTTCTTCAGATCACTCATGTCTGCATTATTCATGGCAGGCCTCCCTCTCAAGATAGTTGGTCAGCATCAGAATCAGTCCTCCTCCACGATCATCAGGGGCAGCCCGCAGTCCGGGCAGTCGCGGGCATCGGGCCCGGCAGGCGACCCGCAGGCCGGACATCTCCCCTCCCCGATCAGCTCCCGTGAGATCCTGAGGTCAGGGTCCAGCTCCATCAGGTAATCCTCGATTGTCCCCTGTGCCCTTTCGTAGTCCTCCGGAGAGACCTTCAGCCGCCACGTGTCTCCGCAGCAACCCTTCCCGCAGCCGGCATCGGAGTCGAGCAGGCACGGGATGCCGGCATCAAGGAGGACCGCCTTCAGCTCGCTCATCCAGCCGAGGTCGCCCTCGCGGACCTTCACCGCATTTGCGACCGCCGTCTCAGCAGTCCGCTGCCTCTCCTCCTGCGCCCTGCGGTGCTCTTCAGGGGTGAGCAGGCCTGCGCCGCAATCCGCGCATTTCACAATATGGGGATAATACTCCGCCCCGCAGGCGGGGCATATCTTATTGAGGTTCATTGTTCACCCTGATGCTCAGTGGTTTTTTTGCCGTTATACGTTCATATTATATTTTATTGTGGGGACATTCGCCACTTTTGACAGTGCGCTTTGGCCGGGGCAGCACAGCCAGGGCTGCAGACAGTTGCACTGTTGCGATACTTGGAAAGCCGTGGTAAGATGTAGTCAAGGGGAGGATGACCCCGGCGGCACTCCCCTTAAAGTAAAGCGAAAGGGGTGAGAAATATGTTCGCAAAGAATATTATGGCAGTTTTGGCAGTGTCAATCGGGCTGGTCTTCGCAGCAGCTTTTGCTGTTCAGGCGTATGATTCCGGAGAGACCACCTTTGCGCCGGTCTACTTTTCAGGCACGATCGTGGGAATCGACCCGGTATACAGGATACTGACTGTTCAGTCGGATTTGAAGGATGAGGCCTATTTCACTGTAACTGACAGGGCGTCACTTGTGGTCTGCGGCAACGAAGTTGACTTCAAAGACCTGAAGGTGGGCGAAACCGTAACGGTCAGGTTCTTTACCGAGAGCCTGGGAGGCAGCCGCCTCATAACCGACCTCAGGGACGAAATGAAATGCTAAGCAGTTGAACTCGTCCCCGCAGCGGGGGAAAGCAGGAAGTATCTGCCTTCCCTCCTCCTCCCGGGGGCTTAGCACATGCACCGCGAAGCGAGATAATTCAAAAAAGCCTTTTCTAACCGCTCGCGCACAGCCTCTCTCTCGTCATCGCCATACGGCTGCGCCGGACCGGCGCCCCATACCGGCCCGGGCCATGCGCGGTCTGATTCGAACCTGCCGATCACATGAATATGCAGTTGCGGCACAAGGTTGCCGAGAGCGCCGACATTGATCTTGTCGGGCTTATAGAAATACTGGATAACGCGCGAAGCAAGGGTGATCTCCTCGATGAGCGCAGCGCGGTCCTTTTCGTCCAGATCGTAAAGCTCGCGAATATTTTCCCTCTCCGGCACGAGAATGAGCCAGGGGAACGAACGGTCGTTCATCAGGAGCACGCGCGACAGATACAGCCGCGTGACATCAATCGTGTCTGCCTTCAGGCGTTCGTGAACTGTGAACATGAGGTTATTTTACCGCACATACAAGAATCTTTCGCGGTCTCATCGTGGGCACAATATATTGCAGTCCCATTCACGTTTTCACGCCTGACCTCTTTTGGGCCCTACTTACCACAGGAACCAGGTCTCCGATCAACCTACAGACTCCCTGTCTTAAAGGTATTGCATTGCGCATAATCCCCGGTTTCGATGCCTCGCTTAAACCAGCGCACCCGCTGCTCTGAGCTGCCATGCGTAAAAGATTCGGGCACGACACGCCCTTGTGTTTGCTTCTGGATACGGTCATCGCCGAGACTGCTTGCTGCACGCAATGCTGCTTCTATATCTCCTGCTTCAACGATCTTTCTTGACCTGTCCGCATGATAGGCCCAAATGCCGGCAAAGCAGTCGGCCTGCAACTCGAGTTTCACCGACAGGTTGTTCGCCGTTGCTTTGTCCGCACCCTGCTGCATCGAATGCACCCTGGTTGATGTGCCCAAGAGGTTCTGCACGTGATGGCCGACCTCATGGGCAATAACATAGGCCTGAGCAAACTCACCAGGTGCGTGAAAACGGGTCTTCAGGTCCCGATAGAACTGAAGGTCAATATAGACCTTGCTGTCCTGGGGGCAGTAAAAAGGGCCCATGGCAGACTGGGCAAAGCCGCAGGCAGAATCCACTGCATCGGAAAAAAGGACCAGTTTCGGCTCCCGATACTCCTTGCCGCCGCGGCGGAATATTTCATGCCAGGTGTCCTCTGTATCTGCAAGAACAACAGATACAAATTCGGCCATCCGGTTTTCCTCAGCAGGCCTCTCCCTGGACACTGACCCCTGCGGCGCGCTGCCCTCACGGGTGGTTCCCTGATTCAGAAGCACCGAGGGGTCCACGCCAAAATAGAGGGCGGCGAGCACCAGTATGATGGTGCCAATCCCGCCACCCATCACGCCGCGCGACACGCCGATACCCCGCCGATCTTCTACATTTTCGCTTTTGCGGCCGTCACTCCAGCGCATAAACGTTTCCCGCCTTTCTCTTCGTCGTCCTCCGGCTGTATCTTTTCAGCAGTACCCGCGAAGAAGGGCTGTGTAAACCCGGACCCGGGCTGTTTCACCTGCTCCGCTCCACATCCGGCCATGTAACATCATTGTACCGCGTTGCATGGTCTTTCGCCAGATCCGGATTATTTCTGTTTGTGCAGTGCAATCCTGTCGTAATCCATCGTCGCCTCAGCAAAGACACGGAACAGCTCTTCGATAGTGTCCGGTTAGGCATGGACGGCAGGATTGACGCAGGAAGAGCTTGCCTGAAGATCTTATGGACATTCCTATTGCAGAAGGTCGGGCGAAGGACAAAAGCAGGTCATTTGGGGATTTTCTCAAGACTCAGAAATAGCGCCCACCGCAAAGAAGTTTACCGATCACTCTAACCTTCAATTAAACGTTACAGGGCACAGTTTCCAATCGACTACTTTTTATCGACTTTCTTCTGAACAGCCTTACCGGAAGCAATTGCCTTCTTTTTTAGCAGCTCTACGAAATTTATGGAAGGCAACACAAACTTCCCATGGCTACAAGTAGCGGTGAATTGGGCCACGGTACCCCGGGCAATCCCGTATAGAATTGAGAGTCCGTTGAGCCCGATCATTTTATTCATGGCTTCCTCTTCAGTGCCCTCCGCAAAACTGAAGAAACCGCTCATTTTTAAAGCGATCCTGTATGGCGCACACGCATAAGCCTTTTTCGACTTATTCAGGTCCATCTGTAAAGTGAGCATGAAGAAGGGTTCCTTGCCCTTTCTCTTTATGTTAAAGGAAATCCCGATATCGCCACTTTCTTCTTTCTCAGGCCTTGTATATTCAGGATTTGTCGTGATCGAGAACTCCTCGACCACAAAGTTGTCTATGTTAAGCAGCGATTGCATCTGTTGCCTCTCCCACCACAGGGGTCACGTTCCTTGTAAATTTTTTTGCATCGGTCTGCTTATTGTCATGAATGTAGAAGTTCCGAACCTCGAAGCCCCGCGGATAGATATCCAGATTCAAGTCGCAGCCAAGTGCACCGGCTATGGACATCATGCTCTTAATGGTCAGATTGGGATTCCCATTGAGCACCTTGCTCACGAACGCCTTCGAAACCCCGAGCCTTTTTGCCAATGCGGAACGGCTGATATTTTTCTCTTCCATTTTGGCAACAATTTTTTCTGTAAACTCAAGTATAACGCCTTCCGTCCTGAACTCCAGGTCATCTTTATATTTTTCTATCAGGCCGGAAAACCACTTCTCCGCTTTCATTTTTTCTTTCCCCTTTGTTGATAGCCTTCCATTAAGCTTTGCGCTCTGTCAATCTCAGACCTAGGCGTCTTGTCCTGTTTCTTTATAAAACCATGGGTAAGTATTATGAGTTTGTTCTCATCAAAAAAGCATAAAATACGCACCTGGTATGATTTGAACTCATAGATCTTGTCCTTCAGATGCTTAAATTTTTCCTTGTTTCTCGGAAGCCCGTTATCAGCTGTCCTCCTAAGAAGCGCAACAAGTTTCTTTTCCTCTGGCGCCTCCAGATCCTCGATAAACTCTTGAGCAAGGCATTTGCCCTTGAGCGTAATGCCAGAAATGGTAAAACATCTTCCTCGATATATGATTTCGCTATCAATCATAAATTAACCTAAAAGTTAACTTTTGTCAAATATTTCCCTATATTAACAGGAATGCGCGGGCTCAGATTTGATATCAGCGTTGTTGTAAAACCGTTGTTCCGCAAAGCAGAGTATAGGCAACATAAATAATATGCAGCAGAGTGCAATTCGCTTCATGCTGTCCCCTTTTCCCCTAAATATTTCCAGCTGCGCTTATTGTACTTGATTGCATTATCTTTAGTAAAAGCTGCAGGTTGTATTCTGATCTCGTCCAAATTCATCAAATTCTACAAAGTAGCCTGAAAACTTATTTTATTTCTATATCCGGGAAGTCTGAAGGGGTGATGGACTTTTGTCCTGCGCCAGAAGTCAGGGCCGGATTCCAGGTAGTCGAAGACCTCCGGAAGGGATGTTTCGATGTCGGCTTTATAGTTCGTGTCAAGTCCGGCGAAAGATAGTGGGAGGTGGAAAAGTTGCAGCCTTGATATGGCTTCTCGGGGATGTGGCCCTCTCTATACTTCATCTCAAATATCAATCCACAAGTCTGACCACATAAGTCCCCCCATTTAATAACTTCCTTACAGATAATAATCAAGCACGGTATCATGCTCTTCCTCGTTTGATTTAGAAGTTCCCCCATTTTTGAATATTCTGGATGATTTATATAAATATAGATACTATTTACTTGTAATATACGAACACTCATGATATATTTATATAAATACTTGTTGTGGTGATTTTATGGTGAATGAAAAAAAAGAAAGCAGACATGAGCGTTTTAAAAGAATTGCAGCAAAGCGAACAAATGAACTTCTTGAGCAAATCAGGATACTGGGAAATTGTTCAAATAAAAGCTCTTATGACTATACGGAACAAGAAATAAATAAGATTTTTTTAGAAATTGATAAGCAACTTAAATTCACAAAAGCCAAGTTTTTCTCTCGAAAAAGAGAGAGATTTAAGCTTTAGTTACGCAATTCAATATCGGATCTGTTATTTGCATTCAATGGCGAACTTCAAGGCAGAAAGGGGATAAGATGGGGAAATGGAATTTCAAGGAATTAACTCCTGGGGATAAGACTCGTGAGCCAATTCAGGGTGAATTTTTTTCGACAGATGCAATACGCAATACAGCTGAAGCACTTATCCGCGAAGGCGTTCAGAATACACTTGATGCTACTCGTGCCGGGGAAAGAGCAAAAATTAGGATATACTGTTCAACCGAAAACGGCGCGCTTTCCTCGGAAAGGAGCTCTATTTATTTCAAAGACAGCTGGGAACATTTACTTGCAGAAGGTAACGGGCTTATCGATCCGCCGCTCTCAACGAATCACTGTCCATATCTGGTATTTGAGGATTTCGGCACCACCGGGCTTGAGGGTGATATTACACAGTGGCACGATATAGCCGGAAACAAAAATGCATTTTTCTATTTTTTCAGAGCCGAGGGACGATCCGGGAAAGGGGAAAAAGACAGGGGACGCTGGGGTATTGGAAAATACGTTTTTCCAAGATCAAGCCGAATAAGCACGTTATTCGGTCTTACGGTTAGAGCTGATGATGGACATTGTCTTCTTATGGGACAGACAGTCCTTAAATCGCATAGAGTAGGAGAGAAATATTACTCTCCGGACGGATTGTTTGGGACGTTAGCTGAAGATGGCCTTGTTCTCCCTTTAACTGATAAGGAATTTATTGCAAGCTTTTCTCAGGACTTCAACCTGATTAGGCGGCACGAAGCCGGGCTTTCAATTGTTGTGCCATGGTGTGATCCAGAAATCAGAAAGGAATTGCTGCTTGAAGGCATTCTGCGTGGTTATTTTTTCCCAATCCTTTCTGATAATCTCGAAGTTAGTCTGGAGACACCTGACAGCAAGCTTTTACTAAGCAGTGCTACTATTGAACAGGCAATTGCCAACGCCAGCACCAACGTTACAATTGAACTGGCACCATTGATTAAATTAGCCAAATGGGCGCGCACGCAAGATCCAGCGAATATCCCTTGTATTAACATGCCTAACCCTGACCGGGCGCCAAAATGGTCAGTCGACCTTTTTCCGGAAGTGATACTCAAGACTCTCAAGGAAGCACTTGAATCAGGCAACCCACAAGCAGTAAGGGTGCCAATAGCAGTGCAGGTAAAGAACAGCGCACCCGAAACTTCTTTCTTTGATATCTTTCTTGAACGTGTCGGTGGCAATGAGAGCGGCACTCCGGTTTTTATTCGGGAAGGTATAATTATATCGGATATAAGAAAAGCTCGTGTGCGCGGCATCCGCTCACTCATAATTATTGAGGACAAATCATTGGCAGCAATGCTCGGAGATTCTGAAAACCCTGCGCACACGCAATGGCAGAAAGACGGCTCAAAATTTAAGAATAAATATAGATATGGTTCATCTGTAATTGATTTTGTAACAAGAAGCGTTTCTGAGATTATGCGGATTTTAAGTGATCAGGAGCGTGAAGAAGATCCAACGATTCTAGCAGATATTTTTTCTCTTCCATCAGAAGAGGAAATAGAAACACCGGCTACAACATCCAGCCCCAAAAGTGCCAAACAGCCTGGCACAGTTAACGTACCGCTAACGTCGAAACCACGCCTATATAATGTGCAGAAAAATGCGGGAGGTTTCACTATCTTTCAGGGTGAAGGATTTTCGCCTCCTGCTATGCTCGACATCCGTGTTGCATATGATATTAGACGTGGCAATCCTGTAAAGAAATACAAGCCAGCAGATTTTGAACTTGACAGCAGTCCGATAAGGCTGGAACCCGCACCGGAAGGGATAGATATTCTTTCATTAAAATACAACAGGGTTATTTTTAGAGCTCGTGAGTCAAATTTCCGGATGACATTTGTCGGTTTTGATGAACAACGTGATCTATATGTAAAAGTCACGGGGAAAGGAGGCGGTCAATGATCAGAAGATTGAATTATACTGGGAGAAAGAAATTGAAACGCGAACATACACAATTCTTCCTCAATACCACAAAGGACGACCAAAATAGTTTTGATGCTATTCTTCAATTGAGTGATTATAATCTGCCCTCTGATGCTTCAGTCTTTGTCGAAGCCTATCGACAGACCTCTTGGATGCGTTTCAATTTTGGTACAGTTAAAACTCTTATGGTGCCCCCTGATCGTCGGCTATTAGAGTTCGAAACCCCTGAAGGAATACTGTTTCGTGTTCGTATTACGGCAACAACCTCCGTTCAGGGGAAACTACTCGCGGAAGCAGACCAGATTCCGTTGCAAACCACTCTGGGCCAAGTTGATAATCGCGTACCCTTACTGCCTGTAATACCTAAAAAACTTTCTGGACAGATTTCCCGGGTCGATTTTGAGGATCGTCCCCGACTCGAAATAAACTCTGAAGCAGGTAATTGGCGGCAGCTTACACGTGAGCCTGCTTTCATGTCAATGATTCTTACTTACGCAGTCAAAGATATACTTATGAGAATTCTTTACATCGAGGATCATATAGACACTCAAGATTCTGATGACTGGCGATCCCAGTGGCTTCGCTACGCGAGACTATTACCCGGAATGTCCGAGCCACCCGAGGACAAGGAGAAATATGATGACTGGATCGATGATGCTGTTTCAGCCTTTGGAAGGCAGAATCGTATAATGGATTTGTTCTTTACCTTCTGGAATAGGGAGGTTGAACTATGATAGTTCGTCGTCTGAACAACAATGGAATCGTTCTCTTCGAAGAATTTCTTAATTCTTTATTGACGGATTCGCCTCAAGATATACCAACTTATATTTTGAACGATCCAGCAACTTCAGAATTTATCGGCGAGAACATTGAGGTTGAGCTGAAACCATATAATAACCGCTATGAGGCAGCAAAATATCTTTACGACAGATTCTCTCAGTCCGGGCTTGTCAAGCTTGAGCGAGATAAGGGGCTCTGGACTTGGCTTTCGCTGTTCTTATTCGACCAACTTTGTCCACCTGACAAGCAGGGCATTCGAAAACCTGGTGAACGTGCCCGTTGGATTCCGGTTCCAGAGAATTATAGAAAATATTATCGTCATCTATTGGCTGGACCATACCTGGTGTACCGTGCTTACAGAGATAATCCACAATCTGCAATGGCTTTGCTATGTGGTCCATTACATACGCCGGGTGATGTAGTGGAGCAATTGGCATCAAGAATTGAGCTTGTAACAAACAAAGGCCTCATGGAAGTGGCAACGTCTTTTTATGTGGATTCCGGAACTAATAAATATAAGCGCGGAGCAGGAAGCAAAGGGTCTGGCAGCCCAAGGCGTCTTGCAGAGGTTATTAATCAATTTGATGTTACTTGGGATCTCTATTCTATGGCATCATCAGAGCTTGCGCGAATGCTACCTAAAGAATTTGATAAGTTTAGGGGGACATCATCAATACAGAAACACCAAATGGGGGAGTGTAATGGAAACAGTTGAAGATGTAAAGATTTTCTTTAATGAGCTCGTCGATAAGTATAGTCTTAATTTCCATCCCGATACACCATTTGAAGATTTTGATGTATTAACCAAAACTCAGGTAAAAGCCTTAAATAGGAAAATGGACAGGGCTTTCAAAATTTGCGAGAAGGAAAAAGTGGATATTTATGGGATCGGCCTAAAGATTCACCGGGCGGCTTTGCGACTAGGATACAATTAAGCACCCGTCTATAGAGGGTGAGCATTACACCCTAGCGAGATCAAAGGGTATAATCTTTTTGTATAGAGTTGCGATATCCCGTGATTTCACCCTGAACTGGCTTCTTCTCTTCGTTTTTTTCTTCTTGCGGTCTGAAGCATTTTCGAGCTTTATGCCGGGGTCGTAATAGACATTCCCGTCAGCAAAGGCAGCCAGCAGTTTTAAGAAATCAGTACCTTCGCAAAGCCTGACCGTATTCCCGTAATAATATTGAAGATGAGGCAAATCTCTCTTCATTGAGGGAACATAGACAGCCTGATTATGTTTCCTGTTCCAGTGATTCAAAAGATCCGAAAAGTACCATGCCGCCGCTATATCACCCTCGGCACCTACCAGAGCAATTGAGCCATTTTCATCAGTAATCTTTCTTTTTGCTGAATCATATCCTAGCAGCTTCAGGCTCAGGCCAGTGGACGGCGACAGTTTGTCTATAAAGTGAAGCCCTCCGAAGTTGAAGCGGTCCGCCCGTCCAACTTTATCAGCATAACCGTATTTAACAATAAACGCCTCGACACCCTCATCTCTGTAATAGCCACCTTTCGGCTCAGGAGTCATGAGAGTCAAAATACCGCTCTCATATTTATCGAATTTGGCGACGTGGTGCTGTTTAACCTCCCAGCCAAGAAAGTCAGGATCTGAAATTCCGTTAGGAATAATCCCTAGTTCCGCTTCAAGTGTATACCCGCCACAGTTTGGTGCCTGGCAAGGCAATATGTGTTTTTGTCTGTCGAGTCTCTTTGAGTCTATCCAGCCGGATTCGTGAATGCGCTTCAGCTCCTTCAGAAGTACTGACTTCGAATCAGCTATTAGTTCCTTATCACCAACAAACAGCTCACTGAAAACGCCGGCTTGGGGTAGTTCGCCCAGTGACAGAAAGTCGGCAGCAAGCCTGTCAGAAGACGCCACGACATGAGCAAAGATATGTCCATCAGGCCTGATTCCGAGGAATAATATGCGGCCAGACATTCTTACGGCCATCAAGTCGGAAGGTGCATTACGACAGCCTTTCAGAAAGCCGGACAAACGTACTTCTGGATACTGGGGATAGAGTATAAGCTTGGCTTCGGGTGCCGGGCATTCACGACCGGCAGAGTCAAGCCAGGCGAATCGCAGGGATGCCTTGAAAAGGCCATTTTTATCTGGCTGGATCTCGAGATTAGGAAAAAAGTTGATAGCCTCAAATCCCATTCCAAGATAAACCTGGTTTTTGGAATTGTCATTGTCTGCAAGCCTCTTGACGAGAATTCTGGTGCAGCCCTTGTCCGCAAGCAGTTCGGCGAGTCGTTTAACTGGAGAATCTTTATCCATCAACCCCTGATTTCCCGATATTTTGATTTTGATCCTAACCACTTCGCCGCTTCCGCGCTAATTGTATCAAATTCTTTCTCTTTATTCCTGCCCGTACCACGATATGCGCATTCCCATATGAGCAAAATCCGCCAGCCGAGTTTTTTCAATGACGCAACATTTGCAATATCTCTCTGCTTGTTGCCAGCAAGCTTTTTCTTCCAAAATGTTTTTTGAGAGGAGGGCCATCTGAACAAAGGGCAGTCATGAGCGTGCCAGAAACAGCCGTGGATAAAGATTATTGCTTTATATTTGGAAAGAACTATGTCCGGCTTCCCCGGGAGCTCTTTGTTATGAAGTCGGTATCTGAAGCCCATCGCAAACAGCCTTTTTCTGATCTCAATTTCCTGTCGGGTATCCTTGCCTTTCACGCGAGACATCATGATGCTTCGCGTGGAGGCGTCTACAATGTCGGCCATGGGTAATTATAGATTATTTTGAGTTTTTTGATCGGGAAGAAAGGGAAGGCAGGCAGCTACAAGATTCTGGGCAACTGCCGATACAACGGGGACAGCAACGGAGTTGCCGAACTGCTTATATGCCTGGGTGTCCGAAACGGGTATTTTGAATTTGTCATCATAGCCCATAAGACGTGCACACTCACGGGGCGTCAGCCGACGGGGGTTCGAACCCGGGACCTTGATAAGTATTTCGGAGCCGTCCTTGTAGTATCTGGCGCTTAGAGTTCGCGCAACGGAACTTCCGTCAAAGAGACCATACCCAAATCCGTTCCCTTTTTGCCTATGTTTTTCCGCATAGTCCTGAAGGTACTGCCAGAGTTTGTCGGAAAGAATATATTTCTCGTCAGCCTTCTTCTCCAGAATTCGACTCAGAGTAACTTTCTTCTTCGGAGGCTCCGGGAAGGCAAACTCAGGCCTCTCCCCGAACACTTTGCGATCGAATCCGACAATGAAGAGTCTTTCGCGATGCTGAGGCACGTAATGGGCAGCATCGATAACATCATAAAAAACGTGATACCCCAGCTCTTTCAGAGTGCCCTCGATTACTTTGAAAGTATTGCCTTTGTCATGACTCCTAAGGTTCTTGACATTTTCCAACATAAAGGCGCTAGAGCGCTTCGCTTCGAGTATCTCTGCTATTTTAAAGAATAACGTGCCTTGAGTTTTATCTTTGAATCCATGCTCTCTGCCAAGGCTATTTTTCTTTGATACCCCGGCAATTGAAAATGGCTGGCAGGGGAAGCCCGCAGTTAGAATATCGTGATCGGGCACTTCATTAGGTTCTATCTTATTAATATCGCCAAATGGCATCTCCCCAAAATTCTCAAAATATGTCTTCCGACACCAGCTGTCCCATTCGGACGAAAAAACGCACTGGCCGCCATGCTGTTCAAATGCCTGCCTAATGCCCCCGATTCCAGCGAACAGGTCTATGAATCTGAACTTATAATCCCTGTTTTCACGCGCTGGCTCCCTATAGGCGAAATATAGCTGCTCATCTTCCGCTGCCCTCATCAGGGTACGTTCAATGAACTCCTGCAGGCTATAGCCATATTCTTTGGCTTTTTGCTGAAGCTTCTTGTGCGTCTTGGGATCAAGCTTTGTATGAATTTGCGCCATTTATTCCTCTGGGGAAATAATATACCGAATTATACCCAGTGGGGCTGCGGTTTGTAAAGGCGCAGAACCTCATACCTCTCCAGCGTCTCCTCCCCCGCTCAATCACTTCCATCCAAAAGCCACAACTCCCCCTCGCCCCCTCTTACCTTAAGCGGGGCAACCACCCACCCCCGCACCACCTGTCTCGCAGTATCTTCCTCCGCTTGGGTTAAGAGAGGGTTAAGGACGGTCTCTCTCCCCTTTGAAAATTCCAGGTCTGCGACCGAGGACGCGGGTGAAAAATTTTAGACTGTCCGAAGCCCCGGACCTGAAATAGAGTTCTTCCGCACGGGGCGAGTTTCTAAAATTTACCGCGTCCGACCAAAGCAGACCGTTAAGGAATTTTCCCCAAGCGCATGCGCGGGTAAATCAGATCTGTGGGTTCTTTCGGTTACCTTGCTTGGCCATCAAGAAAGGTGACTGGGGCCCGGGGCAACGCCCCACTACGGATAAAAAACTACTCCGCTTCCCTTTTAAACCCGATTTCCCGTTTTTTCTTCTCCGGAGGCTCCATCAACTGCCTTATCGCATCAAAAACCATTTTGAACTGACTGTCGTATTTCCTCTCAAGTGCTGCCAGCTTGCGGGCCAGTTCCGCATTGGAGGCAAGCATCTGCCGAAGCTTCACGAATGTCCGCATAATAGCAATGTTAACCTGAACCGCTCTCGCGCTATTGAGAACACTGGAGAGCATGGCAACGCCCTGCTCAGTAAATACAAACGGAAGATATCGCCTTCCACCATGTCCCGAACTTGAGGTCACAATTTGTGACCTCAAGTTCATAAACTCTTGATCGTTAAGCTGAAACATGAAATCTTCCGGAAAGCGCTCAATATTCCTCTTAACTGCCTGGAGCAGCACCTTGGTCTCAACCTCATAAAGCTCCGCGAGCCCGCTGTCGAGCATAACCTTATGGCCACGGACCACATATATCTTTCTTTCGATTGTTTCAACAGGTATTAATTCTTTCATCGACCCCTCCGCATTTTATACTTAGTCCCCGTTCGCCCCACGATCCTGAGCATATTTTAGATCAAAAAGCACAGAAAAATCAGTGGCATTTTCCCCGGGTGCCGGAACGTCAGCGTCCGCAACCGCACACCTCCCCAGCATCTTTCTCCCCCGCTCAATCACCAGCCAAAATCCATAACTCCCCCTCGCCCCTTAAGTGGGGGAAAGATCCCGCAACTCCCCTCCCAGTTTCCAGGTGGTCGCAATTTTGCGCCAACCTCTCCCTTCTGGCCGTAACGAGCAGGGGGACCGGGATAGATCTGTCATCCCCTTTGAAAATTCCAGTCTGCGACCGAGGACGCGGGTGAAAAATTTTAGACTGTCCGAAGCCCCGGATATGGAGTAGAGTACTTCCTCACGGGGCGAGTTTCTAAAATTTACCGCGTCCGACCAGAGCAGATCGTCAGGGATTTTCGGGGTGGCCTTCTTTCGGTTACCTTGCTTAGCCATCAAGAAAGGTGACTGGGGCCCGGGGCAACGCCCCGATACTGATAAAGACTATTCTTCGTCCCTCTTGAACTCTATCTCCCGCTTTTTTACTTCCGGGGGATCATCACTAGGGAGGATAACACCGGGGTTCAAATTACAGCTCACCGGCCTTAAGGCATACTTCCTTTATAAAATCCTGTGACAGCCACAGGCCGGCATTTTGAAGTTTTGCTAGACAGTCTTTTACAGAGGAGATGATCCCCCTTCTCTTCGCAAGAAGGATAACGCCGACAGTTCCCGTACAACGACAGCCAAGCGTTACAGGACATTTTCGAGCCTCCCGGTCGTCTATGACTGCCCAGCATTCAGAATGCTTCAATGCATGAGATAACACCGCGCTTTCACCTTCGCCCAGATCCCAGGATATGACAGATGCCGGGATCACAATATCGCTTGCTATTTTCACACGCTGATGAGCGAAGAACGGTCGGCAGACCCGTTATATGTCCTCTTTTGCGGTGATCTCTTTATGAACTGCCGCGGGCACGATAATGTCGGTAAATAATGCCAGAAGAATTTCTGAGAGTTCGCTTTTGAAGAGGCAGATAAGCGGAGATGCGTTGACTGCAACGCGCTCAATCCGCATTGCTAAGTTCTTTTTCTATTTCTTCAGCTGAGTATTGAAAAGGCGACACTTTAAACCGCGATAAAGAAAGTATGAAATCAGCTCGGTTGAGTCCCGCTATCTCCGCAGCCTTCTCCTGTGAAATCATCCCGAGTTCGTACCACTTGACCGCAGCGGCAAGGCGCAGTTCATTTGTAAATTCGGTTGGGTCTTTGCGAAGGGCTGAAAATGCCCCTTCAGGCATATCAAGTTTTAATGCTACAGACATATAATCTCCCCGGCCGTCCCCGGCCTTTATGCTCATAGTATAGCAAATATCCATATATCCGCCACCAGGCCTTTCTGCGCCCTCTTGGGTTAAGAGAGGGTTAAGGACGGTCTCTCTCCCCTTTGAATATTCCAGGGCTGCGACCGGAGCGCCGGATCCGGGAGGCCGTTCTTCCGGGGAGGATTACAGGCCCAGCGCCTCTCGTATCTCCTGTTCCCTGAACCCGAGGATCACCCTGTCGCCGATAAGAATCGTCGGGAAACTGCAGTTCGCATTGACCTTCCTGATTTCATCGAGCACGGCCTCCCGTTCCTTCCCGGTAAGGAGATCGACATCCTGATATTCATATCGCACCTTGCAGTCATCAAGAAGCTTTTTGGCATTTTTGCAGTGGACACAGGTACTCAGGGTGTACATCTTCACATTCGGCTGCATATTCCCTCCGGACATACCGTCCATAAGATTTATCAGGGGTCGATACCCCTTCCCACTCATTATACCCCTTCACCCCCCTTTTTCCCCGATGCTCTTCCGATATTTTAGAACAGGAGGGCAGGGAGGGGTTGCCCATTGCCAATCTCCCTGATGCATGATAGAATCGCAGAAAAGGGCCAGGGAAGGGGGATTTCAAGATCTTCATGACGAATCGGGGTGCTGCTGCCATCATAATGCTCGTCTCTCTCCTGGCATCGCCAGTCTTCTGCCTTGCTGCCGACAACAGCGATGCTGCCCTTCACGCAGGCCTGTCGGCGGTCTTCGGAGCTGCTGGAGAGACCTTCCTGCATTACCATACAAAACTTGAGGCCCCGGGCAGGGTACTCCTCGGCACGCTTGCCGGAAGCCTCCCCGGGCTGGCAAAGGAGCTGGCAGACAACAGGTTCAGCGGGTCCGATATGGCGGCTGATCTGGCCGGAGCGCTTCTGGGGGCCCTCGCAGCCAATTTCGTGAACAGCAGGCTGACGGTCGGCATCACTCGTCAGGCAAACACCACCATGGTTATGCTGACCTACAGCTACTGAGGATACACAGGAAATAAAGGAAGTAAATTAATGGTGGAGCTGATCGGGATCGAACCGACGACCTCTTGAATGCCATTCAAGCGCTCTCCCAACTGAGCTACAGCCCCACAGGAGGTTATAAAATAACACATTGCATCAGGTGATGACAAGATTCGGTGCTTACGCAGTGCTTATACACCGCTTTCGCGGGGCTGATGCTGTGCTGAGTCCGGGGCTGTTCCTGGCCGGACCTTTAGAGCAGCGGCATTCCGGATATGACAGACAGCTCCCATGTATTCTTCTGGCGGTCCTTCTCCCTGACCTTGATCCGCGCGTTTTTATAGGTCACGATCTGGCCCTTTCTCAGTCCGGTGAGCGCCATGGTATTCTCCGTGGCCTCCAGGGTTACTGCCTTGATCACAACCGTATACGACGGCCGGGCCATATAGACCTGCGTATTCAGCCCTCCCTCCCTGATCTCTCCTATCTCGAGCGAGCGGATCACGAGGTGCCTTTCAGCCAGGTATCTGTCCATGACCTCCCTGACCGCCTCTTCTGACGGTGTCTCCCGACAGCCCGCGACGATCAAAAGAAGAAGAAAACTGCATATCAGGCCATAGTATCTCATGCGTGCAGACCCCTTGTTTTCAATGGTTTATTCATACGGTCCACGACAATGCGGCCGTCACTAACCATAGTATAGCCGCGATCCCCGGATCTGTGAAGCGTTTTCATCCTGCTGCAGCCGGAGCTGGTCTCAGCATGCAGCTCAGAACGCGTCGATTATATGCTCGATCCTGCTCTGGCCGTCCTCGATATTGATGCTCAGGACATCGAACCTGACCGGGATCTCCCTCTTTTTCTGCTTCATATAGTAGAGCGCGACCTTGCGTATCTTCTCCTGCTTCCGCGGAGTGACCGCCTCGAACGGATGGCCGTAGGCAGAACCGGAGCGTGATTTCACCTCGACAAACACCGTCGTGCCCTTCTCCAGCGCAATGATGTCCACTTCGCCGAAAACCGTCTTATAGTTTGTCGCCAGGATGCTGTATCCGGCCTTCTCGAGAAAGGCAAGGGCTGCGGCCTCCCCCTGTCTGCCGAGGATATTCATCCTGGTACTCCCGGCAAAGGACCTTCAAGCCGCGCCAGAAGCTTCGGTATCCCCTCGATATCCCTGACATCTTTCTGGCAGAGCATCTTGAGCATACCCCGCACCGGGCTGAAGTCCTCGATATGGCCCCTGAGCTTATCGGAAAGCGAGCTGTGGAGCATCTCCCCCTTGTCGTCCCAGTCTGTCAGCAGGACAACCCTCGGGTATTTCTCGGCAATATCCTCGCAGAATTCATAGACCGTTGCACCCCGGTGGAGGGTGATGATCTCTCCGGCCAGACCCAGTTTCCTCAGCGCGGCGACGTCGTTCTTCCCCTCGACGATCACGGGGATTGATCTGTTGATCTCGGCCAGAGCCTCAAGCACCTCCCTGAGCCGCTCGGCCCTTTCAAGGTCTTCACCAGAGGGCATTTTTCTGTCAGTATTCAGCATAACGTGAAAATCAGACCCGGGACACTGCTCAATTCTTAATGTTACTGTTGAATAATAAAACAAAACCCATTGGAATATCTACGAAAGCCATTTGTTCGCGGTTATTTGATTTGTTGACAATACCTATATTTTCATATATTTTATTCCTATGGCGGTTAAACTAGGGCAATTACTGATTGCCTCCAGCATCATCTCTGAAGAACAACTCAAACAGGCGTTAAACACCCAAAGAAAAGAGGGGGGGAGGCTCGGCACCAACCTCGTAAAACTGGGGTTTCTGACCGAGGATAAACTTGTCGCCTTTCTGAGCAAACAATACGGCGTCCCTTCCATAAACCTGGCAGACTACAAGATCGACCCCGGCGTGCTGAAGCTGATACCTGCTGAGATGGCAAAGAAATATCTGATCATGCCGATCGCAAGGGTCGGCGCAACGCTGACGGTCGCGATGGCCGACCCTTCGAACGTCTTTGCGATCGACGACGTCAAGTTCATGACCGGCTATAATGTCGAGGTGGTTGTCTCGAGCGAATCGGCGATCATCGGAGCGATCAGCAACTATTACCTCGGCAGGGGGGACGGCATGCTGGCAACCTCCTCGTCGACCGCTGCTGCAACGACGGCATCGATGCAGATTCAGGCGAAGGACTATACCCTGTCTGATGATGATCTGTCCGATGCAGGAAGCGGCATAGGGTCTTTTGAAGAGTCACCGAGTGTCAATGTTGATGACTTCGACAAGATCGTCGGCAGTGCGCTCGACAATGTCGACATCCTGGAGGAAAAGGAAGACTCCGAGCTCGTCAGGGAAGTTGAAGCCCCCATCGTCAAGCTCGTCAACGGCATATTCGTCAACGCCCTCAAGCAGGGCGCAAGCGACATCCATATTGAACCGTACGAGCAGTCCCTGAGAGTCAGGTACCGCGTCGACGGTGTCATGTATACGGTCATGAACCTCCCGACAAAGATCAAGGCAGCTCTTACCTCCAGGGTAAAGATCATGTCGAAGCTGGACATAGCCGAGCGCCGGCTTCCCCAAGACGGCAGAATCAAGCTGAAGCTCGGCAAGAAGCGCGAAATCGACTTCCGCGTCTCGGTCCTGCCCTGTCTTTTCGGCGAAAAAACAGTCCTCCGGCTCCTGGACAAGGCGAATCTGCAGGTCGACCTGACCAAGCTGGGCTTTGAACAGACAGCGCTGGACGATTTTATGGAGGCCCTGAACAAGCCCTATGGCATGCTGCTCGTCACCGGTCCGACAGGAAGCGGAAAGACAACGACACTCTACTCGGCACTTAACCACCTGAACAAACCCGACACGAATATCATGACGGCTGAAGACCCTGTTGAGTTCAATTTCATGGGAATCAACCAGGTCCAGGTCAAGGAAGAGATCGGGCTGACCTTCGCCGCCGCCCTCAGATCGTTCCTGCGGCAGGACCCTGATATCATCATGGTCGGGGAGATCCGGGACTTTGAGACCGCTGAAATAGGGGTCAAGGCCGCTCTCACCGGCCATCTGGTGCTCAGCACCCTGCATACGAACGATGCGCCGGGAACGATCAGCCGTCTGCTGAACATGGGCATCGAACCTTTCCTGGTCTCTTCGTCGGTCATCCTGATCCTAGCGCAGAGACTTGCGCGGAGGATATGCACGAAATGCAAGGAAGAGGAGAAGTTCCCTGTTGCTGCGCTGGTCCGGGCCGGGTTTTCCGAGGAAGAGGCCAAAACCGCCGTCTGCTATAAGGGCAAGGGCTGCAGTGCATGCAACGGTACGGGGTATAAGGGACGAGTTGCCCTGTATGAGGTCATGCTGATCAAGGACGAACTCAAGGAGCTTATTCTGGAGGGCGCGTCAACATCTGAAATCAAGAAGGCAGCCATACGTCTTGGGATGAAGACCCTGCGGATGAGCGGAATCACGAAGGTCGCCGAGGGCGTCACCACTATTGAAGAAGTCCTCAGGGTAACGTTTGGGGATTAAAGGAGATACTGATGGGAAGTATTTATGACCTGCTGAAAATCATGATAGAAAAGGGGGCGTCGGACCTTCATATTACCACGGGAAGTCCCCCGCGCATGAGGGTCGACGGCAAACTCATCCCGATTGATGCTCCTCCTCTGAACCCGCCGGACACCAAGGCGCTCTGCTACAGCATACTGACCGATTCCCAAAAGCATAAATTTGAAGAAAACAATGAGCTGGACCTCTCCTTCGGGGTCAAGGGGCTCAGCAGGTTCAGGGGCAACATCTTTATGCAGCGCGGTGCTGTCGCCGGGGCCTTCAGAACAATCCCCTTTGAGATCAAGACCTTCCAGGATCTCGGGCTGCCTGAAATTGTGAACGACCTGGTAAAGAAGCCGAGCGGGCTTATCCTGGTCACCGGGGCTACCGGAAGCGGAAAATCCACAACGCTCGCGGCCATGGTCGACCGTATCAACTCGGAACGGTACGACCATATCATAACGGTTGAAGACCCGATCGAATACCTGCACGGCCACAAGAACTGCCTGATCAACCAGCGGGAGGTGAACGCCGACACCTCATCGTTCAAGATGGCCCTCAGGTATATCCTCCGGCAGGACCCTGACGTTGTCCTGATCGGTGAGATGAGAGACCTTGAGACGATCGAGGCGGCCCTGACGGTTGCTGAAACAGGCCACCTTACCCTGGCGACGCTCCATACCAACTCTTCGGTCCAGACGATCAACCGTATCATCGATGTCTTTCCTCCTCACCAGCAGGAGCAGATCAGAGTCCAGCTGTCGTTTGTTCTCGAGGCTATCCTCTCACAGCAGCTCATCCGGAAGAAGAGCGGCAAGGGCCGGTGCCTGGCGATAGAGCTCCTGGTACCCAACGCTGCCATCCGGAACCTTATCCGTGAGGACAAGATCCACCAGATCTATTCCTCCATGCAGACCGGCCAGGCAAAGTTCGGCATGCAGACGATGAATCAATCCCTGGTGGAGGCCTACTCCAAGGGGCATATCTCCTATGAGGACGCCCTGAGCAGGTCATCGGTGCCGGACGAGATAGTCACCATGCTCCAAAGAATATCCACCAGCACGCCTGCTGGCCGCGGGAGGTAACTGCAGATGGCGATACTTTTTGAATGGTCGGGCAAGACGAACAAAGGGACGATCGAGTCAGGCGAGATGACGGCCAACTCGAAAAATGACGTTATTCTTCAGCTCAAAAAGCGCAATATTACGCCCACGATCATAAAGGAAAAAACAAAAAAACCGGGCCTTTCGCTGCTGAGTATGGGCGGCGGGGTAAACGACAAGGACATCGTCATCTTCACCAGGCAGTTCGCAACGATGATCGATGCCGGTCTGCCCCTTGTCCAGGCCCTTGAAATCCTCTCGACACAGGTCGAGAACAAGACGCTCGCCAGGACGCTGGTCACGATTAAAGGGGATGTCGAATCCGGCTCGACCTATGCCGATGCGCTCAGAAAACATCCGAAGGTCTTCACCGACCTGTATGCCAACATGGTCGCTGCCGGCGAGTCGGGCGGTATCCTTGACACCATCCTCAACCGGCTCGCCGCATACATGGAAAAGGCGATGAAGCTGAAGAAAAAGGTGAAGGGCGCCATGACCTATCCCATCGTCGTCACCGGCATCGCTGTCTTCGTCATCGCCATCATCATGATCTTCGTCGTCCCGACCTTTTCGAAGATGTTTGCCACTATGGGAGGCAAGCTCCCGATGCCGACGCAGATGGTCATCGATTTCAGTAATTTTATCGCCGGCATCGGCGGTGTGATCACCGCGCTGGTCATTGTCGGCATGATTGTAGCCTTCGGCCAGATAAGAAAGAGGGAGAAGGGCAGGGCGATAACCGACCGGATGTTCCTGCGGCTCCCGATCTTTGGGATGATCCTGCGGAAGGTCGCTGTTGCCAAGTTTACGCGGACGCTGAGCACGCTCATCAGCAGCGGCGTCCCCATCCTCGACGGGCTGGAGATTACCGCCAAGACCGCCGGCAACAAGGTCATCGAATATGCGGTCTTTGATGTGCGGCAGGCTGTCTCCGAAGGTAAGACCCTTGCGGAGCCGCTGATGAAATCCAAGGTCTTCCCCCCGATGGTGACCCATATGATCTCTGTCGGTGAATCGACCGGTGCACTCGACACCATGCTCAGCAAGATAGCCGACTTCTATGACGATGAGGTCGACGCTGCGGTCAACAACCTTACGGCCATGATGGAGCCGATGCTGATGGTCTTCCTCGGTGGCTCGGTCGGCTTTATTGTTATCGCCATGTATCTCCCGATCTTCAAGCTTATTACACTCATAAAATAGCGGCGATGGCAGA
Source organism: uncultured Thermodesulfovibrio sp. (assembly GCA_964499365.1). Classification (GTDB taxonomy): domain Bacteria; phylum Nitrospirota; class Thermodesulfovibrionia; order Thermodesulfovibrionales; family UBA6898; genus PALSA-1316. Next base: position 161,949 of record CAZCKU010000006.1, read on the forward strand.
ACATGCCATGATGTCCAGGATAAGGGCCCTGATCTTCTTCAGGGCCCTCTTCGTTTCACTCCTCCTCGGGTCGGCCTTCCTCTTCAGGATCGAGCATTTCTACGCCCATCCGCGTGCTATTTCAGCCTTTATCATTTCCCTGTACCTCCTGACGATCGCATACTCGCTGATGGCCGGACGGGTGCGCAACCTCCGGCTTTTTGCCTATGCGCAGCTGGTCCTGGATGTCGGCGCCGAGATCATCCTGGTCTCGCTCACCGGAGGCATCGAAAGCCTGTTTTCGTTTGTACTGATCCTGACCATTCTGTCATCCAGCATTGTCATTAACAGCAGGGCGGGCTACATTATCGCCAGCCTCAGCAGCATCCTCTACGGGGTCATGCTGGACCTGCAGTTTTACCGTTTCCTGCCCTTCAATACAGAAACCCCCCTGTCGGAAAAGGTATTTCTCTATAACATCTTTGTCCATCTGCTCGCCTTCTATGTAACGGCCTATCTGGGCGGCTACCTTTCTCACCGGCTCGCAAAGACCGAGCTGCTGCTTGAAGAGCAGGATACGCAGCTGAAGGACCTTGAGCTTTTCAATGTGAAGGTTATCGAGAGCCTCCCCAGCGGACTCTTCACCAGCGACGTCTCCGGCAGGATACTGATCTTCAACCGTGCGGCTGAAAAAATAACCGGACGCAGCCGGCAAGAGGTGATCGGCCGTCAGATAGGGGAGGTGCTTCCCTGCCTGCCGGGGCCTCTGCAGGCAGGGCGCAGGGAGGAGGTCATCACTGTCGGTTCCGGCAGCAGGAAGATTATCGGCATCACCATTTCGGTGCTTGAGGATATCAGCGGAAAAGGCACGGGCCATATCGGCGTCTTCCAGGACCTGACACAGCTGAAGAAACTTGAGGCCGAGATCCAGCAGAAGGAAAAATGGGCGGCTATCGGAGAGCTCTCCTCGAATATCGCGCATGAGATCAGGAACCCCCTGGCATCGATGAAGGGTTCGCTTGAAATGCTCAGGGACAGCCAGATACCTGAGAAGCACAGGGACCGGCTGATGGACATCGCGCTCCACGAGATGGAGCGGCTGAATAATATCATCACCGACTTTCTTACCTACTCCCGGCCGAAGCCGCTGGAGCTGCAGAAGGTTGACCTGCACCTCATCCTCGATGAGACCCTCGTCCTGCTGAAAAACATCGGTATGGACAGGGGGAATATCGTGATTGCGAGGGAGTTCAGCGGCCAGCTGCACGCACTGGTTGACCCGCAGAAGATCCGGCAGGTCTTCTGGAACCTCGGCACGAACGCAATCGAGGCAATGCGCGACGGGGGAAGACTGACGGTCGGGACACAGGTCAGCCCGGAGCAGATCACCATATCCTTTGAGGACACGGGGGCCGGAATCGATCCGGCTGACCTTGACCGCATATTCTATCCGTTCTTTACGACAAAGGACGCAGGGACCGGGCTTGGGCTTTCGATTGCGTACCGGATCATGGAAGAGCATCAGGGCACGATTACCGTCAGCAGTACCCCTGGTATAAAAACAATATTTACCATTATACTAAGGAGTCGTCATGGAGAGCTCTAAGGGCAAAATACTCGTCATCGAAGACGAACAGAGCATGCGGGAGGTGCTGAAGATCCTCCTGGAAGAAGAGTCCTATGACGTCACCACCGCCCCGGACGGCACCAGGGGGATCGAGCAGGTCAGGGGCAACCTCTACGACCTGGTCATAACTGATCTCAAAATGCCGGGCGCCGACGGATTTGAGGTCCTGCGCAGGGTCAAGGAACTTTCCCCCGACACGCTGGTGATAATGGTGACCGCCTTCGGGACGACCGAATCTGCCATTGAGGCCATGAAGATGGGGGCCTATGATTACATCCACAAACCCTTCAAGATCGATGAAATACGGCTGATCGTCAGGAAGGCGTTCGAAAAGAAGAAGCTCCGCGAAGAGCTTGCCCTTCTCCGTGAAAAATTTCAGGCCTCCTACCGGCTCGAAAATATCATCGGCAAGAGTTCCAGGATGCAGGAGCTGTTCAAACTTATCCCGAAGGTGGCAAACAGCAGTTCGACCGTGCTGATTACCGGGGAGAGCGGCACGGGCAAGGAACTGGTTGCTGCCGCGCTGCACAACCTCAGCCCGAGGAAGAACAAGAGCTTTGTCACGATCAACTGCGCGACATTCCCCGAGGGTCTCCTTGAATCGGAGATGTTCGGCCATGTCAGGGGTGCCTTTACCGGTGCCTACCAGAATAAGGCCGGCCTTTTCGAAGTCGCCAATGGCGGCACGTTCTTTCTTGACGAAATAGGCGAGATGCCGCCTTCCCTTCAGTCGAAGCTGCTGCGGGTCCTTGAAAACGGGACCTTCAGGCGTGTCGGCGGCACCTCGGACATCACGGTCGACGTACGTGTCATCTCCGCAACCAATAAAAACATCGTGGAGGCCGTGGCAGCCGGAGAGTTCAGGGAAGACCTTTATTACCGGCTGAACGTTGTGCCGGTTGTGCTCCCGCCGCTGAGGGAGAGAAAAGAGGATATCCCGCTGCTGATCGACCATTTTCTGGCGAAATATTCCCGCAACTCGCTCAAGGTATCTCCGGAGGCCCTGAGCCTGCTGATCAACTATCACTGGAAGGGAAATGTCAGGGAACTTGAAAATATCATCGAGAGGCTGGTCCTCCTGTGCGACAGGGACATCCTGATGCCGGAAGACATACCGGATGAAATCAGCCGCTGCCGGGATGACGCAGCCTGCCTGCCGCAGATCGGCGAAGGGACGATCGACCTGGAGAAGATCCTGGAGAAGATAGAAAGGGATTATCTCTGCAGGGCGCTCGAAATGACCCATGGCATGAAGACCGAGGCAGCGGCCAAGCTCGGCCTCTCGTTCCGCTCCTTCAGACACAGACTGCATAAATACGGGATCGCACGGCCATGAAGATGAAGCTCGGAGAAGCTCTGGTGAAGGACAGTCTCATCACGCGGGACCAGCTGAAGGAGGCCCTTGAACGCCAGGTCATTTTCGGAGGCAGGATCGGGACGAATATTGTCGAGCGGGGCTTTCTGAAGGAGGCCGACCTGGCCGCCTTTCTGAGCCGCTACTTCAGGGTCCCTGCCGTGGACGTTAAACTGCTGGCCTCGATCGAGGGTGAGATCATCGAATGCATCACCAGGGATGTGGCTGAAAAGTACCGCGTCATCCCCTTTAAGAAGGACCGCAAGAGGCTTCACGTGGCGATGATGGAACCGAATGTGGTCCAGAATATTGATGAGCTGCGCTTCAGGACCAACTATGACATTATCCCCTATATCATCACCGAGATGCGCCTGCTGTATGCCCTCGAAAAATATTACGGCATTGAGCGCAACCTGCGGTATATCAGCACGACCCAGCTCACCGATGAGGACAAGCCGGCCCCGCAGGATAACAAGGCGGAACTCCTGAAGCTCAAGGAGAGCTTTGCCGGCGCCCGCGAAAAAGAGGAGATCGTCGGGCTCCTGCTCCATGCAGCAGGAAAGATCTACTCGCGGGTCGGAATGTTCCTTCTGAAATCCGGGGGCGTAACCGGGTGGAAGGCCAAGGGATTGAATGTGGAGAATGAGGAATTCAGGCCGCACCCGAATTCGCTCTTTGCCGAGGTGGTCGCCCGCAAGACCTATTACCGGGGCCCGCTGCTGAAGGTGCCGGCAAATGACCCCCTGATTAAAATAGTGGGGGGGACCCCGCAGGACTGTCTCGTTATCCCCATCCTGATCCGCGATAAGGTCATCGGCCTGCTCTATGTTGACAACGGCATCGCCTCGGTGCTGGATGCCAACCTCGGATATATCAACAGCATCGTTTCAATGGCATCGATCAGCTTCGAGATCACGATCCTCAGGAGAAAGATCTTCGATCTCTAGGCCGCAGCCCCCCGGGAAGGGCGCCGGGAACGGGTTACGGTATAATCCTCTGTCGTCCGGTATAGATATTCATGCGGTCACCCCGGACAAACCCGATCATCGTAAGCCCTGTCTGGTCGGCGATCTCGACCGCAAGACTCGTGGGGGCCGCCCTGCTGACCAGCACGGGGATGCCGCACCGCGAGCATTTCAGGGCTATCTCTGAAGACAGCCTCCCGCTGGCGAGCAGCATCTTCCCGCCGAGTGCAATATTTTCGAGGATAGCATACCCGATCACCTTGTCCACGGCGTTATGCCGCCCGATATCCTCGGCAAAGGCAAGCATGGTCCTGCCGTCAGTAAGCGCCGCACTGTGAACGCCCCCGGTGATACGGTACACCTCTGATTTTTTCTGGAACTCCCTGAAGACCTCGCGTATCGCCCCGAGGCCGAACTGCGAGCCGTCGTCCAGGATCCTCTGCGGAAGGCCTTTCATGAGGCTGATGCCGCCGGCACAGCCGGAGGTGATCGTCCTTTCGACAGACGTATTCACGGTGCCGGCAGAAGGGATGTCGACAAGAATATCATCCCCGTGAACAATGCTGATCCTGTCGGCGCACCACTCCCCGCTGATCAGGCCCTCATTATAGATGACCCCGACGATGAACTCCCTGATCATGACCGGGGAGCAATAGAGATTCAGGACGTTCTGTCCGTTGACCGAGATCCTGACCTTCTTTTCGATTGCGATCAGGTCTTCAGCTTCTTCGATCTGCCCTTCCCTGACCCTGGTGATTTGTATCGTCTTGTATGGTTCCATGCCCGGGGATGCTCCGCGTCCTTTCTTCCCTGCCCTTGTATTTTCAGCTGCGGCTGCAGTCAACTTGACTTTCGGCAGCCAAGATTCTTATTATGTCCGATACGGGGCGTAGCGCAGTTTGGTAGCGCGCACGGTTCGGGACCGTGAGGTCGGAGGTTCAAATCCTCTCGCCCCGACCATTTTTCCTGATATTCCGCGGGTATAAACGCAAGAAGGCCGGGGCTGAGATCATCAGCCCCGGCCCTTGTATTTTCAGCCCCTGGCCAGCACCGGCTCTATCGACACGGCAGCGACTTTATATTCCGGGATCTTCACTATCGGGTCGAGGGCGTCGATTGTCAGCAGATTCGCCGCGGCCTCGTGATAATGCATCGGCATGAAGACAAGCCCTGCGGGGATCTTCGAGGTAACGCGAGCGCGGACCTCAAGCTCGCCGCGCCGCGATCTGACCCTCACCAGCCCATGGTTGTCGACCCCGAGTCTGCCTGCGTCCGCAGGATTTATCTCGATATACGGCGTCCCCGCATGCTCTTCGATCGGCACGACGCGTCTCGTCATCGTCCCTGAGTGATACTGGAACAGGTTCCGGCCGGTTGTGAGCACAAACGGGTAATCCGCACTCGCAATCTCGGCAGGCGGCGTATACGGAACCGCGCTAAAGGCAACCTTGCCCTTCGGGAAGCCGTCCTTGTAGAGGTACCCGGTGCCCGGGTGCTCCTTTGTCGGACAGGGCCACTGCAGGCCCTGCTGCGCGATGCGGGCATAGTCGATGCCAGCCAGCGCAGGCCAAACGCTTCCAAACTCCTCGAAGGCACCTGCGGGATCGCTGAAGCTCATGTCATACCCGAACCGTGCGGCCAGCTCAAGAATGATAGCAAGATCTCCCTTTGCCTCGCCCGGGGCTTCAACCGCCTTCCTGACGCGCTGCACCCTTCGCTCGGTATTCGAAAACGTCCCGTCCTTCTCTGCGGCGCAGGAAGCAGGCAGCACGATATCCGCAAGCCTCGCGGTCTCGGTCATGAAGATGTCCTGGACCACCAGGAAATCGAGATTTTCGAGAGCGTGCACCGTGTGATGCATGTTCGGGTCGGTCAAAACAGGGTTTTCTCCCATGATATACATCGCCCTGATCTTTCCTGAGACCGCCTCGTTCATCATCTCAGTCGCGGTCAGCCCCGCTGCCGGAGAAAGCGGGACGCCCCATGCCTTTTCGAACTTTTCCCTGACCTCAGGCAGGTCCACGCGCTGGTATCCCGGGTAGACATTGGGGAGACATGCTGCATCGGATGCGCCCTGAACATTGTTCTGGCCCCTCAGGGGGTTCACGCCGGTTGACGGCCTGCCGATGTTGCCTGTCAGCGTGGCGAGGTTCGCAATCGCCCGTACGTTGTCGGTGCCGCAGGCGTGCTGCGTAATCCCCATGGTATAGAAGATGCCCGCGCGCCTGGACCCTCCGTAAAGACGGGCAGCCCGGATGATCGTCTCCTGCGGTACGCCGGTTATCGTCTCGACATACTCAGGGGTAAACTCTTCGAGCGATTTTTTCCACTCCTCAAAACCCTCGGTCTTTTCACCGATAAACTGGTCGTTCTGGAGACCTTCCTTTACGATTACACGGGCAATCCCGTTGAGCAGCGGAATGTCGGTTCCGGGTCTCATATTGATGAAGAGCTCCGAAAATTTCACCATCGGCACCTTCCGCGGGTCTGCGACAATAATCTTCGCCCCTTTGCGGAACGCCTTTATCATCCTGTTGGCGATGACCGGGTGGGTCTCCTTGGTGTTCGAACCAATGATGAAGATCACCTCCATGTCCTCGATCTCGCTGAGCGAATTGGTCATTGCACCTGATCCGAATATGGCGGCCAGACCGGCCACCGTGGGGCTGTGTCAGAGTCGGGCGCAGTGGTCGACGTTATTCGTACCGACCGCTGCGCGTATGAATTTCTGGAAGGCGTAGTTCTCTTCGTTGGTGCAGCGTGCAGAGGAAAGACCGGCGATGGCGTCAGCGCCATGCCCGGACCTTATTTCCTTCAGCCTGTCGGCAATGAGGTCGAGCGCATCATCCCATGACGCTTCAACAAAGACACCATCTTTTTTTATCAGCGGTTTCCTCAGCCGGTCAGGGCTGCTGACATACTTATAGGCAAACCGCCCCTTGACACAGAGCAGGCCCTCGTTGAGCGTGTCATCCTTCGAGGTAACCCGGATGATCTCGTTGTCCTTGACGTGATAGGTGAGCGTACAGCCGGTGCCGCAGTAGGGGCAGGTCGAATCGACCTCCCTGACCCCGATCTGGCGCCCCTTCTTCGACCAGAGTTTTCCGGTCAGCGCCCCGGTCGGGCAGACAGAGACACACTGCCCGCAGAACTCGCAGCTGAGGTCCTCTTCAAATGAGGTACAGATCTTGGCATCGAAGCCGCGGAAGCCGAACTCGATCGCCTCGACGCCCTGGACCTCGTCGCATATCTTGACGCACCTGCCGCACATGATGCATTTCTCGAGATCACGCTCGATGAACGGGTTGCCGTCTTTTTTGGCATACTGTCTGCGCTCGCCTTCGAAGCGGTTCTCCCGTATGCCGTACTCATAGGCAAGTTCCTGCAGGGTGCAGGCGCCGGCCTGTTCGCAGACCATGCAGTCGTTGGGGTGGTCGGAAAGTATGAGTTCAAGCACGGTCTTCCTGAGCCGCTCGATCGTCGGGCTGGTCGTGACGACCTCCATGCCCTCGCTGACCGGCGTGGTACAGGAGGTGACCGGACGGGGCATGCCCTTGATCTCGACCAGGCAGAGGCGGCAGCCGCCAAACGGGGTCAGTTTCGGATGCTGGCAGAGGGCGGGGATATAGATCCCTGATTTCCGTGCGGCCTCAAGGACCGTTGTCCCTTCAGGCACAACCGCTTCTGTATTATTTATTTTCAGGTTAACCATGATTACTCCTTCCTGACCGCCTTGAACTTGCATACGTCAAAGCAGGCACCGCACTTGATACAAAGTGACCTGTCGATCACGTGCGGTTTCTTCTTTTCGCCGGTGACCGCCTTGGCCGGACATGCCCGCAGGCAGGCACCGCAGCCCTTGCAGGCCTCAGGAATGACCGAAAACGTCAGCAGGTCCCTGCATACGCCAGCCGGGCATCTCTTGTCATGAATATGGGCTTCGTATTCGTCCCTGAAATACTTTATCGTGCTGAGGACCGGGTTCGGTGCGGTCTGGCCGAGCCCGCAGAGAGAGGCAAGTTTTATGTCGACACTCATTTCTTCAAGCAGCGCAATGTCTCCGGGTTTGCCCTCGCCCCTGGTGATCCGCTCAAGGATCTCGAGCAGTCTCTTGGTCCCTATCCTGCAGGGTACACATTTGCCGCACGATTCTGCCCGGGTAAATTCCAGAAAGAACTTTGCGATATTGACCATGCAGTCCGTCTCGTCGAGAACCACCATACCGCCTGAGCCGACGATCGAGCCGACCTTTGCAAGGGACTCATAGTCAACCGGTGTATCGAGCAGGCTTGCCGGGATGCAGCCTCCCGAGGGGCCGCCGGTCTGAACTGCCTTGAATTGCCGGCCACCCTCTATGCCTCCGCCGATGTCGTAGATGATCTCGCCCAGCCGGATACCCATCGGCACTTCTATGAGCCCCGTGTTCCTGACCTTGCCGGTCAGGGCGAAGACCTTCGTCCCGGTGCTCTTCTCCGTACCAATGGATGCGTACCAGGCTGCGCCTTTCCGCATGATAACCGGAATGTTGGCAAGCGTCTCGACGTTGTTGATAACCGTCGGTTTCCCCCAGAGCCCGCGGTGGACGGGGAACGGGGGTTTTGCCCGGGGCATACCCCTCTGCCCTTCGATCGAGGCGATCAGCGCGGTCTCTTCCCCGCAGACAAACGCACCTGCACCGAGCTTGATGCGCAGGTCAAAATGAAAGGCGGAGCCAAAGATGTTTTGCCCGAGGTAGCCCGCCTCGCGGGCCTGGGCCATGGCAAGTTTCAGCCGTTCAACAGCAGAGGGATACTCTGCCCTTATGTAGACGTAGCCAAGGTCTGAACCGATCGCATAGGCGGCAATCATCATGCCTTCGATGACTGCATGGGGGTTGCCCTCGATGATCGATCTGTCCATGAACGCACCGGGGTCTCCCTCATCGGCATTGCAGACGATATATTTTGTCTCTCCCGCTGCCTTGTTACAGGCCTCCCACTTGACCCCTGTGGGAAATCCGGCGCCTCCCCTGCCGCGGATGCCCGAGGCCTTGATCTCGGTGATCACATCGGCAGGCGACATCCCGGCGAGGATCTTCTGTATCGCATCATAGCCGCCGGCCCTGATATATGCCTGGATGTCTTCCGGGTCTATGGTGCCGCAGTCTTTCAGCAGAATCTTGTGCTGCTTCTCGTGAAAGGCATAATACGCGTCGTCAATAAGCCACTCGGCTACCGGCTTCCCTTCAATCAGGTGTTCCTGGACGATCCTCTTGGCATTGTCGGGCTTGATCCCCTGGTAGGTGACACTCTTGTCGCCGTCAACCACGTCAACAAGTACGTCCCTCGCGCAGAACCCGCGGCAGCCGACCTTCTGGTAATGGCAGGTAAAATCGAGGTCGAGGTCGACACAGAAATCGGTGATCGCCTTCTTAAAAGCCGCAATGACCTCCTTGCCGCCGGCCGCAAGGCCGCCGGTCCCGATGCAGACCCTGACAACAACCTTCTTTTTGTTCTCCTCAGACTCCTGCACCGGACCCCTCTTTCCTGAGCTGATTTATGAGCTTCGCAGTGCCGTCCGGCGTCATCTCAGCATATGCCTTGTCATTCACTAAAACCACAGGCGCGATACTGCACGCTCCGACGCACCGCACCACCTCGAACGTGAACTTCCTGTCTTCCGTCGTCTCCCCGTCGGAGGAAACGCCAAGTTCTCTCTGGACCCGTTCTGCTATCTTGCTGCCTCCCTTGACGTGGCAGGCAGTACCGCAGCAGACGGAAAAGACATTCTCCCCCCTTGGCTTGAGATGGAACTGGGAGTAAAAGGTGAGGACACCGTAAAACCTGCTCGGGGCGATGCCGAGTTCCTCTGAGAGGTAATCGACCGCCTCCCGGGGGATATACCCGAACTCCTCCTGCGTGTCCTGCATAAGGGAGATGATATTCCCGCTGGTCTCGCGGTGTTTTTTTATGATGTTTCCGAGTGCTTCAGTCATAAAAACTCCTTATAGAGTTATTATCATATCTAATTGATAGGATTTTTTCAATCCCCTCGCGTGCTGCCGGCACACGGGGAGACAGCCTTCCCCGGCCGGAAGTCAGCCCACGGATTTCTAGCAGATATCGTCAGCCATGTAGATGACGTCAGGCAGGATATGAGACACTGCAAACCGGTACGAGATCAGGCCGGCAAGCTTTTCCCCCTCCATCACCGGAAGGTGCCGAATCTTTTTTTCCGACATGAGTTTTATGGCAACACTGATATCCTCAGAGCCGTCAAGCGTTATCGGATTGGGGGTCATCACCTTCGAGATGGGCTCCTCCCTGAGGGAAACGTGCGTTGCGAAGCAATGCATCAGGTCTCTCTCGGTAAATATGCCCGCAAGCCTGTCGTCGTGATCAAGAATCAATATCGCCCCGACGTTATGCCCGTCCATGACCGTAACCGCATCAGAGACCAGGCAGGTCGTCCTGCAGGTAGCCATCTTTAAGGGTTTAGATTGTAAAAGATCCTTTAATGTCATCCGTGCTCCCCCTGACCTTCGTATTCAGGAACATATGCAGTCTATCACACTCCCCGGAAGACATTCAATGGCGCTATAGATATATTAATATTATTAATCAGTAGGTTCCGGGGCGGCGGCGGTGCGGGACACGGCAGATCGGGCGGCAGACCAGCCCCTCCCGGGGAGGGAGATGGGGCTGAGGGCCCACGGTTTTTTCATCCTGTATCAGGCCTGGGAACTCCCAGGCAGGTGCACCACTCAGGCAGACTTTGCAGACCCGACCTTCACCAGAACGGGATGGAGGATCTTGACAATATCATAGGGATCCATCGAGACGAAATAGCCCTTTTTGCCCCCATTGATATATATTTTTCTGAGGTTCAGGATCGTCTCTTCCATATAGACGGGCATGACATGACGGGTGCCGAACGGCGAGACCCCCCCCACTTCGTAGCCGGTATACTCTTCTGTCCTGTCAGCGGGACAGGGCTTGACCGCATTGACCCCGGCTATCCTGGCAAGCTCCTTTGCCGACGCCCGCATGTCGCCGTGCATGAGCATGATCAGGGGCTTCCCGTCCCCCTCCAGGACGATCGGTTTTACCACGGCATGCTCGTCAATGTTCAGCTCGCGCGCGCAGACAGCAGTATGACCGCCTTCTTCATAGGCGTAATAATGGTCGGCAAACTCGACACCCGCACTCTGCAGAACCTGAACCGCCGGCGTCGGGGGGCGGAGATCTTCACTCATGATGCTCCTCGATACATATTAATTTTTTTTATTCTATCATTATTGAAATAAAAAAGGGAGGGTCTAAACTGAAGGACCTTCAGAGCCGCAGAAATTCCCTGACGGCTCCTGCTGCTTTACCGGAATGGACCGCTGGGCTCGTTGGCGCCGCCGGGAGCCGGGGCGGCTGCATGCAGATGACTCATCCTGACGCCCGCGCACCGGAATCCACGCGGATGATGGTTTTGACATTACCCCGCGGGTTGAAATCTCCGACCACCTCAAGATGGCGCGGCTTCAATTTCTTGTTGAGGTCGTTGAAAACCCTGTTCGTCACCTCTTCGTGCGAGATGGCCGTGTCCCTGAACGAGTTCAGATAGAGCTTCAGTGCCTTGAGCTCAACGATCTTGTCGGCCGGTACATACGTGATGATAAAGGTAGCAAAGTCAGGATAGCCGGACCGGGGGCAGAGGCAGGTGAACTCGGAAAACGTGATATTGATCTCATAATCCCGCTCCGGATTCGGATTCGGCCAGATCTCCAGCCGTGCCTTCTTGATCGCCCGTTCGCCGTATTTCATCTTTCAATCTAACATGCCCCGGCAAAAATTGCAAAACCATGCTTGACAAAGCCAATTTTGTTGGTATAGATTATCGATATACGTAAATTGAACAGAACAGTTCTTCATATGTAAGAATCCCGCATGGATAGGCAAAAACCTTCCGGGAAAAAATCCAAACGTAAAACCCAGAGGAGTATGTTTAATGGGAACAATCTCGATTTCCGAACTCAAAGAAAAAACCATTGATGAGCTGACCGATATGGCGAAAGAGCTGAAGGTCGAAGGCGCGAGCGGCCTGCGGAAGCAGGACCTGATCTTCGCAATCCTCCAGGCCCAGGCAGAAAAAACCGGGAATGTCTTCTCAGCAGGCGTACTCGAAATTCTCCCCGACGGCTTCGGGTTCCTCAGATCCCCTGATTACAGCTATCTCCCCGGGCCCGACGATATCTATGTCTCACCCTCGCAGATCCGCAGGTTCAACCTCAGGACCGGGGACCTTGTATCAGGCCAGATCAGGCCGCCGAAAGAGTCTGAGCGATATTTTGCACTGCTCAAGGTCGAGGCCATCAACCATGAATCACCGGACGAGAACGTCAAGAGGCCCCTCTTTGATAACCTGATACCCTATTACCCGACCGAGAGGATCAAGCTCGAATATGATCCGACAGACTATTCGACGCGCGTCATGGAATTTATCGCGCCGATCGGCATGGGCCAGAGAGGTATGATCGTTGCAGCCCCGAGAACCGGAAAGACCGTCCTGCTGCAGTCGATAGCAAAGGCGATCAAAAAGAACCACCGCGATATACACCTGATCATTCTCCTGATCGACGAGCGGCCGGAAGAAGTTACCGACTGGAAGCGGCAGGTCTCGTCCGCCGAGATCATCGCCTCAACCTTTGACGAGCCGCCGCAGCGCCACTGCCAGGTTGCCGAGATGGTCATCGACCGGGCCAAGCGGCTGGTCGAAAGCAAGAAGAATGTCGTCATCCTTCTCGACAGCATCACGCGTCTTGCGCGGGCCTATAACGCGATCATGCCGGCCAGCGGCAAGGTGCTTTCAGGCGGACTGGACTCAAATGCACTGCAGAGGCCCAAGAGGTTCTTCGGCGCGGCGCGTAACATTGAGACCGGCGGCAGCCTCACGATCCTGGCTACGGCACTGGTCGATACCGGCAGCAGGATGGACGACGTCATCTTCGAGGAGTTCAAGGGGACCGGCAATATGGAGCTTCATCTCGACCGCAAACTGGTCGACAAGAGAATATTCCCGACAATCGATATCAACAGCTCCGGAACGCGGAAAGAGGAGCTGCTCGTCGACAAGGAAGTCCTCTCCAGGATGTGGATACTCAGAAAGGTCCTCAACCCGCTCAGCACCGTTGAAAGCATGGAGTTTCTCCTTGGCAAGCTGACCGGGACCAAGACGAACCGTGAGTTCCTGGATCTGATGAACAAATAACCGGAATGGAGGACAGGAGAAAGGCAAAGCGGTTTCTGTTTATCGGCGCCGTTGTCGGGGGGGTCCTCAGCCTCTCTCTCGCCCTGCTCATGGATTCGATGTACGCTGACTCCCTGCAGGGCACCTGGCGCGACGCAATCGCCAAAGACCTCAATACCTTTTTTCACCTCGGTGTCACGTCCGGAAGCATCATCGTCTACTTTCTTTTTATGGTCGTTCTCGGCCTCCTCGCAGGCTTTGGAGGGTTTATGGGATTTATCTTCTCCTTCTTTCTGTATAAATTCTTCAGCCTGCTGGGGTCGAAGTAGGCTGCCATGAGGGACTCGTCCTTTTTTTCGAAATTTGTCGAAGAACACCATACCTCAATTATTTTGCTGCTCCTGCTTATATCCGTGATCGGCGGCATTGTCGGGTTCAGGTACTACAAACATACCAAGGAAGACCCGGAGTTCTGCATGTCCTGCCACATGATGCAGGACGCCTTCAAGACCTGGCAGAAGAGCAAGCACCGGGATTTCACCTGCCAGAAATGTCACCTCATGAGTCTGCTGGAGCAGAACAAGATGCTCATTTCATATGTCGTCAAAGGGCCGACCGGCAGCACCAGCCAGACCCATGGCCGCGTCTCGCCATGGGATGCCTGCAGGTCGTGCCACCTGTCGGAAGTGGCCCAGGGGTCCCTGACACTGAACAAGTCGTACGGCCATGCAAAGCATGTGTTCATGCAGAAGATCAACTGCAGTAAATGCCATACCGGGTCGCTCCACATGTTTCAACCGAACGAACAGGCCTGCACCGAGTGCCATAAGGATAAAGTCATCCACGGCATGGGCATGGAGGGCATGTCCTGCCTGAAATGCCACAATTACAGTGAAAGAGAACCGATGATGATCTCGACAGAAAAGTGTATGTCCTGCCACAGGAATATACCTGCCAAAGGTGTTATGGCGACACTGAAATGTTTTGACTGCCATCATCCTCACGGCAAGATCAAGCCCACGAGCCAGGACTGCCTGAAGACCTGCCACGGCAACGAGGCCAATGTCGGCCAGCACAATCTCCATATGACCCGGGCAAAGATGAGCTGCCTTGACTGCCATAAGGCCCATACGTGGACCGTCGGCAGGAAAGAGGCCGGCAACCTCTGCAACCGCTGCCACAAACTGAAAGACCCGGCAACGTTTATCTATTGAAACGGGAAGGGCCGGGATGACCCCGGCCCTTCCCGCTCTGCTGTCTGTCTCTGAAGGCCTCTTACGAAATCGAAAGTTTGATCTCCGACTGCTTCGCCTCCTCCTTCTTCGGGAAGACGACCTCCAGTACGCCATTCTTGAACGAGGCCTTTGCCTTTGTGCTGTCAGCATCAGGAGGTAGCGGGATCGTCCTGCTGAAGCTGCCGCAGGAGCGCTCCATGGAGTAATAATCCTCCTGCCGGACCTCTTCTTCCTTCCTGACCTCGCCTCTGATGGTCAGCTGCTCCTTCGCAATGGTAATGTCGATATTGTCCTTCTCCACCCCGGGGATATCGGCCTTCACCACAATCTCGCCCCTGCGCTCAAAGACATCGACGCTGGGGACGACCTGCCCGGGTTCAAGCGGCCTCAGCCCGAACCGCCTCCTGGCGGCAGGCTCGAAGAAATCACCGAAAAGCTTATCAAGATCTCTTCGCATATCCTCAAGTTCCCGCACCGGGGTCCATTTTACCAATGCCATACTGCCTTCCTCCTTCGTGATTCTTCATAGACCCTGCCAAAGGCAGGGATAATCAGGACATGACTTCCGGACATACCACCTCCTCTGTCCGGACCTGCCGGCAGGTCCTTCTGTATCTCTCCGGTCCGGGTTATGCTGCAGCCCCGGCCACCACCACCCGGGTAAAGACGATCTTGTCATTTTCATAGTCGACCTCAATCATGTCGCCGTCAGTAAAAGTTCCGTCCAGGATCTTCCTTGCCAGTTCGTTCAGGACTGTCTTCTGGAGCACCCTCTTCAGAGGTCTCGCCCCGTAGACAGGGTCAAAGCCGATTGAACCGAAATATTCCTTGGCCCGGTCTGTCAGGACCAGGTCAATATTCTTCTCCCTGATGTAGCGCTTCATCCTGTCAACCTGGATCTCGACGATCTTCTTGAGTATCTCCCTCGTCAGGGGGTTGAAGATGACGATCTCGTCAACCCGGTTCAGGAACTCAGGCCTGAAAAACGACTTCAGGTCGTCCATGACCTTCTCTCTGAACCCTGAAATCGAACCGTCCACCCAGTAGGCCTCGGGATTCTTCTCCCTCTCCGCCAGCATATCCTGGATGTGCACGCTTCCGATATTGGACGTCATGATCACGACCGTGTTCCTGAAGTCGACCGTCTTGCCGTGACTGTCGGTCAGCCTCCCGTCATCCAGCAGCTGGAGCAGCAGGTTGAAGACCTCGGGATGTGCCTTCTCGACCTCGTCAAAGAGTATGACTGCATAGGGCTTTCTCCGGACCGCCTCTGTCAGCTGCCCGCCTTCTTCATAGCCGACATATCCCGGGGGTGCGCCGATGAGCCGTGAGACCGTATGACGCTCCTGGTACTCCGACATGTCGATCCGGACCATCGCCCCCTCGTCATCAAACAGGAATTCCGCAAGGGCCCGTGCCAGTTCGGTCTTCCCGACTCCGGTCGGACCGAGGAAGATAAAGGAGCCTATCGGCCTGTTGGGGTCCTGGATGCCGGCACGTGCCCGTCTGACCGCATTTGCAACCGCGTCGATTGCCTCGTCCTGGCCGACAACACGGAGCCGCAGCCGCTCATCCATCTGAAGCAGTTTCTGTATTTCTCCCTCCAGCATCCGCGATACCGGAATATTGGTCCATTTCGAGACGACCTCGGCAATATCCTCTTCGTCCACCTCTTCCTTCAGCATCTTCCTCTTCTGCTGAACGTCGAGCAGCCGGGCATTTTCGGTCTCGAGCGCCTTCTGCAGTTCAAGCCTCCTGCCGTAGCGCAGCTCTGCGGCCCTGGCAAGGTCTCCTTCCCGCTCGGCCTTTTCCGATTCGGTCTTTGTCTGCTCGATCTGGCCCTTGTAGTCCCGGATCTTCGCAATCACCTCTTTTTCCCGAAGCCAC
Source organism: uncultured Thermodesulfovibrio sp. (assembly GCA_964499365.1). GTDB lineage: Bacteria > Nitrospirota > Thermodesulfovibrionia > Thermodesulfovibrionales > UBA6898 > PALSA-1316. The sequence goes on from CAZCKU010000006.1 coordinate 178,212, forward strand.
TGGGCCCTGAGCTGGTCGCGGCCGGACTGGAGTTCTGCCATCTCCTTCCCGAGCTTCCCGAGCTTGTCTTGTGATTCCTTGGAGTCCTCGCGCATCACCGCCTGCTTCTCTATCTCGAGCTGCCTGAGCCTGCGCTCTATCTCGTCAAGTTCAACCGGCATACTGTCGATCTCCATACGCAGCTTCGAGGCAGCCTCGTCGATAAGGTCGATCGCCTTGTCCGGCAGAAAGCGGTCGGTAATATACCGGTGAGAAAGGAGAGCTGCGGAAATAAGCGCCGCGTCCTTGATCTTTACTCCGTGATGCACTTCATACTTTTCCTTCAGACCCCGAAGTATCGATATCGTGTCCTCGACGCTCGGTTCCTTGATCAGCACCGGCTGAAACCGCCTCTCGAAGGCCGGGTCTTTTTCGATATGTTTTCGGTACTCGCTGATCGTTGTTGCGCCGACGCACCGGAGCTCGCCGCGTGCAAGGGCCGGCTTCAGCATATTTGAGGCGTCGATCGCCCCTTCGGCTGCGCCTGCTCCAACGAGGGTATGGAGTTCGTCGATAAACAGAATGATCTTTCCCTCTGACTCCTCGACCTCCTTGATGACCGCCTTCAGCCGGTCCTCGAATTCACCCCTGAATTTTGCCCCTGCAATCAGCGACCCCATATCAAGGGCAACGACCTTCTTGTCCTTCAGGGTCTCCGGCACATCGCCGGCAACGATCCGCTGGGCAAGTCCCTCCGCAATGGCGGTCTTGCCCACGCCCGGGTCGCCGATAAGGACCGGGTTGTTCTTCGTCCGGCGGGAGAGCACCTGAACGATCCTCCTGATCTCCTCATCCCGGCCGATGACCGGGTCAAGCCTGCCTTTTGACGCAAGGTCAGTCAGATCCTTGCTGAACTTCTTCAGGGCCTGGTATTTATCTTCGGGGTTGGCGTCGGTGACGCGCTGCGTCCCCCTGATCTCGCGCATCGCGGTGAGAAGCCTGTCGTGGTCTGCCCCGTTCTTCCGCAGCAGCTCTGACGCCTGCCCGTCTGCGCCTTCAATCGCTATCAGCAGATGCTCGACACTCACATACTCGTCCTTGAGGTGTTCAGCCTCTTCCTGAGCCTTTTCGAGAACACCCTTCAGCCGGGGGGTTATATAGATCTGGCCGACAGCCGTCGGGCCGAGCACCTTCGGAAGGCGGTCCAGGTATGCCTCCAGCTCCTTCCTGAGAATCCCGGTGTTGAGGCCAATGCGTTTGATAATCTGTGCTGCGACGCCCTCTTCATCATCGAGCAGCACCCAGAGAAGATGTTCAACATCGATCTGCTGATGGCCCTTCTTCTCTGCAAGCCTCTGGGTATTTTGAATCGCCTCCTGGCTTTTTACCGTAAATTTGTCCATCGTCATACCTCCTTAGTCTTCCTTCAATGCCTTTCTCAGGCGCTCCCTGAAATCCGCCCTGACATCGTCTTCGAAGAGCTGCAGCATCTCTTCCATTTCGTTCTGCATCACTTCCATACGGCGCCGCATCCTCAGAATAATATCCACGCCTGCCTTGTTTACGCCGAGTTCACGCGTCAGCTGCAGTATGAGGTTGAGCCTCTCGATATCACTCTCCGAATAGAGCCGCTGCGTCCTCCTCCGGAGAGGATGGATCAGGCCCTCCTTTTCATAGAGCCTCAGGGTCTGCGGATGGACCCCGAGCATATCGCAGACAACACTGATGAGATAGATCGGCCGTGTCCTGTCCTTCGCCTGTCTATTCATGTTCTGCCACCATCCCTTTTCTCGGCGACTCCTTATACAGTGCCTCAATCTCCTGAAGGGCCGCCCGTGCCTTCTCGGGAACCCCCTTCGGCACAGCCACCTTGATCGTCACGACCTGATCGCCTCTTCTTCCTGTCTTTGCAGAGGGAAAACCCTTGCCCGAGAGCTTGAATTTCTGTCCGCTCTGCGTGCCGGCAGGCAGCGTCATGGCTGCAACCCCGTCTATTGTCGGCACCTCGATCCGGGCCCCGAGGGCGGCCTCGCCGAAGGTGACCGGGATCTCGACAGAAAGATTGTTTTCCTTGCGCGTAAAGAGCCGGTGAGGCCGGACGGTTATTTCTATATGCAGATCACCGGGTGGTCCTCCTGACGGACCGGCACCCCCCATCCCCTTGACCTTGACCTTTGATCCTGTGTCTGCGCCGGCAGGTATCTTTACCTTGAGCGATTCCGTCTGCTGTATGCTGCCCCTGCCTCCGCAGGCCCTGCAGGCCTTTGTTATCCTGTGGCCGGAACCGCTGCAGGCAGGACAGGGCTGTGACGTCTTAAAAAATCCCTTGGAGGTTCCTACACGTCCTGCCCCCTTGCAGGCTTCGCATTGCTGGTAGGTCTCAGCCCCGGTGCCCTTGCAGGACCTGCAGCTGATCTCACGGTTGAAGGATATCGGCCTGGTAACCCCGGAGAAGGCCTCTTCAAGCGACAGGTCCAGTCCCATGACGAGGTCATGCCCGCCTGCCTCCGGCTGTCCCTGTCTGCCTCCGGCACCGAACAGATCGGAGAATATGTCGCCGAAGCCCCCGAAGTCGAAATGGTCCCCCGAGGTGTAGGTGCGGTAGTCAAAGCCCGGTCCTCCGCTGCCGCCACTGAACGGCGTCTTGCCGAACTGATCATACTCGGTTCTCTTCTTGTCGTCGCTCAGGACCTCATACGCCTCGGTAAGCTCCTTGAACTTGTTTTCTGCGGTCTTGTCCCCGGGATTCAGGTCAGGATGATATTTGCGTGCGAGCTTGCGGTAAGCCTTCTTCAGGTCATCTTTCGAGACCTTTTTATCAACACCGAGTATATCGTAGTAATCCTTTGCCGTTGGAGCCATCTCTCCTCCTCATCTGTATTTCATATAATATTACTTTAGTATACTCTTGTCAAGTTAGTTAATATGGGAAAGATCTCCTGCAGGCAGGATATACCACCGGAACAGCACCGCAATACCCGAAGCTCCTCCCGGCTGAGCAGAGCAGGGGCTGGCCGTATTGCCTGCACCCCGCAGCAGATGGACCGGGAGGACAGAAAGCTACATCACTGCACCGGAAACGTATGCGTCAGCGCCGGCGTCAGGACCTGCGCCCGGTAAGCAGCCTGTCAAGAGACCATGTGCCGCCGCCGCCGATGATCAGGGCAACGGATATGGCTACCGCCAGGATATGAAATTCGAATCCCTCCCCCTGCTGTTTGCCCATCCAGTTCATGAAAAATCCGTGCTGGACATGGTTGCCGGCGGCGCAGATGATCATGTTCACCGCAATGCCAAGCGCTGCAATGCGGGTGCCGATGCCGGCAAACAGGGCGAGCACCCCGGCTGACTCGGCAAGGACTGCGAGGAAAGCCAGGAACCAGGGAATTCCCGCCTTGTCAACAAAAAAACCCATCGTCACACTGAAGCCGTTTCCGCCGAACCAGCCGAATACCTTCTGCGCCCCGTGAGGGAAAAAAACGAGCGCCAGCATCAGCCTCAAGACCAGCTGCACGACACTGTCATCCGTACTCAGTATTTTTTTCAGCATCCTGTTTCCTCCGTGCCATCACCTGTATTTTTGATTCTCCTCCGGGACCGTCCCCCTTGTTTGATTTTGACGCAGGACGGCCATTATGTCAATGGTGAGCGAGGGTATTAACCGGACAGGGGGTGAACGGATTCAGCAGTGCCGGCCGTGTGTTTTCCGGGTCACGCAGGGCAGGAGGCAGCGGGCCCGAGGCGGCACCCCTGCTGTCCGGAGCGGCCAGGTATTCGGCTCAGTAAACCTGGAAAAGCTTCAGAAAAAACCGGATAAGGGGCATGATGAAGAGATTGGCAATCCCTGTGTAGATCAGCGCCAGAACGATGATAAACCCGAACGGTTCTATCCTGCTGAAGGACATCGCCTGTTTCTGGGGAAGCAGGCCGGTCAGCACCCTTCCACCATCGAGCGGCGGTATAGGGATCATGTTAAAAGAGGCGAGCACAACATTGATGACAACACTCGCCGTCGCAATCAGAAACAGGGGCTTCAGGACAGTTTCGTTCACGGTCTCGGGCATAAACATCGCCAGAGGGACTATCAGCAGCTTCAGAATGACCGCACTGATAAAGGCCAGCGCTATGTTCATGACCGGTCCGGCTGCCGCGGATATCGCCATGCCCTGGCGGGGGTTCTTGAAGTTCATCGGGTTGATCGGCACCGGCTTGGCATAGCCGAAGACAAACTGGCCGTTCGTGAGGAAATGCATCATCAGCGGCAGGATGATCGTGCCGAAAGGGTCGATATGCACGAGGGGATTCAGCGTCAGCCTCCCGGTAAATTTTGCGGTCGGGTCCCCCAGTTTGTTCGCGACATAGCCGTGCGCGACCTCGTGAAAGGTTATCGCGACAAGGATCGCAGGGGCGGAAATCAGCAGTTTCTTTACAACATCGACCGAACTAGCGTCCAACACACATTACCTTAACAGAAACCCTTTCCCGGCGCCTCTCATCACGGTTCCGAAGCAGTCCGCCCCACGTATCGCCGGTGCCCGTCTCCGTGGACAGGGTGCTCTGAAGCATCGGATACATCAGCGCTGAAGGGGCAGGCAGCATCGGAAATCTTCCAGATCAGTTCGAATTTGGCGATGATGACTTCAGGTTCGCCGTACTTATTATTCATAATAGCACCGTTACTGTCAACGGCAAGCAGAAGGTCGTTTGCCTGCAATAGCGACCCGTCAAAACCGGCCCGCTGCAGCTTCTCCATCACCGCATCCAGAAAGATCCTGCAGGTCCGCTCATCGATGATTCCCCTGTCGACCGCCTTGGAAAGGTCCACCGGCATATAGAGCTGGCCCCGCTCGGCAACTGAATAATCAGGGCCGTTGTAATAACCGCGGATCGTAATATAGTTATGGCTTTCCTGAAGAACGGGATTGCCCTCAGGGTCCAGAATGTCCTTATGCGACCGGTACCGCCTGAAATCGGCCGAAGGTTCTACCTTTGCCGTCCCGGTCATATAGATGGCCCGGGCGTAGACCGTCGGGATGCCCAGTTCATTCAGGGTATGGGCTATGGCAAATTCTTCAAAAGGACTGTTGATGCCATACTGCCTGACCTTTGGGCTGAAACCGTCCTGCTCTGCCTCGTCGGGCAGTTCACCGACGCGGGAGGTCTTCCAGACCAGGTGTATATTGTCCTTGGTGATGGTATAGAACACATCCTTGGTCCCGGACAATTTCAGGGAAGGGGTCTTCCTCCATCTCTCCGGAAGGAAGTAGTCAAACAGCCGGGCGTTCCTCCCGACAACCCACAGATTGCCGCCGGTACTTTCGGCATGGCCATAGATATACGGGATACCGAATATCTCCATCGTCTGCAGATGGGCAGGCAGCGGAGTCGGTTCGAAACGGTCCCGCTGATCGTCCAGATAATGATGTCTTCGTGAGTCTTTTACTTTCTTCTCATGCTCTGCTGTCCGCAGCAGCAGCTCATAGTCGATCACCGAATAATGGCCCTCTTTCACCAGCTGATACAGGGTCTCCAGCTGTGCCTTGAAGGCGCTGCTGCCCGCATCAGGACGTCCCAGCTCCTCGATGCGCAGCGCATCCGCCTCACTGAATATGATATGCTCGGGCTTCATATCAGCCACGAGATACCCTTTCTTGTCCAGGGCAGAGAGGACCTGGTAATTGATGACCTTCAGATGGTGGACTATTTCGTCATGATTCAGATCTATCTGTTCGAAGACTTCCGGGAGATTTTTCCCCTTGATCCATTCATAGATCAGCTTGTACTGCTTCAGGATATCCAGATCAATTCCGGGGTGCTTCGCATGGATGCGGTTGATTCTCGAGCGTGACCTGCCGCTCTGCCAGGGCTGCATCCTCTCCGGCGGGACGTAAATGGCCAGGGGGCGCTGCGTCCTGACGCGCATGTCACGCGGGCCATACGCGCCCTCCCGCAGTTCCATGACCAGGGAAAACTCCTCCCAGGGGCTGTTGAACTCCGCGTCACAGAACTCCTGCAGGGTATGGGTATCCATGGGGACGTCCTCCCCGACACGGCAGTTCTTGACCACCAGGTCGAGGGCCTTTCCGTTTACCTCCCTGGTCGGCACCCGGTAGACGGAACTCGTGCCTCTGAGTCTCGTCCCCTGCTCGTTGAACCAGTCCCTTTCGTACCAGTTCCGGATTTCAAAGTGCTCGGGAAAGGGCTCCGCAAAACGGGTGAGATACAGGTCCCCCCCGTCGCTGGTCTTGGTATGGACATACACCACCCCAAGAATATGTACCAGCGATTTCTTCGCTGTCATTCTGTCCCTTTGCGTCCCGGCCAGTCCCGGGCCGGCAACAAGGCAGGGTTACCCAAGACGGGCCCGCAGTTCCTCAAGCTGCCTGCGCAGCCTCTCGGGCAAACGCTCCCCGAACCGTGCAAAATGCTTCTCTATATCAGGCACTTCGGCAGACCAGGCCTCAGCGTCGACACGCATGAGTTCCTTCATATTTTCCGCGGAAATATCCAGCCCTGAGAGATCCAGATCCCCGTCCTTCGGCAGCAGGCCGATCTGGGTGTCACGGGCGCCGACCCTGCCTTCAATCCGCTCACACATCCATTTCAGTACCCGGCTGTTTTCGCTGAACCCGGGCCACAAAAACATGCCTTCGGGGCTTTTCCGGAACCAGTTCACATAAAATATCCGCGGGGCCCTGCTGCCGAGCCTGTCTCCCATGTCAAGCCAATGCTGGAAATAGTCACCCATGTTGTAGCCGCAGAAGGGTGTCATCGCAAACGGGTCCCGCCGCAGATTGCCCACGGCACCGATATTTGCCGAGGTCGTCTCCGACGCTGCTGTTGCCCCGATGAATACACCGTGGTCCCACCCATAGGCCTCGTACACCAAGGGCACCACGCTGCTGCGACGGCCTCCGAATATGAAGATATCAATCGGGACTCCTGCAGGATTCTCCCAGTCCCTGCATATGACAGGACACTGTGAGGCGGGGGCGGTAAAACGGGCATTCGGATGGGCTGCATCCTGCCGGCTCTCCGGAGTCCAGTCCTGTCCCTTCCAGTCGATGAGATGTGACGGCACCTCGTCTGACATTCCTTCCCACCAGACGTCCCCGTCGTCAGTCAACGCACAATTGGTAAAAATAACATTCTCTCTCACCGTGTCCATGGCCATTGGATTCGTATCATACGAGGTACCCGGAGCCACCCCGAAAAAACCGTTCTCGGGATTGATGGCATAGAGACGGCCGTCGGGCCCGGTCTTCATCCAGGCTATGTCATCGCCGATACACTCGCATTTCCAGCCGGGAATCGTCGGCCGCATCATCGCAAGATTCGTTTTTCCGCACGCCGAGGGAAAGGCGGCGGCAATGTGATACTGCTTCCCTTCCGGATTGGTCAGGCGAAGGATGAGCATATGTTCGGCCATCCAGCCCTCACGCCGTGCCATGGCAGACGCTATGCGCAGGGCCAGGCATTTCTTTCCAAGAAGGGCATTCCCGCCGTACCCTGACCCGTATGACCAGATGAGGTTTTCCTCCGGAAAGTGGCTGATATATTTGCTTTCAATGGGAGCACACGGCCAGGGAACGTCCTGCTGCCCCCCGGCAAGCGGGGCACCGATCGAATGCAGGCAGGGGATGAACTCTCCGTCGGTTCCAAGCATGTCATAGATCCTGGCGCTCACACGGGTCATGATATGCATGTTGCAGACCACATACGGGCTGTCCGTCACCTCGACACCGATCTTCGAGATCGGAGAACCGATCGGGCCCATTGAAAAAGGGATCACGTAGAGGGTGCGCCCCTTCATGCATCCCTTATAAAGGCCTTTCATCGTCTCTTTCAGCTCATCAGGGGGCAGCCAGTTGTTTGTGGGGCCTGCATCATCCTTTGATGAAGTGCTGATATAGGTGCGGTCTTCAACGCGTGCCACATCGCTGGGATCAGACCTGAAGAGAAAGCTGTTGGCCCGCTTCTTCAGCACGGTGGCAGTACCGGCCCCGATCATCATGGTCATCATGTGATCATATTCCTCCTTCGTTCCGTTGCACCAGTAGATACTGTCCGGCTGGCACATATCGGCAACGTCTTTAACCCACCTGTTCAGTCTTTCATGTTTTACGGTTACATGCATAAATATCTCCTCACGTACGTATTCCCGGCTCGTCGTCTAGTTTACCATTGATCGGATACCGGAATTCCACCAGATTGTATCCGTGCAAAATACGGAAGTAGGAAATAATGTTCAGATTTCATCCCGGTATAGTATATAATTACTACTCAGTGTCTATGTCTTCGGTCGTTGTCATACCTGCTCGCTTCGGCTCAACCCGGTTTCCGGGCAAGCCCCTTGCACCCCTGAAAGGCATCCCGGTCATCCAGCATGTATACCAGAATTCCCGCGACTCCCGTCAGGCCACTGATATAATAGTTGCCACTGACGATGCCCGGATCCATGACGTGGTCCTCTCCTTCGGCGGGACGTCCGTCATGACCTCTCCGGCTCATGTCTCTGGCACAGACCGGATAGCCGAGGCCCTGCATTTCCTCGGCAGGGAATATGATATAATTGTGAATGTTCAGGGGGATGAACCGCTGATAAAGCCGGAGATGATCGATGCGGTGATATCGGTCCTTGATGACGAGAACGCTGCTATCGGCACCCTTGTCAAAAAAATCGACCGTGCGGATGACATCTTTGACTCCAATGTAGTCAAGGCAGTTTTTGACGGACACGGGTATGCCCTCTATTTTTCACGGGCGCCGATCCCCTTTCACCGGGATGTCTGGGGGAGCGGGGCAGCAGGTACGGATCCTGCGTCACGCAGGGCATCGGTGGCTGCTGCCGATGACTGCTATAAGCATATCGGCATTTACAGTTACCGGCGGGAGGCCCTGCTCAGACTCACCTCCCTTGCGCCTTCCCGGCTAGAGCAGATAGAAAAACTGGAGCAGTTGCGCGCGCTCGAACATGGCATGAGGATAAAGGTCCGGAAGACGGACTTTGAAACTTTCGGGGTCGACACCCCTGAGGACCTGGAAAGGATAGAGAAATGGCTAAATTTATCTTTGTAACCGGCGGGGTGCTGTCATCTCTCGGCAAGGGGATCGCTGCCGCATCAATCGGTGCCCTGCTGGAGGCGAGCGGCCTTAAAGTCACGATCCAGAAGCTTGACCCGTATATCAACGTTGATCCCGGGACCTTAAGCCCCTTCCAGCACGGTGAGGTATTCGTCACCGACGACGGGGCCGAGACCGACCTTGACCTCGGGCACTATGAGCGGTTTACCCATGTTCGCATGTCCCAGGGAAACAACTTCACAACCGGTAAAATCTATTACAACGTAATCTCGAAGGAGCGGCGGGGCGATTATCTCGGGGAGACCGTGCAGGTGATCCCGCATATTACGGACGAGATCAAGCAGGCGATCAAGTCCGTCAGCGTCGGCAATGACGTTGTGCTTGTCGAGATCGGCGGCACGATCGGCGATATCGAGAGCCTCCCGTTCCTGGAGGCTATCAGGCAGATGCGGTACGACGTCGGACGCGAGAATGTCCTGTATATACACCTGACCCTCCTTCCCTACATCAAGACCTCGGGCGAGCTCAAGACAAAGCCGACACAGCACAGCGTCAGGGAGATCCGGGCGATCGGCATACAGCCGGACCTGCTCCTGTGCAGGACCGACCGGATGCTCACCCCGGAGGCAAAAAAGAAGATAGCGATACACTGCAACCTCGAAGGCGATGCGGTCATCAACGCGATCGATGTCGACACGATCTACGAAGTCCCCCTGGCCCTCCAGGCAGAAGGTCTCGACCGGCAGATCGTCAAGAAGCTCGACCTGGCTGCCCATGAGGCTGACATGGGTCCCTGGAAGGACATCGTCAGGAAGATCAAGGAGCCGAAGAACGAAGTGCGCATCGCAATCGTCGGAAAATATGTCGGCCTGAAGGATTCCTACAAGAGCCTGACCGAGGCGCTGATCCATGGCGGCATTGCCAATGACTGCAGGGTGACCCTCGAATGGATCGACTCTGAGGAGGTTGAGGCGCACGGACCGGAGCGGTATCTGTCCGAGGTCGACGGCATTCTTGTGCCTGGCGGCTTCGGATACAGGGGGATCGAGGGAAAGATCAGTTCGATCACCTATGCCCGGGAAAAGAAGATACCCTTTTTCGGAATATGCCTCGGCATGCAGTGCGCCGTCATTGAGTTTGCCCGCACCATATGCGGTTTAAAGGCCAACAGTTCAGAATTTGATATCAATGTGCCTGCACCGGTCATTTATCTGATGGAGAAATGGTTCGATTTCAGAAAAAACAGGATTGAGGAGAGGACTGAGCTGACGCACAAGGGCGGCACCATGCGTCTCGGAGCCTACCCCTGCGTGCTCGAAAAGGAGAGTTTCGCCTTCGCTGCCTATGGGGAAAGGGAATTGTCTGAACGCCACCGCCACCGCTATGAATTCAACAATTCCTACCGGGAGACGATCACCGGCCATGGCATGAAGATAAGCGGAACAAGCCCTGACGGTGAACTGGTCGAGATCGTCGAACTGAGCGACCATCCCTGGTTCCTCGGGTGTCAGTTCCACCCTGAGTTCAAATCCCGGCCAACCGAGCCTCACCCCCTCTTCAGGGCGTTCATCGGGGCTGCTCTCCAGGAAAAGCGCTCTCTCTTCCCGGGCCTGGAAGATGGCAATAAACATTAAGAATATTACTGTCGGCGGAGAGGGTATGCCGCTGATCATCGCAGGACCCTGCGTCCTGGAGGATGAGGACTCGGCACGCCATACTGCACGGAGGCTCCGGGATATCTGCGGCAGCCTCGGGCTTCCGTTCGTCTTTAAGAGCTCCTTTGACAAGGCAAACAGGTCTTCGATCAGCTCATACCGGGGACCGGGCCTTGAGAAGGGTCTCGGGATACTGGCTGATATCAAAACTGAACTGGATGTCCCGGTTCTGTCTGATATACATACGGTCGCAGAGGTTGGGCCTGCGGCCGAGGTCCTCGATATACTCCAGATCCCTGCATTTCTCTGCAGACAGACGGATCTTATCACCGCAGCCTCCCGGACAGGCAGGCCGGTAAACATCAAGAAGGGCCAGTTCCTGGCACCGTGGGATATGGGCAATATCATCGACAAGTTTGTCTCGACAGGAAACAGGAATCTCCTGCTGACTGAACGGGGCAGCTCATTCGGCTATAACAACCTTGTCGTGGACTTCAGGAGTTTCCCGATCATGCGGGCGTTCGGCTATCCGGTGATTTTTGATGTCACGCACAGCCTGCAGCTTCCCGGGGGCCTCGGGAACAGTTCAGGCGGCCAGAGAGAGTTCGCCGCTCCTTTTGTAAGGGCTGCGGCCGCACTCGGGGTGGACGGTTTTTTTCTTGAAGTCCATCCTGAGCCTGAAAAGGCCCTCTGTGACGGACCGAACATGGTCCGGCTTGACGACCTTTCGGAGATGCTCGGCTCCATCGTTGCCATAATCAGGGCGCTGAATATGCCGGGGACATCATGAGAAATACGGCGGCTCCTGGCAGCCGTATATTCTTTTTGTTGCAGGCCCTCCTGTCTGCAGCCCTCTTCTGCTCGGTCTCAGCGGCGACCGCGGAAGAATCCCCTCAGAGGGAGGTTTCGCCTGCTTTTACCAATAAGGACCTCGAACAATACAAGCCTCAGTCTGCTGCAGAAACCCCTGCCGACGATCCGGCTGCCAGGGGATCAGTCCGGACAAACGGTGACCAGAAACCTGACAAACGGCAGAGGGCAGAGACCGCTTCTGACCGGAGGGAACAGGAATACTGGTGCAAAAAAGCGAGACAGATAAGGAAGGGGCTCACCCTTGCACAGGATGAAGTCCATGAACTGACCGCCAGGCTTAAAGAACTTTCCACGGTGAAGGCGCAGACCACGGGAAAAAAGCTGGCGAACATCGATAAACAGCATAGCAAGACCACCAGGGACCTGAAGGCTGCCGGCAAGCGTCTGAAGGAGCGGCAGGAAACCCTGGCCGAGCTTGAAGATGATGCGCACCGTAACAATATCCCCCCGGGCTGGCTGCGATGCCAGTTCGAGTAGGCAGGAGAACGCTCCGGTGAACCTTATTGATACAGCAAAGAAAGTCCTGAAGACCGAGGCTGATGCTGTCTATGGCCTTATCGATAAACTCGATGAGGGCTTTGACAGGGCAGTTGACATAATCTATACCAGCACCGGCAAGGTCATTGTCACCGGCATGGGAAAATCCGGCCTGATCGGCAAGAAGATCGCCGCGACGCTCGCCTCGACCGGGACCCCTGCCTTCTTCATGCATCCGGCTGAGGCAAGCCACGGAGATCTCGGCATGGTCAGCGCCGAGGATGTTGTTATCGCTATCTCCAACAGCGGCGAAACCGATGAGCTGACCGGTCTGATCCCGTTTCTGAAGAGGTTCGACATCCATCTCATCTCCATGACCGGCAAAGGCGATTCAACCCTGGCCAGGTCAGCTGATGTCAACCTGGACGTCTCGGTGGCCGAAGAGGCCTGTCCCCTGGGTATCGTCCCGACGGCCTCAACAACGGCAAGCCTGGCCATGGGGGATGCTCTGGCCGTGGCCCTGCTAATCAAGCGGGGCTTTGATGAGAAGGATTTTGCGTCCTTCCATCCAAGCGGAAGCCTTGGCAAAAAACTGCTGATAAAGGTGAGGGACCTGATGCATGCGGGAGATGCCCTGCCCTTCGTTGAACCGCAGGCCCCGATGATCAGCGCAGTCGTTGAAATATCATCGGGCAGGCTCGGTATTGCCCTGGTCACCGACCGGGACAGGAAACTGCTGGGAGTCATCACGGACGGCGACATCCGCCGCGGCGTCGAAAAATGGGGAAAGGTATTCTTCGATATGACGGCTGCCGATGTCATGACAAAGGACCCGCGGACCATTGCCGGCAGCGAACTGGCTGCAAAGGCCCTGTCGGTCATGGAGCACCATTCCATCACCGTGCTGGTAGTACCGGACGGCGAAAACCGGGTCGAGGGAATCATCCACCTGCATGACATACTGAAAAAAGGAATCGTGTAAAGACATGACGAAGTCAGCCGCTGTCCGGAAGGCGGCAAAAAAAATAGAACTGCTCATTCTTGACGTCGACGGCGTGCTGACAGACGGGAGCATCATCCTCGACAATGCCGGAAATGAATACAAGACCTTCCATGTACGTGACGGCCACGGCATCAGGATGCTGCTCAAATCAGGCATCAGGGTCGCCATCATAACGGGCCGTTCTTCAAAAGTGGTGGAACGCCGTGCTGCCGAGCTCGGGATAACCGAGGTCTTTCAGAAATGCCATGACAAGATAGTGGCGTATGAAACCCTGCTTCGGAAATACGGCCTTGCCGATACAGCTGTTGCGTATGTCGGTGACGACATCGTCGATATTGCGGTCATGAGGAGGGTCGGGCTTTCTGTCGCGGTTGCCGATGCAACAGGGGAAGTAAAGGATATTGCCTCCATGGTCACGAAAAACAGGGGGGGCAGGGGGGCGGTTCGGGAGGTTTCCGATTTTATCCTGAAGTCCAGGGGTCTCTGGAGGGCATTGTTCAGTGAGTATCTTAAGACTTAACCTTCCGACAGCCCTTACCCTGAGCCGGATTGTCCTGATCCCGTTCTTCGTACTCTCGGTTTATCATCATCCCATCCTGGGTGCCCTGATCTTCGCAATAGCCTCCATCACCGACTTCCTCGACGGCTACCTAGCGCGGCGCTCCGGTCAGATAACCACCTTCGGGATAATCATGGACCCGATAGCCGATAAGTTTCTGATCATTTCGGCGCTGGTTGTCCTGGTCGATATGGAGCGGCTGACAGCCTGGATTGCGATCATCCTGATTGTCAGGGACTTTCTGATCACCGCCCTCAGGGTCGTGGCCCTTTCACGGGATATCGTCATACCTGCTGAAATGGGGGGCAAGCTCAAGACCGCCGCTCAGATCACCGGTATACTCTGCATAATTCTTATGGGTACCATCTTTGACCATCTCCCGTTTGACCTCTACGACATCGGGCTGGTCTCCATATGGGTAGCGCTCTTTCTTTCGGTCGTCTCCGGAATACAGTATACCGTCTCATTCTGGAGGAAGATCTGAACAACATCGTCGTCCTGTTCATGGCGTTCTTCCTTGGCTCTATCCCTACCGGCCTTCTCATAACCAGGGCGCGCGGCATTGATATCAAAAAGACAGGAAGCGGAAATATCGGGGCAACCAACGTCCTGAGGACTACAGGGAAGCTGCCGGCCCTCCTGACCCTTATCGGAGACATGGCAAAAGGAGCTGCAGCTGTCGGGATTGCGAAATATTTCGGGCTGGATATATTCTGGACCGGCATGGTCGGCCTGATCGCTGTTGCGGGCCACATCTTCTCAATCTTCCTGAGCTTCCGGGGCGGTAAAGGCGTTGCAACCGCTCTCGGCGTTTTGTTGATTTATTCTCCACAAACCTGCCTGTTTACTATTATAATATGGCTTATGACCGTTGCGATATCCCGATATTCTTCTTTGGGGGCCCTGGTCTCCTTCGCCCTGCTGCCGGCAAGTATCGTACTGCTGGATTCCAGGGAGAAGCTCCCTTTTGCGCTTCTCGTCCTGCTGCTGATCGGCCTGAAGCATCGAGAAAATATGCAGAGGCTTGTCGCCGGCACAGAATCGAGGATCGGACAGAGACCATGAAGCGACTCTTCATCATCCTGGCGATTCTGGCGGTGCTGGTCCCGGCCGCCGTCCTCGTACCGGATAACGCAGGGGGAGACGATTTTTATGAGGCCCAGCTGAACCGTGGGATCCAGAATTCCGACGCGTATGCATATCTCCTGATGAAGCAGGCTGATAGAGACAGCGCCGCGGGTGCAGCTCTGCTGAATCAGGCCGCCAGCTATGCTCCTGACCTGCCGGCCGTCCATTTTGCGCTCGCCAGGAACAGCCTTTCTTTCACCGGAGCCGGCCTGCTCCAGAGCATCGATCATCTCGTCAACGGTTTGAATGCATACGCCCGAAACTTTTGGTGGTCTTTCACCCTCTCCGGTGCCCTGTTCTTCAGTCTCGTGCTTTCCTTTGTCCTGGCATATGCCATTGTCATCGCCGTCAGGCTGCCTCTTGATATCCCGCTGATCACGCACGATCTCAACGAAAGTCCGCCGAGAATCTTCGGTCTGGCTGTTCTTATTCTGCTTTCTGCCCTGAGCCCTCTCTGCCTCATCGCGGGTATCCTGGTCCTGCTCGGGATCTATATGAGCAGGACTGACCGCTACGCCGTATTTGGTTTTCTGCTCTTTCTGGTTTTCCTGCCCCTGGTTATGGCTGCAGCATCCCTCTATATCAGCGCGCCCTCATCGGGCGCCATAAAGGCTGTCGTACAGACAAACGAGCTCAAGGGAAACGAATACGCCATAGCAAATCTCGGCAGGAGCACCCAGGACACTGAGCGCTTCTCGTATGCGCTCGCGCTGAAACGGGAGGGATTGTTCCGCGAGGCTATAGCCATCTACACACAGCTGAACGAAAAAAAGCCCGATGCCCGGGTCCTGGTCAACCTCGGCAACTGTTATGTCGGACTGTATAACTTTCAGGAGGAAAGCAAAGGCAACCTTGATCAGGCGGTGAAGTACTACAGCAGTGCGATCGCCACAAGACCGGTGGCCTCTGCCTACTATAATCTTTCACAGGTCTCCCGTGAGCTGCTTGAGTTCGAAAAGGGGGACGAGTATTTCAAGGCAGCCCTCTCGACCGACCGGACAGCCGTCGGCCGGTACAGGGCCGTCTCGGGCAGACAGTCCAACAGGTTTGTTGCCGATGAAACGCTGACAGGCAGCGAACTTTGGGACTATGTCCGCGGCAGCACAAAGAAGGTGTTCACTTTCGGCCTGGCTTTTCTGCCTCCATCTGCCATCTCACTGCTGGCGGTGGTGCTGCTGATCGTATTCGTTCTGCTCCCCGGTCGCCTGAGCCATACCGCCTATCGCTGCAGAAAATGCAGCACGATCCTCTGCAACCGCTGCGAGCGGGACCTTGTGGTCGGCCAGATATGTTCTCAGTGCTACGGATCACTGCTGAAACTCGCTGAACTGGATGTCAGGGAGAGGGTCGCCAGAATTCTATCCATTTACGACCAGCAGAAGAAAAGGCGTGATGTGATGAAGATTCTGTCCTTTGTACTGCCCGGAGCGTCCCACATCTATGCAGGCAGGATACTCCAGGGTCTTCTGATGCTCTGGCCGTTTCTCTTTTGCGCAGTGTTTCCGCTTATCAGTGCCTTCTTCTTTCCGGGAAGCAGCCTGATATCTCACGGCCTTGTCAGCCTGACCCTGCTCCTGCTTGCCCTGTTCATTTATGGAGCAGCAAACATTTTCACCCGACGGGGGATTTCAAAGGGATGGCTCTAGAAGGTTCATTAACAGACTTCGGTCTCGCCGATATCCTCCAGCTGATCTATTTCCAGCGGAAGACAGGTGTATTGACTCTCGCCGGCAAGATGGACCGTGTGAGGCTCCTGTTTATCGAAGGCAAAATCACGGGAGCGGAATCAAAGCGCAGGATTGACGACAACCGGCTGGGAAAGATACTCCTGAAGAAGGGCTTTGTCAAGGATGCTGAGCTGCAGTCCGTTCTCGAGGAGCAGAAGAAAACCGGGGCAAAGATGGGGGCAATACTCATCAGGAAGGGGCTTGTCGACAGGGAACTGGTCCATGAAATACTCTCAAGCCAGATAACCGAGACCGTCATCCAGCTCTTCAGCTGGAAACACGGGTCGTATGAGTTTACGGCTCAGGGTATACCACAGGATAAGGACCTCGATCTTTCTCTGGACACCCAGCACCTTCTGATGGAGGGTCTCAGGATCGTTGACGAGTGGTCAATGATCAAGGGAAGAATCTCTCTTGATACGCTCTTCAGGAGGACAGGGGACGACCCCTCTGCCCCGACTGAAGATGAGACCGAGGTCCTCAGCTGCGTCGACGGGGAAAATGATGTCAGCACAATCATCGACCTGACCGGCAAGGACAATTTTCTTGTATCAAAGACACTGTTGTCCCTGCTCGAAAAGGGGCTTATCGAAACGGTCGAAACGGTTAAAGTTGCTGAGCAGACGGGCGATCTCATGGCAGCAGGCCGGAGGAACCTGCTGGATTATGCTGCGCCGGCCTCTGTTCTGGCTGCGGTTGTGCTGTCCATCCTCGTCATGTTCCTGCAGCCTGCACAATATCTGAGGGAGTACCGGGCCTCGGTCAGGGTCGCGGAACTCCGTTCTGCCATCCAGACCTACAAGATTGAACACGAAGCCTACCCCGAGCACCTCGATGCGGTCAGCACCTCCCGGGATCCCTGGGGGAGACCGTATCGCTACCGTGCAGCAGATGGGTCCTTTTCCCTCCTGAGCACGGGAGCTGACGGTGCAGAGGGAACCGCCGATGATATCTACTGAAAACCCGCAGCAGCGCAGGGGTGTCGTCTTGCTGAGCGGGGGCCTCGATTCAGCGACAGCAATGGCAATGGCGATGGCTGAGGGGTACGAAATCTATGCGCTCAGCTTTGATTATCACCAGCGCCACCGCGTCGAGCTTGAGGCCGCCAGAATGGTGGCTGACAGTCTTGGGGCCAGGAGACACCTCGTCGCCTCGTTCGATCTCAGGGAGATCGGCGGTTCGGCTCTCACCGCTGATATAACCGTACCGAAGCAGGAGGCTCCGGGCATGCCGATTCCTGTCACCTATGTCCCTGCACGCAACACGATCTTTCTGTCATTTGCGCTGGCCTGGGCCGAGGTGCTTGAGGCTCCCGATATTTTTATCGGTGCCAATGTTATGGACTACAGCGGTTATCCTGACTGCAGGCCTGAATATCTCTCATCATACGAAGCTATGGCTAACCTCGCAACAAAAGCAACCGTCGAGGGGAAGTTCAGATTTTCGATAAAGGCCCCTCTCCTGTCGATGACAAAGGCCGAGATCATAACCAGAGGGACGGCACTGGGGGTCAATTACGGCATCACCTGGAGCTGCTATGACCCCCAGCCCCCGATCGATAAAGCCCGGGGAGCAGACGGGGCTGCATTTGGCGGTTATGCCCCGTGCGGGGAATGCGACAGTTGCAGATTCAGAAAGAAAGGCTTTGCAGAGGCCGGCCTGACCGACCCGCTGGAAGCGTTATACGCTATAAATGTCGAATGATTTTTGATATGATACTCTAAAATAGATACGGAGGAGGGTATGATGGAAGAGAAACTTTCACACGAGGCGTTTATAAGAAAGGCGATCGTAAGCCTGAGAAAAGAGGGTTTCAAGGGAATCCATACGGTCTATTCAGGTTTCAATGAGGCCTTTAAGAAATACTTTCCCGGAGAAGACCCCGTCGAAACGACCAATGCCCTTGCCCGGGACGGCAAGATTACGATAAGGCCGGTAAAAGGCGGTGTCATGCTGTACCTCCCCGAGGATGCCCCCGGAGCGAGCAGCGCCGACCAGGCCCTCAAGAAGATGGGTCTCGGCTGATATTGGGCAGCACGGACAGGCAGCAACTCTTATCCACTCTTCCCTCTGTTGATGAACTGTTAAAAAGTCCTGAGGGCACAGCGTGGCTCAACGGATTTCAGCGCAGTATAGTGGTCCAGGCTGTCCGGGATGTGATCGCCAGGATCAGAGACGAGATCCTGGCGTCCACGGTTTCCGGATTTACCCGGGATTCACTCATCAGCGATATCGACAGGCAGATCCGCAAAAAGGCCTCCTGCAGTCTCAGACGCGTTATTAATGCGACCGGCATTGTCCTGCATACAAATCTCGGCAGGTCAGTGCTGTCCGGGAGGATGCTGCAGAATGTCGTTGATGTCAGCAGCGGTTTTTCTAACCTCGAATACGACCTTGACGCCGGGAAGAGAGGCAAGCGCCACGTTCATACAAAAAACCTCATCCGGGATATTACCGGCGCCGAGGACGCCTTTATCGTCAACAACAACGCAGCAGCCGTACTGCTCTGCCTGAACACCCTTGCCAGGAACAGACAGGTTATCGTCTCCAGGGGAGAGCTTGTCGAGATCGGCGGGTCCTTCAGGGTACCTGATGTCATGGCTGCAAGCGGTGCAGTGTTGCGCGAGGTCGGCACCACCAACAAGACCCACCTGCACGATTACCTTGATGCGGTAACAGATCAGACCGCCCTGCTGTTGAAGGTTCACCAGTCGAACTACCGCATCACCGGTTTCACTGAAGAAGTCCCGGTGACAGAACTCGTGGACGCCGGAAGGCGTCTCGATCTGCCGGTTATGTATGACCTCGGCAGCGGCTGCCTCATCGATCTCCGTGCATACGGCATTCATTCCGAACCGTCGGTAAGGGAAATAGTCAAGGCAGGTGTCGATCTGGTCACCTTCAGCGGGGACAAGCTGCTCGGCGGCCCCCAGGGCGGCATCATCGTCGGGAAAAAAAGGTATATCGAGCAGCTGCAGAAAAACCCGCTTGCGCGTGCGCTCAGGGTCGACAAGATGACCATTGCCGCCTTCGAGTCTGTCTTCATGTCCTATCGTGACGAAACAGGCGCTGTCGATGAAATTCCGGTGCTCCGGATGCTCTTTCAGACTCCGGCAAGGATCCGGAGCAGGGCCGTAAAGCTTGCAAACAGGCTGAAGGATCGCCTGAAGGAGGAGCAGATCGAGGTTATAAGGGACACGTCAAAGGCAGGGGGCGGATCACTTCCCGAAATCGAATTCCCGACCTATGCCGTGTCTATCAGGCCTGCCCGCATCACGGTCAATGAGCTTGAACGCAGGCTTCGTGCCGGTTCACCACCGGTCATTGCACGGATCAGTGGAGATGCGCTTCTTCTGGATGCACGCACCGTCAGCAACGGCGAGCTGGGGCTTCTTGCTGCTGCTATCTCTTCAGCTCTTGCTCCGGCATAGCGGTACGGACTTTTTTCCTGTTTATTTCTTGTTGCTGATCTTTTTCAGCAAGAGGGCTGATAGCATAAACCGGGGAAATTCCTCTTCTTTGACGGTGCTGTAAAAATCGCATTGTTCACAGCTCTGATATTTCTGGGCAAAGGTACCCTGGACATTTCCCTGGCAGAGCGTGCCCGCAACGATCCAGCAGCTCCTCCCGGCGTTTTTCCCCCCATGTATGGCATCTAGCCTTGCTTCCTCAGAGGCCGGGCAGATGCCGAACTCCTTGACGTGCTCACCGCCGGCCTCCCTCCCGCATTTCTTGAATTCCCAACAGTTTTTTTTCTTCGACGACATTGCGCGCACCTCGTTTCATTTATCTTGACTGCTTTTTTATTATACAATTAATCTTCCTGCATCAGCAGTAAAGCAGGGGGGAAATTCTTTTTTTTACATTAAATAAAGTATACGAAGGTAAAGACAACTATCATGCGTCACATTATTCTCGGGACTGCAGGCCATATTGATCACGGAAAGAGCACCCTCGTCAAGGCGCTGACCGGCACTGACCCTGACAGGCTCAAAGAGGAGAAAGAGCGGGGGATCACGATTGATATCGGGTTCGCCGACCTGGTCTTCCCTGACCCTGGCCTGACGGTGGGGATCGTTGATGTCCCAGGACATGAGAGACTCGTCAGAAACATGCTTGCCGGGGCCGGAGGCATCGACATGGTGCTGCTGGTTATCGCGGCTGATGAGGGAATCATGCCTCAGAGCCGCGAGCATCTGGCCATCTGTAACCTTCTGAAGATCAAATCCGGTCTTATCGCTGTCACGAAGGCTGACCTGGTCGAACAGGATTGGCTAGAACTTGTTCAGGATGAGCTACGTGAATTCGTGCACGGAACATTTCTTGATGGAGCGCCGATCGTACCGGTCTCCTCCAGGACGGGAATGAATATCGACACGGTCAGGGAAGAGATACGAAAACTCGCCCTGACCGTCAACCCGAAGCCTTCGGGGGGCCTTTTCAGGCTTCCGATAGACCGTGTGTTCACCCTGAAGGGCTTCGGTACGGTCATTACGGGAACCGCGCTCTCCGGCAGTATAGCAGTCGATGATCATCTTGAAATCCTGCCGGCCGGGATTCAGACAAAGGTACGGGGACTGCACAGCCATGGGCAGGCCATACGGCAGGCGTATGCCGGTCAGAGGGTCGCAATAAATCTGCAGGCCGTCGAAAAGGAGAGTCTCCACCGCGGTGACGTTGCGGTTACCCCCGAACGTTTTTTTCAGACAAAGACTCTCAACACCCATCTGGAGCTTCTGCGTGACGCTCCTGACATGAAGACAAAGAGCACGGTCCATTTCTATTCAGGGACATCCGAGGTCGTCGGCCGCCTGATCCTGTTTGAAAAGGATGTCATCAAGGCGTCAGAGGATTGCTACGCCCAGATCAGACTCAGGGAGCCGGTCGTCGTCATGGCTGGTGACCGATATATTATCAGGAGGTTATCACCGCTTGAGACCCTCGGAGGGGGTCTGGTGCTTGATACTGACCCGGCAAGAAGAAGACGGAGGGACGGTATCGATGACCTGAAAGTTTTGCATACCGGGACCCTTGAAGACAAGATAAAAGTAAAAATTCAGCAGGCAGGGATTCAGGGAATATCAGCCGGCAGGATCCACGGATGGATAGATGCTGAAAAGGAGGTGATCAACAGCGCTGTCAGGAAGTGCGTCTCCTCGGGGATGGTCTTACAGCATGACGATACGTTGATCCATCAGACCTCCTATACGCTGATCCTTAACAGGATTATAGGCCTGCTGCAGGAGTTTCACCGGGCTAACCCTATCCGGCCCGGCCTGCAGAAAGAGGAGGTCAGGACATCACTGGGCGTTGAGCCTGGTCTGTTTAGCTTTATCCTGACTCATTCCGACAGAGTCGTTGTTGACAAAAATCTGATCCGGTTAAAGGAATTTCAGGCCGCCCTGACCGTCGGCGAGGAGGAGTATTCAGCAAAGATACTGGACCTCCTCAACAGGAACCGGTTTCAGCCTCCGGCAAAAGCAGAACTGATGGGCCTGCTGTCAATAGATCAAAAGAGGATGAACGATATCCTGAGCCTTCTGATACGGGAGCAGAAGATTGTACGGGTCAGTGACTCTCTGTATCTGTCGAAGGATGCGTATGATGCTATTCTGGCCCTGGTGAGAGATTTCTATTCCCGTAAGAAGGAGATGACGGTTGCGGAGTTCAGGGACCTGCTCGATACGTCGCGTAAGTATGCCTTGCCTCTGATTGAGTATCTGGATGCACAGAGGATCACCGTGCGTGTCGGTGATGCCAGAAAATTGATGTCCCGGTAACGGGCATTGGGGGCTTACAGGTGTAATCTGTTTTGAGCTTCACTCAGTTCAGATGTTATGAACCGTAGTATATTCTTTCTATTACTATAATTTTATATATATACATCGCAGTAGTAATAGGTCATGTCAGTAAGTCGATAATAGATTTAACTCATTGCCAAATAAAGATAATTCTGCATGATAACCCCGTCAGAAAATAAAGGGGATCGCCAACAATGCAGAAGGGGGCAATTTATTTACCGGATATCCACATTCTCGGAACAGAGATATTGTCTGGAATCTGCATTTACGCTATAATAACTACCTCCCATCCTCATAGTTATTAACAATTGTTTGTAAGTTGTTAATAAAGGCAAGAATATATGATTAATGAAGAAATATGGAATAAGTGTCTCCTGATCATCAAGGAAAAGGTTGAAGAGAGCGCCTTCGAATTGTGGTTTAAAACGATTCGGCTTACCGGAATAAAAGAGAACATCGCTACCATAGAGATCCCGAACAGATTTTATAAGGAGTGGATTGAAGACTATCATCCGAACCTTATCAGGGAATCTCTGGAGCAGGTCACCGGCGCTCAGATCTCGCTGAAGTATAAGGCAGAGGAGAAGCAGCAGAGCGTCCAGACGAAGCAGATCGAGCAGCTGGAGAACAAGAGAATCAAGCTCGAAAACAAAGGTATCTATATTAATCCGAAGTATACCTTTGAAAACTTCATAACCGGAAACAGCAACCAGTTTGCCCATGCTGCCGCAGTTGCAGTGGCCGAGTCTCCGGGAAAGACGTATAATCCCCTTTTTATCTATGGAGGGGTTGGTCTGGGCAAGACGCATCTCATGCATGCAATCGGCAACAGGGTGCTGCAGGGTCGTCATAATACCCGGGTGCTCTATATCTCCTCGGAGCAGTTCATGAACGAGGTGGTCCATGCAATACGGCATGAAAAAATGGCCGAGGTGCGGGAGCGCTTCAGAAATCTTGACCTGCTTTTGTTTGACGATGTCCAGTTCATCGCCAAGACCAAGGCCACCCAGGAGGAACTTTTTCATACCTTCAACGACCTTTATGAAAAGGCCAAGCAGATCGTGATTTCCGCGGACCGGCCGCCGAAAGAGATCAGCGAGATCACGGACCGTTTGCGCTCACGTTTCGGCATGGGCCTGATCGCTGACATTCAGCCCCCTGACGTCGAGACAAAGATCGCGATTATACAGAAAAAGGCAGAGATCATGGGCATCAAAAACCTCTCTGAAGAGGTGATTAATTTCCTGGCCCAGAAGATCAAATCCAATATCCGGGAGCTCGAGGGCAGTCTTATACGGCTGGCCGCTCTGTCTTCGCTGACAGGAGAGAAGATAAACGTGGAGACGACGCGAAAGCTGCTGAAGGATATTATCACGGACGATACACGGCCGGTCACCATAGAATTTATACAAAAAATTGTCTGTGAGTTTTACAATATAAGTCTGGCTGATATCAAGGCGCGCAAGAGAACCAGGGAGATCGCGATACCCCGGCAGGTAGCCATGTATCTGTGCAAGCAGTTGACGAACGTTTCCCTTCAGGATATCGGCAACAACTTTGGCGGCAAGGACCATGCAACAGTCCTGTATGCATGCCGGCAGATAGAGGATCGTCGGGGCAAGGACGAGACGTTCAATAGAATGATGGAAAATCTGATTCAAAAAATAAAGACCTAGGTCAGGAGGGGCAATGAAGATTGTTGTCACAAAGGAAGAGATGCTCGCCAAACTCTCCACGATACAGAACATCGTCGAGAAGAAAAATACCATGCCCATTTTAAGCCACTTTCTGTTGGATGCCGGAAAACAGGGCTCGTCGATCGTTGCAACCGATCTGGATACAGCCCTGAGGGAGCCCCTGAACCTGAAGGTCGAAAAAGAGGGGAAGATCTGCATCCCCGCGCGGAAGATGTTCGAGATCGTAAAGGAGGTCGAGGGAGATCTGGTGCTGGAGACGATCGATGACCAGTGGCTGAAATTAAAGGCCGGAGCCGGGTCCTTCAGGCTTGCCTGTCTTTCAGCAAAGGAATTTCCGGCGTGGCCGGGTATGGACGACACGCAGGACCTTACGGTCAAGGCCTCTGTTGTGGTTGAGGCGATCGAAAAGACGGTCTATGCGTCTGGCGAGAATGATACGCGCTATACCCTGAACGGTCTTCTCTTCCATTTCAATGGCGGCAACAAACTGACCGTGGTCGGGACCGACGGACACCGTCTTGCAATCCTGGTCAGGGAGATTTCGGGGTCGGTGAAGGAAGAACACAAGCTGATCATTCCCCGGAAGGCCTCGACAGAACTGAGGAAGCTTCTGGAGAAGCGCGGGGACGAGGTCCGCATCTCCATCGGGCATAATCATGTCCTCTTCACGGTCGGGGAGATACAGTTCCTGACGCGGCTGATCGAGGGAACCTATCCGAACTATGAGCAGGTCATCCCTGCGAATAACGACAAGAGTATCTCCATAAGCAGAGACCTGCTGGCGCGGACGATTCGCAGGGTGGCGATCATGTCCAAGGAGCAGACCAGGGGTGTGAAGGTTGAGATAGCTGAAAATCTCATGAAGATATCATCGTCCAATCCGGATATCGGCGAGGCCCAGGATGAACTCGCCATCGAGTACGCCGGTGAGGGGCTTACGCTGGGATTCAATGCCCGGTATCTTCTTGATATTCTTGAGGTGATGGATTCGGAAAAGGTACAGCTTGAGATGCAGGCCCAGCTGAGCCCGGTGCTCATCAGGGACGAGAAGGATGCTGAGTACCGGTGCGTCATCATGCCGATGAGGATATAGCAGAACATACAGGAAGTGATAACGCTGTAAAAAGCGGAAAATGAAGATCATAGAATAGAGGTAAGATGGAAGAAAAAAACAGTAATATACCGCAGGAAACATACGGTGCAGAAGATATCAAAATTCTGAAGGGACTGAGCGCGGTCCGTAAAAGACCGGCCATGTATATCGGCTCGACCGGCCCTGACGGCCTGCATCATCTTGTGTATGAAACTGTGGACAACAGCGTTGACGAATCTCTTGCAGGCTACTGCAATAATATCGATGTGATGCTGCATCACGACGGCAGCTGCACGGTTATCGATGACGGCAGGGGCATACCGACCGGTACGCATCCGGGCGACACCGAGGGCCGCTCTGCTGCGGAAGTCGTTTTGACCGAGCTCCATGCAGGCGGGAAGTTCGAGTCATCGGTCTATAAGATATCGGGCGGGCTTCACGGCGTCGGCATATCCGTGGTGAATGCACTTTCCGAATGGCTTGAGGTGGAGATCAAGCAGAACGGGCAGGTCTTCCAGCAGAGGTTCGAGCGGGGCGTACCTGCCGGTCCACTGGTGGTCGTGGGAAAGACGAAGAGCAGGGGCACGAAGGTGACTTTCAAGCCGGACTCGGAGATATTCGAGATTGTTGAATTCAGCTACGACGTCCTGTCCCAGCGCCTGAGGGAGCTGGCGTTTCTTAACAGGGGGCTGAAGATAACCATCACGGACGAACGGGCTGACAAGAACCAGGAGTTCTTCTATAAGGGCGGTATTGTTTCGTTTGTGGAGCATCTCAACAAGAACAAGACCCCGCTTCATCCGAAGCCTGTCTATATTTCAGGAGAGAAGGACGGGATCACCGCCGAGGTGGCCCTCCAGTATAATGACAGCTATTCAGAGGCGATCTTCACCTTTGCAAATAACATCAACACCCGGGAGGGCGGAACGCACCTTGTCGGATTCAAGTCAGCCCTGACGCGGACTGCCAACAGTTATGCCACCTCATCGGGCATTCTCAAGGCAGGCAAGGACAGCGTATCCGGAGATGACATACGGGAGGGCCTGACAGCGGTTATCAGCGTCAAGCTCCCGAACCCGCAATTTGAAGGCCAGACGAAGATGAAGCTCGGCAACAGCGAGGCCAAGGGCATCATCGAATCGATCGTCAACGATGCACTCTCGACCTATTTCGAGGAGAACCCCTCGATAGCGCGGAAGATCATCGAGAAGGCGGTACAGGCGGCCCGGGCACGGGAGGCGGCGCGTAAGGCGCGTGAACTCACACGCCGGAAGGGTGCGCTCGAGGATACCGGACTCCCCGGCAAGCTGGCCGACTGCTCGGAGAAGGACCCTGCGATGAGCGAAATCTTCATTGTTGAAGGAGACTCTGCAGGCGGCTCGGCAAAGCAGGGCAGGGACCGGCGGACGCAGGCGATACTCCCGCTGAGGGGAAAGATCCTGAACGTCGAGAAGGCGCGCTTTGATAAAATGCTGAGCTCCGAGGAGATCAGGATCCTGATAACCGCGATCGGCGCCGGCATCGGTGCCGACGACTTCGATATCGCGAAGGTCAGATATCACAAGATAGTACTGATGACCGACGCTGACGTTGACGGTGCCCATATACGGACGCTGCTGCTCACTTTTTTCTACCGGCAGATGCCGCAGATAATTGAGAGAGGTTACCTGTATATAGCTCAGCCGCCGTTGTTCAAGGTCAAGAAGGGAAGGACAGAGAAGTATATACAGAACGAGCCTGAACTTCAGGGCATGCTCTTTGAGCTTGCCTCTGACGATATCGTCCTTACCATTAAGGGACAGGACGTCAAGGGGAAGGCCCTCATCCCGTTTCTGAAGAAGCTTTCGAGCTATGAAAAACTCTTCGAATGGTTCGAAAGAAGACGCAAGGACGTTAAGGTGCTCAGGTTTATGCTCCGGGAAGGGATTGAAAAATCTGTCCTCAAGGACAAGGCCGCATTGTCCTCATTTCTGGAGAGGCTGCGGGCTGCGATACCAGATATCGCTGCCGGAGAGCTGTATGACGACGAGGAGCACGAGGGTTTTGGCGTTGTGCTGACGCGCCAGAACTATCGTATCAAATTCGATATGAACCTCTTCCTGTCACCCGAGTTCCGGGAGCTTGAGAGTCTGCACGGCTTTATAAAGGACCTGGGTCCTGCTCCGTATACGGTGACCGCCAAGGACGGCCAGAAGGAGCTTCAAACCGCTACTGAACTGCATGCCTATATCTTTGAGTCTGCCAGAAAGGGTCTTTCGATCCAGCGCTATAAGGGTCTTGGGGAGATGAACCCGCAGCAGCTCTGGGAGACGACGATGGATGCGACCAAGAGGACGCTGCTCCAGGTGACGATCGAAGACAGTGTCCAGGCCGACGAGATTTTCACCATCCTCATGGGAGATCAGGTTGAGCCGAGGAAGGACTTTATCGTGAAGCACGCCCTTGAGGCGAGGAATATCGATATTTAGGATAGCTGTTTTGTCAGGCGCATAGGCCAGAGGCTTATGCGCCTTTTTTTTGCAGGTAATAGAGTCTTTTTTCCTCATCAAAACGCTCGATCGCGTATCTGAGCATGGTCCGAGGCATGCTTTGATAGTATTTCCGGAGGAAGTCTTCTTCCGCAGACTGATCCCGTTTCCCGATCTCTCTGAGCATCCAGCCGACGGCCTTATGGATGAGATCGTGCCGGTCATGCAGGAGTATGCCGGCGATCTTCAGTGCATCGTCAAAACGGTTTTTTCTGATGAAATGAAAAGTGGACAGCATGGCGATCCGCCTCTCCCAGAGGCTCTCTGACTTTGCAAGCCGGTAGAGAATGGACTTGTCCCTGTCCATAAGGTGGTCTCCAAGTATCTTGTCTGCTGAAAGATCGATCAGGTCCCAGTTGTTGATAAAGGGAAGATGACCGAGATAAAAGTCAACGCAGGCAATTTTGCCGGGGGTATCTGCCTTCCTGTATTTTGCGGTCAAGATTATGAGCGCGACAAGCCGGTGCTCATGGAACCTCTCTGCAATGAGTTCGTGCAGCTCTTCAAGCGTGGCGTCCTGATACCTGTCGGCAATCTTCCGCTGCTCGGGTACGGTGATGCCGAGGAAGACATCCCCCTCTCCGTATTCCCCCCTGCCTGTCTTGAAAAAACGTGAGAGTATCTTCGCCTTCTCAGGATTCCCGAGCTTCGTGAGATCTGCCCTGATCCTGCCCAGCACCCCGGCCATCTACATCATGACCAGGATGTTCAGCATTGCGAGAGACCAGAGCACATCGATCGCGAGCTGTGTCTCTGCAGTCTTGTCAAAGAGGAGGTCTGCGCCGGGTGGAAACTCCTCGTCCCCCCTCCACAGTATGAGGATAACCGGTATCCTGGGGAGGGGAAAAAACTGTATGGCTGCATCACCGTGGCAGGCCTTTTCACCACCGAGAGAAATCCCCCTGCTGAGAAAGCCTTCGAGGTCGTTATTGTATTTTTCAGCGAGCTTATCAAGGGGAAGGATATGCGTTCCCCTGAAAAAAAGGTGGCCCCCCCTGAGGTTCATGGGATTGATGAGTTTTCCCGAAGGGGCGATATCTTTTGCTGATACAAGGTACCAGAGTATAGAGAGTCTGGAGAAATAGCCGAGTCTTGTCAGGAGAAGCTCCCCGGTCTTGTCGCTGCCCGAGATTCTTTTTTCAGCCGGTGATATGGTGAGTTCGGTATTGAAGGACTTCAGAAGATAGGAGTCCGAAGAGGCGTCATACCGGACCGCTGCGTTTTTGCAGATATCTGCAGGGACTGCGGTCCTGAGTATTTCCCAGCACTTGTCTTCTCCTGATTCCATGCACACATTATAAAAGATTCTGATAAAATAGAGGTAGTCACGCCAAAGTGGGCGGTTAGCTCAGCTGGGAGAGCGCCACGTTCGCAACGTGGAGGCCGGGGGTTCGATCCCCCTACCGTCCACCAGTTCTTTCTTTGTAGTTCAGCGAAGGCAGCCTGAAAAACAAACAGGCATCAACGGTAGTCTGGAAAAGAGAGACAACAGCATGTTCGCTCATTCTCGGCCCGATGAAGCCGGACCTCCGAGGTACCGGCGCAACACGCCGCTAAAGCCGCTCACCTGCCGTTGTCTCTCTTTTCAGAATAAATTAAATGGTGATTATGAAAAGGCTTCGGATAGAACAAATAAAAAGGGGCCGGTTCGGCCCCTTTTCTGTATGACCTGTTGTCAGCGGAGCTTAATGATGAGCCTTCACCTCTGCAGTATCGCCGGCCTTGCCAGTGGAGCCCACAACATCCACGATATAGG
>CAZCKU010000007.1:0-189609 GCA_964499365.1 uncultured Thermodesulfovibrio sp.
TCCAAGCCTTGGTCGAAAATGGTGCAATGTCGAATATGTTTGTAACTCATACACCCTCTTGCCTTTACATCATATTCAATGTAAGATATCACTAATGAAACACCGCTGGCATATTCTGTACTATGAGAGCGAGACAGGTATTTGTCCGGTCAAGAAATTTATAGACTCTTGCAGAGATCGTGAACAGGCCAAAAAATTCTCATGGATTTCACTTTTGGAATAAAGAGGGCCTAATCTCCTCCGTCCTTATGGGGATCTTTTGACTGACGGCATCCATGAACTGAGGACAAAAACTGTCGGGCGACCAAGTCCGCCTGCTCTATTTTTTCTGCTACAAAGATTTCATCATTCTGACGCATAGCTTCCGGAAACATTCCGGCGCTGTCCCTCAGTCTGAAATCAAGAGAGTGCAGGCCTACCGGACAGACTTCCTATGCAGATATACAGAAACTAACCTCAGGGAGAAATAGATGAAAACCTTTAGAAGTCATCTCAAGGAAAAGCTGAAAGACAAACAGTTCAAAGAACTCTACAACGAGGAACGTCAACTTGCTGAACTGTCGCTCAATATCCTTTCAGCCCGGGAGCGGATAGGATTATCACAAGCCGAGGTCGCCCGGAAGGCCCAGGTCACTCAGCAACAGGTATCGAAGATCGAACAGGGCATCAACTGCAATATCGTCACCTTTCTGAAGGTCTGCAATGCCCTTGGAATCAAACTTGAACTGGATATGAAAACAGTGCAGCATGCGGCATAGGATGTTTCTTACAGCAGATTGGCAGGGATAATGGCAACAACGATCCGCAAAGCAAGCGCAGACTTTTCAGTTGATACACTCTGCTTTTTCTGTGGCAGTGTCTCGAAGTTGGAGAGAGATGAATCTTTTTTTGTTTTATCTGCAGGCGAACAGGAGGTGGGTGAGGTTTGCTATGACTGTCTGGATAAAGTGAAAAGGATACCCGAGTTTCTGAAACTGCAGCTGCAGGCAAAGGCAAAAGCCTACAGGGACTTTGCCGATCTTCTGGAGAAAACATCTAAAACTGATGTTGTCATTGAATAACGGAAATGCTTAGCACAAAATTAGCACAGTTGGGTTACATTACAGGAACACGGCAACTATACAAAAACTATACAAACCAATAAAAAAGGAGTTAACCGTAGTCGGCTAACCCCTTGATTTATATGGTGGGCGATACTGGGATTGAACCAGTGACCCCTCCCGTGTGAAGGGAGTGCTCTCCCGCTGAGCTAATCGCCCGCTAACCCTACTGTGGCAAACAAGGTACTACGCTTGATTCCCGTATTCACGGAAATGACAATCAGTAAGAACTTCAATAATAAAGGATTCGACGTCTCCCGTCAACCTCTTCCGACGCAGAAGTATTTGAAGCCGAGTTTTTTCATCTTCTCCGGTTCGTAGATGTTCCTGAGATCGAAGAAATAGGGCATCTTCAGGAGCTTTCTGATCTTTACGAGATCAAGGTTGCGGAATTCGTTCCACTCGGTCACAATCACAACGGCGTCAGCACCCTTGACGCAGTCATAACTGTTCCCTGCATATTTTATCTTCCGCCCCAGGACCGCTTTGGCATCTTCCAGGGCAGCAGGGTCAAAAGCCCTGATGACGGCCTTCTCCTTCAGCAGCTTCTCGATGATATGCACTGCCGGTGCCTCGCGCATATCGTTGGTGTTCGGCTTGAAAGACAGTCCGAGAACGGCGATGGTTTTGCCTTTCAGCGTCCCCATCCCGGAACTTATCTTCTCGACGATGCGGTCCTTCTGATGCTCGTTTGCATTGACGGCGGCATTGACGATCCCGAGATCGACACCCCGCTCAGCGGCGATGGTCAGCAGCGCCCTGGTGTCCTTGGGAAAGCACGACCCCCCGTATCCCGGCCCGGTATGCAGAAACTTCGCACCGATCCTCTGGTCGAGACCCATGCCTTTGGCAACCATCTTCACGTCGGCCCCGACCTTCTCGCAGAGCTGCGACAGCTCATTGACAAAGGAAATCTTGACGGCGAGGAACGAGTTCGAGGCATACTTTATCAGTTCTGCAGTCTCGACCGTCGTCACCACAAAAGGGGTTTCGAGAAGATAGAGCGGACGATAGAGGTCCTTCATGATAGCGATTGCCTGGTGGCTCGAAGAACCGAGCACGACACGGTTCGGACGCATGAAATCCTCGATGGCAGAACCCTCCCTGAGAAACTCCGGGTTCGATACTATGTCGAAATCCGTCTCCTCCTTCAGGCGTCTGGAGATGATCTCCCTGAGCCGTGCGCCGGTACCGACCGGCACCGTGCTCTTGGTCACGATCACCTTATAGTCTTTGATATGGCGTGCGATCTCGTCGGCGACCTGCTCAACATAGCGCATATCGGCCGAGCCGTCTCCCCGAGGGGGGGTGCCGACAGCGATAAAAATCGCCAGCGAGGAATCGACAGCGTCGCCGATCTTCGTAGAGAATTTCAGACGGCCGTTTTTGACATTTTTCTGGACAAGGGCATCGAGACCCGGCTCATAAAAGGGAATATGCCCCTTCTTCAGCGCCCTGATCTTCGCCTCGTCCTTGTCGATGCAGGTGACAAAAATGCCGAATTCCGCAAAACAGGCGCCGGTCACCAGCCCGACATAGCCCGTACCGATCACTCCAATATGCATTGTTTAACCCCTCCCATACATAGCGTCCGTAAGCTATTGTTATACCATTGTATCCATAGTTGCTTCAAGCAGGCCGCGGGCCTTATAGTAAAAGAATGAGCGAATTGAAATTCCTGAAGAAGAACCCCTGTACTGACTGCAGTTTCTGCCAATACTGCAGCAAGACGCGCTGCAGCATGTGTGCATCAAAAGGTCCCAAAAAGGAAAAGAAACCCGACAAGCCCAAGAACGACAAACCGCTTTTCAGGCCGTACTAGTGTACTATTCCGTTAATAAGTTGCATAAGTCCCTATAGTGTCATTCCCCGACTTGATCGGGGAATCCAATCCTTTCACGGGGGTTCTGGATTGTCCTGTCAAGCCGGACAATGACAATTACTTATGAAACACTACACTAGATAAACCCTTTCAACCAGATTAAGAACTTACGTTGCACCGGGCAGGCATGGCGAAAAAAGCCTGCCAACTTTCCTTTTGAAAATCAGACGCCCCTGTGCCCTCGTTCACGTGAATAATAATCTGTCCTGTTGTCATCGCAGAATTTTTGAGGTATTTCTGTCCGGTGCAATATACCGGAAAGGTCAATGCTATTTTCTCTTGCCCGGATAGCCGTCGACAGCCGTGAGTATTCCGTTCAGCAACGCCAGCGGCGTCGGGGGACAGCCGGGGACGCACACATCCACGGGGATGACCTTGTCAATGCCGCCGAGCGAGGCATAGCTCTCGCCGAAGATACCGCCGTTGCAGCCACAGTCTCCCACCGCAACCACCAGCTTGGGGGTAGGCGTTGCATTGTATGTCCTCCTGAGGGCTATCTCCATGTTTCTCGAGACCGGACCGGTGACCAGGAGCATGTCGGCAAATCTCGGTGACGCAGTAAAATGGACGCCGAACCTTTCGCAGTTATAAAAGGAATTGTTGATCGCATGGATTTCGAGCTCGCAGCCGTTGCAGGAACCCGCGTCCACCTGCCGGATCGTCAGGCTTCTCCGGAAGTGTTTAATGATCGCCTCTTCCAGCCGCGCACCGGTCTGCCTGATCTCCTCTTCTACGGCAGGCGGAAGAGCTTCAGTAACAATACCGGTCCGGAATATCTGTCTAAGAATTCGTATCACAGGTCATGCCCCGAATATGACTGATTGAAGCTCTTGTTGCAGAGGGGGAAATCCGGGACGATATTCCCGGGGATAGCCTGCTCAAGAGCGAGCCAGTTAAGGCTGGACGGGTCTCTGACCATGCAACGGTTTATCTCCCCGGCAGGGCCTGCCTGAAGCCAGTAGAGTATCTCGCCCCGCCAGCCCTCGACCGCAGCAAAGCCGTTCGTGTCCGGAGCCGGCACTCCCGCGTCAACAGCAAGCGGGCCGTCGGGCAGGTTCTCAAGCAGGTAGCGGATGATGCGGATGGACTCCCGCACCTCCTCAATCCTCACATAGGTCCGCGCATGAACATCGCCGGTGATCTTCACCGGGACATCCAGTTCGAGCTGCTCATACTGGTCATACGGCGGAAACGGGCTGAAGATGCGACAGTCGAGGTTCATCCCGCTCGCCCTGGCCACAATACCGACGACACCGAGTTCCCGCGCCTTTTCGGGCCTGAGTATACCGGTGTCCCTGACCCTGTCTTCAAGAGACGAGCTTTCGTCGTAAATGGCAACCAGTTTTTCAAAATCGCCTGACAGTGCCTCAAGCTCGGCATGCATCCCGCTCCTGCCGGAACTGTCCATATCAGCGGCGACGCCCCCAGGGATAACCTTGTCCATCGAGAACCGGTGGCCGAAGAGACTGCTGTTCGTCCGTAAAACAAGCTCCCTGAGACGGCTGCATTGATACAGCATAAAGGCAAAGGCAGCATCGTTGCAGATCGCCCCGATGTCGCCCAGATGGTTTGCGATCCGCTCTCGTTCGAGCAAAATAGCCCTGATGTACTGTGCCCTTTCCGGGACGCTGCAGCCGGTCATGGACTCGACCGCCATCGAATACGCAATGCTGTGTGCAACGGTCGAATCGCCGGATACGCGGCCCGACAGTTTCACCCCGTCTTTCCATGACAGGGCCTCGAACCTTTTTTCCGTTCCCTTATGAACATAGCCGAGCCGCTCTTCGAGATTGACGATCATCTCACCCACGGCCTGAAACCTGAAGTGACCGGGCTCGATGATACCGGCATGCACCGGCCCGACCGGTATCTCATAAACACCCTCTCCCACGGCCCGTGCCCATGGATAGTCGCCGGCAACCCTGGGTAACGGCTGCGTCGCATCAAACGATTTTCTGAGCGGATAGATATCCTGGGGCCAATCCTCAAACTTGATCCACGGACGCAGGTCGGGATGCCCCGTCGGGACCACCCCCATGAGGCTCTGCATCTGCCGCTCAAAACGGTATGCAGGAAGAAATTTCTTTGTCAGACTGGGGAAACAGGGATCATCAACAGGCAGCTCCGACCTGACGATCAGGTATTCCCTGCCCCACCGGTAGCAGGCGAAGACCGAAAAGCCCCTGTCAAAAGGAGTCTCATCCGCTGCCCATTCAGCAGCCAGGAGGGCGTAGGCCTTCTTCATAACCCTCGCCGCATCCCCGAACTTCTCCCTCGGCACCGTGCAGCACGTAACAGACGACGGATACTGCCGCCCGTCCATACCGAGCTCCGGCCCGAAGGCCGCTGTCAGTGCCTTTGCCAGCATGCTCATTTCAGCAGCTCCACTGCCGTATGAAACCACCGGCTCAGAAAATCTGGCAGATAAATGCCGATCAGGAGGACGAGCGCCATATGAAACAGCACCGGCAGATGGGCCACCTTCAGGGGTCGCTGGTTGGCAGGCACGTCGCCGGAAACCATCGGCTGCACTTTTCTGAAGAGGGCTGCGAAGGCCACCCCGAGGCCCAGGAGAAGAAAGGGCGTCAGCAGCGGGGCGTCCTTGATCGTTGCGGTCAATATGAGAAACTCGCTCGTAAAGATGCCGAAAGGCGGCATCCCGACGATCGCCATGACGCCGAACATCATCCCCCACCCGACAAGGGGATTGCCCTTGAAGAGGCCCCTGATCTTGTCCATATCCTGGGTCCGGTGCATCTGGGACGCATGGCCCACGGTAAAGAAGATCGCAGATTTTGCAAGACTGTGGACAAGCATATGCAGCAAGGCCCCGAACGTCGCGATCGGCCCTCCAAGACCAAAGGCAAAGGTGGCAATCCCCATATGCTCGATCGAGGAATAGGAAAACATGCGCTTGATGTCCTTCTGCCGGAGCAGGGAGAAAGCAGCTACCAGAACCGAAAGAAGGCCGAAGCCCATCATGATGTTCCCTGCCTGGTGCGTATGGGTCGACCCGTCGACAAGCACCTTGCATCTGACGAGGGCATAAAGCGCAATATTGAGCAGGAGCCCTGAAAGCACTGCAGAGATCGGGGTCGGCCCCTCGCTATGTGCATCCGGCAGCCAGTTATGGAGCGGCACAAGACCGACCTTCGTTCCATAGCCCACCATCAGAAATACGAAGGCCAGCGACAGGACCGTTGGTTCCAGTTGGCCGCTCACCTGGCTGAGGTTCGTCCAAAGGAGGGCCTCACCTCCCTCGCCCAGGACCTTCTCGGCCGCAAAGTACAGTAGGACTGTCCCAAAAAGCGCCTGGGATATCCCTACACCGCAGAGGATAAAATACTTCCAGGCCGCCTCGATAGCCGTCGGCGTCCGGTAGAGAGAGACAAGGAGGACCGTCGAGAGCGTCGCCAGCTCCATCGCTATCCAGAGGACGCCTATGTTGTTCGTCAGAAGGCAAAGGAGCATGGCAAAGATAAAAAGCTGGAACATCGCATGATAGAACCGCATACGGACAGATCCGACTCGCCCGTGTTCTCTTTCCCGTCTCATATAACGGCGGCTGAAGACCGCGGTGGTCATCGAGACAAAAGAGGTCAGGACAGCGAGGTAGACATTGAACGCGTCGACAAAGAAGAACTTGCCGCCCGCCATCATCGGTCCCTGCTCATAGACCTGGAGGGCAAGCAGAAAGCCTGCGGTACAGGTGGCCACCGATCCAAGGATATTGATCTCCGGAGCCAGTTTCCTGTCGCCGACAAAGGCCAGGATGAGCGCCGCACCCAGGGGAACCCCAAGAAGGATCAGGAGCACCATCGCCGGCTAATCCCCTTCCTTCAGTCTCGCCATCTGCTCGATATCAAGACTGTCAAAGGTTGTATGGATATGGAAAAAGAAGATCCCGAAGATGAACGCCGCGATCAAGACGTCGAGGGCCACGCCCAGTTCAACCACGAGCGGCATACCGTACGTCGCGCTCGTCGCGGCGAAGAAGAGCCCGTTTTCCATGGCAAGAAATCCGATGATCTGGGTGACCGCGTGCTTCCTCGTTATCATCATCAGCAGACCTATCATCACCGTCGCAAGGGCGATTGCAAGCGTGGACCGTGTGATGAGGGTCGACAGTTGGCTCACCGGGGCCATCAGGTGATATGAGAAGATGACCAGGGCCAGGCCGATAAGCATCGTCATCGGGATATTCACCAGCGTCTCGACCTCCTTGCGGATCTTGAGGCGCACCACCAGGACATGCAGGATGTACGGCAGGACAAAGACCTTGAGCGAGAGCGTCAGGACTGACGATATATAGAGGTGGTGCTTGTTCGCCACATACCCGACTATAGCCGTGTTGAGCGAAAGCAGGAGCCCCTGCCACGCAAAAATATGGATAAGACTGTAGATCCTCTTCTGGACCAGCATCCCGAAGGCCGTCAGCAGAACAAAGGCTGCAAGAAAACTGTTTATCTGGGCCGCAATCTCTAAATTCATAAAATCCCTCCTAGCCTCCCTTTGCCAAAGGGAGGGACAAGTCCCCTCTTCTGCAAAGAGGCCTGCCTGTCCGGTAGGCAGCGGTGCGGGAATATTTATCGGTCATACGTTTCATGATATCACTCCAGTATGAAGAACGAGAGCATGCCGAGCGTCGCCATGAGAAAGGCCGAACCAAGGAACTCCGTCAGTCTGAAGAGCCGCATCTTGGCGAGCCCTGTTTCGATCAGCACCAGTACAACGGCCGAGGCAGCAAGCTTGGACAATATAACAACACCCGCGACGACGATCTCCAGCGGCCCGCCGGTTACGGCGATGCCCCACGGGAGAAACAGTGCACTGCCCAGGGCCATAAAGAGAAAAAGCTTCATCATCCCGGCCCATTCAATCAGGGCCAGATGCCTTCCCGAATACTCCAGCACCATCGCCTCGTGCAGCATCGTCAGCTCAAGGTGCGTCGAAGGGTTGTCGACCGGAATCCTGCCGGTCTCGGCAAGGGTGATGAGGATAAACGCGATAAAGGCAAAGGCCAGCGACGGTTTCAGCAAGGCCTGCCCGCTGTACATGACCTCGGCAATGTGGGAAAGGGACGTCGATTTATTGACGAGCGATACCGTGAAGATCGCCATCAGCATTGCGGGCTCGGCAAGAGAGGCCACCATCATCTCCCGGCTGGAACCCATGCCGCCAAAGGCAGTCCCGATGTCCATTCCCGCCAGCGCGGTAAAAAAGCGCGCAGTCGCAAACAGCCCCACCAGAACGATGACGTCCGCAATCGGGGCAAGAGGCAGGTTGATCGAGAGTATCGGAACCACGGCACCCGCAATGATTGTTGTGCCAAACACCAGATAGGGGGTGAAACGGAATATCCAGGACGCATTTTCAGCCAGGACCACATCCTTCGAGAAAAGCTTCGCCAGGTCACGATACGGCTGCAGAAGGCTTGCAGAAGTCCGGCCCTGAGTCCAGCACTTCAGCATCCTCACCCAGCCGACAAAAAGAGGGGCAACCCCGATGAGGAGCGCCACCTGGAGCAGTTCTATGAAAAGATAGGCCGGCATCATAACACCGTCAAAAAAAGAAGCACCAGAATCGTCAGAAAGGAATAGATCAGATATGACTGGATGCGCCCCTGCTGCAGTCGTCCGACCTTTCTCGCCAGCCAGAAGCTTACGCCGACGATCGGCATATAGAGGACGTTCCAGAAATGGTCTCTGATCCTGAGGTGGTAATGAATTTTTTTCGGGAAGGCGGCATGGGCGGACTGGGGCGCCAGCGTAACCGTTTCCTTTATATTTGCGACAAAACCGAAGATCCTCCGGAGTGGCATCGCAAAGGAGGTGGCGTTATACTGCATTCTGTTCGTCAGCCGCTCGAACCCGCAGTCCCACACCGGCCCCCGCTGAATCCTGCCCGGCCTGACATGGAGGACAATATAGACGATACCGTACACCAGAATGGCCCCAGCAAAAACAAGGACGCCGGAATACGATGCCCGCTCAGAGGCAACGGGGGTAAGCCACATCCAGCCGCTTGCCGTTGCCGACATCGCAAGTCTGCCGCCAACCAGTTTTTCCGGGACAACATCCATCCAGTCAATCAGAACCGTCGGAAAGATCCCGAGTAACAGGCACGCAGAGGCGGCCAGGATCATTCCGGACCGCATGGACCAGTCGGCTTCATGGACCACGTGCTGGCTCTGGCCCCGCCACTGACCCAGGAAACTGACGCCAAAGGCCTTGACAAACGTGGCCGCCGCCAATGCTGCAGTCAGCGCAAGCAGAGCGGCTCCGAGGGGCATAAACAACTTCATCAGGGGGCTGGGAAGGGAGGGAGACAGCAAAAAAGCCTGGAACAGAAGCCATTCCGAAACAAAGCCATTGAAGGGGGGCAACGCGGCGATCGAAACACAGCCGACAAGAAAAAGTGCGGCAGTCCACGGCATCCGGTGAATAAGCCCTCCCATCCGCTCCATATTCCTTTCGTGGGTAGCATGCAGGACGGCCCCTGCCCCCATAAAGAGCAGTCCTTTGAACATGGCGTGGTTCAAAACATGATACAGGGCAGCGGTCAGGGCCAATGACGCAAGGATCGGCAGACCAAAAGACGAAAACACCATCGACAATCCTATCCCGACAAGGATGAGGCCAATGTTCTCTACTGATGAATAGGCGAGAAGACGCTTGAGATCCTTCTCCATCAGAGCGTAAAGAATCCCCATCACCGCAGACACAATGCCGAGACAGAGCACGATCGCTCCCCACCACCAGGGATAGACCCTCAGCAGATCAAAGGTGATGCGAATGATGCCGTACAGAGCCGTCTTGAGCATCACGCCGCTCATGAGGGCCGAGACATTGGATGGAGCCACGGGGTGCGCCTCCGGAAGCCAGACGTGAAGGGGAACCATCCCCGCCTTTGCAGCAAAACCGAAGAAGGCCAGAAGAAAAGCCGCCGTCGCCCACGGGAGAGGAAAGGTCGCCTGACGCATCGCATCAAAGGTATACCCGCTGAAGCTTTCGAATCCGGTAGCGATTCCCGCCATCACGCCAAACGAAAGGAGGATCGCGATGGCGCCGACATGAGCTACGACCAGGTAGAGCAGCGCTGCCCTGCGGTTCTCTGCGCGTTCGTCCTCAAACATAACCAGAAAATAGGAAGCCGCAGCCATCACCTCCCATGCTATGAGAAAAAACAAAGCGTCGTCGGCGAGCACAACCATGAACATGCCGGCCAGGAACAGACAATAAAAGACCACGAGTCTCGTTACCGGACGATGTCCGGAAAAACCCTTCAGATAACCTGCAGAATAGAGCGAAACAAATGAAGAAAGCAGTCCGATGACCGTCAGAAAGAAACCTGCCAGCGGGTCGAGGCGGATATGGAACGGCAGGTCGGGCAGCCCCAGCAGGAGGATAAATTGTTCGCTGGTTCCATTCCAGACCGTCATGATGCCGGCAGCCGTCGCCATCGCAGAGGCCAGGGTTGCGACTAGCGAAAAGAGAGCAACCAGAAGGCCCTGGGACCGGCCGAGCAGAGCAGAAAGTATAGCAAAGAGCATCAGCAGAAGGATCGCGGCTGAGGCAATTTCACCGGGCGAGAATATCATAACGACTTCCATTATTGTGTATTGCCTTGTTCTTTGTCAACTTCAGGTTCATACGGACTTTGCCTTGTCAGGACAGGCTGTTGACAGGATTATCGGCAAATATTTATAATCAGGCCAATATGAGACAAAACAGGACATATTGGGACAAATGCATCTGAGCGTCAAAGATGTCGCAAAAATGCTGAACGTATCCGAAAAAACGGTATACCGTATGATCAGAAATGAGACGATCCCTTTTTATCGGGTCGGAGGACAGTGGCGGTTCGACCGCAGACATATCAGGTCCTGGCTTGCAGACGCCGGGCAGTTTACCGTAAAGACCGTATCTGAAGAACCGACAGGCGAAGACGAAGAGACCATAGCAGTTTCCGAATTTCTCCGGCGGGGCGGGATTTACCGGGGGATTAAGGGGAAGACCAAGGCAGCAGCCATTCGGGCCTGCCTCGATCAGATCGGAAGAACGGTTCTGCATCTCGACACACGAAGGCTCTTTGACTCCATAATGGAACGGGAACGGCTCTGTCCCACCGCAATAGGCAATGAGATAGCCATGCCCCATCCGCGTCATTTCAGCCGCTTCACCACATTGTCATACATCGCGCTCTGTTTTCTTGAGCAGCCGATTCCGTTTGAATCCCTTGATAGAGACCAGGTCGATACGCTGGTCTTTATTTTTCCGAGGAGCGAGCGGCGGTTTCTGAGAATCCAGGCCAAGTTGCTGCGTCTCCTGAAGGATGATCAGGTACTGGCAATGATAAAAGGAGGATCCCGTGGCGAAATCCACAACCTGCTGTCATGCAAAGAAGAAGAGATTTTCGGGAAAGAAGACGAGATTCTGTCACAATTGGATTAACAGGCCGGCATCGCATGGACCCTATAAGCGCTGAGGGTAACCTTAGGGTATCAAACCAACTCGGAAACAAAGAAAGGAAGAACAGATGAACAGACTTGCTACTGTTGTGCTGCTTACCACTATCTTCGCCCTTGTCGCGGGCTGTTCCCAGAAGAAAGTGGCGACAATTGATCCGTCCTCTGCCGGCTCCGTTCAGACCGCCGATACAACAACCGGGGCTGAATCACGGAAGACGATACCGGTTGAGTCCGTTGTCTCCCTTGACAAAGATCATCAGGACAGTGTCCCGGCCTATGTGAAGGCACTTCAGGCAAAACTCGAGGATATGTATTTCGCCTACGATAAATACAATCTCTCTGACGAGGCAAAGGCCGCCGCGAGGAATCTTGCCGACGTGCTGGCAAAAAACAGTACCGTAAAAGTCACCATTGAAGGCCATTGTGATGAGAGGGGAACCAATGAATACAACCTCGCCTTGGGTGACAGAAGGGCCAAGGCTGCAAAAGAGTATCTTGTGGCACTCGGCATTCCTTCAGGCAGAGTCGAGATAATCAGCTACGGGGAAGAGAAACCTGCCTGCAGTGAAAGCGGCGAAGCCTGCTGGGCAAAGAACAGAAGGGACCACGCGGTACTCGCTGCAACGAGCCGGTAAGAGACAATTATTCGCAGCTTCTGATTAGGGCGTCTTCGCTGCCGGCTGTGCTCCATCCTGAGGGGCGGCAGCCGGCGCCGCTTTCTCTCCTGCGGCCGGAGCAGCCTTCGGCTTCATCAGGATGATGCTGATGCGTCTGTTGCGGGGATCGTTCGGGTTGTCCCTGATCAGGGGAGAGGTCGAGGCATAGCCGGCGACCATCATCAGTCTGTCCGGGTCCAGGCCGTTTTTTTCGAGTTCTTTTCGTGCTGCAGAGGCCCGTTCCGTCGAAAGCTCCCAGTTTGTATAACGGGAGGACGAATAATTCAGGGCGTCGGTGTGGCCCTCAATTGCAATTTTGTTTCCAAGGGTTTTGATATTTTCTGCAATAACACCGAGTATCTGTTTTGCCTTGGCGCTCGGCTCTGAGGCCCCGACAGGGAAGAGGGACTGCCCCTCCTTGTCCACCAGCTGTATCCTGACCCCTCCCTCAAAGAGATCGACCATGATCTGGTCCTGGACGTCGTTGAGCTTTGATTTGACCTCAGTCTTGATCTTCTCCTCAATGGCCTCCGGGGAGGGGCCTGCTGCCTTCCCGCTGCCTTCGATCTCCGAGTCAACACTAAATCTCGTACCAGAGTCCCCCATGGCGCCGCCCGTCTTGTCCATAACCATCGAGGTGCCGCCTTTTTCGAAGAGACTGAAGGTCTTAAAGTAATAGGAAAGCTTGGCCCTTTTCTCGGCAGACGTCATATTCAGGAGCCACATCAGAAGAAAAAAGGCCATCATGGCGGTCACAAAATCCGCATAGGCGACCTTCCAGCTCCCCCCGTGGTGACCGCCGTGGCCGCCTTTCTTCACCTTCTTGATGATGATCTTTGAGGACTTGGCCGCCATGGGGAACGACTACTTTTTCCTGAGCGCTGCTTCGAGTTCACTAAAGGTCGGACGCACGGACCCCGGGATCGCACGCCTGCCTGATTCAACAGCTATCTGGGGCGCTGCACCACCGACAAAGGCAACCAGGGCGGTCTTTATGACCTTCGGATATATCCCCGACTCCTGCACGAGGGCCTCGATCTTGGTCGCCATCGGACCGACAAAGCCATAGCAGAGCAGGATACCGATAAATGTTCCGACGAGTGCTGCTCCGATGCTGTGGCCGAGGACAGCAGGCGGCGAGTCAATCTTGCCCATGGTGATAACAACCCCGAGAACAGCGGCCACAATTCCAAGTCCCGGGAGTGAGTCAGAAACCTTGTTGATGATAGCGGGGGTGGCCATCTCCTCCTGGTGGTTCGCCTCAATATCTATCTCCATAAGATTATCGAGCTCGTAAGGAGGCATGTTGGTCGTAATCATGACCTTCAGGTTATCACAGATGAAATCGAGGGCGTGATGGTTTGCAATGACGCTCTTGTACTTGCTGAACATGGGGCTTTTCTTCGGGTCTTCTATATCCGATTCTATCGAAATCAGACCCTCCTTACGTATCTTTGAAAAGATCATATTGAGGAGTGAGAGCAGTTCAAGATATTCCGCCTTGCCCGGCCCTCCGCCGCCGAATATGGGACCAATGCTCTTCAGCACAAGCCCGATGGCCTTCGGCGGAGACGAGATCAGAAAGGACCCAATCGCAGCCCCGCCGATGATGACCAGCTCGGCCGGCTGCCACAGGACATGCAGGTTTCCATGCTCCATGAGGTAGCCGCCGATGATACCTACTAAGACCACAACGATGCCGATTATTGTAAACATGGTTCCCTATGTTTATCACATTGCTGATAAAAAATCAATGATTCGCTCCTTCAGGCCAAACGAGTGTGTTGACCATGACCCGCCTCATACATTGGCAAGGCTGTTCCTGTCCCGAAAATACCTTACTTTCAAGCATGTACACCTTGGTCGGCACCGGGTTTATTGATCGGCAGCTCAATCGTAAAGGTCGCCCCCTCGCCCTCTGTGCTGTCAACCCTGATCGTCCCGCCATGCTCGGCAATGATCCCATAGGCCATCGAAAGTCCGAGTCCCGAGCCTTCACCAACCGGCTTCGTCGTAAAGAAAGGGTCAAAGATCCTTCCTCTGACCTGCTCCGGGATACCACCGCCGTTGTCTGAGATCCCGATGATGATCTTCTTTGCCTCTTTTTCGTATGCTGTTGTGATGACGACCTGCGCAGGCCTGCCGCCGGCCTGTACCGCCTGCTCAGCATTCATCAGGATATTCAGGATCGCGTGCTG
Organism: uncultured Thermodesulfovibrio sp.; assembly: GCA_964499365.1. Taxonomy (GTDB): domain Bacteria; phylum Nitrospirota; class Thermodesulfovibrionia; order Thermodesulfovibrionales; family UBA6898; genus PALSA-1316. The sequence continues at coordinate 14,307 of CAZCKU010000007.1, forward strand.
TATCTGCTGCACATCGACGTACGCCAGAGGGGTTTCCTGGTATTCTCTGACAATGGAGATCCCCTTGGATTTGAACCAGTATGTCCTGAGGTCCACCGTCTTGTCCAGGACGTCATTGATATACTCAAGGCTGCGATGAGGCTTCTGCTGACGCGAAAAGCAGAGCAGACCTTCGACAATCACCTTGCATCTCTCGGCAGACTTGTAGATCTTTTCAAGTTCCTTGCGGACCGCATCGTCCTTCACCCGGAGCAGGAGGAGCTCTGAAAAGCCGAGGATACCTGTCAGCGGGTTGTTGATTTCATGTGCGACGCCGGAGACAAGCTGTCCGATCGATGCCAGTTTGTAGGAATTGAAGAGCTGGTCCCGCAGCTTCTTCATTTCGGTCACATTCTTCATCACGCAGACAAACGACTCATCCTCGTCATACGGGCTGTCGAGTACGACAGGAAAAACGCTGATCATATAGGTATGAGCTCCTATAGTCACCTCATCCTCAACAATCTGGTTCAGGCTGAAGGCCCGTTCGAGCAGACAATTGGCATGCGGAATTTCGAGATCAAAAAGCTCATCGACCCTCACACCGATAACATCCTTCGGATGCCGGCCGAACTTTGCTGAAAAAGACAGATTGACCCTTTTGATCAGCCGGTCCTTTCCGGTCACAAAGATAAGATCGGTTATGGCGTCGACCGTGGCCTGCCACTGCTTCTGACTCTTCATGATTTCAAAGGTCTGATCGTTTTGATGCTCATCAGTCATATATATTCATCCTCCCGATGCTACCGCTCCCTATTCTTCTGCCCCGGGTTCCGGCTCCCGGACTTCTGTGCACCCGGGCCCTCCTCGCTGAGCAGAACGATGTCGACCCTCCGGTTCTTAGTCCTTCCCTGCGGCGTGGCATTGGAAGCGACCGGCCTGAATTCTGCATAGCCCGAGGCAGAAAACCGTTCCGCAGGAAGGCCGTAATTGCCCAGAAAATATTGAAGAACCCCGGTTGCCCTGGCAGTCGACAACTCCCAGTTCGAGGCGTATACTGACCGCGCACCCCTGCCGGTTGCACTGACCGGAACATTGTCAGTGTGACCTTCGACCACCACATGGTTCGACACCCTGGTAATGACCGACGCAATGGCAGACAATGCGGGGACAGAAGACTTCTTCACCACTGCCTGACCGACATCAAAGAGAAGATTGTCGCCGATTGAAATGACAACCCCCCGGTCGTCACGCCGGACAGAAATATCCTCGGGCGCCTTCAGCGCTGCAACCGCCCTGCTCACCTCTTTTTCGAGTCTCAGGGTGTCCTCAGGAATCGGAACAATGCCCTCGATCACCGGACTCGACTGTACCGGTGCCGCCTTAAACGCCGTCCTCATGGACCCTGCAAACAACTGGAGTTTCCCAGTATCAACCCTGCTGATGGCGTACATGGCTGTAAAAAAGGCAAATAGCAGGGTTATGAAATCAGCATAGGAGACGACCCACCGGTCAGGGTTTTCGTCCTCCGCATGGAGTCTTCTTCTTCTCACCGCGGCCCTTCCTTCCGCTCGAGAAACACCTTCATCTTCTCCCGGAGGTAATAAGGGTTGAGTCCTGACTGAATTCCGACGACACCCTCAATCAGCATCTCACGGACCGACAGTTCATACGCAAGGCGGTTGACCAGTTTCTTTGCGATGGGCAGCAGGATGAGATTGGCAGATCCGACACCGTAGATTGTGGCAACAAACGCAACCGCTATCCCGGCCCCGAGCTTCGACGGATCGGAGAGGTTCTCCATGACATGGATCAGGCCGAGGACTGCCCCGAGTATACCGACCGTCGGTGCGAATCCGCCGGCGGTCTCGAATACACGGGCTATTCGACGTCTTTCGGCCTCAAAGGTAATGTTTTCCTGCTCCATAGTCTCGCGAAGCAGTTTTACGTTCATGTGGTCAGTAGCAAGCGTCATCGCCTTTTTCAAGAAAGGGTTCTCGATCTTGGCTATCTCTATCTCAAGCGCGATCAGCCCATTCCGGCGTGCTATGCCGGCATACCGGATGAAATCGTCGATATAGCGCTCCGGGGCGAGGTCCTGCTCAAAAAAAACATATTTCAGCGCCTGAATTGCCTTGATGATATCGCGGAGGGGAAAACTAAGGAGTGTTGCGCCGAATGTTCCGCCGAGGACGATGACTGCAGCAGTCGGCTGAAGCACCGAGGACAGCCTGCCTCCCTCGAGAAGGTTGCCGCCCAGTACTGCAACTATGCCGACCATAAGTCCTATTATGCTTGCAGGGCTCATCAACCATCAGTTCCGCTCTGCTGTCTCAGGTTCCGGATCAGGTCGCGCTGGCGCTTCAGGGCATACTGGATAATCTCGTCCCGCACCTCATCGTCCATGTCGGCAAAATGGACACTGACCTCGAATTCATGATTGCCGAGGTCCCGGACCCTGACGATATCACCGTGTGTCAGGACCCCGACCGGCGGCAGCGTCGGCAGGAGGAGTTTCAACTCGACGGCATCTCCCAGATTGACCGGTTCATTCATGATAAACCGGATTCCCGAGGCGCTGACATTGACCTGCTTGTGTTCTGCCTTTGCACACCCCTCCCTGTCGAGCTGGAGATGCTGCAGTATCAGCGTAAGCTTGGCATTGATCTCCGTCAGCATCTTCCAGAGGGCCGGATTTTCTGTCTGGTCGGGCATGGACGCTTCCTCCGGAAGACCGGTCCCATACCCCGAAAATATCTGCGCCTTCCGCCGGACGTGTCCAGGATCGATCCTCGTACACTGAACCGGAAACACATCATCGACCCTGAAGTACTCGCGCTTTTCTCCCCAGATCCGCCTTAAACGGAGAACCGGGCCCTCGACAGCGTCTACCTCGGTATAGATATCCCCGTCGGTCGTGGATACGACGATATAGCTCCCCTGCCTGATCTCCTTCTTCGGCTCAACATCCGCGCGCAGCACAACCTCGCTGTCCGAAGCAGATTGAATCGCAGCAGAGACCCGCGCGGTCTCGGACAACAGCCGGTAAAATACCGTATCGCCGCTATGAAAGCCCAAGAGACTCACCCCTTCCTGCCGGCGTCTGGAGAAAGGCGCTGACCGCCTCCCCGTCGAACTGGGTCCCGGAGAACTTCTTCAGTTCGGCCACGGCAATCTCATGCCCAAGCGCCTGCCGGTACGGTCTGGAAGACGTCATCGCATCGTAGGTGTCAGCAACCTTGATAATCCTGACAATCAGCGGTATCCGGTGACCCGCCAGACCGTCCGGATAACCTGAGCCGTCAAAGTGCTCGTGGTGGTTCCTGATGAGCTCCCTCTCCCGCGGAAAGAATTTTATGGGCTTGATTATATTATCCCCGATGACGGGATGCATCTTGATCTCCTGGAACTCGTCGTCCGTCAACCTCCCGGGCTTCAGCAGGACCGTATCCCTGACGCCGATCTTGCCGATGTCGTGGAGGTAACCGCCAAAGCTCAGAATGTCCCGCTCCTCGGGGCTGACCGCCATCTGCTGGGCAATCTGCAGGGAATAGGCAGTGACCCTCTCCGAATGCTGCTTGGTGTAGCTGTCCCGCACCTCGATGCTCATGACCAGAGATTTCAGCGTATTGACGAGGTTGTTATAAAAGACCTCATACAGCGCATTGTTTTCGATCCTGAGTGCAGCCTTTCTGGCAAAGGCAACCGCAAGTGATATCTCATAATCGGTAAAGGCCGTACCGTCCGACTTATTCGAAAGGTTCAGGATACCGAAGACCTCTTCATTCATCACAAAAGGGATCGAAAAAAACTGATAGGCAAGGGGAGTGCCGGTATGGGGGTTCAGCTCACCGGGTGATGCTATGTAGTAGTTCCTGTCCTTTATGACATGTTCGAAGATCGTCCCGCCCAGAGGAATTCTGTCTGCAGTTGTGCCTGTCGCACTTTCGATCTTGAGACTTCCGTTGTCGATGATCCCAAAGGACGCCTCGCGGACATTCAGGAGCCGTGAGGACATCTCGACAAGGTTTTCGTAAACCTCCCTGTTGTTGAACAGCCCATCCAGCTCCGTGCTGACCATATGGAATATACCGATCTCATACAGGCTTCTGAAGAGCTCCTTGTTGAGACGCTCGATGGCGGTGCCGCCTTCTCCCGGCTGGGAAAGCCCGTGCAACAGCTTTTTTTCACCAATGATCCTGTCGGCAATCGAAATAACCGTGTTGATCTTGAACGGTTTGGTGATAAAATCCCGGGCACCCTCCTTCATCGCATTGATGGCATTGTCGAGGGTCGAAAAACCGGTGATGACGACAACTGACTGGAGGGGATTCTTCTTCTTGGTCTCCCTGAGCAGGTCCATGCCGCTCATCCGCGGCATGGTAAGATCCGTAAAAACTATATCATATTCTCGCTGTCCCAGCTTTTCGAGTCCGTCGAGCCCGTCAACGGCAACATCCGTCTGATACCCTCCGACACTCCCCAGGATATCAAGCAGCACATTCCTGACAACAGGGTCATCGTCAACTATGAGGACTGTTCCCTTTGTCATCACCCTTAATGAGCCTTTCCTTTAATATTTGGACTTCGTTCTCGGTGAGTACGCCCATGGCATTCAGCCGGGCAACCCGCTCCAGCCAGCTGGTCGTCACCTCGGGGTTGCCTCCCGCAGCCACCTTTTTCAGGGCTTCCATATCCCGGTAGGTCTCCCGGAGATGCCGCGTCAGTTCCTTGTTTTCATTGACCAGAGTCATACGCTGGAATGCCCTGTCGGCGACAAGGATGATCTCCTGTCCCTTGAACGGCTTGGTAAGATAGTCGTAGGCACCCTCTTTGATCGCTTCGAGTGTGGTGTCGAGAGTACCATAGGCGGTCAGTATGACAACCGCAATATCGGAATTCGTCCGAACCGCATATTTGAGCACCTCGATCCCATCGGCGCCGGGCATGCGGAGATCTGTTATAACAAGGCCAACCTCTTCAATCCTCAGTATCCGGATTGCGTCGAGACCGTCATGGGCCGCTATAACCGAATATCCCTCCCGTTGCAGGAGAGAGGTTATAACGTCCCGCGCGATTTCGTCGTCGTCAGCAACGAGAATCCTGAAATCCTTCTTTTCCATCCTACATTGCTTCTTTTATCCGCTCAAGAACCTCATTCTTGGTCTGAGCCAGAATCTGCTTTTTCTTGCCTTCAGCAGATATACTGACGATATCCTGAGGTTCTCCATGCTCCTTTTCAAGCAGTGTAGTCGGGTTAAGCTTCGCAACTCTGTTGTAAAGCCTGACGACTTCGTTAAACTGGAAAGGCAACACGGTCATTTTCACTACCTCCGAAACATGTCGTTGAGGTTGCGCACCTCTAATTCATGTATCGGTCGATCAGAAAGAAAACTTTAGCGGCAATGTATACCCCCCCCAAAAAAAACGGGGGATAGAAGCGTCCTCCTTCCATAATTATATACCCGGGCCGCCGGACTGATTACGAACAGCGTTGCGTATTTCCGCCGCAACCGGGCATCCCGATCCACGAATAATAATAGCACGATCAATGGAAAAAATCCCGGCCGCCCTGAGCAGGGCGGCATTCTTCACAAACCACCCCTTCCGCTTGGGATATTCCTCAAACCACCCCGGCCGATGGCCACCCCTCCTTATCCAGGGCGGGGAGCTTACTGCTATTTTTTCCGGATTCTCAACAGCTTCCCGTTGCCAATAGCTGCCTGCCGGTAGGCAGGACCTGACGCAGGCCGGTGCGGAGCCCCGGAAATCCCCCTAAATTCTCCCGAAATTTTGCCGATATAATAGATGTGAACCACCACAGAAAAATTATGAAGAAAAATTAAAAAAACCCTAAAGTTTTCTCAAGGGGGGGCCGATAAGAATCTTAGAAGCAGGAAAATCCAGAAGGTCGAAAAGGAGGATAGAGAGAGCAGAGACCTGAAAGACAAAAAAATGACGCACCCGTCGGTTACCGGCGGCAAATCCGGCAAGAATTGCCGGAACAAAATTCCTAGAACAGGAGAAGTAAAATGGCTATCAACGATATCAGCTTAACCGCTGGCATGCGCAGCAACCTTACCACCCTTCAGAGCACAGCAGCATTGCTCGACAGAACGCAGAACAGACTCTCCACCGGTAAAAAAGTTAACTCGGCTATCGACAACCCTACTGCCTTCTTTGCAGCACAGGCACTTAATTCCCGCGCTTCCATCATCGACGGTTTGAAGGACCAGATGGGACAGGCGATCCAGACCGTTCAGGCCGCTGACAAGGGCATCAAGGCCATTTCAGCCCTGATCGAGCAGGCAAAAGGTATTGCACAGCAGGCATCGAGCGCAGAAACAGGCGGCACGTCATTTGATACGGTCACGATCGATCTGACAAGCGTTGCAGCCGGACAGTTTATAACAATCGGTGGCGAACGTTTTACCGCGACATCCAGCGGAACCATAACAGCAAATGAGTTTTACGTCGGTGGTAGCAATACCTCTGATGCAGAAGCTCTCGCAGCAGCTATCAATGCCGACCTCGGTGGCACCTATTCTGCAACCGCAAACGGAAACAGTGTAACCATCGCCGATACAGCCGGTGATGTTGATGCTACCGCTGACGTTAATGTGGCTGGATCAGCCGGTTCAACTGCTACGGTCAATGACCCTTCAGCTGAGCTTGCATCTCTCCAGGCCCAGTACAATGAATTACTGAACCAGATTGATACCCTGGCAGCAGATTCAGGCTACAAGGGAAAGAACCTTCTGGCCGGCAATACCCTCACGGTTGACTTTGAAGGCGGCACGCTCAGTGTCATAGGTTTCGACGCAACGACAGGTGGAGCGCTTGCACTGACTGATGCAACCTGGACGACTGGCGGAAACATCGATACTGACGTCGACGCTCTTGACGCTGCGCTGACGACTCTTCGTACAAACGCATCGTCCTTCTCAGGGAACCTGAGCATCATCACCGTTCGCCAGGACTTCTCGACGAACATGGTTAACGTGCTCGGCGAAGGCGCAAACAAACTGACCCTCGCTGATACCAACGAGGAAGGCGCAAACATGCTGATGCTCCAGACCAGGCAGTCTCTGGGCACAACAGCACTCAGTCTTTCAGCACAGGCAGCACAGTCAGTTCTGAGGCTGTTCGGCTAATCGACAATCTCGGGGTAGGCAGGGGGAGGAAGAATTCCTCCCCCTGCTACACATGAGGGGTAATTTATGAACATTCAAAGCATACAGACAGGACAACTGACACAGAACGTGATCAAGTCCGCCGAGAGAGGGCCCTCTCCAGTCGAAAACAGGACGATCGCTGCTCCGGCTGAGGCTGAGGCACCCCAGCCCTCGGAAGCTGCTATTGTTGCCGGCATCAGTTTTCTGCAGGAACAGTTGACTGAGCTGCTCACCAGTTTTCCGCCCTTCTTCCCTGCCGGGAGCTACCAGAGGGCGGATCTTATCAGGGGCATCAAGACGATCGAGGAAAAAGTCGGGAAAGCGGTTGTGGATGAGAGCCTCAAGAAGATGTTTTCCGAAAAACAACTGACAGCCGATGCCTCTGATGACGAGATTTCGTTTTCACTCGACCGGCTGCTTGTCGCAAAGAACCAACTTGTTGAAAAAACAGCCGCAGCAGCAGAACCGGTGAAGGCCGGTTCGTTCGTCAGTGTGAAGGTCTAAGGATCTCCCGTGGCGCTAAAATTAACGCTCAAACCGCATGAAAAACTGATTATAGGCGGGGCGGTTATCGTCAACGGAGGCGCCCGGTGTGATCTTGTCGTAGAAAATAATGTCCCGATCCTCCGGGAAAAAGACATCATGCGTGAGGAGGATGCAACAACCTATTGCAGCAAGATATACTTTATCATCCAGCTGATGTATATTGACGGAAAGAATATTGTGGAATTTCACAACACCTACTGGAATCTGGTACGTGAACTGGTCAATGCCGTGCCGAGCACGACCACCTACGTGGATGTCATAAGCGGGCACCTTCTTGTAAATGAGTATTACCAGGCACTAAAGGCAGCAAAGAAACTGATTGAATACGAACAGGAGGTATTAAAACGTGTACGCAACGCAACTTGAGACATACAGAACCGTACAGAAATCCACTATGACCGGGCGTGAGATAGAAGCCGCAGCCCTCGCCAGGACAGCCATGCTCCTGAAACGCTGCAAGGACAACTGGGATGCCGATGATACCACCGGCGAAAGAGCGGAGGCCCTCCGGACTAATCAGCTGATATGGAGCATACTGCAGGGGGAGCTTGCAAAAGATGATAATCCCCTCCCGAAACAGGTCAAAGAAGACCTTCTCAGTCTCAGCCTTTTTGTTGACAAGAGAATCTTTGAGGTCATGGCGCACCCCGCTCCTGAAAAGCTCGCCATCCTCATAAACATCAACCTCAATATTGCAGCCGGCCTCAGGAATCAGGCAGTGGCGTAAATAAAAGACTGAACGCTGAAACGAACCGTACCGTTTTATTCGATAGTGATCAATCCCAATTGGGCCAGGGCGTTACGGAAGGCTGATGCCCCCTCTTTCTGCCCATAAGACGTCATCTGTGCAGAGATTCTCTGAAGGGCGGGGATACTGTTAAAGTGCTGTGCTGCCAGTAAGGCAATCACCTCCTTCGCAGCCTCGAACTCGCCTTTCATGATATGGAGCGCCGCAAGCAGGAGTAAGGCAGGCGGATAGCCCGGCGTCCCGGCAAGGATATCCTGAATAACACGGGAAGCCTCGTCAGTATTGCCCATGATCAAAGCACAATTCGCCAGATTCAGAGCAGCCTCCTTGAGTCCCGGATCAAGGTTCAGGGCTCTCCTCGATGCCTCGGCAGCCGGACCGTATTGCTCCAGCATCATCTCAACATAGCCAAGATTAAAGTAGAAATCGGCAACCGGCTTGTCCTGCGTAGAGCGAATCAACTTCTTCCAGAGTCCCGCAGCCTCGTCATACCGATCAAGATGCTGCGCCTGCGTTGCAAGCTCATGAAGGTATTTCAGATTGTCCGGGTCCTCGGCGAGCTTCTGCTTCCCCAGATCGTAGTAATGCTCACCCTTTACGTTCTCTCGCTCCTGATTCAGCTTTCCATAATGATGGACGACAACCCCGCACGGCCTGACCGGGATCCCGGCTGATGTCAGTGAAGCCTCGAGCGTCTCATGAACAGGATCCGCAAAACGCACCCGGTCATCTCTCGTAAACAATCTGACCTTTGGGCTCGGGAACCACCCGGTCCCTGACTCCTCAGGGTACGTACCGTCATTTGCTGTCCATCCCATGGCACGGACATCGTTCACATAATTTCTGGTCACGATCGTATATGCCGCTATGGGCAGCGTTTTGTTGTTCAGGAGACCGGTCAGTTCCTGAAAATCAAGCGGCGACAGTACCTCGTCAGCATCCAATATGAGGATCCAGTCCCCCGCTGCCTTTGCGAGCGAATAGTTGCGTGCCTCGGAAAAGTCCCCTGTCCAGACAAAGTCATGGACCTTTGCCCCAAAGACCTCGGCAATCTGCTTTGTCCTGTCAGTTGAACCGGTATCCACCACGACCATCTCATCAACAACCTGCCTGACGCTTCTCAGGCAATGTGCAAGGTAATCCTCTTCATTCTTCACAATCATGCAGAGCGATAGAGAAGGCTTTTTTGAACGGTCAGCGGCTATGCTCAGGGGGCCCAGCTTCTCACGAACCGAGACAGCCGCAGCAAGAATCCCGTCGTCAAGGCCAAAGGTCACCAGGGCATCTTCTATCTCCACCATGGCAAGTGGGTACTTCTGCTGCTGAATGAGCGCATCAATAGAGAGAAATGCAATCGTCTTATTGTGCGGGTACAATCCCCTCGCATCCCGAAAGGCAACTTCCGCATCACTATATCTTCCCAAGGCCGACAAGGCTGAATAGAAGAGCGTACTGTGGTCCGGCACTGTCGGAGCCAGAACAAAGCCACGTGTCAGATTATGAATTGCCTGATCCCTGTCATCGGATGACCACTGCAGCACCCCAAGATTCGTATGCGCTTCGCCATAGCCGGGATCTGAATCCACGGCCCTCCTGAAGAACTCCCCAGCCTTTTCCCTATCCCCCCTTTTATATGCCAGGACACCCGCCAGATTCAGTGCAGAAGCATCGTTATCATGAAGACCCAACATCCTTTCAGCGTAGATACCAGCCTCCTCATCCAGCCCCAAGCCCTCCTTTGCATATCCTGCGCATCCAAGTCCATCACGTTCATCCTTCGCCCATTCAGGCATTGCATCAAAAACCTCGGCCGCCTCGGCAAATCTCTTTGCTTCCATCAAAATCCGGGACAGTTCGTAATATATTTTCTTATGGTCCGGGCTAATTTTTATGCAGTCGACAAGTGCCTCTACTGCCTTGTCCGTTAACCCCCGTTGATGTAACTCATCAGCTTTCTCCAAAGCCTTCAAGGCGGCAAACTTTTTTCCAAGCCGGGTCTGCGCCCCCAGCATCCACTTCTTTTCGATAAGCTTCCTGTTCCCTGACATGATCCCGCCATAATCCAGTTTGTTGCCGAGAAAGCTTCGGCTCCCAAAGTGATGGATAAAGACATCACCAGCAATGTAGTTTCTGAATCCCTCCAGTGCGGCGCGCAAACAGAGGTCGTCGTCCTCAAAATTACCGGTACCAAATGTTTCGTCCAGCAGGCCGGTTTTTTCGACCAACTCTCTCGTGAAGAGCATACAGAACCCAACGATTCTCCGCAGAGGAATCCGGCGATGGCGATGCTTGTCACGAAACTTCTTTGCATATTCATCAAGATATTCTATCGATCGATAATCCTCTGAACTGACCCTCTGGGGACCGCTGATATTATTCGTCATGGGACCTACGATACCAGCGTCAGGCGCATGCCGGTGACATTCCAGCATTCCCGAAAGCCAGCCGTCAGAAACAACGACGTCATTGTTCAGAAGAAGAATAAACTCACCTCCGGAGGCCTCGATACCCTGATTGCACCCCCTGGCAAAGCCTAAGTTATCGCTATTTTCGATTACAGAGTAGTTTTCATTCTCCGCTGCCATTTTATTCAGCCACTTCACGGTACCGTCCGTTGACCCGTTGTCGATAAAAACAATCTCATGCGGTTCGGGAGTATGCTTCCGGATGCTTTGTATGCATTTTTTTGTGTATTCATGTTGATTAAATGTGAGAATTACTATTGAGGTCATCCCCTTTGTAATACTCCTGGTAAAAACCGGAAGCCTCGGAGTATTTTCCGCTGAAAAGACTGGCGTGCCTGACTGAACTCCAAGAGTGTAGACATCAGACATTGACATCAACCTGTCCATTTCGCTGCCGACCTCAGAAGTCATGACATGAGGTCCATCGCCTTTTTTGCCAATGACGACAAACTGATAGGTAAAAAAACGGATCACATCGTTCCGGCTGAGAGCTGAAAGGGTCACGTTGTTCTGTTGTATCACATTTCCGCTTTCCTTCAGCTTTGCCGTATCCGTCCCCGGGAAGAGAACACTATCAGTTCTCTCCAGGGATAATCCTGCCCCGGAGAAGAGATGCAGAATGCTTTCCAGCGTAAAAAAACGCAGGTGCGTGGCATCGAGAATTCCGGCAGTTGCATACTGCCACCTGCCCTTAAGCAGATCGTCTACAACCGCGATGTTCTGAACATTCGGAACTGATGCGACAATGTATCCTCCCGGCCTAACATACTGCGTGAGCAACATGAGAGTACTCCAGGGATCGTAGAGATGCTCGAGAACATCCAGGGCAAGGAGCAGATCGAAGTCACCGTGACGCAGGCCCAAAGACGTCAAATCAGTACCCTCAATGTCCGCCACAAACACCTGGTCCAGATGCTCGCGCGCTTTCATAGCGGCCTGCTCCGACAATTCGACACCGACGTAACGCTCAATCTGCAGCAACTCCCTGAGCCTCTTCCCCGTAGCGCCGGCTGCGCAGCCGATCTCAAGCACCCGCTTCGGATGGAGTCCATGTTTGACCAAAGATGCAGCCACATCCTCCCGAGCGTGTCCGTAGTATTCCTCCTGTCTCGACCGTTCGAGAGGGTTAAATCTATTGAACGATCGGGCTGAAGTTGCGGGTACTGTCCTTGGGGCCCTATGTCCCGCAGTTCCAGACTCCTTCTTATACAGAATACAGAAGGAATCTCCCCACTGGTCACTGCCATCAGAAAAGCCCGAGGAACCCCAAAATGTTTTTGACTCAAGCACCTCAAGTCCTGCCCACTTGGCAAGGGCCCTGAAGCCGTCCGGATAGTATCTCCAGCAGTCGACAGGATACTTATGTTCAGGCCCCCGCGACGGCGCAACAATGCAAATAAGGCCATTTCGTTTCAGCGTCCTTCTCATTTCATCGATGACAAGCCAGGGAAACTCTATATGCTCAAAAGCCTGCCCGGAGATAATGACATCAAAGGATTCGTCAGGCAGTTCAGGCCATGCATAGGGATCTGCAGGTATGTAATCGACGTTTGGGCCGGGGTTAACGTCGAGTCCGACATAGTCATATTTTTTGGTTTCGGCAAATATCTCCTTATAGGTGCCATTGACCCCATAGCTTCCAACATCCAGAACGCGTATTTTTTCGTTCTGAAAATGCTTATCAACAAGATCCCTGAATCGTGTAATGATGTTATATGAGCTTTGATGCATAAATAATCACCTATATTTCTTCCCTGGTAGTTTTTCCAATACCATCAAATGACAGTTCTCCTCGGGCAGCCAGGAATCTCTCCAGAGCATCTTGTCCACTGACTTTGACCCACTCCTGGGTCGCCGGATCAAAGCTCTTCACAACCCGCGCCGGATTACCGACTGCAACACAATAGTCGGGAATGTCTCTGTTGACAACTGAATTGGCGCCGATAACGCAATGTTTGCCAATCGTCACATTACCCATGACCACAGCATTAATGCCGATCCATGTTTCATCGCCGATCTCAATCCGGTCTTCATGTGTGGTAATTCCCTGGTGCATAATAGGAACACCTATCTGCTGGTACGCGTGATGCGTGTCGGCAATAAAAACATTGGGAGCCAGAAGAACGTACTTGCCAATCGTTATGCTGTTGGCGGCTGATATGATACATCTTCTGCCTATATTTGTCCCTTCTCCGATCAGGATCATCGGACCGGGAGCCTGTTTCTGAAATGCAATGTTCAACCAGCAGTCCTTCTGAATAACGACCCCTTTGCCGAAGCTCATCCGCTCTATGCCGCGGATGTCACAACCGGGATCGATTATGACATGTTGTGCACGATCAACGGATATGGCGGCATCTCCGTCGTCTTGTACCCCGGGCCTGGTCGTCTTCGACTTGTCTATCATCCCAAGATAATTCTGAATATCACTATCGTTTATCATAGATTGCTCTGTTCCTTAATTTAGTATAGTGCAACAAATATTTTTAGCAATATTCATGCCTGCACTCTTCGTTCCGGTGACAAACATCTACCTCTAAAGCATATCCTCTTTTCTGCCGATATAATATCATGGATATAACATCTGCTGCCGACGCTATTTTTTCTGCTACCGTACCCAGCTATGCCCAGTTCGAAAGTCTGGCGGGCGGCGCCCTCGGACGCGGGATTGACGCCTTTTCTTCGAAGGACTACAGCACTGCTATCCGTGAATTCAGGCGTTCTATCGCACTTTCCCCCTATTCCGACAATGCACGCAATGCCTTCGAGTATCTTGCCACAGCCCAGACTCAGAGCGGCAAGACCGTCGATGCTATTACGACCTACAAACAGGCCATAAAAGTCTTTTCTACCGATGACAGTCTGAACCTCAAGCTCGGCAATCTGTATTTCAGCGAGGGCAGATACGCGGAAGCCATTGAGCAATATACTACAGCTGTCAGGAAGAACCCGGCCATGAGTCAAAATTATTACTCTCTGGGGCAGGGGTTTATGGCCTCAGGAAGGTATGGCGAGGCAGAAATTCAGTTCAAAAAGGTTATTCAACTCCTGCCGCAGGATTCAGGGGGATACTATGCCCTCGGTCAGACATACCGAATGGCCGGAAGATACGTCGAGGCGGAGGAACAGTTCAATAAGGCACTCGCACTGAAAAAGGACTTTTCCTATGTTCATTTTGAGCTCGGGATGATCTACGCCGAACAGCAGAAAACGGATAAGGCCCGTGAGGAACTGGCTATTGTTAACAAAGTGGCCCCTGAACTGATGCTGGAACTGCAGGCCAAGATCCTCGAAAAATCGGCCCCGGGTTTTATCGTTGCCTATTCTGCAAATCTGGCCCTCACATCAAAACCGGGCACGCTGGTGTCGTCCCTTGACGATTCACTGGCAACTCCCGGAGCCACGAAGACCTTTACAGTCAACTTCATCTTTGACAAGGACATGGACCCGGCTTCAGTCCGCAATACGTCCAACTGGAATATCAGCAGGTCAAGCAGCACGGGTACCGGAGGCCTCTACAACTGGGGCCTTGCAACACCTGCGACCGAGGTACGTCTGCCCTCAACACCCCTGCGAGTGGTTTATCGCCCTGATATGGCAACAGCCACCGTTACTTTTTCTATCACACAAAATGCTGCCGGAAACGGAACCATCGACCTTTCTCACATCGTGTTCAAGTTTAAGGGAACGGATGTGAATGGAAACATGATGGACACCTCAAAGGACGAGTACAACGGCTTTTCGAAGATAGTCTGACCTTACCGGCCTGCCAAACTACCTCTCCGCCTTTTTATTCAGCTTGTAGACAAAAACCAGTATCTCGGCTACGGCCTTATACAATTCAGGGGGGATCTCCTGATAGAGATCGAGAGACGACAGCACATCGATGAGCGCCCGGTCTTCCTGTATATGGATACCGTGCTCTTCTGCTATCCTGATGATCCTGTCGGCAACAGCACCGCTTCCCTTCGCCACAAGCTTCGGGGCCTTATCCTCACCGTGGGCATATTTCAGCGCAGCTGCCTTTCTCCGTATATCTGCCATATTCAGACCCTGTCAGACCTTGATGTCAAGCCCATTCTTCTCGGCCACACCAAAGCTGATTCTTCGCCTGGTGGTTACATTGAGTGCCCTGAGGGGCATGCCGCCCTCAGAGAAACCCATTTCAAGCAGCCCCTTCTCCGCTTCAATCAGCCCCAGGGTATCCGGATCCTCGGCATAGAAGGTGACATGATACGAGCCTTCAAAAAGTGTTATCGAGACAGCCAGTCTGCCCAGGGTAACCAGATCGAGATTGATGTCACAGGTAAAGGCCCTGCTCCCGGACCGGGTCTCCTGTTTGAAGGTTATTTCCCCGTCCCTCATCTCCTGCCAGGTCAGAGGCAGAAAGGTGTAGAGCACATCATTAACTCTGGAACTCAACTGAAAAAACTCAATATTCTTCAACAGACGATCGACAACGCCTGATACCTCTGGGGCATTGACGCCGGCAGCCTTCAGCGAGGCCACAATATCGCCGTCTTTGAGCAGTTCCCCTACTTTCAGGAGGAGTGCCTTCTGGTCTGTCTCCGGGGTAAAGACTGTCTTTGCATTTACGGGCGACTGCTCCGGCCCTCCCGCACGCTGCCCCTGCCCCTTGCCGTCTCCCTCCAGCACATTCCTGATCACCTTGTCGACCGTCGCCTCAAGGTCGGCTTCGGTCGTACCTGTTGCCTTTACAGCCTTCAGCACTGCTTCATCCCCTATGACCTGCCGGAGCAGTTTCACCTGCTCCTCGTCACCCTCGATCACAAACCCTGTCCCGGCACCACCGCCTTGCTGAAGAGCCATCTCCTGACTGATCAGCTTCAGCTTTGTCTCAAACAGGACTCCAGAGCCTTCCACCGATTTCCGCAGAAGCCCGGGATTGAGCTTTGCAATCTGGGGCATCAACTCCTCCAGCGCCCTGAACTCAGGGAAGGCCGCCTTGATCCCGTCCGGGATCTTTTGGAAGACCTGCTTCAATGTCAGTATGTCCTCATTCTTGAGCTTCGCACCCGTCAGGCCTGAGAGCATATTGATGAGTTTCGCCGGAATATTTTCGGGTGGAGGCTGATTGTTGATGAGTGATCCCTCTGATGCAGTACCGACGAGCTGAAGCCTGATCTCCCCGTCTCCCCCTGCAACCTTCAGCATGACCTGCGCACCGGTCGTAAGGGGCAGGTTGGTCCGAGCAGCAATGAGGCCGGTTTCACCCGACTCCGTGGTAACCCTGAGGGAGACCGTACCCGAAGACATCGCATTGATAACCTCGGCCCTGACGATGTCACCGACGGAGAACTGGAGGGCCTTTCCGAAGGAGCGGTAGAAGGAATAGATATTGTCGCTGGTTACAATTACAGGGATCTGCATAACCCATCATCCCCTGACAGATCCGCGATCAGAGACCGGCACGACAGTCCAACACAACTGACTGACACGACGCGCCTAACTCAGGAAGTCGAAGATGGACTGAGAGAGAATCTGCGCAGCAGTCGTTCTCATTGCCTCGAGGGCGACCTGCGCGGTCTTTATATCAACAGCAACCTGGTTGATGTCAGCGTCTTCAACCCTCGACAGGGCTGTCTTCAGGCTGAGGTAGGTATTGGACAGGCGCTTCACCTGATCATCCAGCCTCGTCTTGCGCAGACCGATATCCGTCGTGATCTGAATCATCTGAGATGAGACACCTTCGAAGACCGGTGCCAGGGCCTGGACCCGGTGCATACCCATGGTCTGACTTGTGGCAGCGTCAGGCCCCAGAGGCGTTCCGTCAACAGCCTGGCCTTTCCAGGCAAAACTCAGGATATTTGCCATCTCCATATAGTTTGAAGCCGCAAACGTGTCATAATCAGGATCGCCCACCGCTCCAACCGTAACTGTCAGCGTGTTGATGCCATTCGCCGGATTGGTAACCTGCGCATACGCTACTGACCTGCCATCCGGTAACAGGGCCGGAGGATTAAGGGGCAGCGGAGGACTGAAGACAGTGCTTCCCGGGAGATTAACCGGGACATTCATGCCCCTGGCCACCGGCACATTCGTCTTTCCGCTGTCACCATTATAGTCATACTGCAACGGAAGGGCAGGTACAGCCGGATTCGCGGCAAACGCCGGCAACCCGGTCTGGTATCCGGAGAAAATATACTTATCTCCATATTTGGTATTCGAAAGATTCAGGAGCATATCGCGCCACTCTGCAGCCTGCTGTGAATATGAAGCCCTGAGGTCAGGATCCACCAGAGGCTGAGAACCCAAACTCACCAGGCTATAAAGATTAGCCAGGCTGCTGCTGACTGACTCCATGGTCGCCGACGTAAACGACAGCTCAATATCAGCGAGGTCTATGTTGTTCCTGAATCGCTCATTCGCACTGATACTGACCCGGTAATCCATCGCCTGGACTGTTCCCAGGACATCATCCGAGGGTTTGTCAGCCTTTTTTCCGGTCATCAGCTGTCTGTTGCTGCGGCCAAGCTCGTCTACTGAACTCTGAAGAGAAAGTCTGATCATGTTGGCCTGCATCTGTTCGGTCACTCTCATGGCTCTATTCCTTTCTGCCTACATGTTCAGGATCGTCTGCATAAGTTCATCCGCTGTGCTGATCATCCTGGCACCCGCCTCGAACGCACGCTGAAACCTGATCAGGTTTGCAGCCTCTTCATCCAAAGACACCCCGGAGAAGGACTCTCTCTTGTTCTGCACATCAGCAAGTATCGCACTGTCAAATTTAAGGCTGTCTGCCGCCGCAGCGCTCATGGTACCGATCGTCGAAACAATTCCCCCATAATAGTCTGAAAAACTGGTCGCCCCGAGATTCGCCACAGACGTATCTGACAGAGCCGCCAAAAGGAGGGCATTCGAATTATTCCCGGGTATTTCAGCCGCACTCGACGAGGCTGCCACCCCATTGGGATCGGAAATCGCTACCCCGAAATTCTTTATCGCATCCGTAAGCGGACTGACGGTGATCGAATCATTGGCGGCTGCTGCCCCCGTGACTGTCACGGTTATGCCGCCGAAACTGATCGGGTTGCCCGATACGTAAGCAGCGGGAGCGGTTGAAGCACCAGTCTGCATGTTGATTATTGAGTAATTTGCACCGGTGCCGTCGAACTGTATCTTGTAATCGTTGAGAGCCATCGTGGATACGTCGGCAGGCAGGGTGATACTTAAACCCGCCGAGATAGTCTTCACGTTAAGCTGCAGGTTATTAAAAAAATCGCCCCCGGGAGCCCCGGCAAGATCAAAGCCGGCCCTATGTTGAATATTTACCTCCTGGGTGATCGAGGCTATCAGCCTCCTGAGGGAGACCAGCGGCCCGGATTGAATGCTGCTGTTGACAGCAATAAGACCGCCCAGCTGCCCTTTTGTTACGTTAGACGTAATCTTGACATTGTCGAGATAGATATCCTGGTTCCCGTCGTTGTTCATGACGTTCTGGAGCGTATTCGTCCTGTCACGGTTAACCAGATTCCTCATGCCTATATTAACGCCGACGGTGCCGTCCTCATTGACATAGGATGAATACTCGGTCAGGTCAGCAAGTTCAGTCAGGAGTACATCCCTCTGGGCCCTGAGGTCGTTTGCGCTGCCCGAATTCGTGCCCCCTTCAGCCTGAAGAATACTGCTGTTCAGCTTCGCGATATCTGATGCCAGCGTGTTAACGCGGGTGACGACATCCCCGATCGACTGGTTGACCACCGCCAAGCTGTCCGTGATACCGGTCTCGACCTGTCCAACCACCTGGACAAGGGTCTCCGCCTTCTGGAGGAGCAGAGTCCGCTGGGCCTGACTGTCCGGACTCATCGCAACATCGTTCCAGGAATTGAAAAAATCCGAAAGATACGTTCCCAGACCCATCCCCTGCACCTCGTTGAATACCTGTTCAACCTGGCCCAGGGATTGGCTCAATACCGTTGATCTGCCGGCAACCTGCTGCTGTCCCACAAGCTGTGCCTGCAGGAACTGATTATAGCTCGATTTGATCGCTGTGACCGATACACCCCGGCCAAGATAGCTGTTATTGCCCAGGGCAACTGGGCTTGCTATACTGAGTATCACCTCCTGCCGGTTATAGCCGGGGGTGTTCACATTCGCAATGTTGTGGCTGGTCGTACTGATCGCCGACTGACTGGCGTTTATCGCCGACCTGCCTATTTCAAAAAGACCGAGTAATGACATGGATGGCTCCTATATCTCCGCCGACAGGAGCGTGCCCCTGTTGCCGCCGCCCTGACCTACTTCGTGGTAACCGAAAAAATTGACGGTATTCCGTATGTAGCTGAGTGACCGGTCGACCAGAAGCCGGTTGAACTGGTTCAGTTCCTCCACGCTCTGGGCAAGAGACAAAAGTGTCGATCTGATATCCAGAAGAGACGTATCACCGGTAAGCGCACTGATTTCCTTGAGGGTCAACTCCCTTTCAAAGAACTTTCTGACGAGCCGGATCCGCTCCTCCTCCAGCAGTCTCATCCTGAGCAACACCGTGTCCTTCTCCTTGGAGAGTTCTTCGACACCGTCCGCGTTGAAATCAACCAGACAGGCCCGCTCCCGCTGCAGGATGCCGAGGAGCACCTTGCAGCTGCCGATCTGCTCAGTCAGGATGTTTGCTATGGACTCAACAGGCTTCATACGAGTTCATTAATCATCTTGTTGGCAATTTTCTTCGCGTCAATCGTATAGGTTCCGTCATTGACCGCTTTTTCGATCGATTGGACCTTATCTGTCCTGATCTCGGGGAGCTGGTTGATCGTGTTTCTCATCTCGGCCATCTCTTTTGCCTTCCCGGAGAGATCGACCCTGTCTGTCTTGCTCACCTGCCCGACAGCGGCCCTGCCCGCCTGGGCCTGCTTGCCCACATTCTGGACCTGAGCTGCTACGTCCTGTTTTTCAGGCGGTCTGTTCCCTTGAATCTTCATTCTGTCCTCCTTATGAAATACTCTACTTCTTTAATCGGCATTTTCACAGGATTCTTTAATGAATTTCCCTTCATTTCATTGCCAGGACCGTAAGCGGGTTGACCCGCCGGCCGTTCTGCTTCACTTCAAGGTGGAGGTGCGGGCCGGTTGAGACCCCTTCGCTGCCCACTTTCCCTATGACGCTGGATTCGTCAACCACGTCTCCTGCCTTGACCATATTCACCTTGTTGTGCGCATACTGGCTGATCATGCCGTTTCCATGATCTATTATAACAATATTGCCATAACCGGGCTTTGTACCACTGAACGTCACTGTACCCCTGCCGATGGGATGGATCTCACTGCCGAGGGGCGCTGCTATGTCCAGACCCCGGTGGAACCGGAAGTCCCCGTAAACAGGATGCTTTCTCATACCGTACTTCGAGCTGATAACCCCGTCAACCGGAAGTCCTGCCTCTGTTATTGGCTCTGCAGCAACCTGAACTGGCGGGGCTGCTCCGGCTCCGGATGCCGGTACCGCGGCTGAAACTTTCCTGACTTCAGCACCAGCTGCCGGCTGCTCCTGCTGCACAGGGACAGACGGGGTGCCATTCCGGACCTGTCTGGTCATACCGTTTATCATGAGATCCTGCAGCCCGAGACCCCTGTCAGAGAGAATCCGGGCAAGCTCCATATCGAACATGCTCATGTAGGTGTCCCTGCCAAAGCCTGCATCCCCCGAGGCAGGTTTCACTGTCTGCCGCATCGCCTTGATCAGTTCATGGGCAAAGAGAGTCTCCATCTCCCGTGCCACTGCCCTGATCGCCTCAGGGTCTTTTCTGCCCCTCAGGCTGTCCAGGGAGCGGGTAGCTGACGCAGCGATATCCGGAGTCACCTTCATCAGATAATCTCCAGCTCTGCCCTCAGCGCTCCTGCCGCCTTCAGGGCCTGCAGGATAGAGATAAGATCGCGGGGCGTGACGCCCAGCGCATTCAGACCCTTCACAATCTCGCCCAGCGTAACTCCCGAGACCTCGATCAGAGACGCCTTTTCTTCTTTTACCTTCACATCCTTCTGGGGTACGACCACGGTCTCGGCCTTTTCAGGTGCAAAAGACTGGGGCTGCGAAACCTTGTATTCGGTCTTGATTTCAATCGTCAGGTTACCGTGAGATATGGCAACCGGGGCTATTCTGACCCTGTCACCGATCACGATCGTACCGGTCCTTTCATTGACCACGACCTTCGCTGCAATATCGACCGTCACCTCCACCGCCTCAAGCAGGGTTATCAGGTCAACGATCCTCTCCCGGTATTCTCCGGGGATCCTGAGCCTGATGGCAGACGAGTCGATCGTCGAGGCGTAGCCGGCCTTCAGCGTGTCATTAATCTTCCCGACTACCGAAGAGGCGGTTGCAAAATCAGGCCGGTGAAGGAAGAGCTTTATCTCCCCGCCACTGCCGAGGGTAAAAGGCAGATCCCGCTCTATGGTGACCCCCTCCGGGACCTTTCCCGCGGTCAGGTGGTTCTTCTGGCTTGTTGTTCCTCCGCCGCCACCGATAAACCCGCCGATAGAAACAGGACCCTGGGCAAGGGCATAGACCGTGCCATCGGGACCCTTCAGGGGTGAAAGCAGCAGGGTGCCTCCTACCAGGTCCTTCGCATCTCCGATCGTGGAGACGAGGGCGTCGAGCCTCATGCCCGGCTTGGGAAACGGGGGCAAGGTTGCCGTAACCATCACCGCAGCGGAATTCTTCGCGCCGATGTCTTTGGGAGCAACCGTCACCCCCATCCTCTGGAGCATGTTGGCTATGGTCTGCATGGTGGCAAGCCCCTTGTCGCCGGAGCCATTGAGCCCCACGACAAGTCCGTAACCGATAAGCTGGTTCGTCCTGACCCCTTCAAAACTTGCGATGTCCTTGATCCTCTCGGCAGAAGCAGAGGGACAAGCGGCAAGCGGCAAGCTGCAAGCAATAAGAATAGCTGCGACGACCGTATATGCGTTGACCCTTGACCCTAATGTCGTTTTCATCAGAATGGCCACGCTTTATCGAGGATCTTCACCAGCCAGCCAGGCGACTGTTTGTCCTGGACAACGCCATCACCGATATAAAAGACCTCTGCATCGGCGACCTTGCTGCTGGAGATAGTATTATCAATCGCAATATCCGTCGTCCTGATCATGCCGCGCAGGACCAGCGTCTGCTTTTCATTGTTAATCGTGATGTCCTTGCGCGCCTCAAGCACGAGGTTGCCATTGGGCATAACCTCGGCCACCTTGGCAGTTATCGTGCCGACAAGCTTTCCCGCCCGGGTAGTCGATCCGGTACCCTTGAAGGTGTCTTTCATCGAACCGGACACGTTGGGATTCAGCGACGTCCCCTTACCGAAGGCATTCAGCATGCTGAGCGGCGCACCAAAAAATGTGCTGACACTCGCGTCAAGCGACGAATCCTTTCCGGTGCTGGTGTCTGCCGTGCCCGACCCCGTAATGTTCTCGACGACATTGATCGTAACAATATCATTGAGCCTGCGGGCCTTGGTGTCTTCGTAAAGACTCGCCCTGTCGGTCCAGAGGGAATTCGTCGAAACCGCAGGCGCCTTCTCCTCTTTATAGACGTATTTGGGAGGATGCGGCGGCAGTGGCGGCGTTGTTGCACAGCCTGAAAGAAAAGCCGCAAGCGTCAAACAGCAGGCTGCAAGCGAAACAGGTCTGATGAAACTGCCGCATACAGCCCGATTCATGCCCCTTGAAGTTGTCATATTAAAACTCCACCCTGATGGTATTCTCGTCAGTCAGAATTCCGGCCACGATCTTTTTTGAGCTGAGGTTCATTGCCTTTGCATACGTCCCTATGGCTGCGTTCTCCTTCAATTCTCCCAGCACGGTGATACTCATCCCCTTTGCCTCGAAGACAAGCGAGACCCGCTGCCCCTTCTTCATCTGGGCTGTATCGCTCAGCATGTCGCTCACAAACGGCATGTTGGCAACAATGGAACGGTTGAGCGGTCTGCCCGTGATCATTTCCGGGTTGCTGACAGCGTTCTTCGGCATCCTTGTGACATCCATAAGGGTGACATACAGATCATCCTTCTGGAGAGAGGACCCCTTTTTGAAGGCCCTTCTGCTCATAACCACCCGGTCAAAGGCCTTGACATTCGCCATAACCGTCTGCCTCTTGCCGTTCCTGAACTCCAAAATAAACACGGTCTTGCCCGGCAAGCCTTTTTCGAGCAGGATCCGCTCGGGCCTGTTGTCGGGCATCGCATCCGTCATCCGGATGTCGCTGATATCGACTTCTGCCCACGGATAGTTTGTCGTGATGTAGTCCTTCAATATGGCCTCTATCGTATTTCCGGACGCAAAGGCCGTTCCGGCCAGAATCAATACGATAGCTGCAAGCTGCACGCTGCAGGCTGCAAGAAAGACCCTTGACCCTTGACCCTTGACTCTTGCAGCTTTATCCTTTCCGGATTTCATCATTATCTCTTCATGTTGTTTGTTGTCTGGAGCATTTCATCCGATGCCTGGACCGTCTTCGAGGTCACCTCATAAGCACGCTGACTGACGATCATATTAACCATCTCCTCGACAACATTCACATTGCTCATCTCGACAAACCCCTGGTTTATGGTACCGCGGCCCTCGGCCCCTGGATTGCCTGTTGTCGCCTCGCCGGAGGATGCGCTCGGCAGGAAAAGGTTTTTGCCCATCGCCTGAAGTCCGCCGGGGTTGATAAACCTCGAAATCTGAAGCTGGCCTATCTCTGTGGGGGCCGTGCTGCCGGCCTGAAGCACAGTCACCCTGCCGTCCGATCCCACGGTGGTGCTGAGCGTGTTTGTCGGTATCGTAATGGCAGGCTCAAGGGGATAGCCGTCAGAGGTCACGACCCTGCCCTCGCTGTCGAGCTTGAAGGCCCCTCCCCGGGAATAGGCCACGGTTCCATCCGGGGTAAGGACATTGAAAAAGCCATCACCTTCGATAACCAGATCAAGGCTGTTGCCGGTATGCACAAAGTCACCCTGCTGAAATATCTTCTGGACCGCCACCGGTTTGACACCAAGACCTACCTGGATACCCGAGGGTATCTGTACGCCCTCCGCAGAGGTACCTCCAGGCGCCTTTATTGTCTGATAAATAAGGTCCTGGAAATCGGCCCTGCTCTTCTTGAAGCCGACGGTATTGACGTTCGCCAGGTTGTTGGCTATGACGTCGATGCTGAGTTTCATCGCCTCCATGCCCGTTGCTGCGGTAAAAAGTGAGCGTATCATTGTATCCTCCCTGTATCTCTCGATATATATCCCGTTGTCTCTGTCATTGCTATTATATCCGCGCCATCTCGGCCGTTACCTTGGCTGTTGTCTCGTCAAAGGACTGGATAAACTTCTGTGCCATCTCGAACTCCCGCATCGCGGCGATCAGCTGGACCATCTCCCTGACGACCTCGATATTCGCAGTCTCGACATATCCCTGTTTCAGGGTCGACGTTGCAGCCAGGGGAACCTGCTGCGTCTCAAACGTATCTTCGCCGGACTTTCTGACCGCATTCATATCAGGAAAATCGACCAGGGATATCCTGTCGATCTGAACCCCGTCGATCGACACATCGCCTGACGGATTGATTTCGATGGTGCCCTTTCCCGATACCAGAATCGGGCCGTTCTTGCCGAGCACTTTGATTCCCTGTGTCGTGACCAGATAGCCGCTGCTATCGAGCCTGAGATCGCCCCGCCGGGTATACTTGCCCCCCTCCAGGCTCATGAACCCCTTTCCGTCTATAGCGACATCAAGGGGATTTCCGGTGCGGACGATATTCCCGCTCGAAAAATCGGTCCTGATAGTTGCCAGATCGCTGAGGGACCGTGCCTCAACAGGCTCCTGCCTGCCGTTTAACCGGGAGAGCAGGAACTCCTCGAAGGCCACCTTGTCCTTTTTATATCCGAGTGTCGAGGCATTCGCCAGGTTCTGCGAAATCATATCTACCTGGGTCTGTTTAAGGGTTGCTCCCGAGAGCGCTATGTAAATTCCTTTGTACATGCCAGTGATAAAGCAAAGCGGATGCCATGACGGGGGAGGAAATGCCAGAAAGGATTCGTGCGAGCTACTCATACGGCCCGGCCATTTATTCGTCCCGAAGTTCATAATCAGGTCTCCACTGCGGCTCGCTGGGGCGAATATTCTGTATTTTCAATATGTTCCTGATCACCGGGTCAAACCTGCCGACAGGCAGGCAGGCCACGTGGATGACAATATATGCAGCTAAAGAACCGGAATGAGCGTCGTGCAGAATGGCATATCGGGATGAATGAGATCAGTTTCAGAAAAGCGGGATGCCCGTCAAAATTCCGACAACAAGGATTCTGAGATATTGGAACAGGAAATTTTTGCCGCGGAGGATACCTTTTTTCCGGGAAGAGATTACCGGCTAAGGCTGAGGATCAGTTCGATTTCGCCTCTCGGCATGTCAAGGATTTTTGCTATTTCGTCGACCTTGAGTCCCTTTTGAACAAGGGCCTGGATCTCCCGGTTTCTGGCAACTGAAGGTGAGCCTGAAACATGAAGGTGCTCAGCCTTTTCTATCAGGAGTTCGAGCCTTTCCAGCTTCTTGTCGATCCTCTTTTCAGCCGACTCGATGACCGTAATGCGTGACTCCAGTTTCTTTAACAGGCGTTCGGCGAGCTGATGCATCTCGGCTATTTCGAGGGCTATAAGGTCTTTTTCGCAGGTCTTCGGCGGAACTGCCTGTTTATTGATTATTTTCTTCAGCATGAAGGCATCCTCAGACGGTGATATCAACCTTACCGGCAGATTCCTTTTTCTCTTCCTTGCGGGGTTTCTGCTTCCGCTTCCCCTGGCCCGAGATCACAACTTCCCTGCCCTCTTTTACCGTGGTGATCTGGAAGATCCTTTTTAATGACTCAATAGCCATGACAACTCACATCTGCCCTCACATTTGATAGCTCAGTTTCTCCTCGATATATGCCTGTTTAAAGCGTTCGGTGATATCGGCCATCTGTTCCTCGCTGATCTTCAGCAGCTGCATATACTCGCGGTCCCTGAGAGGAAGGTCTGCCATGGGACCCCGGAAGCCCACACCGAGCCTGATGCAGAGGCTGTCGGCAAGTGCCGTAATGCAACAAAGAGCCCTTGTTCTGGGCTCAAGATCAAGCAGATCATCATAGGCCGCAAAATGGTGCCGTCTGATCGTATCGCAGAGGTGGTCGGGAAATCCCCACCGGTGTGCAAAGATTCCTCCGACCTCGGCATGGCCAAAACCGAAGATATCCTTTTCACGCTCGATATACATGACACGCTCGTTATACACCATCTCGGTCAGCATCGAAAACCTCTCAGGCTGACTGTTGTTCATAACCACCTTGCCGACATCATGCAAAAGCCCGGCCACGGTAGCCTCCTCAGCCGGGCCAACCCGTATGTCCCGCGCAATAAGGCCCGCTGCAACCGAAACCCCGATGCTGTGCTCCCAAAGCTTCTGCTCAAGAAGGCCGAATTTCTTATAGACGTCTTTTGTCGATACGGCGAGGGCAAGATTCTTGATCGTATTGAAGCCCATCATGATTATGGCATCGGAAATGGTGTCAACATTGCGGCCCATTCCGTAAAATGACGAATTCGCCATCTGGAGGACACGCGCTGCAAGCGACTGGTCCGCCATGATAACGTCCTGAAGCGAATCGACATCAGTATTCTGGGCGTCCACAAGTTTCAGTACCTTCATGGCCACCATCGGGACGGCCGGGATGTCACACATTTTCAATATTAGTTCGTTATTCTCCATATCCGTTTCCGCTGTTTTATTGAGAAGTCCTGCGCACCCTATAATATCCTATTTGACGCCGCATGGCAACAGGGGCAGATGCCTCCTGCTGATTATTCATCCCAGGTCAAGAAACCTGCTGATCTCGGCCTCCTCGACCCTGAGCTTCTCCTCAATTTCGTTAATATCCTCACTGCCCAAAGACAGTTCGAGCAGTATGGCATCATGGTCCCCGGTCCATATGCCGTCGTCCTCGATCTTGGGGCTGAACCTCCGGGAGAGCGCCTCTGATATTGCAACGACAGAGACGATATCCTGATAACTGGTCGCCTGCGACGGCGCGTGGTGATACCGCACTGACAGGGTGATCTCTTCAGGGAGTTTCGCCTTTTCCGCAAACCAACTCCCTGCCAGGGCATGATCGCAGCCGAAGACTTCCAGCTCCCTCTCCAGCAGGTCATCCGTACCGAGAATAGAGCGGTACTGCTGGAAATGAAGGCTGAAGAAGATAAGACGTCCTATATCGTGCAGTAGTCCCGCAAGATAGGCAGTGCTTGCATTGACCATCGTTGTCCTCTGAGCGACGAGGGCCGCCGTGGTTGCGACCTCATAGCAGTGCGCCCAGAACTGCCTGAGGTTCCTGTCCGTCTTTTTGCTGAACATCATGAAAACACCCATACTGATCGCAATATTGCGGATATGTTCGTAGCCGAGGAACATCACGGCCTGTTCGATGTCCGTCACCCTGCCGGCATGCCTGAAGAAAGGTGAATTTGCCATCCTGATCACACGTTCGGCCAGGGTCTGATCATAGGCGATAAGCTTGTAGAGTTCTTCAGGGGAGGAATCCGGGTCGCTGGTTATATCCATAATCCCCTTCAGCACAACCGGAATTGTCGAAAGGCTCTCGATCCCTTTTATGAAATTTCTGACCTCAGTGTTGTCCATAACAGATCATGCCCTTGCTTCTCTTATCGATACTATTGTGGTAATTCTTTAATAAGAGTCGTAACATAAAGTAAGAATTTGTCATCCTCGGGCCTGCCTGCCGGCAGGCAGGCCTGCCCTGAAGAGTCTCAGCTATTGGCTTCTCGGAGAACGACACCGGCGATATGTTCGAGTGGGACAATCTTGTCGACACCCCCCAGCTTGATCGCCTCCTTCGGCATACCGAATACAACACAGGAGGCCTCATCCTGGGCTATGGTATAGGCACCGGCCTGCTTTAATTCGAGCATCCCGTGCGCCCCGTCGTCACCCATACCGGTCATGATCGCAGCAACTGCGTTTTTGCCCGCGTACCGTGCCGCCGACCTGAAGAGGACATCCACTGAGGGACGGTGGCGGGAAACAAGAGGCCCGTCCTTGATTTCGACAAAATAGCGGGCACCGCTGCGCTTGAGGAGTGTATGCCGGTTTCCCGGGGCGATCAGCGCCCTGCCCCGTATCACCGTGTCATTGTCTTCGGCCTCCTTGACCGTTATCCGGCAGAGGCCATCGAGCCGTTTCGCAAAGGCGGTGGTGAAATTCTCCGGCATATGCTGGACGATGACGATACCGGGGGCATCGGGGGGCATCATCTCAAGAAAAACCCTCAGTGCCTCGGTCCCTCCGGTCGAAGCGCCGACCACGACGACCTTCTCGGTCGTCTGGATCATCGCCCGGGAGGACGGCTTCTCCAGAACCGCGTCAGCAGTCAGCTTCGGTGTCACCTTGAACGGAGTTCTTGATATCGGCCTGACCCTCGCCATAGAGGCTGCCTTCACCGCATCACAGATACGCATGCGGGATTCTTCAAGGAACTGTTTGGTGCCCATCCGGGGCTTCTGGATGATCTCGACCGCTCCGTATTCCATTGCCCGCAGTGCCGTCTCAGAACCCATTTCGGTAAGACTGGAGCACATCACCACCGGGATAGGGTGCTGGCTCATCAGCTTCTGAAGAAACGTTATCCCATCCATCCGCGGCATCTCCACGTCCAGCGTTATGACATCAGGGATCTCATCCCTCATACGCTCGGCGGCGATAAACGGATCAGCTGCCGTTGCCATCACCGATATATCAGGATCGGACGTCAGAATCTCGGTCATCGTCTGCCGCACCACTGCCGAGTCGTCAACGATGAGAACCTTAATCTTCTTTTTTCCAATCACTGCAGCAACTCCTGCATTGTCATCACTATACCCTTCCCTCCATCACCAACTGCCGTGTTTTGCTTTGGTGCGCTTGAGATACACGTCACCGGTATGAATATGGAAAATAATCTTTCTGCTGTACATACCGCCGGTATCCGATTTCAGGACCTGAATGCGCTCCTGTTCACATATCCTGAACGCTGCTTCAATGTTCTGCCTGCCGACGGTGATGTTCCCCGGCCTTATCTCCTGCGGAGCAAACATGTCGGCCCCCCCGAAGAGTTTGGCCTCAATCTCTGCGTTCGCGATGCCCCTTCTCCTGAACTCTGTGAGCATCAACCTGACAGAGCAGTCCACATAGCGAAACCCCTTCCCGCATTCATTATTGCAGGGCCCGACATCCCTGCACTGAGGGAGCAGTCCGTGGCAAATGGCCCCGATCCTCAGCCTCGGGCTGAACATGGTAACCGACACGCACGATCCCAGGACCGTGGTAATGACTGCCGGCTCATCAGAGATAACAAACTCGCCTGGCTTCAGATAAAGTGTCGGCAGATCTGTTGCTGAAAAATTCATAGCGGCTTTCTGTAGACAGTGGAGCCGACCGGAGCAAGAGGAACGTCAAGACCGTTGAGCGTCTCAGAATGGCCCATAAAGAGATAGCCTCCCGGGATCAGGTGCTCGCAGAAGCGGTTCAGCAGCCTTTCCTGGGTCGGACGGTCGAAATAAATGATCACGTTCCTGCAGAAGATAATATCCATGGGTTCCCTCATGCCGAAATCGCCCTCCATGAAATTCAGCCTGCGGAACTTCACCATGGCCCGCAGTTCAGGGGCAATCCGGACCAGGTTCTTGGTCTTGTCCCTGCTGCGAAGGAGGTATTTTTTTTTCATGGCCGGGGGGACAGGCTCAATTGCCTTCATATCGTATATGGCCCTGGCCGCCTTATCGAGGACCTTCGTCGAAATGTCGGTGGCCAGAATCATAAATTTCAGCCCCCGGTACTGCTCGGCGAATGACGACAGGACCATGGCAAGGGTATAGGGTTCTTCTCCGGTGGAACAGCCGGCCGACCAGATATGGATATTCCTCCTTAACCCTGCCCCATCGAGTCTCATGACCTCTGGCAGGGCCGTATTGACGAGATATTCGAAATGCCTCGGCTCCCTGAAGAAATCGGTCTTGTTCGTCGTGACCTCATTGATCATCAGGAAGAGCTCGTTTTCAATGCCCCGGGGACTCAACAGGTAGTCGCAGTACTCGGCAAATGACTTCAGGCAGAGGTCCCGCAGTCTGCGCCTGAGCCGGGCCTCGAGCATCACCTTTTTCGCAGGGCTCATCTTGATACCGCATTCTTTGTAGATGACCTCGCTGAGCCGGCTGAAGTCCTTATTGGACATGACCGCTGCAAACGTCTGTGAGCCGGATATCGTGGTGTTATCTTCCATGGATTATTATATACAAAACAGTATTCCCCTCACATAAAACAGGCCGTTCATACTGCTGCTGCGCAGCCATAATGAACGGCCTGCCCCTGCCGCTGTTATTGTGGATTGTCCTTTGCCCCCTGCACCATCGCCAGTTCTTCTGACGAGAATATCTTGTCGATGTCCAGGATCATGATGAAATGGTCGTCCTTCTTTCCCATTCCCTTGATGAACTCGGTCTTCAACCGGGTCCCGATCCGGGGCGCGGGCTCTATCTGCTCAGGTTCAAGGTCGATGACCTCCTGGACCGAGTCAGCAAGCGCACCCAGTATCGTCGTCTCGTTGTCCAGCGCGATCTCAACGATGATGATACAGGTATTGACCGTCTTTTCGGTCTCCGACATCCCGAACTTCAGCCTCATGTCCACAACCGGGACAACGCTGCCCCGCAGGTTGATCACCCCCCGCATGAAATCAGGCGTCCTCGGCACCTTCGTTACCGTGGTGAAGTCAAGCACCTCGCGCACCTTAGAGATGTCTACGGCAAAGACCTCGTCGCCCAGCTTGAAGGTCAGGTATTGCGTTGTTTCTGTTATTCCCGTAACGCTCATTTCTTCACCCCCTAGAATTTTTCGAATTCAGAGTCGTCTGCATCGCCGTGTCCTGAAGTCCCCAGGTCAAGAGAAATGCCGGTCTGTTTGCCTGCACCTCCCGGCGCAATGGTCTTGCCTGACCTTCTCTCTTCGTGGGCGATGTGGGCAACCTTGGCCTTCTGTGGAATCTTCGCAGACCGGGCCTCGTTCATCACAACCCTGCGGGAGGTGGTCTCCTCCCCGGTCTTGAAGAAGGCGATCGACTCCTGGAGGTGTTCGGCCTGGGACGAAAGCTCCTCGGCAGTTGAGGCCATCTCTTCAGAGGCCGACGCATTTTGCTGGATCACCTGGTCAAGCTGCTGGATCGCCTTATTGATCTGTTCTGCACCCGAGTTCTGCTCATTCGATGCCCCGCTGATCTCCTGGACCAGTTCCGCTGTCCTCTGAATGTCAGGGACCAGTTTGGTGAGCATCTCGCCTGCCTTCTCTGCCACTTGGACGCTGGTCGTCGAAAGATGGCTGATCTCGCCCGCTGCCGCCTGGCTGCGCTCTGCCAGCTTCCTGACCTCAGAGGCGACAACAGCGAAGCCCTTCCCGTGCTCTCCGGCCCGGGCGGCCTCAATCGCCGCGTTCAGGGCCAGCAGGTTCGTCTGCCGTGCTATCTCTTCAATGATCGAGATCTTCCCTGCTATCTCTTTCATCGCAGCCACCGTCTCGGCGACGGCCTTTCCGCCTTCCTTTGCATCGTTGGCAGACTTCAGTGCGATCTTCTCGGTCTGCTGGGCATTATCGGCATTCTGCCGTATATTCGAGGTCATCTGCTCCATGGAAGAAGAGACCTCCTCAACAGAACTGGCCTGCTCTGTCGCGCCCTGTGACATCTCCTCGGAACTCGAACTGAGCTGCTGGCTGCCGGAGGCAACGTTGTCAGAAGCAGATTTGACGTCACCGACGATGCCCTTTAACTTGTCGACCATTGTCTTCATGGCCGCAATAAGCTGTCCGGTTTCGTCCTTGCTCTTTGATTCGATATCAACGGTCAGATCTCCCTTTGCCAGGGCAGCCATAACCGCAACTCCCTCGAACAGCGGGCCGGTAATACCTCTGGTGATGATAACCGCAGCGAGAATCCCGAGTATGATAGAAATCAGTGCAGCTACAACAATGACAATGGCCGCTGTCCGCGCAATACCCTGCACTACAGGCTTGTCTTCATCCATTTTTGTATTGTAATCCTGGGCCATGTCTACCGCTGTCTTTTCCATGCGGTGGGTCTCGTCCTTTGCCTCGGCGACAGCGGCATTGCCCTCGGCAGCGGTCTTAATCCTGCCGTCCCGCAACATGGCAATCACCTTTTTCATTGTCTTCTCATAGCCATCCGCATCACTCTTCAGGGTCTTTATAGCCTCCTTGTCCTTCGGATCAGTAGCGATCTTCTCAATATCCGCTATCCTTTCGACGACGCTCTTATACTGGCCTTCCCAATTCTTAATGTAGCCTTCCACCTTATCAGCCGAACCCACATTCAAAAACATATCCTTTTCATAGCGTCTCAGCCCAAGGACGTTTGCACGAAGCCGCGCGCTGTGCTGGGCAATCTTTGCATCCCCGTCAAGAAGATGAATCGTGGTCGTTGCCACCTTGTTGGTGCTCCAGTACCCCACGATACCGACAATGAGCAGTAGCAGCAGTACAAGCCCAAAGCCACCCATCAGTTTTGTTCCGATCTTCATGTTCTTAAGCATGTGCTCTCCTCCGTTCTTTCTGTTGAACTTACTAGCAATGTCTGCAAACCGGTATCTCTTCAGAGCTGGACAGATACCAGCTTATGGACACTGAAAAAAATACTTCCCTGTCGCTTCCCACGCGTGTGTCCTGAACAACAGCTATTCATGTTTGGTTAGAACCTCCAGGCTATTCCGGCCAGAAGCGTATAGTCTGCCTCGGCCCTGTTCAGGCCGAATTTTATTCCAGCGTCGATGTCAAAATTCCCGGCCACGCCATAGATAAGCCCGGCAAGGATGAAAGCGGGATGAACGTCTGAATCCTTCTCCACAGTCCGCTCGATGCCGATATTGCCCACCAGCCTCAGATCCCTGGCAACGCCGATCTCAGAGGCAAGGGACGCGTGCCAGAGGTCCCTCTGCGCATCGAATTTGTTCTCGTTTCTGATATAGCCAAGGTTCAGATGAAAAGTAAGGGGCTGCAGTTCTTTTGTAGCAATAAAAAAGAGGCTGTAGGTCGCCCTGCCTGTGCCCAACCCCTTGTCCTCGTTGCCCGTGGGAAGCGTTATTCCAGGCTTCAGGGCCAGACTCATCCCCTCAGTCTCATAAAAACGCCACTTCAGGCATAAGTCGATGTCAGACAAACCGTTTTCACGAAAGGTGCCGTCACCTGACGTCACACGGATGGATTGATACGGCAGACCGACCGCAGCGTCGAGGTTGTCGATAATGCCATACGAGAGAGTCGCCCCGAGGCCGGTGACCTTGGTGACCGTTCCTCGGTCGCTGTCCCGCGAGAACTCCCCGTTCACCTCAAGCTGGAACTTGCCCTTGCCCTGTGTGCCTGTGTCGTCAGTAATAAGCGGGTGAGCGGCCAGGGCCGGAACAGCCCAAAGGACGACAAACAAAACAGACACAACACGTGCAAATGTCGATGCCATCATGCCCACCTCCCTGACAACGTCTGCATTTTGCGGCTTTCTTATCTGACACTCATCTCTTCACGACCTAGAATTTTTCAAATTCCGAGTCGTCAGCATCACCGTGGCCGGTGGTCCCAAGATCCAGCGAAATACCCGCCTGTTTCCCTGGTCCTGCTGCCGGGGCGATGGTCCTGTGCTGCATATGGGCGACCCTCGTCTTCGGGGGCATCTTTGCAGTTCTGTGCTCGTTCGTCACGACCCTGCGTGAGGTGGTCTCCTCCCCGGTCTTGAAGAAGGCGATCGACTCCTGGAGATGCTCGGCCTGAGACGAAAGCTCCTCGGCAGTTGAGGCCATCTCTTCAGAGGCTGACGCATTTTGCTGGATCACCTGGTCGAGCTGCTGGATCGCCTTATTGATCTGCTCAGCCCCCGAGTTCTGCTCATTCGACGCCCCGCTGATCTCCTGGACCAGTTCCGCTGTCCTCTGGATGTCAGGTACCAGCTTGGCAAGCATAGAGCCTGCCATCTCAGCTACCTGTACGCTTGACGTCGACAAATGGCTGATCTCACCTGCCGCAGCCTGACTGCGCTCTGCCAGCTTTCTGACCTCAGAGGCGACAACAGCAAAGCCCTTGCCGTGCTCTCCGGCGCGGGCAGCCTCGATCGCCGCGTTCAGGGCCAGCAGGTTCGTCTGCCGTGCTATCTCCTCAATGATCGAGATCTTGCCTGCTATCTCCTTCATCGCCTTGACAGTCTCTTCAACGGCGACCCCGCCTTCTTTGGCGTCATTCGCAGACTTCTGGGCGATCTTCTCGGTCTGCTGGGCATTATCGGCATTCTGCTTTATATTCGAGGTCATCTGCTCCATGGAAGACGAGACCTCCTCCACGGAACTGGCCTGCTCTGTCGCGCCCTGTGACATCTCCTCGGAACTCGAACTGAGCTGCTGGCTGCCGGAGGCAACATTGTCAGAAGCAGATTTGACATCACCGACGATGCCCTTTAACTTGTCGACCATGTTCTTCATCGCCTGCAGGAGCTGGCCTGTCTCGTCCTTTGTCTTCACATCAATGGCAACCCTGAGGTCACCCGCTGCAAGGCTCTCCATGACAGATACGCCCTCGCCGAGGGGTCTTGTTATGCCGCGGGTCAGAAACAGGGCAACAAAGATTGCAATCAGTATCGCCGCTACTCCGATTCCAATCATAATATTACGTGAACTCTTGTACGTTCCAACTGCCTCGTCATAGCGGATCTTGTTGCGCTCCTGGTTGTGGGCCAGGAGCGCCTCGATATGCTCAGCAACTTTGCGCTCTGCCGGTGCGGCCTCCTTGCTCAGCAGTTGGGCCGCTTCTGTGTCCTTATTGGCAACGGCAAGTTCCATCACCTTTGAATTCAGGCTTCGGGAAGTTGCGATCGCCTCTTTAAGCTTGCTGATAATATCCAGCGACTTGGTATCCGTTTTCGTAGTCATCTCTTCAACTTTCTTTAACTCCTCATCGTAGGCTGTGCGAAATTTTGCTATACGCTGACTGTATTCCTGCTTTTTTTGAGGATCATCGTTAACAATCATATTCCTCATATTGACGCCAATATTACTGATGTCTCGCTGCATATCACTAACCAGGTCAATCCTGGCCATATTGACCTTTACAATCCGTTCCATGTCAGCAGCGATTGACGCCATGCCCCTGACCCCGATTGAGATCAGTACAACCATCAGCAGTACCAGCACGCCAAAACCTATTCCCAACCGCATCCCTATCTTCATGTTCTTTAACATATTCACTCCTCCATTTATTCTGCTGATCTATTATTTGTAGAGTTTTCGGAGTCTATTCAGGGCTGTTTTCAGGGCTGGACCAGGGCCTGTTCCTGAAGCGTTGCATTCGCCACCAGGTGCCCTGTATCAAGTATCAGGGCCACGGTGCCGTCGCCGAGGATCGTTGCCCCGGATATGCCCTGGACATCGCGATAGGCCCTCCCGAGGCTCTTGATGACAGTCTGGTGCTCGCCGATAACACTGTCCACGACAAAGCCCACCCTGTTGCCATCAACCCTGACGATGACGATCTGTTCGATCGCCGGAGGCTCACCCGAGACCACAAACTGCTCCCGCAGCCGGATATAGGGGACGATCTGTCCGCGTACATTTGCCATGTTCCTGCCGTTTGCGCGGACGGTATCCTCACGCGTCAGCTCAACGCACTCCTCTACCGAAGAGAGGGGCAGTACAAAGAAATTGTCCGATATCCTCACCAGCAGTCCCTCGATGATCGCAAGGGTGAGCGGGAGCTTCAGGGTTATGGTCGAACCCTGCCCGGCCCAACTGCTGATCTCGATCGATCCGCGCAGCTCGTCTATGGCGCGCTTCACAACATCCATGCCAACACCCCGGCCGGAAACACTCGTCACGGCTTTGGCTGTCGAGAAACCCGGGGCCAGGATCAGGTTGAAGAGTTCCTTCTCGCTCAGCGCAGCATCGGCTGCTATCAGACCTTTTTCCACGCCCTTGGCGCGGATGGCCCCGGCATTGAGCCCTTTGCCGTCATCAGCGATATCGATCAGGACACTTGCTCCCGAATGTACTGCCGAGAGATGCACATTGCCGGCGCGGGGTTTGCCTTCCTTCTCCCGCTCCTCAGGAGACTCTATGCCATGGTCTATACAGTTCCGAATGAGATGGACGAGCGGATCATTCAGCTTCTCGATAACCGTCTTGTCAAGTTCGGTCTCTGCACCCGAGGTCGTCAGCTCGATCTCTTTTCCAAGTTCCTTCGAAAGGTCCCGGACCAGCCGCTTGAACTTGCTGAAGGTTGTGCCTATCTGGAGCATCCTGATGCTCATGGTCTTGTCCCTCAGATCGCTCGACAGCCGCTCAACTTCCTCTGCAATGGCAGCCAGTTCAGGGTCTTTTCTGAGGGCCGAGGCCTGGGTGAGGCGCGCCTGGACAGTCACCAGTTCACCGACAAGGTTCACCATGCTGTCCAGCCGGTCTGACGGGACCCGGATGCTCGCCGCAGATTCGACCGTCTGGCGTTTCTCCCGGATCTCCTTGACATGCTGCTGTTCCACCAGGGCCGAGGCGATCTGGCCCGGCTTGGCAACGCCTGCATCGACCAGCAGTTCGCCCAGCCGCTTCTGTTTACCGAGGATATTCTCGATGTCCTCGGGTCTGACGTCACCTCGCTCGGTCAGGATCTGGCCCAGTTTTTTGTACTCTCCATCCTCTCCCTCTATCCAGCCCTGGTCTATCGCCTCTATCTTCAGTTCGACACTGTCCTCAACAAAGATAAAGACGTCCTTTATCGCGTTGACGCCTTTGTCTGTTGTCAGGATGATGTCCCAGTAGGTACAGCAGAGTTCAGGGTTCAGGTCTTCAAGGACAGGGATGGAATCCGTATGGGCGATGACCCGGCTCGGGCCGAGGTCGCGGAGTTCGTTCAAAAGCGGAATCGGGTTGGTCCCGTTGACAAAAAGCTCGGGCGAAGGCTTAAACCGTATCCGGTAGGTGATCTCTGCTGCAGGTTCACCCGCATCCTCCTTCTTCGGGGCCTTTATCGCCTCAGCCTGTCTTTCGTCGGCACCAGGCGTCAGTTTCTTTAAGCCCGCCACAATTGTGTCCGAAATGACCGCATCCACAGAACCGTTGCCGTCAGAGGCATCGAGCATTGCGCGGATCTGGTCCCTCGCGGCAAGCGTCAGGTCGATCAGTTCTTTTGTCGCAGCGAGTTTTCCGTTCCTCACCAGATCAAAGACCGTCTCGACTTCATGGGTGAAGGCCGCGATGTCATCGAACCCGAACATTGCACCTGAGCCCTTGATCGTATGCATGGCCCGGAAGACCCTCCCGATCAGATCGAGATTATCAGGATTCTCTTCCAGTTCGAGCAGTGATGTCTCGAGCTCAGTCAGCAGTTCGTAGGCCTCTTCCTTATATGTCTCCCGAAGCTTGTCGGTCATCCGAGCACCTTCTTCACGACTGCAATCAACTGCTCGGGTTTGAAGGGCTTCACGATCCAGCCCGTGGCCCCGGCGGCCTTGCCCTCCTGCTTTCTTGTATCCTGCGATTCTGTCGTAAGCATGACGATAGGGACAAACTTATGGGCAGGGGTTGCGCGGACAGCCTTGATCAGGCCTATGCCGTCGAGGTTCGGCATATTGAGGTCCGTAATGACCATATGGACCGTGGCCCCGTTGAGCTTCGCAAGGGCGTCCTTGCCGTCGACCGCCTCAATCACGTCATAGCCAGCTCCCTTCAGGGTAAAACCGACCATCTGGCGTATGCTTGCCGAATCGTCCACTGTCATGATAACCTTTGCCATCAGCCCTTCTCCCCCTTCCACAGGCAGCTCATCGCTTCGCCCGCCCCGCAGACATGCGGTGAATACCCTGCCGCCTCCATCACCCTGTTCACGGCCGCCGGTCTTGTATCCTTAAACGCAATAGCTTTTCCTGATTTAATATAGGTCCTGTGGGCGGAACAGAGCAGCTGCAGGCAGGAGACATCGATGTCCGTTACCTTCGACATATCCACAATCAGCTGCTGCACCTTCTGCAGGGCCTCGAGCAGAACAGCCCGCATGTCCGCCACATGCTGAATGGTAAGGTCTCCTGCAAGGACCAGTCTCCCTGAATTGTCCGGCTCGAGCTCCAGCTTCATCTGCATCCCCCCTCGTAATGACGACTTCGTAAAAAAGTCCGTATGCTGCGTTGCGCTTTAAATTTCGTCACTGCGACGTACCATTGAGTACGCCTCGCTCCTCATTTCTCACACGCCTTGCCTCCGGCGCTTTTTTGCAAACCCGTCTCATGTTTAGACTGTACTTTTCGCTTGTCAATTCTTCTCTATGTTCAAAACAGTTCTACATTGTCGCCCAGCTCAGATTCGTCAGTA
Source organism: uncultured Thermodesulfovibrio sp. (assembly GCA_964499365.1). Classification (GTDB taxonomy): domain Bacteria; phylum Nitrospirota; class Thermodesulfovibrionia; order Thermodesulfovibrionales; family UBA6898; genus PALSA-1316. The sequence continues at coordinate 52,615 of CAZCKU010000007.1, forward strand.
CTGCGCTCGCCGGGCATTCCGGCTGCGGCCACCCCTGTCCCGGTCACACCTGCAATAACCGATGCATGGATCTCGCGCTCACTCTCCATCGTATAACGCTTTGAGAGCTCTTGCAAGCCCAAATCTGCTGCCGAGCCGCCTGCTGTTTTTGAGGCAAGCTGCTTCTCTTCAGCCTCATCCAGCATCGCCTGGAGCTGGCTGATGATGCCCTGCATGCGATTGTTGATCACCTCGTGAAAGGTTATGCCGGCAACAAGGGAGCTGATATCGTCCTGGAGTGTCCGGGACAGGCTCGAAATGCCCGAGAGAGACCCCATCAACTCCCTGTCCGCATCAAGGAGTTCCCTTACCGAATCTCCGGTGCGGGCACTGATAGCCGCGGTCGTCTCGATCTGCCTGCTGAGATCTGCCGAGATGTTCTCCTTCATTCTCGCAGAATCCTCAAGGATCGACGTGATGCAGCGGGCCCCCTTTGCGATTTCGTTCTTCGCAACATCCGAAAGCTTGCGGATCTCGTCAGCAAGCACGCCAAGCCCCCTGCCGGCGTCGCCGCTCCGTGCCACCTTGATGATCGCATTCAGGGCCAGCAGGTTGATGCTGTCGCTGATCGCTTCGATATTTGCCACCTGGACGGACATCTTCCCGACGTTCGTGCTGAGGCTCGCCATGGAATCGATCATCCACCGGTTTACGGCCTGCACCTGGTTCAGGATCTTTGCAAGAGATTCCATCTCTACGCCGATGTGCTCAATGCGGTGGCCATCGGATCCATCCTCCTCGACGATCATCCCGACATCCTCCACCTGTGCCTCGCCAAGGTCTGCAACGGTCGTCAGGTGTTCAGAGATTTCAGCCGCTGCTTTCTCCGCTGCCTCGACTATCTGCTTCAGCTGATTGACCTGGATGGATATGACGTTATACACCCAGAGATTAAAAGAATCCTTCTCTTCGTCAGTCATCGTGCCAAGGTTCTGCGACCTCGCGGCGACATCGTCCAGCGCATGGCTGACATGCTCCATCTGCTGGCGGGATATGTCGTGGTACTGAAGCGCCGAAACGACCCTGCTGATCGCCGGCATGATCTGGGCGGTCCTGCCCTCCATCCTCACGCAGACATGTCCGGCCTGGACCATCATGCTGTCGACATCGGCGAGTATCTCGTCGATGCTCTTCTGCACCTCGGTCAGACTCCGCTGGAGTTCCTGCATCGTCTCGTTCATCCTCGCCACGATCGCCAGGAGTCCGGCATTCGCCTCTCCCCCGGAGGCAGCGATCTCCTCGGTCTCCTTCACGATCTGGTGGCCCAGATCGTCGACAACAGCGGTCATGGTGTTGAAGTCGGCGTCGTCCACCCGCGCGGTCTCTATCCGTATGTACATGCCGAGGGTCGAGATGGAATGCGACAGGCCCTTCAGAAAGGACCTCAGGGAAAGGATATCGTTCATGCGGACGGTGAGGGAGTTCATTTCGGTTATTCCGGATGAGATGGAGTGGACGCAGTGGTCAATCTCGCGGTAGGCATTTGCAAAGAGTTCGTTGAAGGCCTTTGTATTCAGACCGCTGCCACTGTCGAGGACCGAGACGATCCTGGCAGCGCTTGCTGAATTCTCATTGAAGCGCTCGGCAAAGGAATGGAGCTGCTCTCCGACCGCCATGAATTCACGCTCGGTGGATACGGAAAGGCTGTTGATATCTTCTGCCATCCGGTGCAGGGCCGGACTCCAGGTGTGGTAGAATTCTGCGTCAGCCCGGGCAGCCCGAACTTCCGGCACCACTACAGCCGCGTCGCCATTGTCTCCGGACTTCTTTTCCCTGCTGAATATGGATACTGCCCAATCCCGTAATGCCATCAGCGGTCAGATCTGGCCTGCCTTGACCTTCTTGTAAAAGTCGCAGAGCTTGCAGTTCGCAATTTTCTGCGCATTGTCCCCCTGGACCTTGCCCCCGCAGAGCGTCCCTGCCACAAGCCAGCACTTTCTCCCCGCCTTCTGCACAACCGCAGGACAGGACCCGTTTTTTTCGTGGCCGCACTTCATAAATTCCCAGCACTGCGTGTTCATCAGGATTCTCCCTCAAAAACTATTTTTTCAGCGCACGATCTATAACATCCTCTTATATATCTATATATATCGGCAATGTCAATCTGAAACTTTATCTTTTCTGTTCATAAGAGTTATTAGCCCGGTAAATACATACATGAAATCTTCTGTTTTGTTATTCCACGACCTGCTTGCCGGGAGGCAGGCTTGATCGGGGAAGCCAAATATTTCATCAGGTTCTGGATTGTCCGGTCAAGCCGGACAATGATGACATTGCTCTATTTGCTTACCGGGTTACTAATAGCCTCAACGAACATCCCGGGGAGCGGACGGAAGGCCCGACCCCCGGGAATCACACAGCATCTATGACTGAAGTTTAAACCATGAAATCAGGGACTTGAGTTCACCGGCCATGCGTGAGAGTTCATTGGTTGCGATATTGATCTGATCCACCGACGACTGGTTCGACTTGGAAACGCTGGCTATGTTCTCCATGGTGGTCGAGACCTCTTCAATCGCGGTCGACTGCTGCTCGGTAGCAGTCGCAATCAGCCTGACCATGTCCAGACAGCGTTCAGACGCCCCGACGATCCGGTCGAGAGATTCCTTCGCCTTTTCAGCAGACCTGACGCCGTCCTCGACCTTCGCCTTGCCCCCGGACATCGACTTCACCGAGGTCTCGGTATCATGCTGGATCTTTGTGATCATGCCGGAGATCTCGCCGGTCGCCTTGGTCGTGCGTTCTGCCAGTTTTCTGACCTCGTCCGCAACCACCGCAAAACCCCGTCCCTGTTCGCCTGCCCGGGCTGCCTCGATCGCCGCGTTCAGCGCCAGCAGGTTCGTCTGATCGGCAATGTCCTTGATGACATTGATGATCTCGCCGATCTGCTGGCTTGATCTGCCGAGCTCCTCCACGATCGCCGAGGACTCATCCACCGTCTGCGCAATGCTCTGCATGCCGGCAACCGTCTCTTCGACCACCTTCTTGCCGTCCAGGGCTATCCCGACAGAATCCTGTGCAGCCGTCGAGGCCTCGGTGGCATTCCTGGCAACGTCCATGATCGTCTGGGAGACCTCGGTCGTAGCGGTCGCTGCCTGCTCCATCTGCTGGGCCTCTTCATTGATGCCGGTGCTGATCTGGGCGGTCGTCGCCGAGACCTCCTCGGAGCTGCTGGCAAGCGTTGTGGTCATATCCGTAATCTTCCGGGCCATATCCCGCATCGCTGCCATCATTTTATTGATGCTCTCCGCCATCTGACCGACCTCGTCGCTGCTGGCCACAGGCACGTCCCGGGTAATGTCGCCGTTGGCTGCATGGGTAGAAACCTCGACAACCCGCCGGAGTGATCCGGTGATTCCCCGGATGACCATGGTGCTGAAGACAGCGCCAAGGACAATCGCAATCAGGGCCACGAGAATCTGGACCACCGACATGGTTGCTGACTTCTTCTGAATAGCCTTCTGCGCAGTTTCGGCATTCTTCATTGCACGGCTATCCATCTTCTCGAGCGCTTCCTTCACCGGGCGATCAAGACCCTTGATCTGTTTGTCAACCGATTCAATGTCCTGCTTGTCCTTGATCAGCTGGGCCATCGTATCAATCGTGACCGCATACTCATCTACCCTCATCCCGGCATCCTTTGCGAGCTTTGTCTCCTCTTCCCCGTCGGTAAGGTCCGCATACTTTTTGATATTCTGACGGATCTCTTCGATATGTTTTTTGAACTCCTCGCGATACTTCTCGTCGCGCCTGATGTTGTAGTTTTTGAAGGCCTGGACCGCTTCAGCAAGACCTATGCTCCCCTGCATGCCGTACTCGAGCTGGGCAATGTCCTCTTTTAACAGGTGGTCATAGCCGGATACTGTCGACGCCTGCATCCAGTACGACATCCCTGCAACAACGACCAGGAGCAGCAGCACCAGTCCTACAATCCCGTATAATTTTTTTGAAAGTGTCATAGTAGAGATCCCCTTTTGTTATTCTTACGTCAACTGGGCCACGGCATGCATCTCGTCATGGCCCAGGAGCCTGTCGATGTCGAGAAGTATCAGAAGCCGGTCCTGGAGCTTGCCGACACCGCGGATAAACTCCGAGCCGATGCCGCCGGTCATAGGCGGGGGAGGTTCGACCGTGTCGGACGAAAGCCTCAGGACCTCCGAGACCGAATCAACGATAAGTCCGACAGTAATGCCGACGTCGACCACCATGATCCTGGACTGGGCGTCCGCATCCTTTGACCCGAGCCCGAACTTCTTCCTGAGGTTGATAACCGGTATCACCTTGCCCCTGAGGTTGATGACCCCTTCAACGTCAGAAGGAGAGTTAGGGACAGAGGTGATGTCCACCATCCTGTTAATCTCCTGTACCTTCAGGATATCGATCGCATATTCCTCACTGCCGAGTCTGAAGGTCACCAGCTGTAAAATCTCTGAGCTTGCAGCAGAAGCGCTCATATACTCCTCCTTTCACTGCACCGTTAAGAAGTTTTTTATATATATCTCTATACATATACACTTAACTATCGGCATTTACAAGAAAAAACTTAACAAATAGTGGGTTCGCCAGCCAGTGCGTCATCCCGGCTTGTCCGCGATCCTGCTGGATAGTCAGGGAAGGATTCCGGGCAAGCCGGAATGACACTGATCTACCCCTCTTTATACCGAGTTCACGATTTCGCCTGCAATCTCTTCAATCGCCAGCACCTTGTCAGCCAGGCCGGCATCGACCACGGCCTTCGGCATGCCATAGACAACACAGGTCTCTTCATTCTGGGCAAAGAGGCGGGAACCGCCCTTTTTCATATCTGCCATGCCCTTCACCCCGTCATTCCCCATGCCGGTCAGGATGACGCCGAGGGCCCTGCCGGGGAAGAACTCTGCAACCGAGGCCATCAGGGCATCGACCGAGGGACGGTAAATGAAAGTCTCCCTGTCCTCTGATATGCTGATCACCGTCTCGATACCACGTCTTCTCACCAGCCGCATGTGGCCCCTGCCGGGGGCGATGTAGACGACTCCGTTCTGGATCTGCTCGCCATCTTCCGCTTCCTTGACCGTCATCTGGCTGAGGAAATTCATCCTCTCGGCAAAGGGCTTGGTGAAATTGGGAGGCATATGCTGTGCGATAACCACGGGCACCGGAAAATCCTTCGGCAGTTTCGGGATGACCTCCTGGAGCGCCCTCGGCCCCCCTGTAGAGGTCCCGATTGCAACAATCGTCACCCTTCGCTGACCGGTATGCCTCACGACCAGCGGCTTAGGCGGCTCGACGTGTTTGGCCGGAGCGCCGGGCTGGACAGCAGGCCGCATTGCACGCCTTTTGACGCCCTGCCGGCCGATCTGCTTGACCTTATCGATCAGCAGTTCCTTGATCTTCACGATATTGACAGAAAGCTCAGAGAGATTTTTCGGGATGAAGTCAACGGCGCCGCTGTCGAGCGCGTCGAGTGTCGCTTTTGCCCCATCGACGGTAAGCGAGCTGACCATGATCACCGGGGTCGGCGTCACAGCCATGATATGCTTGACAGCGGTAATACCGTCCATCCTCGGCATCTCGACATCCATCGTCACAATGTCAGGCTTGAGCAGCGCTACCTTCTCAACAGCCTCCTGCCCGTCCCGGGCGGTCCCGATGATCGAGATCTCGGGATCAGAGGCCAGCATCGCCGTCAGCGCATTGCGCATAAATGCAGAATCGTCAACAATAAGAACCCTTACCATGACATAAACCTGTGCAGACTTCTGTTCACGAAACGCCCTTGCCGATCAGGAACGAGGAATATTTCTGGTCGGTGCCGATGATATGCTTCTGAAGCCAGTCTTTCAGAAAGTTCATCACCTCGACGGTTATGACCGACTGGCCGTTGTCGAACTTTGTCTTGAGCTCGAGCACCTGTTTCGTCAGTTTGTCATGTTCTGACTTGTGTGCAATATATCCGGGATAGCCATGCGTCTGAAAGAGCCGCTCCTCGGTCCCGAAGTGCATCTTCGTGTAGTCGACGAGCTTTGTAAGCACCTTCCCCATGACATCCTTCCCTTTGCCAACCTTCATAGCATCGCTCAGCTCATTGATAAGCTTGATCAGCTCCTTATGCTGGTCATCGATCATCCTGATGTTCACGCTCAGTTCATCCTTCCAGTCTATGAATGCCATTGTACTTCCTCCTTAAATAATATTTATTATCCGGTTCTTAAAGTATACTGCGAATTCGTTTCTGTCCCAATAATCTTTTTCCAATCATCTGCTCATGCTTCAACTTCAGACAAAAAAACTGAGGGTCCACATATATCAGCAGGTCACGCATCCTGTTTGTCCGCCTGCAAAATATGCTGGAGTAGCACCCTCTGCATTTCGCGACCCTACGTTTTAAACCAGCCTGCCATGGTGTTCAGCTCAGCGGCCAGGCGGGAGAGGTCTCCCGAGGCCCGTTTGATCTCCCGGATCGACCCGCTGAGCTGCCGGGTGATCACCGCCACATCTTCCATGCTGTGGGAGACCATGTCCGAGGTCGAGGACTGTTCCTCCGTCGCCACCGCGATCCTCTGGACCATGTCGGCAACCTTCTCGACATACGTCACGATATCCTGAATGGACTTCTGCGTGTCCCGGACCTTCACAAGTACGGTGCCGACCGTCTCCCGCTCCCGCTTCATCATCTCGACCGAATCCTTCACCTCCGACTGCATCCCCTTGACCGTAGCGCCGATGTCGTCCGTGGCCGTTGCGGTCCTCTCGGCAAGCTGCCGCACGCTGTCCGCCACAACCGCAAACCCTCTCCCCTGCTCACCTGCCCGGGCAGCCTCTATCGCTGCATTCAGGGCCAGGAGGTTCGTCTGCTCGGCAATCTCCCTGATCAGGGTCACCACGTTCCTGATCTCATCCGATTTCCTGCCGAGCCCTTCAATCTTGTCAGCAGAGTTTTTGAAGGTGTTGGCAAACTTGCTGAGCTCAACAACCGTCTCATTCATCACTCCCTGTCCCTCAATGGCCCGCGCCTTCATCGTCTGCGCAGCCTCCGCAGCCTCTGACGCATTCCTTGCAACATCGATCGTTGTCTGCGACATCTCTGTCATGGCCGTCGCCGATTGCTCAATCTGCATCGCCTGGCCCTGGGACCCTTTTTCCAATACGTCCGATGTTGCCGAAAGCTCCTCGGAACTGCCCGCAAGGCTTCCCGTTGCCGTCCGCATCCTGCCGACGATGTCCTGCAGCTTTGCCGAGGCCTTGTTGAAATGATGGCCGAGGCGCCCAAACTCGTCCGACCGGTCTTCGTTCATCTTCATCGAAAAATCACCCAGCCCGAACCGCTCCGCCAGGCCGCTCAGTTCCCTGACAGGCCGGGATATTGAAAGTTCGAGCATCTTGCTGAACACGATCACAATCAGAAGGACAAAGCTTCCCGCAAGCAGCACACCGACAAGATAGAATCTGATGACCCGGTTTACCGATGCAATCGCCTTCTCCTGCTGGGACTGGGCTTCAGACACCCCCCGGCGTCCCGCCTCCCGTTGAGATCCGACCGTCCGCTTGAGTTCCTCACCAAGCTGGAGCACTCTCGCATTGACAGAAATCTTCCTGCCTATCTTGTCAATCACGCCATCCCTGCCAAAGAGCAGGCCACGTATTTCCTCAACCGTATCTGAGGCAGCCTTGATGCGTCTGGCCTCCTCCTGACGTCCTGCATTCTGCAACCCTTCCCTGAGTCTCCTGGATACCGCCGATGCGCCATCAGAGGCAGTCTTCAGCTCAGCTGCAGCCGCCTTTAACTCCTCGTCCGACCGTGCGTCAAATAGTCTCCCGGCAAGACTCTCGATCCTGAAGCCGGAGGTAAGAAACTCACTGTTCATGACGAGGATATCTCCCGCGTGCGTCGAATTCTTCAGGGAGTCATCCAGGTTGCGGTTGTCTGCAACAGACCGTTCCGACGATTTTTCGATCTCATCCTGTATGAGCACGCCGATATTCAGGGCCTTCTGCTTTGTATAGATCGTGCTCTGTTTCAATCTCTCCTCTGTACCGGCAGGAGGCACCGCCACCTCAAGCAGTATCTTTTTCTGCCCGATCAGGCCATCGTCGCCCGTTGCCAGCCGCTGGAGATCTGCGGTATCTGTGGCAAGCTTTCTTATAAATTCCGATTCACCGGTCGCCTTCAGTTGATTGATCTGTAAGACAAGGCTCTTCAGCGATGCCTGGATCCTGTTCTGTGCAATAATCATCGAATTTGTTTCCGCAGCAGTCTGCAGGTCCTGGATCCCTGCCTGCACGCCCTTCACTGCCTGGCCGGCGATCTGGATATACTTCAGTTTTTGCGTTATGCTCCGGGAACTCGCAGACGAACTCACCAGGCTTTCGGAGGAAACTTTCTGTATCTTTCGTATCGATGCATCAATCTCCCGCAGCCTCCGGGACGATTCTGAAAGCTTGCTTCGCATGAGACCTGCCGCTTCGTTCGCCGCGGTCTCGACCCCGAGACGCTCACCGGTGACCGAAACTATTTCAGCCGTAATAGCTGCTATATCCCTGATATTGACACCTGACGTCCCCGGGCCGCCGCCCTTCAGTCTGCTGAGGGCTTCCTCGGCAGCCTTCACCCCGGAAAGGGATTTCTCAGCCTCGGTCTTCGCCCGGCCGAACTCTTCTGGTTTATCCGAAAAAACAACAGACTGAAGATTTGCGGTATGCTCCTGGAGAGCTCGCTGCAATTCAACGGTGCGCAACTGGTATGGTGTCGACTGCTCAGTCAATATCGAAAGATTTTCCCGCACAAACCTCATCCCGAAGAGGCTCAAGGCAATAATCAATACAATGGCTGAGGCGACAATGGCAATATTCAGATAGAGTCGTTTCTTTATCGTCACCGGGTGCCACCCCCCGCGTTTGCTGCGGCAGCAGACAGAAGTTCGATAATCTTCCTGACAGGCGGAACAGGTTCACCCTTGGTCACCAGCATAAGGGGGCGGACAATCCCCGGAGTTTCAACAACCTTCACTTTTTCACTGTTGCCCTTGATATCGACGAATGCCTGCGTCACAGCTCCAATTCCTTCCACGAAGAGTTCGACCGCTTCCACCTCTCGCCGGGTGGTCTCCGCCTCAAGCGCTCCCGATACATAGGGTTCGCCCCCCATAACAGCCTGCTGAAAGGCCTTCCTGGTGCCCGAACCGGGGTGGGAGGTGATGACGATAACCGGGATATATTTTCCTCCGACCTTTCTCCAGTTTGATACCTTGCCGGTGTTGAGATCCCTGAGCTGCTCCAGGGTGAGCTGCTTCACGGGATTAGACGGGTGAACGATCACCTTTATCGAATCATGGGAGAGAAGATGTGCCTTCAGGTCAGGAGGCGCCTCCAGCCCCGATATATCGGTCATTATCCTGACTGCATCCGCGAGTTCGGCCGAGATCATGGCCGCATCACACCGCCCCCTGACAAGGTCCTCCAATCCGCTTCCCGTACCGTTGCCGATGAGAACAAGCGTGCTGCCGGTTGCCTTTTCGAGGGCAGGAAGCGCCGGCTCGATGATTTTTTTCATCACGGTCGTCGAGCCGTGGAGACGGATGACGGCCTCTTCTGCGCTGCTGACACCCGCGCAGAGAGCTGCTGAAAGCAGAATCAGAAAGATGCGCTGCCAGGCGCCCCGGATTCTTTCCGCACCGCTGGAAAATGTCCCGTATAACATCCTACGTTTTAAACCAGCCTGCCATGGTGTTCAGCTCAGCGGCCAGGCGGGAGAGGTCTCCCGAGGCCCGTTTGATCTCCCGGATCGACCCGCTGAGCTGCCGGGTGATCACCGCCACATCTTCCATGCTGTGGGAGACCATGTCCGAGGTCGAGGACTGTTCCTCCGTCGCCACCGCGATCCTCTGGACCATGTCGGCAACCTTCTCGACATACGTCACGATATCCTGAATGGACTTCTGCGTGTCCCGGACCTTCACAAGTACGGTGCCGACCGTCTCCCGCTCCCGCTTCATCATCTCGACCGAATCCTTCACCTCCGACTGCATCCCCTTGACCGTAGCGCCGATGTCGTCCGTGGCCGTTGCGGTCCTCTCGGCAAGCTGCCGCACGCTGTCCGCCACAACCGCAAACCCTCTCCCCTGCTCACCTGCCCGGGCAGCCTCTATCGCTGCATTCAGGGCCAGGAGGTTCGTCTGCTCGGCAATCTCCCTGATCAGGGTCACCACGTTCCTGATCTCATCCGATTTCCTGCCGAGCCCTTCAATCTTGTCAGCAGAGTTTTTGAAGGTGTTGGCAAACTTGCTGAGCTCAACAACCGTCTCATTCATCACTCCCTGTCCCTCAATGGCCCGCGCCTTCATCGTCTGCGCAGCCTCCGCAGCCTCTGACGCATTCCTTGCAACATCGATCGTTGTCTGCGACATCTCTGTCATGGCCGTCGCCGATTGCTCAATCTGCATCGCCTGGCCCTGGGACCCTTTTTCCAATACGTCCGATGTTGCCGAAAGCTCCTCGGAACTGCCCGCAAGGCTTCCCGTTGCCGTCCGCATCCTGCCGACGATGTCCTTGAGGTTCGAGACCATCGCCGCCATGGATGCTTGGACCAGGCCAACCTCGTCTTTCGTCTCCTCAGCCATCTTATAGGCAAGGTTGCCTTTGGCCACCTCGTTCGAGGCCAGGATGAGGTTCGCCAGCGGCCGTGATATCGAGTGGTATATCCAGACGCCAAAGATGATGCCGAATGCTATTGCGCCGGCGCTGATCGCAAGAATCAGGGCCGTACTGAAGCGAACCATCTTGTTGACCGTACCGATCGCCTTTTCCTGATCGCCCTTTGCCGTAGAAACCGTCACGTTACTCTTTTCGGCCTGTTTCAGGACTATCACCCTGAGTTTTTCAAGCGCCTGCTGCGACTTCTCCTCCATGTCGAGGTTATGCCTGATCTTCGCAATGACGCCGTCCCCGGCAAACAGCATGCCGTTGATGGCATTCAGCGAGGCAACCACATTCTGAAGGACCTTCAGGGAGTCCTTCTCATTGAGCTTGCTTATTCCCTTCTCAAACGTTTTCTCGACAACGGTCATCTTCTCGAACGTGTTCCTGATGACCGCCTCGGTTTCATCCACATCCTTCTGCGTCAGCAGCGTAAACAGCCTGGTTGAAAGCCCCTCTACCGTTATTCCCAGGGCTATAAGCTGTGAATTGCTTACCAGCACATTGGTTGCAATGTTCGACTGGGACATGAGGCTGTTCTGTTTTTCAGATTCCTGCACCGACTTTTCCGATGAGGTCGCAATGTCCTGATCAACCGTCAGCACCAGCACAGACATCCTTTCATCGATATCCCGGTTCAATGCCTCACGCGCAGCTGCATCTCCTTCGGCAAGCGTCATATAGGATTTCACCAGTTCGTCAAGCTTGTCCGCAATGGTCTTCATGTCGGCGCCGAGTTTTTTATTCGAGTCCCTGAGGTAGAGGCTCTGCTGGCACTTCGCTACCAGGGAATTGATTTTTCCCCTGCCGATGATGACGCCTTTCTTATCCTGCGCCTTCCTGAGCTCGAACAGGGCAAACTGGAGGTCCTTGATATTGGCCTTCAGGGTTTCGATATCTCTGAGCCGGGCCGAGATGCTGCTGACATCCTCAAGTGAGTTCATAAAGGTCCCCATCTTGGTCCCCTGCAGGGACTGGATCCTGCCGTCCAGGTCCTTCAGCTTTGCGGAAGTCTCACGCAGCCTGTTCGTTATTGCCACATTGGCCGCCTTCGCCTCCTCTTCGCTCTTCAACCTTTCAGCGGTTACGCCGAGCAGCTCATCGGCAACCTTCCGAAGTTCACCGTAGGTATCAATTTTCGTTCCCCCGGAAAGATCTTCAAGGGCCTGCTGGCTGTTTTTCACCTCAGCCAGAGATTTTTCTGCCTCTGCCGTAAAGGTCCTATACTCTTCGTTTGCCTTTGTCGCGCCTACCTTGATAAGGTCGGAAGTAGCCGCCTGCAAAGACCGCTGGAACTCGACCGTGCGAACCTGGAACGGCGTACTCTTTTCAGTCAGATAAAACAGACGGGACTTTACAAACCCCAGCCCTATTATTGCGGTAGCGGTGACAGCACCGATAATCAACATGACAATAACCACATTCAGGGTCAGTTTTGTCTTTATCTTCATGCCCGGAACTCCCACTGCAAACAGACTCCGCACCAGACTGCCAGGTGCCTCACGCTACTGCTTAATATATTTTTTGCCTTCACCGCCGATGAAATCGATCAGGGCCTTCACCTTTGGATTCGGCGCTCCCTTTGTCACCAGAATCAGAGGCCGGGCAACTTCCGGTGTCTCAGGGGACTTGATCTTGTCGTCCCGCATCGCTATCGGACCGAAGCCGATGCCTTCCGGCGTATTCACGACCATGGCCTTGACATCATCAGAGGTATTGACCTCAATCACATCCTTGAGGGCTGCCGCGCCGTCCAGTACATTCTTGGACACCATGCTGTTCGTGCCGGTTGAGAGCTTGCCCCAGACCACAATGACCGGCATATCCTTGCCGCCGACCTCTTTCCAGTTCTGGATCTTTCCGGTAAAGATGCCCTTCAGCTGCTCTTTCGAAAGGCTTGCGACCGGGTTGTCCTTATGAACAAAGAAGACGAGTTTATCCTTTGCTATAACCACATGCTGGTAGCCGGCAGGATCTCCGGAATCCATTTTTTCCTTTTTTGCTATCTCCATCAGATCCTGAAAGCCCACGTCTGCCGTCGCAGCCTCGACATTGCCCTTCAGAAGCTCTCCGAAGGCGTTCTTCGACCCGACTTTCAGGAACAACAGTTTGTGGCCGGAGGCCTTTTCAAAAGCAGCCTTGATCGGACTTATAACGGTCGACTCGACCGTCCCGCCGCCTGCCAGTTTGATCTCATCAGCATAGGCAGCCCCAACAAGCATTACAAATGATAAAAGCACCAGACAGACTTTCTTCACCGTGTCTCCTCCTCGATTGGCTACTGTGTTATCTCCCTGTGATACAGGTATATGGCAAAAGGGCTGGAACCCTTTTCCGCAGGCTGGACGAAAAGTTCCGCATGGAGTGATCAGAAGCCGAAATCCTTGAGAAGGTCGTCGACATCAGACTGCGAAACCTGCTCATGGGCAGCCACGTCAGCCTTGGGGCCGGCCTCCATCTTTACGCCGAAGGTTGATATCAGACGCACGAGTTCTTCCTCGATCTCGCCGACGAGCGTGATGACCTTTTTGATCGTCTGGCCGGTGATATCCTGGAACGACTGCGTGGTAATCAGCTCGGTAAGGTCGTCCTCGAGCATATTCTTATATTTTTTCAGGAAAGCGACAGACTCGGCCGGCTCCTTCACCTGCCTGATCGCCGCTGCCAGTTCATCCATGCTCAGCATATGCTTTTCGACAATGGTCATCGTCTTGTTCGCAGCCTCTTCGGTCTTCGTAATCACAAACTGGAGGCGGTCGATCGCATTGGGCATCTCCGACTGGGCCATGTCCTTCAGTTTCGGATCAAGAGCCTCCTTGAAGCTCTTGATCGAATCATGCATCTTCCGGGTGACCTTGCCCACCTCCTTGAAGAGGTCTCCCTGCCCCTTCTTCATGATCTCCTGAATCGCGGCGTCCGCCCTCTCCTGGTCGTCCCTGTTCAGGGCGTCAAGGAAATCCATGATATCGTCGAAAATAAGATACCGCGGATCGTTCGGACTTATGCCCTTCTTCTCAAAGAACTCCTTCGCGTCGTGAAACTCCTTCACCTTCACCTCACCTGCCATGGTCTGGACCGTCCTGGTCACCTCGACCTGATCGCTGCCCTCCGTCTCCTTGACGTCCACCACAATATCCTCAAAAAGACTGAGGTCTTCCGACGGCAACAGTTTCTTTGTGTCAAGCAGGACGACAAGCCGGTTGTTCAGCTTGGCAACACCCTCGATCTGCCCGGTATCTTCTGTCATGAATTTTTCCGGGTGCTCGATCTCAGACTCTTCGATGTTGATTACCCCGGTAATGCCGTCGACCAGCATGCCGAAGGTCATCCTGCCACTGGAGACAACAATCACATTGGTATGCGGACTGCCCTCGTCGCCAAGCCGGACCAGCTTCTTCAGATTGACGACCGGGATGACGGCACCCCGGAGATTCGTGATGCCTTCGATATAGTCGGGGGCATGGGGCATCCGGGTGATGACCGGCATATTGATGATCTCGCGGACCTTGAGAATCGGCAAGGTATATTCGCTGGAGTTGAGATTAAACCCTATATATTGCTGCATACCATCTCCTTCAGACTACATTTTTTTGAGGCCGAGGACATTCCGGGACATGCCGGCAAGATCAATGATGAGAACGACCTTGCCATCACCAGTGATCGTTGCCCCGACAATGTAGGCGGCGTTCGTATCGATGCCTTCGATCGTCTTGATGACAACCTCTTCCTGCCCCAGCAGTTCATCGACCGCGATGCAGAACCTGCGGTCGCCGATCGCAATAACCACCACATACCGGTATTCGTTCCCCTCCCCGGTGCCGTAGCCGAGAATGTCCGAAAGCTCAAACAGCGGGAGGACTTTCCCGCGCACCACCAGGACCTTCTGTCCCGATACGTTTTCGATCTCCTTCACCGCGACCTTGAGGGTCTCCTCGATCGGGGCAAGCGGGATGGCATACTGATTGTCCAGGGCGCGCACCATCAGCGCATGGATGATCGCCAGCGTCAGGGGGATATTGATCCTGAACGTTGTCCCAACGTTCTTTACCGTCCTGACCTCGACATACCCGTTCAGTTTGGATATGTTCGTTTTGACAACGTCCATGCCGACCCCGCGGCCGCTGAGTTCGGTCGCAACTTCCATGGTCGAAAAGCCCGGCATGAATATGAGGTTCACCGCGGACTCCTCGGTCATCCTCTGGGCCTCGTCCTCGGTGATCAGTGATTTTTCGAGCGCCTTCTTCTTGACCCGCTCGACATCAATACCCTTGCCGTCGTCCGAAACCTCGATGATGATCTGGTTGCCCTGCTGATACGCGTTGATCGAGACCCTGCCCTTGGTCGGTTTGCCCATCTTCTGGCGTACCTCGGGGGTCTCAATGGCGTGGTCGACCGAGTTCCTGATAATATGGACCATGGGGTCGCCGATATGTTCGATGACCGCCCGGTCTACCTCGGTGCCCTCACCGGTGATGACCAGCTCGATGTCTTTGCCGATGTTGTTCGAAAGGTCCCGGACCAGTCGCGGGAACTTGCTGAAGACTTTTTTCAGGGGCTGCATCCGCATCTTCATCACCGCCAACTGCATGTCGGAGGTAACGAGGTCAAGGAATGATACGGTACCCATCAGGCTTTCGACATAGCTGTCGCCCGAATACTTCTCTTCAAGGTAGTTGCCTATATTCATCAGCCGGTTTCTGACGAGGACGATCTCGCCGGCCAGGTCCATCACTTTATCCACCTTGTCGACATCGATCCTGAGGGTCTGGCTCGGCTCCTTTGTCTGGGCAGCGGCTACCGCCCGCTCTTCGGCCGCATGGTGGTCCACTTCGGCAGCCATCGGCGTCGGTTCAGGCACCACCTCCGGTATCCTGACCTCGTCTTGTTTCTGCCCGGCTTCTGAGGCGTCCGCTCCGGCATCAGATCCGCCGGCCTCCTGCTGCGTTCCCCCCGCGGGGGCCTCCGCAGCTGCTGCCGGCGCACCGGCGGGAGAGCCGGAGAGCGCACAGTCAAGCTCCCCGAGCAACTCCGACGTATCTTCGATCTTCCCGTCCTTCACCCTGATATGCTGAAGCAGGAGCCGCAGCATGTCGACGCTCTTCAGGATGACATCCATCACCGGTGTCGAGACCTGCATTTCGTCATCCCGCAGCTTCTTCATGATGCTCTCGGCCTTGTGGGCCACATCGACAATATGCTGGAATCCCAGGAAGCCCGCGGCACCCTTGATGGTATGCATGGACCTGAAGATCTCGTTGAGCATATCCTTGTCATGCCCCTTCGTCTCAAGTTCGACAAAAAGAGGGTCTATCTTCTCAAGAGACTCTTCCGCCTCGGTCACAAAGTCGGATATTATTTCATCCATTTCATCGGCCATCGATACCCTCGCTTGTCAGCCGAAAAGCTTGCATGCCTTCCGGCGTGTAGTCACTTCACTTACCCAGCCTCTCAGCAATCTTGTCCATCTTTTCCTTCAGGATCTCGGCGGTAAAGGGCTTGACAACATAGTTGTTGACCCCGGCCTTGATCGCCGTCACGACCTTGTCTTTTTCGGCCTCAGCCGTGACCATCAGCACGGGAAGGTCCTTCAGCTCCGGATCGCTCCGTATCTTGGTAAGCATTTCAAGGCCGTCCATATTCGGCATATTCCAGTCCGAGACGACGAAGTGAAACCCGCCTCCCTTCAGCTTGGAGAACCCCTGTGCCCCGTCTTCAGCCTCCTCGATATTTTCATAGCCGAGCTGCTTGAGGATGTTTTTCACGATCCGCCGCATCGTCGAGAAATCGTCCACAACGAGTATCTTCATCTTAAGATCAAACACTGGTCGCCCCTCCCTTTCCAAACATTTGTTTCAAGATAAGCAGAATATTTTCCGAGACCTTGTCGGCGGTCACCGGCTTGACCATGTACGCCGCAGCCCCCGCGTCCATCGCCTTGGCCTTCTCTTCGGGGTCCGCCTCGGTCGTCACCATGATGATCGGGATGGCATTGAGGTTCGGGTCGGCCTTGAGTGTGCGTATCAGTTCAAGCCCGTCCATATACGGCATATTGAGGTCTGTCAGGACCAGATTGATCGTATCGGTGCCCAGCTTCTCTATCGCATCCAGGCCGTTTTCGGCGGTCACCACGGCATACCCCTTCGATTTCAGATAGAGGCTCAGTAACTTTCTTGTTGTCTGGCAGTCATCGACGACTAATATTTTCATATGCTAACCCCTCTGGTAAACAACGACTTTGTTAATGATAACCGGCCTGAAGGCACGGGTCACGCTGTGCAGACTTTCAGAAGAACCCACAAAAAGATACCCGCCCGGCTTCAGGCTGTTGTATAGGTGAGAGACGACCTTCTGCTTGGCCTTGTCATCAAAATAGATCAGCACGTTGCGGCAGAAGATTACGTCGAAGCTGCCGATTGACTTTATCTTCTTTTCGTCAATCAGGTTGATGTTCGAGAACGAGACCGGCCGCTTCGCAGCCGCATCCAGCTCAAAGCTCATCTGCCCGTTGTTCCTGAAATATTTCTTCATGTACGCTTCAGGCACATTCCTGACTGAATAGGAGTTGTACACGGCCCGCTTTGCCGAGGCCAGGACCTCGTCGCTGATATCCGACCCGACGATCTCCGTGCGGACAGCAGCCATTTTTTCGGCCAGCATCATAATGAGCGTATAGGCCTCTTCCCCGGTAGAACAGGCTGCTGACCAGATCCGGAGGTCCTTGGTCTTCTTCTGGGCTACCACCTTCGGCGCAATCTGATCGACAAAGACATCCAGCTGCTGCGGTTCCCTGAAGAAATAGGTTTCGTTCGTCGTAATGGCATCGAAGAGTCTCGAGAGCTCGTCGCCGTTCGTGCTGTATTTCAGAAACTTCAGGTAGTCTTCAAAACCACCGAGGCCCTTCTCCTCAATCCGTTTGACCAGCCTGTTTTCGAGCAGGTATTTCTTTGTGTCGGGGATGAAGATGCCGCACTTCTCATAGATAAAGTCCCTGAAATCCCTGAACGTAGGATCCTTCAGAACAAAGGTCATGATTCCACCTGCATATAGTGCTCCGCTATCCCCCGGACCCGCTCGTCGAATGAGGCCAGCCGCGCAGCGACCGCCTGCCGGTCGATCTGCACCAGAGCCCTGACCGCCTCTTCGAGGACATCCTGATATTTTTCGACCTGGACCATCATCAGGACCGGCTCGAATGCCCTGGGGTCCGCGATCTTGCCGAGGGCGCTGACCGCCGCCTTTCTGACATGGCTGTCGTAGTCGTCGACAGCGTCGATCAGCGCAGAGGTCGACTCCTGATCGTTGATATCGGCAAGCGCCTTGACGCTGGCCCTTCTGACGTCCCTGACATCGACCTCGATGCACTTGATCAGGTGCGAGATCGCCCGGTCGCATTTCAGTTCGCCGATCAGTTCAATCGCAATAACCCTTCCCCGGAAACGGATCGACGGGTCCGTAAGCACATCGATCAGGGCCTCGCAGGTGCCGAACTCGCGGAGAGCGTTCTTTATCATATAAAGCCTGTCTTCGGCCTCTGGGTCAGACGGCTCAAGGGAACCGCCGATGTCGATCACTGTTTTGACCGCTTTCGGGTCTTTCAGTTCTGCAAGCCCCTGCAGGGCAATAAAACGCTCGTCCCAGTCTCCCTCGCTGAACATGCTGATCAGGAGGTCGACCGTGCCCGGCAGGGTCGGTGTAATACCGATCTGGAGCAGGCTTTTCAGGGCCGCGGCCTTCTCCATGTCGTCGGCCTTCAGCATATGCTCCTCCAGGGCGTCCCGGGCGCTCAGGGAACCGATCTTGCCGAGAGTCTCGATGGCGGCATAGCGGAGGGTAACCGAATCGTGAGAAAGGAGTGCAACGATGGGACCGACGGCAGCCTCGTCCCTGAGGGCACCCAGTGCTTCCAGGGCGGAGAAACAGACCCACTCCTCGTCCGCCAGGATGTCTACCAGCTGGGGGACCGCCTCCTGGTATCCCAGGAGTCCCAGGGCCTTTGCTGCGGAGGCCCTGACGTTTGCATTCGTATCGTTGAGCATCGGCACGATCCTCCCGGCGTCGACGTCGAACTGGATATCGATCATCAGGTCGATACTGAATTTCCTGACGTCGTCATCCTTGTCGCTCAGGAGAGGATAGAGAAACGGGACGGTGACCGGACCGATGTCCCGCAGCATGATCATGGCGGTATTCCTCAGGTAGGAGTCCTCCCGAAGCAGGGGGAGAACCATATAGGCCACGGTCTCGCCGCCGATCGCAATAAGAGACCTCATGGCTGCGTCCTGAACCCCGGGATTGGCGTCACGCAAAGCCCTAAGCAGGGGATACACAGCGCGCTCGTCCGCATCCGCGAGGGCCTCAGCGGCGTTGCGGCGCTTCGAGGCGTCGGCATGCGCAAGGTCCTGTAACAGTTTCTGGAGTTTTCTGGCTTGCATCATTTTTTTCTTATCGGCCTTTCTGTTAAATTTCTTTAATTTACATAGGTATATATATAAGCATTTCCGCGGGATATCAAGTATTTTTTTCGAGTTTCGCCTTCAGCCGTATAAGCGCCTGCGTATGGATCTGGCACACCCTGCCCTCGGTCAGGTTCATCACCTTGCCGATCTCTTTCATGGTCAGTTCGTCCCAGTAGTAGAGTGAAAGCAGGAGTTTCTCCTTTTCAGGCAGCCCGTCGATGAGAGCCGCAAGCATCTCCCGGCGTGCCCCGTCTTCGAGAAGCGCCAGCGGGTCACGGGCCTGGGTGTCCGGGATGCATTCCAGAATATTGAGCCCGTCCTCACCAGCACCCTCAGCCTCAAAATCCTCGAATCGGAACGAAATGGAGCCGCTCGCCTCATAGAGCGTCTTATAGTACTCTTCCAGTGTCAGGTCGAGGGCTTCGGCCACCTCCTCGTCATCAGGCATCCTGCCGAATTCTTTCTCAAGCCTGCTGTGGGCGCTCTTTATATCGTTGACCTTCTTCTTCGTCGACCGGGGGACCCAGTCAACCGCCCGCAACTCGTCAAGCATCGACCCCTTGATCCTGAATTCGGCGTACGTCTTGAGCTTGCCCCTGCTGGTATCATACTTATCGACCGCATCCATCAGCCCTATAAGGCCGGCGCTGATCAGATCGTCGATCGTGAGCTGGGGAGGAAGACGCCAGAGGAGCCTGCTTGCCGTGTATTTGATATACGGCAGAAACTCCCTGATAATCTGTTCTTTTTCCTCTTCTCCTGATCCAGGCACTCCCGTATGTCCGGTACTCTTGTCGTATGACATATATAGGATAGATTATACAATAGATACCCGGCTGGTAAAATAAAATATGCCGGCAGCTGAAAATTTGCTGCTAACCCCGACTACGCGGGTACATTCCGCTCTCCCCTGAGCAGGTTTCCGATAAACAGCTGCAGCGTGCCTTTCACCTTGCCCCTGCCTTCGCTGTTCAGGCGGGACGCGATCTCGGTGACCTGGAGCGCGGCGTCGCACCCGGGGTACAGGTCAATAAAGGCCTGCTGTTTCCTGACCGCGGTCCTGACCGACTCGTCGAGCGGCACATACCCGAGGTAGTCGAGCGAGATATTCAGAAATTTCTCCGCTGCCATGGACAACCGTCTGAACACCTCCAGGGCATCCGCAGAGTTCCTGGCCGAGTTGACCAGGACCCTGAAGTCCTTCTCCTGGTAGTTCGTGAAGAGCACCTTGATCAGGGCATACGCATCCGTCAGCGCAGTCGGCTCGGGCGAGGTTACCACAATAATCTCCTGTGAGGCGATACAGAAGAAGGCGACATTGGCCGAGATGCCGGCACCGGTATCAACCAGCAGATAATCGATATCCGTGTCATAGGCGTCGAACTCTGCAACAAGCCGCATCCGCTGGAACTCATCGAGCTCGGTCATCTCCTGGACACCGGAACTCGCCGGGAGGATCTTGATGCCGTGAGGCCCCTCGATCACGACCTCCTTCAGGGACTTCTCCCCGCTGATCACATGCTGGATGTTGTATTTCGGCGCAAGATCGAGCAGAACATCGATATTGCTCAGACCAAGGTCCGCATCGAGGATCATGACATCCTTGCCCATCTTCCGCAGGGCGATCGCGAGGTTTGCAACCATATTGGTCTTCCCGACGCCTCCCTTGCCACTGGTAACCGTGATCGTCTTGACCGGCTTCCGGCGAAAATCTGCCATCTTATGCCCTGCCTTTCAGTATCATGCCGGCAAGCCGTTCGCTCGTGGGGAACGAGATGTCCTGGGGCACCCGCTGGCCGGTGGTGATATAGCTGACGGGCTTCCGATACAGCCGGGAGAGGTTGTAAATCGAACCGAACTGGACCGCTTCATCGACCTTGGTAAAACCAATGCAGTCGACCGGGATCTCACGGTAGTATTTATGCGATTCCTCCATGAAATCACTGTCACTATGGGCGCTCATCAGCAGGTGCGTCTCAAGCGGCAGCCCGAGACGGTAGATACCCCGCAGTTCTTCGATATAGGCCGCGTCCCGGGGGTTCCTGCCCGCCGTATCGATAAAAACAATATCACGGTCGCTGAATTTAGCAAGGCTCTTCCCGAGATCCGGTATTTCGGAAACAACCTCAAGGGGGATCCCCATAATCCGCGCGTAGATCCGTATCTGCTCGATCGCCCCGATCCGGTAGGTGTCGAGGTTGATGATCGCCACCTTCCTGCCGTTCTTCATTGCCCGGGCCGAGAGTTTGGCGATCGTTGTGGTCTTGCCGACGCCGGTCGGCCCGATCATCACGATCGCCTTCCTGGTCTCGACAGGACAGTAGGTGTTCATGCTGGCCGCCATGGAGGTGATAAGCTCATCAAGGTTCTGCGCACGGTCACAGAGATTGAAGGCCAGGTCCTCGCTGACCTTTCTCTTCTTCAGGTAGGCAATCATCTTTCTCTTGCCTTCCGGCAGGGTCATCTCATAACCCCGGTCCCGCATCTCCTCAATCGTCCTTCTGAGGCCTTCGATATCTTTCCTCATCTGCCTGAGGCCCCCTGCATCGATAGTGCCCATGCCGGTGCCGCCCGAACCCTCACGCTCGGGCATACGGTTCAGATCCCTGGCACCGGCTCCCTTCGGTGCAGCGCCTGCACCGGTCCTCCCTGCACCTGCCCGGGCAGCAGCCGGAGAGAGTGACGACAGCTGGGTAGCCTTTCCCTGCCGCCCCTGCGGCTCATAATCAATGGCCGCCGTCACTTCAACATAGGGCCTGGGTCCTGCCTGCTCATCAGACGAGAGGATGACCGCGTCATCGCCCATCTCTTTTTTGACCAGGACCAGCGCCTCGCTGAAGGTCTTCGCCTGAAATTTCTTAATCTTCATATCTCACCATCCCTATAGTATAGATTCGGGCAGCCGAGGAGATCTCGGCGTTCGACAGCACAACCACCGAAGGAAGGAATTTTTCCATCAGTTTCTTCAGAAACCGTCTGATGTGGGGAGAGCACAGAACGATCGGCTGTATGCCTTTGATCCGGTCGTTCTTCAGGATGCCCTCGATGCCCCGCAGAAGCCTGTTGACCGAATCAGGGCTGATGGCATCCCCTGTTTCAACGGTCTGATACAGCACGCGCTCGAACTTCGGGTCAAGGGTCATCACCGGGATGCTCCCGTCCCTGGTCGCGTACTGCCGCGTGATAAACCTCGAGAGCGCCTGGCGGACATGCTCGGTCAGCAGGTCGATGTCCTTGATCGACGGGGCGAAATCCACGAGGGTCTCAAGGATCGTCACCAGGTCGTTGATCGGCACACGCTCGCGGAGGAGATTCTGCAGCACGCGCTGCACGCCGCCCAGGGTCAGGTGGACAGGGATCAGCTCATCGATAAGCTTGGGGTAGCTCTTGGCCACGCTGTCGAGCAGGTTCTGGACCTCGGTCCTGGTCAGCAGTTCGCTGCAGTGCTTCTTGATCAGCTCGGTCAGATGCGTCGCGATCACGTTGGCCGGATCGACCACCATGTAGCCTTCAACCTGGGCCTTTTCCGCATCTGCGGCGCTAATCCAGTAGGCAGGCAGGCCAAACGCAGGCTCCTTGGTCGGTATACCCGAAATGGTCCCCGCACCTTCGGCAGCAACCGCAAGGAGATACCCCATCATGATCTCGTTCCTGACGATCTCGATGCCCCGGATTGAGAAGCTGTACTCGTGCGGCCGGAGCTGGAGGTTGTCCTTGATATGGATCGGCGGCACGATAAACCCGATCTCGGAGGCAAGCTGCCGCCGCATCGCCTTCACCTTTGCCAGCAGTTCGCCCCTGCCCTCTTCGACCAGGGGGATCAGCCCGTACCCGATCTCAAGCATCAGCGGGTCGAACTCGACGAAAGACTCGATCTTCGGCTCTTCCCTGACCGCAACAGCCTCTCCCTCGGCCGGCGGCGCTTCAGCCGGCGTCTTCATGAAGATGTAGCCGAGACCGCCTGCTGCCGCCGCGATGATCAGGAAGGGAATATGCGGCAGTCCCGGCACCAGGCCGAGGACCAGGAGGATCGCAGAGGTCGTCAGCAGCACCTTGGGGTTGATGAGAACCTGGGTCGTGATATCACTGCCGAGATCCGTATCCTTGCCCGCGCGGCTGACGACCAGACCCGCCGCGGTCGAGACCAGCAGGGCCGGTATCTGGGCAACGAGCCCCTCGCCGATCGTCAGGATCGTATACGTCCCGGCGGCATCGCGGATCGGCATCCCGAACTGGATAATACCGATCAGAAGCCCGCCGATGATGTTGATGCCCGTGATCACCAGGCCGGCGATCGCATCACCTCTGACGAACTTGCTTGCACCGTCCATCGCACCGTAGAAGTCAGCCTCCTGGGCAATCACCGACCGCCGCCGCCGGGCCTCTGTCTCGTCGATGAGGCCGGTGTTCAGGTCGGCGTCGATCGCCATCTGCTTGCCGGGCATCGCATCAAGGGTAAACCGTGCCGCAACCTCAGCGATTCTTCCGGCACCCTTCGTGATGACCACGAAGTTGACAACGACGAGGATCAGGAAGATGATAAAGCCGACGGCATAGTTTCCACCGACAACGAAGTTGCCGAAGGCCATGATCACATGCCCTGCCGCGGCCGTGCCCTCATTCCCCTTCAGGAGAATCAGCCGTGTCGAGGCGATGTTCAGCGCAAGCCTGAAAAGCGTTGTGATCAGGAGCAGTGACGGAAAGACCGAGAAGTCCAGCGGCTTCAGGATATAGACCGAGGTGATCAGGATCACGACCGATAACGCAATCGAAATCGATAACAGCAGGTCGAGGATAAGCGGGTGGAGCGGCAGCAGCATCACGCCGAGGATCGACACGATACAGACCGCCAGGAGGACGTCCCCCCTCTTCTTCAAAAGTTCAAGAAATTTCATGCCGCAACACCTCTCAGTCTCTGGATATAGGCAAGGATCCGTGCAACCGCCCGGTAGAGTTCCTCGGGGATGACGGCATCGATCTCAAGCTTGTAAAGCAGCCGCGCGAGCGGCTTGTCTTCAACGATCGGAATACTGTGCTGCCGGGCGAGCTCCCTGATTCTTCCGGCAAGGACATCGGCTCCCTTGGCGATCACCTTCGGGGCTGCCATGGTCTTCCCGTCATACTGCAGGGCGACCGCAAGGTGCGTGGGGTTGGTGATAACGACGGTGGCCTTCGGCACCTCCTGCATCATCCGCCTGCGGGCCATCTCGCGCTGAATTCCCTTGATCCTCGACTTGATCATCGGGTTGCCTTCAGACTCCTTCGACTCCTCCTTGATCTCCTCGGTGCTCATCCTGATCGAACGCTCAAACTGCCACCGCTGGAGGATATAGTCGATCAGGCCGAAGACAAAAAAGACCAGAAAACCGTAAGACGCGGCCTTGGTGATCAGACTGCCGGAGGTCCGTGCCAGGGTCTCGATGCTCATGTCCATGAGGGATGGCAGCAGAAAAACGTCATTCTTCATAATGCGGTAGAGCAGGTACCCGCCGACCGCGAACTTCGCAAAGCTCTTCAGTGACTCGACAAGACCCGTCACCGAGAAGATCCGCTTGAGGCCGCTGAGCGGATTGATGCCATCGAATTTGAGCTCAAAGGGCTTTATGACCAGGCCGCCCTGGAAAACAGTTGCCCCGACGCCGAGTACGAGGGCAGAACCGAG
The DNA here is from genome assembly GCA_964499365.1 of uncultured Thermodesulfovibrio sp. Classification (GTDB taxonomy): domain Bacteria; phylum Nitrospirota; class Thermodesulfovibrionia; order Thermodesulfovibrionales; family UBA6898; genus PALSA-1316. Next base: position 77,446 of record CAZCKU010000007.1, read on the forward strand.
GAAGGGCAGCATCAGCAGCATGGTCTCGATCGACGCGTTCCGCAAGACAAAGAACGGGTCGCTCCCGTACTGCAGGCTGAGAAACCTGCCGGTCATATGCATCATGGCCTTCATAAAATAGCTGCCTCCGAACATGAAGATCAGGAGGACCCCGCCGATCGCCGAGATCGAGCCGAGATCCCGGCTCCGCGGGACCTTCCCTTCCTCCCGCGACTTCTGCCGTTTCCGGGGCGTCGCTTGTTCTGTTTTCTCATCAAATTCAGCCACTGCCGCCCCCTATCCTCTCGCGATCGAGATGATCCTTGTCATCTCGTTCTGTATTTCACCGAAGAACCCGCCCAGCACGTGGACAAAGACCGGGATGCTCAGCAGCATGATCAGAAAACCGAGGACCAGGTAGACCGGGAAACTGACGAAGAAAATATTCATCTGCGGCGCCGCCTTATAGAGGAAGCCCAGCAGGAAGTTGACGAGCACCATTCCGACCGTCACCGGAGCAGCCAGTTTAATGCCGATCACGAAGACCTTGCCGATCAGGGCGATACCCGCCGGCATCAGCGCCTGAACATTGATCTGGCCGGCAGGGACCAGTTCATAACTCCTGACAAAGACATAGATCAGGTCGTGATGCGCATCCATCGCCAGGAAGAGCAGCATGGCGATGATCCCCTGCAGCCTCGCTATCTCGGTGGACTGCCCGAGTTCAGGATTGAATACCGTGGCAATCGAAAGCCCCATGGCGTTGCTCATGATCTGGCCGGCCATCTCAAAGGCAAGAAAAACGAACCGGACCGCGAGACCCAGCACCATCGAAAAGATAAACTCTCTCAGGACAAGGATCGGCAGATTGGCTTCGCCGATTTTGAACTCCACCACCGGGGTGAGGATCAGCGCCAGCGCCAGCAGAAATCCGATTTTGAACTGGGCCGGCAGGTTCGCGCTGCTGAAAAAAGGTATCAGGCTCAGGAAGATGCCGGCCCGCATCAAAATAAAGAGAAAGTTCGGAAGATACTGTGCAAACGCAGCCGTATCAGGCATATGTTTCCCCTGAAAAACAGAGCGGCCAGCCATAAAGCTGCAGGCGCGTCTTTTTCATCGCACGTACACCGGGATATTCTCGATGATATTGACCGTGAAGGTAATCAGTACGCGGGCCATCCAGGGCATCAGCAGGAATATGCAGACAAAGACCGCGACGATCTTGGGGACAAAGGTCAGCGTGAATTCCTGGATCTGGGTGATCGCCTGAAAGAAACTGATGAGCAGACCGACCAGCAGGCTGACGCCCAGAGCAGGCCCCGAGGCCATCAGGATCGTCTTGAAGACCTCCCCTGAAATCTCTTTAACCAGCTCGACAGTCATGGGGCAACTCCAAATTCAAGCTGGCAGGCTGGCAAGCTTGTTGGTCTGTTTGTCATTGGAAACTCCTGACGATCGAACCGACCACAAGGTTCCAGCCGTCGACCAGCACGAAGAGCAGGAGCTTAAACGGCAGTGATATCATGACCGGGGGCAGCATCATCATGCCCATCGAAAGGAGTATGCTCGATACGACCATGTCGATGATCAAAAACGGGATGAAGAGCAGAAACCCGATCTCGAACGCGGTCTTGAGTTCGCTGATAGCAAAGGCCGGGACGACGACCCTCAGCGGCAGTTCCAGCGGCTGTGACGGGAGCGGTTCTTTTGCAAGCTTCAGGAAGAGCGCGATGTCCTTCTGGCGCGTCTGACGCAGCATAAAGGTCTTGACCGGGCTCTCGGCACGCTTGAACGCCTCGCCCATGCTGATCTGTTTTTCGATGAACGGGTTGATCGAATCCCGCGTGATGACCTCAACCGTCGGCCCCATCACAAAGAGTGTCAGAAATATGGAAAGCCCGATGATCACGGGATTCGGCGGGATCTGCTGCCCGCCGATCGCCTGCCGAAGGAATGACAACACAACAACGATCCGGGTAAAAGACGTGAACATGACCAGCACTGCCGGAAGAAGCGACAGGAAGCTGATGATCAGGAACACGGTCATCGCCGGGTTGTTCATGTCAATGGCTTTATCCACCGATACCCTCTTTTAGTTTTTTCAGCCGTTCCATACGACCGCCTATGCCGGCAGCTTTCACCGGATTCTTTTCTCCGGCGCCCGCGTCGTAACGCTTCAGCAGCTTGAAGTCATTGGGGGTGATGCCGAGAACGAGTATCTCCCTGCCGACCTTCACCGCCGCAATCCCGATCTTCTGTCCGAGCGACTGATACGCCACCACGCTGATCAGCCCGCTGCCCTTCTGGCGCTTGCGATAGAAAAATCCCATGCCCAGGATCAGAAGGAGGACCAGCGCAAGCGCCGTGACCATCTGGAGTGCCATCTCGCTCATCGCAGCTGCCTGATCCTCTCGGTAGGGCTGATGATATCGGTCAGCCTCACCCCGAACTTTTCATTCACCACAACGACCTCACCCCGGGCAACGAGCTTGTTGTTCACCAGAATCTCCATCGGCTCACCGGCAAGTTTCTCCAGCTCAACAACCGAGCCCTGCCCGAGTTGCAGGAGGTCCTTGATGAGCATCCTGGTCCTGCCGAGCTCGACCGATATCTCAAGCGGGATATCAAGGAGAAAATCCATGTCCTTCGCTGATCCGGACCGCTTCTCCTCGCTCAGTTCCTGGAAGTCCGGCTCTGCCGCGTCTTTTACCTGTTTCTCCGCCATCCTCTTTCTCCTTTCTTAATCTGCATATTTCGTGATCTTGACAGCCTGGTTTCCCCTGCTGTATCCGGGCAGACCCCTGAACTTGGTGACATTGCCGACCTTCACGTCGAGTTCCTCGACTGCGGCCTTCCCGAGGGTGATCACATCCCCGACCTCCAGATTCACCAGATCGCCGACCGGCAGAGATGTCCGGCCAATCTCGACAGAAAGATCCACGTACGATTCCAGCAGGATCTCCTTGAGGCGTGTAACCCAACGGTCGTCCATGCCGTATTTGTCACCCTGGATCCCCGAGCAGAGCTTGTCCTTGACCGGCTCGACCATGGAATAGGGAATGCAGAAGAAGAGCTTGCCGGTAAATTCGTCCACCTCGACATGGATTTCTATCTTGATGACCACTTCGGTCGGGGTCACGATCGTCACAAACTGGGGGTTCATCTCTGAGCCCGTATGCTCGGGGATTATCGGTGCAATCACCTGCCATGCCTCAGCCATGTCGTTGAGGGCCAGATTGACGACCTTCAGAATGACCCGCTGCTCTATCTGGGTGAAATAGCGGCCTTCAGACTTGACATACCGGGCAGAGCTGCCGCCGAAGAAGTATTCGACCAGGGCAAAGACCATCGGGGCCTCCAGGACAAAAAGGGCATAGCCCTTCAGCGGCTCCATCTTGAACATGTTGATGCTGGAGGGCATCGGGATCGTCTTCATGAACTCGCTGAATTTCATCATGGTGATACCCTGGATGTTCACCTCGACAAAGCTGGTGATAATCGACGATATCGAGTTCCTGAAGCTCCGGGCAAAGCGCTCGTTCGCCATCTCAAGACCGGGCATCCTGCCGCGGATAATCCGCTCCTGGCTCGTCAGATCAAAGGATTTTACGGCCTCGTCGGCACCTGTGCCTGTCTCGGTCTCGATATCACCGGTAGAGACGCCCCTCAACAGGGCATCGACTTCATCTTGTGAAAGGACCTTGTTCATTGCATTACAAAATCGGTAAAGAAAAGGTTCTTGAAGACATCCTTGCCCACCGCCTGATTTGCCCTCAGCAGAAGTTCGTCCTTCAGCTGCAGCTTCCCCTCCGGGCCCGAAACCGACTCAGCCGACTTGCTGCTCAGCAGCGTAATGATCGTGTCTCTGAGGTTCGGCATCTTCTCCATCACCAGCGACTGGTTCGTCGCATCGGCGATCTCCAGCTGCATCGTAACCTTCAGATACCGTCCGTGTTCAACAAGGTTCACCACAAAGGGATCAATGGCGATCAAAGCACTCTTGACCTCTTTTTTGCTGTCCTGTCCTTCCTTACCCCCCTCCGCCTTATGCCCAAAAAACTTCTTGTACCCGAAAAAACCACCTACCCCAAGGACTATGGCTGCAACCGCAATGATGATAATCAGTTTTTTGCTGCCACCCTTCTTTGGCTCCTGCGGTTTTTCTTCCTGTCCTTCTGGTTTTTCGTCTGCCATATAAATGTCCTCCCTCGACAATTCAGTGCTTGGCCATTGGAATACAAGTACTATGCCAGAAGATAACACATTGAATTAAAATGATTTACAGATGATATATAAAAAAATTAAGCGTCAAGGAACTGACATTGGGATATTTTTTGACGAGGAGAGTCAGGCTGATGGAAAGGAAAGAAAACGCCTGATAAAGGCCGGTGGTTTTACCGGGCCAGCATCAGGCGTCAGTAGTGTCTGAGTATTATTGAAATATTACCAAAAATTGTCATTCCCCGACCAAATCGGGGAATCCATGTTTTCAATATATTCCGGATCCCCCGGTCAAGCCGGAGGATGACTGCCTGCAAGAAATCCTTACATAAGAGCCGCAAGGGTCATATCGGTCAGTTGCATATCAGGAATCAGTCTCCCGGTTTACAGGCCCTGAGCCAGCACAGGGGTCCAGCGTTCAGTCGTTGTTCCATCCCCCAGCTGCCCAGTGCCATTGCCGCCCCAGGCCCAGACCGTACCGTCGTTCTTCAGGACAACCGTGTGGCTGACACCCGCGGTAACAGCCATCACACTGGCAAGTCCGCTCACCTGCACCGGAAGCGTCCGGAGAGTCGCGGTCCCGTCTCCAAGCTGTCCGTTGCTGTTTTTACCCCAGGTCCAGACCGTACCGTCGTTCTTCAGGACAACCATATGATCCTGCCCTGCCGCAATGGCGGTTATTCCGGTCAAACCGCCGGCAAGAACCGGGACAACGCTCTGCGTCGTTGTTCCGTTACCGAGTTGTCCGCTGGTATTGTTTCCCCAAACCCAGACCGAGACATCGGTGATATCGTTCCTCAGGGCAGCGGTGTGGGCGCGTCCTGCAGCAATCGCAATGACATTCGCCAGCCCGCTCACCTGCACCGCGCTGGTCATCTGTGCCAGATTTCCGTTCCCAAGCTGTCCATCGCCGTTATTTCCCCAGGACCAGACCGTGCCGTCTTCCCGCAGCACCACAGTATGCGTACTTCCCGCAGCAACTGCTGTGACGCCGGTCAGCCCGACCGCCTGTACCGGGACGAGGCTCTGGACCGTGCTGCCGTTGCCGAGCTGCCCGTTGCTGTTGTTCCCCCACGTCCAGACCGTGCCGTCGCTCTTCAGCGCGACCGTATGTTCGCTGCCAGCCGCTATGGCTATCACGTTCGAAAGTCCGGCCACCTGCACCGGGATGAGGCTCTGGACCGTGCTGCCGTTGCCGAGCTGCCCGTTGCTGTTATTCCCCCACGTCCAGACCGTGCCGTCTTCCTTCAGGGCAACGGTATGCGTTGTACCTGTCGCAAGAATAACGCCCGACATGCCGGCAATCGGGGCAGGGACGGTGCCCTGAACAGTACTGTTGCTGCCAAGCTGCCCGTTACTGTTATTTCCCCAGGACCAGACCGTGCCGTCTTCTCTCAAAGCAACAGTGTGATTGGACGCTGCTATCCTGCCCGCACCGCTCCGGCTGAAGTTGAACCCGATAGCATCAATCCCATCGAGCCAGACATTCCGGTAGGGCGGACTGAAAACCGTATATCCGGTGAGTGAAGGGGTCACCTTGTAAATGCCCCCCGGTATGGCGCTGAAGGTGTAATTGCCGTTGACGTCAGTCACCGTCGTCATCGAGGCATCACCGGAGAGGGTCACGGTAACCCCCTGAAGCGCAACGCCTCCGGAGGTAACCTTGCCGGCCACCGTATAGGTCCTGTCACTGCTGCAGCCCGAAAACATCATCAGCGCAACCAGACCGGACAACAGAGCCGGAATAATCCCAAAATATTTCGTGCGCTTCACCTTGCCGTCATTTTTCATGGATATACTCTCCTCATGTTGGATTGCCCAAAGATCGGACCCGGGCCCGTGCCGGGGTCTCTGCGTCCGAAACGCACACGTTACCCGCGGGGAAATGAACCTTCGTGCGTTTCTACAGGTATATCATACAAATATGGTCACTTTTTTTCCAACAGCGGCATTGTACTTTCCCCAAAAAAAGGGAGGCCATAACGGCCTCCCTTCCCGCACATCAGGTACTGCTGTTCTGTCGAATTAATGTTTATGGCGATCGTGTTTGCCGGGTCTTTCGTCATCCGCCCCGTCATGCATCATGCAGTCCTTGCATGCGCCCTTCATCCCGCCTTTGCCGCCCCTCATTTTATGCATATCACAACCGTCGCCGCCGCAAGCCCCTTCACCGCACCCCATGCCATCACAGATGGCGGCGAATTTCTTCTTCTGCTCCGGCGTAAGGATCTTCTTGACCTCTTCGCGTGTCCTGATATGCGTCATCTTCATGTCTGTCCTGAGGGCTTCAATCTGCTTTACCTTGGCCTCGGCTGCCTGCAGGTCAACAGTATCTTTGGCGAGAAGCTCCTTCAGTTCAACGTGGGCAACTTCGATATCGGCCTTTTTCCTGATCATCTCCTTCTTTGTCCTGAGGTGGATCGCCTTTACCGTCTCTTTCTGCTTGTCGTCGAGGCCGAGTGCCTCCATCTTCTCAAGCATCATCTGTTCGCCGTGCATGCCCCTGCCGTGCATGCCCTTCTTGTTCATCGCATATGCTGAAACACTCATACCAGCCAAAACGACCACCGTCAACAACAATACCAGTTTCTTCATTGTACGTCTCCTTGGATTTGATTTTGTTCTGTTATTAATAGACAGACCTGAGCCTGCCTGTCTTCCTGTCGAAAATGACCTTGTCCACAAGCCGTTCGTTCTTGAAAACGTCAACCTCTATAAACCTGCCCCGGGGCCTGAAGGAGCGGATCCAGTACCCCTTCTCACGGTAATATCTGTCAATCGCCTTCATCGCCTCCTGGGGGGGAATGTCTTCCCTGCAGGAACCATAGCGGTTGTATTCCCGGCAGTAATCCCCGTAGGGCGTCACATACTCGGGAAAGGCCTGTGAAGCCCCTGCCGTCAGCAGAAGGAACAAAATCATGGTCGTCATGTACATCATAGGGGTTGTTACGATTTTCCTTTCTGTTTAAGCATAAGGGATGTTCATGAAGAAAATGTGAAGGATGCCCGGTCATAAAAAATGTTACGATAGCACGTGGATTCTTTATGAAGATTACCGGCAGGACCAAGATACTCGGCATATTCGGCCATCCGGTAGAGCATACGCTCTCTCCGGCGATGCATAACGCCGCGTTTGAACACCTTGGCATGGATTGCTGCTACCTGCCGTTTCCGGTGCATCCCGGCGCGCTGCAGCAGGCGGTCGAAGCGATCAGGGCACTTTCTATGGTGGGGGTCAACATCACCGTTCCCCACAAGGAAGCAGTTATCCCCTTCCTCGATGAGGTCAGCAGTGAAGCGGCCTTTATCGGCGCTGTTAATACCATCGTCAGCAAGGACGGCCGGCTGACCGGGCATAACACCGACGGCCGCGGTTTTATGCGCTCTCTGGAGGCGCGGGGCATAGATGTCAGGGAGAAACGAGTCCTCATCGTGGGTGCAGGCGGGGCTGCACGGGCTGTCTGCTACTACCTTGGGGATGCGGCAAGAGAGCTCACAATCTACAACCGGGGCAGGGAAAAGCTGCAGAGGCTCGTTCATGACCTCTCCGGGATCAGAAAGAATGTCTCTGCCCTGGAACAGCTCAGGGGCATCGAAGAGTTCGAGATTCTCGTCAATGCAACGTCCCTCGGCCTGAGAACCGGTGACCCCCTGCCCTTTGACCCTGCGGCCCTGTCCGGAAACCATGTTGTCTGCGATCTGATCTACCGGGAAACTCCTCTCCTGGCTGCTGCAGCACGGCAGGGGTGCACGACGGTCGACGGTCTCGGCATGCTCCTTTACCAGGGAGTTCTTGCCTTTGAACTCTGGACAGCGGAAGCTGCCCCCGTTGAGGTGATGAGAAAAGCCCTTCTTTCCGGCCTGAATCCATAGAATTGTCGATAATCTGGCATACTATTTGCCTTTACTTAATGCCCTGTATGTGATACAATTTTGCTATGAAGAAAGTCTGGTTCGCGGCCCTGGCCTTGGTGTTATTTTCCCTGTATTTTCTTATAGTTAGAGATGAGAGAGTCACCCTTCCCTCGACCGGACAGAACACCGTTTCCTCTATAGAGGGCATCCGGATCATTCAGAAGAATAACGGCAAAAACGACTGGGTCGTGACCGCAAAGCGTGCCGAAATCCTCGGGAACGGTCAAAAGGCCGATCTCTCTGATATCGAGGTGAAGGTCAAAGACAAGGGCATCACCATATTGGCCGAAAAAGGGCTCTATGACATGCAGGGGAAAAAGCTGCTCATATCCGGTCCGGTCACGGCCAGAGACAAGGCCTATACGATAATCTCCCGGGATGTGGAGTTTGACAATGCAACCGGCATCCTGAAGACCGACAAGAAGGTGACAATGGCGGGGCCGAAATTCACCCTCACCGGAACCGGTCTGCATGCAGACAATAACGAACAGAAGATAAGGATACTCAATAATGTTACGGCAACGTATAATAATTAGCCTCGGCCTGCTGCTGGTGCTTATGGTCGGGGGAAACACCCTGGCCGAGACCGTGAAGGCCGGCGTCAAAGGCCCCATTACCGTTACCGCCGAGAGCCTGACAGCGGATAATAAGGCCCACACCGCCCTCTTCGAGAAAAACGTCCTGGTCCGGACCCCTGACATGTCGATGGCTGCCGACAGGATGCTCATATTCTACCGGGAAGACGGCGGTGAGGTGACCAGGATCGAGGCGGCCGGCAACGTCAGACTGATCAGGGAGTCCCGGGCAATCACAGCCCAGAATGCGGTCTACTTCGCTGACGAAGACAAGGTTGTGTTCACCGGCGATCCGAAGGCGATCGACGGAGACAACGTTGTGACCGGCACCACCATGACCTATCTCATCAGGGAAGACCGCTCCCGGGTCGAAAACAGCAAAGTCTTTCTCAAGAATAAAAGGGATAAATAATGGACCTGCTGGAAGTCAAAGGGCTGTATAAGAGCTATGGCAAGAAGGTCGTCATCAAGGATATCGACCTCTATGTGACGAAAGGCGAGATCGTCGGCCTGCTCGGGCCGAACGGTGCAGGAAAGACATCAACCTTTTACAGCATACTCGGGCTGGTCAGGCCCGACAGGGGCAATATATATCTCAACAAGCAGGACATCAGCAGGCTCCCGATGTACCAGCGGGCGATTATGGGTATCAGCTACCTCCCGCAGGAGTCATCGATCTTCAGAAAGCTGACGGTAGAGGAAAACCTCAGGGCGGTGCTCGAAATCAAGGGGCTCCCCCGCGATGAGATCGAGGCGGAAGTCACGCGGCTGCTGCAGGAATTCAATCTTGTCGAGTTCTCGAAACGGGACAGCTTCCGCCTCTCCGGAGGCGAGCGGAGACGGGCCGAAATAGCGCGGGCGCTTGCCATAAAGCCGACCTTTATCCTCTTTGATGAACCCTTTGCAGGCATCGACCCGATAGCGATCATCGACCTGAAAAAAATGCTGAACTACCTGAAGTCCAAGGGGCTCGGTATCATCATCACCGACCATAATGTAAGAGACACGCTCTCGATAACCGACCGGGCATACATCATCAACAACGGCGAGATCCTCGAAGAGGGAACCCCTGACAAGCTGATCGCCACGCCAAAGGTCAAGGAAGTTTACCTTGGAGAGGAGTTCAGACTCTGATGGCACTCGAAAGCCGCCTGGAACTCAAACTCTCCCAAAGACTGGTGCTCACGCCCCAGCTGCAGATGGCTATCAAGCTGCTGCAGATGCCCCAACTCGAGTTGCAGCAGGCGCTGACCCAGGAACTGGTCGAAAACCCGTTCCTGGAAGAGATGACGGACATCTCCTCGTCAGAGGAGTACTCGCAGGAGGAAAGGGATTCGATCGAGACCCCGGTAGAAAACGATGATGTTGAGATGCCGCTCGAACGGCTGATGGCCCCGGCAATTGACGATTATTTCGATGAACGAAGCTATGACGGGAGGGACCTTGGCTACTTTACTCCCGGCAATGTCACACAGCCATCCTTCGAGTACTTTCTCAGCACGACGGCCGACCTTTTCGACCACCTTATCTGGCAGCTCAGACTCTCGAAGGAGCCGGAGGAGGTCAGGAGCATCGGCGAGATCATCATCGGGAATATCGATGAGAACGGGTACCTGAAGGTCTCGAATGACGAGCTGCGGGATACGGCAGGGGCTGACGAGGAGACGGTCGAAAAAGCGGTCAGGCTGATCCAGAGTTTTGATCCCCCGGGGATAGCTGCCCGGGACATCAGGGAATGCCTGCACCTGCAGTTGCGTGCGCTGGACCTTGAAGGAAGCCTCGTCGACAAGCTGGTCCTGCAGAGTCTCGACCAGCTGGGGAAGAGGAAATACAGTCAGCTGGCAAAGGATTTTGACGTTTCTCTCGAAGAGGTGATGGCGGCCGTCAAGATAGTCGAGGGACTCGATCCGAAACCCGGGGGAAATTTCTCGGCAGCGGCGGCCAATTATATAACCCCTGACGTCTATATCGTCAAAACGGACAACGGTTACCAGATCGTGCTGAACGACGAGGGGCTGCCGAGGCTGCGCATCAACAGTTATTACCAGAGGCTCCTGAGCCAGAGGAATACCATCCCGAAGGAAGACCGGCAGTTTCTGGAAGACAAGATGCGCTCGGCGGTCTGGCTGATGAAGAGCCTCGATCAGAGAAACAAGACGATCTACCGTGTCACCGAGTGCATCCTGACCTATCAGCATGAGTTCTTTGACCAGGGAGTCACGCACCTCAAACCGCTGAACCTGAAGGACATTGCCTCCGAACTGAACCTGCACGAAAGTACGATAAGCAGGGTCACCTCGAACAAGTATCTGTCCTGCCCGCGCGGCATCTACGGCTTCAGGTTCTTCTTCAGCAACGCAATCCCCGGAGAGTTCGGGGAGCTTTCCTCCACCTCGGTAAAGGATATGGTGCGAAAGATCATCTCGGAGGAGAACACCGCAAAACCGCTCAGCGATATGCGTATAGTCGATATCTTCAAGAATCAGAATATCACCATTGCCAGGAGGACGATTGCAAAATACCGGGAGGAACTGAAGATCCCTTCCCAGAGCCAAAGGAAGCGATGAGACCGGAAGAAACACAGGAAATAACAGGCACCACACATTACGCGTACATCAAAAGGAGGAAAAAATGAATATTATTGTTAACGGCAGACATCTCGAAGTGACACCGGCCCTGCGCACGTATGCAGAGGAAAAAATCAGCAGGTTCGACCGGTACCTGAGCGAAATATCCGAGGCAGTGGTCACCCTCAGCATCGAAAAGAAATACCGCCACAAGGCAGACGTCCTGCTGAAGGTAAACGGCGTGCTGATACAGGCAGAAAGCGTCACGGACGAGATCTATTCGGCAATCGACGAGGTGACGGAAAAGCTCGACCGGCAGGTGAAGAAGTATAAGGAGAAGATGGTCTCACACCGCAAGGGAGGCCCGAAGGCAGGGGCAGTCGAGATCCCTGAAAAGACCACGGAAAAAGAGACCGGCAGGATCATAAAGAACAAGCGGTTTGAACTCAAGCCGATGAGCCCTGATGAGGCCTCCATGCAGATGGAGCTCCTCGGCAAGGACTTTTATGTCTTTATCAACGACATGAGCAGCGACATCAATGTGATCTACACCCGGCAGGACGGCAATTTCGGACTGATAGAGCCGGTGAAGTAGCGCTTTCCGCCGGGACACCAGGTTGACAGAACGGTCCCTTTCGTGAACAGAAAGACCGCTCGCAGAAAGAATACAGGGAACGGGGATGCCGTGCGGCATCCCCGCGTTGTCATCATCACCGGCCTGTCCGGCTCGGGAAAGACGGTCGCCCTCAGGGCCGTCGAGGACCTGAACTTCTTTTGCGTCGACAACCTGCCGGTCTCGCTGATAGGGGCACTCCTCACCCGCACGTCGAGGAACCCCGGCAGCCCTGACGTCGCCATCGGTATCGATATCCGGGACAGGGACTCCCTGCCGGGCTTCGAGCGAATCATCGGAAGGCTCAAAAGCCGTTATGACATCGAGATCATCTTTCTGGAGGCAGAGCCGGATGTCCTCGTCAGGCGCTTCAAGGAGACCCGCAGGCCCCATCCGCTCGGGGGACATCTGGACGAGGCTATAGCCGCTGAACAAAAGAGCCTGGCCCCGCTCCGTCAGAGTGCAGACAGGATTATCGAGACCACGCCCCTTTCACCGCATCAGCTCCGGAGACTGATATCCTCCTTCTACATCTCGAGGAAGAAGACGAAGGACATTACGGTTGCACTGATTTCATTCGGTTTCAAGTATGGCGCACCCCAGAATATCGACCTGCTCTTTGATGTCAGGTTCCTTCCGAACCCGTTTTTTGTCCCGGCGCTGAAAGACCTTGACGGCAGGGACAAGCGGGTCGCCGACTATGTGCTGAAACAGAAAGAAACCAGGGAATTCCTGAAGAAGGTCGAAGACCTTCTTTCCTTTCTGATCCCCCTGTATGTCAAGGAGGGCAAGTCATACCTGTCGGTCGGCATCGGTTGCACCGGCGGCAGGCACCGCTCGCCGGCGGTCGTCGAGAAGATCGCCTCGGCGGTGAAGGAGGCTTACACGGAACTGAACGTCATCCACCGGGACATATCCTGATCATCCCCGATGATCTATCTCGACAACAACGCAACAACCGCAGCTGACCCCGAGGTCTGCGATGCCGTCTACTCGTCGCTCAGGCGCGACAATGGCAACCCCTCCAGCAGCCACATCCTGGGCAGGAGGGTGAGTGAGGTAATCGGTCACAGCCGCTCCGTTGTTGCAGACCTGATCGGCTGCAGCCCTGAGGAGATCTATTTCACCTCCGGCGGCACGGAATCGAACAACCTGGCCCTGATCGGGGCGGCACTCGCCCGCGGCCGGGGGCATATCGTGATATCGTCGGTCGAACACCCCTCGGTCACAAATCCCTGCCGCCACCTGGAGACGCTGGGGTTCAGCGTCAGCCAGGCCCCTGTCGGCGCAGACTGCATAGTCCGGCCCGGAGACATCACCGAGGCTCTCCGCAGCGATACCTTCCTGATCTCGGTGATGCATTCGAACAACGAAACCGGCGCATTACAGCCGGTCGGGGAGATAGCGGCACTCGCCCGGGAACGCGGTATTCTTTTTCACACCGACGCTGCCCAGTCGATCGGCAAGACATCATTTTCGGTCGGCGGACAGACTGACCTCGCGACGATCGTCTCTCACAAGTTCTATGGCCCGAAGGGTATCGGGGCACTGTATATCAGAAGAGGTGTAGACCTAAAGCCGATACTCTTTGGTGCGGGCCATGAAAAGGGGATCAGACCGGGCACGGAAAATGTGGCGGGAATTGCGGGGTTCGCCAAGGCCTGTGAACTGGCAAAGCGGGACCTGAAACAGCGGATGGCCCATACCGGGCATCTCACAGGGTCTCTTTACGCCAGGCTGAAGGCGCTGCTGCCTGCCATCGCACTGAACGCGGAGGAGGCTCCACGGCTGCCCAATACGCTGAGCATCAGGATTCCCGGCGTCAGGGCGGTTGAGCTGGTTTGGGCGCTGAAAGACCAGGTGGCTTTTTCAGCCGGCTCCGCCTGCCATTCAGGACTCTGCAGCCCTTCGCACGTACTGAAACAGATGGGCCTCCCTGACGCAGAGGCTATTTCGACCATCAGACTGAGCGTCGGCAAAGACAATACCGAAGACGAGATGATCCGGGCCGCAGACCTCATCGCCAGGGCAGCGGACGTACTTCGGCACACCGCCTGATCGGGCGGCGCCTCATATTAACGGCGGCGTGATCCGCCCAGGATGCCTCCCAGCACACCGCGAATAATCTGCCTGCCGATCTGACTTCCGACAGTCCGTGCAGCCTGTTTGGCCATCGTCTCCACCATGCCCTGCCTGCGCTTGGTGCCCCACAGCCAATCGCTGACCATCCCCTGTCCTTCGGACGTTTTCTCCGTCGCGCCCTGCCCCGATGCCGGCTGATCCCCAGAAGCCCCCGGCTCGGCTTTCTCCTTCTCAAGTGTCCTCCGGCCCAGGATCTCGTAGGCCGACTCGCGGTTTACGGGTGAGTCATACTTGCTGCCCAACGGGCTTCGGGCCCGCACCGCCGCACGCTCTTCAGGCGTAACCGCCCCAATCCGGCAGCGCGGGGGACAAATAAGCGTACGCTCCACCGGCATCGGCACACCCTTTTCCCTGAGTGTGGAAACCAGCGCCTCACCGACACCGAGTTGCGATATGACTTCAGCGACGTCCAGTTTCGGGTTCGCAACAAAGGTTTCCGCAGCAGTGCTCACGGCCTTCTGGTCACGGGGCGTATAAGCCCGTAGGGCATGCTGAATACGGTTTCCCAGCTGACCGAGTATCTCGTTCGGCACGTCGTCAGGGAACTGTGAGCAGAAGTACACCCCGACCCCCTTGGAGCGGATCAGCCGGACGACCTGCTCCACGCGCTGGCGCAGCATCGGCGGCGCGTCGTCAAACAGCAGGTGCGCCTCATCGAAGAAGAAGACCAGTTTGGGCTTGTCCAGGTCGCCCACCTCGGGCAGGTTCTCAAACAGCTCCGAGAGCAGCCAGAGGAGAAGGCTCGAGTACAATCTCGGTTTCAGGATAAGCTGATTTGCCGCCAGGATGTTTACGATACCGCGGCCGCTGAGGTCGGTCCGAAGAAGGTCGTTAAGCTCCAGAGCGGGCTCGCCGAAAAAGCCCTCTCCACCCTCCCGTTCAAGCGACAGCAGGGCACGCTGGATTGCGGCCACGGACTGGGTACTCACCAGGCCATACTGCGTTGATATCTCCTTGCGGTTTTCCGCCACAAAACTGAGCAGGGCACGCAGGTCGGCAAGGTCAAGCAGGAGCAGGCCCTGATCATCGGCCAACTTGAAGGCGATCTCAAGCATGCCGACCTGGGTATCGTTTATATCGAGGATCCGTCCCAGAAGGGCCGGACCGATTTCGCTGATCGTGGTACGTACCGGGTGACCGTCCCTGCCGAACACGTCCCAGAACATCACCGGGTTCGCCTCCAGGGTGTATCCCTCAATACCGATCTGGGCGACGCGCTGCTGGATCTTTTCATTGGTGACGCCGGGCATTGCCATACCGGCCACATCGCCTTTTACGTCAGCCATAAAGACCGGCACGCCCATTCGTGAAAAGCCTTCGGCCAGGACCAGAAGAGAAATAGTCTTGCCGGTACCGGTAGCTCCCGCAATCAGGCCATGGCGGTTGCCGTACTTTCCGAGCAACTGAACAGGCTGTTCGCCTTTGCCAACAAGTATTTCATGCATGTGATGCCTCCCTCTGACGATGAGAATAATGCTGCGGTTCAGTCCTGCTGAGGCGCGGCCTGAATGCAGCACCCCTGCGGTCGTGGTTATCATCATATCATAATCGTCGTATCATGAAAAGAAATAACACAGCAGCGTTAAGGCCTCCCTCATTGCGACAATTTCCTGCCATATAGAGTGTCTGTGCATAAACTCCATTTTTTGTCGGTCACTCCTGATATCTGAAGCATGACCGCGATGGAGGTTCCGACACGTGAATTTCGCCTGTTATATGCGTTTATGTCCGCATTCTGGCATTCCGCACGCCATAAAGCTTTAATGCCCGCCAAAACCTCAGTGCTACGCCCTGTTCTCTTACCCTGCTGTTTTGAAATAATTTTCCGGATGCACTAAGCTATTCACAGAACCCATGGAAAATTTTGTCATCACCATTACGTGCCTCCTGATCGGCATCCTTCTGCGCCGCCTGCCTCAGTTTCCGCCGGAGACCGGCAGGGTGCTGAATCTTTATGTTATCTACGTATCCCTGCCCCCGCTGGTTCTGCTGAAGGTTGGCAGTCTGAGTTTCTCCCCTGATCTTCTGGTCCCCGCGGTCACGCCCTGGATCATGCTCGCACTCTCGGCCCTGGCTGTAATCCTCGCAGCCAGGGCCGCCGGGTGGAAACGGGAAGTGACCGGCGCCCTGCTCCTCCTGGTTCCTATGGGAAACACCTCTTTTCTCGGGATTCCGATGGTATCAGCCTTCTTCGGTGAAGAGGCTGTATCCTATGCAGTCCTCTACGATCAACTCGGATCCTTTCTCTGCCTTGCCACCTATGGCTCGTTTATACTCGCACTGTATGGACGAGGAAGCGTTAAGCCCGCACTGCGGGAGGTTTTCATCAAGGTCATAACCTTTCCCCCTTTTATTGCACTCATGTTTGCACTTCTGCTGAGGTCTGTTGTCTATCCTTCTGTACTGAGAACGCTCTTTGAGTCCCTGTCGTCAACGCTGGTCCCGGTAGTAATGATCGCCGTTGGGTTTCAGCTCACCTTCCGGCTTGAGCGGGCGGCAATGGCCCCGTTGGGATTCGGACTCTTCATCAAGCTGGTTGCTGCTCCACTCCTTGCACTGATCCTTTGCAGGACGTTCGGTCTTGACAGCCCTGCTGCAAAAATTTCCGTATTCGAGGCAGGCATGCCTCCCATGGTTTCTGCCGGCGCACTGGCAATTATTGCCGGGCTTGCTCCCCCCCTTTCTGCTGCACTTGTCGGCCTGGGCATATTGCTGAGCTTTCTGACTATCCCTCTGCTGCACCAGCTTCTCGTCTGAAATCAGAGTCTTAGAGCCGGACTGCTATCTTCATAGGCAGCCGCAGCATAATGCTTGAGTAAAGGACCATCATACCGGGAATCATAATATCCTGCCTTTGTCATCCTGATCTGCCTGCCGGCAGGCTGGTCAGGATAGAATGACCGTCAATATTATTCATTGCTTATGCACAGACACTAAATAAACTCCCTGATTATGCCGATACATAGATAGACAGGCAGAAGGCCTGAATTTGAGGAAAGGGGCAGAAGGCCATGACCATGAGAGACACGATAGATGCTATCAAGGATTCACCGCTTTGGGTTACCCTCACCCTCGGCGAAAAGCTGGATGCACTTCTCTATGCCGTCAGCAGCGCTGAAGGAGCGATGCTGAACCGGTATGAGCATGTGGACGTCTCGGACATCGTTGGTGAGATTTTTTCAGACTATAACAATTAGTCCGTCCCTGGGCAGCGGAATACCCGTCGCCTCCCACCTCACCGTCATCAGGCAAAGGGCTGCCCGGCACCTGGTCCAGCGGCAGCCCCTCCGTCCCGGAATCCCCTGCCGGTGACAGTTGCTTGCAATACAACAGCACGGCTGTCATACTTAAAAGGTATGCCAGAAACAAAAGTGACAGTCACGCCACAGCACGGTATCGGCGATGAAACGTAGAATCACCAAATACCTGTTGTCCTTCTTTATCTTCTTCGCCGCCGGTGCGACCCTTGCGACAATATATATCAGAAATACCACCGTCGAGATAGCGCGGGTCGTAAAACTCCACCAGATCGAGGACCTCCGCAAGGACCTTGTCCTGACTGTCCAGAAGACCCAGTCTGACCTGTATACCGTACGGACATCGCTGGGACGGAACCTTGACCATATTGTCGACAGCGTGACCCTGCTTCAGGAAAAAGCGGGGCAGTGCGTTTCCTGCCATCACGAGCCTGCGATAGCCACCCAGCTCGAGACCCTGCAGGTGCTCGTCAACAATTACCAGGGGGCCCTCAGCCAGTATATTACGGCTGCAGCAAATACCGAGCGGATCGACAACCTGAAATTGAATGCCGCGGAGATCGGCAACAGCATTCTCGGGAATACCGAAGAGATGTCCCGCAAGGCAAGTGAAAAGCTTGACATCATGACCAGCTCCGCGCTGACAAAGGTCAGGCGGGCGCAGATGATTCTCTACATCACCATCACCTTTTCGTTTATCCTGGGCATCGCGATAGCGGTCCGGCTGACGATGTCGATCACCCGGCCGGTCAATGAACTGGTCAAGGCCGCGAGGGCGATTGCGCTTGGTGAGGTCGGGTATACGGTCTCGTATAGCGATAAAACCGAGCTCGGCGAGCTTGCGGATGTCTTTAACCGGATGAGTACTGCCCTGGACCACGGGTATACAAAGCTGCACGCAGAGATCATCGAGCGCCGGAAGGCAGAGGAGGCCCTGCGACAGAGCGAGGAACGGTATGCTATCGCGGCCCGCGGGGCAAACGACGGCCTCTGGGACTGGGACCTCAGTATCAACCGGATACATTTTTCAGGCCGCTGGAAATCCATGCTCGGCTATGACGATGCTGATATCGGCGAAAATCCCGAGGAATGGTTCGGCCTGGTGCACGCCGAAGACCGGAAACATTTCGAGGCGAAGATTGCTGCCCATCTCGACGGGAAGGTGGCCCATCTCGAAAGCGAATACCGGATAAGGCATAAGGACGGCACCTACCGTTGGGTCCTCAGCAGGGGTCTGGCGGTACGAAATATACAGAACAAGGCATATCGGATGGCCGGTTCGCAGACCGATATCACCGAGCGCAAGATAGCGGAAGAGCAGCTGTTATACGACGCCTTCCATGACGCCCTCACTGGACTGCCGAACCGCGCCCTCTTTATGGACCGGCTGGAGCACCGGATACGGCAGGTGCAGAAGAGCGCCCTCCGTCAGCCTCCGTACCGGTTTGCCGCACTCTTCCTCGATCTGGACCGCTTCAAGATCATCAACGACAGTCTCGGGCACCTGGTCGGAGACCGGCTGCTCATCTCCGTAAGCGAGAGACTCTCGGAGGCGGTTCGGCCTGAAGATACCGTGGCGCGTCTCGGCGGCGACGAGTTTGCAATAATCCTCGAGGACATCCTCGACCAGGCGCACACCGAGCAGATCACACAGCGGCTCCAGGAGCGTTTGTCCCTGCCTTTTTACATCGACGGCAACGAGGTCTTCACCACCGCGAGCATCGGAATCGCGCTGAGTTCACCTGACTATGAACGTCCGGAAGAGATGATACGGGACGCGGATATCGCCATGTATCAGGTCAAGGGGAAGGGAAAGGCCAGCCACGAGGTCTTCGAGGCAGGGATGTACACCACGACGGTCGAGCGTCTGCACCTCGAAACAGACCTCCGCCGGGCAGTCGAGCACCATGAATTCGTGCTCCATTATCAGCCGATCATAGAACTCTGCAACGACCGTCTGATCGGCTTCGAGGCGCTCGTTCGCTGGAACCATCCGCAGCGGGGACTGATCTACCCGATCGAGTTCATTCCCCTGGCCGAGGAGACCGGGCTTATTATCCCTATCGGCGAGTGGGTCCTGACCGAGGCCTGCCGCCAGCTCCATGAATGGAAAAAAGACCATGCCATGCACACCCCCCTGAAAATGAGCGTCAACATCTCCAGCCGGCAGTTCCTGCAGCACGACCTGCCGGAAAAGATACGGCATATCCTCGGGAGCAACAGCCTTGAGGCGGTGAACCTCACGATAGAAATTACGGAGAGTATGATCATGGAAAACATTGATGCAGCCCTGGAGATACTGACCCAGCTGCGGGATATGGGCGTCCATATACACATTGACGACTTCGGGACCGGGTATTCCTCCCTGAGCTACATACACCGGTTCCCGGTGAATGCGCTGAAGATTGACCGGTCCTTCGTCGAAAAGATGCATAACGACGATGAAAACCTCGAAATCGTCAAGACGATCATCTCTCTGGCCCGCAACCTGAACCTTGAACTGATCGCCGAGGGGCTCGAAACCCCTGACCAGCTGAGCCAGCTCAAGGAACTGAACTGCCATTACGGCCAGGGATATTTCCTCTCCCGTCCGCTCGACGCCCTGACCATGTCATCGTGGCTCTCGACCCGGCCGCCAGCATAAGAACGAACATCGTCCGCGAAGGCGGGAGCACAGCAACAGCGCTATAACTTTCTCAGGTCGATAACCCTCTTTGCCTTGCCCTCAGAGCGTTCGAGGGTCTTCTTCTCAACCAGCTTCACCTCCACCCCGATGCCGAGTTCCGAGGCAAGCCTGCTCTTGATCAGCTTCATCAGCTCATTCTGCCTCTTCATCTCGTCGAAAAAGATCGACTCCGAAACCTCAACCTGGACCGTGACATCGTCCAGCGGTCCCTTGCGGTCGATGATGATCTGGTAGTGGGGCTCGGTACCTTCGATCGCGAAGAGGACCGCCTCGATCTGGGACGGAAAGACATTGACGCCCTTGATGATCAGCATATCGTCGGTCCTGCCCATGACCCGTGACATACGCCTTGTCTTCCTGCCGCACGGACACGGCTCCGGCAGAAACCTCGTCAGGTCCCGCGTCCTGAACCTGATCACCGGGAAGGCCTCTTTGGTCAGCGTGGTGATGACCAGTTCGCCGACCTCGCCGGGGGCAACGGGCTCAAGGGATTCAGGGTTGATGATCTCGACCAGAAAGTGGTCCTCGCTGATGTGCAGCCCGTTGCGTTCGAGGCATTCCCCGGCAACGCCGGGCCCCATCACCTCGCTCAGGCCGTAGTTGTCCGTGGCGACGATCTTCAGCTTGTCCTGTATCTCCTGACGCATCTTCTCCGACCAGGGTTCTGCGCCGAAGAGGCCGTACTTGAGCGAGAGGGAACTGGGACTGATCCCCATTTCCTGGATCGTATCGGCTATCAGCATCGCATAACTTGGCGTGCAGACGAGGGCCGTAGACCTGAAGTCCTGCATGATCTTGATCTGCCTGGCTGTATTTCCGCTCGAGATCGGGATGACCGAGGCCCCGATCCTCTCTGCGCCATAATGCAGCCCAAAACCGCCGGTAAAAAGACTGTACCCGAAGGCGATCTGCACCACATCGTCCTTGGTAACACCGGCCGCGGTCATGACCCGTGCAACGAGGTTCGACCAGGTCTTGATATCGTTTTTCGTGTAGCCGACCACGGTCGACAGGCCGGTCGTCCCGGACGAGGCATGGATGCGCACGACATCGCGCAGCGGCACGGCAAAAAGGCCATAGGGATAACTGTCCCGGAGATCGTTTTTCAGCGTAAAGGGAAGCCGCCGCACGTCGTCAAGGGAACGGAATTCGTCGGGGTCGATCCCGAGTTCATCGAACTTCTTCCGGTAGAACGGCACGTTCATATACACCCGTGACAGGGTTGCCTGCAGCCTCTCAAGCTGTACCTGCTCCAGTTCCGCCCTGTCCATGCATTCTTTTTCAGGTTCCCAGTACATATATCCTCCTTAAATCTATCTCTGTTGTCCGGTGCGCAGGGGTAGCCCTATGCGGCTACCCTGTCTTTTGCGGCCCTCCTGTCTGCCAGTACCGGGCGACCACAGAGAGCCGCCCCTACAATTTCGTTTCAGAATCCACGTCCCTGCCGAGGTAGGCCCTCTGGACATCCCTGTTCAAGAGCAGCTCCTCAGCGGTCCCCTGAAGAATAATCCTTCCTGTTTCGATCACGTACCCGCTGTCGGCTATCTTCAGCGCACTGCGCGCATTCTGCTCCACCAGCAGCACAGTCAGCCCGTGATTGTCCCTCAGTTGAACGATGTGGTTGAAAATCTCCCGTATGATCGTGGGTGCCAGGCCGGTGCCGGGTTCATCGAGTATCAGGAGCCGGGGCCGACCCATCAGCGCCCGCCCGATCGCCAGCATCTGCTGCTCGCCGCCCGAGAGGGTGCCGGCCAGCTGTTTCCTGCGTTTTTCGAGGATGGGGAACATGGCGTACATCTGCTCCATATCCTTTTTAATCGGCGCACTTTCCCTGAACGAATACCGGTGATAGGAACCGAGCAGCAGGTTGTCCTCCACGGTGAGCGTCTTGAATATATGCCTTCCCTCAGGCACGTGGGATATTCCCATCTTCACGATCGCGTCGGGATTGCGGTTTACGATCTCGCTGCCTTCGTAGATAATATTTCCGCTGCCTGCACGGATAAGGCCCGAGATGGTCGACAGAAGGGTCGTCTTCCCGGCGCCGTTTGCACCGATAAGCGCAACAATCTCTCCCTTCCGGACATGCAGGGAGACATGCTTGACTGCATGGATCTTGCCGTAGTAGACCTCGACATTCTTCAGTATCAGCATCTACGCCTCTTCATCGCCCAGATAGGCGGCTATGACCAGGGGGTCTTTCTGTATCTCAAGGGGCGTCCCGCGAGCGATCACCGATCCAAAATTCAGGACCGTTATTGCGTCGCTGATCCTCATCACCAGATCCATATCGTGTTCGACCAGGATGATGGTGATCCCCTTTTCAGTCCGGATCCTCCTGATGAGTTCGCCGAGGTCACGCGTCTCCCGCATGTTCAGGCCTGCAGCCGGCTCATCCAGCAGCAGCAGCTTTGGTTCAGTCGCCAGGGCCCGGCCTATTTCAAGAACGCGCTGGTCGCCTATCGGGAGATTCGACGCCAGATCGTCCCGGTGATGACTCAGTCCGATGTACTCCAGGATCTCCCCGCTTGTCTTCCGGCTCTCCCGCTCCTCCCTGAGGGCAAAAGGAAGCCTCATCCCCGATGCCAGGAACCCGGCCTTTGTCCTGGCATTCCTGCCGACCATGACGTTTTCGAGTACGGTCATATCACCGAAGAGCTCAAGGTGCTGGAAGGTCCTCGAGAGCCCCCGGCGCGCAATCGTCACGGGGGAAAGATTGTTGATCCGTTCTCCGGAGAAAACCACCTCACCCCTGTCGGGAGGGTCGATGCCGCTGATGGCATTCAGGAGTGTACTTTTGCCGGCGCCGTTCGGTCCGATGAGGGCGCTGACGCTCCCGGACCTGACCGTAAAGCCGACATCGTACAGCGCCCTGACGCCGCCGAACTCTTTTGATATGCCTTTAAGCTCGAGCACCGGATCCGCCTTTGAGCCTGGAGGCCTTTTCGATCAGCAGGGGCACGATCCCCTTGCGCAGAAACAGCAGGGACAGGGTCAGGATCAGGCCGTAGACCAGCACGTCGAACTCTTCGAACTTTCTGAGGAGTTCGGGAAGTATGGTTATGATGATCGCACCGGCGAGACCGCCCCATACATTGGTTATGCCGCCGAGCACCACCATCATGAGGGCCAGCACCGAGTAAAAGAGACTGAAGGTGCTGGGGCTGATAAACGTTACATAATGCGCGTACAGGGCACCGGCAAAGGATGCGTAGATGGCGCTCAGGATAAAGACCTTAATCTTCAGGCTGACAACATCGAGTCCCATCGCAATGCTCGCCGTCTCGCTGCCGTGTATAGCCCGCAGAGACCTGCCGGTCCTCGAATTCAGGATATTCAGGGAAAAGACGATGACCGCGGCGACGCAGATCCAGATGAAGTAAAAATTGGACGTGGTGGAGCTCAGCGTATAGCCGAACAGTGTCAGGTGAGGGATATCTCCGAATCCCGAAGGGCCACCCGGGCCCCACTCATTGAGTATCACATTAATGATTTCGCCAAACCCCAGCGTCGCGACAGCAAGATAGTGGCCCTTGAGCCTCAGGGCGGGCACGGCGAGGAGCACCGCGGCAAACGAGGCAACCGCCATGGCTGCAACCATACTCAGGGCAACCGGCAAACCGAATTTGATGCTCAATACGGCGGACACATAGGCGCCGATACCATAGAAACCTGCCTGGCCGAGGGACACCTGCCCTGCCGACCCCATGAGGATGCAGAGGCCGATGGCAACAAGGGCGTTAATACCGGCGAAGATCCCTACCGTGAGAGCGTAACTCCCGCTGGTCATAAAGGGCATACCCGCCACGGCGAGCAGCAGGAGGGCAAGCGCCGTCATATTGCCTCTGCCCATGATCAGAACTTCCTCAGCCGTGACATGGCAACGCTTCCAAAGAGCCCGGCCGGCCTGAAAAAGAGGATGGCAAGCATGATGATCAGGGCGACGGCGTCCTTCATGCCGGAATGCAGATAGCCGGCGGTCATGGACTCCAGGATACCGATTGCAAAGCCGCCGATGACGGCGCCCCTGCCCCTGCCCAGGCCGCCCATGATGGCAGCACAGAAGCCCTTGACGGCAAGCATGGGGCCTTTGTCATATTCCATCAGTGATATCGGGGTGATCGCAATGCCCCCGATCGCACCGACCATCGCGCTGAGGACAAAGGAGATCATCACCACCCTCGAGACATTGATGCCGACGAGCTTCGCCGCGGTCGTATCCACGGCACAGGCCCGCATCGCCTTGCCCATCATGGTCTTGTTAAAAAAGATGAAGAGCAGGACGATGCAGCAGGCGGTTATCCCGATGACCCAGAGCGTCTGCTGCTGAATGACCGCCCCGGCTACCGTGAAGGGCTCACCTTCGGTGAACGGCGCGTACGTGTACGGGTCCTTTCCGAACTTGAACATCAGGACACCCCGCATCAGGATCGATACAGCTATCGTGACCATGATCATCAGGAGCAGGTCTGCTGACTTGAGCGGTTTAATGGTGAGTCGCTCCATGAGAAGCCCGACAAGTCCGGCGGCAAGAATGGTCAGTGCTGCCGCCAGCAGAAAGGGAAGCTTCACCGACTCGGTGAAAAACCACATGAGCAGGCCGCCGATCACGACAAACTCGCCCTGCGCCATGTTGATGATCGACGTCGAGTTGTAGATGATATTGAATCCCATGCCCACAAGGGCATAGACCGCCCCTACGGTGAGACCCGAAAAAAGAAACTGTAAGAATACCGTGAACAAACCGTTACCTATCCTCTCAAAAAAATTCAGGAGTCAAGGCATGACACCCCGACTCCTGAATGTGGTCAGTGACAGACTATTTCAGAATTTCCCAGTCGCCGTTCTTGACAACAACCATCTCAAAGGCCGACATGTCAAGCCCGCAGTGGTCCTTTGCCGACATGTTGTAGATGCCGCCGGTGCCGGGCATTTTCTTGATGCCCTCAATGTGATCCCGGATCTTCTTCTTGTCCGGTCCGACCTTCTTGATGGCATCGACAACCATCATCAGCGAGTCATAGGCATGTCCGCCAAAGGTTCCCGGCTCACTCTTGTATATGGCCTTGTAATCCGTCTCAAATTTCTTCAGCAGGGCCTTCTGGGGGTGCGAATCGCTGAGCTTATCCCAGACAACCAGCCGCCCAAGCGGTGCAATGACGCCCTCTGCAGCCTTGCCGGCGAGTTCGATATTCTTCTTGCTGCCCCAGCCGTGGCTGTGGTAGAGCGGGATCCCCATCTTCAGAGAGTGCCAGTTCTTCGTGACAACGACCTGCCCCGGTCCGACCGACCAGTTGATGACCGCCTGTGCACCTGCTGCCTTGATCTTGGTCAGCTGGGTGGTCATGTCGGAATCCTTGGGCCCGTATTTTTCT
This sequence comes from uncultured Thermodesulfovibrio sp., assembly GCA_964499365.1. Taxonomy (GTDB): domain Bacteria; phylum Nitrospirota; class Thermodesulfovibrionia; order Thermodesulfovibrionales; family UBA6898; genus PALSA-1316. The sequence continues at coordinate 102,776 of CAZCKU010000007.1, forward strand.
TCTGCTACGATCGTCATGCCCATCTTCGGAGCGAGCTCCTGAAGCGCCTTTTTCCCGGCGTCACCGAACCCGGTCGATATCGTGATGATACCAACCTTGGTTATCCCGTGCTTCTTCATATAGGTATAGATAGCCTCGACAGCACTGGTATCGTACTGGGGGGTCTTGAAGATCCACTCCCTCTCGCCGACAGGATTGGTTATCGGGGCTCCTGCTGCACAGGAGACAAGGGGTGTCTTTGCAGCATTCATGATCGGCACGAGGGCCATTGACTCGCCGGTCGTTGACGGACCGACGATCGCGACGACGTTGTCTTTTTCAAGCAGCTTCTTGGCGGCCAGGACTGCCTGGGTCTCATCGCTCTTTGAATCCTCGATAATCACCTCGATATGTTTTCCCTTGATGCCGCCGGCCTTGTTTATCTGGTCCTGGAGCATCACAAGGGTATTCTTCTCCGGCTCTCCCAGGAATGATGCAGGCCCGGTGACAGAGATAATCGCCCCGATCTTGATGGTATCCTGTGCTGCAAGTGCGGTTGTCGCCAGCAGACCGGCTGCAATAATTCCGGTCAGGCCCACCATTAGTCTTTTCTTCAGATTCATACAGTATCCTCCTGTGGTTTTTCCATGATAGTCATGGTCAGTCTTTACTAGATCGCGTAAATCTCTTCGCCGGGCAGGATTCTGACGCCGGCCTGCTGCAGGACATCGATCGCCTTTTCGAGCTCATCAAATCTGAAAATGATTATCGCATGGCCGCCGCTTTTCTGGACAAAGGCATACATATACTCGACATTGATCGATGCGTTCTTCATCGTATTGAGGATATGGGCAAGGCCGCCCGGCCTGTCTGCAACCTCTACCGCGATGACCTCCGTCCTGCCGACGGTGAACCCGTGCTCTTTCAGCACCTCTTTCGCCTTCGTCGTGTCGTCGACGATCAGCCGCAGTATCCCGAAATCGGTCGTATCGGCCAGAGAGAGGGCTCGGATATTGACCCCTGCATCCGCAAGGACTCCCGCAACATCGGCAAGCCTGCCTGATTTGTTCTCAAGGAATATCGATATCTGTTCAACTTTCATAAAGCCTCCAGGTATAGCAATCAGTTCTCAGCGATCAGCCGTCAGCAAACAAGAGACTAAAAAGGCTGATTGCTGACAGCTGAATGCTTATTCTACAGCTTTCTGTTATCAATTACCCGCTTGGCCTTGCCTTCAGACCGCTGGATCGTCTTCGGCTCGACCAGTTTCACCCTGCAGGAGATACCCAGCAGGTCCTTGATCTCGCGCTCAATCCTTTTGCCGAGTTTCTCCAGTATCTTCACCTCGTCAGAAAAGATGTTTTCGCTCACCTCCACCTGGACCTCCACCACATCAAGCGAACCCTGGCGGTCGACGATGATCTGGTAATGCGGCTCAACACCCTCGATGCTCATCAGGACATGTTCAATCTGCGAGGGGAAGACATTCACGCCCCGGATGATCAGCATATCGTCCGTCCTGCCGGTAATCCGCTCCATCCGGTAGAAGGTCCTGCCGCAGGAGCAGGGTTCGGCGATCAGCCGGGACAGGTCTTTTGTCCGGTAACGGATCACCGGGAAGGCCTCCTTGGTCAGGGTCGTAAACACCAATTCGCCCAGTTCCCCGACCGGCACCGGCTCCATCGTCTTCGGGTCGACGATCTCGGGGATAAAATAGTCTTCAAACACATGCAGCCCATGCTGCTCCTCGATGCATTCACTCGCAACGCCCGGCCCCATCACCTCGCTCAGGCCGAAGATATCGATCGCCTTGAGGTTCAGTCTCTTCTGTATCTCCTCCCTCATGTTCTCGCTCCACGGCTCTGCCCCGAAGAGCCCGACGCGGAGTTTCAGAGACGCAGGGTCCACCTGCATCTCTTTCATGACGTCTGCCAGGTTCAGGGCATAGGACGGCGTACACATGAGGACGGTTGAGCCGAAGTCCTGCATGATCATGATCTGGCGTTTCGAGTTGCCCCCGGAGATCGGGATGACCGCCGCACCGAGCCGCTCGGCACCGTAATGCGCGCCGAGCCCCCCGGTAAAGAGCCCGTACCCGTATGCGTTATGCACGACGTCTCCTTTGTGCGCACCGCCCGCAGAGAGGGTCCTCGCCATGAGTTCGGCCCACGAATCGATATCGTGTTTTGTGTACCCCACAACCGTCGGCTTGCCGGTTGTTCCCGAGGAGGCATGGATCCTGACCACCTGGTCGAACGGAACGGCAAAGAGCCCGAAGGGATAATTGATCCTGAGGTCCTCTTTTGTCGTAAAGGGCAGCCTTGAGAGGTCCTTCAGCGACCTGATATCAGCGGGCTTCACCCCTGCCCCGTCCATCTTTGAACGGTAGTAAGGCACCGCAGCGTATACCCGTTCGATCTGGTGCTGAAGCCGTTTCAGCTGAAGGGCCTCAAGCGCCTCACGGGGAAGTGTCTCGAACTCCTCATTCCATATCATATCTGCTCCTTTTTGGCTGACCGTTATGGCTTGTCTGCTTACTGGCGCTATATTGAAAACCTTTGTTCAGAAAATCCCTCCTAACCTCCCTTTGCCAAAGGGAGGATTCTGATTCCCCTCTTAGGCAAAGAGGGGCGAGGGGAGATTTTCAATTCAAATCCTACTTCGATATTGCTATAATCTCTCTGCCCTTCAGAAACGCCTCGATGTTGACCTTCCTGATCTTCTCGGGTATCCGGCCTTCGATGATATCCATGAATATATTCTCCGCGACCGGCAGCAGCTTCGACAGGGCGCCGACGAGGACCATATTGACCGCCCGCTGCTCACCAACCGATGCCGCGATACCGAAGGCATCGACGGCATGGATCTGAAGGTCGCGTGACTGCAGTTGTGCAATAACGTCGGGCGGATAGACCTCCACCCCCGTTGCCACGGGCGCAGGCAGAATCTTCTGGGTGTTCACGATCACCGTACTGCCCGTGCGGTAATACGGCAGATACCGCAGCGCCTCGAGGAGTTCAAAAGAGACGGTGATATCAGCGGTGCCCAGCTCTATCAGCGGAGAAAAAACCTTTTCGCCGAAACGGACATGTGAAACGACCGAACCGCCGCGCTGGGCCATGCCGTGCACCTCGCTCTGCTTCACGTCGAAGCCTGCCCTGAGCAGCGCTGAGGAGAGAATCTCGCTGGCCAGCAGTATGCCCTGACCGCCGACTCCCGCAAGGAGTATATTACCGGACTGCACTGCCACCCCCGTCCTCAGCCCCATCATCAGCCATGATCGCCCCGAATTTGCAGAGCGGTGCACACTGGCCGCAGCCGTTGCAGAGGGTCACGTTGATCTGCGAATACCCCTTCTGCTTTTCCTTGTATCCGAGTTTCGCCGCTTCTTCCGGCGTCAGCGGTACCCATTCGATCGCGGGACAGCCGATCCTCAGGCAGGACCTGCAGCCGGTGCAGCGTTCGATAAGGGTCTTGAAGCGCTTCTTGTCCCTGCGTTTCTTCATCTCCGGAATGAGCACGCACGGGGCCTTGGCGATGACGACCGACGGCTCCGGTATCACGATCTCTTCCTTCAGGACCTTCAGGCATGCCTCCGCATTATGCGGATCAACGACGGTCACCCGTGCCACGCCTATCGCCCGGCAGAGGGCTTCGATGTCGATAGAAACGGTCTGGTCACCCGTAATCGTCCTTCCGGTCGAGGGGTGGGGCTGATGTCCGGTCATGCCGGTGGTCCGGTTGTCGAGGATGACGACGGTCGCATTGCCGCGGTTAAAGACGATATTGATCAGCCCGGTCATGCCGGAATGGAAGAAGGTCGAGTCCCCGATCACCGCAATAACCTTACCGAGTGCCTCCTGACCCAGTGCCTTTGACATGCCGTGTGCATTGCCGATGCCAGCGCCCATGCAGACACAGGTATCCATGGCAGACAGCGGTCTCAGGGCCGCGAGCGTATAACAGCCGATATCTCCCGTTACAAAGGCTCCGAGCTTCGAAATCGCGAAGAATATGCCGCGGTGCGGACAGCCAGGGCAGAGGTTCGGCGGCCGCATCGGGATCTGCACCGGCCCGAAGCCCTCTGTGCCGTTCTCCCCGGTAACCGCCTTCCTGACGATCGTGGCGTTGAGTTCGCCGGAGGAAGGGATAATCTCCTTGCCCCTGCACGGAATGCCCATCGCCTTCACCTGCGTCTCGATAAACGGGTCGAGTTCCTCGACTATAATCAACTCACCGACCTTTTCGGCGAAACTCCTGATCAGCTTCTCCGGCAGGGGATGGACCATCCCGAGCTTCAGGACCGACGCCCCGGGGAAGGCCTCTTTCACATACAGGGACGTGACACCGGAGGTTATAAACCCCCTGTTTGTTTCTCCCCACTGAACCGTGGTTCCGGCAAATGTCTCGGCATATTCCTTCAGCCGCTCCATCCTCTTTCCGAGTTCCACCCGCCGCATCCGTGCATTCCCGGGGAGCATGACAAACTTCCCCGGCATCTTTTCGATGCCCGGCTTCACCGGAGGGATGACCTGTTCGCCCAGGGTCACGATGCCCTTCACGTGCGACATGCGGGTCTCGGTCCTGAGCAGCACCGGGGTATCAAACTCCTCGCTCAGCGTGAAGGCGGCATGAACGAACTCCCGGGCCTCAGCGGCGTCGGCGGGCTCCAGCATCGGGACCTTTGCCGCAAGTGCATAGTTCCTGCTGTCCTGTTCGTTCTGTGAACTGTGCATGTCCGGATCGTCCGCAACAATAATGACCAGCCCGCCGCGCACGCCGGTATAGGCCGCGGTGAAGAGCGGGTCAGCAGCCACGTTCAGGCCGACATGCTTCATGGTTGCCAGAGCCCTGACACCCGCAAAACAGGCGCCGAGGGCGACTTCGAGTGCCACCTTTTCATTCGGCGCCCACTCGGTGTAGACGCCCTCATAGGTGCATAAGTTCTCGAGGATCTCGGTGGAGGGAGTACCGGGATAGGCAGAAGCAACCCTGACCCCGGCCTCATATGCGCCGCGGGCAAGGGCTTCGTTGCCTGAAAGGATTACGGTATCGCCTGGTTTATTCATAAACTCTCTTTAGAAAGGTTCGTAACAAAGTACGCTCATTTACTGCAAAAAAATAGGCGTTTTAGATTATCACACGCCCCTGTTATTTTCAATCTGATAATGGAAAATCAGGAAGGAAGAGACTATTGTCCGCTGAAAAACCCGCAGTATATCACTTCAAACCGTACTTCTCTATCTTATAAAACATGCTCCGCATCGAGATGCCCAGGAGGGCGGCAGCCTTTGTCCTGTTGCCGTTCGTTTCGCTTAGTGCCCGCCCGATCGCCTGCCGTTCGGCATCGGAGACCGTCTTTTCGAGCGGCTGGAGCTGTCCGGAGTATACAGGGGGAGGCACCGGGATCTTTTCGCAGGGCATCAGCGGAAGATGCTGCAGGTCGATGACCGTCTCCTGCGGCCGCATGGCCATCATGGCCCTGCCGAGGAGATTTTCGAGCTCCCGGACATTGCCGGGCCAGTCATAGGCGGTCAGGTCCTCGATGGCGGCCTCAGAGAGCTTCTGGACCTCTCTGCCGAAATCCTGGTTCAGGCGGTAGATGATATGCCCCGCAAGCGGCCTGATATCCTCCCGGTGGTCCCTGAGCGGAGGGATCTGGATCGGGATGACATTCAGCCGGTAGTAGAGGTCTTCCCTGAAGGTCCTGCCCTTTATATTCTGCTCAAGGTCGGCATTGGTGGCGGCGATCACCCGCACATCCACCTTCAGGGACTTCGTCCCGCCGACCCGGATGATCTCCTTTTCCTGGATCACCCTCAGGAGCTTTGCCTGGATCGAGAGGCTGATTTCGCCGATTTCATCGAGGAAGATCGTCCCCCCGTCGGCCTCCTCGAAGAGTCCCTTCTTGCCGCCCTTGATCGCACCGGTAAAGGCGCCCTCCTCATAACCGAAGAGCTCGCTTTCGAGCAGGTTCTCGGAAATGGCGGCGCAGTTGACCCGGACAAACTGGCCCTTTCTCCTGCGGCTCGCATTGTGGATCGCGTGGGCGAAGAGTTCCTTGCCGGTCCCGCTCTCCCCGCGCAAGAGAACGGTCGCCGGGGTCTCGGCCGCCCTCCTCGCCTGCTCCTTGGCCAGCTCGAGCGCAGGGCTGCTGCCGATGATATCGTCCCAGGTGTAGCGGGCCTTCAGCTGGCGGAGGAGTTTTTTGGCATGGGCAAGCTCATCCGTGAGGGCAATAATCTCCGAGATATCGTGGATGATGCCGACACTCCCCCTGATCGTCCCTTCGACATAAATCGGCGCAACATTGACGAGCACTTCCCTTTTCGCAGGGCCGACCTTCATCCTGACGTTGCGCACCGCAGTCCCGGTTCTGAGGACCTGCATATGCATGCTCTCGCCCTCGGCTATGTCGACCGTCACCGGCTTGTTCAGGACCGCCTCCTTCGGCAGGCCGGTTATGCGGGTGTATGCGGGGTTCACGATAATCGTGTTGCCATGCTCGTCGGCCACGGAGACCGCGTCGTTCGTCGCCTCGATCACCGCCTCGAGCAGGCTCCGGACGTTCTCCTTCATCGAGGTGTCCACGGGGATCTTCAAACCGAGTTCAGCAGCCTCTCCGCGTTATCCCTCAGGACAAGCTGTTCGATCTCCTGTCCGAGCCTCAGGTTCAGAAACAGCGAAAGCGTCGCCTCCTGACCGGTCCAGGGGGAATCAGTACCAAAGAGGATGCGGTCCTTCGGGTGCTTCAGAATGATCTCTCGGGCCCTCTCCTTCTCAAGCAGGTCCAGGGCAAAGGAGATCTCCATGTAGATGCTCTTGCCCGCCAGCAGCCGTTCGACCTCGTCCCAGTCGTCCCACGCCCCGAGGTGTGAGGTGACGATCTTCAGCCCGGGGAACCGGTTGACCACGTTGAGAATGCGCTGCGGGTCAGCGATCCTCTCGCGGTCGAAGGCAAAATCGAAGCCGGTATGCATCAGGACGATCAGTCCGGAGGCGGTAATTTCTTCATAGAGCGGGAACAGCCGCTCGTCGTCGACAACAAAATCCTGGTAATACGGGTGGAACTTGATCCCCTTGAAGCCTTCCTCCTTTATGCGGCGGATCCGGTCGGCATAGTCGGGGTCGTCCGGGTGCAGCGAGGGAAACGGGAGTATCCGGTCAGACATGATCTTCTTTGACCAGGCAATGATCGAGTCGTACTGGGCCGGTTTTGTGGCGATCGAGCAGACCACGCTTTTTTCGATGCCGCAGCGGTCCATGGACGACAGGAGCGTCGAAACCCTCCCGTCGAGATGGGCATCGATCCCGCCCTCCTTCTCAAGAACCCTCATGGCCCGGGCAGCCAGCTCATCCGGAAAGGCATGCGTATGAAAGTCAATGAAAGCATTCATAAATCACCTCTTTCCACTCCTGAAGGTAGTATACGAAAAGAACCGGGTATTTGCAAAAATCACCGCAAATCTGCATACTATTCGGCATTAAGCAATATTATGGATTTATTTTAAAAAACTATTTGAACTCGAAACCACCGGGGGCTTATTATCTCAGACCACCAAAATTCGGCAGTACCGACATAGTTCGACACAAAATTTTCACTAAAACAGGAGGAGAAAGTATGTTCAGAAAAACGATCGTTGCAGTCATGCTGCTCGCGCTGGGGGCGCTGTTGTATGTCCCGTTTGCGCAGGCCGAAACAAAGTTCGATGCCGGGGCAGCCTTCAGGCTGCGTCAGGAGAACTGGGATAATGTCGTCACCCTCGACACCAGTGATACCGGCGGAGCGGCCGACAGGAATTTCTTCCGCCTCAGGACACAGGTTTGGGGCAAGGCCTCCTTTGACCAGAATCTCAGCGTCTATGCACGGCTCGTGAACGAGGCCAAGTATTTCAGCGGTCCGTTTACCGCCTTCAAGACGAACCCTGACCGCGACCGCTTCGATCAGGATGAAATCAACATAGACAACCTTTATTTCGATGCAAAGAACATCTTCGGTCTTCCGGTTGATGTCAGAATCGGTCGCCAGGATTTCCTCGGCCCCGATGTCTATGGCGAGGGCTTCCTGATCATGGACGGAACACCGGGCGACGGCTCGAAGACCTTCTACTTTAACGCTGCCAAGGCCAAGGTGCGGTTTAACAAGGACCACAGCCTTGATCTCGTTTACATCAACAATCCGAGGACCGATGTCTTCCTGCCCTCCATCCATCCTGCGGTCGTCGGCGGACTCTTTGTCGACAACAAGAAGGTGCTGACCGCATCCCGCGAGCAGGCCTTCGTGCTGTACGGCAGGAGCAAGGTCAACGACAACCTCACTATCGAGCCGTACTACATGCACAAGATCGAAAACCCCTTCGGGTCGGTCACCAAGCTGAAACTGAACACGATCGGTGCCAGGGTCGCAGCCAATGCCAACTCCTGGAAGTTCGGCGGTGAGTTTGCCCATCAGTTCGGCGACTACTCAAACGGCGTTGACAGGACCGGCAACGGCGGATATATCTTCGTCGGCCGCAAGTACGAAAATGTCTCACTGAAGCCCGAGTTCGATCTGCGTTTCGTCTACCTCTCGGGTAACGATCCTGATACTGCAGACGAGGTCGAGGGCTGGGATCCGCTCTTTTCGAGGAACCCGAACTGGAACGAGCTGATCATCTACCCGATGCTGAACGAGACAGCTGCCTATGGCGGCGGCGGAATGCCGGGCTACTGGACAAACATCGAGATCCTGAAGGCAAGCGTCAAGTTGAACTTCAGCCCCGAGACACAGCTTAACCTTGCGTACCAGTACCTCTGGGCGCCTGAAGAGTCGGGCCTCAATACCGCCCTCCTCTCGAACGACGGCAAGACCCGCGGACACCTTCCGACGGCCATCCTGACCCACAAGTTCGCGAAGAACCTCGACGGCATGGTCCAGTTCGAGTACTTTATACCGGGCAGCTTCTACAAAGACGCTGCAGAGAACGCCTCTTTCTTCAGGTGGCAGCTTCAGTTCAGACTGTAAGCTTTCGCTCCAGGCAGTCTTCAAAGCCCCGTCAGCAATGGCGGGGCTTTTTTTGTGTATAATGAGAGACAGTCTATAAAGCCGGCAGTATTGCTGTTTGTCTGTCATTCCGGCTTGTCCGGAATCTTTCTGGCGCCTTTGCAGAAGGATTCCCGACGCGCTCCGCTTGCGGGAATGACGGCCTTCTGGTGACTTTGGTTAAGCAAGACCGAAAATGACCATCAAGGGGGTATATGGTATGAAGATCAAATTTCTCGGCGGTGCCCGGACAGTCACCGGCTCCTGCTTTCTGGTCGACACCGGCAGCCACCGGCTCCTGGTCGACTGCGGTATGTACCAGGGGCTGGATGCGGATCAGATAAATCGCAAACCCTTTGATTTCGATCCTGCAGGGATCGAATGCCTTTTCCTGACCCACTCCCATCTGGACCATGTCGGCCTCGTCCCCAAACTGGTCAATGAGGGCTTCAGGGGTAAAATCCTGACCACCTCGGCCGCTGCCGACATCGCCGAGCTGATCCTCTTCGATTCGGCCCATATCCAGGAGTCGGACACCGAGTGGTACAACCGCAAGGCGATGCGGACCGGCGCTGAACTGCGGGAGCCGCTTTATACCGGGAGGGACGTCGACCGGATCCTTCCCCTGATCAACCGCAAACACTACGGTGAGATTGAAGAACTCTGCCCGGGGATCAAATATCGTTTCGTGGATGCCGGCCATATCCTCGGCTCCGCCACACTCGAACTGTGGTGCCACGACGGAACGAGGGAAAAGAAATTTGTCTTCTCGGGGGATATCGGAAAGAAAGACAACCCGATCGTCAACGACCCCGTCTTCGTCGAGGAGACCGACTACCTGACGATAGAGTCGACCTACGGCAACCGCAACCACAAGGGCATACACGAGTCGATCGAGGAACTGGTCACGGCAATCAGGGAGACCTTCAGGCGCGGGGGCAACGTCATAATCCCTTCCTTTGCGCTGGGCAGGACTCAGGACCTGCTCTTCATACTCAACAAGCTGGTGAAAGAGGACAAGCTCTTCAGGATCAACGTCTATTTCGACAGTCCGCTCGGGGAGCGCATCACGCACGTGTACGAGGCCCATCAGGACTACTTCGACAAAGATGCCCGGGGGCTGTTCAGCACCGAAAGCAGGGACGCGATCAGGATACACTTCACCTCAGGCATCGAGGACTCGATGAAGCTGAACAAGATCAAGAAAGAGGCGATCATCATAGCCAGTTCCGGCATGTGCGAAGGCGGCAGGATCAAGCACCACCTCAAACATAACCTCTGGCGGAAGGAAAGCAGCATCGTCTTTGTCGGGTATCAGGCGAAGGGGACGCTCGGCAGGCAGATCGTCGACGGCGCGCGGATGGTCGAGGTGCTCGGCGAAAACATCGTTGTCAGGGCGCGCATCCATACGCTCGGCGGCTTTTCAGCCCATGCCGACCAGTCGGAACTCCTCAACTGGATCGGGCAGTTCAAGAAGGCCCCGGAGATCTTCATCGTCCACGGAGAAGAGAAGGCCTCCCTCGACTTCCAGAAGCTGATCAACGACCGCTTCAGCTATCAGACGCACGTACCGGCAAAAGGGCAGGAGTTCGATGTCTAAAATAGAAGGAGGTACCGTGTCTGTACTTGTACACCGGCAAGTCAGCGCCGCAGGCATTTCATCTACAGCGCTGATTTGCGAAAGAACACTCGCCTGATGAACCACCTTCCGGGGCGCCGGGTACTCTTCGCCGGCGAGCCGGGCTCCGGCGGCATTATCGCGTTACAACAACAATCCCCGAATCCGTAACCAGGCAGCCCCTCCGGCGGTCCTCTTCATGGTTAAAGCCTATTTCCATGCCCTCGGGGATCTCGATATTCTCATCGATAATCGCCTTCCGGATCCTTGCATGCCTCCCGATCTGCACGTTCTCAAAGAGGATGGAGTCCTCGACAAGCGCAAAACTGTTCACCTTGCAGTTCGGCCCGATGATCGACCTGCGAACTGTCCCGCCGCTGGTGATACAGCCCCCGCAGACGAGCGAGTCGAGGTTCTGTCCCCGGCGGCCCTCATCGTCAAAGACCGTCTTGGCAGGGGGGAGATTCCCCTGGTTCGTCAGTATCGGCCACTTCGCATTGTAGAGGTTCAGGTGGGGACTCGTCTTAATGAGGTCCATATTGGACTCGTAATACGACTCGATCGTCCCGACGTCCTTCCAGTAACCGCGCTCGTTCGGCTCCATGCCGGGAATATCATTGTCGAAGAAGCTGTACGCGAAAATCTTGTCCCCGTTTTCGAGCATCATCGGGATGATATGCTTGCCGAAATCGAGGTCCTCATAGAGCTTCTTGCCCTCCCTCAGGACTTCGACCAGTTTCCTCGTCGAAAAAATATAGTTTCCCATCGATGCAAAACAGGTCTCCCTTCCGGGTATCTGCGGGGGTTTCTCCGGTTTTTCCATAAAGGACGTGACCCGCAGGTTGTCGTCAACGCAGAGCACGCCGAACCGTGAAGCCTCTTCCGGCAGAACCTCGATCGAGGCTATGGAGATGTCAGCCTTATTCATGCTGTGATAGACCATCATGTGCGATATGTCCATCTTGTAGATATGGTCTCCCCCGAAGATGGCGACATACTCGGCCCCCGAGGACTCGATGAATCTCAGGTTCTGGAATATCGCATCGGCAGTTCCCCTGAACCACCGCTCGCTCATGCTGTTCGTCTCCGGAGAAATGGTGTCGTAGTACTCGCCCAGGCCCGTCCATTTGCCCCAGGACTCCTTGATATGCTTGTTGAGTGAATAGGCGTGGTACTGCGTCAGAATGAATACCTTCTTGATGCCGGAATTGAAGAGGTTGCTTAAGACGAAATCGATGATCTTGTATTTCCCGCCGAACGGGACGGCCGGCTTCGAACGGTTTGTCGTGATAGGCGCCAGCCGTTCGCCCTTGCCCCCCGCAAGGACCATGGCGATCGTGTTTCGTGAAATATTGCCGACGGTGTACATTTCTTTCTCCTCCTGTCAGTGCCATCGTATCATATTTCCGGCACTTTGGGAACACCCCCTGTCCCAGCCTCAACACCAGGCACATAATGTCTCGCAGAGAATGAGCGTACCTGCCGTTGTCCCATCATTCTTGCATCATAACGCCCTACCGGTCTCCGTACATCTTTCTGACCTCCTCGGTATACACCCCTCCGTCGGCCCTGTCATCAGCGCGACCCTGTTCATAGAGAAACAGCGGCCTGTCGAGCTTCAGCCCCGGCCTTCCGTCCTTCACCGCCTCGATCATGAATATCTTGGAGACAGAGCCGGCGTCATTATGGACAAACCTGAGCCTCTTGGGTTCAAGATTGTGCAGCCTCAGGACATCCAGGACCTCCATGAGCCGGTCGGGATGGAAGATCATGAAAAAACGTCCCTTCCCCTTCAGGAGATACGAGGCGGAGGCTGCAAGCTCCGGGAGCTTAATCTTCAGCTCATGTCTGGCTATCGCCTTCTCCTCTCCCGTGCTCAGACGGCCGGTGGCCGGCTTCCTGAACGGCGGATTCGAAACAACCAGATCGCACATATGGGGCCCGAGCGTGCTGCGCAGGTCCCGGATATCGGCATTCAGCAGCGACACCCGCTCTTCAAGCCCGTTCAGGCTGATATTCTTTTTTGCAAGCCGGTAGAGCGATTCCTGAAGTTCGACCAGCAGCACCGTCGACTTCGGGTACTTCTTTGCGATCAGGAGCCCGATAATCCCCGACCCCGTGCCAAGGTCGACCGCATGATTGACATGCTTCATATCCACAAAGGCATACAGCAGGAGTGCATCGACCGAAAAGCGGTACCCGTCTTTATGCTGATAGAGTTTTATGTCCCTGATCCAGTCGAGCGTCGTCTCCATATCACCTCACCCCGGCGTCAAGCCTTTCCAGGAGGGCTGGCAGCTCCGGCATCGCATCGATGATGAAATCTGCCTCCCCCAGCGTATCGGCTGCCCTGAAGCCATAGGAGACGGCAACCGTCGTTACCCCCGCCGCCCTTCCCGCCTGGATGTCGAAGCTGCTGTCGCCGACGATCACCGACTCCCCGGGAGCTGCCGCCAGGACGTCCATGACATGCAACAGCGGCTTGGGCGATGGCTTCTTCTCTCCGACACTGTCGCCGCCAAGGACAAGGTCGACATGCTGTATCAGTCCGAGGTCTGACAGCACCCGCCGCGAGAGCGACTCCATTTTGTTCGAGATGACCGCCTTCCTCCGGCCGGCGAGGCCCTCGATCGTGGGAGCCACGCCGGGATAGGGCCGGGTTGCATCCGTCAGGTGTTCCGCATAATAAGCGAGAAAGCGCATGAGTACAGCATCCCGCCTGGCCGCATCATCGCTGCCGACGACCTTCTCGATCAGCCTGGTCACCCCCTCGCCGACACGTGCAATCGTCTCCGCCAGCGTCAGCGGCGGCAGGCCGCAGGGAGCCAGGGCATGGTTGAGCGCATTTGTTATGTCAATGCCCGAATCGACCAGTGTCCCGTCGAGGTCAAACATGATCAGTTTTATCATTCATCCTCCGCAAAGGCATATCGATAATACCACAAAAACCTGTCCGGCAACGCTTATTGCGTTATCTTATTGTTTAGAATACTATTGACTTTGCATTTTAGATCGTTTATTCTGTTAAAAGGTAAAAAAAATGGCCCGGTCTTGACCACGGATATTTCATCTGGACATTCCGTATATGGCATGGTATTAATGATGATATTAACCCCAGAAAAGGAGTAGTCATGAAGACATCACGAATCGTTGTAGTACTGGCCCTCGTCGTATGCTGTTTCGTACTTGCAGCAGGTCTTGCCGCAGCAGCGGACAAGATCAGTGTGAAGGGAAAGATCAAGGAGTATAACCTCGAGGCAAAAACCGTTACGGTTGTCACCGATGACAGCAAGGAAATGACCTTTGTCATCAAGAGCGACAAGGCCCTTCAGAAGCTTGACGACAGGCTTTTCAAGGACGATGAAGTAAAAATCAGATATATCATCAAGGACGGCCAGAATCTTATCCAGGACACCAATGACCTCAAGGGCACAAAACCAGGCTGTTAAATTCTCATAGCATCAAGGTGTTCCGGGAACACTGAAATTCACGAAGGAGGAAAAGGTATGAGAGTATTGTTTGCAGTATTGCTGAGCATGGCGCTTCTTCTGCCACTGCCGGTCCTTGCGGCCGACCAGTCAGATCTGATGCAGAAGATCGACAACATGTCACGGGAACTTGAGTCACTCAAGCAGCAGCTGAATGAGATCAAGAAGAAGGAAACTGTACGAGACGAGAAACTGTCTGTTGTAGAGAGGAAGGCCGAGAAGGGCAGCGCGCCGTCATGGCTTGAAATCGGCGGCGACTACCGCTTCAGGATCGATTCGATGAGGGGCAAGGTTCATGATTACATGCAGTACAATCCCACATCAGTCTATTCTATCCCGAACTACCCTGCCCCGGGCATGACCATGGGCTTCCTTTCACAGGGCGTTCCCGGTTATACCGCAAAGAATGAGACCGTTCTGACGAACCGTTTCGGCCTGAATGTCAGGGCACACGCAACAGAGGATGTGACGGTCAAGGCCCGGCTCCTGATGTACAAGGTCTTCGGACATGAGACCACCAATCCTATTGGCGGCAATTTCTTTGCTGACAGGGCCTTCGGCGCCTTCGACGGCGTCATCGGTCATGTACCGTCTGACAATGCCCTCAGGGTTGATCAGGCATATGCAACCTGGTCCAACATCGGCGGCGCCCCGGTCTGGTTCTCGGTCGGAAGAAGACCGTCAACCGGCGGCGTACCGACAAACCTGCGTCAGAACACTGAAAAGATCGGCAATGCAGGCATACCCGGCCTCCTCGTCGACTATGCGTTCGACGGTCTGACCATCGGTGTGGCACCTGATATCGACGCCCTTCCCGGCGCCTATGCCAAGATCTGCTACGGCAGAGGCTTCGACAGCGGGTTTGAGACCCCGGCAAATACACTCAAGGACACTGACTTCCTGGGCGTTCAGTTGGTGCCTGTGGACACCGACAACCTCCATGCTGAACTGCAGTGGCAGCGCGGCTTCAATATCTTCAATGTCCCCTCTGACGGCGTAAACTTCATGGGCATGCAGCTGCCGGTGCAGCAGAACATGGGCGATATCGACTGGTTCGGCGGCGTGGTTCTGGGCAGACTGCCGAAACTCGGTGCAGGCGACCTCAACCTCTTTGCATCAGCGACGCTGAGCAAGACGTCCCCGAATACCAACACCTTCGCACTGCCGTTCTACCAGGTCAATGGCAGCCCCTTTAATACTGCCGGGTTCGGACTCCTCTATGACGATGATCCGATGACCCCGGGAGTCGATAAAGAGAGCCATACGGGTTATGCCTTTTATGTCGGCGCCCGCTATGACCTCAACAACACCGGAACGAAGCTCGGGCTCGAATACAACCATGGCTCGAAAAACTGGATAGGGATGCTGCCGGCAGCGGACGACCTCTGGACCAGCAAACTCGGCACCCGCGGCGACGTCTACGAAGCCTATATCATCCAGGAACTGAAGCAGAAGCTTATCTCGAAGAAAGGCAAGGCCTTCTTCAGACTCGGCTATCAGTACTATGACTTCGCCTACACCGGCAGCAACAACTGGGTCGGCGCACCGAAGAAGATCAGCAGCCTGAATACCATGGACCCCTCGGGGACCCAGCTCATGGCTCCGATCAAGAATGCACACGACATATATTTCTCATTTGACGTAACATTCTGATTTGTCTGTCAAAAGGGAGGGGTTTCGGCCCCTCCCTTTTTTTTCGTCCTGACCTGTCCTGTGCAGCGATAGAGAGACTTTCGACCGGTTCGCGACGCTCTGCCGGGGCATCGGCAATGGACATATTCCGAAAAAATGCTAGAATATGCTTAAAAGGCAGCCGGAACGCTTCGCGGGTGAAAATAATGAGAACACACAAGGAGGCCCCACATGAGAAAAATCATCATCGCCGTTGATCTCGGCCATTTCAAGGCCTACAGCGTGACAAAAGAACCTTTGGAGAGCACCAGGGTCAACCTTATTGAAAGCTATGACTCCCTGGCGGCGCACGGCAAGATCTCCGAAAAATTCAGTGATAAGACCGGAAGGTTCGGCAGTATCGGAAGCAGAAACAGCATTGCCACCGGATCGGGGGAGGAGCATAATACAGAGACGGAGAACTCACGGCGTGTTGCGAAACTGATGGCAAAGGACATCAATGCGATTGTCGAACGAAACAACTGCGACAGCTGGTTCCTTGCCGCTGTCAAAAAGATCAACGGCCTCATCGTCGAAAACCTGGCCCCGGCGGTAAAGGCCAAGCTCGAAAGAAATATCGCTTCAAACCTTACGAAGACCGACAAGTCCGAAATTCTGCACCACTTCTACTAGAATGCTGATAGGCGTTCCCAGGGAACTGAAGAAGCAGGAATACCGCGTAGCCATAACCCCCTCGGGGGTCAGAGATCTGAAGCAGGACGGCCATACGGTCCTGGTGGAGGAAGGCGCCGGCGAAGGAAGCGGATTCCCTGACAGCGCATATCTTGAGGCAGATGCCGACATCGTCACCAGCCGTCGCCTCTATGAAAATGCGGAACTGATCGTCAAGGTCAAGGAACCGCTCGATATCGAATTCGGGCTATTCCGCCAGGGGCAGGCCCTGTTCACCTACCTCCACCTGGCATCCAGCAGGACACTGCTCGATTTTCTCCTGCAGAAGAAGATCACGGCCATAGGCTACGAAACAGTTGAACAGGCAGGAAGTCTCCCGCTTCTCGCACCGATGAGCAGCATCGCCGGCAGAATGGCGCCAATCGTCGGATCCTTTTATCTCCAGCGGGTGCACGGCGGCGCAGGGGTCCTTGCCCCGGGGGTCACGGGCGTCGGACCCGCAAAGGCCGTCATCCTCGGCGCGGGTGTCGTCGGCAGCAACGCGGCACGGATCTGCCTCGGCCTTGGGATGGATACCACGGTCCTGAACAGGGGAATCGAAAAACTGCACAGGATCGATGAACTTTTTCAGGGGCATGTCAGGACCCTCCCGGCCGTGCGATCCGTCATCGCGGATATTCTCAGGGAAGCAGATCTGGTCATCGGCGCGGCTCTTGTCCCGGGAGGAAGAACACCGGTCCTGGTCACCAGGGACATGCTTTCCGCCATGAAGAAAGGAGCGGTCATCGTGGATGTATCGATAGATCAGGGCGGCTGTATCGAGACGGCACGGCCCACGACCCACGATGATCCTGTCTATGTCGTGGAGGGGGTTATCCATTATGCGGTAGCCAATATGCCCGGGGCCTACCCGCGGACCTCGACACTCGCCCTGACCAATGCGACACTGCCGTATATACGGACGCTGGCGAACAAAGGCATCCTGAGGGCCCTCGCAGACGATGCAGAACTCAGAGGCGGCCTGAACACCGCTGACGGTCAGATCATGCATCCCGTCCTGGCAGCCTCCTTCGGCATGCCTTCCGGCAACCTGCACTGAAGCGGCAGACAACGCACCTCCGTGAGTGCTAAAATATACCGTGAAGAAACCCGGCCATATACATTTCACCCCTGATAACCCGGGGAATATACTGAAGGCGATGGAAAACCACAAAAACGTCCTGATCAGGGGTATCCAGGGCGTCGGCAAAATTACGAACACCATGAAGGCGGTCAAGGACAACCCGAATGTGTATTATATCGGGAACCCGGTGGATTATGAGGGGAAGAGGAGACCGGGAAGTTACGAAAAATATCAGCAGTATATCCGTTCCCTTAAACCGGACCTGACCCTGGTCGATGATGCGGCATCACTGTTCAACATAACCTCTCCGATCATACTGATCATCGACGAGATCTACGCAAGGAGTGCGGAGCAGATGAACCAGATCACCCGGCTGCTCGACATGCCAAACGTCAGGGTGATTCAGATTGTTGGTTGTATGAAGTATATGGGGAGACTGATAGAAAAGATGGACATCATTATCGATCTGCACCACGACACGGCCTTTACCGTTGACAAGGCCCTTGCGATAGCAATCTGCAACACCCTCGGCAAAAAAGACCCCGGGCCTCTCAGTTAGAGATTGTCCGTACCACTGTTATTCAACCTGTCCATTCCCGAAGCCGGCCCCGGATGCTGGCAATCGGGGTGTCTGAACGGGAATCAGGCACCTTCTCTCCCGGGTCAGGCCTGCCTGTCGGCAGGCCCGGGGATGACAAACTATAAGCGCCGGAACAGTCCTTAGCTGGACTGCTTCTTTTCGTCCATCCTGGCCTTCAGGATCTCGCCGAGACTGCCGAAGCCCCCTGCAGACCTCTCCGCCTTCTTGGCGGATTCAACATATTCGTCGTACTCGTTCTGGGCCGTCTTGTCCTGCAGGGCCTTCAGGCTGAGCCTGATCTTGCCGGAGGCGGTATCAACTTCGGTCACAACGGTCTGTACCGCCATACCGGAGGGAAAGACTTTTTTCAGATCGGTCCCTGCAGGGGTGCCGGTCTCGGCATTGGGGACAAGACCCGACAGGCCGCTCTTCATCTTCACGAAGATACCAAACGGCATCACCTTGTCGACAACGCCGTCGAGCAGATCACCGACATTGGGGAGCACAATCTTTTTCGGCTCGACCTTCGGCTGCAGCGACAGAGAGATCTTCCGGCTTGCTGGATCCACGCCCAGGACATAGGCCTCAACCACCTGGCCGGTCTCAACCACCTCTTTCGGATGGTTTATCCGTCTGCCTGCCCCGAGGTTTGAAATATGGATGAGACCTTCAATGCCGGGCTCAAGCCTCACAAACGCCCCGAAAGACGTGAGGCGGGTGATCGTGCCGGGCACCCGGCTGTCAACGATATAGCGTTCTGCAACCGAACTCCAGGGGTCGGGCTGCATTGCCTTCAGGCTGAGGGTGAGACGGTTCTTCTCCCAGTCCAGCGATATGATCTTCACCGTGATCTTCTGGCCGACCGTCAGGACATCCGCAGGTTTCCCGACGCGCTCCCAGGCGAGTTCACTCACCGGGACGAGGCCTTCAACACCACCGATATCGACGAATGCACCGAATTTCTGCAGAGAGACGACCGTTGCCGGGATCTCCATGCCGACCGAAAGGGAGGTCTTTAACACCTCAAGTTTTTCGAGTCTCTCGCGGTCGAGGACCGCCCTTCGGGAGACGATGACATTCTTGCCGTTCTCCCCAAACTCGATAACCTTGAACGGGAAGGTACTGCCGAGGTAGATGCCTCCTTCACGGCCGCCTTTCAGGTCGATCTGAGAAAAAGGACAGAAGCACCGGACCCCGCCGACCGTGACCTCGAAGCCGCCCTTCACCTCACGCCGGACATCTCCGTTCACCGGAACGCCGGCCTCAAAGGCCTCCCTGATGGCATTCAGGCTTACCGCTGAATAGCCTCCGACAAGGGTGGTCATCTTCCTGACCCCGTTCTGTACTGCAACAAAGTGCGCCTCAATGGTATCCCCGGTCTTGACGGTTAAGTTGCCGTCCTTATCGGTTAGCTCGGCGATATCAATAACGCCCTCACTCTTGCCGCCGAGATCTATATACACAAGATCACCGGATATGCTGACCACGTCTGCTTTCACCTTCTGTCCCGGAGAAAGCCGTTCGGTCTGCCGGCTGCTCTTTTCGAGCAGTTCGGCAAAGCTCTCGGTCCCTTCCGCAACATCGGCGGCAGCCGCGCTGTCAGTCATATCATTTGTATGTTCATCTGTCATTGTTCAATACCTCACTGTACATTAAAGTCTTATTTGCTCAGCGACACCCGGGGAAACACTGCCTGTCCTGGAGAGTGATGAACAAAAGAAGTCTTTAAGTTTATAAGATTTGGGGCAGGTACGTCAATCTATGCAGGGAAAAAAGTTTCACGAGCCCTGCCCTGTCATAAAAAATCACGGGACAACCCGTCCGCCCGGGTCTCCCGGATGCCCGCATTTCCATGGATATTTCCGGCCTCAATTGGTTAAAATAAAGGTATAAAATTTCCTTCAGTAAGGGAGTGATCTCTTGAATCTATACATCAAAAATATCGGGGAGAATGAGTGCGCATGCGATGCCCTGATCCTCCCGGCGGTCGAGGGCATCTCCGGCAGTGTCAGGACGCTGAAAGCCTCTGTAACCGCGCTTCTCCGAAGGATCTCCCCGTCGGAGTTCCAGGGGAAAAAGAACGAACTCCTGCTCGTCCCGTCCCCTGAGGACATCAAGCCCGGAAGGATCCTGCTTGTCGGTCTGGGGAAAGCAGCAGAGATTAATCCCGAGGCCGTGAGACAGGCAGGCGGCAGGGCGCTCTCCCTCCTCCGCAATGCCGGAGTCGGGACGGCAGCGCTGTCCACCGCCACCTTGTCGGAACTCAACCTGTCCCCTGCCTTTTTCATCGAAGGTGCCCTCCTCGGTGTTTATACCTACGACCGCTACAAGAAAGAAAAAGAGACCAGGGCTGTTCGCGGGCTGACCATTCTCACAAGGCCGTCGAAAGCTCTTGAAGCTCACCTGAAAACCGTCACGGCGTTGGCCTCCGGTGTCTCCTTTGCCCGGGACCTGGTCAATGCACCGTCAAACGATATGACCCCGTCTGATATGGCCAGGGCTGCCCTGTCTCTCAAGGGGAAACATATCTCCGTAACGGTCCATGAGAAAAAGGCCTGCGAAAAACTCGGCATGGGGTCATACCTGTCTGTCTCGAAGGGTTCTGCCGAACCGCCGAAGTTTATCGTCCTCGAATACAATCCGGGACTGAAGGGTGCCGGCGGGGCCCCGGTCGTTCTTATCGGGAAGTCAGTCACCTTCGACAGCGGCGGCATTAATATCAAGCCGTCCGACGGTCTCGAAAAAATGAAGTACGATATGGCCGGCGGCGCTGCCGTCCTCGGCATCATGAAGACCGTCGCGGAGCTGAAACTGCCGGTCAACGTCGTCGGCATCCTTCCGGCAACGGAAAATCTTCCGGGCGGCAATGCAACCCGTCCGGGAGATATCGTCAGGTCAATCGACGGCACCACGATAGAAATCATCAACACGGACGCAGAAGGCCGGCTGACACTCGCCGATGCCCTCGGCTATGCAAAGAAATACAAGCCGGCTGCGGTCATCGATATCGCGACCCTCACCGGTGCCTGCTCCATAGCCCTTGGAAACGAGACCGTTGCCATGATGGGCACAGACCGCGCCATGATCGATGCCATCAGGCAGTCCGCGGACTTCACCAATGAGAAGGCATGGGAGATGCCCCTCTATGAAGAGTACCGGGAATACCTCAAGAGCGATATCGCGGATATCAAGAATATCGGGGGCAGGACAGGCTCTCTCGTAACGTCTGCATGCTTTCTGAAGGAATTCGCAGGAGATACACCGTGGGTGCATCTCGATATTGCCGGCACCGCCTGGACAGAGAAGGACAGGCCGTATACGCCGAAGGGGGCGTCGGGCGTCGGGGTCCGCCTGGTCGTCGATGCGATACTGAAATCAATAGGGAGGTCTGCGTGAGAATCTTCAGGATGCTTCTTGTTGCGTCGTTTGTCCTGGTTCCCTCGGTGGTGTTTGCCTGGGGGCCGCTGACCCATATCTATCTGGGCAATGAACTTTTTTCACTCAGCCCGCTGCTGCCTGCAGCCGTACTCGAGATTATCCGGCGTTTCCGGAAGGACTTTATCTACGGCAACCTTATGGCCGACATCATTATCGGAAAGAAATATCTCCCCGACGATAAAAGCTCTCACAGCTGGGAAGTGGCCTTTGACCTCCGCAAGGCGGCCTTCACCGATCAGCAGAAGGCTTTTGTCTACGGGTACATGAGTCATCTGGCTGCGGACACGGTCGCCCATAACATCTATACCCTGGACAAGAAAAACCTCGGGCATACGGTCATGGAAATGAAGGCCGACTGCATCATCGACAAAAAGTACTGGTTGCAGGCCGTCGGCATCGACAGGAGCGTCCAGGTGCGTAACGACCTGTTTCTTGAGCATTCGCTCGACAGGCTGCTCTTCTCGTTCAAGACGAACAAACGCATATTCAAGGGGATGGTCCTGCTCTCGGTCTTCAACCAGGAAAAGATAGGCAGCTTCATCGATAACAGGCTGGCAACTTCGTTCCCTGACCGGGAGGCCATCGAAAACCTGCATCAGGAGTCCCTCGACAGCATTATCGATCTCTTCCAGAACTGGGAGGACGCGGAGGTCGTCAGGACAAACCCGAGCGGCCCGGTCTGTAAAGGCCGACTGGTGAAGACCTTCCTCGCCGATCTTTCCTCATACCGCCGCAGAACGGAGCTTTGACCCATTTACGCTTCCGCTCTCCCTGAGGCCCGCAGCATTCTTGTCCTCGCCCCGCATCCGGACGATGAGGCTCTCGGGTGCGGCGGGACGATATCTCTCCTCTCTGGCAGGGGTGCGGCGGTAACTGTCTGCTACGTAACACGGGGCGAGAGACTCCTGGGTGAACCCTCCCCGGCGATTGCCGCTCAAAGGACTGCCGAGGCCCGGAGCGTCTCGAAGCTCCTGGGCTGCAGGGAGCCTGTCTTCCTGGACGCTCCCGACGGAGACGTCATCGGCCACGCTGACCGCATCTCTCCCGTGATCGGCAGCATGATCGCAGAACAGCGACCTGACCTGGTGCTTGCCCCCTCCCCGCTGGACTTCCACGCAGATCACGTTGCGCTGGGACAGATCAGCCTGAAGCTGCATGAGCGGAGGAGAATGCCGCGGCTGGCTTTCTATGAAATATATGCGACCGTGCGGTTCAACTGCCTGGTGGACATCACCGGGGAGAGGCGGAGAAAGGAAACAGCGATTGCAGGCTATCGCATCAGCCTCTATGACAAGCCGGAGGTCTATGTCCATGCAGCCCTCGGACTGAATGCGCACCGGTCGATTTTCACGCAGAGAGAGGGCTATTACGAAGCGTTCCATGTTGTCGCACCGGACAGCTCATACCGGGACGTCCTTGATTATCTGGTTTGCAGAATCTGAGAGAACGTTTTTGAAACCCCTTGTCAGGGACGTGCGCCGAACAGCGTTCTTCTGGGCGGCCTAACCGGCCGACCAACCGGCTTGATCTCAGGTTGATGCTCCTGATAAGACGTCGCTGCGTGAGCAGCGGGCGGTGAAGCCACGGGAGACTTAGCCGCTGGCGGATGCGCTGCTCCTGATGCCCCGGATGCCGTTGGTGCTGCTGTCGCGGATGTCTCGCGGACCTTTCCCCGGTCAACCAGGTGTACGGTCATCGACTCATCACCCCTGACCATCACGACCTTATCGACATCGACATCTTTCAGCACAAACCCGCTCAGGGAATCCCCCAATTTCAGGGTTGTTACCCTCTTGCCCCGGCCCTGTGTCGTGCGCGGGGCCTTCTTGTCCTCCATATAGGCCAGGGAAAACTCTTCTGTCTCCAGCGTCCCGTAGAGGACAAATTCAGGTTTGGGAAGAGGCTGGGCCTCCACCTTCGGCACCGGAATCTTACGCTCAGGATGGAAAAGGTTCTGCTCGCCGATGACGATATAATCAAACGGGGACGGCACCTTCACCTCTGCAGGCTTGACCTTTACCGGTGCCCCGGCAGCTTCCTTCTTCGTGACCGGAGGTGTGTAGGTCACCCCGTTGCTGAAGAAAGGAAGGACGACGGCCTTCACAAGGTAGAGCAGCGTCACGATCAGTACAAGGTTGATCAGACTCGCGTTCTTTAACAGGTATCTCAGCCGCGCCATATTATTTCCCGCCGGTAAGCGCAAGAACATCCAGCTTCACCGTCAGCTCCTTTGGATCCTTCAGATTCCGGACGCGGGCATCCAGGTCCTTCACCACAAGATACGGCGTCCGGGTCTCGATCGAATAAAGGATATCGCCCAGGGCCCTCGTGTCGGGAAGGACCGCATCCATGCTGACGCTGATGACCTTGAACTTCCCGAGGTCCTCCGGTTTCCCGACGCGTTCGCTCGAAATGGATCCGCCGCGGTTGCTGATAATGCCCTTGAGAGTCTCCTGCAGGATCGCGGCAGAAAGAGACGGGGTCTGGCCCTCGATCAATCTGGAGTTTTCAGCCAGCCGCTCTTCCTTCAGCCGTGCGAGTTTCTTCTCCAGAGCAGGCTTCCCCGAAATCAGCGCAACATACTTATCAAGAAGTTTTGCCTTGACAGCCTGATCGTCCCTTATGGCCGCAAGGTCCGCCTGCACCCGCAGGTATCCGTAATTATAAGCAGCATACCCGGCCAGCAGAAGCATAAGCGGGATACCCCATATCAGCGTCCTGCTGTTTTTCATTTTTTTATCTGTCCCCCTTTGCCGGGGTTGCAGCAACCGGAGGAGCCGCTTCAGGCTTCCTGGCCCCCTCAATCTCCATCTTGACCACAAACCGGTCGGAATTCATCCTTGTGTCCCTGAAGGTGGGTGATGAAAACTCTACCTTTCTGAGCAGGGGAGACGCCTCGAGTTTCGGCAGAATCTCATTCGCAGAAGATGCATACCCTTCGATATCCACCGTTGATCCGGTAATCTTGATTCGTGTGATCCAGGCGGTCTTCGGCAGAACCGTCGTGATCTCCTTGACTATGTTCAGCGTGATCGGTTCAGGGTGCCTGAAGCCGCTGATCGTCTCGATCTCGGCCTGCAGAGCGTCTGTATCCTTCTGGAGCGCCTCGACCTTCTTCACCTCGTCCTTGCGCGCCGAAATCTGTGCAGAGATATCCTCCAGCCGCCTGCTTTCAACCTTGAGAGGCGCGACAATATACAGTGCTGCTACGGCAATGATTCCGCAGAGCAGCAGGACCGTGAGGGCTAAGGGGGTCTTCTGTCTCACGACCAACCCTTTTCTCAAAAGGTTAAACTGCTGGGCCTCGCTCTGCAGGGACTGATACAGACCGGCCACTGCAGGATACGGAATATCGCCAATCGCGGCCGGTAATTTCAGTTTCATGCCGGTTTCACCAAGAAATCTGGCGGACCCCGGAAATCGGGCCTTCAGCAGTTCCTTGAACTGGGCACTTCTCCCCTTCAGAAGCACCGCCATGTCAGGGGTCCCGGTGCCGGACGATTCAATGACTGACTTCAGTTCGGAGACTATACGATCAACATGAGCCTGCTCATCTTCTCCCGCAAAACTGCCTGAGAAGACCGTACTCATCATGCTGCCTGCGCGCAAAGCCCCCTCGTACCCGAATGGGTCGACCTTGACGAAAAGACCGTCATGCCTGCCACCGGGGTGCTGACTGAGTTGCAGCATCGCCTGAAGGTCAATCATGAGGCTGCTCACCCTGATACCCTTTTCATGCAGCGCAATGACATAGGGCATAACAACGTCGGCCCGTGCGGCCATTACTATCACGAAGAGTTTCCCGGCCGTCTCCCTGATGATCTTGAAATCATAGTACGCCTCGTCGGCCGAAAACGGCGTAATCCGGTCCATCTCATAACGGATGACGTCGGGGAGGCTCTCCCTGACTGTCGAGGGGAATTCAACGGTCTTGATGATCGCCCATGCCTTCGGGATCGTCAGTGTTACGTCCTCCCGCGCGCCACCCAGTTCGTTCACGGCCATCGAGGCCGACGACGCCAACTCCTCGGGCTGGGGATATCTGGCGGCATCTGACGGGTATTCACGAACACCCCTGATGCTGATCATCGAGAAGATCTTCGAGCCATAGGCTGCCGAAACACTTCCTTTGTCAAGGGCAACCGTGACGTTCGTGAGCGGCCAGACAAGATCATCCGCGGGGCTGAAGAGCAGGAGCCGACGCACCGGCGCCGTCAGCGCCGAAAGCCTCAGGGCAACTCCTGCGGTCAGGGCCGACATTCTAGAGACCGCTGTCATGCACTGCCTCCATTGCCGTCACCGGGCTTTTATAGTACAGGTATCTGATTTTATTATTCGACTCAAGCATTATGGTCGCCCTGATCCCGTATCCGGCCTTGTCACTGCCCTGATATCCGGCAGCATCCACGGTGAACACCTGTGTTTCCAGGGCATCCGCATATTTTGCGATCGCTGCATACGTTCCACCCAGGATCTCCT
Source organism: uncultured Thermodesulfovibrio sp. (assembly GCA_964499365.1). GTDB lineage: Bacteria > Nitrospirota > Thermodesulfovibrionia > Thermodesulfovibrionales > UBA6898 > PALSA-1316. The sequence goes on from CAZCKU010000007.1 coordinate 128,807, forward strand.
GCATGCTGAGGGCAGGCTGGGCGCCCCTGTTCTCGATCAGGGCATCGGCAAGCTCGGGAGTCATTCCCGGTATGGCCAGCAGCACCTCGCGCGGGGCCGCATTCAGGTTTATCTTTCCTGATTTTGCATTGACGGTGAGGATATCGATAAGCCCCCTGCTGCTGCCCCCATGAAGCAGCTCGCCGGTTATACCCTTCACCAGCAGAAGCTCCTCCATCGTCTCGAAATCTGCATTGCGCGCCTTATAGGGGTTCTTCAAAGACATGTAATAATCGCTTTCCGCCCCGTGAAGCCGGTGAAGGTCATCCGGGTCCCGCCAGTCCTGAATTGCATCAACAATCGTATCGGCGTCTTCTTCCTTCAGTCCCCTGTTGAGCAGGATATTCTTTAATATTAACTCAGGAGTTTTGTTTATGTCTACCTTGCCTGATTCGTCGAGAATGCTGACGGTGTAATGTCCGTTTTCCGTCCGGACCGTGTGCCGGGAGGCATCCAGTCTCCAGACCTCCTGTCCCTCGACAGGCGGCAGGGCCCTGTTCTGGTTCCGGTAGATGACCTCCATCACCGCCCGCTGTATTCCCGCCTCGGCCATAAATTTTTTCACAACCGAGTTCCTGAAGGAAAGAGTCCCCAGCGCCTCGGTCCTTGTCAGGTAGGAAAAAGAGAGCACAATCACCATCAGGATCATCAGTACCCACAGCACCATGAGCAGGGCGATGCCCTGAGACGATGCCAGCGGCTTAAGCCCGGCCCCGGAGAATCCGTATAATCCGGGGGTCCTCATGGTCTTCTGCCTCCTGCAGGTGGAGGGGGCACAGGGCCGGCGGGTGCAGCGGCCTGGGACGGCGGAATCGCCGCTGTCCTCATCGGAATGATCATCGAGAAGTCTTTCTTGTCCAGCACCAGATGCAGGAGCATCTTCTCCGGAACCGCGGTCGTCTCGGTCCAGCGGTCGGTCCACGAGCCCTTTTCATCCGTGGGGCCCTTAAAAAAATACTCGAAATATATCTCATCGAATCCGGTCAGGAGCTTCGTCTCCCGGGGGCTGTCAAGCCCGATCGTCCGCTCGGATGCGGTTATCATCTTTTTTCCGGTGCTGTCAGCCTCCACCCGGTACGTCACAACCGCATAGCCCTTTTCCCTGCCCCATATCGAATAGTTTGTCGCAAGAGTCATCAGTTCCCGCTCCCCGGTGAAATAGAGCTTCTTCTCGGCATCGTCTGCATATGTAAGCGGCACCTGCGACTGTACCTGCGCATTGATAAGGGCAATCGAGCCCCTCAGCCTTTCAAGGTACTCGGCCCGCTTCTCACCCGACTCGACCGAATGATACGCCAGTCGCATCGCACCGGCGATGATCAGGACGATCAGGGCGATGATCGAAAATGAGATGAGCAGCTCCAGGAGCGTAAAGCCCCTGTCAGAAAGATGCTGCGTCCCGGGGTTGCGTTGACCCTTCATCCTGCGACTGGTCATATCTTTTTATTCACCAGCTTGAGCGTCTTCAGCTTCAGCGCACGTTCCTTTATCCCCCTCGTCCAGCTGACCGTAAGGCTGATGTCGAGAAGCTCCACCTGCAGCTTGTCGGTGCGTTCCCCCTCCGTCTTCTGAATGGTTGCGTCAAAACGGTATCCGTCTTCGGAGGTCTCCTGCCAGGACTTCTCTGCCAGGTCTTCATCATCGAGGATCTCGCGCATCTTCGCCTCGGCCTTCACCACCGCTTCAACATAATCGGCCGATGCGGCCATCCCCCTGAGCCCCGAGGAAAAGAGTTCGAACACTGCGACAAGCGCAATGCTGAGAACGGCCATCGCAATCAGGACCTCAAGGAGGGTAAACCCCCCGGCCGGCATTCTTCTCCTCATTGCCGCGGTTCCTTTACCACTGCCGCACCGACGACCGGGTCAATGACGATGCTGACCGTTTTTTTGTCGTTCCAGAGCACGATCGAACCCCCGTCGGAACTGCCGGAGGGGCCAAAATGGAAGGCATACTGGCCTTCAGCAACCTCCTCGGAAAAAGGGTCGAGGACCTTCAGCCGGACACCGTGAGGCAGCGGCTTCATTTCCCTTCCGGTAATGCCGTACTTTCCCGCATCAAGGTCTATGGTCACCGCCTGATCCGTCCCGTTTATCTGTGCAAGGGACCGGGCGTGCCGGATGGATGATGCGAGGTCTCTTACCGCTGCATTGAACTTTCCCGCCGGCAGGGAATTGACGAAGAAGACGGCAGAGATTCCAAAAATCAGCGCGATCAGGAATATGACAATGATCAGTTCAAGGAGGGTAAACCCGCGGTCCCCGGCCTGCTTTTTCTCTCGCGTGGCGGACTGCATGCTCCGGCCGCCTTCAGAACGGGAGGTTCGTGATACTGAATATCGCCATGAGCATCGACATGACGATAAAACCGATCACGAGGCCCATGCCGAGGATAAGCGCCGGCTCAAGGAAACTGATAAACCGTTTAATCGCGGTCCTGAGGCTTTTTTCGTACGTCGAGGCGACCTTCAGAAGCATCACGTCGAGCTGCCCCGTCTCCTCGCCCACCTTGATCATCGAGAGGGCAAGGGCCGGCAGCACGTTCGCACTCGTAAGGGGTGCCGCGATCCCCTTGCCTTCCTTGGCGCCCTTGGTGACCGCATCGATCGAGGCGGCGATAACACGGTTATTGATAATGTCCTTCGAGTTATTCAGGGCCTGCAGCAGCGGGACCCCGCTCTGCAGGAGCGTCCCGAGGGTCCGCGTAAACCGGGCGGTCTCGATCTTGCGGATCAGATCGCCCATCAGCCGCAGCTTGAAGGCGTCCCAGCGGTACCTCCCCTCCTCGGTACGGATGTAATTCCTCATCACAACCCAGAGGCCGGCAATCCCGGCAAAAAAGATCCACCAGTAGAATTTGACCGCATTGCTGATCCCGATGATGATCTGTGTCGGCAGAGGCATCGTCGACCCCATTTCGGCAAAGATGATCGAAAACTTGGGGAGGACGTAGACGAGAAGCACGACGATGGACATCCCGCCGGTCCCCAGCAGGATGACCGGATAGATCAGCGCCGAGAAAAGATGGTCTTTCAGTTCCTTGGACGACTCAAGGAATTCGTTCAGTTTTTCGAGGACCACATCGAGGACTCCGCCCGCTTCGCCCGCCCTGATCATATTGATGTAGAGCTTCGGGAAGGTCTTCGGATGTTTTACCAGCGCATCGGAGAAGGCACTTCCTTCGCGTATCGATTTCAGGATCCCCTTGATGATCCCTTTCATCTCCGGGCTTTCGGATATCTCGGTGAGGATGTTCAGGCTCCGGTCGAGGGGCAGCCCGGCCCCAAGCAGTGCGGAGAGTTCACTCGTAAAGGTCAGGATATCGCCCTTGCCCGCGCGGGAGAAAAAGCCTGTCCGCGGTCCGCTGCCCGGAGCGGTGACCTTCAGGGGAATGACCCCGGAATTCCGGAGCCGCTCGACGGCTATATGCTCATCAGCTGCCTCGATAACCCCCTCGATAATCGTCCCGTCCGGGGTCGTCGCCTTGTAGGAAAAAACTGCCATGCGTTATGTTTCCTGCGTTACCCTGAGCACTTCGCTGAGTGTCGTGAGACCTGCCTTTACTTTATCGGCCCCGTCTTCGAGCAGTGTCCGCATGCCATTTTTTCGCGCCAGTTCACGGATCTGGTTCGAGTCCGAGTCCTTCAGTATCATCTTTCTGATATCGTCGTCAATCGTAAGCAGTTCGAAAATGCCGGCCCTTCCATAGTAGCCGGTCTGCGCACATCGCTCACATCCCGCGCCCTTGTACAGCGTTACGTTCGTGTCAAAGCCGAGCTTCCCGAGCTCCTCCCGGTCGGCAGCCGAGGTATCGGGCACCTTGCAGGACTCGCAGATATACCGCACGAGTCTCTGGGCGAGAATCCCCCGTATGGTCGACGACAGCAGGAAGTTCTCGACCCCCATATCGAGGAGTCTGGTAATGGAACTCGGGGCGTCATTCGTATGCAGCGTCGAGAAGACCATATGCCCGGTCAGAGCCGACTGTATCGCGATCTCGGCCGTCTCGAGGTCTCTGATCTCGCCGATCATGATGATATCGGGGTCCTGCCGGACGATATGGCGGAGGGTGCTGGCGAAGGTGAGCCCTATCTGCGACTTCACCTGTATCTGGTTGATGCCCTTCAGCTGATACTCAATAGGGTCTTCAACCGTAATGATCTTTTTGTCCGGAGAGTTGATTTTGTCGAGCGCGCCGTATAGGGTCGTCGTCTTGCCGCTGCCGGTGGGGCCGGTCACCAGAAAGATCCCGTTCGGCTTCCGGATGAGCTGGTCGAAGGTCGCCAGGGTGCGCACCGGAAATCCGAGCTTGTTGAGGTCGATGACGATCCCCTCTTTCTGGAGTATCCGCATCACGAGGCTCTCGCCGTGGAGGATCGGGATCGTCGAGACCCTGAGGTCTACCTCTATCGCCCCGACCTTCAGGCGTATACGGCCGTCCTGGGGAAGCCGTCTCTCAGCGATATTCAGCTTCGCCATGATCTTGAGCCTTGAGACAATCGCAGCCTGGAGCTTCTTCGGTACCGACTCGGTTTCATGCAGGACACCGTCGATGCGGTACCTGACCTTTAATTCATCCTCAAAGGGCTCGATATGGATGTCGCTCGCCCTGCTTTCAACAGCGCGGGTTATCAGCAGGTTTACCAGGCGGATGATCGGGGCCTCGGACGCGAGATCCTTCAGGTGGCCGACATCCTCTTCTTCCTCCCGGATAAACTCGACACCCTTCTCCCCCATGTCCTCAACAATCTTGTTGATATTCTGGGTTTCCTGTCCGTAGAACCTGGTGATATAGTCGCTCAGCGCCCTGACTTCGCCTGCATAGACAACGATATCGGCCGCGGTGGCCACCCGGAGCGCGTCGATGACCTGACGGTCCTCGGGATTCGCCATCACAACCTTCAGGACATTGTTCTTGAGTTCGAGTGGAACAACGAGGTTTTCGCGTATGAACCTTGACGATATAGTGCCCAGTACGAACGGGACCTTCGGCAGCTGGTCAGCCGGCAGAAAAGCACTGTCCGAAACAACGGTTTCTACTATGTCTGACATGTTGCATTATACCATACGGCCTGCGGGTTTGAAAAAGCCGCGGCCTTTCCGCAGCAGCCATTTCAGACAGACAGGCCTTCTTCCCCCTCTTGCGCTATAATATCCCTGCTTCCCTGTACCGGCAGTTGCCCCGCTACAGGACTCTTTTATGATAAGCGTAATCATTCCGACATACAATGCGGTGCATGATCTGGAGAAACTTCTGGCCAGCCTTCGGCAGCAGACGATCCCGTGCGAGATCATCGTGATCGATTCATCGTCGACCGACGGTACCCCCCGGATCGCAGAACAGTACGGTGCCACCGTAAAGGCCGTCGGGAAAGAGGCCTTCGACCACGGCGGCACCCGGACGCTCGCCGGAAAGATGGCCGGAGGCGATATCCTGGTCTTCATGACACAGGATACGCTCCCTGCTGATGCCGTGTCTCTAGAAAGACTGGTCGCTTCCCTTTCCGATACGAAAACCGGTGCTGCCTACGGCAGGCAGCTGCCCCGGCCGGGGGCACATCCGCTGGGCGCTCATCTGAGGCTTTTCAATTATCCTGAAGTCTCCTCAATAAAGCGGCTCGCAGATAAGCGTTCGCTGGGCATAAAAACGCCCTTTCTCTCAAACTCCTTTGCAGCCTACAGGACCTCCTGCCTCAGGGAGATCGGCTGGTTCAAGGAGCGGCTGATCATGGGGGAAGACATGCATGCCGGTGCCAAACTGCTGCTCGCCGGATATTCTATTGCCTACGCCGCCGATGCCGTTGTGTACCATTCGCACGATTATACCCCGCTGCAGGAGCTCCGCCGCGCCTTTGATATCGGCGTGTTTCATCGCAGCGAAGACTGGATACTCTCTGAATTCGGAAGTGCGGGCGGTGAAGGCCTGGCGTATCTGAAATCAGCAATGACGTATCTCGCGCAGAACCGGAACTGCGGCCTGGCTCCGGAGCTGCTGCTGCGCACGGGAATGAAGGCTGCGGGCTATGCCCTCGGCAGGGCGTCCGGGTATCTCCCCCGCCCGGTCATAAGAAGCCTCAGCATGCACCGTGACTGGTGGGGAAAGGTATAGAGGGACCTCCGGGGCGTCCTTCCTGACGGACGAAAGCGGGGCCGGAATCCCTCCGGGGACCGGCTCAGAGCATGTCAGCGTGACAGAAATTTGAACCTGCGGCAGACACCGCGGGACAACAGACCTCCTGCTGCTGTCCGGCTATTTTTCGCGATAGACGCCGGGATACAGTTTTTTTGCACAGTCAGGGCAGAGTCCGTGGGTGAAGGCTGCACCGGAATGCTTGCTGATATAGGCCTCAATCCGGGTCCAGTATCCGTCGTCATCCCTGATATTCTTGCATGAGGCACAGATCGGCAGCAGCCCGCTGAGCGTCTTGACCTGGGCAAGCGCTTCCTGAAGTTCGGATATAAGCCTTTCCCTCTGCTCAGCTGCATTCTTCCGGTCGGTGATATCCACGGCATATTCGATCATCTGGACGACGTTCCCCAGGTCATCAAAAATCGGATAGCCGTGCACCTCATAGCTTCTCAGTGTACCATCTTCCCCCCGGTGAACATGCTCCACAATGCACGGACGTTTTGAGGTCTTGACAACATCCAGCGGGCAGGGATGGTCACCGTTCATGCAGGGTTCGGATCTCTCATGCGTATTCGCATAGCAGGTCAATCCGCCCAGAGCAGTATCCCGGACCGCCTTGTTGGCCATCTGAATCGAGTAATCATTCACATCAATGACATAAAAGGGGTTCGGAAGAGAGTCGATGATCAGCTTCAGAAATCTGTTCTGACGGTCTATCTTCTCCTGCGCCCTCCGCATCTCGGAAACGTCCTTGATAACAATCACCGCCCCGAGGCATGCATCACCATCAAAAAAAGGCGAAAACGATATCTGCGTGTTCTTCACCTCGCCTGTTTTTGTCGCCGTTGCCGCCTCCCGGTGAAGGATCGGCCTGCGCTCCCTCACCGCTGCCTTTGGGGGACAGACGCCCTGACACCGCTCCGAAGCCTCGCAGAAAATGTCTTCGCATTTTTTCCCGATCGACTCCGCAACGGAATAACCGGTAAGCGTCTCGGCAGCAGGGTTTGCGTAGATAATATGCATGTCAAGGTCCGTGACATACACCGCCTCGCTCATGCAATTCAGGATCGCCTCGTGCGACTGATAAATTTTATGAAGCATGGTTTTATTGTACAGGATACGGCATATTTCGGCTATAATAACCTCTATGAAAAAACCGGCAAAAAAAGTCCCTGTCCTGAAAAAGATAAAGACCGATATGCTGTCGCGCCCGGGGTGGGATGAGTATTTCATCACTATCGCCAAGGCGGTATCCGCAAGGGCCACCTGCTTCAGAAGACGCTACGGGGCTGTGGTGACGAAGGACAATGTGATCGTCAGCACGGGGTATAACGGTGCGCCCGCCGGCATGAGAGACTGCCTGGAGGAGGGAGTCTGCACCAGGACGGAGCTGCAGATCCCCCACGGCGAGCGCTACGAACTCTGCCACAGCGTCCATGCCGAGGCGAATGCAATCATACGGGCATCGGCAGACGAACTCAGGGGCGCGACGATCTATATTTCAGGCGCTGACACCGGTTCAGGGGAATGCCTCTCCGAACCCTGCATGATGTGCAAGCGCATGATCCTGAATGCCGGGATCGCGAAGGTCGTGCATTCGGACGGCAAGGGGAGCTTTCACACGATCAACCCGAAGAACTGGCTCAAGACCAGAGTTTGATTGGGGGCTGATTCGAGTCTCATTCAGGAAGACTGGCTGTTGTCTGTTGTTCTTCAGATGAAGGAACTTCTCAGAAGACCAACACCCACATAGACCGCGACACTCCCGGCAACAATATAGGAGACAGACCGCAGTTTCTTTACAGACCCGTCTCTCTTTGCCAGCGATACAATCCCTGCCGTGAAGGCAACTGCCCCCACCAGAACAAGGTTTATCCCGACTACCAGGCTGAAAATATTATTCAGGGAACCCATAATGATAAGCATACCAGATTCCATTGTCGGCGGGGGAGAGGGCGGGCCGACGTCTGCCGGCCCTGCCAACACCAGTCAGCCTCAGGAGAGCATCTACATCCTCATCATCCCTGCGACAGCCCCTCCCATGAAGGCGATGAGCCAGCAGCTGTAGATTGAAATACTGACGCGGTGGAAGACCAGATTGGCTGCCTCTGCCCGATTGGTGGAAGACGCGATCAGGGCCAGAAGGAAATGGAATGCCATCCCCGACAGGGAAGCAATCCCGGAGATGCTGTGCCACATAGGCGGTTTGCCGTAAGCAGTGGCGATCAGGTTCATCTGGTACGTTCCCAGAAAGTCACAGATCAGGCCCGCACCGAACATGATCAGGTGTTTGCGGTGCAGGCCCTGACGGCGTCCGCTGAAAACCGCCCAGGTATAGAATATCAACGCCAGCATCATGCATATGATCGCCTGTATCAGCATGAGGTTATTATCCATATTCTTCCTGACTCCTGCCATGGGGACACCTCACGCAAGGCAATTGACAGAACATCCTGCGAATGGTTAGCATAATTAACTAAAAACTGCCATAGAATCAACCCGGCTCACCAGGCTTATTCCCGTCAATGCAGAAAAACTGCTGGACAACAGCAGGGGTTCTCATTCTGACAACATTCAAAACGTGACTGCAACACGGTAACAAGCCCGGAGCCCGGATTTCAGGAGGTATCCATGTTCAATAACCTGTTACGCAAACGGGAGAATCTGTCGTGCAGAGGGATAGCCCCAGCGCACTCTCTTATGTTGAGCCTTGTTGTGATATGCAGCCTTGTCCTTGCCTACAGGATGGCGGTGCCCGGAGAAAGGGAAGGTGCCGGATATCCGGTGTCGTATAGCAGCGCCGGCACGGGCATGAATGAGGCGACGAGGCTGGTCGTCCTGCAATGGATGAAAGAACATTCCACCATGTCCGAGAAGGTTCTTTCGACGATCTACAGTGCGGCCATGAACAGCGTCAATGCCGATCTGGTCCTTGCCATCTGCCTGGTGGAGTCCAACTTCAACCCTCGTGTGGAAAGTGAAAAAGGGGCGATAGGATTGATGGGCATCATGCCGGACGTCTGGCTTGAAGAACTGCAGAAGCGCGGCATCGTGCGGGAACTGGATGACCTCTATACGATATCGAGCAACATGAACTCGGGCATCTACGTGCTCGGGAAGTATCTGGAGAGGACGAACAACCTCAGGGAGGCCCTTATCCGTTATGCAGGAGGAGACCCCGCGTATGCAGCGAAGGTCTTGCGGACGGTCGGGGAAATCTCACAGGTGCGGCGTTCCGAGGATCAGCAGCGCATTGCGGCGCTCATGCCCAACTCATAACGGAGAGGCCGGGGGGTTGCCTTTGCGCTTTCGGCCGCGTGGCCCTTCCGTATCAGCAGCGTATATCTGCAAGCCACCTCTTCAGCAGGTACGTTGCCCCGTCCTTATCGAGGGGGCTGTTGCGGTTACCGCAGTGCGCGTCCTGCACGCATGAAGGACATCCGTCGATGCACTGACAGTCTTCGATCATCTTCACCGTGGCCTCAAGCCATCGAGGCACAATCTGCAGTGCCCGCTTCGTCAAGCCGACCCCGCCGTCATGGCCGTCGTAGATGAAGATGGCCGGAAGTCCGAAGGCGGGGAAGCCGGTATGGCTCAGCCCGCCGATATCGTCCCGGTCGCAGAGCGCAAAAAGGGGCAGGCAGGCTATCGCGGTGTGTTCCACCGCATGGAGTGTACCGCCAAGGTCATAACCTGACGCAATCGCCGATCTGGTCCCTGCATCAATGACGGTCCAGATGCCCTCTGTCTCAAAAACATACTCCGGCAGAGCGAGTTCATGCGTCGATATCCTCGACCGGTCCGAGACCCTCTTCCGGTCGTACCCGGTCACCTGCTGCGTGATCCTCAGATCGCCCCAGAAGAACTCGAGCCCGCCGAAGCGACGGTGCTCGCGCTGCCGGATAATCTCCGTTGAACCCGCAGTCAGAGGCTGGGTGAAATAATGGGCCCTGATCTCCCTGCAGACCGCCCTCTTCCGCTGCTGGTCCAGCTCACTGACGACATACTGCCTGCCGCGGTGCAGATATATGGCCCCGGGAAACGCCTCCCTGAATACCCGGCCGCCGCTCAGCTCCCCGATGGTCCTGCCGGCCTCGTTCACGAGCCGATACCTCTCTCCGATCGTCCGTATTCCGACATCCCGATGGGGTCTCCTGGATACCGGAAGCCAGACGCCGACCTTCTTTCCGGGGAGGAGCCTCTTTTCCTGTACCAGTTCGGCAAGCTCCGGCCCGAGCCTTTCGATGGCGTAGACCCTGTCGTCACTCCTGAGGGGCAGTTCCGCAGCAGCGCATGCGAGGTGCTGTTTTACTATCTTCTTATTGTCGGGGTCTATCACCGCGGCCTCGTGGTTTTTCCCGAAGAACTCCTCGGGGTGCCGCATGAAATACTGGTCGAGGGCGTCCTCGATCGCAACCAGCGCAACAACCGACTCCTGCCCCTGGCGTCCGACACGGCCCGCCCGCTGCCAGGTGCTGGATATTGAGCCGGGATACCCGCAGAGTATGCAGCAGTCCAGCCCTCCGATATCGATGCCCAGCTCAAGCGCGCTGGTCGAGACAACACCGAGCAGTTCCCCGCTGAAGAGCTTCTCTTCGATCTCCCGCCTCTCGGCCGGGAGAAACCCGGCACGGTACGGGCTTATCTTGTCCGCAAGCCCCGGGGTCTGGCTCAGGGTCCAGGTGTAGATGAGCTCGGTAATCTTTCTGGATTTTGTGAAGACGATCGTCCGCAGGCCCTGCCTGAGACAGTCGGCAAAGAGCTTCGTCGTAAAGGTATACGGGCTCTCGATCGGGCTGAAGAAAAAGAAATGCTTGCCTGCTGACGGGGCCCCGCTTTCGAGGACCGGCTGAAACGGAAGTCCTGCGAGCCCTTCGGCAAGCGCAGCGGGGTTTGCGATCGTCGCCGACGCGGTAATGAACTGAGGCTCGGTCCCGTAATGGTTGCATACCCGCCGCAGCCTCCTGAGGATCTGGGCAACGTGCGACCCGAAAACGCCGCGGTAGCTGTGGATCTCATCGACAACGACGTACCGCAGGAGAGAGAAAAAATCCTTCCATTGTTTATGAAAGGGAAGCAGGGCGAGATGCAGCATGTCGGGGTTGGTGAAGATGACGTGAGGCAGCGCGTCGCGGATCTGTCTCCGCCTATGGCCCGGGGTGTCCCCGTCATAGACCGCACCGATATCCCCCATTCCGGCCGCCCCGCCCAGTTCGTTCAGGCCCCGAAGCTGGTCCTGCTCCAGCCCCTTCAGAGGGAAGAGATATAGCGCCCTGGTCCCCGGGTCTTTCATGATTGACTCCAGCACCGGTATGTTATAGACAAGGCTTTTGCCGCTCGCCGTGGGCGTCATCAGGACGATGTTCCGCCCCTGCCGGATATACTCTATCGCCGCTGCCTGATGGGTGAAAAGCGAGGAGACCCCACGCTCGGCGAGCACCCTCGCGAGGCCTTCATCAAGGTCTAGTCCCCTGTAGTGCGGAGGGTTGGGCGGCAGATACCGACGCCCGGCAAGCTGCAGCTGTGTCATACGATCATTTTCAAGGAACGCAACAAGATCGGAAAGGCCCATGGGAAATTGTACCACATCGTAGCATACCGTACTGCTGCAGAGGAGCTCTCAGCGACACCGCATACAATGCTCCCCTGCTATATTTTCGACAGCATTCCGCTGTATAATTATTCATTAAGGATAAGGGTTTCTGCTATGGTCGAAAGAAAGATCTCACCACATAAGGGCTTCTGGCGTTCCGAAACCGGCATCCTCGCGATCTGTGTTGTTGGCCTGTTTTCCCTGGGTCTCGTCCTCGTCATCAACTACGTCTGGGAACAGCAGGTGCAGGACTTTGTGGTTGTCGATGCCACGGCTGATCTTCGCAGAGGCCTGACCACCCTCCATCTGACCTTCGAAGAGTATCTCGGCGGCGACACCTCTGTTGATCCGGATAAGACACGGGAGGGCTTCGCCAGGGCGAAGAAACTGGGGCAGATCCTGCTGACCGGGGGGACGATGGAGGAAGGATTTTCGATGCGGCCCCTGGAGGACCCTCGCCTGCGCAAGCTTGCCGGCGAGATAAACGTCCTTATGGATAAGCTGGAGCAGCAACTGGCCGTCCGCCTGCGGAGGGCCCAGACAGGGGCTGCGGGAGCTCCGGATGACCGGGAATATCACCGGCTGCTTGATGCGATCCTGACAAAGGCAGGGGAGATAGAAGAGGAGGTCGAAAAGGACATTGTCGCGTCGATGGCCAATTTCAAAAAACTGTACAGGCTCATCCTGCTTGTGTGGGGAACGATCATAGCCGGGACCGCAGCGGGTTTCGGCATACTCTCAAAGAGACGGCGGCGCTCCGAAAAAGAACTCGAGACCAGCGAGGAAAAATACCGGTCGCTGGTCGACTCAACCGAGGACTCGATCTATCTTGTCGACGAGGCCTGCAATTATCTTTTCATAAACAGGAATCACCGGAAGCGGATCGGGGTCGAGGATGAGTCGTATACCGGGAAGAACTACGCCTCTTTCCATAACCCCGAGGAGACTGAGGTCTTCAGAAACAGGATCGCCCAGGTCTTCAGGACGGGCGACTCCTCCCAGTTTGAGCACCAGAGCCTCAGGGACGGCAGATTCTTCATCCAGACGTTCAGCCCGGTGAGGAACGCCGCGGGAAATATTACGGCGGTCACGGTCGTCTCAAAGAACATCTCCGACCGCAGGCAGATGGAGAACGAACTCAGGGCGCTTTCGCTGACCGATGAACTGACCGGCCTGTACAACAGACGGGGCTTTCTGACCCTCGCCGAACAGCAGATCAGGATTGCGAACCGTCTCAAAAAGAAGCTGTACCTGCTTGCCGCAGATCTCGACGACCTGAAGGTCATCAACGATACCTTCGGCCATCAGGAAGGGGATTCCGCCCTGGTGGAGACGGCCGGCATCCTCAGGGAAAATTTCAGGGAGTCCGATATCATAGCCCGCATCGGGGGCGATGAATTCGTGGTCATGCCGATCGAGATGAGCAACGACAGGTCTGATATTATTCTGAACCGTCTCAGCCAGGGGTTTGAAAAGAACAATCAGAAAAACAGTCTGCGGTACCGGATATCGATCAGCGCCGGCATCACCTGGTATGACCCGGAACAGCCCGTCTCGATCGATCAGCTGCTCGCGACAGCAGATAATTCCATGTACGAACAGAAAAAACTCAGGAAACTCTCCCAGGGACTGCCCCATAGTGGTCCGGCCCCGGGTGGACGGCCCTGATCAGCGAATCGTCAAAGATTTCTTCCCGGGTGATTTCTCTTTTGATATAGCCCAGCCGCCTCAGGCAGCTCACAAAATCGAGCGTCGACTGCATATAATCCCCGGTCAACGCAGCGCAGTATTTCGGAGAAACCTGCAGGGTCTCAAGGACAAAGCCGGAATCGATGAAGCCGACGAAGCCCGCTATAATCTCAGAGGCCTCCTCGGGGTGGTGTCTGAGAAACGCTGCTGCCTCCTCGTGAAGGGCGAGAAACTCCAGAATGGCAGCGCGCTCCTTCATCAGAAAGTCCTTCCCGGCCACAATACCATAACTCGGATTGTTGGGCCAGACATGTGACGGGGGGCAGAGAAGCTGAAAACCTGCAAAGCGGCGCAGGGCGACCGCAAGCGCGGGAGTGCCCACCGCAGCTGTCACAAGCCCCTTGACCGCCGCCTCGGTTATCTGGTCTGACCAGGCGAAGTTGCGCACCGTCACGCTGTCCCGCAAGCCGCCGCGGTCGAGGAGTTCCGCCAGGATAACATCATGGATCGAGCCCTTGCCCGGTACGCCGATCGTCTGCCCCCTGAACTGTCCGAGGGCTGCCTGCGGATCAGCAGTCGACGCAGACCCTGCCTGCGGACTGCGGCAACTGATGACCGTACCTTCAACATGCCCCCCGGCAATACAGGTGACCGGCAGACCGCGGTCTATGCCGATTATTGCGGGAGGAAGGCCGATATAGGCGAGATCAATCTCGTTTCTTTCGAAGGCCTCGACGAGGGCCGGGCCCGTTCCGTGGAGTCTCCATTCAACAGCGATGCCCAGACGCTGCTCAATATCCGCCCGTGCCATGAGCAGCACCGCGGTATGATAGAACGTCGAGAGATGCCCGATCCTCACCTTCATCCGCTCAGGCAGGACCCGCGAGTCATCCCTGCCATCTCTTCTTCTTCACCCCCGCGGCCTGCAGCAGTGCCTCGGCAGCATGCAGGGTATTCGTAATGGTATCGTCGACCGGATGACCGAAATTCCCCTGATCGAATATCGGGATATGGAGTGTGACATCAGGGCGCATGCCCCGCTCGGCAGAATACGTAAGCGCACCTTCCTCGACGATCATGGATTCACACATATGGACCGGGTTGCAGGTATTCGAAAGTGCCTCGGCAACCCTCCGGAGGTCACGCTCAGCGCCCCGGTACTCGGGAGAGTCCGGCGTGGCCCCGTGCGACGCAGGGGTAAACGTGGCATAAAGGTTCAGCTGATACCCTATCTGGACCAGCGAGCCCGTGCGGGCAGGGATATAATAAGGTTCAGTGTCATAGCAGATCCTGCGAAGAGTCACGACTGCGGCGAGTTCGTCCGCATCCCGGAACAGCCCCTTTATATTGATCGTCGCATCCATGGTTGATCCAGGCGTTACACGGCAGAAGAGAGCGGCAAGAGAGCCGGGTGCCCTACACAGCCTTCTTCTTCAGCTTGCCAAAGCGGGTGAGAAGAAAATCATACTTATGTTTGAGGTCAACGATAGACCGGAGCAGAACCGCGTACAAAGGGTTGAGCCTGAGATAGGGCTTGAGGGTATTTGCCATCTTAACCAGGTTGGCCTCACATTCCTCAACACAGTCTGAGGTTATGTCCTTGACCGACTCATCATACGAAAAGAAGATCTCGAGATAAATATCGGTCACCAGGCAGAACTCGTTCAGGATTGTCTGGGTGATTGCTTCATCCTGGGAGATCCTCTTCTTCCTGAGACGGCGCATGAATTCAACATGCTCGGCCTGGATATTCTTCAACTGCTTGATAATCGCCTTAAGGTCATTCGGCGTCCGGTTGAAGAGATTCTTATAGACATAGGTCTTGGCAATCTTCTTCCAGTGTTTCAGGTGATTTTTCTTCCACTCGGCCATATCGTTCCAGAACAGGACCAATGCCGGATCAAAGTCCTCACGCTTCGCGAAGAGGCTGTAGGTCTCGTAGGCAAGCTCATCAAGCCTTCTGCCCATATCTATAATTTCCTTAATTTCTTTCATGCAGTGTCAATAACGGAAGAAATGTCCCGATTCTGTTCAGATTTAAAATGATACCATAAAGATTACCATATTGCAGTGCAAAAATATAGAATTATCTTGGCTGGTGGGTATCCCCCGCACGGGGGATACCGCATACGGATACTGCTGATAAAAAACCTAGCGGATGAAACAGGACGACTCCCGGGAATACCCTGCCCGGAGTTTCCACTCCCGTGCAACAGCAGTCGGGGGGGCCGGGGGACTGCTCTTCTGGTAGTCAATGACCTCCTTCACCATCCGGAGAAGCCTCACCTGCTCCAGAAGACTCATGCCTGCCATTTCGGCGCAGGCCCTGAATTCACCCGTACTAAAAAAATCTCGACTCTCCCTGCTGTGCTCATTGCTCCAGAGATCCTCGATTGACTGCAGAATTATCCCTTCAGCGAGACTCTTGACACCCATGACCATGACCCCTTTCTCTTACATTCATACCGAATACCTGCGAACCGTTTCAACGAGCTGCTGGTGGATAAGGGGTTTCTTGATGCGGTCATTAACCCCCGCCCTCTCGGCCTCGTTCTTTTTATATCCATCAAATCCTGTGGTCAGCATAACAATCGGAATCGAGAAACTATAGGGCCTGCTCCTGAGTTCCTTTGTCAGCATGATGCCGTCCATCTGCGGCATGCGAAGATCGGTGATGACCATGTCGATCGACTCCCCGGTCATCTTGTCGAGGGCATCCCTGCCGTGCACCGCCTCTACGACCGTATGTCCCTCTGTCCTCAGAATCAGGGAGATCAACTGGCGTATCGTTTCCTCATCGTCGACGATCATGATATTCTTGGCTGCGCCCCCTTTGCTGCTGCCTGCGACATGAGCATCGGCCGGCATCGGCTGAATGCCGAGATAAAAAGGACAGCGGGCATGACGGGCGGTCCTGCAATACTCATCAAGCTCAAAAAGGCTCGGTACGTACGGCCGGTCCCCGGCCTTGCAGGAGCAGACCAGCAGACTCACCAGGTGAGGACATTTAATCATGCAGTCACGCATTGCCGATATGCCTGCAGTAGATTTCGCATTTTTGAAAATCTCCACCGCAAAAGAGAATGGTAGATTCCACGACCATGCTGCTGCTGCTGGCACAGTAGCAGTCCTCAAACGGCTTCGAGACGAAGGGACAGAGCACCGGCGAAGAATAATGCGGTAAAACCACGTTTTCTCCCTCCAACCGTGAGCCCCTGCTGCTAAGCCTTGCTTCACGTATATCATTTGCGATTATCTGCTGTTTGTCAGGCATCATGAATATTTATGTAAGCACGAATTATGCCAGTTACGCGTTGCTGGGAATTAACAATTAGAATCAATCTGTTATATGATCAGAATGGGATCATTGCAGAGAAATGGCTCGACAGGTGAGGCAGAATATGGTGCGACACATGCCACAAAAGTGTGGCATGCCACACTTTATAGAGGCCGACGGCTAATCCGAAAAATCTCCGTTTATGCCATATTTCGTGAGCTTGCGATAGAGAGTCTTCCGGTCTATCCCCAGCAGTCTTGCAGCACGGGCCTTGTTCCAACCAGCTTTTTCGAGAGACCTCAGGATTCTCATCCTGTCCTCCTCGTCGCTTCCGGGCTCTGTTCCGGGGTTCATCACCTCAAATTCACGAATCGTTTTCGGCAGGTGTTCCAGCATGATGGTACTCTGGCGGCAGAGCACAAAGGCATGTTCGAGGGCATGCTCCAACTCCCTGATATTCCCGGGCCAGGGATATTCCATGCATATCCCGGCCACGTCCGCGCTGACCCCGGTAACGTCCCGGTTCAGCTTCTTATTGAACTTGTGGATAAAATGCTCAAGCAGGATCGGGATATCATCCGTCCGCTCCCTGAGAGGCGGAAGAGAGAGTTCCATAACCTTCAGCCGGTAATACAGGTCCTCCCTGAACTCTCCTGATCTCACCTTTGCCGCGAGGTCCTTATTGGTAGCCGTGATCACCCGGACATCGACCTTTACCGGGGTAGAGTCTCCCACGCGTTCAAATTCCATCTCCTGCAGGACCCGCAACATCTGGAGCTGAGTCCGTGGAGAGATGTCCCCGATCTCATCCAGGAAGATGGTTCCGCCGTCAGCGCGCTGGAACCGCCCGACCTTGTCTCTCACTGCTCCGGTAAACGCTCCCCGGACATGACCGAACAGCTCACTTTCGAGAAGATTTTCGGAAAGTGCGGAACAGTTCACCTTGACAAGGGGCATATCTCTCCGGGCCCCCTTATAGTGGATAGCCTCCGCAACAAGCTCCTTGCCGGTCCCGCTTTCGCCGGTGATCAGGACCGTCGTCTGAACATCGGCAAGATTTTCGATCAGCGCATAGACCTCCTGCATCTTCAGGTTCTTCCCGATGATGTTATGGAACTGCTTGCGGTCCAGCAGATCCCTCTCAAGATCAGCAATGTGGGTCTCATCCCGGATAACCATGACCGCGCCGGAGAAATCCCCCTTGTGATCCAGCAGCGGCGACGTAGTCAGCGAAATCACCATGCCGGTGCGGCGCCCGGTGCGCTGACATTCCCTGCGGACAAGTTCTATCGGGTGTTTTTTCTCTATCGTCTCCAGCAGGGCATAAAGACAGCTCTCGCTGCAGGGGACCGGCAACTCCCGGAAATTTCTGCCGATCGCCTCACGACCCAGGCCAAAGACCTCCTGGGCCGCCTGGTTCAGTTCGACCACCTGCAGTGTCCTGTCCACCGTAATAATCGTGTCCTTGACGGAGCGGAAGATAGCCTCAAGGTTGAGCCGGTACTGCTCCTTCTCGGCATTGACCGCCTTATGTTTCAGCGCCATCAGCGTCACGTGGAGAAGGGTCTCCTGGTTGACAGGCTTCGGGATATAGTCAAAGGCACCGAGCCTGACCGCCTCCGACGCAGTATCTATACTGGGATCGCCGGTCACCATCACCACCGGGGTGGCAATATTGCGCGCCCTGATCTCACGCATAAGATCAATCCCCGTCCTCCCCCCGAGGATGATGTCGGCAAAGATGAGGTCGTATTCAGTACTGCTGATACGAGAAAGCGCCTCATCAAAGTTCTGGGCAGTCGCCACAGAATAGCCCTCATCAGAGAGGAACGCCTCGAACGTGAACCTGATGCTCTCCTCGTCGTCCACAACCAGAATCTGCGGTCTATTTTCCATGGTCCCCTCCCAACGGCAGTTCTAAGATCAGGTCCGTAAAAACGCCTTCACGGCTCTCGATACGAAGTCTTCCCCCGTGGTCCCGTATGATCCCGTGGCTGATGCTGAGGCCGAGCCCGGTCCCTTCTCCGGCCGGCTTCGTTGAGAAGAACGGGTTCATCACCCTGTCGAGGATGTCTGCAGAAATACCGCTGCCGTGGTCACGGACAACGACCCTGACATACGGCATGCCATCGATCTCCGCTTCGCCGCCGTTCACGTCAATAATCTTGTCTTCGTGGGCATCAGGGTATTTCTGGTTCAGGGCATACCGCGCATTGCTCAGAACATTGAGAATCACCTGCTGTATCTGCTGCGCGTTCACCCATACCCTGGGCAGGCCCGCCGGAAGCTCAATCCTCAGGCTGATCCCGTCCTTCTTGATCTGGGCCTCGGTAAGCGTGATCGAATCCCTCAGTATCTTCTCGAACGGGACCAGGGCCTTGTCCTCACGCCGCTCACGGGCAAAGGAGAGAAGACTTCTGACGATGCCGGCGATCCGCTCCCCCTCACGGACAATGCGCTTTGCAATGTCATGCTCCCGTGACACCTCGGGGTTCTTGTTCACGAGAAGCTGCGCATAGTTGATGATCCCGGTAATGGGGTTGTTTATCTCATGGGCAACGCCGGCTGACAGCTCGCCAAGCGACGCGAGATGTCCTGCCCGCATTGCTTCGGCCTGCAGCATGGTCTTCTCGGTTATGTCACTGGAGACGACAATCACGCTCTGGACAACGCCCGAGTCGTCTTTCATCGGGAATGCCCTGCGCTCATAGAGCCGGCCGTTCAGTGTCACCGGAGAGAAGCCGTGGGGCCGTCCGGTGCTGAAGCTCGCCAGGGCTCCGCACTCCTCACAGGGGGTGTCCCGATCAAACCAGATCATGTGGCACTTCTCGCCGGGGATGGTGGAAACGTCTTTCCCGATCCGCGCCGCGAAGGCCTTGTTCGCCCAGAGGACCTGGAGATCGGGGGATATCAGCAGCAACTCGTCCGCCATCGCATCGAGGAGCGTATGAAACTCCTGTGAGAGTCTCCGGTATTTCGACTCGTTCTCCTTCAGCGTCTCTTCAGCGTTCTTCCTGAAGTTGATTTCGTTCGTCAGGAGCTGCACGGCAGTTTTCAGTTCGGCCGTACGCTCCTCAACAAGCAGCTCCAGCTGTCCCCGGTGTTTGCGCAATTCCTCCTCCGCAAATTTGCGGGCTGATATATCACGGTCAATGGCCAGTATATAGGGTCTGCCGCCCAATTGTACCATTCTGGCGGAAACCTCGACCGGGAAGACTGTCCCATCCTTCCGTATATGCTGGATCTCAAACTTGGCCGCTCCGCCCCCCCTGATCTCCGCCGTAATATCAGGAAGTTTTGCCCTGTCATCCGGATGGTCGAGAAAGTGTATCGGCTTCCCGATCAACTCCGGCAGCGGATAGCCGTTCATGGCTGACGCCGCCAGGTTTGCATCAATAATCACCGGTCCGTCTTCAGGGGAAGGGTCCAGAAGAAAGATACCGTCCGAGGCGAGGTTGAAGAGTGAATGAAACCGCTCCTCACTGTCGCGCCGCGCATCCTGGGCCTGCAGCCGCTCACGGACCTCAAGCCGGAGACGCTGGTTTGCATCGGTCAACTCGCGCGTCCTCTCTTCCACAAGGTCAGCGAGCCGTTCATGGTAGGTCTTCAGCTCGGCCTCCGCCTTCTTGCGCTGGGTTATATCCGTGAAGATACCCACGATCCGGTTGATCCGGCCCCGGCTGTCGTACAGGGGGTTCAGCACACCGTACCACGTGACCTGCCGGCCGTCCAGGCGGACCCGCTCCGACTCATAGGAATACCGCATACCCTGTTGCACCTGTTTCAGAAACGCTTCCGTCGCCGGCATCGTCCGGTCCGGCCAGATCTCATGGACCATTCTTCCGACTATTTCGTCTTCGGAAAGACCGGTCTGCAGAATACCGGACCGGTTGACCGACAGACACCGTCCCTCGGCAGTAAAGAGTGCTACACAGTTGGGAGACCCCTCGACAAGGCTGCGGTAATGGCGTTCGGACGTAGCAATCTTGGCCTCTGAATCCCTGGTAAAATAAATAATAGCAAAGAGGACGACCGCCATACTGAAAAAAACGAGCGTCGTAAATATCGAAAAGAGTCTGAAGGCCTTTATGTGCCCTGTAGAACTCAGCAGGATCAGCGACCAGTTGTTATGTCCGAGCGACCGCTGCATGATCAGAAGCCTCTGACCGTCGAGGGAGACAAACCTGTCATTCCCGCTCCCGCGCTGCATCAGCGGCACAAACGGACCGGGGCCAAACTGACCCGAAACCGCCAGCTCCTGCTGCTCTCCTGAACTGAGCGGCCAGAGGCTCTTCCCGCGCAGATCGTCCCTGCTCGACAGAAAGATCAGACCGTGGGGGTCGACGAGAAAGCAGTATTCGTGCTTCTTGAAGGCCATCTCAATATCTGCCATATTCTTCCTGATCACCGCGACCCCGATTACTTTGTCTGCTGCATTTCTGACCGGGTAGTAGGCTATATGGAACCGGTCCAGCGTCGTCGCATCGACCATATAAAAGCTGGCAAACATGCCCTCGGTTGCCCTTCTGAAGTGCTGTGCAGAAATCCCCGTCTTCCTGAGCAAAAACGAGGCTCCGGGCTCCCGGTCCGAAGAGAGGACGGTCCGGCCGCTCATATCCAGCAGCAAGGCCTCTGAGGCATCCGCATCCAGAATCCTCACGTACTGCTTCAAAATCGTGGCGGCACGCTCGCGGTCCGCCTCCGAACCGGTCACCATCACGTCCCGGACCGCCGGTTCATGGGCTATCCCGGTTGCCGCCTGCTCGGTGCTGCTCAGCTCGTCGGTAAAATGGTTGGCCAGGGCGCTTATATTGATGTTGCCGTCACGCAGTTCCTGCAACATAGCCTGCCTGCCCGCAAACCCTGTCAGGCCCCATCCGGCAAGGATAATGCCGATAAAGAGAATGGCCGGCAGCAGGACATTACGGGTCCTGAGACCCGCCCCCCCGATTTCATCGTCTTCTTCAGGCCGGTACTGCGAATACCCCCAGACAGACAGTGCGATACAGACGGCCAGCCCCCCCTTGATGGCCTGCACCGGCAGTCCGGACGCCAGATAGAAAATAGTGCTGTTCATGACGGAAGCAGGCCAGAAGGCCGCAGTATGCACAACGGTTCCGGCGATAACTGCGTAAAGGCCGAGAGAGATGCTGCTGCAGAGGAGCCATTTTCTTCCGGCCAGACCGGTCTGCTGGGCGGTCCGGTACAAGGCCGCTGCCGCGAGCAGCCCGCCAATCAATCCAAAGGTGTAGCGGGAAGCCGCATCGACCCCCTGGATGCCCTTTAAACCGCCAAGGACAGTCAGGAGTATGAGAGGAGCATAGAGGTACCTCGACCGGGCCTGCTGCGCCGGAGGCAAAAAGCCCCTCAGGCCAAATTCGAAGAGAAAGATAAACGAAAGGGATGACAGAATTATCCGCACCGTCTCCAGAGAAATGCTGACCGCATACCCAAGGCTAAAGATGCCGATCCATTCCTGCAGACCATGCAGACCGCCAAAAAAGCCGAACCATCTCCACGGCAAGACCGCTGATTTCTGTTTCTGCAGGGCGACAGAGATCACCGGCAGCATGACAAATGCCAGCCCGTAAAAGAAGAGGATATAGTCTATCTGGTTGCCGAAAAACTCGTTCACCCGGTATATTCCTTCCGCACTATTCGCCCTCCGCAGCGATAACCTTTATTAAAACAGATTCCATGACTATTTATGAAGACTGCCCGGATCTGACGACATGCTGCAGGGACAGTCAGTTGACCGGAAGGAACATCGTGATCGAGAAGTGGTTCCTGTCCGACTGGTTTATGGTGAGATCCCCGCCATGGGACCTCATGATATAGCGGGCGATATACAGCCCAAGTCCCTTGCCCTCGACGCGCAGGTCCACGGCACGCCGTCCCCGATAAAACGGATTGAAGATGTTCTCCAGCTCCTCCTTTTCGAGAGGGACTGCGGTATTCGATATGGTCACCGAAATATGACCGGCCACGAGCGACAGGGACAGCTCAATCGTCCCGCCCTCTGCAGTGTATTTCACCGCATTATCCAGAAGGTTCTCGAGTGACCGCCGGATCAGGGTCTCGTCACAGCTGCAGCTCAGGCCGGGTATCTCCGAGGTTGTCAGCGTGATACCCCTGGCGTGAATCTGCGCCTCGTATGACCGTACCAGGTCCCTGATCAGGGCGTTGATGTCCGTCTTGTTTCTGAAGAGATCGAGCGGCTTGAACTTCGAGGAGGCGAGCATCGACAGGATGTTCAGAAGTTTGATGATACGGTCGGTCTCCTTCAGGCCGAAGGTTATAACCTCACGGTATTCTGCAGCCGGGCGTTCCTTCCGGAGGGCGACCTCGAAGTTGCCCTTAAGCGACGCCAGAGGAGAGCGGAGTTCATGAGATACATTCGATGAAAAAGTCTCCTGAAAGGTGAAGATGTCCGAGATCGGCTTCATCGCCCGGTTCACCAGAAACCGGCTCAGCAGGTATGAGAAGAAAAGCATGAGCGGCAGCGTCATCAGGACCAGCTTCAGGAAGGTCCTGTCATAGGTAATCTCGCCGCTGAGAGATTTCGCGGCCCGGCCCGCATACGTGCCGTCGATCGGGAAATAGAAGACCAGGTGTTTTTCGTTCTGGACCTTTTGCGTCTCAAAGCCCTGCATGCCGGCAAAGGCTTCGGCGAGGAGTTTCTGATTGAGCAGCGGATAGAAGTCCGCCGAGTTCTTCGTCGAAACGACGACCACACCCTCCCTGTTCAGGATCTGGAAGTGGTGCTCGTCCCACATGTTCCGGAACGGGTCGAGCCCCGAACGGTTGAACTGGTCCAGGAACTCGATATAGATATCCTCCCGCATATGCCTCTTCACCCCGTTCACCATGGTCTCATGCCAGAAGATATAGCTCAGGATAAGGAGCACGATATTGAAAACAACGATAACCGAGGTGAAGATAATCGTCAGGCGTCGTTTCGTCGGGATGATCACGATAAGGCGGTTCTCAGTGGCTGCCGATCATATAGCCAACGCCTCTGACGCTCTGGATAAACGGGAAGGAGGAGAACTGCCCGAGTTTTTCCCTGAGGGATTTGATATGCACATCGACGAAATTGGTGTTGGGGTTGAAATCGTAGCCCCATATGTCGGACAGCATCTGGGCACGGGAGATGACCTTGCCCCTGTTCTTCAGCAGATATACCAGGATGGCGTACTCCTTCGGCCTCAGTGCAACCTCGTTATCACTGATGAAGACACGGTGCGCGATCGTATCGATACGGAGTTCGTGATGGGTCAATTCTGTCAGCTTGTCCGGCTTGCGCCGCAGCAGGGCATGGATCCGTGCCAGGAATTCCTCAAAGGAAAAAGGCTTGGTCATATAGTCGTCGGCGCCGCTGTTCAGCCCGAGGACCTTGTCCCTGACTGAATCCTTCGCCGTCAGCATCAGGACAGGTGTCTGGATGGCCTGCTCCCTGATCTTCCGGCAGAGGTCGATGCCGTTAATCCCGGGGAGCATCACGTCGAGGATGAAGAGGTCGTACTGCCGTGAGGTTGCCAGCGCAAGCCCCTCTTCGCCGTTGACAGCGAGGTCAACCGAATAATGCTCCTCCTCAAGCCCTTTTTTTATAAAACCCGCAACACCCTGCTCATCTTCAACAAGGAGTATATTCATATGCTGTATCCCTCCCGGAAAATTCAGATATATATTAATTCTACCACATTCATCGTACAGGAGCATTGCCGGAGACGGCAGACGGCCGTCGCACAGGCAGAAAACCGCCCTCCGGCCGCCGTCTGTTGCCCGGGGCCGTACAACTGCTTTATAATGAGCGCCTATGCCGGCATCGACAGCATCCTACCTCCAGGTCATCACCAACCGCCGTATTGCGGTCATGCTGCTGCTCGGCCTCTCATCGGGGCTCCCCCTGGCCCTGACCAGCGGGACGCTCCAGGCCTGGATGGCGCTCGATGGTGTAGACCTCCGCACCATCGGCATCTTCTCCCTTGTCGGACTGCCCTATACCCTTAAATTCCTCTGGTCACCATTCATGGACCGCTTTGCATCCCCCTGGTTCAGGCACCGGCTCGGCAGACGCAGGGGCTGGATCCTCCTGACGCAGTGCATCCTCCTTGCCGGGATATTCATGATGGGCCTGGTCCCGCCGAAGAACGCGCCGCTGCTCATGGCGGGGCTGGCACTCTGTGTCGCCTTTTTCTCCGCCTCCCAGGATATCGTGGTGGACGCCTACAGGACGGACACGCTGCAGGAGAAAGAGCGCGGCCTCGGCTCCGCTGTTTTTGTCACGGGGTACCGGATCGGCATGATCCTCTCCGGGGCACTGGCAATGATCATGTCCGACAGGATCGGCTGGCAGAATACCTATTTTATTATGGCCGGGCTCATGACCGTCGGCATGGTCACAACCCTGATAAGCCCTGAACCCGAGTCTGTCCCCGAGCATCCCCGGAGCATCCAGGAGGCGGTGACCGGTCCGCTGACCGATTTCTTCAATCGCCGGGCGGCGGTCCTGATTCTCCTGCTGATCATTCTTTATAAGCTCGGGGATGCCTATGCAGGCACCATGACGACGGCCTTTCTCCTCCGGGGCCTCGGCTTCAGCGCTACCGATGTCGGTGCGGTCAACAAAGGACTCGGGTTGCTGTCGGTTATAGCCGGGGCAACGATCGGCGGCACCCTCATGATACGGTTCGGCCTGTTCCGGTCGCTCCTCATCTTCGGCATTCTTCAGGCGGTCTCGACGTTCTCCTTCGTTGTGCTCGCCTGGGCAGGCAAGAGCTATGCAGTCATGATCGGAGCGGTGGCCTTCGAGAATCTCACGGGCGGGATGGGCACCGCCTCTTTCGTGGCGCTGCTGATGACGCTCTGTAATCAGCGCTACAGTGCCACGCAGTTTGCACTTCTTTCGTCTCTGGCCGCGCTCGGCCGCGTTGTCATAACGCCAACGTCGGGCTATGTCGTCGAGGCGATCGGGTGGGCCTGGTTTTTCGTGATCGCCACGCTGACGGCTCTGCCGGGACTGCTGCTGCTCCTTCTCCTGAAACGAAACATCGAGGACCTGAAACAGATCGGGGGCTGATGCCCTGTCACCGCGGCCGGAGAATGATGACCCCCGGCCTGTCGCTGCTGTAGCTCCGGAAGTCCTCGTCCAGAACCTCCCCGCGCAGGGCAGACGCATGCCTGAAAATAATGTCCTCTCCCTCCCTGACGATGATGCCCACATGCGAAACATCAAGCCCCGGCTGATCAGAATAGATGCCGGCATAATCCCCCGTAAGCAGCATCCCGCATCCCCCGCCGGACAGCTGTTCCGGACGCAGGTATGCCACATCCCGTACAACCGGGCTGACCCCCTGTATATACAGCGATCCGTCCTGTTTCCTGTTGAGGAGTTTCTGCACCTGACAGGCCGCCTTTCCGCCAAGCGCCACCGTCACATCCCGCACAGATGCGGCGTTGTATAACGGCCAGTCGGTAAAGAAGTGGTTGCGCGTCTCAAAGGAAACAAGCCCGTCCCGGTAACGGGTCCGTATCAGATCCTCCGTGAACTCTTCGAAGCTCCGCGCATGCCGCAGCGCCTCGACATAATCGAGCAGCGTAAAACAGTCGACAGACGCCAGGTCAACCACAAGCGTCTCGCCGTCAGCCGCACTGCCGGTCAGCGTCGACGGCCGATAGGGTATGCCGAGGAATTGACGGGAGAGGAACTCGATCCTGTCACCGGGATCATCCATCCCCGCTCCTTCCCGTATCAGCGTCTCAAGCTGGAGCCGCGACCAGCGGCCGGTATTAATTTTAGTTATCAGCATATTAATATTATAATTTTACATCTCAGGATAGTATAATGGGAACTGTCGGGCCGTTGCAGCACCAGCGCGGCAGCGACGGGACCGTTGGTCACCAGTCCAAAAAAAGAGCGGGGATCAATGAAAGACCGGAATACTATGATCGCACTGCCAGGGATGCCAAGCTGAGAATCACGGCGAAGTTCCTCGGCATAGTCACCGCCGGCTGTCTTGCGGTGCTTTTCGGCGACACGCTGACCCGTGCGGCGAACGACCCGCCGCATACCCTGGTCAATGCAGCAGATTGCGGCAACTGCCACTACACCAGCGGCTCGGGCTCCCCGCCCTCCTGGATGTCTCCCGGCAGCGGCGACAATACAGTCAACAACCTCAGGTGCACCCAGTGTCATACACTCCACAGGACCCATTCTGCAGCAACCACCGGCAGCGACCTCTGGGGGACCGAAGGCGGGTGGATGGTCGAATGCATCCACTGCCACAATCCCCACTACCAGATGCAGTCCAAGCGCTGGGGCGCCGAGGCCTACCTGGCAGCCGGAACGGTATTGTCTGTCGGTTCCTGGCAGCCATCGACAAATGACACAGTGCTGACCCTGTCTGCTCCGCTCGCAGCTGAGTATCAGGGCTATTACCTGATCCCGAACACCGCCTACCGGAACTTTCTCTACAGGATCAAGACGCTCACCAGCGGCCAGTCTCAGGTCACGGTAAAGGGGAAGGTCGGGACCGGAACGGCATTTCCGAAGGCAGGTCCCGGGACCCCGTATGCCATCGTCTATGCACGGAATATCAAGGATACAATCCAGTATATGAATCCCGGAGCGGAAGCCGTGGGGTCAGCCGGTGTCAGGATGTTCCGGCCGGACGGCGCCCGGGGACCCGGTGATTCAGCCCATACGGACGACAGCGTCTGTTATGTCTGCCACACCCTCGTTTCCCCGGCTGCAGCCTCAGCAGTCGCAGAGCACCTGCAGCCCTCCGCGGCATGTACTGCCTGTCACGCGCACGACGAAGGGTTCAGGCCCTCATGTTCGTCCTGCCATGGCTTCCCCCCCTCGGATGCTGCAGGCCTTGTCTCTATCCCCCTTCCGACAGGGTCGACAACCGCCGGCGCCCATCAGAAGCATGCCACGTCATCAGGTATGAACTATCCCTGTACTACCTGTCATTCCAACGGCATGCCGGCAAGCCCCGTGACCGGCAACAACAGAATACAGATCGGCTTCAGTATCTTCGGTGCAGGCGGAGGGTCCTATGACGGGCAGGCGCTTGCCAACGGCTACAGTTACGAGGGGACCAACAATACCACGGTCACACCGGGGGGGACCAAGCAGTGCTCCACAATCTACTGTCATGGCTCGGCCATGGCACCCAACGGAGGCACGGACACGTCACCGCAATGGGACGTGGCATCAACCGCCGCCTGCGGGACCTGTCACGGGGCCTCGGCCACAAACCCGCCGATAAGAGGCAGCCATAGAAAACATGTGGGAGCATACTTCGACGGCTATGATTACCGCTGCAGCATATGCCATAAGGACCCGGCTGCAGATACTACTCTCCATGTGAACAATCAATCGGAAGTGGTCTTCGCCGCAGACCCGGAAACAGCCGGCGGGACATATAGCGGCTCCGGGGATATGCTCGATGCGTACGGAACCTGTTCAAACATCTATTGCCACAGCACCGTCCAGTCGTCGCCGCCCGGTTCCCCGCCGACATACCGGACCACGCCCGTGTGGGGTATCAGCAACAGCCTGGGTTGCAGCGGTTGCCACTTGTATGCCGGAGCGGGGTTTCCGCCGCTGACAGGAAGTCACGCAAAACATTTTGAGTATCCGGAACCGCAGGAATGTTATGTCTGCCACAACTGGAACAATTCAGACGATTCCTGTATGTCCTGTCATGATAACGACACCCTCCTGCCAAAAAGAGACAAGCATGCCAATCACTCGGTCGACGTTGTCTTCGCACCGAAAATTGGAGGCAGCTACTCAGGGACCGCAGCCCCCGGCGACGCCTACGGAAATTGCTCGAACACGTACTGCCACAGCAACGGCACCTCGGTTGCAACAAACGAAATCCCTGCCAATATCTCGGCAGACTGGGGCACGGGGACGCTCACCTGCGGTTCCTGCCACGGATATCCGCCTGCCTATCCAAACGGATCACCGAAGGCAAACAGCCACCAGGAACACGGCTACAAGACGTGTGATAACTGTCACTATGCAACGACCACAAACGGGTCCGATATAACCGACAGTGCAAAGCATGCAAACAGGCAGTTCAACCTGCAGGAGAGCGGCGGCGCGGTAACGTTCACGCCGACCGTCGGCACTCCCAGCACCTGTGCAGCAATATCCTGCCACGGAGGCAGCACCGCAACATGGGGCACACGTATAAACTGCGACGGCTGCCACGGTTACCCGCCGGTCCCCGGAGATGGAAAGAACATCTCGGGTCTCTACGGCGGCGGCAAGGGTGTACACGTGACCTCGGGCCAGGCATCGAATCCCTACGGAATTGGCGGCCATATCCTCAACAGCAGTTCCCTTGATCCGGCAAGGGACGTGTACGGCGACACGCTGACCGGGTACAACGAATGCGTCAAGTGCCACGAGGATGGAATCCACGGCAACGGCATCGTGGAGATAAAAATATCGTCGAGTCCGTGGTCAACGACCACCGGGAAGGGACTTTATATCCGCAGCAACGGCTTTGGAGACATGCTGGGTGCTCCCCGCTATAACGGCCAGCCAGGCGATACATCCGTGTCAAAGAGCTGCTCCAGTATTATCTGCCACCAGGGCGATACGCCGCAGTGGAGCTGCCCCGGAGGAGAATGATGAAAAGGGACAAGGACACCCGCATGGCGCTGATCAAAGGCCTTGCCGCAATAATATATTTCTGCAGCGCATCCCTGTCACTGCCGGCAGGAAAGGAGAGCTGCCGCAAACGGATTCTGCTGCCGATCGTACTGCTTGCAGCCGTACTTCTCCCCTGCAGCCCGGCTCTCGCATCCTATCGTTATGGCAATCATACCTATCCGGGAGGCTCGTCCGGCGGCAACAATACGGATGGCAGCAGAAGCACCTATATGGCCATGACCTCACCCGATATCAGAAACATGCGGGTGACCTCCTTTCGCATTGACTACATCTACAGTTACGCGCAGGACCCCCGGTATATCCGCATGGGACTGTATGAGGGGGGGATTCCGAACAACCCGGCCGGCGCGCTGCTTAAATACGATACAGGCCCCGTGCTGATCGCAAACACGACGACATACGATCATGCAATCCCGCTCACACCTCCCTATGACCTCGGCCCGAACACGCAGTTCGGCATCGCCCTGAAGACGGATGTCAACTTCAGGGGCGTCGGCCTGTTTTCCTGTATGGGGTGGCCATGCCCGACAGATGCCAGCGGCGGGGACTGCGACTTCTTCTGGAACAATCAGGACGAACCCCAGGACGCACTGTTCCATTTTGATCCCCAGCAGCCTTTCCATGCAGCATTGCCCGGCACCAATCTCCTTGCCGGCCACAGGGTGAACGCCTACAACAACGTATACACCACCTTCTACTACTGGATGACCTACGTCCTCTATCCCTCAATCGACAGCATCGCGCCGGCCTTCCTCAATGACGGCCAGACAGATGTCCTCGTGCAGGGGGCAGGGTTCGAAAACAAAAACGAATTCGGGACAGGAACATCGAAGCTCTGGTTGACGGAAAACAATGACTGGGCCGCTCCGGGAACAAAGGTACAGCAGACGGATACTGCCTGGACCAATACGGCGATAAGCTTTACCGCTACGTTCGGGGCACTGGCGCCGGGAACGACCGCGTATCTCTGGGTCGAGAATTCCGACGGCCAGGTTAATGCCGACGGATATCCTGTTGTACTGAACGTTCCCTGCCCCATGCCGCCGGCAGAGGTCCCGGGTGCGCTGTCTGTCACTCCTGACGATGGGACCCTTGTCTCCGGCGCGATCACGATTACGGATGAATTCACCGATACCGAGACTGTCTACGGATGCCTCTACAGCACCGATGACGGCGCAGTCTGGAGGCCGGGCGTTATCAGCGGTACCGGCCCTTACACCTGTACCGCAGGACCGGTGACTTCAACCGAAGGCGCCCTGCTTTCCATCCGGATGAAGGCAACATCCTGCGGCGGTACGAGCACGCCCTCATCCCTTCTTTCACGCACCGTCGATGCACTGGGCCCTGCAGCCACCTCTTTCACGGCAACCCCGGCTGATACGAAATGCACCCTCGACTGGTCGGCCCATGACAGTGGAACCGGCCTGCACGTCACTGTCCCCTTCGAGGTCCGCTGGGATTCAGCCCTACCCGTTGCGAACTGTTCCTCCGGAACCCTGCTTTATTCCGGCACGGATATGCACCGGGAACATACAGGTCTCGAAAACGGCAGGTCATATTCCTACAGGCTCTGCATGAGGGACAAATTTGGCAACCTCGGGGAAACCTCTGTTGTCTGCACCCTCAACGCAACGCCCTGGACCGTACTGGGCGACGGCACATCCCCTGCCAACGGGTACGTCGGCGCATCAGCGGTCAACAGAACCGTCAGCACCTTTACCCTGGCGCTGACCAACGGGACGGTCGATGCATCCGACACCGTAACGGGAATTGTGGTGACGGGAACCAATACGGCAAACATCAGCGCGAGCAAGATCTACCGCGATGACGGCAGTACGGCAAACCGGTACGACGCCGGAGATACCCTCATCGCATCGTCCGCATTTTCCGGAGACACGGCCGCGTTCAGCGGATTAAGTATCCCCGTAACATCGGCCACAACGCAATACCTTGTCACCTATGACACGGTTGCAGCGCCGGCAGCCGGGGAAACCCTGACAGCCTATATCTCATCAGCCGCTGCCCAGACATATTCCGTCGACAACAACGACAATGCCGACGCTACCCTCACCCTTGAGACGACGGCACCGACGACAACCGACAACATCAATTCATCTGCATGGCAGGGAAGCGAAGTGAATGTGTACCTCTCTGCGAGCGACAGCGGCTCGGGAGTGGATGCTGCAACCGGAATTTATGGCTGCTTCGGGACGGGCTGCATCCCGGCAGTCCTCGGTGGCAATACCATGACAACCAGCTGCGGGGCCGGCAATGCCTGCGAATATGCGATCAGATACTATTCCGTCGACAGGGCCGGAAACACCGAGCCGGTAAAGACAGACGCCTACCTGGCGCGTGTTGACAGAAAGCCGCCCTCCGGAGGCACATTCACTGCGTTTGGCGGGGGCAACCCGATTGCCCTGAGATGGACCGGAATCACGGACACCGGCAGCGGAATCACGTATTACAGCCTGAGACGGAGGAGTGGTTCACTACCGCCTGCCACCTGTTCATCAGACACCTCTGTCTACGGAGGACTCGCAACGTCATACGATGATACCGTCGTCAGCGGGCAGCAATACTCCTACAGGCTTTGTGTAAGCGATGCGGCCGGAAATGTGACCTCAGACTACGTCGCTACCGCAACCGCAGGTGAGCAATGCCTGACGGTCGCAACCTGTACTGCATGCCATGGCTCGTCTCCGAACGGAGGATCGAGAGTGCTGCCGCCTTCGGGCCATACGATGCATGGCAGCCAGTGCGTGAGATGTCACCGGGAAGGCGGCGGCATCGGCGCTGCCCATGTTGACGGCAAGGTCACCCTTGCTCCTGATTCCGGATGGAATGCGGCCCCTGACATTTTCTGGCCAAGCGGCATAACCGGCGGCTCCTGCGGCGGAACCATGACTCCGGTCGGAGGACCGGGAAATCCGATGGGCTGCCACAGTTCGGGAACAGCCACAAACCCGGGGCTCAATCCTCAATGGAGGTGCAACTGGGACGGCTCCCGTTGGTGCAGTCCCCCCTGACGCCGGGACGGCCCCGGAGCGAAGGGTTCGGCCGCACAGCGTCAGCCCGGAGGACTTGCCGTCAGACCGCCTGGCCTGCTATTTTGTAGCCTGCCTTCACGATCGTATCTTCAATATCTTTCTTCTGGACCATGGACTCATCGTAACTGACCTCTGCCTGGCCGACCGTCACGTTCAGCGCCGCAACCCCGCTGAGGCCCTCGAGGGCCTTCTTTACCCGCATTACGCAATGCTGGCAGGACATGCCCTCGATTCTGATTATTGCATCCGTCATAATTCCTCCTTTGCATAATTACTGCTTTTATATATAATAATGACAATGGGAGCTGTTTTACAAAAGAACATGATATGAAAACCTGATATGAAAAAAAGAATCATAGCATTTCTATCCCTGCTCTTCGGCTTCTTCACCATCGGGGCGCTAATCTCGATCCTGTATATCACCTACACCACCAGAGAACTCAAGAAGATCATTACCCTGCACAGTGTCGAAATCCTCCGGCAGGACCTGCTGATCAAGATCCAGAACGTGGAGCAGGACCTGCTGACGGTCCATACGGAACTGGGGAAGAAACTTGATGCGGTCATCGCAAACGTAACTGACCTCGACCGGGCGATCAATAACTGCACCAGCTGTCACCATTCGCCCATGGTCTCCGAAAAGCTGGATGCGATCAAAAATCATATCGGCCGCTTCGAGACATCACTGAGCTATTACATCACGGCCTCGGCTGACTCGGAAAGGATCAGGATGCTCAAGAGTGAGGCGTATGCAACGGGGTCAGAGCTTTCGGGCGTCGTCGCAGAGATGGCCTTTATCGCCAACAAGAAACTGCAGGAACGAACCGGCACGGCGCTGACCGGCGTAAGGAGCGCCCAGTGGATCCTGGTCGTTACGCTGGTCGCGGCGTTTCTTATCGGCCTCTGGATAGCCTTCACCCTCATCAGGAACGTCCTGCACCCTATCAGTGAACTGATCGACGTATCAAAAAATATTGCTTCCGGGAATCTGGGGTATACAACGCACTATATCGACAACACGGAATTCGGCCAACTGGCAACGTCGATGAACGAGATGAGTCTCTCTCTGCGCGACGGAAATGAGAAGATCATCCGTCATATGGACCGGCTTGCCGGCCTGTACAAGGTGACGCTTCCTCTGCACTCCGTCTCGTCCACGGACGAGATTTTCAGGGAGGTTTCAATCAGTGTGGCAAATCTGCTCGACGTCGAGCAGTGCGGCCTGATGCTTCTGGACGATACCGGAGCTCTCGTAACACATCGCCTCCCGGCCTTTGGCCTGTCCGACGAAGAGGTCCAGCGCATTTCGATCTCAAAGGAAGATATCCTGAAATTATACTTTGCGAACAACCGGAGACCCCTGATCATCAATGACGCCAAAGGCGACCCCGTCCTGTCGGGCTTGTTCGGAAGCGGCAGCACCACGGCACGGAGCATCCTCCTGGGATGGATACGGCTCCAGGGAGAACTTGCGGGCATGATCCGGCTCGCGAACAAGCGCGACGGCAATTTTTCCGAGGAGTCGGCACGGCTTGTCGGCATCATCTCGAACAACGTCTCGGTGGCAATAGAAAACGCCAAGCTTTATCAGGATCTGAGGGCACAGATGCAGGAACTCCGGGAGACGCAGGAACAGCTGGTACAGGCGGCAAAACTGGCAGCGATCGGCGAACTTGCCTCCAATGTCGCCCATGAAATCAACAACCCCCTGACCAGCATCATGGGCTATGCCGAGCTGATCAGGGAGGAGACCGATCTCCCCAGCATTATGCGCGACATCGATATCATCAGCAAGGAATCGCTCAGGGCCAGGAATATAGTCCAGCAGCTGCTTGAGTTTGCACGGAAGAGGCCTCTGGAATTGCGTGAAATAGAACCGAACGAGCTTTTACGGGAAACCGTCGAACTCGTCAGGGTCCAGCTCAAGAACGCCCGGATAAAGATCGTTGAAGAATACGGGGCACTGCCATCCATCATGGGAGATGCCAATCAGCTCAAGCAGGTCTTTCTGAATATCATCAACAACGCCGTACACTCGATGTCCGACACCGGGGGCGTCCTGACGATTACCACGACCGGCA
This sequence comes from uncultured Thermodesulfovibrio sp., assembly GCA_964499365.1. Taxonomy (GTDB): domain Bacteria; phylum Nitrospirota; class Thermodesulfovibrionia; order Thermodesulfovibrionales; family UBA6898; genus PALSA-1316. The sequence continues at coordinate 163,362 of CAZCKU010000007.1, forward strand.
CGGAGAACCATGTGCAGATAGCCATCAGGGACAACGGCCACGGCATACCGCCGGAGATTCTCCCCAAAATCTTCGAACCGTTCTTCACGACCAAAAGGGACAAAGGGACAGGACTCGGACTGTCGATAACCTACAAGATCATCCAGAGCCATAACGGGAGGATCGACATCAAAAGCGAGGTGGGCAGCGGAACGACCTTCACCCTCGCGCTTCCTCTCTATGTCGCAAAGAAGACCTACGTCCCTGTCGGTATCTGACGGGCTGCCGGCTACTCCGGGCTGGGATACACTCGTCCCGTTTCTGCACGCATCCGCGCTGCGGCATACCTGATATTTCCTCCTGTTCTCGCCCCGGCATCACGGCGCATGGCATAAAAGGAGAATCTGCGGCAATGCAACCACGGGAGAAAATGACTGGAAAAGATAGGACCACTTTGTTAAAATGATAGACTGATTTTCAGGGGGTGTTTGATAATGGAATTAAAAGGCAGGGTAGCACTCATCACCGGCGGGGCCCGCGGCATCGGGAAGGCCATTGCCGAATGTTTTGCACGGAAGGGCGCTGATCTTGTCATCGCCGATGTCTCCTACGACAGCGCGGCCGAGACGGCAAAGGAACTGGCGGCTTCCGGCATCAAGACTGCGGCGCTCAAGCTCGACGTCTCAAAGTCAGACGACGTGGCCGCCGGCTTTGCGGAGATCATGAACCAGTTCGGCAGGCTCGATATCCTGGTCAACAACGCCGGCATCACGCGGGACGGACTTCTGCTGAGGATGAAGGAAGAGGACTGGGATGCAGTCATCGGCATCAACCTCAAAGGGGTCTTCCTCTGCTCAAAGGAAGCGGTCAAGGTGATGGTCAAACAGAAGTTCGGCAGGATTATCAATATAGCCTCGGTCGTTGCCTTCATGGGCAATCCGGGACAGGCAAACTACAGCGCCTCCAAGGCAGGCATTGTCGGGCTCACCAAGACGACTGCCAAGGAGTACGCGAGCCGCGGTATTACCGCCAATGCGGTGGCCCCGGGCTTCATTGCAACGGCCATGACGGATGCCCTTGCTGAAAATGTCAGGCAAGAAATGTTAAAATCTATACCTGCCGGAGCGTTCGGCACGGCAGGCGACGTGGCGAATGCAGTAGCCTTTTTCGCGTCGCCCGAAAGCAGCTATGTTACCGGCCAGGTCATCCACGTGAATGGCGGGATGTATATGTAGATGGGCGTGGGCCCGGTTTCCCGGGACCTGCGGACATGTTTTTTTTACACGGTATGATGAATAAAATTGATTAAACTGGGAGGTATCGAATGGTTGAAGAAAAAGTAAAAGAGATTATTGCAAAGCAGTTGGGTGTCAATGCGGCTGAGGTTGTTCCTGATGCATCGTTTGTCGAGGACCTCGGGGCCGACTCACTCGACACCGTCGAGCTGGTCATGGCCTTTGAGGAGACCTTTAATATTGAGATCCCCGATGAGGACGCAGAAAAGATCGCCAAGGTCAAGGACGCTGTCGAGTATATAAAGAACAAACAGGCTTAATGAACAAACGCAGAGTTGTTGTCACGGGGCTGGGGCTGATCACGCCCCTCGGCGTCGGCGTCGAAAAAAGCTGGGCAGGACTTGTTCAGGGGCAGTCCGGGATAGGGAATATCACCTATTTTGACGCCTCGCTCTTCCCGACAAGAATCGCCGGGGAGGTCCACGACTTCAACCCTGAAGATTACATCGAGCCCAAAGAGATAAAGAAAATGGACCGCTTCATTCACTTCGGGGTCGCAACCTCGATGATGGCGGTGCAGGATGCAGGGCTCGAGATCACCGGGCAGAACGCTGAACGGATCGGTGTCTGTGTCGGAGCCGGCATGGGCGGACTCCCGATGATCGAACACTACCACAAGGTCTTTCTCGAAAAAGGTCACCGGAGAATTACCCCGTTTTTCATCCCGACTCTTATCATCAATATGGCGGCGGGCCAGATATCGATCAGGCACGGGGCTAAGGGACCGAACCAGGCCCCGGCAACTGCCTGCGCAACCGGGACCCACGCCATCGGTGATGCCTTCAAAATAATCCAGAGAGGCGATGCCGACGCGATGATCGCCGGGGGGACTGAATCCTGCATCACAAACATGGGGGTCGGCGGCTTCAATGCGATGAAGGCCCTTTCGACGAGAAACGACGAACCTCAGAGGGCAAGCAGGCCCTTTGACCGCGACCGCGACGGCTTTGTGATGGGCGAGGGGTCGGGCATCGTCATCCTTGAGGCGCTTGACCATGCGCTGGCGCGCGGGGCGCGTATCTACGCTGAGCTGGTCGGGTATGGCCTGACCGGTGACGCCTACCATATGACGTCGCCCGCTCCCGGCGGAGAAGGTGCTGCCCGCTGTATGGCGATGGCCATTCACGATGCCGGGATCTCCCCGGCAGAGATCGACTATATCAATGCACACGGCACCTCGACAAAGCACGGCGACGAACTCGAAACCAACGCCATCAAGACGATCTGCAGGGACCACGCGTATAAACTTTGCGTCAGTTCGACAAAATCGATGACCGGACACCTCCTGGGCGCTGCAGGAGGCGTCGAGGCGGTCGTGTCGGTCATGAGTATTGTCCATAACACGATTCCGCCAACGATCAATCTTGACAACCCGGATGAGGGATGCGACCTCGATTATGTCCCCCATACGGCACGGCAGGTTGACGTCTCGTGTGCCATGTCCAATTCCTTCGGCTTCGGCGGAACGAACGCCTGTCTCATTTTCAGGCAATATACGTCCTGACGCGCACCCAGAGCGATTTGTCACATCCGTCCGGATTACCCTCAAACGAAGAACTCGAAAATAAAATAGGCTACACGTTCAGTGACCGCCGGCTGCTGGCCGAGGCCCTCACGCACAGATCCTTTCATCACGAACACGGCGGCGCGGACCTTGCCTACAACGAACGGCTCGAATTTCTCGGCGACGCGGTCCTCGGACTGGTCGTCGTGGAATACCTCTTTCTCCTGGAGCAGACCTTCAATGAAGCCGAGCTCGCCAAGATGAAGTCGTACCTTGTCTGCGAAGTCGTCCTTGCTGACATAGCCGCCACACTCTCCCTCGGCAGCCACATCCTCCTCGGTAAGGGCGAAGAGGCGACAGGGGGCCGGACAAAGAAATCGATCCTGTCCGATACCCTCGAGGCCGTGGTCGGCGCGGTCTTTCTGGACGCCGGGTTCGAGACAACGAGGAACCTCGTGCTTGCCTTTTTCAGGGACAGGATCGATGCCGTCATCAGGACCGGTGACTTCTATGACTACAAGACAACCCTCCAGGAGAAGACGCAGCTGCTGCACGGTATCCTGCCTGAATACCGCCTGGTAAAACAGCACGGGGCTGACCACAAGAGGGTTTTTACCGTCTCGGTGTTTCTCAACGGTGAAGAACTCGGGACTGCGTCAGGCCGGAGGAAGAAAGAGGCCGAGGCTCAGGCAGCAAAAATTGCGCTGCAAAAGATTGCGTCTGAACCCCGGTAAGCCTGTCTCAGGGAGCTTGACAACCCTGTCGACGGGATCGGCCGGAGGCGCGGGAGCCGGAGATACCATCGGGCCGGTTCAGGCCCTTGTGCCTTGTGCCTGTAATACGTTAATGTAGAATTCTATATATTATTATTCATGCTGGGCTCATGGGGGTGGGCGGCAAAAAGGAGACTTTGATGACACTGAACAACCTCTCGCTGCGGTGGAAGATCGCCCTTCCCATCATTCTCGTCATTTCCATTGGTATTGTCTTCACCATTGTCCTGACCGGGGTCAAGACAAAGGCGATCGTGCTTGCCGAAATAAAGAATTCCGGGCTTGAAGGCTACCGGGACACGCTTCTGAATTCGCTCACCACGATGATGATCACCGGGAACTATGTTGAATCGAAAGGGCATTTTCTCGACCAGATGACCAAAATAGCGGATGTCCGGGTATTAAAGTCCTCTAATGTTGACAAGGATTTCCCCGAGGCAAACAAGGCTGGCGCCAACCTTGTCCCTGATGCAGTCGAGCAGTCCGTCATGGAGAAGGGAGCGCAGCAGGTCCTCGTCGAGGGAGAATATATCCGGGGCGTCTATCCCTATATTGCCAGGGCGGATTTCATGGGGAAGAACTGCCTTACCTGCCACACGGTCAAAGAGGGTGATGTTCTCGGTGCAATCAGCATTAAACTGCCGCTGTCGAAATCCTACGGCAGGATACAGTCCCTGCAATATGCCTACGCCGGGCTCGGCTTCGCCGGAATAATCACGGTCATGCTTCTCGTCATGGGCATCGTCAGTTATTCTCTCAGGCCTCTGGCCAAATTCATGGAGGAGTTAAAGGAGATCAGCAGCAGGTACTATGCTCAGGAGACAGCACACAGCGAGGGGGATGAAATCATCCGGCTCGAGACAAATGTCAAGGACGTCATCAGCCACTTCACCGCCATGGTCAACAAGATCATGATCGTCTCGAGCAAATTTCTCCCCATCATCGATATCCTGAAAACCGTCATCGAGAAGGCGGCGCACGGCGCCCAGACCCAGTCGTCCCAGGCGACCCAGATTGCGACAGCGGCTGAAGAGATGAGCCAGACCATAACCGATATCGCACGGAACGCCTCTACCGCGGCCGAGACTTCCGGCAGTGCGCTTGAGATAGCCTCCGCGGGCAAGGAAATCGCCGACGGGTCTGTCGGCGGAGTAAAGGAGGTCCATACGGCAACAGTGGAACTCTCGGCGATGATGGAGGAACTCAACAGGAGGGTCGGCGAGATCGGGGATATCGTCACCGTCATCAAGGACATTGCGGACCAGACAAACCTGCTTGCCCTGAACGCTGCCATCGAGGCGGCGCGGGCAGGAGAGCAGGGAAGAGGCTTCTCCGTTGTTGCCGATGAGGTGAGGAAGCTCGCCGAGCGGACGATCAAGGCGACCGACGAGATCTCCTCCCGTATCCAGGCCGTCCAGACAGAATCCCGACAGACGGCAACCTCCATGGCAAAAGCGACGGAGAAGTCGACAAAGACAGCCGAGCATATCGGCAATGTCGGCGATTCCCTGTTCTCGATATTGTCCGAGGTCCAGAAGGTCAAGGAGGAGATCACCAAGATAGCGGTGGCGGTTGAGGAACAGTCGGCAACGACCAGCGAAGTTGCCCAGAACATCGAGAGCACCTCATCCATAGCCCATGATATTGAGGAGATGGCCGGCAAGGCAAAGACCGAGGTTGTGAGGCTCTCCGAGGTCGCAGACGAACTCAGGGCGATAACCTCCGGGGTGAAGACAAAAGGCGGGGCGATGGTTATGCTGGAACTGGCAAAGAGCGACCATAGAAATTTCGTCGGAAAGATCTCCTCCTGCCTGCAGGGCGAAATATCCATGGACCCCGCCACCCTGCCGGACCACCATACCTGCCGGTTCGGAAAATGGTACGACAAGGCAGGCAGCGAACTCTGCGGAAAAACACCTCACTTCAGTGCCGTTGTTGTCCCCCATGAAAAGATACACCAGCTGGCAAAACAGGCGGTCGAGGCCCACAATGCCGGAAACAAACAAAGGGCAGCACAGATATATGAGGAAGTTGTTGCAGTCTCACGCGAGGTGGTGGATCTTGTGGACAAGATCAAGGCGGACTGCTCGGCGGAATCAGATGCGTAAACAGCGCCGGTAATTGCCGATACAGGAGCAGGAGAGAACCAGCGGGGAGATAGGCCCCGCTGCACTGCCCCGTGGCTAGGGTATAAATTTCCGGATAGCGTTCAGCAGCTCGTGCGGCTTGTACGGCTTGAAAATCCAGCCGCTGGCGCCGGCCTCTTTCCCCTCCTTCACCTTTGCCTCCTGGGATATGGTCGACAGCACAATAATCGGCACAAAACGGTGTTCGGCCCTGCCTCTGATCTGCCTGATCAGCTCAATACCATCCATCTCCGGCATATTGATATCGGTCACGATCAGATCGATCTGCTTTCCGTCCATTTTCGCGAGAGCGTCTTTCCCGTCGACCGCCTCGATCACATCGAAGCCCTCCTTTTTCAGCGTCAGCGCATTCATCTGGCGCATGACCCCGGCATCATCGACAACCAGTATCATTTTACGCATCACAGCCTCCTGTAGATTCTTCCCGTGCGATCAGGGCGAGCACTCTTCCCGGACTCCGGGTGTGTAGACCTGCTTACAGCATCCGGCAGCTACATAATATATATACCATATTCGCTCCCATTGCAACCCGCCGGTTGTGGGACTCACTCTTCGGTATAATTGAGCTCCCGGGAGAAGGTCTCCTCCAGGCCATAGAGCGCGGCAAAGGCAATGACCAGACAGACGGAGCCGACGATGATCGCGCTCTGGATGATCCCGGCATGCCCCTTCAGCAGCTGAAAGAAAAAGGTGATCGGGATTACGGCACCCCTGATGAAGTTCGGAACAGTCGAGGCGACCGTCGCCCTCAGGTTTGTCCCGAACTGCTCTGCGGCGATCGTGATAAAGATCGCCCAGTATCCCACGGCAACGCCGATCGCGAGACAGACAAGATAGAACTGTCCTGCCGTTGCACCCTGCTGCATGAAATACAACCCGGTCATGCCGCAGGTAAGGACGAGGAAGAGCAGAACGATCTTCTTCCGGCTCCGGAAATACTGACTCAGGAACCCGCTCAGGAAATCTCCGAAAACCAGCCCGATATAACAGAACATGACCGCCTCTCCGGCACTCACCGGCCCGGTGACCGAAAGCGCTTTCGCAAACTCGGGGGAGAAGGTGATCAATATGCCGACGCAGAACCAGATCGGAAGCCCGATCAGCACCGACCGCAGGTATTTCAAAAACCTCGCACGGCTGGTAAAAAGACTGATAAAATTACCCTTTCTGACATGCGGCTGCGCTGCGACTTCCCGGTACATGCCCGACTCATAAACACTTAACCGGGCCACCAGAAGCATAAGGCCGAGCCCGCCGCCGATAACGTAGGCGATCCGCCAGTCAAAATTCTTTGCAATAATATTCGCCAGGACCGCGCCGGTCACCCCGACCGTCGCAACCACCATCGTACCGTATCCCCGGGACCTCTGAGGCAGGTTCTCCAGCACCAGGGTAATGCCCGCCCCGAGTTCCCCCGCCAGCCCGATGCCCGCCACAAACCGCCAGAAGGCATACTGCCCGATCGACGTGACCATCCCGTTGGCAACGTTCGCAACCGAGTAGAGAAATATCGAACCGAAGAGTATCCGCACCCTTCCCTTCTTGTCGCCGAGAATACCCCAGAAGATGCCCCCCAAAAGCATGCCGGCCATCTGCATATTCAGGAGAAAGACGCCCTTATCGAGCAGCGCCTGCCCCTCAAGCCCGATCGCCTTCAGGCTCTGCACCCTGACGATGCTGAAGAGGATCAGGTCATAAATGTCGACGAAATACCCCAGTGCAGAGACAATGACCGGAACGGTCAGAATATCATGCAGGACCGAGTGCCTGCGGGATTGCCTTTTCATCGTGTCCTGGTTCACCCCCTGACTATGAAATAGTATCTCCTGTGCCTGTTGCGGAAAGCCCCGCCGGCAGGAGCTTTTTAGTATACCCTATTGTGGCCTTGCCTTATAAATGTCCAATGCGGAAAAATAGAGGATGCTTTTCTCGGTCGACGTACATACATACCGCCTCTCCGAACTGAATGCGGCTGTCAGGGAAACACTGGAGCTGACCTTCCCTGATGCCGTATGGGTCATCGCCGAGATAGCCGAGGCCCGCAGCAACCCGAAGGGACACTGCTATCTTGAACTGGTGGAGAAACGGGACAGCACCATCATCGCCCAGATGAAGGCAGCCATATGGTCCTACACCTATCGCAGTCTCGCCCCGCGGTTTGAAAAGGCCACAGGGGAAAGGCTCCGGGCGGGTATGCAGGTGCTGCTTTCGGTCAATGTGACATTTCATGAAGTCTACGGCCTCAGCCTGAACGTCAGGGATATTGACCCCACCTATTCTCTGGGCGAAATGGCCCGCAGAAAGAGGGAGGCGATTGAGAGGCTGAAGAAGGAGGGACTGACCGATCTGAACAAATCTCTGCCGCTGCCACTGGTCCCGCAGAAAATAGCGGTCATATCCTCGTCAACAGCCGCAGGCTACGGAGACTTCGTCAACCACCTGGATCAGAATTCCGGCGGATACCGGGTATATCATGCCCTGTTCCAGTCCACCCTGCAGGGGCAGGAGGCCGAGGCCTCGATCCTTGCGTCGCTGGGCGAGATCCGAAAAAAGGCAGAGAGGTTTGATGCCGTCGTGATCATCCGCGGCGGTGGGTCGCAGCTCGACCTGAGCTGTTTCGACAGTTACACCCTCGCTGCTGAGGTGGCCCGGTTTCCCATCCCGGTAATCACCGGAATCGGCCATGAACGTGACGATACCGTCATTGATCTTGTGGCACATACGAAGTTAAAGACACCGACCGCCGTTGCCGAGTTTCTGCTGTCCGGCATGAGAACGTTTGAGGACAGGGTTGCTGCGGCCCGCAGGAAACTGACCGAGCGGGCCGGGAGAATGCTCAGCGATGAGGGTCACAGGATCCGGCTGGTGGCACAACAGATAGCCCACCTCGCCGAAAAAAGGTTCCATGACGAGCGGAAGAAGCTGGATGCGGTCACCCACGGACTGAAGCAGGGCGCGGGAGCCGTCATCAACCTCAACAGCAACAGGCTGGCTCTGGACATGGCCGGGCTGGTGTCCGCTGCAAGGGCTGCAATTCAGGCACGGGACAGCAGGCTGAAGCATCTGGAGCAGGCAGTGCGCCTGCTGGACCCGGTGAATGTGCTGAAACGGGGGTACAGCATAACCTATCATAATAAGAGGGCGGCAAAGGATTCCGCGGATATCAGCACGGGAGATGTCATCATAACGAGACTTTATCACGGGTCTATCAAGAGTACGGTGGAGGAGAAAGATGCGCAGCAGGGAACTGACCTATTCAAAAGCCATAACCGAGCTTGAAACAATTGTCGGCGATATAGAATCCGGCGAGGTCGACGTCGACATCCTGGCAGAGAAGGTCAAGCGGTCGGCAGAACTGATAAAGTTCTGCAGTGAACGCCTGAAGGGAACACAGGATGCGGTCGGGAAAATACTGGTGGACATCAGACCAGATGACGCGGACAGCGGCTCAGATTAGGGCAGCTGTGTCCTGCAAACGGACGCTGTCAGGCAATAGATCTGATCAGGGGCTCTTGTCCGCTCACCACGGACGAACGTGCATACTGCACGAAGAAGGACATGGCAAGGCATGACAACCGAATCCTATTGCGGGCATTTCAACCTGAAGGACAAGCCTTTCTCGCTGGCTGCTGACCCGCGCTATCTTTATATGAGCGGGCAGCACTGGGAGGCGATGGCGCACCTCATGTACGGTGTCGACGATGACTGGGGCTTCGTTCTGATTACCGGCGAGATCGGTGCCGGAAAGACCACCCTCTGCCGCTTTCTCCTCGATCAGATGCCTCAGGACGTCGAAGTGGCGTTCATCGCCAATCCAAAGGTCAGTTCCAGAGAGCTGCTCATCTCTATCTGCAACGAATTCCGCATACCGCTGGCGCAGGGCGGGCAGAGCGTCAAGGAACTCTTCGACCTGATCAGTCTGCACCTCATCGAGGTGCACGCCCGGGCGCGCAAGACCCTTCTTATTATCGACGAGGCACAGTATCTTTCGACGAATGTGCTTGACCTGCTGCGGCTCCTGACGAACCTTGAAACCGAGGACTGCAAGCTCCTGCGGATCATACTGATCGGTCAGCCGGAGCTGCGCACGAAACTGGCGCGGCCGGAACTGCAGCAGATGTCACAGCGCATTACCGCGCGGTATCACCTCGGACCCCTTTCACGAAAAGAGATCGCAGCTTACGTCGAGCACCGGATGAGGACAGCCGGGGCAACCGAAAGGCATTTTTCGGGGTCTGCGCTCAGTGCCCTCTACCGGGCGAGCGGCGGCGTTCCGCGCCTTATCAACGTGATTGCAGACAGGGCCCTCCTCGGCGCCTTTATGAAAAAGGAACGCATGGTCACCTACTACACGATCAGACAGGCTGCACGGGAAGTTCTTCGCGACGCGAGGGTCGGCACGCGCTCCCAACGGAGCGTCCCGCTGAAGTGGGCTGCCGCCGGGCTGCTGCTCGGGGCCCTCAGTACCATGCTGGGGCTCTTTCTTGCCGACCACCCGATGAAGGTATCTCTGCCGCTGCAGGCTGGTAACGGTCAAGCCACCGTGGCTGCCGATGCACCGGGCACTGCAGGAAGGAGCGCCATGTCATGGCTGCCGGCAGGCCTTTCCACAGCCGAGAGCAGGGGCAGCGCCTACAATGCCGTCCTCGGCCAGAAGGGAATCTCCTACTATTCCTCCGGTTCCCTGACCGACGACACCTTCTGCAGCAATATAGAGATCCTGAATCTTCGTTGCCTTTTCCGCAGAGATCCCGGGCTCAGGCTGGAGACGCTTCCTCTCCCCGCAGTGCTTACGCTGACGGACGGAGCGAACAACAGTGTGTATGCGGCGGTGCTGTCCCTCAGGGGCGACAGGGCTGACATACGGATCGGGGAGCGGGACGCAAGCGTCGCAAGGACGGAGTTGGTGAGGCTCTGGTCGGGAGAATATATGACACTAGAGAAAGCGATGAAACCGGTGAAGAAACAGGGTGCGGCCAGACCGAAGAAGCCACCGGCTCACAGGAGAGGTGCATAGCATGTCGTTTATACTTGAGCAGCTGAAGAAATCAGGGAAGAAGCGGGAGCTTGAACTCGCCATGCGCAGCAGGGCAGCGCAGCGGCACGGGGCGTCCGCAGGAATGGCGCGGACCTTTGAAGAGCCGGCACCTGCAACCGGCATGCATCGGCGCGGAGTCGCGCTGTCATTGCTTCTCGCAGCCGTTCTGTGCTCGATGCTGGGGGGCTATGCGCTGTTCCGTTCCAAGGACCCTGCCAGGCAGGGTCCGGTTGCCGTCAGGGAGGCGCAGGTTCCTGCAGCGGCAACTTCAGCTCCGCTGGCTGGAAATACTGAGCCGCGGTCTGCTCCGCCCATAGTCGCAGAGGACTCCCCGGCACCCCGAGCCCGATCAAAGGCAGAACCGCAGAAGCTATCGCCTGAACCGGCAGCGGCAAAGAAAATCCCGGCAGCAAAGATCACGAAGCCGTTACCGGCGGCAACCTATGCCGGCCGAGGTGGGCAGGCGCCATCCACGTCTGATCATCGGCAGACAGCTGCGCCATCGCTGCAGGAGAAGCCGGGACAGCAGGATCATGACCGCGGGCTGCCGTATCTCGCTGACCTTCCTGCCCCGCTTAAAAAGGCCCTCCCCCCCATTCATATCACCTCTCATCTCTACCGGGGAAATTCAAGGCTGGTGAGCATTAACGGAAGGATCATGTCCCAGGGAGTCGCCCTGGATGACGGGCTGTTTCTCGAGGAGATCACGGCTGAAGGCGTCATACTGTCGTTTCACGGACAGCGCTTTCGCGTCAGGGCGGATTAGCACTCCCCCGCAGGCAAAGGGCTTCACAAACGCGGGGGCTTTCTACCGCCCCCTCACCGTTGCCAGATATGCCTTCAGAAAAGAACCCCATTTCGTATGACGTGAGAGTTCCAGTTTTGCATAAAGGGGTGAAATCTTTTTCTGAGGGAAATAGATCGAAACGCCGCTTGAGTGACTGACGTCTGTCCCCTTATATCCTGACTGCACGATCAGACCGTCTTTCGTAAGCCGGTCGATCACGGATGAACAGGCGTTCCTGATCTTCCTGTCATCCGTTTCCTCCCGCAGCAGCAGGCAGAGGTCTGCCAGGTCAACATACTCTGCCGTGGCATAGGACTGGACCCGGCCTCTTGCCCGGATAATTGCCGTTCTCACGGCAGCAGTGGGAAGGCCCCCGATGAGAAGTTTTGCCAGCGTATCCACTGCGGCTGCTGTTGCTGGTGCCTTTGCCATGTCGCAGGCTGATTGCGTCACACTGTCATGGGCCCGGTAAGCCCTGAGATATTCCCTGACGATCAGGGAGGACAGCTCTCGCGGTGTCATGGAGGGTTTTGCCGCCAGGCCTGAGAGAACGGCATCGTACGGCCAGCCGTCGCCTGGTTCAACCTCTTCCGAACCGACACAATAACATGCCACGTCGCTCATCTGAAAGTGCACCTCGAGCATGTTCATCAGGCAGGCGTCCATGCCGAGGATATCGATCTTCCGCCCGAGCCGCGCCGTTACCCCGGCAAAGACGCTCTTCATCTCGGCAGTATCAAGGAAGTCTTTGGCGTCATCGTCGAAGGCGATGGCCCGGGTGGTCAGGGCCTTTTCGATCGTTGAACTGAATACCGCACGCCGAAGCCTGCCCCCCGTCACGGCACGGGCAGCGCCAAACGGGATGGCAGCGCCGAAGTCTGTATCTGAGAGCTTTGTTCCCCTGCGGACGATGTCCCTCTTCGCCGCCCGGCCGATCCGGTAGACATCGGTGTCGTCCCAGCCGCTTCCGTGGTTCCAGATAACGGCCATATAATGTTCGGCAGGATATGTTTGCAGCGCCCAAAGCAGGAAGTCCCTGAGCACAGCCGGATCACCGGTGTTTGTCTCTCCGAGGTCGGCGGCCACATCTGCATCCAGCGTCCCCCCTTTTCTCAGATAATACCTCTTCGTCCGGCCCCTGCTGCCGAACCCGTCGAATTGTGCAAGAACGGCCATATCATTATTCGAACCGACCTTCTTCATCTCGGCAAGGTCCGCAACACCCGCGCTGTCGAGGTTGTTGTCTCCTGCCAGATAGACCATAACCGTCCATTTTCTGATCCCCGTCCCGATCCCCTTCTTCATCCCCAAATCCCCTTTCAATAATGACTGCCCGCTATCCACGCTCAAAGCGCAGCCGCACCTTCCTCATGTCAACCCTCTTCTTCCGGGCCGCGAAGTACCTCTGCAGACCGGCGGCTCCGGCCCCGGTGCCCTTCCCGGAAAATACCTCCCAGAGGTGATGGCCATTGAAGCAGTAGAGGGGCTCATACCTGAAGGGGGCTCCTGGACGGCTGAGCGCATCCGCTTCCGGCATGGCCAGAGGCTTGTCATCCAGTGTGCTTTCGAGGAGGCACCACCTGCCCTGCTCGTTCTTATAGACGGGCCAGCAGTGTCCTCCCAAAGACCGGTCTGCACTGTCATAGGCCCTCCCGAGGACCACCCTGACGCAAAAGGGGCTGATGCCGCTTGCGATCAACAGGCTGGCAAGCAGGAAGCTGCTGTCCTCGCAGTCGCCCGCACCGATCTGAAGGGTCTCCGGAGGAAAAAGCCAAAAATCCCCTTTCTTGTATTTCGCGGTATCGTGGATGTATCTGATCTCTCCGGCGATGAACCTCCAGACGACCATGGCGCGCCTGTCAAAATCAGCGGGATTTCTGGTCGTGGGAAGGCGGTCTGTTTTTCTGAGTCTGTTCAGGAGCTCCTTCATGATGATGTTGTCTCCGAAGGAGATCCACTCGCGGATGTCGGTGGTGATCGGCAGCGTACGCCCGATGACGTAGCGTTTTTTCTCTACGGCCGAATCATGGATAATCAGGTCCCCGTCCCAGTTGTATCTCATCCATCCCCCCAGATACTAATAAGTTCATAAGCAAGCTGACACTTTCAAAAATCTCCCCTCACCCCTCTTTGCCAAAGAGGGGCATGATACCTCCCTTTGGCAAAGGGAGGTTAGGAGGGATTATCCGTTTAATGTTTTCATACTCATGAGCCCCTTGGCAACTATACTGCTCCCCGACTGAACGGTACAATAATGAATCCCGCTGCTTTTGTCAACCGTCAGCACCAGCAGCATTTCCGGCAGTAGGTGCCCTCCAAAAATGAAGAGGCCGTCCCGGATGTATTCGGGACGGCCTCTTCTGATACTGCCTGAAACTAAAGCGCCTTTTAGTGGCGCGCCCTGAGGGAGTCGAACCCCCGACCTGCGGATTCGTAGAACACACGATTACTTCGCGGCATCAATAACCTATTGATTATACTGATTTTGTCAGGTTGGTTAGTTGGATAAAACAGTGTCTAAACGGCCTATTTTCTGACAGAGTCACCCCAAAAGTCACCCCTATTCGTATGGACTTTTTTTTTGGAATATTTTATGGGAAATCCACGCCGAGTATTTCGTAAGCAAAAAGCATCGAAAGAGCAGGATATGAGGGCAACCCTAATGGGCTGCCCTTTTTTCCATTCAAATACACTGTATGATTTGGCCAACGGGGAAACTAGACTAAACCTTTAAAATTTATCCGGGGATACTCTAAGTCTATATAACGTTACGAAAAAGTTAATTGACAATAATCACTTTGAGTGCAACAATACAAAGGCCAATTAACGAACTTTCTAAGAATCAATGTATACACATATAAAGCGAAAAGTCATGGATTTAAAACAACTGAAGCTAATTGGCTGGATTATAAGCACTATTTTAGTATGCTTGCTTCTAGCGATTGCGTTTGTCCTCCCATCTAGCTATGAACCTCTATTGAGAATTTATGGTTATATCGGTCTATTCTTATTTCTTTTTTTGTGTAGTGCCACTTTTTTGGTACCGGCTCCCAATATTCCAGCTATATTATATGCGTCACATTTTCTGGGGATGAACTCAGTTGGAGTTATTCTCAGTGGCGCGTTGGGCTGGAGCTCCGGAGAGCTCTTAGGTTATATGCTGGGAAGGTTAAGAGTTATGGACACATTTACTCCGGAAAGATACAAGACAAAAATTGAGTACTGGACTAAAAAACTTGAAGGGAAACAAAGCGCTGCTATTTTTTGGTCATCTGCTTTTCCAAATCCCCTTTTTGACATTATTGGTTATGTCGCGGGGCATCAAAAAATATCATTTTATAAATTTTTCTTCTTTTGTTTTATGGGCAGACTTCTTTTAACTACTCTTATCGTTATGTCAACAAGATATCTAATAATATATTTTTTCTAATATGAATAAACCTATAAAGAATATAATTCCAATAATAAAAGCTGCACTTAATCCTAGGAGTAAAATACGTTGGGCAACGTTATTTATCACAAGAAAATGTAATCGAACTTGTCCCTATTGTGATGTTCAAAAGTATAACGCAAAGGAAATATCTACTGAGCAATGGATGCTTATTATTGATAGACTCTCAGTTTACGGTGTAAAATTCATAAACATTGTTGGTGGTGAACCTACGCTTAGAGCAGACTTAGCTGAGTTGATTCAATATATATCAAGTAAGAATATCATTGTTATGCTGCATTCAAATTTCAATGATACGAATGTGCAACACATTGATTCTTATTCAGATGCAGGCTTGTCAATATTGGAAACGTCGATGGATAGCTTTTACAATTTTGGAAAAACCTTCTCCAAAGAAAAAATCGCCTTATTGAAATATGCCTCTAATAAGGGCATTATTCCTATAGTTTCTAGCGTAATAACTTCAGCAAATGCAAGCGAGATTCCCAAGATAGCAAAATCAATTCTGCAGGAAAATATAATCTATAATTGTGGATTGTACCAAAACATTGGTGGGCAATTCTCACCATCTTCAGAATCCTTAAAGCCATCATATGAGTCCGCTAGGGATGTTTTCAATTATTTGCGAATTCTCAAAAGAAGTGGCGCTGCAGTCAAAACTTCATTTGAATTTCTTAAAGAAAGTAAACTGGAAACATATTATTACAATAACCGCTGGAAATGTAACCCTCAAAAAGATCGGTGGATCGTTATAAATTCGGACGGTAATTTGATGAATTGCGAAGAATATGCATCTCCGCATAGCTTCCTTGAAACTGATATTCTAAAAAGCTTGGAATGGAGAAAATATAGAAACGATGTCGCTTTCAAGTGCGGCGGATGTTATCACCACTGCTATTATGAAGCAGAACAATTTTATCCTCTATTGTTGTTTAATGAAATCAAATCGATAAAAAACAGCTTTAAAATAATATAAAGTGGAGGTAAAAGATTATGCCCGATTCAGCGCCGCCCATTGACCAGACTAACCATTTTTTTAAGAGTCTTTGGATAATGATAAAAAAAGGACATATACTTTTTTTGCTGTTTCCGATAATCGCTTGGTTTATAGATGCTGCTTATAATTTTGCGCTTACTCAGAAAGTTGAGCATTTGTTTCAGAGCCTGACAAAAATTGCTCTTGTTCAATGCTTAGTTTTATCAGCGTCAGCATACTCACAAAGGAGAACCTCTGGATTTAAACCCCTTTTTTCTGTAATTATGGCTGCATTATTAGCAGTCATTCTTTTTACATACGTTGGCCTACAACACCAAAAAGAAAAAACAACTATTAACCATGTCAAGCAAATTATAAGTGAAATAGAATTTAAGGAAGCCATGATTTCTAAGGATGTAATAATGCAATTAGCAGAGGTTTTAGTTGATGAAGATTATCAGCCAGAATCTATTCCCAACAAACTATCTAATTATTATAGAAAAGATAAAAGAGAATTATTTTCAAAAATTGTTAATAGTATTTCAACGGAAAAGAAAATAGATCCAAACGATTTATTACTTCAACATAATAAAACCATGTTTAATAATAGACTGTATAATTTTTTAGGTGTTGTTGTTATTTTAGTGTTTATTATATATTTGATTGTATATTTTACTCATATCTACCAAGATAGAACCCCAGAATAGTCCGGCAGGTTGTTGAAACTCTTCATAGATGGCTCATACCATGCACATATAGAATGAAGCAGATTTAATCCTGGAGGAGAGCGAGGGAACTATATGCGTGGAGATGATAAAAAGAGCGAAGGAATGTTCTTTGTTATTTTTCAGCGGAATCGGTGAGAGTGTCACAGAATCATCCGCTGCGACCGATACGAGCTATAGCCGATAAGGCGTTAGAATATATTTTTGGCTGAGTTATCACTTCCCTCTTGAAATGATAGATCAGAGGAGATGATTATTCATCTCCTCTGTATGCGTTGTTTTTTCTTCGACAGACCCTAGCCTGCATGGTCAGACGCATGAACGGTATATTTCCGACTCATCCCGCCGTTTTGCTCTCACCACGGGGCAAGCCGATTTTGTCCCAAGCTGAGTCAGAGACAAAACAAACTCTCTGCCTGAGAATCTGCCTGGCGAGTAGCGGCGAGTCAATCATTCTCCGGATATACTCTTCCCGGACGACCACCCAGCCGCCGGTCCGATAGGGATTTGGAAGTCTTTTTTCGCGGTTGGCCGTTTCCATCTCAGCTTCCTCTCCGTCGCGCATGGAAATCAGGATGACGCCTTGCTGCATATAGCCTTGGCATTTTGAACAAGGCCGGGCATCGATCACCCCGACATTCATCTTCATCTCACCATCTTCTGATGCTAAGCCGGCTTCTTTGAACGCCTTTGTCCGGCTGCCGACAAGAAGAATATCGGCCGGCTTATTGCAGTAATAGCAGGTGGTTAGGGCTGGATTCAAACCGTGTTTCGGATGTAAATACATTTCAGTCCTCCTTTTTTGATTTTCCAGTTCGCTTGGCTTGTATTAGACATTTGATTTTTGCGGCTGGATCTGTCTTTTTTATTAATTTTTTAAAGGTCTGATTGCAGTCTAATGGGAAAGCGGAAAATATATAGGGGGCCGTTTATGCCAGCAGGGGCAAATCACTGCTATTTGATCGATTGTTTCTTCATAACTTGAAAATCCGTTTATTGTATGAAAAATAAGGGGAAGTCATTGACTTCCCCCCATACAGTTGTGTAAATTCACGGAACTTTCAGCATCTTGAAGTCTGTCGTTGGCAAGTAATTCTATAATGACTGCTTCCCTGCCAATCTCGCGCAATGGTCTCAGTACAGACCCAAACCGGGCGTTTGCGATCCTCTGTAGCTCCTCGTTTGTAAGATTTTCGTACTGCCAGCCCATTGTCACCTCCTAATATGGGAATTCTCCGCCATGGAGCCAGTCATTAAAACGTTAGGCTATCGGCATAGCCACATGTTTTTCTTCTATCGTCGCGTGCTACTGCTGCCAGCCTTCGTAGCAGGCAACAATTTTCACAACCCCGCCGTTAGAGAGCCCAACTTGAACATCCTTTCCTGTCTTTTTGTCTGACCGATAAACCGTAGATATTTGATATAGAGTTTCATCTCCGATTCAACTTTCGGTGAGCGCGGCGTATAGCGATATATACTTTTCCATAATGACTATCTGTGGGCAGGACTTAAACGCCTCGCTGCAGGCGTTGCAATGTCTTATTACGACCTGACCTCCTCTGTGAATAGGCAATGCCATATGAACCTCCTATCGTTGGATTTCCAGACAGTAATAGTCCGGGATTAGAGAAAGCTGATTTTCATCAATTCTGGGTGCCTCTGTTATTAGCAGCCCCTCTTCTTTTACCTCTACCCGATAGCCGGAGACAGACAGTTTTGAGATACTGTTTGCTTCGAGATATGTCGCTATCCTGAGCTCAAGATCGGACAGTTCACCGGCCATCCTTCGGCGGTGGTACAGTTTGCGTACCAAACGGGACAGTTCCGTGCGTGTCATCGCCTGCATCCTCCAATGCTTTATGAATGATCTGGTTAACTAGTCTGGTCATGGGAATCTTTAATTCCTTAGACTTTCTGTAAAGAGCCGGAATATACCTCTCAGATATTTTGGGACTATACATTTTCACCTCGCTTTCTATTGGAAAATTTAGAGATAGCCCTTTTCCTTGAGGGAGACATATCCGTCTCCGATGATCACATGGTCCAATACGGCAATCCCCATAAGCTCTCCGGCGCCTTTGAGTTTTTCAGTTATCGCAATATCGTCACGGCTGGGGGTCGGATCTCCGGAGGGGTGGTTGTGGACCAACAACACGGAGGCTGCCGAAGAGAGCAGTGCGGTTTTGAATACCTCCCTTGGATGAACAAGCGAGCCGGTCATTGTCCCGGTGGAGACTCTGTCGATACAGAGTATCCTGTTTTTCACATCCAGGTGCACAACAATAAAGTTCTCCTTGGTTTCCTGTTGCAAGAAACTGAATAGCGCATAAACTGCCCTTGCATCACTGATGGTGTTCGTTACGTATTCCGCTGTTCCCTCCTGAATAGTCAATTTTTCGTAAACTGCCCTGATTACTTTGAAGCAGATAGTGCGGTTGTTTTGTAATAAATCTTTCGGCATACTCCCTCCTAATAGCAGGAATGGCAATAGGTTCTTATCCTCCCGCCGCCCAAGGAAACGATTATCAGTGTGTTGGCAAAATTGTGACCCACTGTGCAGCAGTGGCCACAATCCAGCCTGATTCTTTGACCCATGAGAAGAATCTGAAGGTCTTTACTGGTAAGTTCCAATACTCCTCCTTTGCCGTTCCTGGCAGAAATAGTCCGGAATTTGGCGCAACTGGTTTTAGTTGACTGCCGAAGCCTCCGTAATGACAAGCTCCGACTCCATATGGTTTCGACGAATAGAATGGGTTGAATAATTCCTCTTTGATCTTTGGGTGCGTGATGGATTCTTCTGAATTGTCAAAGTTCTGTGCATGTTCAGTTTAAGGAGGCAGGAGAAAAGATAAAGGA
The DNA here is from genome assembly GCA_964499365.1 of uncultured Thermodesulfovibrio sp. GTDB lineage: Bacteria > Nitrospirota > Thermodesulfovibrionia > Thermodesulfovibrionales > UBA6898 > PALSA-1316. Next base: position 182,893 of record CAZCKU010000007.1, read on the forward strand.
GGGAGGATTTGCGCGTTACGGCAAGTTACTCTTTATCGGCCTGGTTTCCTGCGTGGTGCTGCCGTAATCTCTCTTTCCACGTCTTTCCGTGGTTGCGCGTATTTGGTCCGGGACAAATCAACAATTACGTCAGCAAAGGAATCCCGCTCTGCCGGACCCGGCAGCGTGTCGGCGCTGAAAGCCTTTGAGGTGACTCCATCGATCATCAATTTGAGATAAATTTTGTAATTGGGAAGAGTAATTATGTCAGCTTCCTTAAATACTGGCTGAAATTCCCTGGCCAGATAGCCTGCGTCTTTTGCTCCCAGCCTGAAGGCAATCATGGTGCCCACATTGCCGAAAACCGCTGCCCGTATTTCGTTATCCAGCTGCTCGATGTATTGATGCGCCAGCGTCAAACTCAAACCGTATTTCCGGGCTTCCGACAGAACATCGGCAAACGACAAGGTAATAAAATTATGCATTTCGTCAACATAGAGGTAAAGAGAGTCTCGCTTGCTTTCCGGCAGGTTGGCCCGGCTCATGGCGGCCAATTGCATACGGGTCACCAACATCGCACCGAGCAAAGCGCAGTTATCTTCCCCGATCTTGCCTTTGGCCAAATTCACAATCAGAATTTTCTTTTCGTCCATCACAGTGCGTAATTTGAAGGTGTTGTTCCGCTGGCCGACGATATTGCGCAACGGAATACTCACTAGGAATTGCCCGATTTTATTCAAAATCGGCGAAATGGCGCTGGACCGCATCCAAGCGGAATATTTGTCGTATTCGGAAAACCAAAAGGCTTTGACCTGCGGATGGGTCACTTTGGCCAGAACAGTTTTGCGGAAATCGCCATCGGTCAGCAGCCGAGGGATGTCCAAAAGGGTGCTGCCGGGATATTCGAGCAAGGTCATGATCGAATACCGCAAGATATGCTCCAAGCGGGGTCCCCAGAAATCAGCCCAGATTTTCTTGAAAACCGCAATAAGCCCGGACGCCACGAGATCATGGTAATCGGCATGAATTTGTTCCAACGGATTGAAAGCGATGGGGTAGTCGATATCCGCCGGATTGAAATAGATCACGTCGTTTATCCGCTCGCGCGGAATCGACGTTAGGATCTTGTCGGCCAGATCACCGTGGGGATCGATCAGTGCCACGCCGTTCCCGTCTTTGATATCCGAGACCACCATATTCTCGATCAAGGTGGATTTCCCGGTCCCCGTTTTACCGATGATGTAGATATGGGCTCGCCGGTTTTTCTCTTTGATGCCGAATAACTTACGGATATCTCGGTAATTGGTAATGGCGAAGTAGGTGATCTTGTTCGGATCGTTGTTTGTATTGTTCATGGATATAATGATAAAAGCTGAAAAAGATCCGGGTAAGGAGGGTGATACTGATTGTAATGGCAAGATTTCCGGATTCTGTGCCGCTGACGGCCACGTATTCGCATGTCTCGCCGTAAGCCCGAAACGGCAGTTCAAAAAAGACGGTTATAAGTGAACAGGGAGAAATCCCCATAAGCACCCCCCGGGATCGGCAGGGGACATTTGAGCCGGAGATACTGCCCAAAGGGCAGACCCGATTTACTGGATTTGACGATAAGATAATATCCTTGTATGCCCGGGGACTGACGACACGGGATATCCAAAGCCACCTTGAAGAGATCTACGGAGTTGAAGTATCGCCGGCCTTGATTGATCTCAATCGTCACGGATGCAGTAGAGGAAGAGGTAAAGGCCTGGCAGAACCGGGCACTTGATTCGGTATATCCAATCGTTTACCTGGATGCCATACGTGCGAAGGTCCGGCATAGCGGGCAGATCCAGAACAGGGGCATATACCTGGCGATAGGAATTACGATGGACGGGGTCAAGGAAGTCCTTGGCATGTGGGCAGCGGAGAACGAAGGGGCGAAGTCTGGTTGTGCAGGTTGTGACAGAACTGAAGAACAGGGAGTGAAAGATATCTTCATAGCCTGCGTCGATGGGCTGAAGGGGTTTCCTGAGGCAATAGAGTCGGTGTATCCCCAGACGCAAATACAGCTCTGCATGGTACACATGGTCCGGCACAGTTTAAAATATGTCTCATGGAAACGGCGCAAAGAAGTGGCTGCCGATCTGAAAACTATTTATGCAGCGCCAACGGTAGAGCAGGCAGAAATAAACCTTGAGGAGTTCAGCCGGAAATGGGACAGCGAGTATCCGAGCATCAGCCCTTCATGGCGGAGCAACTGGGTCCGGATAATCCCGTTGTTCGGGTATCCCCCGGAAATCCGCAATGTGATCTATACGTCCAATGCGATTGAATCGCTGAACATGTCCCTGCGGAAGGTAACGAAAATCGGGGGTCATTCCCCAATGATGAAGCTGCTTTCAAGTTGCTGTATCTGGCCTCCGGAATATAGCCACTCTGAATCAATTTGCGATACTGTTTGATGGAAGAATGCCCTTGGCATGACCACTACCCAATCAGGCGTTTACACAAAATATTTGACCTGCCCTATCAACTAATTGTCATTCCCGAAACCAACCCATTTTTTAAGCTGTTTTCTCATAAGAAAGATAATTACAGCAAAAAAAAGAACAAGAAGTGCCTTCCAGAACTTAAACACTTCATCCCAGAAAATCTCCCAGAACTTTTTTTGGTGTTCTTCTTCTTTCTTTTTTTCCTCCTTCTTATGATCCACAATAACCTTAACCTGTAGAGTAGTAGTTGCCTTAGGAATTGGCGTGCCACTGCAATCACTAGAATCATACAATTGCACATCTGCGCCTACGTCAAAAATTCCCTCTTCAATGGGTGTTAATCTAAAACCAACCTCTGAGCCGGTAGGGTGGATTTGTATGCAGTCGCTTTCTTTTGGTTCCACCTTAAAGGCCGGCGCATCTGGTGTAATCTTTGCTGTAACTCCGACGGTCGGGAGTGTGCCAGTTGCTTGCACCATATTCTCAGGAAAATTTGGTTTATAGTCTGGGATCCCAATCCACACCCTGAGTCGCCCGGGTGGGCCAGGTGGTTCAGACATGGTTATGACAGAATCGGCACCTAGCACAGCTTTATATTCTTTATATTTCTTAGCGTTAGATAGCTTGGGAGCTTTGACTGCGGGTATAAACGTTACAGGAGGCGGTTGTAGTGGCGGTGGAGGAGATAGCAGTGGTTCAGGTTTTAATTCTGGCTTTGGTTCAGGCTTCATCTCGGCAACCGGTTTGGGCGGACAAAGTGCCTTGGTTTTGCCGATAGAGTCCTGAGCCATGGCAATCGCCCACTTGTCACTTGACATGTAGATCTCATAGGCCTTATCTACCATATCTTTTGCTGCATTAAATTCATCCGGGCATGTCTTATCTTTGTCTGCTGCGCGGGCTTCCCTCAGGGCCTGGTCTGCATCTACTAGGGCAGATGGATAGTACAAGTATCCGGGTGATCTTTCCTGCATTGTTTTTTTCATACCCGCACACCCAACCATCAAAATCATGGAGAGCAGGACAACAAATATTAAGAATATTCCTCTTGCCGCTTTTGCTTGCATCTTTGCACCTCCCAAAAAACAACTACCTTTTAACTTACTTTCATCGTTCTCTTTTTCTTCAAAAAATTAATCTCCATCTGATCTGGATAGTGCGTCATGTCGCATAAAGAGATATTGTTGCGAACAAATTATGTAATAGGATATTAATCTTTGATGATTTGATGACGACATGAAATCCCTTCCTTAAGTCTCATTTTCCCAAAAACACGAAGCGAAGATATATAAGGATGGTTCCCCCTGAATGCGCTGAACGATTTCCGATACTCGTCCTCAGATATTAGGTGTCTACTTTTTAGGGAATCTGATGAGCTGACTTAATTTGGACATTATCCCTTCTGATATCCCCTTCGATAAATTTCAAAAAAACTACATTTCTCGTCTTCCTTTTAAATATTGCGATATCCAGCCGATAACCGAGACAAGGAAAATGAAGACAGAAATTCCAATAAAAAATTTACCAAACTGCAGATAAGTGCCATTAAAAAGTATTTCGATTGGTTTTGCGGCAACTTGCTCGCTCTTATTTAAAAAATAACACCCTACGCCGGCAGAAAAAATACTGGCTATTAATCCCACAAGAGGGTACAGATATGATACATCCACAACCCTTTCAAAATCGCTTTTCCTTGGCATTATTAAATCCTGTCCTGAGCTTATTTGTCGCTCTCAATATCCGTATAGCGTCTCCTTACATTTCCTATTTCTCGGCGCTGTGCTTCTTTCTGTAATTTTGCACCATTTCGTCCGATATATCTTCAGAATAACAGAGGGGTGAAGAGCCTCCCGGCCGACTGTAAGCGCTCCTTTTACCACAACGAGAACCGTTGCGGGCCAGATTATAAGGGCAAGGGCAGTTGCCTGGATATGACGCGATAGACGTCTTGATCATCTGCTGACGTATCTGGTCAGTCGTGAAATTCTGGTCGCGCGCAAATGAATGAGGAGAAAGCAAAACGAGAAAGAAAAGAATAAGAAAAGTTTTACGCATATCCGACGTCCTTTTCGATTGTGAAACAGTTAAAAACTTTTTTATGCTTAAGCATAATGCCCTCCGACTTTTAAACCGTACCTGTATGTTTTTCTCACATAGCCGCCACTACCTCCCTGACTCGAAGAATCAGTTTTCCAAACTGCGGAGGCTTGAATATAACTTCAACGGCTCCGCGCGAAAGGGCTTTCTGTGTCACATCTAAATCTGTATTGCCGGTCAGCATAATCACCGGAATTCCCGAATTCAGTAGCTTTATCTGATCAAGAGTTTCAATGCCGTTCATATGGGGCATCTGGTGATCCAATATCACTGCGTCTGGATTGTGATTTAGACATTGCACTATAGCACTTAAGCCGTCAGCTGCTTGTACTGTTAAGAATCCCTCTGCTTCGAGTATTTCGCCGAGCGTTCTGCGAATGTCGTTGTCATCGTCTACGATTAATATCTTTTTCATAAGCCGTCCCCACGTTTACATTATTTGCATTCCTTGTCGTAGATTTCTTGCCAGTTATCAGCAAACCGACAGTCTTCAGACGTCGGCTCTTCCCATGATCTGATCTCCACTTTCAGGTTATTGCAGCTATAGTCCTCCATAATCTTTTTCTGAGTCTCCGGACTACAGAGCAACACACTGAAGAAGCCGTTGACCTTCTTAGCCTTGACATCATAGCCATCAAAAAGAGCATCAGACTTTCTTTTGCAGTCCGGATGGTCACAGAGCTTTGAAATGATCTCCCGATACTGAACTATGTCAAAGCTATCGGGAATATCCTGGCCATACATGTACCCCTTGACCTTTTGATTCAGTTCAGTCAGAAAGGAACTAATGGCGGCCGGATTATCTTTTTGCGAAGCGATTCCAGTACTGCAGCCCGCCAAAAACAAGATGAGAACCAATGATAGAGTAGTCAGTCGCATATCCCCCCCCCTTTTTTTACGACCAAAAAAAGATTTTGCTTTCGTCAACGCCGGTATCCAGATTCCAATCCTTTATATATTCTCCGATATCATCACTGCCGTTTTCGATGCTGACAAAGAGCTGTTTCCATACGCCAGCAACCTTATCCACGGCGCTATCGAACACCTTGTCATAGTGGGAGCTCTTCCCATCTGGTAGAGGAACCGTGTCAAGATATTTTGTCCTTTCTTCCGGTGTGATCTCGGCGGTTCTCTTGTAAGCAAAGTCCCCAAGATTTAACACATGTCTAAAAATAGGGCCGGGGTCCGCTACAAAATCCGCCCTTGACAAGTAGTTCTTATGCCACCTATCAGGATCGATGTCTTTAAAGAACTCCTTGGCGTATGGATGAACCTCTTTGAGAAGTTCGGTCCAGAATTCCCGCACCGCTGGGTGCACACGCCTGGTATCGTTGGGATCAGAACACTCTTCTAGTATCTTTAGATAGCCGAATGTGCCTTCGCGAGGGTTAGCCTCAGTGATCTCGGTTTGCGTTATTTTGTGGAAGATATAGACATCTTGGATCATTTCGCATATGCGATGATTTGTTTGTGTGAAGATGTAAGTGCCCCCAACTGCCGAATTGACAACCGGATGCAGATATGAGTCGGCAATAATGTGGCTGACATAGCCGCAAAACCAGGCCAGGCATTTAAAGAAATCATCATTCCGCTTATCCATCACTGAAAGCCGAGCAGCTCCCTTCTTGGCAAAGAGAGTAGTATTTTCGTAATGCATCCGGTTAGCCCAGTTGTGGCCAATGTGGAGAACACCGTAGCGTAGAATATCTGTCAGATAAGGATAGTCAGGGCCGGCCGCGCCCATGACCGCGAAATGGTTATAAACTCCAAGTTTGCCGGTATACGGGTGGCCTCCGCGCTCCTTCAATAGATTGTCCGCGGCCTGTCTGGCAATGAGACTGTGTGCGAATGTTGCTGGCATGATGTCCCTCCAAATTACAGTTATTCAATAAATCCCCTTAAACGATCGACTTATAATAAAGCCGCCTGCCTTGATCCTGCTGACAAATAAGCTATGCTTACATTATTTCAGGAATAGTTTAACTTGTTCCCCAGTTTGTTAATTTCCACCAGCGCTATATCAAGTCCACATATTGAAGATCCCACAGTGTACAGCTAATAGACTATCCTAATCGCAATATTTTTTCAATCAAAAAATTCACTATCAAAAACATTCAGTTTCAGCATATTTTTTGTTAGCAAAGAAATATCAATCTCTGATTTCTAT
>CAZCKU010000008.1:0-184147 GCA_964499365.1 uncultured Thermodesulfovibrio sp.
CCCCCCCCCCCGCAACGGGACAAAAAAAGAGCGGGGCTCAACGCCCCGCTCTTTTCACGCTTCCTATTTCGCTGCCGTCTTCACAGCCAGGGCGTCATTGACAATCTTGATACCCTTCTGGGACTCATCGACCGATTTCGTCAGGGACTCACGGGCCATTTCGGGATTATGGAACCCGTCCGAATTCTCGGCGGTCCAGTATTCCCACAGGATGTGTGCACGCAGGTGCTGGTCCTGGGCCTGTTTGATGACCTCGGCAGAGAGCCCGGCCTTCTTGGCCTCCATGATCTTGTCGATCAGGACGGAAAGATGGAATTCGGCCTTCCGCATCTTGCCTCTGATATGGGCTTTAACCGAATCAATCGAGTAGCGGGCCATCTCCTCGGTCCACTTCGGATGGCACTTCAGGCAGGTCTCCTTCAACTGGACTTTCGGCGTCACGGCATAATGCGACGTATATACCTTTCCTGCCTTACTTTTCAGCTTCGGCGTATGACAGCCGTCGCAGCCCACGCCGGCCTTTGCATGCTTTGAATTATAGTATGACTCTGCTTCCGGATGCTGAGCCTTCCACAGAAGACCGCCCGTGAGACCATGCTTGAAATCAAGGAAGTTGATCTGGTTCACATAATGCTCGTACAGACCGAATACGTCCTTATACGGAAAATGGTTTGTCCTCTGGTCAGCCATGGTGACAGAATACTTGGATGTATCAGGGTTCTTCGGATCAAATCCTGGGTTGCAGTTGTACTCAACGTGGCACTGTCCGCACTGGAGACGGGTATCATACCTGTCGAGTATCGCAATCTTCCGGTCAAAGCCCCTGACTCCCATATCAATGACCTTGATATTCGTATGCTTTGGATCCCTATGCCAGAGGGTATCCGCTTCTTTTCTGGTCAGTGCCTGAATGAGTCCGTCGCGGACGATTCGCGGCTTTGCAGCATGCGGGTCATGACAGGTGAAGCAGTTGAGCCCATGCTGAAGGTCCTTCACATACTCAACGACATTTGACGTGCGTGACCAGGTTGTCCCCTTGACCGGATCCCCCATGTAGGCCCACTTCAGTATCTGGTCCTGGGTCTTGCACTGCATACAGACCGGGTTGGCAGCAGTTGCGGACTGAGGAATAAAGGTCTTCTGCTCCTTGTTATCAGGATACTTGTCTACCAGTATGTCCCATACCCTGCCCTTGTCAAAGATATAGTTCCAGCCGTTCTTCCCCTGAAACCGCCCGCCAAAGGCACGGTCTACCGCAAACTGATCGACGAGCATATTGATGTGACTTCTCGTTGTGTTATGCTCCTTCGTAAACCCGTGGCCAGCCATAAGCTTGTCCCAGTAGGGGTTCGGAGACCGTCCGGTGAGCTGGGATTTCTCGTCCCTCGCCGGTCTGTGGTAGGCCTCCTGCATGAAACTTTCGAACTGTTCCTTGTGACACTGTCCGCAGGCCTGCCACGACATATCTGTTGACGGCCGGGTATCAGGCCCGGGATCCTTCAAGTGCCGGTCAAGCCCCTTGTGGCAGTTCACGCAGTTGATCTTGGCGTGTTTGCCCATCTTGTGGAGTTCTTTCACGGGTGCATGGCAATCATAGCAGGCCTCGACCTTGACCGATTTTTCCTGTTGCGATGCCTTGACCTCGGTCTTCTTCCCATTGTCACCCTTTGCGGTAGCATCAGCAGACGACAGATACAAGCCTGATGCAAAGACACCGCCCAGCAGAAAGGCCGATACTGCAAACAATCTTCTGTTCATCGAAACTCCTCCTTTCACTGCGTTAATACTATGCTTCGCCAATCCGGAGACGCCCCTGTTCATCAATGTCATGATCCTCCTCGTGGCAGCTGGCACTCCTGTTCCAGCTTCGTGAATTTTATTTCACGTATACGGTAGAGCTTCGGCTATAACTATTCTATGATCCAGATCATAGACGTCATCATATTCATTGTTATTGCTGATTACCAGGAGAGCTGTAGCTATAATTTCAGTATAGCCCCGTCATTGCCGAAGTCAAGAAAAAGGGGACAGGCTGATTTGCATAAATCAGCCTGTCCCCTTTATGAACAGACGAACAATACCACGGTTATTCCCCGCAGCCGGCTCAGGGCGGGTCCAGGAATCCAAATGCAGCGGGCATCGACGCAGGAGATCTCCGCAAAATTCCTTTCCGAACGGCCCTCGGAGATCCTCTATAGCCTACAGACTGATGCGTCAGCAGGTCACCGCACGGTAATATTATATTCTTGAATAACCCGGCAAATACATACATAAAACATTCTGCTTTGTCATTCCACGACTTGCCGGCAGGCAGGCCTGCCTATCGGTAGACAGGCTTGATGGAGGAATCCAGATATCTCAAAAAGTTCTGGGTTGTCCGGTCAAGCCGGACAATGACGATATTGCTCTATTTGCTTGCCATGTTATTAATAATATCAATGCGTTGAGTACATTTACTCAAAGTTTCACCTTATCATTCAGATTGCCGCTGATACCGGCCCCTACTTCGCTGCCTTGCCCTGGTCAGCCACTTTCTGCGCGGCTTTTCTGATCTCTTCAGGGTCTCCAAGGTAATAGCTCTTGATCGGCTTAAGATCATCGTCAAGCTCATAAACAAGGGGTACTCCCGTGGGGATATTCAGCTTGACGATCTCATCGTCCGGTATGTTGTCGAGATGTTTCACCAGCGCCCTCAGGGAGTTCCCGTGCGCGGTGATCAGCACCTTTTTCCCGTCCCGAAGCATCGGGACGATATGGGCGTTCCAGTACGGAATGCACCTCGCTATCGTCTCTTTTAAACTCTCGGTAAGGGGGAGCTGGCCTTCTCCCAGATTGCGGTAACGCCTGTCATGGCCAGGATACCTCTCGTCGCTCTTTTCGAGCGGAGGCGGCGGAATATCAAAGCTTCGCCGCCAGATCAGCACCTGATCGTCGCCATACTTTGCCGAGGTCTCCGCCTTGTTGAGTCCCTGGAGGGAGCCATAATGCCGTTCGTTGAGTTCCCAGGCCCGTATGACCGGGATCCAGAGCAGGTCCATGGCATCTGTCACAAGCCAGAGTGTCCGTATCGCTCTCTTCAGAAGTGACGTAAAGGCCACATCGAAGTCATACCCTTCGTCTTTCAGCAGTTTGCCGGCCTTCATCGCCTCCTCAATCCCTTTCTCCGAGAGATCAACATCGGTCCAGCCGGTGAATCTGTTCTCCTTGTTCCAGGTGCTCTCGCCGTGCCTGAGCAGTACAAGCTTGATCATCGTTTCGTCCCTTTCGTGCTGTGGTTTGAGTTACGATATTATATACTAGATCGGAGTTTATGCATATGAAACCAGACGACAGCAGGTCCTTACATTTTATAGTCGACCCGGCAGCCGACGGACAAAGAATCGACATACAGGCATCAGAACTCTCGGGACTCACGCGTTCCCGCATCCATAATCTCATCGGGGAAGGACTGCTGAAGGTCAACGGGGCTCCCACAAAACCCAACTACAAAACCAGGGCAGGGGACAGCATAGAAATAACCTTGCCGGAGGAATCGGGAGAGCTCATCCCCGAGAACATCCCTCTGGATATCCTGTATATGGATAACTCAGTCATCGTTGTGAACAAGCCACCCGGTATGGTCGTCTATCCTTCAACAGGACACACCGGCGGTACGCTGATGAATGCCGTCGCGTATCACGCTCCGGGACTTGCAACAATCGGGGGACCTCTGAGACCGGGGACGGTGCACCGCATCGATAAAGACACCTCGGGCGTCATGATTATCGCGCTTGATGACACCGCATACTACAACCTCGTAGCGCAATTCAAGGAGCGTACCATTTTCCGGAAATACCTGACGATAATCTACGGGGACATGAAGACAAACAGCGGCGAGATCAATCTGAAAATCGGAAGATCGGAGTCTGACCGCAAAAAAATGTCGACGATGACGCGCAACGCAAAGGACGCGCTGACGCGCTGGGTCGTGGTCGAACGGTACCCGGGGGCAACGCTGATAGAGGCAAAGCTCGGCACCGGCCGGACGCATCAGATCAGGGTGCATTTCTCCGCCATCGGGCATCCGGTGATGGGGGATACCACCTACGGAAAAAAGACCTCGCTCATGCTTAAGGGGAAAAAGATCAGTTTCCCCCGCCAGATGCTGCACGCGGAGGTCCTCGGGTTCGTGCATCCCATATCCGGCGCCTACATGGAGTTCAGGCGCGAAATGCCGGAGGACATGAAAGAGGTAATCAGGCAGCTCAGAAATAAGGAGGAATGAAATGGAACTCATGGAAGCAGTAAGAACACGCAGAAGCATCAGGAGGTTCAGCGGACAGCCGGTTGAAGAGGAGAAACTCCAGTCCCTGCTTGAGGCGGTCCGCATGTCGCCTTCGTGGGCGAACAGGCAGTGCTGGCGGTTTGTGGTTGTCAGGGATCAACGGACGCGTGAGGCCCTCAGTGAACTCTCCTATGTCGAGTCTTTTTTCGCGCCGAAGGGGTATAAGGTGAACCCTGCGAAAAAGGGACTTGCCGAGGCACCGGTCGTGATAGTCGCCTGTGCAGACCCGGCGGAGTCCGGTGTGCTCTGGGACCAGACCTATTACCTGACAGACGTCGGCATAGCGTCCCAGACGCTGATGCTGACCGCCCACAGCCTGGGTCTGGGTTCTGTCTTTGTCGGGGTGTTTGATGATAAAAAAATGCGTGAACTCCTCGGCATACCTGACGCAATAAAGATCGTCGGACTCTTCCCGGTGGGATACCCCCAGGATGCGACGATCAAGGAAGGTCCGCCGAGAAAACCGCTCAGCGATCTCGTGTTCTACGAGAAGTGGGCATAACAGCTCAACGAGCGAGACAGAGGCATGGCCGGACACCTCATGAACAGGCTGAGTCGACAGGATAATGCATATGGCGCATGTATATCGGATAACGTCTGATTGCGTGAACTTATGGGCGGCAGATACATACACGCAACTTTCTGCTTTGTCGTTCCACAACCTGCCTGCCGCACAGGCAGGCCTCTTTGCCCCCGCACACAGGCGGGTTCGCCGAGGAGAAAAAGGGGGTCATGATACCTCCCTTTGGCAAAGGGAGGTTGGGAGGGATTTTCCGGTCAATGTCTTCATACGTATGAACACCTTAGTAACTCTGTGAGGGCCTGGATGAAGGGTCGCTGATGAATCTTATTCTTCTATTTCCTGAGGACTTCACCGACAACAGCAGAGTTCTGCTGACCGGCAGGCGTGCGGCGCATATACGCGAGGTACACCGCGCACAGGCCGGTGACGAATTGACTGTTGGTGTGGCTGGCGGCCTGCTCGGCAAGGGGACGTTACTTGCGCTCGAAAAGGACGCTGTGATGATGGCGGTATCGCTCACCCGGAACCCGCCTCCGCCGCTGCCGGTCATTCTCGTTCTTGCGCTGCCGCGCCCGAAGGTGCTCAGGAGGGTATTGCAGACGGCAACGTCGATGGGGGCAAAGAAGATCTATCTTCTGAATGCGTTCCGTGTCGAGAAGAGTTTCTGGCAGAGCCCCTTTCTTACAGAGGATCTTATCCGTCAGCAGCTCATTCTGGGGCTTGAGCAGGCCAAGGATACGATAATGCCGGAGGTGTTACTAAGACCGTTATTCAAACCCTTTGTCGAAGATGAACTGCCGGGGATTATGGCCGGAACAACAGCCCTGGTTGCACATCCTGCGGCAGCACGCGAATGTCCCGGAAACGTATCCGGAACCATAACCCTGGCCATCGGTCCCGAGGGCGGATTTATTCATTACGAAGTAGAGCGGCTTGCAGCGTGCGGATTTCAAACGGTCAGCATGGGTGAAAGAATCCTGAAGGTAGAGGTCGCGGTGCCGGCCCTGCTGGCGCGCTTGTTTTAATCAGGAAAAGAATTACTTCCCCCTCTCACGGAGAGGGGGATAGCGGGGTGGTGCATCAATCCGTCTATGCCGTATGCCTGCTTTTGTAGTCTTCAATCGCCTTTCTCAGGGCATCGGCCCCGAGGTTCGAGCAGTGCATCTTCTGGGGAGGAAGACCGCCGAGTTCAGCTGCAACAGCTTCTTTTGACATGGCATACGCCTCGTCAAGCGTCTTGCCCTTCACCATCTCGGTCACCATGCTGCTGACCGCAATCGCAGCCCCGCAGCCGAAGGTCTTGAACTTGGCATCCGTAATAATGCCGTCCTTGACCTTGATATAAATTTTCATGGCATCACCGCAGGTCGGGTTACCTTCCTGGCCAACGCCATCAGCATCAGGCATATCCCCTACATTCCTCGGATTCGTAAAATGGTCCATCACTTTATCGCTGTACATAATGAAATATCATACCGGAGCGTTGAATATGTCTGCCGGCATGCTCCTTTCCTATAATCGTATATTGCCTGCCTGCTTTATCTTACCATTTTTCAGCAGAGGCCGTGAATAGTACAGCAGCCGAATGGCCTGCGAAAGAAACTGTTCCCCTTTACAGCTCAGGCAGGCTGAACGTCCCGCGACGGATACAGAAATTCAACCCGTGAATAACCACGGGCCCGGGCTATGTAGTCCATATGGAGCGTTGCCAGGTCTTCGGCCTTCAGCATCCAGGCAGAAGACGGTTCATAGGCCGTAATAACCTTAAGGTAACCGTGACACCTGTCGCAAACTTCCACTCTGACCCTGTCACGGTCGTCGTCAGAGTAGAGAAGTCCGAGGGACTTATGGTCTTCATTGCCGCAGTACAGACACTGCAGCCGACGAAAAGTCCAGTCGGCACCGCATGCGCCGCACCGCAGATGCTTTGCCTGATTGTTGCCCTGGAGTTCGGCCATCGCGGCAGCAGCCCCGCAGACCGGACACAATCCCCGGTCCCACGCGACCCCGTCTGCAAGAGGGGCCAATTGCAGACACCATGACCGAAGGAAAGGCCTCACCGCCTCGAACAGCAGGGTCCGGAGCATCCCGGGGTCCAGACCCAGACCCTCTGCCGCCGGGAAAGCACCCTCAGATGCGCCCGAGCCAATGTCCTGCAGCAGCCTGGTGACATTCAGCCTTCCCTCCTCGAGTGCCAGGCGAATGCGACAGGCTGCCTCAGCGCAAACCATGTTCTGTCCCGCTGATTTTTCAACAGCCGCAGCAAGCCGGAGCAACAACCTCAAGACTTCACGGTCATCCAATTCAAATGGGAGGTCATGCAGAAGCGGCACCCCCTTCTCCAGCTTTGCACGTGCCTCCTCTGTCGTCATCAGCACCGGCAGCACCGTGATATCTGCACCGCGCAGAACTGTCAGAACTGCCTCATACACGCGGACCACATCTGCCAGGTCCGGATTCTCCTTCACGACCTTTCGCAGTCGTTTGATTATCGGATCATCCGGCCCTTGAGGATTATGCAGGCCGGGCACTTCCTCGGCCTTCATTTCACGTCTCCGGATTCCTGTCCCGGCTCGGCTCCGGGGTCCTTCCTGCCGCTCCGTTCACGGAAACGGGCCAGGGCAACCAGACCCAGCAAAAGTGCAGAGACCCGCGCCCCGCCTTTTTCGATCAAAGAGAGCTTTCGGCGCTGCGGCACCACCGGCTTGTCAGGAAGGCCATAGACCGCGGGATTCTCCATCAGCAGGTAAAAGACCCTGAGTCCACCGGCTTCGCTGTACCCGTAGATGTTCGCCTTCTGCTCACCAAGGGCACGGAGCCGGGCAAGCCGCGCGTCGGCCTTCATCTTCAGCTCAGACACCTCCCCGAACAGTATCGACCCCGTCGGACAGGCCTTGGCGCAGGCAGTACCCATTCCGTTATGGATGCGGTCATTGCAGAGCGTACATTTATGGGAGGTCCGGGTCTTTTCGCTGTACCGCACAACCCCGTACGGACAGGCCTTATTGCAGAGCTTTGTGCCGACACATTTGTCCTGTCTGACGATAACATTGCCGAGGTCGGTACGCTCTATGGCCTCAACCGGGCATACGTTCAGGCAGGCCGCGTCCGTGCAGTGCTTGCAGGAATCGCTCATAAAGAGCCACCTCGATGCAGTACGGCGCGAGTTGATCTGTTCGATAAACAGGACATGGCGCCAGTCACGCGCGCTCAGCTTTCCGGTGTTGTCGTACGAGTTGCCGGTAAAATTGCTGGCCACCGGATAAGGCATTCCCGGCTCCTGCCTGAAGTGGTCCGGCTCGGCTTCAAGTCCATTCCACTCCTTGCAGGCCACCTGGCATGCCTTGCAGCCGGTACAGATTGAGGTATCAACAAACATTCCTTTTGCCATATCAGACAGCACCTCCCTTCCTGCCTGCCCGGACATTGCAGGTGAAGACCTTTCCCTCGTGGATAGAAACATTCGGATCAGCCACCAGTGCGCTGAGGTTGTTCACCACATCGCCCTGTGCCGTCCCCTGCCAGCCCCAGTGCCAGGGCAGGCCGATCTGGTGCACGGTCCTTCCATTGATCGTAAAGGGCTTCATGCGGCGCGTCACCAGGGCCCGCGCCTGTATCTCTCCGCGCGCCGTCCAGATAGTCATATACTCTCCGTTCATGATGCCTCTTTCAACGGAGAGTTCAGGCGATATCTCACAGAACAACTCAGGCATCAACTCCGCGAGCCAGGGCAGCCATCTGCTCATCGCGCCGCTGAGATAGTGCTCGGTCAGGCGGTAGGTAGATATGACGATCGGATATTCCGGATCCGCCACCTTGTGGTATGGGTTGCCCGCCACATTCCATACCTTGGCAACAGGGTTCGATTGCTGCTTATACAGGGCATTATGCACCGGCGATTCATACGGTTCGTAATGGGTCGGCAGCGGACCATCCACCAGGCCGCCCGGAGCAAAAAGCCAGGCCTTGCCGTCGGCCCTCATGATGAACGGATCGTTGCCGCCCAGCCAGTCAAAGCCGATTCCCGCGTCCTTGCCGGCCGAGCCCGGGGCCTTCGTAAGCGCAAAGTCTATCCCGTCTCCGGACGGCGAGACCCATTTGCTGTTCACTGCATCCCAGTAGACCAGTTTCTTCTTCTCGGACCAGGGATTGCCCTTCGGGTCAGCAGAGGCGCGGTTATACATGATGTGGCGGTTTGCCGGCCATGCAAAACCCCAGTTGGGCGATATCCAGCTGTCTCCCTGACGACGGGCAGCATTGTTCCTGCCTTCCTCCGGGATGACACCGGTATAAATCCAGGCACCGCAGACCGTCGAGCCGTCCTCCGCCAGGTTTGCAAACGAGGGAAGCGGCTTTTTGTCCTTCCAGGTATAGCCGTTGATCTCCTTCAGGGCTTTATAGGCCGAAGGCTCATCCTTGATACGCCAGTTTGCCACCTCTGCCGGCTCAGGCTCATAGTCCCAGGTCAGGTTCCTGATCGCCCAGTCACGGTCCCGGGTTGAATCCCTGTAGAGCGCCCTGATTTTCTTGCCGAGGTGGTAGGTGAACCAGAGATTGCTCCGGCAGTCGTCGGGAGGATCTGCCGCCTTTTCGTGATACTGCAGGAGTCGCTGGGTATTCGTAAATGACCCCTCCATTTCAGGCACACAGGCAGAGGGCAGGAAAAATATTTCTGTCTTAATGTCGGCTGTCTTCAGCTCTCCTGACTTGACCTCGGGGGAATTCCGCCAGAACGAGGCGGTCTCTGTCTCGTAAAAATCCCTCACCACCATCCAGTCGAGCTTTGCAAGGGCCTTTCTCTGGAACCCTGCATTCTGACCGCCGACCGCAGGGTTCTGTCCCACACAGAGAAAGCCCTTGATCTTCCCATCCATCATTTCGACAAACATCGGCAGGTGAGAGTGATCGCCGGTTATCTTCGGATGGTACTGGTAGCCATAATCATTTTCCTTCGTTGCTGCATCCCCGAACTGGGCCTTGAAGTATGAGACGGCAAACTTGGGATAGTTGCCCCAGTAACTTGTCGAAACCGGAACCGCCTCGGTCAGGATGAAGTCCTTCAGGGAGTCATGGTTACGGCGGGCATCCGGCATATTCAGATAACCCGGCAGGGAATGATACAGCGTAGCAATATCGGTTGACCCCTGGATCGTCGAATGACCGCGCAGCGCCAGGATGCCGCCTCCCGGCCTTCCGATATTGCCGAGGAGGGCCTGGAGCATGCCTGCACAGCGGATGATCTGGACGCCGACAGTATGCTGCGTCCAGCCGACGGCATAGGTAATGTTCGCTGTCTTGTCGCGTCCGGAATTATTCAGCAGCGTCTCGGCAACACGGAAAAAGATCTCCTTCGGGCACCCGCAAACCTGCTCGACCATCTCAGGCGTATAGCGGGCATAGTGCTTTTTGACGATCTGGAATACGGTCTGGGGATCCTGAAGCGTCATATCGGTCTTTGGTCTGCCGGGCACACGCTGCAGCAGGAGGTCCGTAAAGTTCTTGGCCTCGCTTACCGATGATGCAGGCGCCGGGTTGCGCTGGTATGACCAGCTGGCATTCGTATATGCTTTACCGTCGCGGGAGAGTCCGGAGAAGACACCGTCAAGATCATCAGGATCCTTAAAGTCGGCGTTTACCAGCGTGGCCGCGTTCGTATAGTTGACCACATATTCTTTAAAGAACGTGTCTGAATTCCAGCGCCGGCTGTTGATGACATAGGTGATCAGAGCGCCGAGAAAGACGATGTCCGTGCCCGCGCGGATCTGCGCGTGGATGTCGCAGAGGGCGGAGGTCCGCGTAAAACGCGGATCGACGTGCATCAGGACCGCTCCATGCTCTGTCTTTGCCTTCAGCGGCCAACGGAAGGCCACGGGATGACACTCCGCCATATTGGAACCCATAATCAGCACCGCGTCGGAGTTTACCAGATCGCGGGGAAATGTTGTTGAGCCGCCCCGTCCAAACGTGACCCCCAGCCCGGGGACCGTGGAGGAGTGTCATATTCGGGCCTGGTTCTCGACATAAACAACGCCCAGTCCGTGCATGAGCTTCTGGTGCGCATAATTCCACTCGTTGTCGATCGTCGCACCGCCGAGGGAGGCCAGGGAGTAGGTATTCATCACCCGCTTCCTCACCCTGCCCCCCTTGCCGTCGGAAATCTCTTCGAACTCGTTAAAGTTGGCATCGCGGGTCTGCCTGACCAGTTCGGCAATCCGGTTCATGGCCCAGTCGAGAGGCCGGTCCTCCCAGTGGTCGCTGCCCGCTGCGCGGTATTTGACCTTTGTCCAGCGGTGTTCGTTCATAACAAGCTGATAGGTCGCCGCACCCTTCGGGCATAGTGTGCCTTCGCTGATCGGGGAATCAGGGTTTCCCTGGATATCGATGATCTTGCCGGCATCGTTGACCATAATAATTTGTCCGCACCCAACCGAACAGTAGGGACAGAGACCCGGCACCTGCCTGCCTGTCTTGATCGGGACACGGAGAGCACGGGCCTCCAGGGCACCGGTGTCCAGCCCGAGGGCGGCAGCCTCTGAGGCAACGACTGCACCCAAAGCACCGGCGGAGACCTTCATAAATTGACGGCGGGTAACGTTCAACATGGGGTAATTCCCTCCCTCCTGGCTTCTGCCTTCCAGAATATTATTACAATTACAGCAATTTTATCACTGCACGGTGCGTTCCGCTATAGGTATTGTCATAACAGGTCTGTCAGATTATACTTACACTGCTTTCTTTTATGGACAGAAAGCCAATTTCGCGGTAAAGTGATGGGGTATACACCATACGCGAGGAGGAGATGAACATGATGCGAGCCAGGCTTTTCTTTTTAGCGGGATTTATCAGTATCGGCCTCATGCTGGCCGGAAGCGGCCTGCTGTCTGCCCAGGACAGGTATGCGCTGAAGGTACCCAATGGACTCTCCTTCGGAGACATCAGGGGATATGAGACCTGGCAGGTCATAGCCCCGAGCTATCGGACCGACAAAAAAGAGGTCCGCTACATACTCGGGAATTCAGCAGTCGTGGAGGCCTATAAAAAAGGCTCGTCGAAAAAAGGCGTGCCCTTTCCGGACGGGTCCATCCTGGTGAAAATCGCCTATGCAGAGATGAAAAACCCGGTATACCCTGCGGCTCTCGAACCGGACACCCTGCAGAGGATTGAGTTCATGGTGAAGGATGCAAAGAAATTCAGCGCCACCGGGGGATGGGGATACGCGCGCTTCGTGTATGATCCTGCGTCCGGCACCTATGCCCCCTACGGCAAGGACGCCTCCTTTGCAACTGAGTGTTACCAGTGCCATACGCTCGTCACGGACCGGGACTATGTCTTTACAAAATATCCGGTTCGCTGAGTCCCGGACATACCGTGACTGATTTCCGCAGCGAGTGTGATGCTCTCGGCGAGGTGCGTGTCCCGGGCGATGCCCTCTACGGGGCCCAGACGCAGCGTGCTATCGATAACTTTCCGATCAGCGGCATGCGTTTCCCCAGGATCTTCATCCGTTCTCTGGGAATGATAAAGAAGGCCGCTGCCGGGGTACATGCAGACCTGGGCATGCTCGACGCCGCAGAGGCAGGGGCGATCATGGCTGCAGCTGATGAGGTTGCTGCAGGAATGTGGGACGATCAGTTTCCCGTAGACATCTTCCAGTCAGGGTCCGGCACCTCAACAAATATGAACGCCAATGAAGTCATCGCAAACCGGGCCATCCAGCTATTGGGCGGCAGGCCCGGCTCCAGGACTGTTCATCCAAACGACCACGTTAACAGGGGCCAGTCGACCAATGATGTTATCCCGACCGCTGTCCATGTCAGCTCATATATTCTGGCTCAGGAGACCCTCCTGCCTGCCCTGCGTCATCTCCAGGAGGCCTTAACAGCCCGGGAACGGGAGCTTGATGATGTAGTAAAGACTGGCAGGACGCACCTGATGGATGCAGTGCCGATCCGGATGAGCCAGGAAATAGGGGGATGGGCCCATCAGGTCCGGCAGGCCATAGAACGGATTGAATCGTGCCTGCCGAGACTGGCCAAGCTGGCTATCGGAGGCACAGCAGTCGGCACCGGCATCAACACCCACCCGGAATTCGGGAAGCGAATGGCTGCCCGGCTTACCGCCGAGACAGGCCTTCCCTTTGAAGAAACACAAAATCACTTTGCCTCTCAGGCTGCCGTCGATACGGCAGCCGAGTTAAGCGGCCACATAAAGACCGCCGCGCTGTCGCTCGTTAAGATATGCAATGACCTCCGCCTCATGAACAGCGGTCCGATGGCCGGCTTCTCCGAGATATCGCTTCCCGAAGTGCAGCTCGGCTCGAGCATCATGCCCGGGAAGATCAATCCGGTCATCTGCGAGGCGGTGACCATGGTCTGCATGCAGGTAATCGGCAATGACGCCGCCATAACGGCAGGGAGCCAGCACGGCAATTTCGAGGTAAACATCATGCTGCCGCTCATCGCCCATAACCTGCTGCAGTCAGTCACGATCCTCGCCCATGCCGCGCGCCTCCTTGCGGACAGGGCTGTGGCGGGGTTTACCGTGAACCGGGAACATATTGAAGAACTCCTCGGGCGCAATCCCGTACTCGTCACCGCGCTGTCGCCGGCGATAGGCTATGACAGGGCCGCGGCGATCGCCCGAAGGGCCTTTACCGAAAAACGCAGCATCAGGGACGTTGCAGAAGAAATGACCGAACTGACTTCAGAAGAGCTAGGCCGTCTGCTGGACCCGCATTCGATGACCGGGGAATAAGTATCAGCAGAAGCCTTGACCTCTCGTACCGGAAAGACCGGACACCTTCTTGAGACACCTGCTCACGAGCACTACGGTGAATTAATGCCACCTGCGGGAATAATGTATTGCATGCTTTCAGGGTACCACACCCCGCCGCACCTCACTCCAACCCGGTCACCTGTCTGTCGGGAGGGTATTCCACCGAAAAGACAAACGGGATCCTGATCATCTCGCCCGGCTTGATCCTGAAATACCACTCAAAAAAGTTCAGTTCGTTCTTCTTGAGCTCCGGGGAGTCCTTCTCGTATTGAGGGTCCACCAGCCTGACCACGATGTCCTGGTGCGAGGCGATCGGCAGCTGGTCCCAGACAACAAGTTCCTCTTCAGTCTTCTTGTTGTTCGTGATCTCTGTCAGGTACTCGTAAACCATTCTGGTCTTCCTCTCGAACAGCCCCTCCTGCTTCTGGTGTTTCTTCAGAAATTTCCGTTCCACCTTGATTGCCCCATCAACCCCGAGGAATGTCCAGAACTCCTCACCAGGGGCAACCTGTTTCATGGATGCATTGGCAACAAAGCTGCTGTCCAGAAACACATTGGTAGTACCCGGCAGCAAAGGGAAATCACTGGCGTTCTTTACCCTTGTTTTCAGGTACGCATTGGGTGAAAGTTTAGGAACCGTGGAATACCGGAAGTCGGCCGGAAAATCCTGAATAAGAACAGTAACCTTGTGCGGCAGATTGTCACTGGCGATGGTATTTCTGCCCCTGATCTGAAAGACAACAGACGTGGCGTTCGTCTGAACATTGGCAGCCGGTTTATCCATTGCACTGGCCGTCTTCTGCTGTTCCTCCAGGCTATCCATCTCCGCAACTGCGTTCGATGCAGGCATCATCTGCCTTGCCATCTGCGGTGCAGGAGCTGCCGCCGGATAGACACCCGAACCCCGCTCCAAACGCGGGCGCGGCTCAAGAAAACCGACACGCCAGGGAGAAAGCTCAGGCTGCTGACCGCCGATTCGGGGCTGGGCAGTCGAAAGCTCCACCGCCACATCGTCCCAGTCCTCGGAGGTATTCTGCCGTATGACAGCATTATAGGCAAGGCTCATCTTCTTTTCACGGGTGGAGACACGAAGGTCATACAGCGGCTGCCAGCTCGGACCGCGCACAATATATGATAGCGAAAGGGAGAGTGCCCCTGCCTCCTTCATCCTCACCAGCACCTCCACGTGGTACCTGGTCTTCTGCTCAGCACTGCCGAGGTCAGCAATCTGCCTGGTGACCTTGCTGAGTTTGGCCTTCAGATCCCGTTTGGCAATCTCGGTCTCGCGGATTTCCCTGTCAAGCGCTGCATTCCTGGTGCGGTAGAGATCCACCATTTTGACCCACTTTTCAGGGTCCAGTTCTCCTGCAGGGGTCTTGTCCGTGACGCCGGTGAGCTTCCTCGTTATATTCTCGAGAAACCCTTTTTCATTATGCGCCAGGGTGATCTTTCCATCCAGCTCTGCAAGACGGTCTTCTATGATCGTTTTTTCATCCAGCAGGGCCTTTCTGTCCTTGTCCAGGGTGTCAGTATAGCGCTCTACTTGCGTCTTTACATCACTCAGTTCAGCGCTGCCTGTGCCGTTCACCTGGATGCTGCCGGGCTCCAGCCCGGCAGGCAGATTATCGAATACAAGCCGCTGCTCCCCTGCCGGAAGCTTCTCGGCGGCAGTCCTGGTCACCTGAGCGCGGTCTGAATATACGGTGACGGCAGAGATGCGCGATTTGAGCTGCCTGACTGCAGGCTCACTGGGTTTGGCAAATGCAGTATCCGCTCCGCCAAAAGATACACCCAATACAATAGTCAACAGGACAGCACGGCTTATTGATTTCATTTCCTCTCCCCTTGCCTTGACGTTCTATGCAACTGCAGTCTTGACGTGTTCAGCCGGTAACGCAGGAGCCGCCCTCCTGCGAGTCTCCCCAGCCCTGTGCAAAGGGCGAGATCTCCCTGAGTCTCTTGATCACGGCAGGGAACTCGGTCACGAGGTGGTCCACATCCTCGGGTGTATTCCCCATTCCCATGCTGAAGACGATCGACCCCTGGGCCAGCCCGGTCGGGATGCCCATCGCAAGGAGCACCGGGGACGATTTCAGGGCCTTTGACGAGCAGGCTGATCCGCTGGCAGAAAAGATGCCCTTGGCCGCCATGAGCATCAGCATCGCCTCACCCTCGATAAATTCTACGCAGAAACTGGCATGACCCGGCAGACGGTTCTGACGGTCGCCGGTTACGATCACATTCGGAATTCCCGCGACGGAATCGATTATCCTGTCTCTCAGCGGCCTGAGGTATTCCATCCTCTTGCCGAGTTCAGCCTTCGCAATCTCGGCGGCCTTGCCCATGCCGACGATAGCAGGAACGTTCTCTGTCCCTGCCCTCCGGCCCGACTCCTGGATGCCGCCGTAGATAAGAGGGACGATCCGCAGGCCCTGCTTCACAAAGAGGGCCCCCGCGCCTTTCGGCCCATAAAACTGATGGGCGGCCATCGTCAGCAGATCAACACCCAGGTCCTGCACATCAACCGGGATATTACCGGTAGAAGCAACGGCATCGGTATGCATGACAATATTGCGCTCTTTTGCAATTCCGGCGATCTCTTTAATCGGTTCAATCGTCCCGACCTCGCTGCTGGCATGAGTTACCGAAATCAGGACAGTCTCTTTGGAGATTGATTTTCGGACCGTCTCAGGATCGACAACACCCTGTTTGTCAACCGGGAGATACGTGACCGCAAATCCGCTTTTTTCGAGAAACCGGGCCGAGTTCAATATCGAATGATGCTCCATGCGGGATACAATAATATGCTTGCCTTCGTTCTGACGCGCAAGTGCAATGCCTCTCAGGGCAAAGTTGTTCGCCTCGGCACCGTTGGCCGTAAAGATGATCTCGGCAGCCTTGGCGTTAACGAGAGCGGCCACCTTCTCGCGGGCCTCTTCAATGGCATTCTTGGCCCTCATGCCGTATTCATAAACACTCAGGGGATTGCCGAATTCCTCTTTAAAATACGGCATCATCGCATCGAGCACCGTCGGATCGAGCGGGTTCGTGGCCACGTGATCAAAATAATATTTCTTCATACTCACCTCGCATGCTTCTTGATATAGAATTTAAAGAAATCCGGGGTCTCATCAATGCCGAGAAACTCGTTGCCCGTCTTTTCGCACCAGGCCGGGATATCCTCGAGGGCCCCGTCGTAGTCGGTCATGATCTCGAGTATCTGCCCCGGCTCAAGCTCCTTCATCTGTTCCTCAAGCTTCAGCAGATGCATCGGGCACATCATATAGACGATATCGGTCGTGACATCCGGTTTGACGTCCTGAACGAACTTCATGATGCCAGCCGTGCCTTTGCCTTCTCCGGAGCCTTGTCCGGTACACTGGCCGAAGTCTTGCCGTGCCTGCCCTTGAGCGATATGAACTCATTGCCTTCGAGCAGGTCCCTGAGCGTCATGCTGTTCAGAAAGGCCTCGATATTCTCGCCCAGCGATTTCCACAGCAGGTGCGTCACACACCCCTCAACCCGCATGCAGCCCTCCTTCGGGTCCAGGCAGGAGGTTATCGCCACCGGCCCTTCGAGCTCCAGCAGGATCTCGCCGATACTGATCCTGTCAGGGTCCCTGCTGAGGACATACCCGCCGCCCGGTCCCCTGACGCTCCGGATAATGCCCGCCTTGCGGAGCTGGTTGAGAATCTGCTCAAGGTAGGCGACCGAAACGTCCTGCCGTTCCGATATCTCGCGTATCGTGACCGGACCGCGCTCGCCACACCGCGCAATCTCGAACATAGCCCGCACGCCATACTGCCCCTTTGTCGACAATTTCAGCATGTATAAATTTAATAATAGTCTAGTGATTCTGTCAAGTATTAAAATACCGACCTTTTTCAGGGGCAGGGGGCTACCCGTACGGTTCAGGATAAGACCGGGAGTATCAGGGACGGAAACGGCCATTCGATCGACATCGTCACGGCAGGTCTGCAGGAGAAGGGGTCAGCTGACGGTAAAATCGCCTGGCGCCTCAGGATGGTTTCTACCAATCGATGGGAAAATAATCCTTCAGGAACTTCCCGCACCAGTGCTTCCCGGTCAGGATGCCGTCAAAAAAAGGATCGCAGACCCTGGCAGCTCCGTCAACAATATCCAGCGGCGGCTGAAAATCATGCACCTCCTGCTTCAGGCGGGATAGCTCCAGCGGGTCTTCGTCCGTCACCCATCCGGTATCGACCGCATTCATATAGATGCCGTCCCGGGCAAGTTCCTCGGCAGAGGTATGGGTCAGCATATTCAGGGCGGCCTTGGCCATGTTGGTATGCGGATGCCGGGCGTCCTTTTTAAACCGGAAGAACTTGCCCTCCATCGCGGTCACATTCACAATATGCTTCTGCCCGGTATAATCGCGCTTCATCAGGGCCACCAGCCTGTTGCATAAAACGAAGGGGGCTACTGAATTCACCAGCTGGACTTCGAGCATTTCCGTGACCGGGATCTCTCCGAGGCGGAGCCGCCAGCTGTTGGTCTTTCGCAGGTCAACCTGCTGGAGATCGGCATCCAGCCGGCCTTCCGGAAAAATCTCTTCAGGAACCAGGGAGGTATCGTGCCGGTAGGGGAGCTGGGAAAGTTTGGCTGATTCACGCAGCCCGATGCCGGCCACCTGATTATGCCAGGCAACAGGGAGTGCCGTTTCATTCTCCTGGCTATCATGACAGAGCGACGCAAGCTGCTGTTTGCAGGCCTCGTGATCGGCAAGCAGCTGCTGCGCCTCCCCGGACAAGACACGGCTGCCGTTCTGTTCGTTTTCCATTAGATGCGCATAAAATCCCGCAGGTCTCCTGACCGTCTGGGCAGCGTTGTTGATCAGAATATCCAGGCGGCCGTACGTCTGCTCCACATAGCCGGCAAATATCTCGACGCTCGGAATATGCCTCAGATCAAGGCCGTGAATATGCAGCCTGTTTCCCCACGCCGCAAATCCCTCTTCGCGGGCATATCGGGCAGCAGCGTCGACAGGGAATCTGGTTGTTGCAATGACCACAGCCCCGGCCCGCAGCATCTGCAGCGCAGCCTGGAACCCGATCTTCACGCGCGCACCGGTGATGAGCGCCACCTGGCCCTGCAGCGATGCCGACTGAAAACGCTTCCGGTAGTTCAGGTCGCCGCAGGTGCTGCAGAGCGCATCATAGAAGAAATGAAGGCTGGTGTACTCTTCCTTGCATATATAGCAATTACGCGGCGAAGAGAGTCTCTCACTGCCGGGTCCGGAGGCAGATGAAGGCAGAGCGACCTGCAACGGGGCTGAGAATGTTTCCTCGCGGCGGGCCTGGCGAATGCCGGTAGCATTGCGGGCTGCCCGGTTTTCATCAAATACAGCCAGACGCCGGAGTTTGTCGGCTGCCTTATTTCTCTTCTTCGTTTCTGCCCTGTCGGGGCGTGATATCGCCCCCGTGACCTTCATGAGTGCATTCCGCTGCGCCACCGGCAGACCGGCAAGCTGCGCGGGATCTTCTGCCAGGGCCTCAAGCACGGAGATGCATCTGACGATCTCAGCGGGATCAAGGCTCATCTTAATGACAGCCCTATCCCTGTGCCGTCATGACCGAAACCGGATCCCCGGTTGCAATCTGGTGCCGGTCCGCAGCCCTGCCCTGGTACAGATAGAACTCGAGATGACCCGAACTGTTGATCAGCGCGGAGAGCCTGCTGTCATCACCCTGACTATAGAACTGCCTCAGCCGTATTTCCTGGTCCTTCAGTGTAATCCGGAGAGCCCCGGGGCTTCCGGTACTCAGGAGCATGTTCAGTTCTGCCCTCGTAATATTCGTGATCGCGTTGCCGAATCTGTCGATATGGATCACCTCGCCGAGCAGCACGCCCTGCTGGGAGAGGTCAGGGACAGCGATGGGTATAGTGTGATAGTCGCTTATCGCATCCCCGAACCTGGACATCGGAAGCCCCCGCGAAAACCAGGCCGCCACCGGGGCAAAGATATCGCGGCCCTGAAAGGTCGGGCTGACCGCTGACAGGAAGTAGTGCTCCGACGTGATATGGACCACCTGCATTATTTCGTGCTGCATGCTGTATATATACGAGAAGACGCCATTGTCCGGTCCGATAAAGAAATGATGGTCAGCCTCGACCAGGACCGGTCTCCGGCCGGAACCCACCCCGGGGTCGACCACCACAAGATGGATCGCGTTCTGGGGAAAGTACTGGTAGTTCATACCGATCGTATAGGCAGCCTCCCTGATGTCGTGCGGCCTGATACCATGGGTAATATCCACGATTTTTGCAGCGGGGTTGATCTTCAGGATGACGCCCTTCATCACTCCGGCAAAGGGGTCATCATACCCGAAATCGGTTGTCAGCGTTATAACCGGTTCAGCCTGCATGGGCTGCACCGGTCAGTGAGCGAATCTCCTTTAACTTCTCCCGTTCCATGTACGCAGCCATCCCGTCGATAATGTCGATGGTTACTCCCGGGTTTACGAAATTCGCGGTCCCCACCGCAACCGCTGTCGCACCGGCCATCATGAATTCCAGGGCATCATCCGTATTCATGATCCCGCCCATGCCGACCAGCGGTATCTTCACCGCCTTATAAACATCATAGACCATTCTGAGCGCAACCGGCTTGATCGCAGGCCCCGAGAGCCCGCCCCTGACATTGGCAAGCCTGGGCTTCCGCGTCCGTACGTCAATCGCCATGCCGGTAAGGGTATTGATGAGCGAAAGCGCATCCGCCCCCGAGTCCTCGGCAACCCGCGCCATCAGGGCAATGTCCGTCACATTGGGCGAAAGCTTCACGATAAGCGGCAGCTTTGTCTTTTTTCGCACCGCCCCCACAACATCACCGGTGACCGCCGGGTCGGTGCCGAAGACTGACCATCCCGCCTGCTTGTTGGGGCAGGAAATGTTCATCTCGAGTGCGTGTATCCCATCGATACCATCCAGTCTCGCTGCGGCCTCGGCATATTCATCGAGTGAATCGCCGAAGAAATTCACAATAACCGGTGTGGTAAAGCGCTTGAGAAACGGGAGCTTTTCCTTAATGAATGCCGCGATGCCAATATTCTGCAGACCGATGGAGTTCAACATGCCTGATGCGGTCTCGACGATGCGGGGAGGCGGATTGCCCTCCTTCGGTTCAAGCGAAAGCCCCTTGACCACAATCGCCCCGAGCCTGTTCAGGTCCATGAACTCGACATATTCGGGCCCGTAGCCAAAGGTGCCGGATGCGGTCATGACCGGGTTCTTCAGTTTCAGGCTGCCTATGGTGACTTCCAGATTAACGGACACGGCTTCTACCATACGATATCCATAGCGTCAAAAACCGGCCCCTCCATGCATACCCGCAGGTACGTCCCGTCCGGGACTGAACCCCCGGCCTGTCCCTCCGTTCCCTGCCCCTTCGCCCGGGTCTCCTTTGTCCTGATCTTTGCGACGCACCCCAGGCAGGCGCCGATGCCGCAGGCCATATGTTCTTCGAGCGACAGATACGCCTTTATACCCGCAGAGACCGCAAACCCGGAGACAGCCCTCAGCATGGGCTTCGGGCCGCAGGCGTAAATCAGGGCCGGGCCCCCGGAGGCAGGAGGAACGACACGCCTCAGCAGGTCAAGCACATTGCCCTTCTCACCGTGCGAACCATCGTCGGTACAGCAGGAGAAATATCCCGAAAGGCTCTTAATCTCATCCAGCATCAACAGATCATCACCCGTCCGGGCCCCGTAAAGCACCGTAGCCCTGCCCGCCAACGCCTCAATAAGGGGGAAGACCGAGGCGATGCCGATGCCGCCGGCAATGATCACCGGCAGCGTATCCGGTGCGGACGTCGATGCCTGTGCCGGGTATCCGTTCCCCAGGGGTCCCAAAAGGTGAACAGACGAGCCGGACCCCATCCCGCCAAGAACGGTTGTCCCTTTCCCCTGGACGCGGTAGAGCAGCTGTATTCCCTCTTCCGTCTTTCTGAACAGACTGAAGGGCCTCTTCAGGAGGGGGTCGGACCCCTCCCTGACCTGCACCATATAAAACTGGCCTGCCTTCGGTTTTCGTCCGGTGTCCGGGCATTTCAGGGAGAGCAGCCGATAGTGCGCGCCGACAGGAACGTTCCCGGTAATCTCTGCCTTGACGTATCTATTCAAAGATTATCTCGAGGACCTCGTATTCAATCGTACGCGCCGGGGCCTTGATGACCGCGGTATCTCCCACATCCTTGCCGATGAGCGCCCTGCCGACAGGAGAGGTGATAGAAATCTTGCCCTGCTTGATATCTGCCTCTTCGGTGCCGACCAGAATGAAGACATATTCCTCATCCGCCTCGACATCGAGCACCTTGACCTTCGCCCCAAAGGCGACCTTTGACTGCTTGATCTTTGCCGGGTCGATCACATCGGCCATGGCTATCTTTGCCTTGAGTTCATCGATCCTGCCGCAGATAAAGGACTGCTGCTCTTTTGCAGCATGATACTCGGCGTTCTCGGAAAGGTCGCCGTGAGCGCGCGCCTCGGCAATGGCCTGTATGTTCTTCGGTCTGTCGACCTTCAGGAGTCTTTCAAGTTCGTCCTGCAGTTTCTGATATCCTGCCGGTGTTAATGGTATCCTCTGCACAGTCACTCCTTCTACTTGATATAATATCCCGATACCCGCCAGGTACCGTCTTTGTCGAGCATCGGGGTCACGGTTTCACGCGCATTCTTCCTGTTCGCAAATGAGGTCTCAAACTGGATGACCACGTACTCCCCGTCCGGTGCTCCCGGAAGCGTCCTGCTGTAGGTACCTGACATGAGCGTCCGCTTGAGGACCTGGCCAAGAGGCCCCCTCGCGGCCTTCACCTGCCCGGCCCACTGCTCTTTTGACACCGCCCCCCTGAACAGCTGAGCTGCCTCGGTCCAGCTGTCAGTATATTTTCCCGAGTCAATCAGCGCAAGCCAGGCATGGGCCGCCTTTGCAGCAGCCTTCTCTTCGGCAGGGCCTGCCAGGGACAGGCCGGCTGCAAGAGTGAATGCGACGATACCGATACATACAATCAGATATCTTCTTCTCACCGGGTCTCCTTCGTGGATTATATTCTCACAACAATACTATCGATAATTTAAACGATACCCCTGAAAATATCAATAACGCGGCCCCCGGCAATGGAAAGAAACCGGACCGTTTCAGTATAATTATGAGCAGCTTCAAAATAGCGATTGCCGTAACGTGACAAATCCCTTCAGTCCTCCCTTGCCAAAGGGAGGAAAAATCCCCTCTCTGGTAAAGAGGGTCAAGGGAGATCTTATAAGTTATATCTGTTCACTGGTGAGACTGTTGCTAAGGGACCATAAGTAATACCACAGGTGCTGTCATTCCCGCGAAGGCGGGAATCCAGTTTTTTCAAGGTCTTCCGGATTGCCCGATCATGTCGGGCAATGACGATGAATGTGGTTTTACTGGCCGTCTTCTTGGTAATAACCATTACAACGACGTTCGACGAAAGGACTATCAGCCATGAGATTTTCAAAAATGTTTATACCGACACTCAGAGAGGCGCCCGCGGACGCAGAGGCGATAAGCCATATCCTGATGCTCCGCGCAGGTTATGTCCGCCAGCTTGCATCGGGTCTCTATATATTCCTGCCGCTGGGATGGCGGGTCCTCAACAGGATCAATGCAATCCTGAAAGAGGAGATGGAGTCAATTGATGCGCAGGAGATCTCGATGCCCATTCTCCATCCTGCCGAAATCTGGCAGCAGACCGGCAGGTGGGACATAATCGGCGGGGAGATGTTCCGGCTGAAAGACCGGACCGACCGCGACTTCTGTCTCGGCATGACCCACGAGGAGATCATGACCTGGCTCGCCTCACGCGAGATACGGTCATACCGGGACCTCCCCCAGGTCTGGTACCAGATCCAGACAAAGCTCCGTGACGAGGCCAGGCCGAAGAGCGGGATCCTGAGGACAAGGGAATTCATCATGAAGGACAGCTACAGTTTCGACGCTGACGACGAGGGCCTGGACAAGAACTACCAGCTCCATGCGGACGCCTACCACCGCATCTTCAAGCGGTGCGGGCTCCGCTTCATGCAGGTCGAATCTGATCCCGGCATGATGGGAGGCGGCTACTCGCACGAGTTCATGGCTCCCAGCCCGGCAGGAGAGGATGAGATCGCCCTGTGCGACACATGCGGCTATTCGGCAAATGTCGAGCTGGCCCTGTCGATCCCTTCAAAAAGTGAAACCCAGGACTGGCAGCCCGAAGAGGTCCATACTCCTGACAAGAGGACGGTCAGGGAAGTCTCCAACTTTATGAAGCTCGCCCCGTCAAACTTCCTCAAGAGCATCCTGGTTATTTCCGAGCAGGGTCCCGTGCTCGCCCTCGTTCGGGGGGATCAGGAACTGCATGAGAAAAAACTGGCAAAGGTCATCGGTACGCACCGGCCGGCACAGAAGACAGAGGTCAAGGAAATCCTGGGTGTCGAGGCAGGCTTCATCGGACCGGCCGGCCGTGATATCAGGATGGTAGCAGACCCCTCCTTACAAGAGGGAGTCTTCGTCAGCGGTGCCAACAAACAGCATTACCACCTGAAGGGCATCAGGGCGGGAAAGGATTTTACGGCCGAGTGGCACGATATCCATATCGCCAGGGCAGGAGATCTCTGCGCGAACTGCAACACGCCCCTGCGGGTGGAACGGGTCATCGAAATCGGCAACATCTTCAAGCTGGGCACGAAATACTCCAGTGCCCTCAAGGCGGTCTTCCTGGACGAAAACGGACACGAAAAACCGATCATCATGGGGAGCTACGGCATCGGGCCCGCACGGATAGCAGCCGCAGCCATCGAGCAGAACTTTGACAAAGACGGCATCGTCTGGCCAAAAAGCATAGCACCGTTTGACGTTGAACTGATCCCGCTGAACATGAACGATCCCAAAACGGTCGAGACTGCCGAGGCCCTTTACCGGGACATGCGCGCTGACAGAATTGATGTCCTGATGGACGACCGTGAGGAACGGGCAGGGGTCAAGTTCAAGGACGCAGACCTCATCGGCATACCGGTGCAGGTGGTCATCGGCGAGAAGACACTCAAGGAAGGGCTTGTCGAGATAAAAGACCGGAAGACGAAAGAAACTGTGAAGGTAAAAGTCGAAGAAGTTCTCGAAAGGCTGAAGGCAACCGCCTGAGGCTGCCCTCGTTCGAAACAGGAGGGCCTGAACGGCCCTCCTGCCTCATCGCTGCTACTGCCGCGTCAGGTGCCGGTATTTGATACGGTGCGGCTGGTCTGCCTCGGCCCCGAGTCTCTCGTGGCGGTCGGCCTCATATTCTGAATAGTTTCCGTCAAACCAGACCACCCTGCTGTCTCCCTCAAATGCCAGGATATGGGTCGCAATGCGGTCGAGGAACCAGCGGTCATGGCTGATGACCACGGCGCAGCCGGCAAAGTTTTCCAGGGCCTCTTCCAGCGCCCGCATCGTGTTGACGTCGAGATCATTCGTCGGCTCGTCGAGCAAGAGCACGTTGGCGCCTTCCTTCAGCATACGGGCAAGATGGACACGGTTCCTCTCGCCTCCGGAGAGCATGCTCACCTTCTTCTGCTGGTCCTGGCCGGAAAAGTTAAAGCGCCCCACATAGGCACGGGAGTTCACCTCGCGGTTGCCGATCGTGACAACATCGTCACCCCCCGAGATTACCTCCCAGACAGATTTTGAGGCATCGAGTTCGTCCCTGGCCTGGTCCACGTAGCCAAGCTTGACCGTATCGCCGATCCGGATCGTCCCGGCGTCCGGTTTTTCCTGGCCGGTGATCATCCGAAACAGGGTCGTCTTTCCGGCACCGTTCGGGCCGATGACGCCGATGATCCCGCCCGGCGGGAGAGAGAAGGTCATTCCCTCGACCAGGACATTCTCGCCGTATGACTTCGTCACGTTATCGGCCTCGATGACAACACCGCCGAGCCGGGGGCCCGGCGGGATGAAGATCTCAAGCTCCTTTGCGAGCTTCTCGTTGTTTTGTGACAGCAGCTGTTCATAGGACGTGATACGCGCCTTTGATTTCGCATGTCTCCCCTTCGGAGACATCCTGATCCACTCGAGTTCGCGCTGGAGTGTCTTCTGCCTCTCGGTCTCGGCCTTTTCCTCCTCCTTCAGCCTGTTCTGCTTCTGTTCAAGCCACGAGGAATAATTCCCTTTCCACGGTATGCCCTGGCCCCGGTCGAGTTCAAGGATCCAGCCGGCAACATTGTCAAGGAAATACCGGTCGTGGGTGACCGCAATGATGGTGCCTTCATACCGCTGAAGATGGTGCTCAAGCCAGGCCACGGTCTCGGCGTCAAGGTGGTTCGTCGGTTCGTCCAGCAGGAGTATATCCGGCTTCTGAAGCAGAAGCCTGCATAAGGCGACCCGCCGTTTTTCTCCACCTGAGAGGACATTGACCGGCGTATCTCCCGGCGGGCAGCGCAGGGCGTCCATCGCCATCTCAAGCCGGGAATCCAGGTCCCAGGCATCCAGGTGGTCAAGCTTCTCCTGGACCACACCCTGTCTGTCGCAGAGCTTGGCCATCTCGTCATCAGACATCGGCTCGGCAAACTTCGCGTTGATCTGATTAAACTCGTTCATCAGGTCTACCGTCTCCTGCACGCCCTCTTCTACGACCTGTCTGACGGTTTTGCTGGTATCGACCAGTGGCTCCTGCTCAAGATACCCGACCGTATGGCCGGGAGATATGACCGTCTCACCGACAAAGTCCTTGTCGACCCCGGCCAGGATGCGCAGCAGTGAGCTTTTGCCCGATCCGTTCAGTCCGAGCACGCCTATCTTCGCGCCATAGAAATACGAGAGATAGATATTCTTAAGGACCTGCTTCTTGTCGTGGTATTTGCTCACCCCGACCATTGAATAGATTACTTTGTTCGCTTCGTTCGCCATGTATTGCCGTATTCCTCTCTCAATATTATTTATTGACCCCTGCAGGTCTTTCCAATCAGAACAGAACTGTCGGAATGTGTCAGGATATTTCGGGAGACACTGCCCATCATGCTGGCCATACCCTTCAAACCCCTGCATCCGACAACAATCATATCCGCATGCATTTCTCCGGCAGTCCTCAGTATCTCGTGCGACGGGTCTCCCACCCTGGAGACCAGGGTAAGCTTCCTGAACCGCTGCCCCAGAAAGCCTTTTGTCTCTTCGAGTATCCTGTCGGACTCCCTGAATTCCTCTGCCCGCGTTTCAGCAAGCATGTCCTTGATGCGGTCATTCACCTCGATCACAAACCGGTCCGGAATATCCGCAAAATCAGACCAGATGACATTCATGAGCGTGATCTCCGTATCTCCGCTCAACGGCAGGGAGGCCAGGAACCGCGCAGCTGCGGCAGAAAAATCAGACCCGTCGGCAGCAAAAAGCACCTTCTTTCTCCCGGGGTTACCGCAGAACCCCGGCTTTATCACCAGGACCGGTTTTGCCGAATCAAGGACTACCGATTTCGTGACACTCCCGATGAGCATCGATTTGAGTCCCTTAATGCCCCTCGCACCCAGCACGATCAGGTCCATGTCTCCGGCTTCAGCCGTATCGACGATATACCTCTCGGGGGCCCCGTCGATGATAGCGGTGCTGATCCTGGCCTTCAACGGTGCCAGCTCCTCAAGTGCAGCATCGATGATCCGCGGAGCAACATCCTGCCTGATCTGCTTCAGGGTATTGTAATACGATTCTTCGTCATACTGAAACGGTATCCAGCTCACCACATGGACAAGCATGATCTCGTCGTCAACGGTGAGGTCCATACAGAGCAGTGAGCGGGCAGCCTCCTCTGAATACTCGGACCCGTCAGTCGCGAGCAGTATCTTCATGACATCTCACCTCCGCAGCGTCTCATACGAACAAAATAACATATACCGGAGACAAAGACAAATGCCGCAACGCTCGCAAAAGTTGATTATATGACAATGAATGAAACGATATTTGCTGTACGGCGGGCCGGTGCAACGGGGGATAGCAGGATACTCCCTGAAGGCAGAAAAGACCGGCCCGTATTCAGCAGGCCTGTTCGGACAGCGTCAGGCGAAAAACGGTCCCGTAGGCCTCGTCCGAGTAGAAATCCACCCTGCCCCCGAGAATCTCCTCTCCAAACAATTTCATGGTATGGGTTCCGATCCCCCTTCCATTACCGGCCTTGGTGCTGAAGTAACGCTGAAAAATCCTGGGTCTGATGGTCTCGGGAATCGCCTGCCGGTTCCAGACGGAGAAGGTGGTTTTGCCTCCCCGTGTCTCGATCGAGAATCTTACGTCATCGCCCTCTCCCGACGCCTCAAGAGCGTTCACCAGCATGTTGGTCAGTATCCGCAGAAGCAGGTGAAAATCAGTGAACACACTGCCGTCAACGGTCTCAACCGGAAGGGACAGTCTTCTCCCTGATGCAGCGGGATGGCTGCAGAACAGCGACCTGATCTCATCAACAACGCGGTCATACGTAACCATCTCCCGCGTGAGGTGATAATCTGTCTGCGCTCCTGCGGCAAGGGTCCTCTGTATATCAATCTCCTTAGCGAGTCTCAGGGCCATTTTACCTATCTGTCCGGCCAGTTCATCTTTTTCGGATCCGCTCTTTATAACCATAAGGTCGCTCGCACCCAGTAGTCCTGCGACTATATTGTTCAGGTCATGGAAAAAGGACCTCTCGAATGCAGCCCATCTCTCCTGATACGTGATGTCCTGCAGAAAAAGCATGATCAGCTTCGTATCCTCAATCAGTATCGGGGAAGCCTTGACCCTCAGGCAGATCTCTGTCTTGCCGCCGTTCAGTCCGACGGTCATAACGCACTTTCTCTCAGCGGTCCTGTCTCCCGCGATGCTCGAGACGATTGCAATCGCGGCTCCGCAGGACGAGCAGAACTGTGACGTGCCGCACCCTCCGGGCATATCGTGTGCGTGAACGCAGCCAACAGCCTCTCCGGGCCTTAAGCCGAGGATACTTCGGGCGTCTTCAATCCCGATCATCGTCAGGAGACTGCTGTTGACGGCAAGGATCTGCCGGTGCTCATTCAGTACGGCAAGCAGTCCGCCGGTGGCGCTCATGAGCCCGTCGACAACAGGATTGTTGCTGGCTATCTCAATTTCCCGTCTGAGCTCACGATGCCCTGACCGTGCAGCGGGTGCAAAATAGGTATCCTTTACCGCACCATGTCTTCCCCTGCTCCTGTTCACGCCGTCAACCCTTTCCCTGCATTATTTGGCTCTGTCTCCAACCATGTTATCGCACCTGAGCAGGCAATGCCAGATATTTTCAGGCCTTCTTCCTGCTCAATTTGATCGTTACCTCCCCGTCGCCGACCTTCACCGACAGGCCCGCATAACTGAGCATCGCCAGAAAGGCGGCAAACATGAGGAGCGTCGCGGCGATGTAGTAGGCCAGGTGGTAGCGGCCGGTAATGTCCGCTATCCTGCCCGCGAGGATCGGGCCGACGACACCCCCCACACCCCACGCGGTAAACAGAATACCGTAGTTCAGGCCAAGGTTCTTCGTCCCCCAGTTATCAGCTGCCGTGGCAGGAAAGAGCGACAGACAGGCGCCGTAGTTAAAACCGACCATGGCAGAACCGAGAATAAAGGCGGTCGTCGTCTCGAACTGGGGGAAAAAGAACATGATCAGCGCCTGCATAAGACAGACAAAGGCAATCGTAATGACCCTGCCGATATAATCTGAAACAATCCCTGCCACCACACGGCCGCCGGCATTGAATATCGCCAGCAGGGCGACAAAAAGAAATCCGATCTTGATCGTATTTCCGGACTGGACCGAGACAATCTTCGCAAGATGCCCGATGATCATCAGTCCCGCAGTCGCGGCGCAGGCATACTGGATATACAGGAGGTAGAACTCGCGCGTCCGGAGCATCTCCCGCCACGAATAATCGCAGGCGGCAGGCGGTGCCGGACTCACCGGTTGGTTCTTGACAGGACTGCCCGGTATACACGCCACAGCAGGGGAAGGGTTTCTGATGAACTGGGCAAAGAGCGTTGAGGTTACGAGAAAGGCCAGCCCCAGTATTCTGAAGGAATTGCTTATGCCGTAAGTCGCCAGCAGATATTTCGAAAGCGGTGCAATATAGACGGGTGCGAGTCCAAACCCGGCAACTACAAGGCCGGTTATCAGGCCTTTCTTCGCCGGCGGGAACCACTTGACCGCAGCCGGCGTTGCCGAGGCATAGCCGAGACCTATCCCCATGCCGGCAAGAATACCGAAGCCGATCAGGGCAGGGAAGATGTTGGCCGGGGATCCAAAGCTGGTGATGATCAGCCCCAACCCGGTAAGGACGGCCCCGCAGGAGGCCACGAGGCGGGGACCAAGCCTGTCCTGCAGCCGGCCCGCAGGAATCATCATCACCGCAAAACAGGCGATCGCCAGCGTATAGGGCAGCGTCGCCTCAGTCTTGGTCCATCCAAAACCGCCTTTATCGAGCGCTTCGGTAAACTGCTTGCTGAAAATGCTCCAGGCATACAGAACCCCCAGTGCGAGATTCAAACCCATCCCGGCGCCAACGACCAACCATCCTTTGTTCTGCATGGAGCATCCTTTCAAAATCGACAGATCAACATCTCACTAGCGTCGGCGCCCCTTCACCGGGGGCACCTTCGCACAGTATATCACAGAAAAATGAGATGTCCATCCGTCGTTTTCTGATGGGGGGAAAGGCTCGTAAGGGGGGACAGTACGCGCAGATTATCTGCCCGGCTTAACCCTTTTCTTCTTGTGGCACTTCAGGCAATCGTCTTTGGGGGGATGTGCCGGCTTCCTCGGCATAAGTCCGTCAGGTCCGTGGCATTTCATGCAGTCCGACACCTCGGTAATCCCCTGATGGGATTCGGTCGCAGGTATCTGGGGATATTTTTTGCCTGAGATGGCATACAGAAACCCGACCACAGCGAGGATAAAGAGAACAAAGATAATGTTGTTTCTCATGAGTGATTTTACCATACCCGGCCGCAGGAAATCCTTCCCCGGTGACAAATGCCTGTAAGATGCCGAAAGGAGACTGACACCACGCCGTCGGGAGGGGCAAATATTTTTTTACAGAGCTATTTACTCCGGCAAAAGCAATACTGTATACTGTTTAGCAAGATAAATCTTTAACCGGAGGTGTTTATGACTAAAGCAGAACTCGTAGAGAAAATGGCAAAGGATGCCGACATTTCAAAGGCAGCCGCAGACAAGGCCCTTGGGTCCATGATCGAGGGGATCAAGAAGGCACTGAAGAAGGGGAACAAAGTGACCCTCGTCGGCTTCGGTACGTTTTCGATCTCTCACCGGAAGGCTCGTCAGGGAAGAAACCCCCAGACAGGTGCAACCATCAAGATCAAGGCTTCGAAGGCCCCGAAGTTTTCTGCAGGCAAGGCATTCAAGGACGCAGTTAAGTAATTGTGATCTGACCTGTCCGGCTGCTGACGATCCTCAGCAGCCGGACAGAGTGCTTCTTTTTATTTCCCTTCCACGTCAGCAGCAGGGTAGTTTGTCATTGCCTTTCGCATCATCGTAAAACATTTTCTATTGGGGAGAGCAATCATGAGCCCGGAAATCTACAGGTCGATCATATTGGGCATTGTGCAGGGAGTGACCGAATTTTTTCCGGTCAGCAGCACGGCGCACCTTATCCTGCTGCCCTGGCTCTTTCACTGGACCGGCGATATGAATACACTGACATTTGACGTCGCTCTCCATGCAGGGACCCTTCTTGCCCTGCTGCTCTGTTTCTATAAGGACTGGATAGACATGGTGCTTCGGGACCGCACGATGCTGGGCATAATACTTCTTGCGACCATACCGGCAGGGGTAATCGGGGCACTGTTTCATACAGTCATAGAGCAGACCCTGAGAAGTCCGTTGGTGATCGTCTTCTCGACCACGGTCTTCGGCATCGTCATGCTGGCCGCAGAAAGATACGGCAGCAAAGACAGAGAAAGGTCCTCGGTCATGGACGCTCTCGTTATCGGTATGGCCCAGGCAGTCGCCCTGATCCCGGGAGTATCGAGATCCGGGATTACGATATCCGCCGGTCTTTTCAGGAATCTTACCCGG
The DNA here is from genome assembly GCA_964499365.1 of uncultured Thermodesulfovibrio sp. GTDB lineage: Bacteria > Nitrospirota > Thermodesulfovibrionia > Thermodesulfovibrionales > UBA6898 > PALSA-1316. The sequence continues at coordinate 31,675 of CAZCKU010000008.1, forward strand.
GAACGTGCTGCGCGGTTCTCCTTCCTCCTGTCGACCCCGATTATCGGAGGAGCCATGCTGCTTGAAGGAAGGAAGCTTCTGCAGGACCCGGCAGCCCACAATTTCGACCTCTTTGTTGCCGGCTTCCTGTCCGCCTTTCTATCGGGCTTTCTGGCGATAAAATTTCTCCTCAGCTTTCTGAAAAAACACCCCCTGAATATCTTTGTCTATTATCGCTTTATCCTTGCGGCGTTCATCCTGATAATCTGGGCAAAAAAGAACCTCGGCTGAGGAGCCGCCCGCCGCATACATCCTCCTGCGGCCAGCCCTGGCCTATCTCACTGGTTCTCCCAGGCCGGAGGACTTTCGGCAACCCCGATAAAAGGCATACGGAAATTCTTTTTCAGGAATAAAAAAGCAGGATGGCCCTTTGAGGCCATCCTGCTTTTTTATTCCTGCGTTGTTGAAGAAAATATGGCGGGGCGGACGGGACTCGAACCCGCGACCTCCTGCGTGACAGGCAGGCGTTCTAACCAACTGAACTACCGCCCCCGCGAAAAAGACAATAAACAGTGAAGACTGATGCGCCTTGACTCTTGCGTTACATCCTCTGCAGCGAACACATCACCATCACCAACTGACAGACAAATGGTAGGCGGAACAGGGATCGAACCTGCGACATCTGCCTTGTAAGGGCAGCGCTCTCCCAGCTGAGCTATCCGCCCGCAGTTAGATTTTATACAATAGATCGCCCCTGTTTGTCAATCAATCCAGGAAAAAAAATGCGTTTTATTGACAGCATAGCCATTTCGTGTTAACATTTTATATGTACAAAACGGCAGTATTCTCCCTGTTGTTTCTTGTCTTCTGCCATACCCGTCCTGCCTGGGCCGATATTTTCAGGTATACGGATGAGAGCGGTGTCGTCTGTTACACCGATGCACCGTTCGGGAAGAAGACAGAACTCATTCTCAGGGAAAACCGTCCCGAAGAAAAACAGCCTCTCTCCCTGAAGCAGCCTGCCGCACGCTCGGACTACAGCCAGTATGTACAGAAGGCTGCGTCAAAGTATGATATCGATACCGCCCTGATCAATGCCGTGATAAAGACAGAATCAAACGGCAACCACCGGGCCATCTCGAGAAAAGGAGCCATCGGGCTTATGCAGCTTATGCCGACCACGGCCACTGACATGAATGTCAGGAACCCGTTCAACCCTGAAGAGAATATCGAAGGGGGCACGAGGTATCTGCGCACCATGCTCGAGAAATTTAACGGAGACCTGACCCTCGCCCTTGCCGCCTATAACGCGGGGCCGGGGACCGTCGAAAAATACCGGAGCGTCCCCCCTATCTCCGAAACCAGAGACTATGTCAGGAAGGTCTACGCCCTCTACAAGGGAAAGCAGAACTATACGACCTCGGGCCTGGCTCCCCGGAATGAACCTCCTGCTCAGCCAAAGCAGGCTCCGATCTATAAGGTAACGCTCGACGACGGAACAATTCTCTTCACCAACGCAACCCTCACAAAGCCCAGCAAGCTCCGGTTCTGAATGTCCGCTGACCTCCGAGCACTTCAGGACGAGATTCTGAAGTACAAACGCCAGAAAAATGCGATTATCCTCGCGCATAATTACCAGCGGGATGAAGTGCAGGATGTCGCTGACTATGTCGGCGACTCACTGGAACTGTCACGCACCGCTGCTACGATAGACTGCTCGGTCATCGTCTTTTGCGGGGTGCATTTCATGGCGGAAAGCGCGTCAATCCTGTCGCCCGACAAGACAGTCCTCCTGCCTGAGGCAGAAGCAGGATGCCCCATGGCCGACATGATCAGCGTCGATGCGCCGCGGCCGGTCAGGACGAGTTTTCCGGGGTTCAGCAATCCCCCGGCGTTCGTCTATCCGGCTGCCTTCACGCTCCGGGACATCAAACAGCAGTACCCCGGCGTACCGGTCGTTGCGTATGTCAATACAACAGCTGCCGTTAAGGCGGAAAGCGATATCTGCTGCACCTCTGCCAACGTCGTAAAGGTTGTCGAATCACTCCCAGGGGACAGCGTTATCTGCATACCGGACAAGAATCTCTCGATGTGGGCGGCGCGCAACACGGGAAAGAAGATCATCGCCTGGGACGGCTACTGCAATATTCACGAACGGGTGACGCCTGCAGACGTTACTCAGGCCAGGGCTGAGCATCCCGGCGCACTCGTGGTCGCACACCCCGAGTGCAGGCTGGACGTCCTCGAAATGGCCGACCATGTTACCAGCACCTCGGGCATGCTGAGGTTTGCCGGTTCATCGGATGCACAGGAATTCATCATCGGGACCGAAATCGGACTTATGCACCGCCTCCGGAAGGAAAACCCCGGCAAGACATTCTATCCTCTTCGCAGAGACATGCTATGCCCGAATATGAAAAAGACGACCCTCCAGAGCGTTATCAGGGCATTCAGGGAGAACACCCATATCATCAAGGTCCCGGAATCGATTCGGGTCCCGGCCAAACAGGCCCTGGACAGGATGCTCGCCGTTGGCTGAAAACATGTCTGCCCGGTCCTTCTTCTGCGGGGACTAGACCGGACTGTTGAACTTCTGCTGATTAAACTCCTTCAGGTTCTCAAACATGGCGCTCTCACTCAGCAGTCCCAGCATGACCAGCGCCTCTCCGAAAAAAAGGTACTCCTCCTTCTGATGACCGACAAGTGCTTCGACCTGCTCCGGGGTCAGATATCTCTGTGTGACGGCGACCTCTCCGAACCGTTCCATTGATTCTTCCTGCAGGATAAGGATCTTCTCAATATCGTCGTCCGAAAGCCAGCCCCTCTCCCGGGCGAGTTCGCCCAGCCGGAGGTTCGTCTTCTTCTGGAGTATCCGGGCCTTGTAGATGTCCTCAAACGAAATCAGGCCCTTCCTCTGGAGAAACTGGCCGAACAGCAGGTATTTTAGTGCCATGAGTTGCGATGCCCCCGACTTTCTGAACAATTGTCACTATTGTAGCGCAATTAATCTGCAATATACAGCGTGTTATAATAAAAAGTTCGGCAATGACCATGAGCGTACAGACAGAAGAAGACATCTATTTCATGAAACTGGCACACGACGAGGCACTGCGCGCCTACCGCGCCGGTGAAGTCCCGGTGGGGGCGGTGGTCGTCAGGGACCGGGAGGTTCTGGCCAGGGCGCACAACCTGCGGGAAGCGTTATGCGATCCCTCCGCGCACGCAGAGATACTTGCGCTGAGGGCCTCGACTGAGACCTCGGACACGTGGCGTCTTTCAGGTACAACGCTCTATGTCACCATGGAGCCCTGCATCATGTGTGCCGGCGCCATGATCAACGCACGGATCGGGCGCCTGGTCTACGGGTGCAGGGACGTTAAGGCCGGCGGTGTCGACAGTCTCTATTCTATCCTCTCGGACAACCGCCTGAACCATCAGGTTGCGGTCACGGCGGGCGTCCTTGAAGAGGACTGCGCATCGCTGCTCAGACAGTTCTTCCGGGAAAGACGACAGGGGACATGCAGAAATTCATAAAGATTACCGGAGCCCGGGAGCATAACCTGAAAAATGTCAGCGTCTCGATCCCCCGCGATGCGATTACGGTGATAACGGGCCCGTCCGGTTCGGGAAAATCATCGCTGGCGATCGACACCATCTATGCCGAAGGCCAGCGGCGCTATGTCGAAAGCCTCTCGGCCTATTCACGGCAGTTTCTGGAGCAGCTCCAGAAGCCGGAGGTCGACGCCATAGAAGGGCTTTCGCCTTCAATCGCCATAGACCAGAAGACGGTCAGCCGCAGTCCGCGCTCGACGCTCAGCACCATCACTGAAATCTATGACTACCTGAGGGTGCTGTACACCCGCCTCGGAAAGCCCTACTGCTATAATTGCCACGCCGAGATATCGACACAGGAATCCGGCAACATCATCGAGGCGGTCCTGGCCCTGCCTGAGGGCACCCGGATACAGATACTCGCCCCGATCGTACGCGACCGCAAGGGCAACTACCGCAAGGAACTGCAGGAGATGCGGAGCGAGGGTTTCGTGAGGGCCCGTATAGACGGAGAGATGGTCGACCTGACCGAGGAGATCCTCCTCGAAAAAAAGAAGCGCCATACCATCGAGATCGTCGTGGACCGGCTGATCATAAAAGAAGGCGTCGACCGGCAGGCCCGGGAGGCGGTTGAGACCGCCTTCAGATATGCAGACACGGTTACGGTCAATGTCGTCAAGGGCAATCGCGATATCCTTTTTTCACGGGCTGCAGCATGTCTGAAATGCGGGATCAGTTATCCCGACATCATCCCGAGGTTCTTCTCCTTCAACAGCAGGGCCGGTGCCTGCGCTGCCTGCAATGGCCTGGGCTATGAAAACCTCCAGGAGGATTCGACGGATATCGAGGAGTACCGGGTCTGCCGGTCCTGCAACGGCCACCGGCTGAGGAAGGAGGCGCTCAGCGTGCTCTTCCACGGGATACACATCGGCCAGTTCTGCGCGATGTCGGTCAAGGAGGCCGCGGCCTTTTTGTCAGGCCTTCCGCTTACCGAGCGCGAGGGGTTCATTGCCCGGCGTGTCCTGAAAGAGGTGCGCGACCGGCTCTCCTTCCTGTCGCAGGTGGGTCTCGATTATCTTACCCTCAGCAGGCCCTCGGTAACGCTTTCGGGGGGAGAGGCCCAGAGGATACGGCTTGCCAGCCAGATGGGTTCCTCTCTGACAGGCGTTCTGTATGTCCTCGATGAACCGAGCATCGGGCTGCATCCGCGGGACTGCGTCAGGCTGCTCGAGAGTCTTGCCGCCATACGGGATGCCGGCAACACCGTGGTCGTTGTCGAGCATGACGAGGAGACGATCCGGTGGGCCGACCATATCATCGATATGGGTCCGGGCGCAGGGGTGCGCGGCGGCTGGGTCATCGCCGAAGGCACACCCGCCGAGATAGAAGGGAACAGTGCATCGATAACCGGCAGGTACCTCTCAGGGAAGACGGAGATCGAAACACCGCGGGTCCGTCGTCCTCTGAAAAGGTTCTTCACCGTCCGGGGCGCTGCAGAACATAACCTCAAGAACATCGACGTCAGGGTGCCGGTTCAGGCCTTTACCTGTGTCACCGGAGTATCAGGGTCAGGCAAAAGCACCCTGATCTTCGATATCCTCTTCAGGGCGCTGCACAGGAGGCTTGCCGGGCCTCAGGAGATTGTCCTGCAGCCGGGGCAGTACGAGGCCATCGATGAGATCGGCCTGGTGGACAAGGTGATCAGTGTTGACCAGACGCCCATCGGGAGGACCCCGCGGTCCAACCCGGTAACGTACACCGGCATTTTTTCTCATATCCGGGACCTGTTTGCGCTGCTGCCGGATGCAAAGGTACGGGGGTACAGGAACTCGCGGTTCAGCTTTAATATCGAGGGCGGAAGATGCGAGTCCTGCCGGGGCAACGGCATGATCAAGGTCGAAATGCATTTTCTTCCCGATGTCTATGTGCTCTGCGAAAAATGCCGGGGGACGCGCTATAACAGGGAAACGCTCGAGATCACCTACCGGGAGAAAAATATCGCCGGGGTCCTGGATATGAGCGTATCAGAGGCCCTCCAGTTTTTTGAGAATATCCCCCAGATCAGGCGGCGGCTTGAAGTGCTTGATGACATCGGCCTCGGCTATATCCACCTGGGGCAGCCTGCGACAACGCTCTCGGGAGGCGAGGCGCAGAGGATAAAGCTTTCCCGCGAGCTGAACAGGAGGGCAACCGGAAACACCCTGTATATACTCGACGAACCGACCACCGGCCTTCATTTCAGCGATATTCAGAAGCTCCTCCATGTCCTGAATCTCCTGGTTGATCAGGGCAATACCGTCATCGTCATCGAACACAACCTCGACGTAATCAAGTCTGCGGACTACATCATAGATCTCGGCCCCGAAGGGGGGGAACAGGGGGGAGAACTTATCGCAGCAGGAACGCCTGAAGAGATTGCCCTCAACAGCCGTTCGCATACCGGACGATTTCTGAAGCAGGTACTCAGGAAGGGGCATACGCCCCGGTGAAGGCATTCCCGGGCACCAGGCCTCTGCTGATTTTCATGCTGGTACTCTGCCTGTCCGCCTGCACCGGGACGAAACCCCGCTCGTATCAGAAATCAAAGGCACTCCTTGATACCTTCGTCACCATAACCGTGGTGGCGGACACTGAAGAAATTGCAGACAGGGCTATCGAAGCCGCCTTTACGAGGCTGGAACGGTTCGGAGCACTGATCAACTTCTTTTCCCCTGACAGTGAACTGGCCGCGATCAACATGAATGCCGGGGTAACGGCTACCCGCGTATCTCCGGAGACGTTCGATCTCATCGAAAAGGCGCTTTTTATAGCGGAAAAATCGGGCGGTGCGTTCGATCCGACCATAGGGCCGGTGATGAGACTCTGGGACTTTCATGAAAAGACCATGCCCCGGGACGCAGAAATCAGGAAGAATCTTCCTCTCGTCAATTATCGGAACGTCAGGACGGACAGGAAAGAGACGACTGTCTTCCTTACCCGCAAGGGTATGCTTCTCGATCTCGGGGGCATCGCCAAGGGGTATGCCGCAGACCTGGCAGTGGAGACCCTGAAAAACAGGGGAATACGATCGGGGATAGCAGCGGTTGCCGGCGACGTCAGGACTTTCGGGCAGAGGGCTGACGGTAAACCATGGAGAATCGGGATCAGGAACCCCAGACAGCGGTCGGAGAAGGACGAAATAGCGGCAACCCTCCCTCTCTCCGACAAGGCGATATCCAGTGCCGGTGACTATGAGCGCTTTTTTATAAAAGATGGCAAGCGGTATCACCACATCATGAACCCCGCGACCGGGTACCCCTCAGAGGGGACCCGGAGCGTCAGTGTTGTCACCGGCCTGGGCGTAATCGCCGATGGCCTCGACAACGCGGTATTTGTGCTCGGCCCGGAAAAAGGCGTACAACTGCTTCAACAGCTTGGCAGGGATTTTCCGGTCGACGCGTTTATACTATATGACAATGGTACGGAATATACGACCGCCGGACTCAAGGACCTGCTGACACATGAGAAAGAGCATTAAAACCACGACCCTCCCGGACCGGCTGCTGCTGCTGTTTCTTGTCGCGGCATCGGCAGCCGGCATTTTCTTCGCGCGTGAGGCAATGCCGGAATCCGGTGAAGTGGTCATCGAGGTGGACGGGCGGCCGACCTTCACGGCGGCATTGCGGGAAGACCGTGTCATACGGCTGCAGAGCAGCGCAGGGCCTGTCGAGGTCGAGATCAGGGGCAGCAGGGCCCGCGTCAGCGAGGCCGGCTGCCGGAACCAGCTCTGTGTGAAACAGGGCTGGATCTCGAAGGGGGTCATCGTCTGTCTCCCCGGGAGAGTCGTCGTCTATGTCGGGGGCAGAGACACGCACAGGAACAAGGACCTCGATGCAGTTACAGGATAAACAACGCATTGCGGTCCTCTCCGCCTATGCCCTCGTGCTGCACGGGTTCGAGGCAATACTCCCGATGCCGGTCCCGTGGCTCCGGGTGGGCCTCGCCAATATCATCACCCTGGTCGCACTCCTCTTGTATGATTTCAGGACTGCGATGGGAGTCACCCTCATCAGGGTGACGCTGGCCTCAATGTTTACCGGCACCTTTCTCGGTCCGTCCTTCATCCTGAGCCTTGGGGGCGGGATCGCCAGCACCGCCGCCGTGGGACTGGTCCACACAATGGCAAAAGACCTATTCGGTCCGATCGGCCTGAGCCTGATCGGTTCGCTCTTTCATAACCTGGCACAGCTCTGCCTCGCCTGGCTTCTTTTCGTACAAAGGATTGAGGCCATTCTGATCATCGCCCCTTTCATCCTGCTGATCGGTACCGTGACCGGCGTCGTGAACGGCACGATCACCGGACTTCTTATCAGGCAGCTCAAAGCAGAGAGCTGTTCAGTCCGCCGGTAATAACAGGGAGGCGGGACAGAGCGATGCAGAGGCAGGGTGCTCAGGAAATGAACCCTGAATTCCGGGGATCGGGTATAATATCCCGATGAGAATACGCTGTCCCCTATGTCGCGAGTGGACGACCTGGGAAGAGAACCCTTTCAGGCCGTTCTGCTCCGAACGATGCCGGCTGAACGACCTCGGGGCCTGGGCCTCGGAATCCTACCGGATCCCTGCGAAAAAGGAAGAAGAGGAAGACGAGCAGGATGCCGGAGAGCAGGACGCCTAGAAGCCGGAGATTGTACGAACAACACTAACAGGAGGATATATACCATGATACGGATAGGAGTTGCCGGTGCAGCAGGAAAGATGGGGGCAAGGATTACCGCCCTCTCCGGTGAGTATGACGGACTGAAACTCGCGGGGGCCTTTGAGCGGAGCGGACATAGCGGGATCGGCAGGGATGTCGGAACAGTCGCCGGCATCGGCGAGACCGGAGTCATTCTGGCCGGAGGCCTCGACGCGGTAATCGGTCAGATCGACCTGGTCATCGACTTCACCTCGATTGAGTCGACGAAGCAGAACCTGAGGATTGCTGCAGAAAACGGGAAGGCAATGGTTATCGGTACAACAGGATTTTCGAAGGATGACCTCAGGGAGATGGAGCCGCACCTGAAAGCGATCCCGTGCGTAATGGCTTCAAATATGAGCCTCGGCGTCAATCTGCTGCTCAAGGTACTGCAGGATGTTGCCCGAGTGCTCGGCGACGATTACGACATTGAGATCGTAGAGGCCCACCATCGGCTGAAAAAGGACGCACCCAGCGGTACCGCCCTCAGGATGGCCCAGGTGCTCGCCGGAGCGGTCGGCCGGGAGCTTGATGAGGTCGGTGTTTACGCCCGCCACGGCATAACCGGGGCCAGGACGAAAAAAGAGATCGGCATCCAGACCGTACGTGCCGGCGATATCGTCGGGGAGCATACAGTCATGTTTGGCGGCCTTGGCGAGAGGATCGAAATTACGCATAAGGCCTCCAGCAGGGATACCTTTGCCCGTGGGGCCCTCAAGGCGGCTCTCTGGCTTGCAGGGAAACCTGCAGGTCTCTATGACATGCCGGACGTGCTGGGGCTCAGATAGAACCGGTCCTACATCTTTTCGAACATATCCTTTGAGGCACCGCAGACCGGACATACCCATTCGTCCGGAATACTTTCAAAGGGGGTCCCCGGCGCAATACCGCCGTCTGGGTCCCCTGCCTCGGGATCATACTCATAACCGCACACTGTACATCTCCATTTAGACATAATGGTCTTTCCTTTCATGCCGGGAAGTTCATAACCCATTCTAGAACACTGCCTGCTGCATTACAAGTTATTTCGATAGCCGTCTCCATGGCTCTCAAACAGGACTATATTTCTCTTATTTTACAAAGGCTTAAAAAAAATAAAAATAATTGTTGCAGTCTATGGATACTATTTGGTAAAATGCTGGTTATGGTAAATGTATCTGTCCCTCATGCATATTTTTCCGATGTGTTCCGATGAGTCAGCGGACGCTTCTGTAAATTCAATAAATCTTCACATTTAGCAAGTAAAATGATTACAAATCAAGAATAAAGAGGTGCCTGATGAAAGAAACTGATGTATTTGAAGATATAATAGAACTCGGGAAAAGTCGCGGCTCCCTGACCTACGAAGAGATAAACGATGCACTCTCCTCCGAGTTCTATTCACCTGACGACCTCGAAGAACTTCTTGAGCTTCTTGATGACATGGGCGTGACGGTTGTCGACACACCCGCTGACGACATTGCTGATGACGACTTCGTGGAGGAAGAGAACCCCCAGCACGAAAAGTCCGAGGATCTTGTCCAGGCCTATTTTCATTCCATGGGAAACATACCGATTCTCACCAAGGCAGAAGAGGTGGAGCTTGCAAAGAGGCTTGAGGAGGGCAAAGGCATCATCCGGGAGGTCATAACCCCCATGCCCTTTTATAAGAAGATCGAGGCCGCCCTTGCGGAAGAGATGACCCAGACGGCTGAAGAGACAGACGAGGTTGATGGTGACGAAATCGTCATCAAGGCCATAGGAGAAAGCCTTGACATCATAGAGGACCTGCTGAAGGAACTCAGGGACGCGGACAGGAAGATTGCGCGGTACGGGACGTTAAAGGATCTGCAGCGTCAGGTCCTTGAAAAGAAGAAGAAGGGGCAGAACCCCGAGAAACTTTCCCAGCTGGCGAAAGAGGTCCAGGCTGTCTATAAGCTGCTCGAGGCAGAGACCGGGCTGAAGATGCAGGCGCTCAGGGAACAGGCTAACCGCATTGCAAAGGCTCGTCTGCTGGTGAATGACGCGAAGGAAGAGCTGATTACCCACAACCTCAGACTGGTTATTAATATCGCAAAAAACTATATAGGCAGAGGCCTCTCGCTCCTGGACCTGATACAGGAGGGCAATATAGGTCTCATGCGTGCTGTCGACAAGTTTAAATACGAAAAAGGTTTCAAGTTCAGCACGTATGCTACCTGGTGGATACGCCAGGCCATGACCAGGGCGCTGATCGACCAGACAAAGACGATCAGGGTACCGGTACATATGATGGAGTTCTACAACAAGGTTGTTAAAACATCACGTGACCTGACCGTACAGCTTGGCAGGGAGCCGAACAACGATGAAATCGCCAAGAGCCTCGGGGTATCTCCCCGCAAGGTTGAGGAGGTCTTCAGGGCGGTGCAGGACCCGATCGCTCTTCAGACACCGGTTGGGGATGAGGACACCAGCCTCGAGGACTTTATCGCTGACACAAACAGCCCCTCGCCGATTGCGAACGCAGAAAAAAGCGAGTTTACTGACCAGATACTTCAGCTCCTGCATACGCTGACACCGAAAGAGAACGAAGTGATCAAGATGAGGTTCGGTATCGGCTTTGACCGGGACCATACCCTCGAAGAAGTCGGCCGGCACCTCTCACTGACGCGGGAACGGGTCAGGCAGATCGAGGCCAAGGCCCTCAGGAAGCTGAAACATCCGACACGGTTGAAGGCGCTGAACGTACTGACAGCAGCATAACCGGTCACCACGCACAGGCAGGCAGGGTTAATAAAGGCCCTGCCTGTTTTTTTACACCCGGCCACCCTCCTGCCGGCAGCTGTAAATCCTTACCTCCTGCTCTTTTCCCTTCACCCTGACCGCACCGATCTCTGAATATATGATTGCGCCCTGCCCCTCCTGCGGCACGTTGCCTGAGAACTGCTTCACCGCGAGGCAGGTGTTCCCGGTGACCAGGATCCTCGTTGCATACTGACGCGTCAGTTTCTCAACCCGGGCTGCAAGATTCACATGATCGCCGATTGCGGTATAGTCCATCTTCTTGCCAAACGCCCCGATGTTCCCGATGACGACCTCTCCGGTATTGATCCCTATGCCGCAATCCAGCCCTTCGACCCCGCGCGCCGCCCACGCACGCTGCATCTCTTCCAGTTTTCTCGACATGTCGAGCGCGCAGCGTACTGCCCGCTCGGCATGATCCGGCTGATCGAGCGGGGCCCCCCAGAGTACCATGATTTCATCCCCCACAAATTTATCAAGCGTCCCTTCCCATTTGAAGATGATCTCGGTCATCTCCTCGAAATATTCATTCAGAAGCGCCACCACATCCTCGGGCTCTCTCTTTTCGGAGAGGCTGGTGAACCCGATCACATCAGAAAACAGGATCGTGGCCATCTTCCTCTCTCCCCCGAGCTTCGCCTTTTCCGGGTGTTCGATCAGCTCCCGTACGATCTTGGGAGAGACGTAACTCGAAAAGATTCGGCGTATCTCCTTGGCCTGACGCTCTTCATGAAGAAAACGCAGGCCCGTTTGGACTACGGCGATGCTGATCATGTTCAGGGTCGGATAGATCAGGTTCACCCAGAGGCTGCTGTAAATCAGCAGGGATATCCCGGCGACAAGATAGAAGGCGATAAAAGCCGCTGCAACCAGCGAGCTGGACAGGGCGTTCAGCCGCGGCAGGAGCAGGCCGAGAAAGATTCCTGTGACAATAATCACAACGATCTCCACAATGCCAGGGCTCGGTCGTATGAAGTCATTGCTGATGATATTGCTGACCACATTTGCATTCTTCTCAACACCGGGGGTATCTGTCGACAGGGGGGTTATCTTCTGGTCATAGGTGGCCAGCGCCGAGGTACCGACGAGCACGATCTTATCGCGGAGACGTCCTGCCATCTGCCCGTCCTTCATGACATCAATCGCCGAGAGATACGGATAGGTATGTTCCCTGCCCGCGTAGTTGATCAGGACCCTGCCGCTCAGATCAGTCGGAATGAACCGAGACCCCACCTGCAATCCGGCACCGCCGTAGACAACAATATCTTTTGGGGCCAGTCCCAAAGCCAGCCTTGCCACCTGAAGCGAGAGGGGTGGATAGAGATCATCACCGTATTTCAGATACAGAATCTCCCAGCGTATCACGGCATCCATGTCGCTCTTCGTGTAGACATATCCGAGCGCTGCAGCCCTGATCTTGTCGACCGGCAGGGTAACACTGTCAGCCGTGATCACCCATTTAGCCCAATCGATGCCCTTTGGGGTCTTCACCTCCATATAGGCCTGCTCCCACAGGAGATCCGGAATTTCGGCGACCGGCCCCCGGTACTGCCTTCCCTCGGGTACAAAAAAAGGCATCGCCAGTGCAACGTTTCCGGCCTGGCTGATCGCCCGGGCAAGCTTCTGGTCCGCCTCCGCATTCTCCGGTTCAGTATACATGATATCAAGGCCGATCACCTTCGGACCGGCAGCAGCGATCCTGTTGATGAGATCTGCCTGAATCTCCCTTCGCCAGGGCCATCTGCCAATAGCCCTGATGCTCTTCTCATCGACTGCAACGATCACGATGTCCTCGGAAACAGGAGGCTTCCTGAGTACGTCTCTCAGCCTGAGCCGGAAATCATAGGTACGGCCCTCGATATGCTCACGGATCGCATCAGGATTGCGCCACTGAAGCAGCACAAAGATCAGGGTCGAGATAAGGGTGATGAGATAGAAAATCTTCTTTTTTTTCATGGCAGAGCGTCCAGAGCCGGCGGCAGGCAGCCTCAACCCGCCTGCCGCCGGCATCCCTGATCAAAGCCCCCTTTTCTCAGTTGCCGATATAGTTGCACATCGATGGTATCGGAGGCGGATCGGTACAGTAACTCCCTGCGCATAGCACATTATTCGTTTTATTTGTCTCGCGCACTCTGCCCTGCGGGTCCACGATCACGAGATAATCCGGAGAATAGATCCAGGTCGAGAATTCATACCATGCGCCGGGACGTATTGCCCAGGCCGTCACCGGCTGACAATCAGTAAACGTTGCTCCGATTTGGTATAGAAGCCAGATCTCGACATCATAGGCAAACCTGGACCCATTGTTTCTGATGCGGAATATCGCATCCCCATTGACGCCGGTGCCGGCTGTCACCGGGAGAAGGTCGATGAATGTCGGGGTCGCTGTTTTCTCGATCGTATTGGCATCACGGTTTCCTGCCTTGTCCTCTGCCCGCACCACAAAATAATAGGGCACCCCCGAGATCAGGTTCGGGATCAGGACGGCGGTCACGCCCGGGGCAGTCGTCAGCGCCGGAGCAGAAAAATCCTGCGCTCCGCTTTGCGTCGCCATATAGACCTTATAGATGATCTCCGGTGCCGGAGTCACCAGGTCAGCTCCCGGTTTCCAGTTGAGCTGTATGACACTCTCCGAGTTGGCGACAGCAGTTTCAAGCCCTGCAAATACAGGAGGAGCGGCATCCTGAGGTGTCGGGTCAGGCGTCACCAGCGGCAGGGTAGTCCCTGACTTCTCAACCGTGTTGGCATCTACATTACCCTGCTCATCCATCGCCCTCACCCTGAAGTAATAGGTCGTGCCGGGCTTCAGGTCATTTATGACAAGCGACAGCCTGCCATTGACAACGGGGCTCCCGCCTGGCACGGTAAACGACGGGGTCGACATGTCCTCAGTTCCCGGAGCCAGGGACATGAAGATAAGGTACTGAATACGGTCTGCAGGGGTCACGAAATCAGTGCCGGGCGTCCACGTAAGCAGCAGGGAGGCTGTGGAGAGCGGTCTGACCTCGTCCGGCCCCCCGAAATCGGGAGGCATGGTATTGCCGGTCGCAACCATCGGAACCGCAATAGTGGCAGGCGTACCGTCAAGGTTCGCAAAAGACTCTCCCCGATAGAGGACAATATCCCCCGCGTTTAAGGCCTCGATCACAAAGCGGCGGTTCAGACCGTTGGGGACCTCCAGTATCTGAGATACCGCTTCGCCGGCCGGAACGATCGTGGTTTCGATCGTCTTCATATCAGGAGCCGTGACCGTTATTTTCACCAGGACCACATCCGCAGGGATACCTTTGGCCACAGCCGGCTGTCCTTCCCGTGCTGCCGTCTGCCGGCCGCCGAACTCTATCGTGACAGCGGTCGTGCCGGACACGCCTGAGGAGCTTCCACCTCCGCACCCGATACAGCAGAACATGATGATTCCAAGCAGAATTCCATACACCGATTTTCTCATTATTGACCTCATGATTACGGGAATGTCACGATTACGCGGACCGGGGTGGTTGTATTGACTGACGGCTGGCTGATCCCCGGCAGCTGGGGAATATCAAGGAGCAGCCCCATCCCTCCGATATCGTACAACCCTGGTTCCGGCACCGATATCTCGTGACCGCCAAGGTCTGTGTCCAGCATCATCCGCCGTATAGCCTCCGGCGAAGCAGGTACCGGTGTGCCGAGCGGTTCGCCTTCCACCACGGTCAGCAGCATCCCCGGCGTCAGCAGCACGCTGCCCGGAATCTCCGGATCGCTGCTCTTCAGGCCGACCTCCCCCTCATACGCCAGGATGATGGTAACTTTCCTGCCGTTGAGGATCCCTGTCTCGAAGAGAATGACCGTACCGCGGGCCGCTGCAACCGCTGTCGGTGTCCTGACCTCAAGGCCCGCCTTCCCGACAACCGAGCGCATTTTGCCGTCTATCAGATTAAATATCGCCTTATTGCCGGTCCCCCTGCCATGGACAAATTCCCTGATTGCGGCCCGCGAATTCTCCCCGAGGGTGAGCACACTGTCATCCCTGAAGAGAAGCTTCAGCCGCGATGAGGCATACGTCGAGACCGTATCCTGAAGCTGGACGACGTCCCTGACTCTGGCATCCAGGGTCCTTCCGTCCCGCTCGATTGCCGCCCTGCCCCGCAGTGCAATCACCGAGCCTGCCCCGTCCGCAGCCAGGACCTGATCCCTGCCCAGATCCGGGCCGGAGAAGAACATACCCAATACAGCCCAGCATATCGATACCAGTCTGAGTGCCTTCATTCTCTTCATCTAGAACCTCACATTCAGAAAAAGGCTTGATACCGCCCGTTTATAGTCAAATGCCACGATATTCGATCTGTTCCTGATATAGACCTGTCCGAGTGTCACGCTCAACTGGTCGGACAGCACCTTCGTAGCGGTCACCGACACCGTCGAGGTCCGGTCCTGCCGTTTTTCAGTGGTCAGGGGATATATCCCCCTATACTCCCTCTGTTCATATGCCCCCCCGAGCGTGACCGCAATCTGCCGGGGCAGATTTACCCTCATGTCGGCAAGTCCCTGATCACTCCGGAAGTCCCAATAGGCCTTTCTGGTCGATTCCACCGCGTAAAGATACCCTGCCCTGAACTCAACGGCATCTCCAAAGCGCATCTGCTGGGTTACCCCAAGGCTGCTGCCGGATCCGGAGCGGTTCTGATTATCACTGAAGAGCCCGGAATACATATAGTGATTTCTTCTGTAGCCGTAGGAGAGTACGGTCGAAAATCCCCTGCCTTCGTTGACCGTAACCGACGGACTGAAGGCATGTGCCGCATTGAAATCAGCGCCGCCCACCAGATCGTACTCATAGGCATAGGATATTCCGATCTTGACAGCAGGAGACAGGTTGTACCCGGAGCCTGCCTCAAGCTGCTGCCGGCTCACATTGAATTTCTGAAGCCGGTTATGCAGGCTCTGATACCCGCTGTAACCGATCCAGATCTCTCCCTGTCGTTGCCTGACAAGCATATACCTCGCCTTCAGGTTCAACACCAGACGCCAGTCAGACTTGCGCGAGATGCCCTCCGGAAGGAGGCCGTCAATACCATTCAGGACGACATTACTGTCATATTGAATGCCGGCCTGAATAGCGGCAGACCAGTCTTTTTCCCCGCCCTGCCTCGCTGCCTTCAGATACCGCTCAGCCTTTTCTGCAAGTTCCGTATCCGGCGCAAGCTCCTTCGTGCGGACGAAATACTCCGCGGCCGTCTTGTACTCGGTTCTTCTGTAGCAATCTATTCCCCTCTCAAGGTTCGCCCGGGGATCCTTCGGATTCAGCTCAAGGGCCTTTTTCAATACAACGGCAGCGCCAGGGTCGCCCGCCCTGCTCAGGGTCGTGCCCAGGTAGAGTGTTGCCGCCGGGTCATCAGGCCGTTCGGTCAGCGCTGCCCTGAATTCCTCCGCCGCATCGTTATACTGCTGCTGCTCGATCGCGGCGACCCCCCTGGCAAGATATTTTTCATAGTCAGACTCTCTGGCCAGGGCCGCGGCAGGTATGAAGGCTGAAGCCAGCACTGCAAGCACGACAAATCGGTACATGATGATCCTCCGGAAATCGGAAATCCCCCGTTCAGCCGCTACATGATACGCAGTCGGGACGTGGAAGAAATGCCACAGGACAGACCGTTCAGAGCCCCAGCATTCCCGTTAAGAGGGTAAACAAACCCTGCCTTCTTTGTCAAGAACAGCTGAGGAGATCCCGGAGCTTGACAGACCTCTGGCATTCGCGGTACATTGTGTGACATCACGTGGATAGCCATTATCAGTTCATCATCCCCCGGTTAAACGGGGAAAACATCAGGAAAGAATTTTCGGGCCATCTCTCGCTCGTCCAAAAAGGGATTGCCGGATTCATCGTCTTCGGCGGCAGGCTGAAAGAGGTGCGCAGGCATCTCCACATGCTGCAGGAGGCCTCTGAACTCCCCCTGATCATTGCGGCTGACCTCGAGCGGGGACTCGGACAGCAACTGCAGGGCGGCACCCTCTTCCCCCCGGCTATGGCCCTTGCAAAGGCGACTGAAAGAAAAGACGCGCGGATAAAGGGTTATGTACCAGGGAATGCCGTGTTCACCGGAAAGGGACTGACGCGGCTCAGGCAGTCATTTCAGGCCTTGGCAGAAGAGGCCCGGTATGCGGGCATTAACACAATCCTGGCCCCGGTCCTCGACATCAATACCAACCCTGACAACCCCATTATCGGTGTCAGGTCCTTTGGCGAGAAAAGCGACACGGTATCCTTCTTCGGCGAGGAGATGATACGGACCCTCCGGCGAAGCGGCATCGCTGCATGCGGAAAGCACTTCCCGGGACACGGGGATACAGCTGTCGACTCCCACATAAGCCTGCCGACTATTCGGAGGACACTTGCCAGTCTCAGTCGCTCCGAGCTGCGGCCTTTCCGGAGGGCGGTTGCCGCAGGGGTAGCCATGATGATGCTCGGCCACCTGGAGGTACCGGGGCTGGACCCTTCAGGCACCCCGGTTTCTTTGTCCGCCAGGGCCGTCTCCTATATCAGAGATACGATGCACTACAAGGGACTCCTCATCACCGATGCCATGAACATGGGGGGACTCAGCGGTTTTTCCGAAGAAGAAGCGTCTCTCATGGCACTCCGGGCGGGTGTTGATATCATTCTGCATCCCCTGCATGCTGAGCGGGTCGCAGCCTATCTGAAGGAGAAGAAATTTCCTTCCCATAACCCGAGGCTGACCGAATTCCGGCGGGACCTCCTGAGATTTCCGGATGAGCAGGCACCGCACTTTGAGGAACATGCGCTCCTGTCACATGAACTGGCGGCAGGGAGTCTGTCGCTGCCCAAGGGTCTCAGAATCAGCCCTGCTCCGCTGGTTCTCATTTTGTCGGACGAAAAAGAGGTGACGGGAAGGGAGTTTATCACGGCACTCAGGAAGGGCCTGCCGGGCCTGTCAAGCAACACGCTTAAGCAGAAGCAGGGGAAGAGCGGTTTTCTGAAGGTTGCGGGCCAGGCGGCCGGGAAGAGAACAATAATTACCGCAGTCTTTTCCGAGACGCGGGCCTGGAAAGGTCAGACAGGCCAATGGATGCAGGAGTCGATTGCGGCAGTGAATCCCCTGACCAGTCTCTTTGTCTCATTCGGAAATCCCTACCTGCTCAGAAATATCCCTGAAGGGAAAAAAATGTCGGCCTACTGGAATGCCCCGCTGGCGCAGCAGGCTGCGGCTGAAGCGATCATAAGGAGATACAGGCCATGAGGAATGCTACGCCCTCATCACCGCATCCGGGTCGGCATTGGCGGCCTTCCATGCGGGAATAATTGTTGCTGCCGTATAGGGGAGTACGGTCAGACAGAAGACGGCAGCAATCTGATAGGCGTCAATAAACGGCACCAGTCTGAATTCCGGATAGAGGACCGACCACCCCTTCAGCACCGGGCTGAAAAGAACGGACGACGTGAAGAAGACGTGGAGATAGGCCAGGACCACACCGCACAGAAAAGATGTCAGCGACATGACTATACCCTCCCAGAACTTCAGCAGGAGCACATCAGAGGTCTCCCACCCGGTTGCCTTCAGGATACCGATCTCCTTCTTCTCCTCTGCACTCAGACCGGCCGCCTTATCCCAGCTGAAGATCATGAACGCGAAAACGCACCCGGAGAGTATAAGGAGCATGATCCCCCCCCGCCAGTTGAAGACCGCGTCATAGGTCCTCAGTATTTCACTGCGCGTAATCGGCCTGGAATCGGGCAGGATCTTGTTAATCTTGTTCGCTATTGTCGGGATCTCCCGGGGATTGCGCACACTGACCGCAAGGTCGGTCACCAGGCCTTTCCCTATGCCGAAGATCTTCCTGAAATCCGCCTCGGCGACAAGGACGAGGTCTGATGAAACCAGTTCGGATTCAGATGAGAGTATTTCCTGGACCGTCAGCATCACCATGGTTCCGTCATGGGACTTCAGCGGCACCATGCCCCCTTCAGATACAATGCTGCTGCGGGAGACTCCTTTTCCGATCACCATCTGCCCGGCGCCGTATTTGAAGTCCTGCGGGACAACGAACGTATAATTGGCGCGAAACAGCGGATCGTAGTAATATCCCCAGAGCCTTCCCCTGACGGACTCGACCCCGGTGATCGCCCTGATCTTCTCTGCAGCCTGTTCGGGCATAAGGTCGTGTCTTCCGGCAACAAGACGCTGGACGATGATCTCGGGCGCATTGTCCAGGACGAGCGAGGCCTCTTTTTTGACCGCGTGGGTAAAGAACAGGACCGACGACAGCAGAAATACGATCAGGGTATACACCAGGAACAACGCAGCCTGCTTCCCCTTCCGCCTCATCAGGAAATTGAGCGTGAGGCCGACGAAGTTCTTTTGCCGGCTAATCCAGCGCATGGGCCATTCCGCGGGACACGAGATGGGGAGGAGGCGGTATGAGCGACCCGGAGGGGAAATGCTCAAACGACAGGGGATAATCCTGAAAAGGCGTGTTCAGGTCGGCCATCGCCGGATGCCGCGTATAGCGTGCATCCGTGAACAGACAGAGGTCTGTCAGGCCATACGCCTTCACCATAACGGATTTTTCCGCCAGTAGCGGACGCATCTCTCTCCTGCTGTAGGCCGCATGGGCAAGCATCAGGCCAAACAATGCCAGGTTCAGCAGCAGAAAACCTATATATATACGGAATTTTTTATCGTGCATGACCGCTTATTTCAGCCGGAAATCGACCCGGCTGTCCTTCATCTTCTCTTTCTTTTCGGCCTGAAGGTTCTTTGGCTCAATAAAGAAAATGCGCTCCCTCTCGACCTGTTTCGATTTCAGCAGGTAGGCTTCAACCTGGAGCGCACGCTGCCGCGCCAACTCCCTGAGATCATTGTCAGTCACAGAGATATGTGCGAGCATAAGCTTCTCCATTTCTGCTGCAGGAAGATCCTTTGCCATACCTATTATATTCCTGGGCTTCGGAAATTTCTCCTCTTTATAAGCTGCCTTCAGATAGACAGGGTATTCAGCCGCTTCAAGCACAAGCGCATCCAGCGGCGGGGCTGACTGACCTTTCTTCACGAGGTCCTTGAGCTTCTGTGCTCTCAGTTTGCGCATGAAGGTGGTCCTTATCAGCCCTTCCCTGTCTTTTTCGAGGTCAACGTGCCCCTCAATCTCAAGCTTTAAAGCAGGCCGGTCCTGGAGGGCCTTGATCAGTGTATCAAGCTTCTTGCCTGCCTGTTCGCTGATAGCTGAGGCACCGTCTTCAAAATCGACAAAACTGAGCTCTTCCCCCCCGCCAAAGAGTGCCCCAAGCAGCGCAAAGGGCGAGGTGGCCGCCTTCACCAAAAGATTGAGTATAATCTTTATCACTATCCTGCCGACGCTGAACTTGGGGTCATCGATATACCCGCTCACCGGCAGCTCAAGCCTGATCTCTCCCTTCCTGTTCTTCAGCAGCGCGACGGCGAGCTTTACCGGCAATTTCGTTGCATCCGGGCTCTCGACCTGGTCCCCGAGCGTGAACTGGTCAAGAAAAATCCTGTTATCAGCGTCGAGCTTCCTCTTCTCGATATGATAGTTAAGGTCGAGAGAGAGCTTCCCCTTCTGGATCGTGTACCCGGCATACCGGCCCGAATAGGGGGTCACGGGGGTGAGATCCACATCCTTGACTATCGCCTTCAGATCGACAAACAGATCGTCGCGGAGCGGGTTGATCTTCCCGCTAATCTCCAGGGGGGCATAGTTATCAAGTTTTCCCCTCAGGTCAATATCACCCATGACATTTTCATCAGACGAAAGACCGCTGACCCTCCCTCCCAGTTCCACGAGGCGGGCCGAATAATTCGGCTTGATGTAATAATCCGAAAACTGGACTGTCCCGCCCTGCAGGGTGATGGTATCGATCCTGGCGGATTTTGCGGCTTTTCCCTGGCCGACTGCCGGGGCCGGGGGCTGCGTGGATACCTGGGGCGGTGCCGGCTCCGAGGAAGAGGCCGCGGCAGGGGCCGGCTGCGGTTTCATCACTTCCTGGAGGTTCAGGCTCCCAGTGGGATTGATAATAAGCCGCGAATAGAAGTCGCTCAGTGCGATCTCCCTGATATGCCATTGAGTCGGGTTATAGCCTGCATCAATACCGCTTATCGTAAGGTTGTTCCAGGAGAGGAGTTCATCAGTGTTAATCGAATCGACCGTCCTGAATCCCGAGACCGAGACCTCTCCCTGGTATCCGGCCTTCATAAGCCCATCTCCTGCCCGGGAAACAGAAACAGTACCTGCAGCAGACAGAGCCCCGTCCGTAACGATGACATTTGTCCGGTCGGTGACATATGCCTGGACCGGGTACAACTCTAGGTTCTTTACTGACACCTGCATCTTAGAAGACAGCGGGTTGATGCCGAGAGTACCCTTTGCGGATAATGAGCCCTTCTTCCCCATCAGCAGCGATATCGAGGCGCTGCCGGTGCCGGCCCTGCGGTTCGATATCCGGTCAGCGGCGATCATGATACGCTCGGCGCTCACCTCTACGGGGTCTGAGGGGACATTATCTGAATACCTTACCGCGAAATTATCAAATCTCAGGTTCCGGACCGAATACTGCCACTCCCTTTCAGCCTTGCCGGCCTTCACCACCGCAGACGCGGGCGCAGGAACCGGGCTCTGCGGCACCAGGAGATTCATCAGGTTCAGTGTCCCGTCGGCTGCACGTTTTACCGCGATGACACCAGACCGCGAGGTAATTTTTTCGAGAGAAATCTCTCTCTGCCCGACATCGACCGATCCGCCGCTGACCGAGAATTCGGGCAGCTTCAGAAAATCCTCTTTTTCATCCGTTCTGCGGAGTTTCATGTTCCTAATGCTTGCCCCGATTTCAGCAAGCCGGACAACAGGGTCCGCCGAACCCTCTTTCTTCGCAAAACTGTATTGGAAAGAAAGGTCGAGGACCGCATCTTCAATCGAAAACAGCAGCCGGTCAGCATAATAGGGGGCGTATTTTTTCAACGGGAGACGGACAACCTCTGCCCGTCCGTCAGCAGTCAGCGGCTCGACAGACATCTCACCGCTCACCTTCACCTCTTCCCCAGCTTCGGTCTTTGCCGCAAAAGCAACAGCCGTCTTCTTCTCCTTCTGTGTGCTGAAGTGGTCAAGAGACAGTTCGACAGGCTCCACCATTGTCTTGAACGCTGACGCTCTCGACAGGTCGGCAAATCCGAACTTCCCCCCCGCAAGCCGTATCTCATCAATATCAAGGGAGAACGCCGGACCCTCAGCCGGTTTTTCCTCCCTGACGGTGGCTGTCTGTTTTGGCTTCAGGACATCAATATTCATGGTCCCGTCTTTTCTCTTTACAAGATTGATTTCCGGCGTCTCGATCCCGAGGCGGGTCAGGTGGACAGACCGCGACACGAAGTCCGCAGTCTTTATCGCCAGTCGAACAGCAGGAAGGTCTGTCAGGAGTCCACCCGATCGATCGGTGATCCGTATCTTCGTGAAGTCAATGTCCCCCGACAGGGTCATCGTCGGACGGGTGCTGCTGTTCTGTACGAAGGCAAAGACAACCTTCGTGCTCAGGAGGGCCGAGGCGATTTTGAAATCAAGGTCGACCGGCAGATAGGCAAGATAGTAGGGTATATCCAGATCCCTGATATCGATATTGATGGATGTCTCCAGGGAATCCTTGAACGGCTTGGTCACGCCGGCAAGGGCAACCGGACGGTCGTTCACCTTTGCCGCAAACGAAGGCTTGACATACGAATCAAGATAGTAGGGAAGGTTTGAGAGGAACGGTATACGGACATTGATCTCACGGACCTTATGGACCGTATGCTTCGGGCCGTCCTTAAAATCGATGCTGCCGTTCTGGATCTCGATATTGTTCAGAGAAAACCGCAAGCCCCCGGAATCAGACGGCACCTGCTTCTTATCCCCCTGGATCAGGTCGGAGAAGTTATAGTGCGTCTCGTCGTCCCTGCTGATTCTGACTGAGGGGTTGACGATCCGGATCTCCCTCAGGATCAGACCCCGCTTCAGTACAGAGACAGCCTGGAGGTTCAGGTGAAGCCGGTCGCACGTAATAAAATCCGCGGAAGGGGGACTTCCGCCGCCCCGCTCGCTGATATGAATGCCCTCAAGGTCCACGGACAGGACAAAGGGATTGACCGAGACCTTGGTGATCGCAACCGTACGATGAAGCTTCTCGGAGAGGTTCTTTATCAGCACAGACTTGAGGACCGGAGGTACAATGAAAAATCCGGCTATCACAAAAAAGACCAGCCCGATGACAAGACCGTAGATAAGCCGCTTCATGCGAGGATTGCGGAGGCTGAGGTCAGGCATCGGCATCAGACGCCTCCTATTTTATATCAGCGGTGCACTGCGGACATTTAACCGCCTTCACGGCGATGGCAGACAGGCAGAACGGACATTCCTTTGTCGCCGGAGGGGCCGGGGCCGGCTCCTGCTCGCGCCTGAGCCTGTTGATATACCTGACAATGAGAAACACGGAAAAGGCGACAATGAGGAAACTGACAATGGTATTGATGAAAATGCCATAATTGAGCGTCACCGCCGCTGCTGCCTTGGCATCGGCAAGTGACAGATAGGGACCGGGGGTCTTCCCGTCCTTCAGAAGAACGAAGAGATTGGCAAAATCAACCTTGCCCATCAGCAGCCCGATCGGCGGCATGATCAGGTCATCCACCAGGGACTTTACGATCGTCCCGAAGGCCGCGCCGATGATAATACCGACAGCCATATCCACCACATTCCCCTTGACCGCAAACTCCCTGAATTCCTTGAACACGGGTGATCCTCCTCAAGCGTTTATTTGCTACAGAAATATTAGCACAGGATCCCCGTAAAGCCAAGAAAGGCCTTCCGATTACTGCACCAGGAATGCTATAGTTTCTCCTGTGGAATACCGGAAGAACATTGGCAGGATACACTATGGCTGGGTCATCGTCCTGACCGGAATGCTCAGCATCTGCGCCTGTCTCGGCTTCGGCCGTTTTGCGATCGGCATGCTGCTGCCCTCCATGGCTGTCACCCTGAAACTGACCTATGCCCAGATGGGCTTCATCAGCACCGGAAACTTCGTGGGCTATCTGGCGTCGGTCCTGATAAGCGGCCACTGGTCGTCGGAGATCGGCGCCAGAAGGCTCATATTCATCTCACTGCTGCTCGTCGGCATATCCATGGCGCTCGTCAGCCGTGCGGCCGGGTTCCATGAGCTGCTTCTGCTCTATATGCTCACCGGAATCGGCAGCGGTGCGGCCAACGTGACGGTCATGGGGCTTGTCTCCTCCTGGTTTTCAAGCAGCAGGAGGGGCCGGGCAGCAGGGTTCATCGTCATCGGCAGCGGCTTTGCAATCATCCTGTCCGGAAGGCTGATTCCGTTCATCAACAGCATGTATGGCCCGGAAGGCTGGAGGACAAACTGGCTGATCCTGAGTGCCGTCGTCCTGGGCATAGCCTGCATCAGCGTCCTTCTGATCAGGAACCGGCCCGAAGAAAAGGGGCTTCAGCCGTTCGGGGCGGAGAGCGCCGGGCACGCAAAGGACAGCCGTGCCCACCGCGAAACGGGGAGTGTCTATCGGGAGAAGATGATCTATTTTCTCGGCCTGATCTATTTCCTCTTCGGTTTCACCTATGTCATCTATGCAACCTTTATCGTCACAACACTGGTGAAGGAACGGGGGTTTTCAGAAGCGCTGGCAGGGAACTTCTGGTCCCTGGTCGGCTTCCTGAGCCTCTTCTCAGGGCCGGTCTTCGGAACCCTCTCGGACAGGATCAGCCGCAAGGCAGGGCTGATTATCGTCTTCACCTTCCAGATGCTGTCATACCTGCTTGTCGCGTCCGGACTGCCCGGCGTCTTTCTTTACCTGTCTATCTTCTTCTTCGGCATCGTCGCCTGGAGCATACCCTCGATCATGGCCGCTGCCGTCGGCGATTACGTCGGCCCTCAGAAGGCAGCCCGGGCCTTTGGACTCGTGACCTTTATCTTCGGCTTCGGGCAAATAGCAGGACCGGCTGTTGCAGGCGTGCTGGCTGAACAGACCGGCAGTTTCTCATCCAGTTTCCTCATGGCCGCAGTCGCAGCCGCGACCGCAATCCTCCTGACGGCCTTCCTCAGGAGGTCGGGTTCCGCATCAGGCAGACCCTGAGTCGCCTCCCGACAGCCGCCACAGGAGCAGCTCCCATCCGGACAGATGCGGCGCATGAAGCATACCTTTTCCGCATGCCACTTGATTTGCCGGGCCGGCAGCGTTATTCTTATCCAGTACGTCATCGCGAAAGGACAGACAGGTGCAGACCGCCAAAAATCTGAAGATACTGATTGTTGATGATTGCCAGTCGATGCGTTCTACGGTTCGGGCCATACTCAAGGATATCGGGTATCAAAACATCTCGGAATCCGCGGACGGCGTTCAGGCCCTTGCAAAACTGAAGCAGGAAAAGTTCGACCTGCTGATCACTGACTGGAATATGCCGAATCTTGACGGCCTGTCGCTGATCAGGCTCATCAAGAGCGATGAGGCATTGAAGGATGTCATGATACTCATGGTTACGACAGAATCAGAGGAGGACCATGTGGTGGATGCCGTCAAGGTAGGTGTCAGCGATTATATTCTGAAGCCGTTCACAACAGACCTCCTGCAGAAAAAGATCGCAGCCCTTATGCCGCCCAACTAGTCCGGAGGCGCATTGCCTCTCTGTGTCGTCAGGTTGCATGAGCGGGAAATAACCGGTATAATCAGGAAAAAGAGTCCGTTGGGGAGGCTGACATGACAGAGGAAGATGTCCTGAAGTTTATCGCGAGGAACGGCGAGATGATCGTGCTCAGGCTTGCGGGATGCCCGGACGCAGAGGACATCATCAGCGTTATCAGGACCAATGCCCCTGACCGGAGTTATGTGCTTATGGAATATTACGGCACAAGACCCGAGTCTGTCAAAAACTACATCTGCAACATGAATTTTGACAAGAACCTCCTGATCGTGGCCGTGGCCGGCACCGCAGCTGTCGGGGCCCTCTCCGCGATCCAGATGGATGAAGGCAGGCGGCCCGAAACAGCACATATCATGAATATAGGGCTCCATATCAGCCCCGAGTACCGGGGACTCGGTATCGGCTCCCGGATGCTGGAATACGCGGGGGAGTGGGCAAAGGACCACGGGTTCAAGAAGCTGGAGGCCAATATCTTTACCACAAACAAACGCTCCCTGCACCTGTTTGAGAGGGCCGGATTTATTGAAGAAGGAACCCGCCGGAAACGGATCCGCATGGGCCAGCAATATATCGACGAGGTCCTCATCGGCAAAATTCTCTGAGGGCAGCCTCATTTTTCAGAGGCGTCCCACACCCCTCTGACGACACTGTGGTACAATATCAAAAATTACTTAGAGGGGCGCTACGATGAACCCGTTTTTCCTGAACGCAAAGACCATATCTGACGCATGGTTTCAGCTTATCTATAATATCTTCGAAAACTCCTACGAACAGAAGATCCAGAGGGGCTCCTTCGAAAAAGAACAGTACCGGCTGCAGTACAGCGGTATTGCCGTCTCGATCGAACATCCCTCGGAGGACATGATCCCGGTCATGCCGCCGGGTTCCAATATTCCCTCCCCGACGACCATGGACTATATAGAGGACTACTTCGCGAATTACCTGATGGACCCCCAGCTTGCGGAGAATGAGACCTACAAATATGCAAGCAGGATTCACTACCCCATGCCGAAGGGCGGGACCCAGCTCGAGCGCGTGATCGATATGCTGAAGGAAACACCGCTGACGAACCAGGCGATCGTCGAGGTCGGTTCGCCCGAGGACCACGATATCTGCCTGGGCAATGACGGCAAGATCGACCCGCCCTGCCTGCGCCTTCTTGATTTCAAGGCAATACCGGATGGCTCTGATCTGGCGCTGACGGTCAGCTGTTATTTCCGGTCATGGGACCTCTGGGCCGGATTTCCGACGAACCTGGGGGGAATCGAACTCCTGAAACGGTATGTTGCCGGTGAGGCAGGCCTGAAGAGCGGTCCGATGTTCGCTTACAGCGCCGGAGCCCATATCTACGGCTACCAGGAGGATATTGCACGGTTAAGGACTCTGAAACCGAAAAAATAGTCCTGCCCCGCAACAGGAAGGAGCTGCTTATGGATCAGATTATCAACCGGGTACGATTTTTCCATTTCATCACCGGCATCTTGGTCAACCAGAAGAATGACCCGTACTGCAGCATCTGCAAGGCAGCGACCAATACTGCCGCCCGGATGAAAGAGGAAATCGCACAGCTTGAAAAAGACTGTTCTTCCGTCCGGGAACGGCTGCTGGAGGCGACTGCACGTATGCTCGATGAAGCCGTCGGCAGGTCGACCACGCTGCACTTTCCGGAGGATGCAGCCGGCCAGAAGAAAGCGGGTAACTGCAGACTGCCGGAAGGGGTCTGCTTTGTCAAGAACTCCAAGGCCCTGCTGGAGAAGATCTAGCCGGTCCATCCTGCAACGGCAGCCTGCGAAGGTCCCGGAGATGCTCTATGACGTTACAACAGCATGGCAGCGGTCGCACAGTTCAGGTTCGTCGGTAAAAGTCCCCACTGATTCACTCCAATTCCAGCAGCGCTGGCACTTGCTCCCCGCGGCACGCTCGACGAGCACCTGGAGACCCGCCACCGTACTTCCCTCATGCGCAGCCTCCAGCTTCCCGGAACTGAGCTCCACCCCGGAGACGAGAAAAAATGCCGGGAGAAATTCCCGGTAAGACTCGCCGAGCTGGCTGTAGGACTCCGGCAGGTGCAGGACCACCTTCGCTTCAAGCGGATTCCCGATAAACTTCTCGGCCCTCTTGATCTCGAGCGCCTTGTTCACATCATCCCTGAGTTCCAGGAGCCTCTGCCAACGGGCATCGAGTTCTGTATCAACAAATTTCTCATCCACCACGGGAAACGCAGCCAGGAAAACGGATTCCTGGGCCCCCTGTCCCCTGGATATGTATTTCCAGACCTCGTCAGCGGTAAACGAGAGGACCGGGGCCATCAGCCTCGTCAGGGTCGAGAGGATACCGGACAGCACCCATTGGCTCGCACGCCGCTCGACCGAATCGGTCTTCGCCGTATAGAGCCGGTCTTTCAGGATATCGAGATATACTGAACTCATATCCACGACACAGAAGTTGTGGATGCTGTGAAAGACCTCGTGAAAATCGTAGTTTTCGTAGGCCCTCGTCACCTTCGCGACCAGTTTCTGGAGACTGTTCATCGCCCAGCGGTCAATCTCCTGCAGGCGTCCGCTGTAATCGCCACCGTCGAAATCACTCGTATTGCCGAGGAGAAACCGGCAGGTATTCCTGATCTTCCGGTATGCCTCAGTCAGCCGGTTCAGGATCTCCTTGGATATCCGGATATCGTCCTTATAGTCTTCGGCAGAAACCCAGATGCGGAGGATCTCACCGCCATATCCTTTGATGATCTCCTGCGGCGCGATGACATTGCCGAGAGACTTTGACATCTTCTTTCCCGAGCCGTCGACCACAAAGCCATGCGTCAGGACGGTCTGATAGGGAGCCGTACCCCGCGTACCAACCGACGCAAGCAGAGAACTCTGGAACCATCCGCGGTGCTGGTCACTCCCCTCAAGATAGAGGTCGGCGGGCCAGGACAGGCGCTCGTCCGCCTCGACAACTGCCGCATGGCTGACTCCCGAGTCGAACCAGACGTCGAGAATGTCCATCTCTTTCTGGAATGCTGTCTGTCCGCATTTTTTGCAGACATATCCGGCCGGAAGAAATTCCTCTGCCTTCTTTAGATACCAGACGTCGGCACCCATCTCATCCACCTGCTTGGCGATTCCCTCCAGGACATCGGGGTCCCCGACAAACGCCTCGCAGTTGCTGCACCGCAGCACGGTAATCGGGACGCCCCAGCTGCGCTGGCGGGAGACACACCAATCAGGACGGTTCGTCAGCATTCCGCTGATGCGCTCGCGGCCCCATTTCGGCACCCAGGTTACGCGGTCAATCTCCTCAAGGCACTTCTTCCTGAGGTCGTTGTGCGCGACCGATATAAACCACTGCTCTGTCGCCCTGAAGATCACCGGCTTTTTGCAGCGCCAGCAGTGGGGATAGGAATGACTTATCTTTTCTTCTTTGATCAGGGCATGTCTTTCTGCCAGAATCGCAATGATCGAGGAGTTCGCCTTGAAGACGAACTGCCCCTCAAGGTCTCCCGCGTGTTTCGTGAACTTACCGCGGTCATCGACCGGGGCGTAGATATCAAGCCCGTATTTCAATCCGACTTCGTAGTCGTCCTCGCCGTGACCGGGGGCGATATGCACGATGCCGGTTCCTTCTTCAAGGGATACAAAGTCTCCGAGCACCGCCTGCGACTTCCGCTCGATAAAGGGATGCTGAACCCGCATGCCTTCAAGGCTGCTGCCCGTGACGGTCTGCAGCACGGGCCCCTCCAGGCTGATGCGCTCCTTCAGCGCCCCGACCCTGCCCTCCGCCACAATGAGGATTTCATTATTCCACTCAACGGCAGCATACGCCAGGTCGGGATGAAACGCCACGGCAAGGTTTGCCGGCAGCGTCCACGGGGTCGTGGTCCAGATGACCACCGAGATTTTTTTCGTCTTCAGGTCAGGGAAGTATTTCTCTTTATTCTGCTGGTCAACCTCAAATTTGACAAAGACGGAAGGCGACTCCTTGTCCGCATATTCGACCTCTGCCTCGGCGAGGGCCGTTACACAGGACGGACACCAGTGGACAGGCTTCTTGCCTTTATAGGCATAGCCGTTCGTCAGGAACTTGTTGAACTCCCGGACTATCGAGGCCTCGTAGGCATAGGTCAGGGTCAGATACGGCCGCGCCCAATCACCAAACACGCCCAGCCGCTTGAACTCCTCGCGCTGGATGTCGACAAATTCAGCTGCGTATTCCCTGCAGTGCCGGCGCTTTTCAATAGTGCCGACGCTGTCCTTTTTGTCGCCAAGGTTCTTGTCGACCTGCAGTTCTATCGGCAGACCGTGGCAATCCCACCCGGGGATATACGGCGCATAAAAACCATTCATCGACTTGTACTTGACAATGATATCTTTGAGAATTTTGTTCAGTGCATGCCCCATATGGATGTGACCGTTTGCATAGGGAGGACCGTCGTGCAGGATGTATTTCTTGCCGGTCCCCTGATTCTTCTGCTGCATCTTTTCATAGATGCAGGACTCCTCCCATGCCTTCAGCATCTCGGGCTCGCGCTGGGCAAGGTTCGCCTTCATCGGGAAATCGGTCTGGGGCAGATTGAGCGTGTCTTTATAGTCTTTGGCCATAACGTATAAAGTACCACCGTGTCCGGTCCAAAATCAAGATAACCGGGGTATAATCAGGAGGTATATGAGAACGAAACGGCCGGGCCTCACAGGGCTGCGGCGTCCGTCCCCGCAGTCTCTTCCTGCTGTCTTTGGGGATTGATGATCCAGATGGAGCCGAACTCCTTTTCCTGGTAGACCCTCGCAAGCCCCAGCCGCAGGAGTTCCAGCATCGCAAGGAAGGTGACGATCATCTGTGTCCTGCTCACGTTGTCTTTGAAGACCTCCTCGAACCTGATACTGTCGGCATGCTCGATCATCTCGACGATCGTCGACATCCGGTCCTTGACCGTCAGGGTCTCCCGGGTGATGGTGCGGACCTCGGGGGGTGCTGCCTCGAGCATCTTCCTGAAGGCAGCAAGGAGGTCATAAATTGAGACGTCAAACAGATACGGTTCCTGCTCCAGGCCCGCCTCACCCTCGTCCTCAAGCGGCGGCCGTTTGTAGAATTTCAGGGCATCGTCCTCCTTCTCCCGCAGGATCGATGCCGCATCCTTGTATGCCTGATATTCCAGAAGACGCTGGACCAGCTCAAGCCGCGGGTCCTCCATCTGTTCTTCCTCTGTGGTCTCTTCAACCGGCAGGAGCATGCGGGACTTAATATGGATCAGCGTTGCGGCCATGACAAGAAAATCCCCTGCCAGTTCGAGGTTCAGGTCGCGCATCATATCCAGATACTCCAGATACTGATGCGTGATAAACGCAATCGGTATGTCATAGATGTCAACCTTGTTCTCCCTGATCAGGTGCAGGAGGAGGTCCATCGGTCCCTCAAAGACCGGCAGTTTGATATTATAGAGATCTTCCATCATCGGCTCGCAGCCGATATTTTACCAGATTGGCCAGACTTTTTGATCGCCGCCCCCGGGACCGCTGTCAAAACGCATGCTCTATCGGATGAAGTTGCATTTCCGCTTATTCTCACTTTGCTCCGGGCCACCGGACCGCCCCACCGCAGCAGTGGGGCATTACGGCCCGCTGAAACCGCCCCAGGCCATTTCCGGGCGATGGGGACGGTGGATACCGCTGCGAGGTCTCATTTGATTTCAGGAGGGAAGAAGAGTATTCTTATCTCATGGTCCAAAGATCTATTTCACCGGTTGCGAACCTCCCGCGTTTTTTCCTGTTTTGCCTGACCCTCCTGATACTGGCTTCATTCTCAACGCCCGTATCTGCCGCCGGCATATCGCTATTTTTCGACAGTGAGGGAAGGCAACTGCGGTCACTGCCGGGATCTGCCGAGAGAAACACGAGGGGCACGGCGCGCGGCTCTGCCCCGGAAGGGCTCTCACTCCCCGCAGACGTGGCGTATGAATTTTTTCCGGTCTCCGGAAGGACCTTCTCCGGGATCATGAGATCCGTCCGGGAAAACGGTCCGTACAATAAAGGCAGGACCGCACGAAAGCCCTGCAGGGTGGCCTGGAACAGCACTCTGTCGTTTCAGTATGATTTTTCTTATGCCGTCGACGAAGAGAGCGGGAAGCTGCATGCTGCCATCGGGATTTCGGATATCGCCTTTGAGGACCGCAGTACGGTCACCCTGCCCTCATTGATCGATGATACAGAGCTCAATCCTGTGGAACAGAGCATGTGGCGCACCTATCTGGCGGGCCTTGTGGAGTATTGTCACCACATCGTTGCCCTTATCCGTGATCCACAGGCCAGAAAGAGCGTCCATGACAGGCTCGCAGAGACCGATTACCTTATTTTTGATTACGCCGAAGGGATGGATATAGAAAAAAGCGTCGAATCCTTCCTCAGGGGAGAGGCAATCAGAACAGGACAGGAGGCGACCCGCATCATCAGTGCCCAAATTGCTGATTACGAGAAGAGAGCGGACATCCCGGGACGTGAAAACAAACAGGGGACCTACCGCAAAACATCCGGGGAATGAGTTCCCGTTACTCGGCCTGCTTCATGAATTCGATCCAGATCGGCAATGCGGCAGAGGCACCGGTCTCTCGTGGACCGATCGGTTTGTGGTCATCCCGCCCGACCCAGACGCCGACCGCCAGTCTGTCGTCAAAGCCGATGAACCAGGCGTCAGTGTAATCGTTCGTTGTCCCGGTCTTGCCGTATACTGCCCGGCCAAGCGTCTTCGCCCTGACCGCCGTCCCCTCGGTCACGACAGCCCTGAGCATCTTCTTGAGTTCCGACACAACCCCCTCCTCGAGAACATCTTCCAGGACCGGCCTGACCTCCTCAACCACGATACCATCCCTGTTCAGGATGCGCTCATAGGGTATAAGGGCGGCCTTTTTGCCGGTCGCAAAGGCCGAGTAGGCACTGACCATCTCGATAAGCGTAACGTCGGATGCGCCAAGGACTACCGGCATATAGGGCTGTATCTCTGACGTCACGCCAAGCCGGCGGGCCGTCAGTATAACGTTGTCGAGACCGACGCTGTTCGCAAGCCGGACAGTAGCAGCATTCAGGGATCGGGCCAGCGCGGTCTTCAGGGACACCGCTCCATGATACGTACCGTCATAATTTTTGGGTGTCCACATCTGACCCGGCCTGGCGCCTTTAAACGATATCGGGCTGTCGACCACCGTATCCTCGGAGGTCATGCCCTCTTCAAGCGCCGTGGCATACACAAAAGGCTTAAACGCAGAACCCGGCTGCCGCAGTGCCTGCGTAGCCCGGTTGAACTGGTTGTCCCAGAAATCGAAGCCGCCGACCATGGCCCGGATATGGCCTGTCCTGAGATCAATCGCAACCAGGGAGGCCTGCATTCCGGGCTTCACACGCTTCTCCATGTTGATAATACCGTTTTCGAGTGCCTCCTCCGCGAGCTTCTGGAGCCTGAAATCAATCGAAGAGTAGATCCGGTAACCCGAGGTATAGATATCCGGGCCGAACTTCTGCTCCAGCCTCTGACGCAGGGTCTCCACAAAATATGGGGCCTCATACTTCCGGAAGTGTGGCTTTGAAGGTATGGGCTCCGCCAGGGCCTTCTGGTACTGATCGTCAGTAATAAACCTCTGTTTACGCATGGCGCCAAGGACGACGGCCCGGCGGTCCTTCGCCTTGTCTGCATTCCTGAAAGGCGAGTATTGAGAAGGAGCCTTGGGCAGGGACGCCAGCAGTGCGGCCTCTCCCACGGTCAGATCACCGACCGATTTCCCGAAGTACGTCTGTCCTGCAGCCTCGATCCCGAAAGACCGTGTCCCGAAATAGGTCTGGTTGAGATATAATCCCAGGATCTCATCCTTGGTATAGCGTTTTTCTATCTGGATCGAGATCGCCGCCTCCTTGATCTTCCGGGCGATGGATTTTTCCGGTTTGAGGAAGAGCATCTTGGCGAGCTGCTGCGTTATGGTAGAGCCGCCCTGCACCATGCCGCCTGCCCGTATATCATGCACCAGGGCCCGGGTGATGCCGATAAGGTCAACCCCCGGGTGATGGTAAAACCGGGAGTCCTCGATCGCCACAAAGGCCTTCTTGACATGCTCGGGTATCTTATAGTGGGGGACAAAGGTCCTGCGTTCATAATAGAGCTCGGCCAGGAGCTTGCCGTCGCTCGAGTAGACGCGTGAAGACTCGCTCGGCACATATTCCTCGATCGCGTTCACCCTAGGCAGGTCGAGCAGTGTCCAGTAAACAAAGCCGCCGGCCGCGCCCAGCGCGGCACAGAGCAGCAACAGGAGGACCACCCATTTCCGGGAGTTGGCCCGGCCCTCCGACTGCCGTATATCGTCTTCAAGATTTGACTGCATTTGTTATTATACCGGAACAGGCAAACACGAACATAAAATGTGGACATAAAATTGCTTGCTTTTTTCGATTCGCTATGATATAAAAAATACAGTTTCAGAAGTTTTTGTCGTAATGATCAGCCGCAAAGACTTTGAGCTTTGCGGCTTTTTTTATGGACAGACGCTGAAACACTCTAAACTTTTTTTCAGGAGGTCAGTAGCATGCAGAAGGGAACAGTGAAGTGGTTTAATGAGGCCAAGGGATTCGGTTTCATTACAAAGGACGGCGGCGGCGATGTATTCGTCCACTATTCAGAAATCCAGTCAGACGGCTTCAAGACACTTGCCGAAGGCCAGGAAGTGACGTTCGAAGTGGAGGACGGCCCCAAGGGTCCCAAGGCTGTCAGGGTCAACAGAGCCTAAAACAATTTTCCTTCAAAAAGGATATATCCGTTAAGGCGCAAAAAAGCCCCTTCCTGCGAAGGGGCTTTTTCTTTTCCGGTAAAGAATTGTCGGGCTGACGGATGCGTTACGTCTTATGCAGGGCCTTCATCAGCCGGTCATACTTCTCCGAGCCGACACATTCCCTGGCAGCAGGACACCACTGGATACAGGTCGTGGCCATATCCCGGCTTATCTGCTTGCCGCAGCCCTTGCAGTTCATCTCGGCCTCATCAGACCAGATTTCGTTTTTTCTCGAACACCAGATGCACTCAATCTCTTCGGGATACGGGTTTCTGATTTCCTGACTTCCTGGACATCCATCTTTTAACATGATTTTATTGTATACCAGGAGACATCCTTTGTATATGAGCTGAATCATATTGATCCGGGGCCGGCATGCCCCCCCCTTCCGCCGGCAACTTTGAATAGACCGGGCCGAAAAACAATTGTATAATAGGCTTTATATATGGGAACCGGAAAACTTACCCCCTTCAGGATTGCAATCATCTTCGCCTTGCTCAGCGGGGCCTGGATCCTGTTTTCCGATCTCGCCGTCCAGCAATTGGCGCGGGACACTGACACCTATACCAGGTTCAGCATTATCAAGGGTTTTGTGTATGTGCTTCTGACGTCGACGATCCTGTACCTCCTGGTGTCTCTGTATGCACGGGGCAGGCAGGAATACGAACA
This sequence comes from uncultured Thermodesulfovibrio sp., assembly GCA_964499365.1. Taxonomy (GTDB): domain Bacteria; phylum Nitrospirota; class Thermodesulfovibrionia; order Thermodesulfovibrionales; family UBA6898; genus PALSA-1316. The sequence goes on from CAZCKU010000008.1 coordinate 66,843, forward strand.
GCACCTCGAACTCATGAACTTCGCCCTAAACCACATAAACGAGGCCGCCTATCTCTTGGATGAGCATGCCCGTATCTGCTACGTCAACGAAAAATCCTGCCAGACACTGGAATACAGCAGAGATGAACTGATCGGTCTGAATATGGCAGACGTTGATCCGGAATTCCCGCTTCAGAAATGGCACGAGCATTGGCAGGACGTCAAAACAAAGGGCTCTCTCCTGTTCGAATCACGCCACAGGACCAAGGGCGGCCGTCTGTTCCCGGTCGAAATTTCCGCGAATTATTTCGAGCATGGCGGCCACTGTTACAATCTGGCCCTGGTAAGGGACATCACCGAGCGGAAGAAGACGGAAGAATACCTGCAGGAGAGTAATGAACTGTTCTCCCTGTTCATGCGCTACTCTCCGGTGTATGTATTCATCAAGGAGGTGACCCCAACCGAAAGCCGTGTCCTGCAGGCCAGTGACAATTTCCTGCAGATGGTCGGCATCAGAGGGTCTGACATGCTCGGCAAGACGATGGAAGAACTGTTCCCGGCCGAATTTGCAGCTAAGATCACCGCCGATGACTGGGCGGTCGTCTCGGAGGGCAAGGTCCTGAAGCTCGAAGAGAATCTGAACGGCCGCAGCTATACCACCATCAAGTTCCCGATTGTCCGGGGACAGAAAACCCTGCTTGCCGGTTACACCATCGACTCCACCGAAAAACACGAACTGGAGGAAGAACGGCTCAAGACCCAGAAACTCGAGGCGATCGGCACACTCGCCGGAGGCATCGCCCATGATTTCAACAACCTGCTTCAGGGAATTTTCGGCTATATATCCCTTGCGAAACTGATGAAAGACAACAGGGAAAAGTGCTGCGCCGCGCTGCAGGATGCCGAGGATGCGCTGCACCAGTCGGTAAACCTCACCAACCAGCTTCTGACCTTTTCGAAAGGAGGCAAGCCGGTAAAGAAGGTGATCAACCTTCGCCCGGTTATCGAGAACTCGGTGAAGTTCGCCCTGAGCGGCTCACGCGTTGACTATGGGATCGCTGTCGCCGGAGACCTGCTCGCGATAGAGGGGGATGAAGGGCAGATCGGTCAGGTGATCCAGAACATCGTACTGAATGCGGACCAGGCAATGCCCCTTGGGGGCAGGATCGAGGTCGCGGCGCGCAATGTCCCCGCGCCCGCGTCAGGAGATCTTCCCCACGCCCCCCAGGACTCTTTTGTGGAGATAACGATCCGGGACCAGGGGACCGGCATTCCGCCGGCACACATTGAGAGGCTCTTCGATCCCTATTTTACAACCAAGGAAAAAGGCAGCGGGCTCGGCCTTGCAACGTCCTATTCCATCGTCAGAAACCACGGAGGGCTCATCACCGTGTCGTCAGAAATGGGAAAAGGGTCGGTTTTCACCATATACCTGCCGGCCACGGAACAAAGACCTGAGACATCGATCGCCAGGAAGACGCATGGATGCGAAAGAACCGGCCGCGTCCTGGTGATGGATGACGAAGAAGTGGTGAGAAAGGTGGCGGCCCAACTGGTTGAGGCCCTCGGGCACCAGGTGGAGCTTGTCCGGAATGGTGAGGAGGCACTCGCCGCATATCAGATGGCGAAGCAGTCCGGGAACCCCTTTGATGCGGTGATTCTTGATCTGACAATCCGTGGCGGTATGGGCGGCCTGGAGACGCTGCAGAAACTGAGGGAACGTGATCCCGGGGTGAAGGCGATCGTATCAAGCGGCTACTCGGATGACACCGTATTATCAGAATACAGAAGACAGGGGTTTTCCGGCGTGCTCGGCAAACCCTACAGCCTGGAAGGCCTGCACACCGCCCTGAATGAGCTGATGAAAAGGAGCTGACCGGATGAAAGAATTCAGTTGCAGCAGCTGCGGAGCGGTCTGGCAGAAGACAGGCAGAACAAACTGCTGGAGTGCCGCGGAAGAAGGCAGACCCGCAAAACCGGGCCATTGCCCTTCACGGGACCATATGGCTGAAATACAGGAGAGTTTTGACCGTTACACAGGGGAAGACCAGGATGCGCTTATGGCCAGGGTTGCAACACGGGTTGAGGGGCTCTGCTACGAGCACCAGCCCGGCAGCACCGCAATCCGGGCGCGCTGGACAAGGGTCGAAGACACTATTGCCTTTGCAAAGCTGATGGGATACCGGAAGATCGGCATCGCCACCTGCATAGGACTGCTCGACGAGACCGAACGCCTCTCCCGCATCCTTGAGGCGCAGGGCCTTGCCCCGCTTTCGGTCTGCTGCAAGAGCGGCAGCATCGACAAGCTCAGGCTCGGCCTGCCCGAGGAGGACAAGGTGCGGCCCCATACCTTTGAGCCTGCCTGCAACCCCATCGCCCAGGCCCGGCTGCTGAACGGAACCGGCACCGATATGAACATCATCGTCGGACTCTGTGTCGGCCATGATATGCTTTTCACAAAGCACTCGGACGCACCGGTAACCACCCTGATCACCAAGGACCGCGTCACCGGACATAACCCCGTCAGTGTGCTCTATGGCCAGAATTTCTACTACCGGCGCCTCCTGACCGAACAGGTTGAGGTAGAACGAAAGGATTGACCGTATCTCTTCACCGGCATGACGGCACCCGCGGACAGTCCCCTGCCCTGATGCATTCGTGCCGCAGCTGCAACAGCCTGGTCCTGGCATGAGCAGTACAATCTTTATCAGTCTTATTCATAATGCCGCATTGCTGCTGTCACTCGGCCTGATCTACGACGTTGTTTACCGGGGAAGGCGGGAATCCCCTCCCGTGCTGCACAGGATAACCGCCGGTCTCATCATCGGCGTTGTAACCATCGTCCTGATGTCCACCCCGGCCCAGTGGAAGCCCGGGATTATCTTTGATACCCGGACAATCCTCCTTGGACTGACCGGGCTTTACTTTGGTGCGGTATCTTCGCTTCTTGCCATGGCCATAGCCGGCGCTTACCGCCTGAACCTCGGCGGCGGCGGAGCACTCATGGGCGTTGCCACCATCCTGTCCTCCTCCCTCATCGGCCTGGCCTGGAGACACTACCGGTTGCGCGGGTCAAGAGAGTTGTCACTCTCTGAACTGTATCTTTTTGGCGGGATCGTACATGCCGTCATGATTCTCTGCATGTTTCTGCTGCCGCAGGATGTCATTGAAAAAACCATCAGCACCCTTGCGCTGCCCGTCATCATTATATACCCGATAGGCACCGCACTCCTGGGAAATCTGCTCTCCGGCCGGCAGAGGCGGCATCGTATAGAGGAAGAGTTGCAGGACAGTATACAGCGCTTCAATCAACTGGCAGAGCATAGCCTTACCGTGACGTGGGAGATCAACACCGCGGGGCTCTATACCTACGTCAGTCCTGCGGCCGAGTCGGTCTTCGGGTACCGGCCTGATGAATTGATCGGCACAATGCATTTCTACGAGCTTCACCCCGAGGAAGGCCGTGAGGAGTTCAAAGACACCATCTTTACGATTATCAGGAGCGCGGTCGAGTTTCAGAATCTCGTCAACCCGGTCAGGACGAAGCAGGGCACCGTTATCTGGGTCTCGGCCAACGGCCTGCCGGTGCTGGATCAGGAGGGGGCTCTCACCGGCTACAGGGGAGCAGACAAGAATATCACGGAACAGAAACTGGCGGAGGAGGCCCTGGCCGCATCTGAGGGAAAATACAGGGACCTGCTCGAAAGTGTCCGTCTTCTTGCGGTAATACTCGACATCAAAGGCAACATCACGTTCTGCAATAACTACCTGCTCAACCTCACCGGCTGGAGGGGCGAAGAGATTCTTCAGCGAAGCTGGTTTGACTTATTCCTGCCGGAAGAGCTCAGGGAATCTGTCAGTACGATGTTTCTGGCCGGAATCGCCGACGGCACGCTGCCCCTGCACTACGAAAATCATATTGTCACGAAAGAGGGATCATCCCGGCTCATTGAGTGGAACAACTCCATCTTGCGTGATACGGGAGGAACGCCAATCGGCGTTGCCTGTATCGGAGCCGATATCACCGAGCACCGGAATCTCGAAACACAGCTCCAGCATTCTCAGAAGATGGAGTCTATCGGCACCCTTGCCGGGGGCGTGGCCCACGACTTCAACAATATGCTTACGGCCATTATCGGTTACGGCTACATGACGCTCATGAAAATGCCGAAGGACGATCCCAACCGGCCCGGCATAGAGCAGATCCTGGAGGTTTCGGACAGGGCATCGCATCTGACCAAAGACCTTCTCCTGTTCAGCAGAAAACAGCTCCTGGACCGGAGACCGCTTGATCTGAATCAGTGCATCCTGAAACTGGAAAAGTTTCTGGTGCGGGTTATCGGAGAGGATATCACGTTTAAAACCTTTTTGTCCGCCGGCAACCTGCCGATACTGGGGGATGAACACCAGATCAGCCAGGTGCTTATGAATCTGGCGACGAATGCCAGGGATGCCATGCCGAGGGGCGGCACCTTCACAATCACCACGGAACAGGTGCATCTCGATACGGCGCTCAGCTTCCATTACGGGCTCAGGTTGTCCGGCAGGTATGCCCTGATCAGCGTCTCGGACACCGGACACGGTATGGACGAAGCTACAAAGCAGCATATCTTCGAACCGTTCTATACCACAAAGGAGGTTGGGAAAGGCACGGGATTAGGCCTCGCGGTCGCCTACGGCATCGTGAAGCAGCATGAAGGTCATATAACCGTAAGCAGCACACCGGGTAGCGGAACGAATTTCAACATGTATCTGCCGATTATTGCCGCTGGTACAGCGGACGAGAAAGAAATCGTGGCAGCAGAGCAGCCGGTGGGCGGGTCCGAGACCATACTCCTCGCAGAAGACAATGAAACGGTAAGAATCTTGACCGAGTCTGTGCTGAGGGAATTTGGCTATACCGTTATATCCGCTGTTGATGGTGAAGACGCGATCCTTAAATATCAGGAGAACAAGCACCGCATCCAGATGCTCCTCTTTGACCTCGTGATGCCGAAGAAGAACGGGAAAGAGGCGTACGATGAAATCAGGAAGATCAGTCCCGAGATAAAGGCCATTTTTGCCAGCGGCTATTCTCCTGATATTGTCAGGGACAGGGCTTCACTCGGAGACGATGCCGTCATCGTATTCAAACCAATAACGCCCATGGAGCTTCTGAAGAAGGTGAGAAGTATGCTGGACAAGGGTAAGCTGTGAACCGCTGCCCACTGTGTTCTGAACAGAGAGACTGCCTCACGCCCCCCAGCGGCGGTAGATTTCATGCTCCACGCCCATCGCATCGAGCAGCTTCCCGGCGATAAAATCGATCAGTTCGCCGACATCAGCGGGCCGGTGATAAAAACCGACGACCGGCGGGGCTATTCTGACACCGAGACGTGCGAGCTTCAGCATATTTTCAAGGTGGACGGCGCTCATCGGCATCTCGCGGGGCGACAGCACCAGGGGCCGGCCCTCCTTGATGGTCACATCTGCAGCACGTTCGATCAGGCTGTTCGAATACCCTGACGCTATCCCGGCAAGGGTCTTCATCGAACAGGGGACCACAAACATCCCGTCTGTCCTGAAAGACCCGCTGGCAACCGGCGCCTCGAAGTTATGCTCAGAATGATACTCCACACCGGCCCCGGCGTATGCGCCGATCTTCTCCCTGATGACTGCGTCTGTCTCGCCGCTGAAGTCCACGCCGGTCTCATCCCGGATTATCGCAAACGACTGACGTGATATCAGGACATGAACCTCAGCCGTCCGGGACAGTTCCTTCAGGACACGCAGTCCGACAGCCGGCCCGGTGGCCCCGCTGATCGCCAGGACAAAGCGCTTCATGCCAGGTAGTCCATCAGGGTAAAGAGGAAGACCGTCATGCTGATATACCCGTTCATGTTAAAAAAGGCCATATCAAGTTTCGAGAGATCTCCCTGTCTCACCAGCGAATGCTCATAGATGAAGAGCCCTGCCACAAGCAGCATGCCTGCCCAGAAAAAAAGGCCCATACGGAAGACCACACCGGTTGAGCCCAGGAGGAGAAAGGAAATCACGTGGAAACTCCTCGCCAGCCACAGCGATTTCGAAACGCCGAAGCGCTGCGGGATTGAATAGAGGCCGTAGCTCCGGTCAAACTCAAGGTCCTGCAGCGCATAAAGCACGTCAAACCCGGCCAGCCAGAAAATAACGGCAGCCGCAAGAGGAAGTATAGCGGGGTCGAAACTCCCGCGCACCGCAACCCAGGCGCCGAGGGGTGCAGCAGATATCGCCAGCCCCAGGACAAAATGCGCCGCCCAGGTAAACCTCTTGGTATACGAATAGATGAAGAGGACAAAAATCGCCACCGGTGAGAGCAGAAGGCAGAGAGGATTCAGCATATACGCAGCCAGAATCAGCAATAAAAACGAGATTATGACAAAAACAACCGTCTCCCCGGCACCGATAACGCCGCGGGGAATTTCCCTGTTTGCCGTCCGGGGATTCGCACGGTCAATCTGCCGGTCGATCACCCGGTTAAGGCCCATTGCGCCGGACCTGGCACCGACCATCGCAACCACAATCCAGAATATCTGCTTCAGGGAAGGCATGCCGGCTGCCGCAATAAGGGCCGCGGTAAAGGCAAACGGCAGCGCAAAGATGGAGTGCGAAAACTTGATCATGGAAAGATAGAGGACAAACCGGTCACGTACGGAGCTCGTCATGGGTTTTTGATGCTCCTGACCAGAGAGTCGATTTCCGCATCACTGAGAGGCCCGCCGTTTTTCTGGGCGAATCCGGGCATCGTGGTATTGACAACCCCGTCGCGGATTGCGCGTCGCAGGTAACTCTCCGGTCTCCTGCTCAACTGGGTTATGTTCTGCGCGCCAGTCCCCGCGTTATGGCACATAAAGCAGTCGGCCCTGAAGAGATCAAACCCGGTCTTTCCCCTGCCCTGATCAACATGGCAGCTGCGGCAGGCCGCATCAAAGATGTTCGCCGCAGCATCCCTCCTAAGATGGATGGCATCCCGAACCTGCATCGTCACCTGGAGGGTGACAACCGGCTGGCGGGGATCATTGCTGTAGACCTGTACCGATTTGGAAACCGGTCCCCGCTTTCCCGAAGGATCGACCGTCACCTGCACCCTTCCCTTTTCTCCCGGCTTCAGACGGCTCAAACTAGCCATCGCTGCGGTGCAGCCTCAGGTGGCCGTGACCTTCTCGATGATCAGCTCCTGGTCGCCACGGTTGATGAACTCGAAAAAATACTCAGGTTTCCCTTCCTGCCCGATCGTCCCGAACGCATGGTTCCGCTCGCTGAAATCGATCACCGGATAGGCATAGGCCTTCATCGGTATGAGGAGCAGCAACAGCGCCATGATTGCCCTGATTCGCATGTTTTATACTACCTCAGAAGCCCTGAAAAATGAAAATTGTGTTAAGATACTTTGCCGCGCGGATCAGTTCATAGCCCCGCGCACGGCTTGCCCGCAGGCAGGATACTACGATCAACATGACATGGAGGCCGAGACGTGAAGAAACCGAATATCGATGAACTCTGTATCAATACCATCAGGATGCTCTCTGCAGATGCCGTACAGAAGGCCAACTCCGGGCACCCGGGAATGCCGATGGGAGATGCGCCGATGGCCTACACCCTGTGGCAGAATTTCCTCAAACACAGTCCCTCCAATCCGCGCTGGCAGAACAGGGACCGGTTTGTACTGTCTGCAGGACACGGCTCGATGCTCCTCTACAGCCTCCTTCACCTCACCGGGCACGCCATCACGCTCGACGATATAAAAAACTTCAGGCAGTGGGAGAGCAAGACCCCGGGACATCCGGAATATTGTCCTGACTGCGGTATAGAGACAACCACCGGACCGCTGGGACAGGGCTTTGCCACCGGCGTCGGCATGGCCATGGCCGAAAAATACCTGGCTACGATGTTCAACCGTCCGGGCTTCACGATCGTCGATTACCACACGTACGGCATCGTCAGCGACGGCGACCTGATGGAAGGCATCTCGGCCGAGGCCGCCTCGCTTGCCGGACATCTCGGTCTCGGCAAGCTTATCTATCTCTACTCGGACAACAAGATCACGATCGAGGGGTCTACCGACCTGGCCTTTACCGAAGACGTCAAGAAGCGGTTTGAGGCGATGGAGTGGCAGGTACTGAAGGCTGGCGGGAACAACGTCAAAGAGATTGAAGCCGCGATCAGGACCGCCCGGAAGGAGAAGGGAAAACCCACCCTTATCATGGTCCGGACGAATATCGGCTACGGCAGCCCCAACAGGCAGGACACCTGCGATGTCCACGGCTCTCCACTGGGCGAGGCTGAACTGAAGCTGACAAAGCAGAACCTCTGCTGCCCTGACCGGAGCTTCTGCATTCCAAAGACCGTAACGGCACATATGCGCAAGGCGGCTGCCAAAGGTCGCGACGCTGAAAAGAAATGGCAGGCACTTTACAGGAAGTATGCGCGGAAGCATTCGGACCTTGCAGAACTCTGGGATGATTTGTCAGCCGGAAGACTGCCGAAGGGCTGGGAGAAGTTTCTTCCGGTCTGGACAGCGGCCGATGGCTCAATGGCAACGAGAAGCGCCTCCGGGAAGGTCCTGAACGCCATCGCCGATCGGCTTCCACACCTGCTCGGCGGCTCTGCCGATCTTGCTCCGTCGAACAACACCTGGCTCAAGAAATATATTGAATACGGCAAGAAGAAAGCGGGACGGAACATCCATTTCGGTGTCAGGGAACATGCCATGGCTGCTGCCCTGAACGGTATGGCCCTCAGCGGTATGCTGATACCGTACGGTGGCACGTTCTTTGTATTTTCCGATTATATGAGGCCGGCGATCAGGCTTTCAGCGCTGATGGGCGTTCATGTGATCTATGTCCTGACGCATGACTCAATCGGGCTTGGCGAGGACGGGCCGACACACCAGCCGGTCGAGCACCTGGCCAGCCTCCGGGCGATGCCGAACCTGAATGTCCTGCGTCCGGCCGATGCCAATGAAACGGCAGCTGCCTGGAAGGTGGCGATCAGCGACCGCAGCAGACCGCACGCGCTCGTCCTGTCACGCCAGAACCTGACCATCCTTGACCGCAAGAAATACGCCGCCGCAGAGGGCACTGAAAGAGGCGGGTATCTGCTTGCCGGCTCAAAGGGCAAGCCGGACCTGATCCTGATATCCTCCGGCGCAGAAATCCATATCACCCTGGCGGCTGCCGAGGCACTGAAGGCAAAAGGAGTAAAGGTGCGGGTCGTCAATATGGTCTGTACCGAACTTTTCGACCGGCAGCCTGAGGCATACCGCAACAGCGTCCTGCCGGCAGATGTTTCCAGCCGCATCGCCATAGAGGCCGGGGCCTCGTTCGGATGGCATAAATACGTCGGACTTCAGGGCGCGGTCATCGGCATGGACACGTTCGGCGCCTCGGCGCCCGCAAAGGTCCTCTTCGAAAAATTCGGCTTCACCGCAGATGCCATCGTCGCCAGGGCGGAAAAACTGCTCAGAAAAAAATGAGCCTGCCCGGGCAGAAGCTGGCGTAATCAGCACAGAGACGGGAGAACTGCAATGGCCAGGGATCTGAACGATCTGAAGAAGCAGATATTCTTTGAGATGCTGGACCTGGCCGGCAGGGTCTTTATTGTGGTCAGACACGCCGACACGGTGGTCATCGGCAACAGGGGCTTTCTTCCTGAGGAGCAGGAGCGCGGGCTGGTCCTGGTGTTCAACCGGATGATGCAGTTCGACTGGGACGAAAGCGGCATACACGCAACACTCGGCTTCGGGCCAAAGAACGAAAAATGTTTTGTCCCCCCCGACGAGATCATCGCCATCTTCTCACCGGAACTGGCTGCGCAGTTTGTCACCTCTTCCGAGAACAGGATAATTCCGGAGATGCCTCATAAGCCGGCCCCGGAAGAAAAAAAGCCTGCCAGACCCGACCTCAAGGCAGTCCCCGGGAAGAAAGTGGTCAAGGTCGATTTTTCGAAAAAGAAATAACTTACGCCTCTGCACCTTCCAGTATCTCTTTGATCTTCTGGTTCACGACCTTGCCGTCGGCCCTGCCCTTCACCTTGGGCATCAGATCCTTCATCAGCCTGCCCATCTCCTTCATGCTCGAAACCCCTGTCTCCCGGATCGTTGCCCGGATCACTGAGTCAAGCTCCTCGGCAGACAGCTGCTTCGGGAGATATCCCTGGATGATACCGATCTCCAGCGCCTCCTTGTCCGCAAGGTCCTGCCTGCCCGCAGCGACATACTGGTCCACCGACTCTTTCCGCTGCTTCACCATCGTCGAGAGGATCGAGACGATGTCGTCGCCGGTCAGGTCTCCCTTCCCCCTCTTCGCGATCTCGGCATTCTTGACCGCTGATTTTATCATCCTGAGCGTCGAGGTCCTGAGATCATGCCCGTCTTCCTTGCTCTTCATGCTGGCCGCAATGTCCGCAGTCAGGGTCTCCAAAATATCCATCATTTCCTCCAGGTGGTTTAGGTTCTGCTATTATACATCACGGACGGAAGACGCGAGACAATGCAGGCCGGTTTCCGGGGAAGGCAGGGAGTATATCGATGATACGAAAAATCATGTCATACAGGGAAACATATGTGTTCTCCGCATCCCTGCTTGCCTTTGCCGCGATTATCTATCTTGGCGTAAAAACGGATATCCACGTGCATGCAGATTATATCGGCAGGATCGCGGCCGGGACCATGAAACCCCCTGCCAATTTTCTGTACTTTCTGACGGTATACTGCACCGCATTATTCCATACAGACAGCACCTGGCTCTACAATGCATCAGCGGTCGTATTGGCTGCAGCCGTGACCGCCAAATTCACGATAACCAGAAACTTTATCACCTCCTGCACGGGTACGATCAGCGCCGGGGACAGACAGGCTGACCGCCTGATTACCGCAGTCGCGGCGATGCTGATGCTCGTCGTCAACATACCGACAGGCATGCTGATCGGAGGCCATTTTTACCTGGGCCATATCACCCCGACCGTATGGCACAATTCCACAACTATATTCCTGATGCCCTTTGCCCTCCTGCTCTTCTGGCAGTCGTACGAACAGATCCTGCAGCCGACAGACCGCAGGCTTCTCCTGATCACGGGGCTCTGTATTCTGAACATCCTCGTCAAGCCGAGCTTTTTCTTTGTTTTTTGCATCGCATATCCGCTCCTGCTCCTCAGGCATTTCGGCATCGGAAAGAGACTGTGGACCAACCTGATACCGGTCTTTGCCGGTGCCGTGGTACTGCTTGCGGAATATGTCCTGATCTATACCTACGATTTTGGAAATGCCTACGGGGAACGGGAGAGAATAACCGTCAACCTGTTTTCGATATGGTCGCATTGGACATCAAACATACCCCTCGCCCTCGCCGGCTCACTGGTCTTCCCCCTTGCCTATCTCCTGCTGTACGGAAAGGAGCTGCGAAACAATCTGCCCCTGCAGTATGCATCGGGGGGCTACGTGATCGCGGTTCTGATATTTTCTGTCTTCAGCGAGTCCGGACCGCGCCAGTTCAGCGGCAACTTTTACTGGCAATGCGTCGTTGCGGGCTATATTCTGTTTATGGTCGCAGCGGCGGGCATGACCGGAAAGCTTCTGCGCGGGAACCATGCCGGCAGCAATGGGCTGAAAGATACCATACTCCGGGCAGAGGAGAAGAGCAGGGCACTCCTGATCTGCTTTCTGCTGCATGTCATATCGGGAGTCATCTTTCTCGGGTATCTGATATCCCTCGGAAGAACATCCGGCAGCTGATTTTCCGCCGGGCGACACTGCTGCTGCCGCTGCTGCGGTGCCCGGACCGGCGACAGGGCGCGTACCCGCTGCCCCGCTTGCAAACGGCCCCTGCCGGGTGCTAAACTTTTTAACCGTTTATTCTGGAGGCATTTCTTGGAACTATACCACTACGGCATACATGAACTTCGCGGCATGCTCGACCGGCGCGAGGTCAGCTCAAAGGATATCGTCGATGCTGTCTTTAAGCGCATAGAGGCAGTCGAGGACCGCGTAAAGGCATATGTGACGGTGACGCAGGACGAGGCAGCGGTCATGAGCCGTCAGGCCGACGAAAGGATCGCGGCGGGCAATCCGGGTATGGTAACCGGCATTCCGATTGCGATCAAGGACAACCTCTGCACCAGGGGCATCAGAACCACCTGTTCGTCAAGGATCCTCGCACATTTCATTCCGCCGTACGAAAGCTCGGTCACCAGCGCCCTGGCTGAACAGGCCTATGTCCTGACGGGCAAGACAAATCTCGATGAGTTTGCGATGGGATCATCAACGGAAAACTCAGGGTTTCACACCACCCGTAATCCGTGGGATACCGGCCGCATACCAGGAGGGTCGAGCGGCGGATCTGCTGCTGCGGTGGCTGCAGGCGAGTGCATCGCGGCCCTCGGGTCTGATACCGGGGGGTCCATACGTCAGCCTGCGGCACTCTGCGGGGTCGTCGGGATGAAGCCGACATACGGACGGGTCTCGCGCTACGGGCTGGTTGCCTTTGCCTCCTCGCTGGACCAGATCGGCCCGATTACAAAAAGCGTGCGCGACACCGCGCTGCTCCTGAATATCATCTCGGGCAGGGACAGGAAAGACTCCACCTCTGCACCGGTGGACGCGCCAGACTTTACGGCCAACCTCGGACAGGACGTCAGGGGCCTGCGCATAGGAATCCCGAAGGAGTATATGATCGACGGGATGGACCCTGAGGTCGAGTCTGCCGTCAGGGGCGCCATCACACAGCTCGAATCCCTCGGGGCAATTCCGGTTGAAGTCTCCCTCCCCCACTCGGGCTACGCGGTCGCCACCTATTATCTGCTCGCCACGTCTGAGGCAAGCTCGAACCTCGCCCGGTATGACGGTGTTAAATACGGGTTCCGCGCCGAGGGAAAGGACCTCCTGGACATGTACATGAATACCCGGGCGCAGGGCTTCGGACCAGAGGTGAAGCGGCGGATCATGCTGGGCACCTACGCCCTTTCCTCAGGCTATTACGATGCCTACTACAAAAAGGCCCAGCAGGTGCGGACACTCATCAAGGACGACTTCGACAGGGCCTTCAGGGAGGTGGACCTGATCGTCACCCCGACCACCCCAACCCCTGCCTTCAGGCTTGGAGAAAAAACAGACGACCCGCTCCAGATGTATCTGGCGGACATCTTCACCATCAGCGTTAACCTTGCAGGCGCCCCCGGGATCTCGGTTCCCTGCGGTTTTACCTCCGGGAATCTTCCGGTCGGACTGCAGCTTATCGGCAGACACTTCGATGAGGCGACCGTCCTGAAAGCAGCCTACGCGTATGAACAGTCGACGCCCTGGCATACACGGAGGCCAGCGCTATGAGATATGAAGCGGTCATCGGACTCGAGGTCCACGCGCAGATGCTGACGCAGACCAAGATATTCTGCGGCTGTTCAACCACCTTCGGCGCCGGACCCAATACGCAGACCTGCCCTGTCTGCATCGGCATGCCGGGCGTGCTCCCGGTCCTCAACAGCAGGGCCCTGGAATTTGCGGTCAGAACCGGCCTGGCGACAGGCTGCACCATTGCGCGCTACAGCCGGTTCGCGCGAAAGAACTATTTCTATCCCGACCTTCCAAAGGGCTACCAGATCAGCCAGTACGAGCACCCCATCTGCCTGGGCGGACATATTGATATTTCCGTTGACGGTGAAACGAAGAGGATCGGCATTACCAGGATCCACATGGAGGAGGATGCCGGAAAGAATATCCACGAGGGTGCCGGGAACTACAGTTTTGTCGACCTCAACAGGACCGGTGTCCCGCTTATGGAGATCGTCTCCGAACCTGACATCCGCAGTCCGAAAGAGGCGGCAGAATACATGAAGAAACTGCGGGCGATCCTGCGCTATCTCGGGGTCTGCGACGGCAACATGGACCAGGGCTCCCTCAGGTGTGACGCCAACGTCTCGGTCAGGCCTGTGGGACAGAAGGAGTTCGGCACCAGGGCGGAAGTGAAAAATATCAACTCGTTCAGGTTTGTCGAAAAGGCGGTCGAGTACGAGATCCGAAGGCAGATCAGCGTCGTCGAAGACGGCGGGAAGGTGGTCCAGGAAACCAGGTTGTGGGACGCTGCAAAGGGAATAACCGAATCGATGCGCTCGAAGGAAGAGGCTCATGACTACCGGTATTTTCCGGATCCGGACCTTGTACCGGTCATCGCTGAACAGTCCTGGATAGAGGATATCAGGAGGTCCCTGCCGGAGCTGCCCGACACAAAGAAACAGCGGTTCACCGCGGACTACGGCCTGCCGGAGCACGATGCGTCCCTGCTGACCGAGGAACGCGTGGTTGCGGATTGGTTCGAGGATGCGGTACGCGCCGGGGGACCGGCAAAAGCAGTCTCGAACTGGATGATGGGCGATCTGATGCGCGCCCTCAACGAGGAGAACCGGACGATCAGTGAGTGCCCGATAAAGCCGGCACAACTGGCCGGCATGATCAGCCTGATCGACAAGGGAACGATCAGCGGCAAGATCGCAAAAACGGTCTTCGAAGAGATGTACCGGACAGGCAAAGACGCGGCAGTCATCGTGAACGAAAAGGGGCTGCTCCAGATCTCCGACTCATCCGAGATCGAAAAGGCGGTCGACGATGTCCTGGCACGGAGCCTCAAAGAGATCGAGCGCTACCGGGCAGGAGATGAAAAGCTGCTTGGCTTTTTTGTCGGACAGGTGATGAAGGTGACCAAAGGCAAGGCCAATCCCCAGATGCTGAACGAACTCTTGAAGAAAAAGCTCTCTTCGTAATACCCGATAGACGCGTCAATTTTTACGGCCAGTATCCCCCCGTCTCAGGGGAAGACGCCCCTTTTTTCAAAATCAGGAGCCGCGCGGCTGCGACCCGCGCAGAACAAACGGAACGCCGGCCCCTTTCAGGGACCTTAATTTGCAATAATCTTCGTTGATCGGTTAGAATTTGAGGCTGTTGATGCGGAGAGATGGCCGAGCGGCTGAAGGCGCACGCCTGGAAAGCGTGTGTGGGATAAAACTCACCGAGAGTTCGAATCTCTCTCTCTCCGCCATAATTTTTCACAGAAAATAACAGTCATCATCACGTGCCGATACCCTGCTTCTGACCTGGCAGCGGTCGAAATCGACAGAACCCCTGTGATCTGAGGTCTTGATTGATAAGTTCTTTTTTCCCGTGCTATTTTACCCGTATGCTGCAAAAGGTCCCTGTTATCAGACTCCTCTCGTCGACTGTCGAATTCATGCGGGTCGCCCGCACCGCAGAAGGTCAGGACGCCCTGCGCTCCGTGCAACCGCTCCGGAACAGACCGGCCCGGCCGTGACCTTGTCCGGTATGCCGTCGCTGGTCTCCCCGCTCATCGCTGATGCCGAACTCCGTCTCGGACGGTCCCTGCAGTGGGTTTCTGCATCGCATTGGCGAAGCCTTGCCGCCCTGACCCTGCTGACTCTCTTCTGCTTTCTGCCCGGTCTCGCCGGTATTCCTCCGGTCGACCGTGACGAGGCGCGCTTTGTCCAGTCGTCCAAGCAGATGCTCGAAACGCACAGCTATGTCGATATTCGCTTCCAGGAGGGCACCCGCTACAAAAAACCGATCGGCATCTACTGGCTGCAGGTAGCTGCAGTAAAGCTGACCGGCCAGGGGGCGGACGCCGGAATATGGGCCTATCGGCTGGTCTCGGTTGCCGGGGCAATCACCGCGGTGCTGCTCACGTACTGGGTCTGCCTGCCGCTCTTTGGAAGCAGGGCCGGCTTCATAGCCGGGGCGCTGATGGCCACCTCGGTCATCCTCGTCACCGAGGCGCATTTGGCCAAAACGGACGCCGCGCACCTCGCCGCTGTCCTTCTGACCCAGGGCGGCTTGGCACGGGTCTATCTGTGGAGCGGGCCGGACCGGCCTCCGGTCTCTGTCGCCCTACTCTTCTGGATCGGCCTTGGTCTGGGCTTCCTGATCAAGGGCCCTATCGTTATCATGGTGGCGGGGCTTGCCATCCTGGGCCTCATACTCGCTGCACGCCGGTGGCGCTGGGTGCTTAACCTGCGGCCTGCCATCGGACTGCCGGTCTCACTCGCCATGGTTCTTCCCTGGTTCGTTGCCATCCTTTCGATAGCCGGACGGGACTTCCTCGCAGAATCGGTCGGCAAGGATCTTCTCGGCAAGCTCGCAGCGGGGCAGGAAGGCCACGGTATGCCGCCGGGGACTCATTCCGCACTCTTCTGGCTGATCTTCATCCCCGGAGCCGCGCTGCTGCCGGCGGCCGCAAAATGGATCTGGCGTGAGCGCGGGACCCCGGCAGTCACGGTATGCCTGGCCTGGTTCATCCCGACCTTTCTGGTCTTCGAGATGGTGGTCACCAAGCTCCCCCACTACACCCTTCCGGCCCTGCCTGCCGTCGCCCTGCTCATCGGCGGAGCAACCGTCAGCAACGGCATAAGCACAGAACGGATCTGGGAACGGCTGCCGGCGGTCTTTACCGCAACCGGGATCACGCTCCTGACCGTCGCTGCCCTGGTTGTCCTCTCCCGGTTCGGGGGTGGTCTGCCATGGTCCTCCCTGCCTGCAGCTGCAGCAGTCGTTGTTTGTGCGTCGGCCGCTGCGGTCTCCTCACTAAAGCGGGCTCAGGTCCTCGCCCTTGCCCTTCTGGTCACAGGCTTCATTCCGCTTTATATTCTGATATTCGGCCTAACCATACCGGCAGTATCTCAGTGGTGGCTGACGCCGCGGCTTGCAAACGCTGTCGGACTGATCTCACCGTGCGCGGCACCTCAGATCGCCTCGGCAGGTTATGAAGAAGCAGGACTCCTCTTCACCCTGGGGACAAAGACCAGGTTCGTCGACGGCAGGGGGGCAGCCGAGTTTCTGGCAGCTCCCGGATGCCGCATCGCCCTCGTCGACGATAAAAACGAGCCTGACTTTCTCGGGCAGGCGGCGCGTACCGGCCTCATCCTCGAAAAGCACGCCACGGTGGAAGGACTGAATATCGGCCAGGTCGGCATGCTGCATATCGGTATCTACACGAAGGCAGGAACACGCCCGTGACATCGGCCCGGAATTCCAGTCTGCCTCACGTGTCGGTGGTGGTCCCGGCCCGCGATGAAGCAGGCAATCTGGCCGTCCTGCTTCCGGAGATTGTCACAGTCCTCGGGGGCATACCGCATGAGATTATAGTCGTGGACGACGGCAGCACAGACAGGACAGAAGAACTCGTCAGGCAGATGGCTGACGGCAGCCTTGCGGTGAGCTGTATCAGACATGTCCAACCCCTGGGGAAGAGCGCTGCAATCATGACCGGAGTGCTTGCTGCAGCCTCGCCGCTGATCGTCACCCTCGACGGAGACGGACAGAACAACCCTGATTTCATCCCCGCTCTGCTCCGGGTTTTCGATGATCCCCGTGTCGGGCTGGTCGCGGGTCAGCGCGTCGCTCGAAAATCCTCCCTGCTCAAAAAGATCGGCTCGAGGACAGCCAACCATATACGCCGCACCCTCCTGCGGGACGATACCAGGGACACGGCCTGCGGGGTCAAGGCCTTCCGGCGTGAACCTTTTATCCGCCTGCCTTATTTCGAGAACATGCACCGTTTCCTCCCGGCGCTCTTCCTCGGCGACGGCTGGAGAATCACCCATATCGATGTGGTCGACCGGCCGCGAGGCCACGGCAGGTCCCACTACGGCATCCTCGACCGTCTGGCGGTAGGCATCCCTGATCTCCTCGGAGTCTGGTGGCTTCTTCGCCGCAGGCGTCGCAGCCCCTTCAGAATCGGTCGGCATTCATGATAACCGGCGATATCCTGTGGGTGGTGATCGGGTTCATCGGCCAGGCCATGTTCTCTGCGCGCTTCATGGTCCAGTGGATCGCCAGCGAACGGGCACGGAAAAGCGTCATTCCCCGCGCCTTCTGGTTCTTTTCTGTGGCCGGCGGTGTCGTGCTGCTCGCCTACGCCGTCTATCGCCGCGACCCGGTCTTCATCGTCGGCCAGGGCGCCGGCCTCCTCATCTATGGACGCAATATCTATTTCATCATGCGCGAGAAACGCACTCAGGAAAAAGCCTCGAAACCGGAACCGTAAGCGGAGGAGGAGGCAGGCGACTTACGGGAGGGAGAATTTGTCCTGCAGTACTGAGTCCTCACTATGCCGGCCTGAAGCACCCCTCTCCAGAATATGTGTATACTATCTGAATCAATAATTGAGTTCAAGAAACGGAGATTTGAAACTATGAAGATATCTGCTGCCAGGTTTTTTGCGATGCTTTCCATAATGGTCCTGATGAGCGTAACGGTGCTGGAGCTGCATGCCGAGGCACGCGCAGGAGGCGGGCGCTCCTTCGGAAGCAGGGGCTCAAGGAGTTATTCTTCACCAAGCCGTTCGAATCCGCAACCAGCACCGTCGAGACAGCAGGCAGCCCCGGTTTCACCGCAGCCATCCCAGCCCGGCGGCGGTCTTCTGCGCAGCATCGGCGGCGGCATCGTCGGAGGGCTGATCGGCGGCATGCTCTTCAGGAGCCTGGGATTTGCCGGCGCCGGCAGCGGGTTCGGGGGCGGCGGTATCGGCCTCTTCGAGATCCTCCTGATTGCGGGAATCGGCTATTTCCTTTACCGGATGGTCAGGCGTAACCGGGAGCAACGGCCGGCCTATCAGCAGGAGCCGTCATCTCCGGGCGGGTATACAGCGGGAACTATCCCCGCTGGCGCAGGTGGCTTTGGGGGCGACTCTGCCGAGGAGGACACTGACCGGGGCCTGGCCCACATCCGACAGATGGATCCGTCCTTCGACCTCTCCCGTTTTAACGACAGCGTCACAGACATCTTCTTCAAAATTCAGGGCGCATGGATGAACAGGGACCTCGCTTCGATGGCAGGTCTCCTGACCGATGACATGCGGGGCATTTTCAGGGAGGACATCGATGCACATCTCAGTGAAAAGAAGACCAACCGGCTTGAAAATATTGCGGTCAGACAGGTCGAGCCTGTGGAGATCTGGCAGGAGTACGGCAAAGATTTTATCACGGTCCGGTTTTACGCCAACCTCCTCGACTATACGACAGACGATGCAACAGGGGCGGTCATAGCCGGAAGCAGGACCGAGCCGGTCAAGTTCGAAGAGTTCTGGACCTTCACCCGGCCTGTCGGGAACAACCCCTGGATGCTTTCGGCAATAGCTCAGGCGTAAACTCAGGTGCGCTGGCCGTACCCGGCCAGTTGCATTTACCCGTGTTACCTGCGAAAATGAGAGAAATGCCCGGCCTGGACTGAAGGGCGGACTATGCGGAGGATTACTGTGTTGAAGAAATTTCTTCTGTTGGCGCTTGTGCTTGCTGTTGCAGGGATTGCGGGCTGCCGGAGCGGCGAGCAGCCGAAGAAGATCAGCCTTGCGAAGAGGGAGCCGGCTTCAGTCGAAAAAGGGAAAGAGCAGGAGAGGCACCTGAGGATTGCGGTCGGCGGCATGATCACCCCGAAAGAAGGACTTGCCTACTACCGCCACTTTCTGGACTATGTAGAAGAGAAACTCGGGACGAAGGTCGATTTTGTCGATCGGGAAGATTACGCCGAAATCAATGATATGATTAAAAAGGGCGCCCTCGATGCAGCCTTTGTCTGCAGCGGCCCCTATGTTGACGGACACCGGGATTTCGGCATGGAACTCCTTGCCGCGCCCCAGGCCTATGGCGAAACGGTTTATTACTCCTACATTATTGTGGCCAGGAACCGTTCGATTGAGCGGTTTGAGGATTTACGGGGAAGGAGTTTTGCCTTTACTGATCCACTTTCGAATACCGGCAAACTGGTTCCTACGTATATTCTGGCCCAGATGCATGAAACTCCTGATACGTTTTTCAGCACCTACATCTATACCAATGCTCATGACAAGTCGATCAAGGCCGTTGCCCAGGGGGTCATCGACGGCGCCGCCGTCGACAGTCTGATATGGGAGTATGCCAATCGAACCAATCCCGAATTCACGTCAAAAACAAAGATCATCAGAAAATCAGCCCCGTACGCAATACCACCGCTGGTCGTCTCGCGCACGCTGGACAGGAAGACAAAGGAGAGTCTCCGCAGCATTTTCCTGAATGCCCACCTCGATCCAAAGGGAAAAGAGATATTGCAGAAGATGATGATCGACAGGTTCGTTCCGATCGATGACAGCGCATACGATTCAATCAGGGACATGAAGACATGGCTCAGCAAACAAAAAAGACCGTAAACCGATGGTGAGCAGAGTCGGTTTTCGCCGGAAGATATTATTTTCCATAGCCGGGCTGGTGATGATGCTCGGCGTCACCGCTATCATCTTCGCAGAGACGGCCCTCTATTCTATTCTCCTCGACAAACTTGAGAACAGGGGCATATCGGTCGCACGACACCTGGCCGCCAACAGCATCAATCCGATACTGACAGAGAAATACTTTGAGCTCGATATGATAGCCCAGGATTTCATGAAGCGCGAAGAGGACATCGAATATATTTATATATTCGACCGGCGGGGGAACGTTCTGATGCATACGTTCGAAGGCGGCTTCCCGAGCGAATTGAAAGAGGTCAACAGGCCTGCGCAGGTGCAGGGCTATACGCAGCAGGACATCAGCACGGAAAGTGGAGAATTTGTTGATATAGCCGTCCCGTTGCAGGACGGCCAGGCAGGGATTATCCATATCGGTTTTTCGAAAAAACATATCAGGGAAGATATCCAGCATATTACGAGACTGATTCTCTGGATGATTCTGGCACTTTCTGTTATCGGCGTCGGTGTGGCGATCCTCCTGACTCAGGTGATCATGAAGCCCGTATCAGAGCTTGTCAGGGCAGTTGAGCAGGTCGGCAAAGGTGACCTTGACCAGCGTGTCACCGTCTATTCCGATGATGAAATAGGACAACTGGGACGGGCCTTCAATACCATGATCGAACGGAGAAGGGAGATCGACCTATCGCTGCATAAAAGCGAGGAAAAATACCGGTCCCTGGTCGAGTCAACAAGCGATTCCATCTACCTGGTCGACAAAGACGGCAGGTATCTCTTCATGAACAAGAATCATGTAGAGCGTATGGGTTTTACGGACAATGAATATCTGGGCAAGTCCTTTCGGGATTATCATTCACCCGACGAAGCAGCCTGGCTGATCGATAACATCAATAAGGTTATCACAACCGATAGCTCGATCCAGCACCGGCATCGCAGCAGCAGAGACGGCAGATGCTTCCTTCAGACACTCAGTCCGGTGAGGGACACGCAGGGGGACCTTATTGCGATAACGGTTGTCTCGAAGGACATTACCGATATGGAACTTCTCGAGGAGAAGCTTAAGACACTCTCCATTACCGATGAACTCACAGGGCTCTACAACAGGCGCGGGTTCCTTACCCTGGCTGAACAGGCCCTCAAACTGGCAAACCGGAACAGACAAGGGGCATACATGCTGTATCTTGACCTGGACGGCCTGAAGCAGATTAATGATACCCTTGGCCACAAGGCCGGAGACCAGGCCCTGGTAGAAATGGCCGGTGTCCTGAAGAAAAGTTTCCGGGATTCTGACGCCATCGGCCGCATCGGTGGGGATGAGTTTGTGATCTTTCCTGTCATGACCTCAGAGAACACGGTTGAACTTATTACCTCGCGCCTGTATGACAGCCTGAAGGTCTGGAACGACACCTCACAACAAGCGTTTACCTTGGCGGCAAGCGTCGGGATGTCTTATTACAATCCCGAGAACCCCGTTTCGCTCGATGAACTCCTGATGACCGCGGACAAAAATATGTATGCCCAGAAGAACGAGAAGCACCGCGCCTAGTCAAGCAGGTCTCCCTGCATGTACTGATCGAAAAGGTTACCGGTTCCGGAAGGACGGAGCTGCTTTTTCGAGAAAGGCCCTCGTCCCCTCCCTGAAATCATCCGAAGACGCAAGCAGACCGAAATAATCCGCACCAAGGGCAGTCGACTGCTCCACCGACAGGTCAAGCCCCCGGTGTATTGCCTCCCAGGTCATCCTGACGGCAAGAGGCGCCTGCTGCAGGATCTTTCTTGTGAGTGCGACGGTCTCCTCAAGCAACACCTCCTTATCGCAGACCCTGTTGACAAGTCCCAGCGCCTGAGCCTCCTCTGCCCCAATCTGATCTCCGGTCAGCAGAAGTTCAGCGGCACGGCCTGTTCCGATCAACCGGGGAAGTCTCGTGGTGCCGCCCCAGCCGGCAAGAGCGCCGATGCGCACCTCCGGATGTCCCAGGCGCGCCTCCCGGCTCGCTACCCTGAGCGTACAGGACTCAGCCAGCTCCAGCCCGCCGCCGAGGGCGTAACCATTGATCGCCGCAACAACAACCTTGCCCAGATGCTCAATCAGGCTGTTGACAGCCAGTGCCAGCCTGGCCAGATCCCGCACCTGCAACGGTAGTGCCTTCTGCAGAAACGCTATGTCGGCGCCTGCAGAAAATGCCTTGTCGCCAGCCCCGGTTATGATCACCGCCCTAATCGCTTCGTCGGAACGAATAGCCTCAAGCAGGAGCATCAATTGCCCGAGCATCTCATGATTCAGGGCATTCAGGACATGGGGTCTGTTCAGCGTAATCAGGCCGATGCCCTCCTGGTTTTCAAACGTAATGCAGGGTATGTCTCTCATCAGCTCTCCCTCCCGATTCGTACGGTAGTGCGGCATAAACGGCAGTGCTTATAGTAGGGGATCAGGCCATGGTTACGCAAGGGTGACGCTATGCCCGGCAGGCGGACCAGAGGCAGGTCGACCCGGACAGAAATGACTCATTCATTCACCGATGGCAGGGCCAGAGAGCCCTTTGGCCTGAACGCCGTACCCCGACGGTGCAACGAACCCTCTTCAGGGGACCAGCCTTCGACCCTGTCGCACAGAGACTAAGGGTGCGCGGTTGCCGATGATTCTATCTGGGCCCGCTTGAAACTCTCAAGCTGACACAGCAGGCTGTGGTGTTTTTTTTCGTCATCGACAAGATAGGAAAGGAGAAAGCGGTTGACAAAGAGTTCGCTCTGACAGAGGGCCTCTTCGGCAAAGCAGACTGCCTCTTTTTCTGCCTCGACGTGTCTGCCGAGTCCGTCCAGAAGTTCCCCCAGTTCGTCGGGACTGATATGGACCGACTCTCTGGTCAGGCTGTCGATTATCATTTGCTGCACAAGCCGGTGTTTTTCCGAGTCGTGGGCTATCAGTTCCATCGTCATTTTTATCAGCGGATTGTCTGTTTTGGCGATCATACTCCGCGCACTGCTGATGGCACGATCCTCCAGGGCCTGCCATTCCCTCATTCCGGAGAGAAACTCTTCACTCGTCTCCGTTACCTGCTTCCTGCCCATCGTCCGCTACCTCCCCTGTCTGATTTCATTGTATACAGGCGGTCCCTGACCGCGCCTTCTGAGCGTCGGGATGGCTATGTCGGCGTTTCACCGCGTTCCAGAAGAGCCATTACCAGTCCATCCGGCCTGGGCAGACCTGCCAATTTCCAGGCCGCAACAGGGCTCAAAAATTTTTCCTTCATGCAGTCAGCCGGATTGTGAAGATTCTTGCAGATCGCATGCAGCACGGGAAAGAACCGATATTGCCGGTAGTGGTTCCGGATAAAGGTGAGTATATCGATGTGCTCCTGTGTTAGTCCCCTTATCCCTTCCCGTTCAGCCAGAGCGACCGCGGTCTTTTCATCCCAGTCGTCAAAGTTAAGAAGATACCCCTCGGAATCCACCCCGGCCGTTATCTCGACATATTCCTGGAAGGGTATTTCGGGAAGCTGCCGCAACTGTTCGACCGCCTCCAGCGCCCGCGCGTAGTCAGGGTGGCTGGTCTGCTCAGGAACGATCTCGCAGTACTGCAGATAATCGTCTTTTCCGATAATGAAAATGGATCGGGCAAGCAGCCGGAGCTCACTGATCAAAACGCCATAGTTCAGGCCGAAGGAGGCCTCGCGGTGGTCCGATAGTGCCTTGACGTTCACAATGCCTGCCTGCTCACAGAACCGGGATAGGGCGAAGGGCAGGTCCATGCTTATATTCAGGACCACGATGTCCGCAGGAAGTGCAGCAGCCTCCTTGTTAAAACGTCGGGCCTGAAGATCGCACACAGGGGTATCGAGTGACGGGGTCACACTGACAACCTTTATCCTGCCGGAGAAGTCCCTGAGCCCGAATTCCTTGAGGTCACTGTCCACAACCCTGAAATCCGGTGCCCGGTCGCCGGCCTTCAGGAAATTCCCCTTAAGGGTCAGCGGCGTACCCTTAAATGTAATAATACCTTTTCTTTCCATGTCAACTCCTCCATCCATCTGTTCTGCACTTATTATCAACCCTTCTCTGCTGCAATTCCATCAGCATTATGCCTGTTCACTATCAGAAGTTGAGAAGATGTCGTGTAGGTGTTTTCTGACAGAACGGTGCCGGCCGTCTGACCCCCACCGGTGAGGGGCAATCCGTTGCATTTTTATGCACGTCATGTCATAAAATACATCATGACCCTTGTCATGCATAAAAGGTTATCTGGTTGGCCATTGGAGCACGCAGGGGCCGGCATGGATACACCTCACGCGTGCGGACATGCGTACGCTCTCTCGGCCGGGGAGATGCCATGAGATCAAGGGATTCAGCGGTCCGTGCCCGTCGCACCGGCACCGGGAAGAAACAGGATCATACGCCGCGAGATACTTCTGTCCCGTCAACGGAACGTGCCGAGGAACTAATCAGGATCAACGCCCTGCTGCAGCAGGAGATTGCCGAAAGAAAACGGGCTGAGGAGTCGCTGAGGGAGAGTGAGGCGCTCTATCGCGCTATCGGGGAGTCCATCGATTACGGTGTCTGGGTCTGCGCCCCCGACGGCCGCAACATCTATGCCAGCGAGAGCTTCCTCAGGCTGGTCGGTATCACTCAGGAACAATGCTCAAATTTCGGCTGGGGAGACGTGCTGCATCCTGACGATGCCGAACGCACGATCGCCGCATGGAAGGAATGCGTACGAACCGGCGGGATCTGGGACATCGAACACCGGTTTCGCGGTCTGGACGGCAGGTGGCATCCGATCCTGGCCCGCGGCGTGCCGGTGCGTAATAACCGGGGAGACGTCACCTATTGGGCGGGCATCAATCTCGATATCAGCCGACTGAAGGAAACAGAAGAAGCCCTCCGCAAGGCAAAAGAAGAGCTGGAACTGCGCGTCTGCGAACGGACGGCTGAGCTGGCGGAAAAATCCTGGAAGCTCGAGGCCTTCTTCAGACACTCTCTGACTCCGTTCGCCTTTCTTGACCGTGAGTTTAATTTTATAAGGGTAAATGAGGCCTACGCCCGCGCCTGCGGTCGCGAAGTCGAGGATTTTCGGGGTCATAATCATTTTGAGGACTATCCTTCCGAGGAGCTGATGCAGAGCTTTCAACAGGTTGTCGCAAGCGGGAAACCGTTCAGCGTCTTCGGCCGGCCATTCAGTTTTCCTGACCATCCCGAATGGGGTATGACATACTGGGATCTGCATCTGGCACCTATCCTGGACGACCGGAACAGGGTCGATTTCCTCGCCTTCTCGCTGGTCAATGTCAGCGGGCGCAAGACGGCCGAAGAACAGATTTTTCGATTAAACAGACTGTATTCAGTACGCAGCAGGGTCAACGAGACCATTATACGGACACATGACCAGGCGCTGCTGTATCGGCAGATCTGCAGGATTGCAGTGGAAGAGGGACTCTTCAAGATGGCCTGGGTCGGGATTACCGATCAGCAGACCGCCGAGGTACGGCCGGTTGCTCAATGGGGCGATGCAGGCGGATACCTCGATACGATCAGTGTTGTTGCCGATGACGGACCGCACGGCAGGGGGCCGACGGGAAGGGCCATTTACGAGCTCCGGAGTATCGTCTGCAACGACATAGCACACGACCCTCTCATGCAGGACTGGCGGGACAAGGCCCTCGCCCACGGGTTCCGCTCTGCTGCGGCCTTTCCGCTGCGCGCCTCATCAGTGGTCATCGGCGCCCTCACGGTCTATGCAGACGCACCGGAGTATTTTTCCGACGATGAGATATACCTCCTCTCCGCCCTGGCCGGGGATATCTCCCATGCGATCGATTCGATAACCAGCGAAAAGAAACGCATCGAAAGTGAAGGAAAACTTATCACCACCAATGATCTTCTGAAGTTATTTTCCCAGTCCCTGGTGCGGAGGGAATACCTTGACCGGCTCGTGCTGCTGCTCGGAGCATGGACAGGCTGTGCCAATATAGGCATCCGCATCCTGGACGACAACGGTCATATAGCCTACGCAGCCTCTGCCGGATTCAATCCGGAATTCATGGAGCGGGAAAACTGTCTTTCCCTCGGGAAAGACCACTGCATCTGCCCCCGGATCATCGCAGAAATGCCGGAAAGCAGCGAACTGCCCTATCTAACCGCCGGGGGTTCCTTTTTCTGTAACCATGCCGGGGATTTATTCACACATGACGTGCCGCCAGGGACGGCCGCATACAGACACGGGTGTCTGCAGCATGGCTTCGCCTCGCTGGCAGTCATCCCCATTCGTTACCGGGAACGAGTGCTGGGCGCCATACAACTTGCCGACAGACAGGAGGAAATGGTCCCCCTCGAGAGGATATTGTTCATAGAATCCATTGCACCGCTGATCGGTGAGGCCTTGTACCGGTTTTCAATCGAAGAGGCCCTGACGCAGTCCCGGGAGCAGCTCCGCGCGCTGTCGGAGCACCTGCAGACGACACGGGAGGAGGAAAGGATAAGAATATCCAGGGAGATCCACGACGAACTCGGACAGATCCTGACAGCGGCAAGCATTGAACTGGCAGGGACTGAGGAGGACGGTATCGAGCGTGCACTGCTTCGCGGCAAAATTGCTTCCGCCTCCGAGCTGATAGACATCGCCATAGAGGACGTACAGAGAATCTGTTCGGAACTGAGACCACGGGTACTTGATCACCTGGGTCTCGTTGCCGCACTGGAGTGGCAGGCAGATGAGTTTACCAGGAGAACAGGCATCAGGTGCTCCCTGGAAATGGTTCAGGAGAAAGTCAGTCTGCCGGCCGATATTTCAACAGCGCTGTTCCGGGTCTTTCAGGAGGCACTCACCAATACCGCGCGCCACTCCGGGGCGCAGACGGTCTCGGTCTGCCTGCGCGTCGGTGATGCCGTCACGCTTGAGATTCGGGATGACGGCAAAGGCATAACCCACGAAAATATATCTGACAGCAGATCTTTTGGTATAATCGGAATACGGGAAAGGATCTATGCCCTGGGTGGGACCGTCAGCATTTCCGGCATGCCGGGCAGCGGGACAACCATTGTGGCACGGGTACCACTAAAATGCTCTGAGGGAGACGATGTACAGAATTCTGATCGCAGATGACCATCCGATCGTGCTGAAGGGCCTCACGCAACTGCTCGGGGAAAGCGGACAGGTCCGCACAATCACACAGGTCAATTCCGGAGAGGAAGTGCTCTCCGCAATCAAACAGGACCGTTTTGATGTAGTCCTGCTCGACATATCAATGCCGGGCATGAACGGAATCGATACCCTTGAGGAGATCAAGAAACTGAAACCGTCGCTGCCGGTGCTCATCCTGAGCATGTATCCTGAAAAGGATTATGCCCTGCGGGCCATGAAGGCCGGTGCATCAGGGTATCTGACAAAGAAAAGCGCCCCGGCTGAGTTATCGAATGCCCTTGCCAAAATTGCGGGGGGCGGCCGTTATATAAGTGCGGCCCTGGCCGACCTCATGGCGTCCACGCTGACCGGGAGCTCCGACGCTCCGCGTCACGAGCGTCTGTCGAACCGGGAATTCCAGGTGCTGCGCATGATCGCCTCCGGCAAATCCCTGAAAGAGATCGGTGCCGAGATCTCTCTCAGCCCGAAGACCATCGGGACATTCAGAATGCGTATACTTCAGAAATTAAACATGACCAGCAACGCAGAGCTGGTGCGCTATGCACTCGAGCATCAACTGTTCGAACTGCCTCCGGAATGAAGACGGTATCCCTCACGAGGAACAGGAGACGCTCATGAGTATCTTACCCCAGGGAGAACAATTGAGACGGGCCCTCACCTGGATAGCGCAGCAGACACAGGACAGGCCCGGGACGAGTCTGTCCAGGATCATCGGGGATGCCTGCCTGAAATTCGACCTCCCCCCGAAAGACGAGGAGTTTCTGCTGCATTTTTATGCCGGGAAAGAATCGGACAATTTGAGCACATCCGGAAAGGAGCAGCCATAAATAAACCTGTCGTAGACTGGGATCTCTGTATCGGATGCGGGTCCTGCACTGAACTCTGCCCTGCGGTATTCCAGCTCAGGGATGAAAAGGCATATGTCATCGCTGCAGATAGATGTGATACCTGCAATTGCCGGGAAGCGGCAGACATTTGTCCGGTGGAGGCCATTTCCTTCCAGGACTGACCAATCCTTTTCCTGAAATACGCCGACGGATAAGATGGTACAATGTAAACATGGCTGACGCAAAAAAAGAATTCGACAGCGGGGTACCAGGAACCTATTGGAGGTACATTGCGCTGCTCTTCATTGTTTC
Source organism: uncultured Thermodesulfovibrio sp. (assembly GCA_964499365.1). Lineage (GTDB taxonomy): Bacteria > Nitrospirota > Thermodesulfovibrionia > Thermodesulfovibrionales > UBA6898 > PALSA-1316. The sequence continues at coordinate 95,324 of CAZCKU010000008.1, forward strand.
GTTCATCCTCTACGCCTGGGATGCCTTCTTTGCACCCCGGACGCCCGCCCTGTATCCGTTGCCGTACAGTCAGTTCATGGAGCAGCTGAATGCAGGCAATATAAAGGCCGTTTCGATAAAGAAACTGCAGGTGAACGGCGAATTGCTGAAAGAGTCTGTCCTGCAGGTGCCCGGTGAAAAAAAGCCCGTCCCGGTGAAGTATTTTCAGACCATCCTGCCTTCTTTCCAGGGCGAGGGGCTCCTGTCACAGCTGAGTGACAAAAAGGTTATCATTGCGGTCGAATCTACGGAGCAGGGTTTCCTCTGGCAGGTTCTGCTCGGGATTCTGCCATGGGTTCTGATCATCGGCATCTGGGTCATCATGACACGAAGGGCCCAGCAACTCCAGGGGGGACCGGGAGGGCTCTTCACCTTCGGGGCAAGTCAGGCGAAGCTCTTCGACAGCCAAAAGCCGGGGGTGACCTTTAAAGACGTTGCGGGGATGGACAATGTCAAGATGGAGCTCAGAGAAACCATAGAGTTTCTGAGAGATCCCTCCCGCTTTCAAAAACTCGGGGGGAAGGTCCCCAGGGGAGTGCTCCTGGTCGGCCCGCCCGGCACGGGAAAGACACTCCTTGCCCGTGCAACGGCCGGAGAGGCCGGCGTGCCCTTCTACAGCATCAGTGCCTCTGAATTCATCGAAATGTTCGTGGGCGTTGGCGCGTCGCGCGTCAGGGACATGTTCAAAAAGGCAAAGAGTGCGCATCCGAGCATCATCTTCATCGATGAAATCGACGCCGTTGGCCGGACGCGCGGCACCGGGTTCGGCGGCGGACACGATGAGCGGGAGCAGACCCTGAATCAACTCTTGAGCGAGATGGACGGATTCGACCCCCATGAAGAAGTGATCGTCATGGCGGCCACAAACCGTCCGGACGTCCTGGACCCTGCATTGCTGCGACCCGGGAGGTTCGACAGGCATATCGTCATTGACAAACCCGGATGGAAAGAACGCAAGGCAATCCTCGAAATCCATGTAAGGGGCAAGACAGTGGCCGAGGCGGTTGACCTCGAGACCCTGGCAAAAGGCACCCCCGGCATGACCGGGGCAGACCTTGAGAACCTTGCCAACGAGGCGGCTCTCGTCGCAACGAGAAAGAACAAGGACAGGATAGAGATGAGCGACTTTCAGGAGGCTATGGATATTATCCTGATGGGGGCTGTGCGGGAGGAGACGATCAGCAGCGAGGAAAAGCGGATCACGGCCTATCACGAGGCAGGCCATACCCTTGCTGCATGGGAACTGCCCGGGACAGACCCTGTCTACAAGGTCAGCATCATCCCGCGCGGCATGGCGATGGGTGTCACCCAGCTCCTCCCCGGGGAAGACAGGCACTATTATCCCCGCACCTATCTTCTGAACAGGCTGAGCGTGGCCCTCGCCGGAAGGGTCGCGGAACAGATGGTTTTTCATGAGATCAGCAGCGGCGCCCAGAACGACCTGAAAGAGGCTACCTCGCTGGCGGAGAAGATGGTGGCACAGTGGGGCATGAGCGACAGGGTCGGACCGGTCAACCTCGGACGAGGAGAGGAGCACCCGTTTCTGGGAAGGGAGCTGTCGCTGCCGAAACGCTACAGCGAGGAAATGGCGTGGCTTATGGACCAGGAGATCCGGAAAATGCTTCTCGATGCCGAGACAAGAACGACTGAACTGCTGGCAGGGAAACGCCCCGCCCTCGACGCCCTTGCCGAAGCCCTGATAAAGGATGAAGTATTGGAGCGGACTGATATTGAAAGGATTTTACAGGCTTTGAAAGGGCCCCACTCATAGCCCTCCTGTTCCTTACGAAGATGCTATGGCAATGACGGGCGAACAACAGATCCGCACGATGGCTGTCATTTTGCCGATCTACAATGAAGCAGGCATTGCCGGGGAGGTTATCAGCGCCGTACATGGCTTCTCTGCCCTGCACCCACAGTATCATTTCTTCTTTATTGATGACGGCTCCGATGACGGCACGGATACCATCGTCCGCACTGAAATAGACCGGCTCGGCAACAAGGCGTTATCCTGCTTTCACCACCAGCGAAACAAGGGCAAAGGGGCGGCGATCAGGACCGGCTTCGCCATGGCGGAGGCTGAGGCCCTCTGCTTCATGGATGCCGACCTCGCCTATTCCCTTGAGCATCTGACGCTGATGGAGGAGGGATTAAGGACCCATGATGTGGTCATCGGATCACGAAAGCTGAACCCGGCCATAACCAGACCTTCCCTGAGAAGACATATTTTGGGGGAGAGTTATAACAGGCTCTCCCGACTGCTGCTCAACCTGCCCTTTCAGGATACGCAGGCCGGGATGAAGGGTTTCCGGCTGCAGGCAGCCCGCCGTCTCTTTGAAAAGAGCAGCTTTGACGGTTTTGGCTTTGATGTTGAACTGCTCTTCCTTGCAAGAAGATGGGGGATGAGCATCGGAGAAATTCCGGCCCGGGTGGATGAGCGGCATTCCTATAAAAAAGGGAAGCTCAAACTGGTCAAGGATTCGGCAGTCATGTTCCTGAATCTCCTGCAGATCAGGTGGAAGGATCTTACCGGGAGCTATGGCTAGGAAAGTCCTGCTGAGTCTGGATGTTGAAGAGTTCGATATCCCTGAGGAATATGGGCAGACGGTCGACAGGGAAAGCATGTTCAGGGTCACCGGCGAGGGGCTTACCCGCGTCCTTGATCTGCTTGACGGCCTCGGCATAACAGCCACCTGCTATACAACGGCATCTTTTGCCCAAAACCAGCCGGTTCTGCTGCAGCGGATCCTTGCAGGGCATGAACTGGCCTCGCATGGTTACTATCATTCGAAGTTCAGCTCCGGAGATCTGCTTCAATCACGCCTCGAACTGGAAAGGCTGAGCGGGGCCACGGTGAAGGGATTCAGGAGTCCGCGTTTCAGGCCCGTTGATCCTGCCGCAGTGCTTGCCGCCGGCTACACCTATAGCTCGTCAGAAAACCCTATTTGGCTGCCCGGCCGGTATATAAATATATTCAGACCCCGGCTCCCCAATTATTCCGGCAGACTGTTAAATCTGCCGATATCGGCAAGCCCGATAGTCCGCTACCCCTTCTTCTGGCTCAGTTTCAAGAATAGTCCCCTATGGCTGTACAGGCTTATGTCGCTCTGGACTCTGAATACAGATGGATACCTCAATATCTTCTTCCATCCCTGGGAGTTTACGGACCTGGGCATGTGGCGGTTGCCAGCAATGGTCAGGCGACCTGACGGAGAAAGAATGCTGGAGAAGCTGGAACAGTATCTTTCCTGGCTCAGGGGCCAGGCAGAGTTCACGACCTCCGCCTCGTTTGCAGAATATTTCAGACAACAAAGGCAGGGACATGAGCCTCCGGGGGAAGACCGGCAGGACAACGGATAGCCGTCCGTCCCTTGTCCTGCAGCACTGCGATATAGTACATTAACAGTACTATCCTAGAGTCTGCCCAAACCAGGAAAATGGTTATGAGCAGTCATCCGAGGATGACTGGAATATACATCAAGGGAAAGAGGGAGAGAAAACAGATGGCTACAACAGCGAAGAAGGTACCCGCGAAAAAAACAAAGACTGCGCCTGCAAAACCGGTGGTGAAAAAGACCGCGGCACCAAAGAAGGCGGCAACGCCTGCCTATACCGCAAGGCCCGCCAAGGAGATCACGGCAACGTTTATCGACACAATGGGCCTGACGGCCAAAGTGGCTGCGACCCTCGCTGCGGCAAATGTAAACATCCTTGCCGGTACGGGCTATTCGGCCAGCGGCACACGCAGAAAAGCGACCTTCACCCTGATCGTGGACGATCTGGTCAGGGCGGAGAGGGCCCTCGAAAAGATCGGAGCCGACGACATACAGGATTCATCCGTCATCATGGTCGAGATGGCAAACGAGGTCGGCGCGCTCGAGAAGATCTCCCGTGCCATCGCCGGGGCCGGGATCAATATCTACTATTTCTACGCCACCACCAGCTCCGGGAAAACAGCAACCTGCGTATTCAAGACGGCTGACGATAAAAAGACGATCAAGGTTTTGAGCAGGGCTTAACTGCAGTCCTCGCGAAGCACGGGGAAGGGAGGCCATGCCCCCTTTCGTTGCAGCGCAGCTGACAGAAACGGAGCAATAGGCTGAAGATGAGGAGCGCGACAAGCAGCGTTTTGGTCAGGCCGGTCATTGAGGTATCCACTGGTGAGGTGCAGACCGGAAATACCGACGTCGTCTTTTCGGTAAGCGCCCTGGGGTCATGCATCGCGGTCATCGCGTACGACCCCTGCCGAATGTCCGGGGGCATAGCCCACGTCATGCTCCCCGGGAGTTCCGCGGGAAAACACTGCGGTGACAGGCTCCGCTATGCCGAAGATGCCATCGCCGAACTCCTGATACGCATGGAAGCTCTGGGGTCAGTCACAGACCAGCTGGTCGTCTGCCTTGCCGGCGCCGGGAATGTGCTGCAGAGGGCTGATGATTCGATATGCGCCATGAATATCGGGTCCGTACTCAGAACGCTCTCCGACTGCGGCATCAGGGTATCAGCCCTCTCCCTGGGCGGCACGCTGCGCAGACGGGTGAGGCTTGATTTGGCCGAGGGCTGCGTATTCTGCGCAGAAGGCAATGCGAACGAGACAATTCTATGGAAGAAGACATAAGGCATAATCTGACCTTATCCGGGAATACCGCAGCTGACAGCGAACACTATCAGCAGCTGCGTGCGGCTGAGCAGCAGCTGCGTGCAACGAACCAGCAGCTCATGGCCAGCGAACAGCAGCTCCGGGCCACCAACCAGCAGCTTCTGGCGAGTGAGCAGGCCCTGCGGGCAAGTGAGGCCAGGTACCGGAGTCTCTTCACTGACATGTCAGAGGGCGTGGCGCTCCACCGTGTGATCTATGATGCGGAAGGCAGTCCTGTCAACTATGAGGTCATTGATGTTAACCGCCAGTATGAAGAGATACTGGGCATTCATCGGGATGCGGTCGTCGGAAAGACCGCTACCGAGATCTATGGAACCACGGAGGCCCCCTATCTTGCCGAATACGCCGGGGTTGCCGAGACCGGGATACCTTACCGGTTTGAGACCTTTTTTCCCCCGATGAAAAAGCATTTCTCAATCGCGGTCTCCCCCTTCGAAAAATACCACTTCGCCACGATATTTACGGATATTACCGGCCAGAAACAGGCCGAGGCCCTGATACTGCTGAATCAGGAGCGGCTCACGGCTCTGTGGGAGATATCTCAGTACAAGACAGAATCGGAGATGGAACTGCTGGACTTTGCCCTTGAAAAGGCGATTCGCCTTACGAACAGCAAGATCGGGTATATCTACCATTACCACGACGAACGCAGGGAGTTCGTTCTCAACACCTGGTCCAGGGACGTCATGAAGGAATGTCGCATCATGGAAAAGCAGACAGTCTATAGCCTCGACAAGACCGGCATCTGGGGCGAGGCTGTCCGGCAGGGAAAGCCGATCATTCTGAATGATTACCAGTCTGCCCATCCGCTGAAGAAAGGCTATCCGGAGGGGCATGCGCCGCTTTCCCGCTTTATGACAATTCCGGTGACCGTCAACGACCGGATTGTTGCAGTCGTCGGCGTTGCCAACAAAGATGAAGACTATGACGAATCAGACTGCCGGCAGCTGACCCTCCTGATGCATTCTGTCTGGCAGATCCTGGCGAGGTTGACAGCCGAGGATCAGCGCCGGTTCATGGAGACGCAGATGCAGAAGCTCGAAAGCCTCGGGGTCCTTGCCGGCGGCATTGCCCACGATTTCAACAACCTCCTCACCGCCATCATGGCAAATGTAAACCTGGCATCCATCCAGATGAACCCGGGTGACAAGCTCGCCGAGCGTATGGCCGAGGCTGAAAAGGCCTGCCTGCGGGCCCAGGACCTGACGCAGCAGTTGCTCACCTTTGCCCGTGGCGGGGCACCGGTCAGGAAGATCACGCCCCTCGTGAATATTATTACCGAGACCGCGCAGTTCGCCCTGCGCGGGACCAATGTAAAGGCCGCATTCAATGTCCAGTCTGACCTTGCCTCTGTTGACGTTGACCCCGGGCAGATCAGCCAGGCCATCAACAACCTCGTGCTCAACGCTGCACAGGCGATGCCTGAGGGCGGGCTGATTACCGTCAGTGCCACGAACGTCCGGCTCTCTGATGAGGGCCTCCTGCCCCTCTCTGCAGGTGATTATGTCATGATCAGCATTCTGGACCAGGGGATCGGTATCCCCAAAGAACATCTCCGGAAGATTTTTGACCCCTACTTCACGACAAAGCAGAAGGGAAGCGGACTGGGCCTGGCTGTCACGTATTCGATAATCAGCCGGCACAGCGGACACATCACCGTCGAATCAGAACCGGGAATGGGCACCTCTTTCCATCTGTATCTTCCGGCAGCAGCCGTTCAGGCAGTACAGCAGGATCAGAGCGATGGGCCCCTTGCCAGAGGAAAGGGCAGAGTGCTGGTCATGGACGATGAGGAGATGGTATGCGCTATCGCAGCGGAGATCCTCCGGGAGCTGGGCTATGAGGTTTCCACTGCCCGTGACGGCCGGGAGGCGCTGGCCCTTTATCACGCTGCACGCGAGAACGGAATCCGATTTGACCTGGTGATTATGGATCTTACCATCCCCGGAGGCATGGGAGGCCGCGAGGCGGTGAAAAAACTCCTGGAGGCTGATCCCGGGGCAAGGGCAATCGTATCAAGCGGGTATTCAAACGATCCGATAATGTCTGAATTCCGGGACTACGGGTTCAGGGGCGTTATTACAAAGCCGTACAGGGTCGGGGACCTGAGCACTGCGGTCCACAGGGCCCTGCACGAAGCACCCTGACTCCCTACTTCCTCTGAAAGAGCAGGTTGTCCCCTTCCTTCACCGTAAACGGCTTCATCCTGCCGTCTATCTCGATGGTATATTCTCCGGGAGGCAGCGGGACCGTGGGCATTGAATGGCTGGCCGTGTCCACAGGATCGCCGCGCAGCGTCCTGATCCTGTGGCCCTGGGAGGCTGCGCCCTTGACCGTCACCAGTCCGGGATTGAGCGTTATCTTCGCCCCCGGCAGTGCTGTAACCGGCCAAACGGCATTGCCGAAAAAAACGTCATACTCCCCGGGTATCAGGACAATGCTGTCCCGTGTCTGACTGACCGTATCGGCCTCCTCCCCCGTCTCCGTCTCCACGACTTTGTGACCACGGATATTGGCGCGCTCTATCCGCAGGGTGGTTGGCTTGAGAACCGTCTTTGCACCGGGCGGCACCTCGATGCTCTTCCAGAACATCCTGCCGACGCCGACGTTATAGATACCGGCCGGCAGCTTCAGCGACGGCTGACCGTGGCTGAGCACGCCGAGCTTCTCGCCTGTCTCTGCATTGACCACGGCATGGCCCGGCAGGTCGGCCCCCTCCATACTCAACACACCGTCCCCGAACTTTCTGACGATGAGACCGCGGGAGGTCGAGGCGGCAACCGTCAGCGCCCTGGCAAGATGAACCGCATCATCGGCCAATATATATTTCCCCCCTGTTGCCTTGGCAATGCACTCAAGCTGCTGACGGGCAAGGGCATCCGCATTGAACGCGATCGTGTGAATAACCAGTTTACCCTTCTCCCTGGCAAGTCCCTGCGCCAGCACACAGGGGTCGCCCTTGCAGGTCTCCCGTCCGTCGCTGACCAGGACGATAACCATATCGCCCCTGAAATCCGCAGGGAAGTCCTTTGCCGCCTCGCTCAGCACAGAGGTGAGAGGCGCATGCCCCAAAGCCTTCAGTCCATTCGTCTGAAGGGCGAATTTTTCCCGGTGAGGATACTTGGCACCAAAACCTGTCAGCAGCTTCGTGTCAGCACAGTCATGTTTTTCCTTGGCCGACTGGCTCCCATACGTCCTCAGGGCAATCATGGCCGATGGATCAGACACGCGAATAAATTCCTCAACCGCCCTCTTCGACAAGGCAAGTCTGGTCTCGCCGGTCCTGAGTTTATTGTTCATACTGCCGGAGGCGTCAAGGATAATCTCTACCAGGCGGTCGTCCCTTGCCATGCATTCCGCAGCAGGGCACAGGGCAATAAGCATCAGAACAAGACCAACCATGAGGCAGGTGACGGGAACGCCATAATCCTCACCCTGGCACATTGTTTTGAGAGCAGCCATCGTATTATCCACCCGGTGTTATTCCTTTTATGAGTGTTTGTCGCTGCAGACCCCGGCTCTGAAATCTGCATTTGAGACAGTATTATTTACATCCGTCACGAACAAAAATGCCCCGGATGTGATACACTCTTATTTATAGCATGGACTCGTGATGCTGTAAACCTGAAAGTGCATTCTCTCCCTCCTGAATTTTTCACTTGACAGGAACTCCTAAACAGGATAGAATAAGTCCTGTATCATGGAAATCACCCAGGAAACAGATTACGCCGTCAGGTGTATCCTCTATCTCTCGAGATGCTCGGGCGTGGCTCCGGTCATGATCGAGACGATCGCTGCAGAGATGAGCATTCCCCGCAGCTTTCTGGCCAAAATACTGCAAAGGCTTGCACGGGCGTCTATCGTGAAGTCGTTCAGGGGAGTCAAGGGCGGTTTTCAGCTGAACCGCCCCCCCTCTGAAATCAGCCTGCTGAATGTCATTGAGGCGATCGAGGGACCGGTCGCCATGAACCGCTGCACCCTTGACCCGCAGCGCTGCGACCTCAGCAGCTCCTGTACGGTCCACCCTGTCTGGAAAAATCTGCAGGAAATCGTGGTCGATTATCTTTCGAAGACAACGTTCGACACCATGATGCAATGCAGGAAATAATGTGATACAACTTTACTAGAGGGAGTCACCATTCAATACTTATCAGGAGGAGAGAAACATGAGCGATTATCAGTACGATAATCAGACAGTAAAAGGCTTTATCGTTTCCTCGATCTTCTGGGGTGTGGTGGGAATAGTCCTCGGGCTGCTCATATCGATCCAGATGTGGAAACCCGAAATGAACTTTCCGCCGTTTTTCACCTTTGGAAGACTGAGGGCAGTACACACCAACGGCCTGGCCTTTGGCCTCGGCGTCGGCGCAATCTTCGGCATTTCGTATTACATCATGATGCGGCTCGCCAAACGGCCCCTGCTGTTTCCAAAGCTGGCACGGATACAGCTCTATCTCTTTAATGCAGGGATCCTGCTGGCGGCAGTCAGCCTGCTGATGGGGCAGACACAGTCGCTGGAGTACGCTGAACTGGAATGGCCTATCGACCTCGCTATCGTCGTCCTCTGGGTCATGTTCGCGATCAATGTCTTCGGCACGATTATCAAGCGCAAGGAAGAGCAGATGTATATCTCGCTCTGGTATATCATTGCAACGACTATTGCCGTTGCGGTCCTCTACATCGTCAACAACCTTTCGATCCCCGCCGGACTCACCAAGTCGTATCACCTCTTCGCCGGCGTCAACAGCGCCAACGTTCAATGGTGGTATGGCCATAATGCCGTCGGCTTCGTCTTTACCACGCCGATCCTGGCGATGTTCTACTACTTTCTCCCGAAGTCGACCGGCATCCCCATTTACAGCCACCGGCTTTCGATCATCGCCTTCTGGTCCCTTGTCTTTGCCTATCTCTGGACTGGCGCCCATCACCTGGTCTATACACCGCTGCCCGACTGGATACAGACGCTCGGGATCGTCTTCACCATATTCCTGATAGCGCCGTCCTGGGGATCGGTCGTCAACGGGTATTACACCGTCGGCACCGACTGGTCAAAAATGAACACCAACTACCTGACGAAATTCTTTATTATGGGAATCACCTTCTACGGCCTCCAGACCGTCCAGGGACCGACCCAGGGGCTCAGGATCGTCAGCCAGCTTATCCACTACACTGACTGGGTCCCCGGCCACGTGCATATGGGGACGATGGGCTGGGTTACCATGACAACCGCCGCCTCAATCTACTATGTCATACCGAAGATCTATCACACCGAGATCTACAGCGAGAAGGTCGCCAACATCCATTTCTGGCTCGTCCTGATCGGACAGCTGATCTTCTCGATCACGATGTGGATCACCGGCATACAGCAGGGGGCCTTATGGAAGGCAACCAACGCGGACGGCAGTCTTAAATACACCTTTATCGAGACGCTCACAAAGAACTATCCGTTCTGGCAGGTCAGGACGGTCGGCGGTCTGATATTCACCGTCGGCATGCTCTTCTTTATCTATAACATTTACATGACCATCCGCAAGGGATCCCTTGCGGAGGCGAAGGCTTAGGGGGTACGCGATGGCAGGCGGAATATATAACAAACCGATAGCATTTGCGTTAACCGCAACCGTCGTTATCCTGATCGGAACGGTCGTCACCATGTTCTACCCGATGCTGACACCCGAGATGCACCCGAAGCTCGAAAATCTCAAGCCCTTCACCGCCCTGCAGCTGGCAGGACGTGATATCTATCAGAGGGAGGGCTGTGTCAACTGCCACACCCAGACCGTGCGGCCTCTGAAGACCGAGGTGCTGCGGTACGGGGAATATTCAAAGGCAGGAGAGTTTGCCTATGACCGGCCGTTCCTCTGGGGCTCCAAGAGGACGGGTCCCGACCTTGCCAGGATAGGGGGGAAGTATCCGGATAAGTGGCACTATATCCATTTTGAAAAGCCCCAGGGTATGTTCCCGGAAACGAACATGCCGGCCTATGCGTTCCTGTCAAAGAACAACCTCGACCCTGCTGATGTTGAGGCGCATATGAAGGCTCTCGGGTTTCCTTACACAAAGGAAGAGATAGCCGCCCTGGCAGGCAAAACCGACATGGACGCACTCGTCGCCTACATGCAGGTCCTCGGCACTGCGGTGAAGAAGGCTGCAGCGCCGGCAGAGGCCACGGCAGGAACAGTCAAGGAGGTCCATTTTCCAAACCCGCTTGCAGGCAATGCTCAGGCCATCGCCAGGGGCAAGGAACTGTATGCGAAGCACTGTGCCTCGTGCCATGCTGCGAATGCCAAGGGTGAAATAGGGCCGAGCCTCGTGGATGAGGAGTTCTTCTATCAGAAGGGCGATATGCCGGACGACGACTACTTTGAGGTGACCAATAATGGGACGTCAGAGGGCTATGTCGAGGACGGCCGCGTCGGCAAAGGCGGCATGCCCGGCTTTAAGGACCAGCTCAGCAAGGACGACATATGGTCGATCGTCGCCTGGCTGCGCTCGATAAAGGGCAAATAAGGAGGATATATGGCTGAAGATCTTGATAATATTGACTCATTTGAGGCAAAGGAGACGTCACGGAAGCTTCCGGTCGGATGGCTGATCCTCTTCTGGGGGCTCATCATCTGGGGTGTATACTATTTTGCGGCCTACAGCCCCGCGATAAGCGGATGGACACAGGCCAAGGCCTACGAGGAATCAATAAAGAAATAATGGCGTTTCAAGGAACAGTGGGTAATGTGAAATTCTGTTTGAGTTCAAGCCCCCCTTTGGCAAAGGGAGCCTGCCTGTCCGGTAGGCAGGGGTAGGAGGGATTTTCATAATTAATAAGAAAATCTCCCCTCACCCCTCTTTTCCAAAGAGGGGGATCAGAATATAGCCCACTGAAATGACAGATCAATAGAGGGCCGGTTATACGCCGGCCCTCTATAAAAAAATGGAGAACATACTATGGACATGTCAATCGCTGCAACAATCGCTTTCACGGTATTGCCCACTCTTGCGGCCGTCTATCTCTTTTATATGGCGAGCAAAAAGAAGTAGCCGGTCTTTATCATGAGCGCTTCGGGATTTGCCTATTTTATCTTTGGCCTGACACTGGTCATCCTTTTCGGGGTTATCATCAGGCACTACTACTCGAAAAAACGTCACAGCAAGGTTGAAGAAGCAAAGTTCACCATGTTCGATGACGAAGATTAGGCGTTTCGGTCCTTACAGACGGATCGCCATACTCCTGCAGGCCGTCATAGTCCTGGGCCTCCCGTTTCTGAAGATCGGGGGGGAAAGCGCCCTCCGTTTTGACCTGCCGTCCCTGAGGCTTCATTTCTTCGGGAAGGCGCTCTGGCTGCAGGAATTCTTTATCGTCCTGATCGCCCTGCTCTTCGTCACCTTCCTGATCCTGCTGGTTACGGTCCTGTTCGGAAGGATCTGGTGCGGCTGGCTCTGCCCCCAGACCGCCCTGACCTATCTGACGGGCTTCACCGATCATTCCGAAAGAAAAGGGATCGCCAGAAGAGTTGCCGGCTATGCAGCGATATTCGGGATAAGCCTGCTGGTGGGGGCAAACCTGATCTGGTATTTCGTATCCCCCTATGAATTTTTCACGCTTCTGCGCAGCAACAGCCTCGGTACGGCCATAACCTGGGCCTGGTCGCTGCTGACGGTCATACTCTTTGCGGATCTGGCCTTTGTGCGGCACCGGTTCTGCGCTACCATCTGTCCTTACTCACGGATGCAGAGCACCCTTTTCGACAACAGGACCATGGTCATTGCGTTCGATACGCAAAGAGGCGGGGAGTGCATGAACTGCTCCGCCTGCGTGCGCACCTGCCCTGTCGGGATAGATATCCGCAAGGGACTCAGCCCTGCCTGCGTCAGTTGCGCAGAATGCATAGACTCGTGCGCCGGGATGATGGATAAAAGGGGCAGGAAGGGCTTGATAGGTTATTTCTTCGGTCTCCCCGGCCAGGGCCCGGCCAGGGGCATTGGCTTCCTCCGCAGGAATGTTATCCTGGTCTCGGGGGTAACGCTTTCGCTGCTGATTTTTCTGATCGTGGTCACCTCGGGAAGAAAGTCCCTGGACATGACCGTCATGCCCGCCCATAACTTTTCCCCGCGCCTCACCGCAGACGGTCAGGTGATCAACGCCTATCTCATCGCCTTCGAAAACAGGGGCCGCAGCGATCTGCAGGTGCGGCTTTCGGCATATGCCGGCCAGCTTCAGATATCCCTGAACCCTGCGATGATCCAGGTCAAGGCCGGCGAACATAAGACAGCAACGATATTTGCAGAGGCCCGTGACACGCAGTCGGCAGCCCGCCGTCTTACGATTGGCATATCCGCAGTCTATGGTGAAACCGGGGAAGAACAGTTAACGCGAAACGCAGTCTTTGTATCGGAGGCAGAAAAATGAAAAGAGTGATCGTCTTCGTGACCATTGCCGCCGTGGCGGCAGTCGTCGGGGCCATTGTTGTCGGCAGCCGAACCTTTGAAGGTATCGTCGCCGACAAGCCTTATGAAACCGGCATTGCCTGGGACAAAACCCGGCACGAGAAGATGGCGTCGGGCTGGAATGCCGTTCTCACAAACCGGGACGTTCGGGTCGGAGACGCGGAGCTGGCACTCAGGGTAACCGACAAGACAGGGGCCCCGCTGAAAGCCGCTGCGGTGGCTGTTCACCTCAGCAGGCCGCATACAACGGCCCGGGACAGAACCTATCGCAGCCGTGAGACAGGCCCCGGAATATATAGTGCTGCGGTTACGTTCCCGGATTATGGGTACTGGGACCTTAAAACGACTGTATCCGCTGACGGAAAAAGTGTATCATTTGAGGAGAGGATATTCATAAACAAGACTGGAGGCAACCCATGAAGAAACTGGCAGCATTCGTCGCGGTCATCGCGATCGGACTCGTTTGTACAACCACGGGGGCGGCAAGCGGAGCTGAGACTAAAAACAGGAATCCGTATGAAGGCAAGCAGGCGGTCCTCAAGGAGGGAAAAAGGATCTTCGACAGCAACTGCAAGAGCTGTCATGGCGAGGGGGCGAAGGGCGATATCTGCCCTGACCTGACGACAAAGAAAAAGAAGTTCGGGAATTCTGACGCGGATCTCTACACCACCATCGCGAAGGGGCGACCGGCCGGGATGCCGAACTGGGACAATACCCTCGGCGCTGCTAAGATCTGGAAGGTGATCACCTACCTCAGGAGCGTCGAAAAATAATCACGAATTTTCTGGACGCACATAACAGCTTATTTCTTTTCTTGCGAATTAGATCTAAAGTAAAGCGACACGTCAGCTTATTTTGTCATTCCGGCCTGTCCGGAATCTTTCTTTGTTTTCAGAAGGATTCCCGACGCGTTTCACTTGCCGGAATGACAATGGGTGCGGCTTTACCTGTGACCATCTTATTCATTCTCATTTTACCCATGGCCTGCAACCGTAATAACACAGCTGAACAGGCAGACTGCGACCTGGCCGCGGGTGCCTGCGTGAAGACAGTCGGCGCTGATCATCCGGTGCAGGTGACACTCGATATAGAACCCAGACCCCTGGCGACCATGAAACGCCTTGTGTTCACGGTCGGCGTTGCAGGCACCGCTGGGGAGATGAACAATGCCGAGGTCTTTATCGATCTCACGATGCCGGGAATGTCGATGATGGAAAACAGGATTCACTTGCGCCGGACTCAGGACGGCCGGTACGCTGGCGAAGGGGTTATCGTCAAATGCTCCAGCGGAAGAAAAATCTGGAAGGCGGATGTCACCATCGACCGTCACGGCGCTGCTGCATCCGGCAGCATGCATACCTCCTTTCAGTTCAGGGTCGGCCGGTAGTGGATACAGGGTATCTGCTTTCCTTAACCACCGGACTGATGGGAGGCTTCGGTCACTGCATCGGGATGTGCGGCCCCCTTGTCGCATCGTGTTCCCTGCCTGCGACCCCTCAAAGACTTTCTCCGCGCGTTCTCACCGGCCAGCTGATCTTTCATGCCGGAAGGATCACCACGTATTCCTGCATCGGCGGCATGGCAGGACTCTCGGGATCGTTTATCAATTCCGCCGGAAGGCTGGCGGGGCTTCAGAGTGTTGTCCCGTTCCTGGCCGGATTGATCATGATCTGGATGGGTCTGGGCATCCTGGGCATTACAAGGTCTGCCGCCCTTCTGGAAGAACGCAGCGGCCTGGTGATAAAGGGGGTCAGGGCGATACTCCAGGGAGACAGCGTCTGGCGCTTCTACCCGGTCGGCCTTCTCCTGGGCTTTCTGCCCTGCGGGCTTTCCTATTCAGTGTTCATCGGCTCGGCCGGGTCCGGTGGACTGCTGCAGGGCCTGCTCTTCAGCCTGCTCTTCGGACTCGGCACACTGCCGGCCCTGCTCCTGGTCAGCACCCTGGCCATCGCGGCAGGGCAGAAGGTACGGGGATACCTGTATCGCGCCGGCGGCATCGCCATAATAGCACTGGGACTCCTCTATATTGTCCGGGGCATACGATCCTATGCCGGCATGTGACCACTGTCTGAGGGAATTCCCTCAGGGAGATATCGTCAGGGAGACGATAGACGGGAAGTCCCTGACCTTCTGCTGCAGGGGGTGCAGCGGCATCTACCAGCTTATCCATGCAGAAGGCCTCGACAGTTTCTACCGCAACAGGAAATGGGATGAAACCGGCATCGAGATTTCCTCCCTCGAAAAAGAGATCGAGGCCGGTGCATTCGAGGAGGCTGCGCGGGAGGTGGACGGACTCCGGGAGATCGACATCTATATAGACGGCATACGCTGCGCCTCGTGCGTATGGCTGAACGAGAAGGTCCTGACGCGGACCCCCGGCATCGTATCCTGCAGGGTCAACTACGCGACGCACCGTGCGCGTATACGCTGGCAGCCGCAGGTCACGGGGCTTGCCGGCATACTCAGGAGGATCCAGGCGATCGGGTACGTCCCGAAGCCTTATTCAGAGTCAGCGCAGCTTGCAGCCCGCAACGCCGAGGCCCGTGACATGCTCGTCCGCCTTGGTACAGCCGGTTTCGTCTCTTCACAGATCATGATCTACAGCATCGCCCTCTACGCCGGGTATTTTCAGGGCATCGACAGCAGCACCCGTTTCATTCTCGAAATAATAGCCATGCTGCTGACCATACCGGTGATATTCTACTCAGGCGGCCCGTTCATCAAAAGCACCATAAACGGACTGAAGCACCTCAGGTTCAATATGGACTCCCTCATCGTAATCGGCACGGGCTCCGCCTTCGTCTACAGCATCTATGCCATGTTCCGGGGCATGGAGGTCTATTTCGACACCTCGGTCATGATCGTTACCCTGATACTCATAGGACGGTATATCGAGCTGCAGGCCAAGGGAAAGGCATCTGAGACGCTCAGGAAGCTTGCAGCGCTCACCCCCCGCACGGTCCGGATGCCTGCTGCACCGGGGACAGACAGCACCGAAACGATCAGGGTTCCGGTCGAATCCGTCAGGAGAGGCGACCGTATCGAGGTAGTCCCGGGGGAACGCATCCCACTCGACGGTATTGTCGTCAGCGGCAGTTCAGAGGCGGATGAATCGGTCATAACCGGGGAGGCCCGGCCTGTCGGCAAGGAAACAGGCTCGACGGTCATCAGCGGCAGCATCAATCTCTACGGAACGATTATCTTCGAAGTTACCCACACCATCAACGAAACAGTGCTCTCCGGGATCATCCGGGCGGTCGAAGATGCCCAGGCAACCAGGCCAAAAATTCAGGCCTTCGCAGACAGGGTCGTCGGAATATTTGTACCTGCGATACTCGTCCTTGCGGCACTGACGGTCTTCGGGTACCTGGTATCCGGAGCTTCCGTGCACCGCGCCGTCATGACCGGCATATCGGTGCTGGTCATCGCCTGTCCCTGCAGCCTGGGGCTGGCGACGCCCCTGGCGGTGCTTGTCTTTACCACCATGGCCTCGTCGCGCGGCATTCTGGTGAAATCCGGCGACGTCATCGAGAAGGCCGTAAAGATCACCGATCTCCTCTTCGACAAGACCGGGACACTGACACGCGGGAAGCCGGTGCTCAGACAGACCGTAGTCTTCGACAGATCCCTCGATCCTGACTATGTCATCGGTGTTGCCTCCGCTCTTGAGAGGCTCTCGGAACACAGCATCGGAAGGGCCATTGCCTCTGCTGGTGCGCTGCAGCAGCCTGTCCAATTCATGGTCAGGGATTTCCGGGCAGTACCGGGACGCGGGATATGCGGCACGGTCGATGAGATGACGGTCAGCATCGGCAACAGGGCCTTCATGCTGGAGCGCTCGGCAGCCGTTCCGGATGAGGCCCTTCAGGCGGGAACAGCGTTTGAGGAGGCCGGGGACACGGTAGTGTATATCGGTTGGAACGGGGTCGTAAGGGCTATCATGGTCGTGTCCGACCTGATGAGGGACGAGGTCCCTGCAGTTGTCGCTGATCTCAGGGATGACGGAATAAGCATCGCGGTGATCAGCGGCGACAACCGCAAAACAACCGAGTCCCTCGCAGAGGCTGCCGGGATAAGCAGAGCGGTCTACGAGTCAACCCCTCTGATGAAGAAGGATTATATCGCCTCACTGCAGCAGCAGGGCCGGAGGGTGATGATGGTCGGCGACGGCATCAACGACGCACCTGCCCTCACCCTCGCGGACCTGGGACTGGCCATGGGCAGGGGAACGGATATCGCCATCGAGAGCGCTGATGCGATCCTGCTGCGGAGTGACATCGGACTGGTCCCGTTCATGCTCAGGCTTGCCACCAGGTCGAACGCCATCATCCGGCAGAATATCTTCTGGGCCTTTTTCTATAACCTCCTGGCGATACCGCTTGCCATGGCGGGACTGCTCCATCCGATCGTCGCAGCTGCAGCAATGGCGGCCAGTTCGCTCTTTGTCGTCGGCAACTCCCTGAGGATCAGGTCGAATATATCGGCGAAGCAGCGCCATATCGGCGAAGCCGGAGGCCGGAGGTGATTTCAAGATCATGTGGACTATAGGCTTTCTGATATTCCTTTCGATCATCCTCGGAATCGGGGCATGGCTATTCTTCGTCTGGTCCGTCAGGAGCGGGCAGTACGACGATCCCGAGGGGCCGAAATACCGCATGCTCGATGACGATGACGAAGAGAAAAAGGAAAAAAATAAATAGCTGTGCAGCCCGACGCCAGACGACAGACAGGATCGATCATGCAGCCTTCCGGTCATGTCGACAGCAGACAGTGAGACACCGCGTCTGATCACACTTGACAACCGGACAGAACTGAGACGATAATGTGCTTACCGCTGCCCAGGGCCCCACACGCAAAAAACAGGGCAGAACGGTCCGGAAGAACTGATATCCGGGGTCATTGCCGACACCGGAGCAGCAAAGACAATTGGGAGGAGAGCAGGCATGAAATTCGCAACAGCAGTGTTATTGTCTTTATTTCTTTTTTTTCCGCCTGAGGCTGCTGACGCTGCCGATATGATGCCGGGGGCAGGATCGGCGGGACCCGACGATCACCTGGCAGATCTCAGCCGCGGTATCCAGTTGAACCGCCAGAACAGCAGGGAGGCCGACCGGTATCTCAAAAGGGCCCTCTCGGCAGAGCCGTCGGACCCCCAGACCAATCTCGAACTCGGCATTTTTTACTATAACCGCGGGATCTATGCCGAGGCAGCAGACTATTTCGAGAACACCAGGGAATTGGCACCCGGCTCTGAACACGCCCGGAAGGCCGATGAATACCTCGGGAAGATGCAGACGGGCAAAGAGGAAAAACGCTGGTCCCTCGGTATTTCGGCAGGAGGGCAGTATGACAGCAATGTAACCATCAGCGCGAACAACAGCCCGTTGCCGGAAGGTATCACGCGGAAGTCGGACTGGAAGACTCTTTTTTATCTGTCCGGGAGAGTCGCGCTGCTCAGGACAGAAAAAGCAGAGGCGTCTGCAGGATACAGTCTCTATCAGACGCTCCACAGCCAGCTGCATGATTATAATATTACCCAGAATCTTGCTGACCTCACCTGCGGCTTCGACCTCAGCCCTGTCGTGCGGATCGGTGCCGCCTACCGGTTCGAACATATCCTTGTAGGAGGAAATGCCTATGACACGGGCCATTCCGTCGGACCTTCAGTTACCGTCTCTGAAGGCAAGGGATTTTCGACAGAACTGCAGTACCGGTATAAATACACCCGGTATAAAGACGCAGCCCTGTTTGAAGGCAACGCCGACAGGAGCGGGCAGAACAGCCTTCTGGGGATAGTACAGACAGTGCCGCTCAGCGAGGCGGTCAGGGCAGAGATCGGTTATGCCTACGACCGGGACCTCGCACGGGTGACCTACTGGAGATATGACGGCCACAAGGGGTCTGCTTCTCTGAATCTTGCCCTTCCGTCCCGGTTCTTCATGAACGTCTACGGCGAATACTATTCCAAAAATTATGACGGCCTCACCCCTCTGGCCGACAAGGCACGGAAAGACAGGACCTGGACTGCGTCGGTCTCTGTCACCAGGTTCTTTTCAGAGGCTGTCGGGGTATCCCTGAGTGAAACCTATATCAATAACCAGTCGAATATCGACGACTTTGATTACCAACGTTCCCTGACGAGTCTGTTGGTCCATGTGAGGTTCTGACATGAAAAAAATACTTCTGCTGCTTGCTGCTGCCTTGATTGTGACCGCCGCCCGGGCTGACGCCGCCGGCGAGATCGGGAAGATCGTTGCCCTGAGGGGCAAGGCGACTACCGAAAGAAATAATACGCTGTTCGAAACAAAGGTAAAGGACGGCATCCAGCTCATCGATGCCATTGCCACAAAGGAGTCCTCCAGGACCAAAATGCTTTTTGTGGATGACAGCATACTGACCATCGGAGAAAATACGCGCGTGGTGATAAAGGAGTTCATCTCCCGCAAGGATGACCGGGGGAAGGCGATCTTCAATCTGATCGACGGCCGGATGCGGGCTGTTGTCGGCAGATCCGATCTCGAGGTGCACACGCCGACCGTCGTGGCCGCAGCACGGGGAACTGTCATTTTTTTTGAAACAGGAGTGAAAGACGGGAAGAAATATACAACGGTAATCTCCCTCGAAGGAGCGGTCGAGATCAGGAGCATAGACCCGACCGTGACCGGGACGGTCGTCCTTACCCCCGGGATGATGATCACGACACGGCAGGGCGAGGCACTCCCGGCTCCGGTTCATGCGCCCAAAGAGGCTGTCCAGGCCTCAGTTACGACCAGGCCGTCCCTGCCGCCGAAGGCACCTCCCCTCAGGGCCATAGCAGAGGCGCTCAGGACCGTGGCCCTTGCACCGAAGATAGACCAGCTGCCGCCGGTTCCGATCAAGAACCCGGTTGCGGTCGGTATCGTGTTCCCATAACAGGAGGTATGATCATGAAGATATCCATGCAGGCGATAAAACTGTTTCTGGTCATCTCTCTTCTGCCGATGCTTTCGTGCGGCGGGGGAGGCAGTGCGACTGTCTCAGCCGGCAATACGACCGTTCAGGTGAATCTCCTCAGTTCAAAACAGTCTGTCACCGCCAATACGCTGCAGTTGACGACGCCCGCGACAGCCCCGTCGGGTGTCCGTTTCATCCGGATTACGATCTCTGCCCTGGATATGCCTACGGTTGAACGGGAGGTTGATGTTGCCGGAAGGACCGATCTTGTCGAGACCTTCTATCTTCCCAACGGAAAGAACAGGCGCTTCCATGCCAGGGCGGTCGATGGCCTTGGCGGCAGCCTGTTCCAGGGGGATATTTCCGCAGACCTTGACGGAACCACAAAGAAGGTTGATATCCTGATGGGGGTCGACCTGTCCGGGATGTGGCAAATCTACCTGACACCCCAGGGAGGCTCTGAAGGGCCCCCGGACAGCATGTCCATAATCCAGACCGGAAATGCGATAAGCGCCTCGACACGCGATGCGCAGAACAACGTGATATCCGCCGACGGTACCATTATCGGCAACGGGATCAAGCTGGTGAGTCGCCAGGTGGCCTGCGGCAATAGTGAAACAAGCGAGTATAAAGGGGCAGTGTTGCCCGACGGAACCGCCGGCGGCACGCGGGTGACGACCGGAGGATGCACGGCAGGCACGACGACAGCGGCCTGGCGGATGAAACGGGAAGCGATTCCCCCCCTGCCTCCGCCGCCCCTCCCCGACGGCTTTCCCACGGATCTGCCTGCAGCTGACTACCTGATCAGCACACAGGTCTGCGCCGGGGGCACCTGCAGCGGCGGCGGTTCCTTTACCGTCATCAACAGCGACATCCGTCAGTTCGCACAGCTCCTGATCAATGCCCTGACAACGGCGATAAATGAGTCCCTGAACAGCAATTGCGGCCAGACGTCAGGAGGCTGCAGCTGCATCTCGCCGATTATCACGTATGCCCCGTGGAATGGCACCTCTTTTACAATCACCGACAGTTTTGACATTACGTGCGGCGGCAGCACCTCGGCGGTGTCTATACAGTACACGGTGATAAGACAGTAACAGACAGGATAGCTGCCAGCGGGAGTGTTATCTCCGGAGCTGACCCCGCTGGCAGCATATCGTGATTGTAACCGGTCCCCCGCAGTTCAACCGCCTGACCTGAAATGCTCATTCGTTCCTGCACATACCCTCCCTCGGCTTTGTCCTGGTATCTGGCCGGACTGCCTACATACGCCGTCCTTCCTGCGGGGACCCTATGAGTAATAATTCCCCAGCATGCTGGGGAATTTTGGGACGCCGGACTGCCCTGCATGCCGGCATCACCCCCAAAAGCCCTCTGTAGCATGCCCCTGACGATGGCATCATCCTTGCTGTATAAAAAATACCATGACAGACGTCCTTCTCTGCTCAAATAACCAGCTTCTGGCAAAAAGCCTCTACGGCATGCTGCGGGATGAAGGCTATTCGGTCGAGACAGCCGACCATCCGGCCATGGCCGTCCAGATGGCGATCCGCAAGGAATATACCGCGCTGATTATTGATTTTGAACCTTTCGGTCTTTCTGTCGATGACGCGGTCCGGATCATCAGGACCATCAGACCGGAGATAACCGTCCTGTTCATCGGACACGATGCAGCAGATGAAGCCCATTCATGTGACGGCCTCAGTATAGAGGCCCCCGTCGACCTTGCTGAATTCAGGCAGACGATTCAGGCCATGCATCGTCTGAAATGCGCAAAATAAATTCTTTCATAAGGGGGCAGTGAACCAATGGAACCACGCGAGATCATCCTCAAGGCCTTTGAAGGCGGCAGACCCGAACGGGTGCCGGTAACGCTCTTCGGCGGCGGCATGTGGAGCATCAAGGACTATGGCTCGACGTTTGAAGAGCTCGGAAAAGACGCAGCAAAGATGGCAGACATGTGCATCAGGGAGGCTGAAAGGATCAGGAGCGACGTCATCTATGTGGGTTCCGGATATAACAACTTCCATGCCTCATCACTGGGCACCGCCTTTGGCTGCGGGATAAAATACCGTGAAGTCGGCGCGCCTGACCTGACCTCTCATTTTGTCGCCTCCGAAGAAGACATCGACAAACTGAATATGGACGACCTCTTCAAAGACCCTGTCATCAAGAACGTCTTTGATGCAGTCAGGATCGTCAAAAAGGAGATCGGCAAAAAATATCTGGTGACCATGACCTGCTGGGGACCGTTCACGCTCGCGGCCCGTTTCGTGGGGGAGGAGACCTTCATGAAGGCGACCTTCAAGAAGCCGGCCTTCGTCGAAAAGATGGTCAATTTCTGCGCTGACCTGCTGATCCATCTGTATGAGCCGCTCGTCAGCGACGGCTCGATTGAATGCCTCAGTATCGCGGACCCGACT
This sequence comes from uncultured Thermodesulfovibrio sp., assembly GCA_964499365.1. Taxonomy (GTDB): domain Bacteria; phylum Nitrospirota; class Thermodesulfovibrionia; order Thermodesulfovibrionales; family UBA6898; genus PALSA-1316. The sequence goes on from CAZCKU010000008.1 coordinate 117,821, forward strand.
GCCTCGGGCGATCTGATCAACCCGAAACAGATGGCGAGGTTTGCGGTCCCGCCTTTGAAGAAGATGAGTGACTGGGCAAAATCGAAGAACGCGCACACCATCCTCCATATCTGCGGCAACACCGGCGACCGGCTTGAGCAGTTCATCGACACCGGCTGCAGCAGCATCTTCTTTGATCAGAAGGTCGATATAGCCAAGGCCAAGGAAGTGCTGTACGGCAAAATGTCCTTCGGCGGCAACGTCGCCCCTGTCCATGTGCTGCTGAACAAGACCGCGGCCGAGGTCGAGGCGGCCTGCAAAGAGGTGATCGAGATTGCCGGGAGGGACGGCGGTTTCATCCTTGTCCCGGGCTGCGACATCCCGCCGACGATCCCGTATGAAAATCTCAAGATGTTTCACGATACGGCCTTCAACTGGAAATACTGAGGATATATACATACGTAATCGGAATTATCATTAGAAAATCCCTCCTAACCCTGCCTAACGGACAGGCAGGCTCCCTTTTCCTAAGGGAGGGATAATTCCCCTCTTTGGCAAAGAGGGGTGAGGGGAGATTTTCTGAGTGAGTCACCCTTACGTATGGTCTTGATGGAAGGAGGTGAGCAGGCGCTTGACAGGGAGTTGACCACAGACGTACGGAGGCAGCGATGGGATTATTTGATTTTATCAGAAAGCTTCTGGCCGTAGAGCCGGAAAAAACAACAAGGGAGGAATCACCAATGGCAGAGAAGATGACAGTCGAGCAGGTCAATGCGTACATGAAAGAGAAATGCGGGTTTGTCCCGAGGATGTTCCAGATCATCAACACGGTCACCCCGGACCCGGGCAGAACGTTTGCGGATTTCTATGAAAGCATATTCGGCGACGGTGCGATCTCCAGAAAGAACAAGGAACTCATGTTCATGTCAGGCGGCGTGGCCTACTGCTCACCGCGCTGCATCATCCATGCTATCCCGGCCGTCAATGCCGGAGCAACAGACGGCGAGATTTTCGAAGCTGCTGCCGTCGGCATGATCCTGGCGGGTTTTGTTCCGGGCGGTCCCGGCATCCCCTACGCCTTCGAATATGCCCTCAAGTGTGTCGATATGGTTGCGAAGTACCGCAAGGGAGAGTCCTGGGAGTACCTGCCGGCTCCGAAGTTTGATCACGGCGTCTTTTAGGGTGTAACAAAGGACAAAAAAGGGGCAGCCTGTTCTTGCGGAACAAGGGCTGCCCTGAGTTTCACGACGCTTTATTTTACCACAATTTCCTTAAAAGGAGACAGAATGTTTACATTCGAGAAGGAACAGAGGATATTCACGATCGGCGGGATCAGAATCGGCGGGCAGCCCGGCGAAAACCCCCCGCTGATGATCGCCTCGCTGTTCCATAATAAGGACAGTGTCACAAAGACAGACCGGAAAGGCAGCTTCGACCGTGAGAGAACAAAGGAGATGCTGAAACAGATGGAGCAGATCTCTGCCGCAACCGGAGTGCCTGGCATGGTTGCCATGGTGGCAAACACACCGGACGAGGCAAAGCTCTATATAGATTTTTATCTCGAAAACACCACGATGCCCTTCGGCATCGACATGTGGGTGGCCGAACAGAGGGCAAAGGCAACAGAATACGTTTCGAAACTGGGGGTCCAGGACAAGTTCCTCTACAACAGCATCACCCCGTGGGACAAGGACATCCCGGGCCAGGTGAAACGGCTGAAGGACCTCGGCATAAAACATGTTGTTATACAGGCGTTCGACGACCAGGACCAGTCTCCCGCGGGCCGGCTGAAGTCTCTCGAAGCGATTCTCGCGCAGGGGGCAGACTCGTTCGAAACGATCATTGTTGATACGTCCGTCATGAACATGCCCTCGACCTCTTTTTCTCTCGTCGCCAACCGGATGATCAAGGAAAAGCATGGACTGCCGTGTGGCGGCGCCTATTCTAACGGCACCCATATGTGGAAAGAATGCAAGGAGGCGTGGGGACTCGACGGGTTCAAGGCGATGGACGCTGTCGTGCAGGGGATGTCCTCCGCCCTCTGGTCGGACTTCAACTTCTGCGGCCCTGCCATCACCGCGCCGAGGGTCTTCCCTGCCGTCGCAAGCGCCAACATACTGCTTTCAACGCTCGTCTATGATGAAACCGGCATCATCTATGACTCACCGGAACTGCCGATACGAAAAATGTTCGGTGATTTTATTACGAAGCTGACCGAGGGCGGGTCACGGAAAAAAGGCAAATAACACTTCTGAAAGGAGAATCACCTTTAATGAATTCACGTGAAAGAGTCTTAAGTCTATTCAGGAAGGAAACGATAGACAGGGTCCCCTGCTTCAGCGGCATGGGCAACATCACCGAGGCGGGCATCAATAAACTCGGCTACAAATTTGCGGGCATCCACCTCGATGCAAAGCAGATGGCCGAAACCGCGGCGACGACCTACAAACTGTTCGGATACGAGTGCGGGGTCGTCCCGGTAGACCTCTGCGTCGAAGCAGAGGCCATGGGGTGCCAGATCAATGTGTATCCTCATGCCGAAGGCATCCTGTATCCGACCATCAAGGAGAAACTTATCCATAACGAGGCAGAAATGGATACGATAACCCTCCCGGCCGACCTCGGCGAGAAGGGCCGTGTGCCCCTGCTCCGGGAGGCGATCAGACTGCTCAAGGCAGATATCGGCAGCGATGTCGCCATCGGGTCATATGTCCTCGGGCCCTTCACCCTTGCCGGCCAGATCATGGAGCTGAACGACCTGCTGAAACTCTCGTTCAAGAAGGCGGACAAGGTCGCAAAGCTGCTCGATCTCATGGCAGATGCAATCATCATCGTCGCGAAAGAATACGAGAAGGCCGGGGTCGATTATATAACGGTCAGGGAAATGGGAGCCACCAGCGATGTCCTGAGCCCCCGGGTATTCAAGAACCTGATCATGCCGCCGCTCCAGAAGGTCATCAAAGAGATCTCGGTATTTTCGGTGCTGCATATCTGCGGCAAGACCAATGACATCGTCACCGCAATGATGGATGCCGGTCCGACGGCGATCAGTGTCGAGCAGAAGAACGACGTGGCCGAGTCACGGAAGAAACTCGGTGACGGCGCGCTCATCTTCGGCAACTTTGACGCCTACAATGTCCTGGTTTCAGGGAGCGAGGAACTCGTCCGCTCTACTATGAGGAAATGCATCGACGACGGTGTCAACGCGGTATGGCCGGGCTGCGATATCTGGCCGACCGTGCCCCCCGCCAACATGACCGCAATGATGGATGAAATAAAAACTTACGGAGGTAAAAAGTAATGGCAGATGAAGCCCGCAAAAAGGAAATTTATGAAAAGCTCAGAAACGGTGTCATCCAGTATGACGAGGATGCCTGCAGGGAAGGTGCCCAGGAGGCGATAGACGCGGGGCTCGATGCCAATGAGGCGATCTTCGACGGCCTGGTCTCCGGCATGGAAGAAGTCGGCCGGCTCTTCGAGGCGCAGGAATACTTCGTGCCCGAAATCCTGATGTGCGCCGACGCGCTCTACGCAGGGCTGGACATTCTCAAGCCGCACTGCAAGCAGATGGATCTCGGGGTCAGGGGTTCAGTCGTCATCGGGACGGTTGAAGGCGACGTCCATGACATCGGCAAAAACCTTGTCAAGATGATGTTCGACGTTGCAGGGTTCAATGTCTACGACCTCGGCCGGGACGTCCCCCTCGACAAGTTTGTCGACGAGCAGCTCAAGACCGACTCCGAACTCGTCTGCCTGTCGGCGATGATGACGACCTCCATGGTCGGTATGCCGACGGTCATCGAGAAGATCAAGGCGAAGAACCCCGACTGCATGATTATGATCGGCGGGGCGCCGACTTCAAAGGACCTCGCCGACAAATGGGGTGCGGACGGCTATGCAGAAGACGCAAGCAACGCACTCAAGGAGGCGATCAAGATGGTCGGCTTCCTCAAGAAACTGAGGGACGAGAAGCTGCAGAAATAGGCACCGGGTGGATGCAGAACCGCTGAAGCGTTTCCTGCTGGACGAGGGCGCTACGCTCGTGGGAATCGGTGACGTCACCAGGGCCCTCTCCAGCGAGATCGTCCATCTCGGCAGGGGCATCGCGATCGCAGTCAACCGCAACCTGAACAGGGAAACGGTCGACCAGCTCGCACGCCTCCAGGCGCTTGCCCAGGGATGGCTGAAGGCCAAGGGACACCGGAGCCTCTCAATCCCTCCGGACTCGGACCGGAAAAAGGACAAAATGATCACGAAGCTGTATAAGCTGTTCTGTCACAAGACAGCGGCGACGTGCTCGGGTCTCGGCTGGGTAGGGAAGAACGGGCTGCTGATCAACCGGCAGTACGGGTCGAGGCTGTCCTGGGCCACGGTCCTCACGGACGCACCCCTGTGGGCCGACCCCCCGACGTCTGCGTCCGAGTGCGGGGAATGCGATCTCTGCGTCAGGCACTGCCCCTCCGGGGCCGTCAAAGGCGAACACTGGTCGCTTGATGATCCCCTCAGGGAAATTGTCTCGTACGACAAATGCCGGGCGCTGAAGACCAGGAGGACTTCGCTCAGCAGCAAGCCGAACTGCGGGTTCTGCATCACCGTCTGCCCGTATTCGAGAAACGGAAAGGCGTGAGACGTATTATACCCGTTTTATAGTTGAACAGACTATTGTTCAGAAAATCTCCCCTCGCCCCTCTTTGCCAAAGAGGGGAATTTTCCTCCCTTTGGCAAAGGGAGGTCAGGAGGGATTTTACAAATAACAAGACGCTACTATCAGGAGGAACCATAGATGAGCCGTAAATTCAAGGTAATATTCCAGCCGGCAGGCCGGCGCGGAGAAATAGAGGAAGGAACCACCATTCTCAAGGCAGCCCAGCGTCTCGGGGTCGACCTCGAGGCGCTCTGCGGCGACAAGAAGGTCTGCGGCAAGTGCAAGGTCAGGATAGAAGAAGGCTATTCGGAAAAAGACAACCTCGAATCAGGCATGGCACATATCACACCGCTTGAGCCGTCTGCCGAGGAATTGAAGCATATCAAACCGGAAGACGGTCCGGGCATCAGACTCGCCTGCTCCTGCGAAATCCACGGGGACCTGAAGGTTTTTGTCCCCGAAAGGTCCCGCGCCGGCAAACAGGTCGTCAGAAAGGCAGCAGGAGAGTTGACGATCGCTCTCGATCCTGCAGTTAAAAAATATCCCCTGACGCTGACTCCCCCCACCCTGCATGACATGACCACCGGAGATTATGAGCGGGTGGTCAGGGCGATGGACGATATCTACGGCCTCAAGGACCTGAAATTCGATTTTGAGGTCCTGCTGCAGCTGCAGGACGCCCTCCGCAAGGGTGACTGGACCATCACGCTGACGGTCTGGCACGGCAGGGAGATCATCAAGGTCGAGGCAGGACATGTCGATGTCTGCTACGGCCTTGCCGTGGATGTCGGGACCACCACCTGCGTCGGCTACCTCTGTGACCTCAGCACCGGCAAGGTGATCAACACCGAGTCGATGATGAACCCGCAGGTGCCGTACGGGGAAGACGTCATGTCGCGCATCACCTATGCCATGACCAACCCTGAAGGGCTCGCGACGATGCAGAACGCGATCATAACAGGTCTGAACGAGATCATCGAGAGGGTCGTCAGCGAAGTACATAAAGACGGAAAGAACCCCGGCTTTGCGATCGATGACCTGACAATCGTCTTCAACACCGCGATGCATCACATATTCCTTGGTCTCAACCCGATCTATATCGGCCGCTCGCCGTTCATACCGGCGGTACAGAAGTCGCTGGACATCAAGGCACGCGACCTCGGGCTGAAGATCAATCCCGGCTCCTTTATCCACGTACTGCCTATTGAGGCGGGGTTTGTGGGCGCAGACAACGTCGGCGTTCTGATCGCACGGGAACAATATTTCCAGGACGATATGGTGCTCGTCATTGACATCGGCACCAACGGTGAACTCCTCCTCGGCAACAGGGACAGGGTCTGCTCAACATCCTGCGCAACCGGTCCCGCCTTCGAAGGGGCGCAGATAAAGTTCGGCATGAGGGCCGCGCCCGGTGCGATCGAGAAGGTCAAGATCGACCCGGCCACCAAGGAACCGCAGTACAAGGTCATCGGCAAGGCCGACTGGCATACCCATATTGAAGGCAAGATCAACGCCAAGGGTATCTGCGGCTCGGCAATCATCGATGTAATCGCCGAAATGTTCAAGGCGGGGATCATAGACAAGACCGGGAAGTTTGTCCCGGATGCAGGCACCAACAGAGTGAGAACAGACGCAGAAGGAAAGCCCGAGTATGTCCTTGCCTGGGCTGAAGAGACCTCCATCAACCAGGACGTCACGGTCACCCAGGGCGACGTCAGGGCGCTGCAACTTGCCAAGGGTGCTCTCTACGCAGGGGTAAAGCTGATGATGCAGAAGATGGGCGTCACAAAGATCGACCGTGTTGAACTCGCCGGGGCCTTCGGCAGCCACATCGACCGCGAGGCCTCGCTCTGTCTCGGCCTCTTCCCCGATGTCCCGATCGAGAAGGTCGTTGTCGTCGGGAACTCGGCTGGAGACGGCGCGAGGATGACGCTCCTGAACAGGAACAAGAGGACAGAGGCGGACGAACGGGCACGCTGGGTCGAATTCGTTGAGATCGCGACCGAACCGACATTCGAGAAAGAGTTCATGCAGGCGATGCATATACCGCATATGAAGGACAAGTTCCCGAACCTCAAGGCGATGCTCGAAGAGCAGAAGGCCCCGATAGCCTCAAGCATCAAGGGCTAAAGAAGGAACGGGCGGAGGCTGTCCTATGGCCAAAATACGGATAAACCCCGGTGCCTGCGGCATGGAAGTGATTGTGGACGTAGCGGTGAAGGACAAGAAATCCTTCACCGTCAGTATCATTTCCAACTGCAAAATGGTCGAAAAACTCGGCCAGGAACTGAACGAGCTGACCATGATGGACGCCTTCAGGCATATCCACGTCAATCCGGTGTATGTAAAGGGGGCAGCATGCCTGAAGCATGCTGCCTGCCCTGTCCCCAGCGGCATTCTGAAGGCTCTTGAGGTTGCGGCCGGACTGAATGTACCGCGGGATGTCACGATGACCTTTGTCGACGAAAGGACCGAATAATGCACTATTTGGCAACAGCCGAAGACATCTAAAGATTTTGCACTTATGAACCGATTATTTAGTACAATCATAGATACAGAACGATAGATCTGTCAAAACTAAATAACGAGGTATATCTTAATGTCTCTGCTCCAGACTGTTCTCATGGTTTTTGTCGTGCTGTCGGTCTTCCTGAACGTATTCTTCCTCCTCAGACGCGGGACCGGAGACTATAATGCCTTCCTTCACTCCTTCCTCAGGAAGAACATGACAGGGAGAATCAGTGTTGCCAACACCCTTGAAACGACGGCAGCCGGTGATAATCTTCAGCGGGAGATCACCTCGTTCTTCAATGACTTTATTCTGAACCTCAGGCAGATACTCAGGAACAGCTTCTCCATCGGACATAAGCTCACAACCACCTCGGATTCCATGAGGAGCGACGCCGCAAAACTGCTTGAGATGGCCGACAGCACCAGCATGCAGTCGACCCAGGTTGCAACCGCAATGGAGGAGATGGGTTCGACCATCAACGAGATAGCCCGGAACGCCTCGACCGTGGCAACATCGAGCGTCTCCACGCTGACCCATGCAAGCCAGGCCGAGAAGGACATAAACGAAAATGTAAAGAGCATTGAACTGCTGTCCGGAAACGTATCGAACTGGGCTGAAACAAACCGGGCTCTGTCACTGGCCACCCGGAAGATCGATGAGATCATCCTTGTCATCAACGATATCGCAGACCAGACAAACCTGCTTGCCCTGAACGCGGCGATCGAGGCGGCCCGCGCTGGTGAACAGGGCCGCGGTTTTGCCGTTGTCGCGGACGAAGTCAGAAAGCTCGCTGACAAGACAGGGAAGGCGACCAAGGAAATCGGAGCAATGATCCGGGACGTGAAGACCAAGGCCGACAACTCCCTTGGCACCATGGACTCGACCCTCACCGGGGTGACTGAGAGCATCCAGAGGTCAAGAAGCGCGGAGGAATCGCTCATCAAGATCGTGACCGAAGTGCGGCAGATCACCGATATGATCCAACAGATAGCGACGGCCTCGGAGGAGCAGTCCAAGGTTTCCGGCGAGGTGATCTCGAATATGGAAAAAGTGGCGAACTACGCCACAGAGACGAAGAGCCTCGCGCAGAGCATTTCCACATCAGGAGATTCCGTGGCCTCTCTTGCCATCAGCCTTTACAGCAATCTCTGCAATCTGAAGAAGGACGGCCTCGACGCGGCCATGGAGGAACTCCTCATATCATGCTCCTCGGCCTTTCAGTCGATGCTCGAAGATGCGATCAGCGCGGGAAGGCTTTCGGCCAATGCACTTTTCGATGATAACTACATTACAGCAGACGCAGAAGGACATTTCTCAACCGGCTGTACACGTTTCTTCGAGGATTCTGTGCTTGCGGCATTGAAACAGTGGGCCCAGTCAGACAGGAAGATCGTCTATGTCGTCGCCATGGACAGAAACGGCTATATGCCGACCCATATCATGCCAGCCCGGGCAAAACTCAGGATGGCGGATCCCATCTCGCTTACCGGCGCCAGAAGCGAGAAGATGCTCGGTCAGGCCTTCAGAAGACCGATAGCAGCAGGCGGAGAACTGGTCATCGATATCGCTCAACCGATACTGCCCGGAGGCCGGCATTGGGGATGTCTCAGAATCGGATATATGCCGGATATGTCATGACGGAATCCCCTTTCCTTCAATAACGGCATGTATCAGATACTGGCTGCTGCTGCGTATATTGTGTATGCTGTCTTCAGCCTCCGCCTTCTGTGGCATATGCTGTTATGGATCAGGGCGTCCCGCGCCACCCGCAGCGTCTACCGTTTTCGGCAGAGGACCTCGTTCGGAACCCTCCTGCTTATGGCTGCCGATCTTCTCTTCTTCAGGAGGGTCATGGTGGCCAACGGGCCGCTGTGGTTCGGCTCGCTGGTCTTTCACCTTTCCTTCCTGCTGGTGTCGCTTGCGCACCTCAGATTCTTTACGGACCCTGTTCCCGGATGCATACAGGGCCTCCAGACCTGCGGACTGATCGCCGGGTACATGCTCCCGGCATCCGTCGTCTATCTTCTGGCTATTCGTATCCTGTCGACAAAAGAAAGGTATCTGACCTATCACAACTATCTGGTCCTCGGCCTGGTGCTCGGCATCGGCCTTACCGGGTTGCTGATCAGAACGCTGTTCAGAACGGATCTTCTGGCGGTCAAGGACTTCGCATACGGGCTGCTCATTTTGCATCCGCTCCTGCTGCAGGACAGCCTGCTTTTTGCGCTTCATTTCGTGCTGGTACTGCTGCTGGTCCTCGTCCTTCCCTCGCATATTTTTTCAGCCCCGCTGGTCATTGCGGAGGCGCGCAGACGGGAACAGGAACTGCAGATGGTGATGCATGACCGGTAAGAAAACAACAGGGCCCGCGACGGGTTCCTTCACCGGCAATCTCTCACCGATGCAGCTGATCGAACTGGACGCCTGTTCACAGTGCAGGGAATGCCTCACGGTCTGTCCGGTCCAGGAGGTGACCGGGAACCCCGCGGTCTCCCCGCCCGAAAAGATCAGGATGTTCCGGGAGTTTATCAGGGCCACGTCCGGCATCAAGTCCCGCTTGCTGGCTCCCAAGGAGATCGACCGGCAGCTGCTCGAGGACTTTACCAGGGCGGTCTTTGAATGCACCACCTGCGGCGCCTGCGGCAAACACTGCACCGTCGGCATATACACCCAGAGGCTCTGGCCGTTCCTCCGGAAGGAGATGATTGCCCGCGGGCTGGTAGACTACAAGATACTGACCGATATGCCCGAGGCGATACGGAATACAGGCAACCCCTATAACCTGCCGGCTGCAGACCGGTATCACCCCTGGCTGCCCGGGGACATTGCCATCGAAGAAAAGGCTGAGATCGCCTATTATGCCGGCTGCACCGGGGCCTACACCGCCCAGCCGATGGTTACCGGCGATGTGCGCGTCCTCAACGCCATCGGGGAGCCCTTCACCATGCTGAAAGAAGAAGATGAGGTCTGCTGCGGTTTTCCGCTGTTTGTTTCCGGACAGCACGATATGCTCGAGGCCCTTACCCGGAGACTGGTCAATGCCTATCAGGAAAAAGGGGTGAAGACACTGATCTGCTCCTGCCCCTGCTGTGTCAATATCATGAGCCGTGAATGGCCAATATTCTACGGCAAAGAACTTCCGTTCAGGATACTGCATAGTACACAGTTCGTGCTCGACGCCTTCAGACAGAACAGGATACAGATCACGACAGAACTGAAAGAACGGCTGATCTATCACGACCCCTGCTACCTGAGCAGGGGGGTCGGAATCATCGAGGAGCCGAGGGAGGTATTGCGGCATATCCCCGGAATCGAACTGCTCGAATTCGAGCGCCACGGGCTGAACTCACGGTGCTGCGGCGCCGGTGGCGCTGTCCGAAAGATCTACCATGACAATGCCATTGCCATGGGAAGGCTCACGATCGACGAGGCAGTGGCAAAAAAGGCAGACCGGCTTGTTCTGAGCTGCCCCGCCTGCTACGGCAAGGTGAACGAGGCGATGACCGGCCATGACAAACAGCTGCCGATTATTGATATTATGGAGCTTATATCCGGACTGTTAGAAAGGAAACAGAGATGAGTCACTTTACCATCCGCTGCAGGAAGTGCGGGAAGGAATTGAAGGACGTATACTGCGCGTTCTGCGAGCACTGCGAAAATGCCCTGCTCACGACGGAATATAACGAGCCGTTCAGAAATGACCGCGGCGAGGGCATATGGAAATTCAACTGGCTTCCGGTCCACACCCCTTCGTTCAGCCAGCCCGGCACCGTTGTCTACCGCTCTGAATGGCTCGCCAGACATTGCGGGCTCGAGAATCTGTACATAGCCTTTAACGGGTACTGGCCTGAGCGCGGGGCATTTCTTCAGACCTGCACCTTCAAGGAGTTCGAGGCGGCTGTCGTTCTGCAGAATGCGCGGGAGAACGGCGTGAAAGGTCTGATCGTGGCGTCCGCAGGCAATACGGCCCGTGCCTTTGCCCATCTCTCGATCGTCTCCGAATTTCCGGCGCTGATCGTCGTACCGAGGATGTGCCTCATGGAGATGTGGTATCTTGAAAGCTCCTCGATGGTTCCGACACTGGCAGTCGGGGACGGCGACTATTCCGATGCAATAGACGTTGCCAGAAGAATCGCTGCCATATCGGGCTTCCCCTTTGAAGGAGGGGTCCGCAACATAGCCAAACGGGACGGGCTCGGTTCGACGATCCTCGAGGCTGTCTCGGTCATCGGCAGGATGCCTGACCATTATTTTCAGGCGGTCGGAAGCGGCACCGGCGGTGTCGGCGTTTGGGAGATGTGCGAAAGGTTCATTCGGGACGGCCGCTTCGGGGACAGACTGCCGAAACTGCATCTGGCGCAGAATATTCCTTTCGTCCCGATGGTCCATGCCTGGGAGCGGGGGAGCAGGGACCTCTTTGATGAGGACCTGAGACCCGAGCTTATCGGTCAGATCTCGACGCGGGTGCTCTCGACGCGCTATCCTGCCTATGCCGTCCGCGGCGGGGTCTTTGATGCGCTCACTGCAACTGACGGCAGGATGTATGGCATCACCAACAGGGAGGTCTTTGAATCGATGGAAATATTCAGCAACCTCGAGGGCGTTGATATCGTGGCTGCGTCCGGCGTCGCCGTTGCAGCCCTGATACAGGCTGCCCGCTCGGGGCAGGTTTCGCCGAAGGAGACGATTCTGCTGAATATCACCGGGGGCGGCGAAGTGATCCTCGGCCGGGAGAGAAAGACGTATAACGTCGAGCCGCTTTTCCTCTCGAAGAAAATAACAGACAAGGAGATAGAAGACACCGTATGTTCAATCCTGAAGAAGATTTGATCGGGTTCATGAAAGAGGCGGGGATCGATTTTACCGCGTCGCTCCCGTGCGAAAAAATAAAGCTGCTCCTTGAGATGGTCGACGGGGCCTTCCCTCACCTGCCGCTGACCCGCGAGGAAGAGGGAGTCGGCATATGCGCCGGCGCCGCACTCTCCGGCAGCCGGCCTGCCATGTTCGTGCAGAGTTCAGGGATCGGCAACATGCTGAACGCCCTGCTCTCCCTGACACAGTTCTATGAGCTGCCTCTCGCACTCTTCGTCAGCCAGAGGGGCGTTTACAAGGAAAGGATCGCCGCGCAGCTGCCGATGGGGCAGAGACTGCCCGGAATGCTCAAAGGCGCCGGCATAGGCTATTCGGTAATCGGATCTCCCTCAGACTTCAGGCTTATAAGAAAAAAACTGGCAGAGGTCTACAAAAAGAAGATCGTCCACGCTTTTCTGCTCAGCCCCGCAATCTGGGAGGGCTCAGAGGCAAAGGGGCACGTGACAGGCGGCAAGCGGCAGACCACGATCTGCATACAGCAGGCTGCAGGGAGCAGGCTGCAGGGGGCGGGCTATAGGCCGCAGACTCCCCGGTATACACGCTATGAAATACTTGAGATCATCGCGCCCTGGCTTAAGGGAAAGGCGGTCGTCGCAAATCTCGGGATTCCCTGCAAGGAGCTCTATGCAGTGCTGGATCAGCCCTCGAACTTCTATATGCTCGGCAGCATGGGCATGGTAACGCCTATCGGCCTCGGCATCAGCTTGACCTCAGACAAAGAGGTGGTGGTCATCGACGGGGACGGCAGCCTTCTGATGAACCCCGGCACACTCGCAACGGTTGCGTTCAGTAACCCCGGCAACCTGACGGTCGTCGGTATCGACAACAGCTCCTACGGATCAACCGGAAACCAGCCGACGCTGACCGGAGAATGCGTCGACCTCGAAATCGTGGCCCGGGGGTTCGGCATACACGAGACAGAGAAGGCGGCGACCAAAAGAGAGCTTATAGCCGCAACGAGGCATCGAGCCGGCGGCCCCCGGTTTATTCATGCCCTTGCGGTGTCCGGCAACAGCAATTCTCCGAACATTCCCCTGGGACATATCGAGATAAAGGAGCGGGTACAGGACTTTCTCGCGAAATAGACACGGCAGCGACCACCAACGCGCTAAGTTCCACGCTGCGTGCCCTGCTCCTCATGCACAGAAACTATTTTACCGGCACCGGGTCTCCTGAGACAGGGAAGCCGCTCTTTTCCATGGCCTTCCTGATCTCATCCAGCCCGGTTTTCGCATCATCATAGATGATCGTAAGGCTGAAGTCATCCGGATTGTCGTCTGCATATTTCACTCCGGGAATTGACTGGGCGGCAGAACTTGCCGCCAGACCCGACGTCGCTCAGGTGATCTTGGGAACAATTACCTTTATCCTGAGATCAGCGGCAAAGACACTGCCCAGGGACATGCACAAAAATAACGCCGTTGTAACAGCTGCTCCGGTCATTTTCATCGGAATCATAACCTCGCACTTTATTATTATTTTCTTGTACGTGCAGCACAAATGTCAAGAACTCACATCATCGGGACAATACGACATACAGGCTGATTCCTGTGCTGTTTGTCCGGATACATGGTACACTAGTTTCGTCATGAATTATGGCCACGCATTCGTAAAAAGCGGTCACACGGCCGGATTACCGGCATGACCTATAACCTCGTCAGTTTTTCAGGGGTCTTCGTGATCATGGCAGTAGCCTGGCTTTTTTCATCAGACCGGAAGGTGATCAACGGGAGGGTCATCCTCTGGGGAACGATACTGCAGCTGGTCTTTGCCCTTTTCATCTTTGTCGTGCCGGCGGGATCGCAGGTCTTCCTGATCATCAACGATGCGGTGGTAAAACTCCTGGACAATGCCACGGCAGGCCTGAAATTTCTCTTTGGCAGGCTCGCCTTGCCGCCGGGGACAAAGAATGAGGCAGGGGAGGAATCCCTCGGTTTTATCCTGGCCTTCCAGGCCCTGCCGACAATCGTCTTCTTTTCAAGCCTGATGGCCGCGCTCTATTACCTCGGGATCATGCCCAGACTGATCAGGCTGTTCTCGAAGGTCTTTACGAAACTGATGCGCATCAGCGGGGCTGAGGCTCTGAGCGTCTCGAGCAATATCTTTGTCGGCGTCGAGGCGAACATGACCGTCCTGCCGTATCTGAAGACCATGACCAGGTCGGAGTTATGCACAATCCTGGCCGCCGGCATGTCAACAACCGCATCGAGCGTTCTGGCTCTCTATGTATTTCTGCTGCAGAAACAGTTTCCGGCGATAGCCGGCCACCTCGTTTCTGCCTCGATCATATCAGCGGTAGCCGCCATCGTCCTTTCAAAGATCATCATGCCTGAAACCGGGAAGCCGGTCACCTTCGGCATCGAGGTCTCGCCACATTACCAGAAGGAGGCCTCACTGATGGAGGCGATCATTAACGGCGCCAATGAAGGAGTGAAGATGCTGGTGGGGATTGTTGCTCTTCTGCTGGCCTTCCTCGGCCTCGTCGCGCTGGTGGACTATATACTCTCAGGCGCAGGTGCGCAGATAAATATCATGACAGGCCTCAGCATCGACTGGTCGCTGAAGGGGCTTCTGGGATATCTCTTTTATCCACTCACCCTCGTTATCGGCGTCCCGCCTTCAGATGCCTACGAAGTCTCGCGCCTGATCGGTGAGCGTGCCGTCCTGACCGAGGTAAAGGCCTATCAGGATCTCGCCGTCCTGCTATCAACGGGGGCACTCAAGGATCCCCGCTCAGCGGTCCTGGCCGCCTATGCGCTCTGCGGGTTTGCCCATGTAGCCTCACTCGCCATATTCGTCGGCGGGACTGCGGCGCTCGTGCCTGAGCGGACAAAGGATCTGTCGGAGATCGGACTCCGGGCGCTGCTTGCGGCCACCCTCGCCTGCCTCATGACCGCCGCCGTCGCCGGCACGTTCTATATGCAGGGATCTATCCTGCTCGGGAAATAGCCGGTCCGTCCGGAGCCCTGATTCCATCGCCAACAGGACACGGGCCCGTTGTGCTAATCAATAAACAGATGCCCGTACGTCCCGCTTCTGCCGCCCCGGACGGGCCAGACGTAGAAGTGGGCACTGACCTTGCTCCCAAAGTGTGCAAAAAGGGACGGTTGTAAGTCCGCATAACTGGCAACAGACGGATCCGCTATGGTGGTCGTTTCAGACCAATAGGCAGCGGACTGTACATTGTCAAAAATATTTCCCTGGACCCAATGGCCAACGCCGGACCCATCTGTCATTACCGGAGCTGTCATGCCCTGTTTTTTTGCGCTTGCTGTCATCGCCATCCATTCCGTCTCTGTCGGCAGCCGCCAGTCTCCTGCGGAAGACCCGTCCGCCAGGCTGCAGATCCCGTTTCCAAGTCCGGCAGCCCATTTCATCGCATCATACCAGGTCAGATAGCCGCTGCCTTTACCGATCCCCCCCGACGTTTCCAGACAATTGGCGTTCTTTAACCATATCAGACCTCCCCGGCAGTCAGTGACCGTGCCATCACTGTTGTCCTCATATCTGCCGCCGTTATTGCAGTCGGCAGCGTATACTGACAGGCAGAGCGACAATAAAAGCGATACTGTCAATCCCAGGGTCAATAATATTTTCATGAAGATCTCCTTGTTTGGAACGTAAACCTGTCGGATTCCATTACTGGATAAACGCCTTGCCCAATGATCCAACCCGTCCACCCCTGACCGGCCAGACAAACAATAGGTCCGTCTTGGGTCCGGGAAGCACTGATCCGTCGTACAGATTTAGACCCCATGCCTGATTGGAGCTTCCGGGGACCTCAGTCCCCGTCCAGTAGTAAAAAGAGGCTACATAATTAAAGGCATGATCGCCCACGCCGGTACCGTCAGGATTAGCTGTCCAGGGGGCAGTACCGGTTGCGTCGGTTAGTGCAGGAATATAGGGAGCTAAAGGATTCAGCCTGTTATGTTTCCGCGCGTACTCGACCATGGCCATCCATTCTGTTTTTGTAGGCAGGCGCCATTCTTCATTATCAGCCCATATCGTAAGACCACAAAGTGGGGAACGAAGCCCGGCGGCCCATTTCACAGCATCGGTCCAGGACAGCATCCCGAGAGAGTTGTCAATGCCTCCCGAGACGGCCGTGCAGTTGGCATTCTTCAGCCATATCAGCCCGGTCCTGCAGTCAGTGACGCTTCCGTCATTGTTATCGTCATACCGTCCACCGTTATTGCAATCAGCCGCATCCCCTGCAGCATGCAACAGAGATACCAGCAGCATCGAAAGAAGAAATATTCGCATTCTGATCGTGCCCTCCTTTTCGAATAGTGAAAAACGCATTATGCCTATTCAATGAATAGATGGCCGAATGAACCAGTCTGGCCTCCACGTACAGGCCAAATTGAGCGCTGGTCTGCCTTATTGCACAGTGCCATTGAACCATCAAAACTGTGTATGATCCATATCCAGGTCTGATCACTTGAGTCTGGGGTAGCCGTCCAGTAATTTGAAAAATTATCTGCCGGAACATTATCAAAAATATCTCCCGGTGTCCATTTTCCTACCCCGGACCCTTTCGTTAACGCGGGTCCAGTCAGAATCTGTTTTTTCGCATTAGCGACCATCGCCATCCATTCTGTTTTGGCGGGTAGTCTCCAGTCACCGGCTGAGGAACCGTCAGTCAGCCCGCAGACGCCGTTTCCGAGCCCGGCAACCCACCGCAGGGCCGTTGACCAGTCCAGAAAACCGACACTACCGATACCTCCTGACGTCTCGGCACAGTAGGCGTTCTTCAGCCATATCAGGCCTGTCCTGCAGTCGGTGACGGTGCCATTGAGATTGTCTTCATACCGGTCGCCGCTGTTGCAGTCGGCGGAGCAGACGGAGGTGGTCACGATGATTGTCAAAAGGATAGTCCAGGACATGGTGCGTGCAGTCATATTTTCCCCTTTCTCTGCATATCAGCCATGGTTAAGCGCGATCGTCTTATGCCGGGATATTTGCCTTATGATAGCTCAGACATCAGTATTGGTCAATGAAAAAAAACCATGGAATGACACGGGGAAAAGCACTGTTCTATCCAATCGGAATCAGAAGCCTTCGCCCGGCCAGGCATTGCAGGTGATGCATTCCTGCAGAGACCTTGCATAAAGACAAAAGCGCAGGTCCCCACTGCTTCAGACAACAAAAAAAGCCGGTGTCGGGTGACACCGGCAGGACTACGATCATTCAGCTACCCGGTGATCGGGATTTTGGTGCTCTTGTCCTCTACCTCCTGAGTCCTGGAAAGCCTGATCTCCAGCACTCCGCTGTCGAGATGCGCCTTTGCCTTCTCCGTGTCTACGTCAAAAGGCAACCCGATGCTGCGGCAGAATGAACCTTCGCTGCGTTCATAGCTGTAATACTCTCCTTTTTCAACCTTCTCTTCCGTCTTCCTCTCACCGGAGATCGTGAGCACGTTGTCAGAGATGCTGATATTCACGTCATCCTTTGTCATGCCCGGAATATCTGCCTTGAGAACAAGCTCATCGCCCTCAGTGTACATATCGAGTTTTGGAAGCTTCGCCTCAAAATCCATTATGCCGGTCGGCAGCATGGTCCTGACTACCTTGAACGGGTCAGTCCACGTCTCTCCCAACCACCTTCCCATATCCTCAAATGGCGAAATATACCTTGGTGTTTTAACCAGTAAAAGCTCTTTCGTTACCGTCATGATGTCCACTCCCTTCCGCGGGTCCCACTACCTGTCGGGATACCCCTTGTTGTTAATTACATTATATTCCAAGGTGCTAAACTTTGCAACAGTTAATTTCTATACTGCATAACAATCGTTTCTTCCTCAATAAGAAGCAGATAATCGCTGGTTACAGGACAGTCTGGCCGGAAATTATCCCGTCAACGTGCAGCCTGATCCCTGATTCTTAAGCTCACTAATTTCCAGGCATCCGCCGGCGGCATCATACTGCTGAGCTCCTCGTAAGACCTGATCATCTCGGCCTTCCTGGCCCCGGAAAGTCCGGCCGCTGCCGCCCTTTCTTCAACCATCGTCAGATACCGGGCACGGATGTCCTCCGGGCTCTTGACCGTATTCATACTCCTGCCGGGAGACGGCTCAGGTGCAGGGGACGGAGACCTGCTCCCTCCCCTGATCGGCTGTCCGCTTTCCGGGAGCGGCGTTTTGGTCCCTGTCGTACCCTCTACCGCACTCATCTCAGGCAGAACGGACCGTATCGACACAGGTTCAGGCGGCTTCTCCTCCTGAACCGCTCCTTTACGTTCACGTGCCTTTGGTGTCGGTGGAACCCAGCCGGCGCGCTCATATCCCCTGAACGCCTCGTCCACGAGGGAGATGGGAGTAAGTACCGAACTCCCGTCCGGAGGAGTTTTAACAGCGACTTTCTGTGGAACGTCGGGCTCCCCAGCGGGCACAAACATGCGGTGAGTCCAACTGCGTATACTATCCCTTAACAGCGGCTGCAGCGCGACCAAAGCCCCAAGTAGCAGGAGGGGGGAAAGCGCGATACCCACGCCCTTGAGCGCTGCCAATTTCCATGTCAGATATTTCATGTTCATGCCTTCTTCTTTTATATCGGCATAAACAGGGAGTTTATTTAGAAACAAGCCTCAGGGAACCAGCGGATAGTGAAACACCTGGTCCTCTCCCGAGAGGGCCTCGGTCAGGAATATCCGGAGAGTTCGCTTTTCTTCCACAGTCAGTCCCAACGGCTTCAGTACACCATTCCCCTGCCCTCCGCCTCTGTCAAAAAAATCTATTACCTCATCAAGAGAAGCAAAAACTCCATTGTGCATGTATGGGCCGGTCTTTGCCGCCTCCCTGAGAGTCGGTGTTCTGAAGGCCTTCCAGTCCTCTTTTTTCCCGGTAATGAGGTACCTGCCGGGGTCCTCAGCGAGGGTCCGGTAGTCTTTATAGTGATACACCCTGGCCACAAAGCGCATGGTTGCGGTAACAAGGGGATCGTTCACCAGCAGGGGGTTCTCCGGTACATGCAGGGCATAGAATCTGCCGTCCGCAAGAGCCGCTCCTGAGTGGCAGTCCGTGCACCTGCCCTTGCCGGTGAAGACCTCAAGGCCCCGCCGCGCGTCCTCAGAAAGGGCCCTCCTGTCCCCCCGGAGATAGCGGTCAAGAGGTACGTTTACCGATACCAGCGTGCGTTCAAACGCCGCCAGGGCCATGCCAATCCGCTCACGTGTCGGCTCCCCGCCGAAAACCCGGGTGAACGCGGTGACGTATTCCGGAACGATGCGAATCTGTTCTTCAAGGTAATCAAGGTTCTTGTTCATCTCAAATGCCGAACTTACCGGGAAAAGCGCCTGCTCCTCAAGACTCTTCGCCCTGCCGTCGTGAAAGAGATTCTTCTGCAAGGCGATATTCAGGAGCGTCGGGGAGTTCCGCCAGTTCTTTGTCGCAGGGTAGCTCAGAGAGATGTCGAGCCCGTCGGCAAAGGCCTGTTCCGGGTTGTGGCAGGTGGCGCAGCTCGTTGTTCCGTCTCCGGAAAGCCTCCGGTCAAAAAAAAGTTTCTTCCCCAGCTCTGTCTTCTCCTGCGTCTGAGGATTGTCTTGCGGCACCGGAATGCGCCCGAGCGGTTCAAGGGTGCCGGCAAAGGCAGTCATTGCAAACACCTCTATCCCGACCAGAACGAGCATCAGCATGAACAGCACAACGATCAGATGTCGATAGGTCATGGTTCCGTCACGGGTGACAAGCCTGTAAAAAGCTCTGAAGGCATGGCGCTCAAACAAAGAGGAATGAGGCATACTGACCGGTACGCTGCCGTGACGAGCTCTGAAGCGCAACGCAGCATACGGACTTTTTGCGAAGCCGCCACCTTTAACGGCCACGTGCCAGCTCCTCGTCAATGATCTTTTTCAGGTATTCGAAGGGCCGGTTACCGACAACCTGCCTGCCGTTGATATAGTAGGTCGGGGTGTTGAAGAGGTCCAGGCTCATCGCGAGTTTCAGGTCTGCCTCGATTGCAGCGTCGTGCTTCTTTGCATCCAGGGATGCCGTGAACCGTTTGATGTCCAGCCCTATTTCCCCGGCATACTTGATAAGATTCCCCCGGTCAAGCCTCGGCGAGTTCTTCAGCAGAAGGTCATGCATCTCCCAGTATTTTCCCTGGTCTGCAGCAGCCAGTGACGCCTCTGCAGCGATGCGGGAATAGTCGCGGTACTTATACGGATAATTTTTTATTACCAGACGGACCTTGTTCTTATAGGTATCGAGGATCTTCCTGACGGTCGGACCGGCCGCCATGCAGTGGGGTCACTGAAAATCGAGGAACTCGATGATCGTGACCGGGGCATCCTTCGGCCCCCTCTGCGGCGAATCGCCGACCGGGACTTCGAACCGCCTTTCTGCACCAGAGGCCATGGAACTCAGGAACAACAGGAACAACAGTGAGACCCGCAACAGTTTCATATTCACCCCGCAGATTGATGACCTGAACGGGATGAACCGTTCAGGTCATCTGTTCAGCTTCAGTTACTGTTTCACTTCCTCATAGGAAAGCACATTGAAATACTTGCAGGCGAATTTAAAGAGAAATATACCCAGGGCAACAAGAAACAGGGTGACCATAAATTCGTTGCCGGTCGGGAAATAGCTCGCGCCTCTTTCCTGTGCATGCCTTAAAAGGCCAAAGATACCTACGTTCATGCGGTTAAGCACAATGCCGGTGATGACAAGGCAATTGACAAGAAATATACTGCCCATGCTGCTGCGCACCGAAGGAATGAGCAGGAGTACCAGAGGGACAATGACACCAACCGCCATCTCAAGCAGATAAAGCCTGGACTCCATGGTTCCGGCAAACGCAGCCCCCAGGCCGGGCCCCTTCAGAAGGATGAAGACCTTCAGGACAAAGTAAAACCCGATCGCAACGGTCGAACCCCTGGCAAGACCGGAAAGAATGCTCATATCCGCCTTATGCTTGAAGAACTTCGAGCTCAGGATGGATTCGAAGCTGACCATCGAAAGCCCCATCATGATGGCGGAGACAAGAAAGCTGAACGGCAGGAGAGAGCTGTACCACAGCGGATGGAGTTTGTCAGGCACAATCAGATAGACCGCGCCCAGCGACGACTGGTGCAGCGTCGAGAGGAGCGTACCGAAAAGCGCTATCGGCATCATGATCTTCTCAACGAATCTCTGCACGCCTTTCAGTCCGATCCGCTCAAAGAACATGGGACTCGATTCCATGGCAAGGACCGTTGTGTAGATGACGACATGTATCGCCACAATAAACATGATCGAGTGTATCTGCCACATGACGACCGGATGCCAAATCCTGAAGGGATGCCCAATGTCAAGGAAGATACCCGAGGCCGCCAGGAGGTAGCCGAGGAAGGCGGTCAGGATCGCCGGCCTGGCAATCGGTTTGTATTTCTTCATATTGAAAAGATACACGGCGCTCGCGATCACAAAACCGCCCGCGGCCATGGCAACCCCGCCCAGCACGTCAAAGCCGATCCAGAACCCCCACGGGAAATCATCCTGCAGGTTTGTCGTCGCGCCGAGGCCGAGGGTCATCCGCCTGTATACAGAGACCGCACCGGCAATGATCAGTATCAGCAACCCCAGGGTCATGGGGGTAAACATCTTTATTTCATGTCGTTCCGTGCTCATTCTTTTCCCTCCTCCTTGTCCATGTTCTTCATCCTCCGGGTTATCACCCAGCTTCCGATGCCTGCGGCGAGGACAACACCGATGATCGCCGGGATTCCGGAGATGTACTTCCAGGTCAGGTCGGGCAGGACCTGCTCCCCGACCTTTGCATGGCCTATCTGGTCAAGGGGGATTGCGGAAAGCAGAAGCACCGATGTGCCTCCCGCCTCTTTCTCTCCATAAATATGGTTATGGTATTTTCCCGGATTTTCCGCGATCCTTTTCCTGGCCTCTGTCAGGTTCTTTTCGATGCTGTCGCTGAACTGGATCGTACCGGTAGGACAGGTCTTTGCGCAGGCAGGTATCATCCCGGCAAGGAGCCTGTCATAGCAGAACGTACATTTCTGGATGCTGGGAGAGACCTTCTCCCACTCATATTTCGGGACATTGAAGGGACAGGCAAGCATGCAGTACCTGCAGCCCATGCAGCGGTCAGCACGGTAGATGACCGGCCCTTCAGGAGTCTTTACCAGGGCCTCCACCGGGCAGACTGACGCGCAGGCCGGCTTTTTGCAATGAAAGCAGCCGTTCCGTGCGAAGTTCCAGGAGACAGTACCGTTCTGCTCGCTCTCGAAAAAG
Source organism: uncultured Thermodesulfovibrio sp. (assembly GCA_964499365.1). GTDB lineage: Bacteria > Nitrospirota > Thermodesulfovibrionia > Thermodesulfovibrionales > UBA6898 > PALSA-1316. The sequence continues at coordinate 140,054 of CAZCKU010000008.1, forward strand.
GCAATGTTCGTGTAGGTCTTTGAGTTCAGTTTCGGCGGGTTGGTAAAAGTCGCGGTCGCCGTCGTCCTGTCCGTACTGTTCTGATTCCACGACTTGCACGATATCTGGCAGCCCCTGCACCCGATGCACTTCGTGGTATCGATCAGAAAGCTCGCCTCCATCTTCCCGGCGGCCACTGCTGCTGCTTCCTTTATTGCATTCGTTCCCATGTCGGCCCCCTAAACCTTTTCCACGTTGACCATGAACGCCTTGGTCTCCGGGATCATTGTGTTCGCATCACCAATCGTCGGAGTCAGCAGATTTACCGCTTCACCTCCGCTGCCGTCTTCAGGGAACTGCCACCCGAAATGGTTCGGCAGCCCAATCTGATGTATGGTAGAGCCCGCAATCCTAAAGGGCTTAAACCGCTTGGTGACCACCGCCACGGCCTTCACCTCTCCGCGGCCGGACTTTACCGTCACCTTGTCTCCGCCCTTGATTCCCTTTTCTGCCGCGAGCTCCTCACTCATCTCGACAAAGAGCTGCGGTGCCGCCTCAAGCAGCCACGGCAGATGACGCGTCAGAACGCCGGTCTGCCAGTGCTCTGTCATGCGATAGGTTGTGGCAACGTAGGGATACCGCATATCACATGAATAAAAGACATCCTCCGGAGCCCCCCCCTTGCCGTCATGGAACAGCTTGACAGCCGGGTTGATCTTTGTTTTTGACATCAGGTTCTCCTGGAGCGGGCATTCGAGTGCTTCATAATGCTCAGGGAACGGTCCGTCGGCAAGGCCGGGGCCAAAGATGGCGCCCATGCCGTCCGCCCTCATGATAAACGGATATTTCCCTCCCTTCTCGTCAGCCATGGGAGGAGCGGGCCCGTCAGGCACATCACCGTCCCACCCGGGGGTAACCTTCTTTGTCTTGGGGTCAAGCTTATCAGGATTCCACTTGATAACGGCCCTCCGGGGATCCCAGGGCTGCCCTGTCATATTGACGGCTGCACGGTTATAAATGATCCTCCTGTTGAGCGGCCAGCACCATGACCATTCAGGGAACATGCCAAGCCCCGTGGGATCAGCCTTGCCCCTTCGCGCCATCATGTTTATGATCTTGCCCTCTTTATGCGTATAGCTGCCGCTGTATATCCAGTTTCCGCAGGAGGTCCGTCCGTCGGCCTGAAGCGTAACAAAATTGGTGCAGAGTTCACTCTTTTTGCCCAGCTGCTTCGTTGCGTCCTTCGGATCAAAGATATCCTCGAGATAGTAGCCGTTGATCTCCCGGGCAACCAGGTGGGTATCAAACTCCTTATCCTTTGATTTATAGTTCCAGGTAAGGTTGGTGATCGGGGCGGGAAATTTGCCACCCTTTGTCTGATAGAGCTTTTTTACCCGCTTGTAGAGTTCATGGATCATCTCTCCGTCAGGTTTCGACTGACCGATTGGCTCAATCGCCTTATAACGCCACTGCGCCCACCGGCCCGAGTTCGAGACGCTTCCTTCCTTTTCAACAGATGACGAGCAGGGAAGCATGAAGACCTCGGTCTGGATATCGCGGGGGTTCACGCCAGGGCCCTTCCAGAAGGACGCTGTCTCGTTATCAAAGAGATTCACGTTCACCATCCATTTAAGCTTTCCAAGGGCGTTCCGTGTCTTGTTCGAATTCGCGCCTGAGCAGGCAGGGTTCTGGCCCCAGGCAAAGAAGCCCTCAAACTTGCCTTTCGACATCTGGTCGAAAAGCATAAGCCATGAGCCGTTCTGGCCCTCATCCAGTTTCGGCAGCCATTCGTACCCGAAGTCGTTCTCCTTTGTGGCACTCGCGCCGTAAATCGCCTTCAGGTAGCTCGCAAAATACTTGGGACGATTGCCCCACCAGTTGACGCTCTTGGGGTCCTTGGTCTTCGGTGTGTACTTCTCGTTGTATGCCTTGAGGTCAACCAGCGCAGCTGATGGGACAGGGAGATATCCGGGCAGGATATGGAAAAGCAGACCCTGATCGGTCGAGCCCTGAACATTGGACTCGCCGCGCAGCGCATTCACGCCGCCCCCGGCCAGCCCGATATTGCCCAGAAGAAGCTGGATGATCGTCATGGCCTTGATATTCTGCGTACCGACCGTATGCTGCGTCCATCCCATGGCATAGCACTCCGTGCCGACCCTGTTGGGCTTTCCGGTAGACCCGTAGATCTTGTATACCTCCAGGAGCTTCTCTTTCGGTGTTCCGGTTATGTCAGAAACCTTTGTAACCGTGTACCGGGAATAGTGCTTTTTCAGAAGCTGGAAAACACAGTTGGGGTCCTTCAGCGTCATGTCTTTCTTCGGAAGCCCTTTGTCATCCATCTGGAAGGACCAGGTCTTCTTGTCGTACTTGCGCGCCTTTTCGTCATACCCGGAGAAAATGCCGTTGAGCTGGCCGGGCATTTTGAATTCAGGGTTCACCAGATAGGCCGCGTTTGTATAATTGACAACATAATCCCTGAAGTAAAGGTTATTGTCGAGGATGTATTTGATCATGCCGCCCAGGAAGGCTATGTCCGTTCCGGAGCGCAGTGGGGCATACAGGTCAGCCCTGGCAGCGGTCCGGGTAAACCGGGGATCGACAACAACAAGCTTTGCGCCCTTTTCGCGCGCCTTCATGATCCATTTCATTGCGATGGGATGGTTCTCCGCAATGTTACTGCCCATAACGAGTACGACGTCAGCATTCTTGAGATCTATCCAGTGATTCGTCATTGCACCGCGTCCGAACGACTCTGCCAGAGCCGCAACAGTAGCGGAGTGTCATATTCGGGCCTGGTGTTCTATATAGACAAGCCCCAGGGAACGGAGCCATTTCTGCAGGACATAGCACTCCTCGTTGTCGAGCGCCGCACTTCCGACATGGGCGATGGCATCAGTCCTGTTGACGGTGAAATCCTTTTCCACCTCTCTGTCGGTCCCGTCAGGCTGCTTCTCCTTCACCTTTGATTTCGAAACAAGCTTGAAGGTGCGGTCGCGGGTATCCTTGATCTTTTTCGCAATCTCGTCCAGGGCCCAGTCCCATTCAACCTCTTTCCATGTCTCGGCACCGGCAGCGCGATACAGGGGTTTCAGCACGCGCTTGTCATTGTTGACGATCTGGTACAGAGAGGCACCCTTGGCGCAGAGGGCGCCCTCGTTGATCGGATGATCAGGATCGCCCTCGGTATTGATCACCTTTCCGTCTTTGGTATGGACGATGATTCCGCAGCCCACAGCACAATACGGACAGATGGTCTTCGTTTCAGCCGCACCCTTGGTGCGGGCGGCGGGGACCTCAATCTGGGCAGCGTCGACCTGAGGCGTCATGCCCGCCCCAACCGCTCCTGCCACTGCTGTCCCGCCTGAAAACTTCAAGAAATCCCTTCGTGATAGCGCCATGCAAAACCTCCTCAGATTTTATGGAACAATTTCATGGAATGAACTCGTTATCGGCGTTGCAGGGAGAACAGCTGAAAGAAGCGAACGCCGGGAAATATTCTCTGGACCGTTACAATAATTATTAACAATCTTTATAGGCTTATAACCCATTATGACGATTATTCTTGCAAACAGGGGGCACCCGTGTCAACAACTATTTTCGGTCAATAGACACATGGCTGCGTGCTCATAACAGGACCGGTGACCCGCAGCGAAAGACGGGCAACAACAGGGAATGATTGTTCTTCGGGAAGAGGGTTCGGGCTACAAAGAGCGTGCCGGTGCGCCCGGATCAGATACCTGCCCCGGGCAATCGGTCAGATGAACATGACCCCGGCGCGGTACTGTTCGTTCTGTTTCTGCGCCCATCTGACCATGGCGATATGCAGCCGTCCTTCTTTGTGCCTGTCGTCCCACTGAAGCACATGCCCGGCCTCCAGGGGAAAGGAGGTCAGCAGCCCCAGCCCTGCCTTGCTGGCATCAAGGACCTCGCCGGAGGTCGCCTGTCTTCTGAAATCCGCGTCGGCCATGAAAAGCACGGTAAAGCTGATCGTCTCATTATAGGGCTCACGCTGATGCATGCGTTTGCACGAATACTCGCTCATAAGGCCTCCCTGCCGAACCCCTCAAACAAACCCGGTCCCCCTCCGGACCAGGGATCATCTGCTCATTCCAATGCACATGGCAATGAATAGTGCAGTCCATCAGTTTCAGATATTAGTATAATAGCAATAATATGTCAAACGAAATCATGTATAGTATTAGATGCCGGGTTTTGGCCTTGTGCGGGGAAGAAGCTCCTGAACGATTAAACATATGCAGCCAAAATGACGATGGATATGCAGTCGATATATGGCGAGGAACCGATGATCTGTAAACAATGCTCAACTGAGAACACTGCATCAAGGAGATTCTGCAGGGAATGCGGCACCGGGCTGGTCTCTGTCTGCACCCGCTGCGGCTTCGGCAACGGGTTCGACGATAAATTTTGCGGCGGCTGCGGCCAGAACCTCTCATCGCAGCCCGCGGGTGCGGGAGAAGTACGGGGGAGCGCCCCTGACCTCAGCGGCAGGTATTCACCGGATGACCTGAGGGACCTGCTCCAGCAACAGGCCCCGAAGCCGGCCCCTGCCCCGAAAAAGAAGGAAGGAAGGGACACGTCCGCTGTTTCGCAGGACCTGCTCGACAGCATTTTCGACACCCCGGACAGCGATTGATCCCTGCGCAGGTTCCGTGTGGTGACGAGAACTGGTACTCTCTCTCGTGCCCCGATCGGGCCGGACAATGACCCTCTCGGACGGTAGACAGAACTATTTCAGATAAGGACGGTGCGGCATGTTTTCGCGTGATCTGAACATCAAGCTTGGAGAAATCCTGATAGACAAGGGACTGATATCGCGCGACCAGCTCGACCGGGCTCTGAAAGAGCAGAAGGGCGGCAGCCTGGGCCAGAAGAGGATCGGCGGCTACCTCATCGACCTCGGCTTCGTGAGCGAGGAGGATATCACCCAGGCACTCGGCATGCAGTTCAACATACCGGTCATGAAACTCGAAGGCATCAGGATCAAGCCGGAGGCGCTGGACCTCATCGCCGAGGGCACGGCCAAGAAATTCAGCATCATCCCGCTCTTCAAAATAGAGAACGAACTCACCCTCGCCATCTCCGACCCCACCGAAATACACCTCCTTGATATCGTCCGTTCACAAACCGGGTGCAAGGTGGTTCCGGTCATCGCGTCCTGGTCAGAGATCAACCGGGCGATCGACAAGTACTACTTCAAGAAGATCGATACGCAGATCACCGAAGTCGGCAAAGACTCTGACCAGACCGAAATCAGCCGCGTCGAGATCGAGGAACTGAAACGGGCAGGCATCGACCTCCCGATCGTCAAGATCGTCGACAGGATACTGATCGAGGCGGTCGAAGACGGGGTCAGCGACATCCATATCGAACCCCGGGAGAACCTTCTGGCGGTCAGGTTCAGGGTTGACGGCATCATGCATGAGTTCACAAAATACCCGCTCCATACCCACCCGGCCGTTGTCTCGAGGGTCAAGATCCTCGCCTCCCTCGACATCTCGGAACGGCAGAAGCCCCAGGACGGAAGGATACAGATCAAGATCGACGAAAAGGAGATCGACATCAGGGTCTCGACCCTGCCGACCTCACACGGCGAAAAGGTAGTCATGCGGCTGCTGAACCGTGCCTCTGTCAGGGTAAGCGTCGGGGACCTCGGTTTTTCCGAGAAGAACCTTGAAATCTTCGGGGAGATGATCGCTGAGCCCTATGGCATCATCCTCGTCACCGGCCCGACCGGAAGCGGCAAGACCACAACCCTCTATGCAGCCCTGAACGCTATCAATGAGCCGGAACGGAACATCATCACGGTCGAAGATCCGATCGAATACCAGCTGGAGATGGTGAACCAGGTCCAGGTGAACCTCAAGAAGGATCTGACGTTCGCAAACGCCCTCCGCTCAATCCTGCGGCAGGACCCGGACGTGATCATGATCGGGGAGATCCGCGACCCCGAGACCGCGGCGATCGCAGCTGAATCGGCACTCACCGGGCACCTCGTCCTCAGCACACTCCATACCAACGACGCACCGAGTTCGATAACCCGTCTGATGGACATGGGGGTTGAGCCCTTCCTGCTCTCTCCCTCGCTTCTCGGCATCATTGCCCAGCGGCTCGTCAGAAAGATATGCAGCACCTGCAAGGAAGAGTACGTCCCCTCGGCCTCCGAACTGCATGCGGTCGGCCTTTCCTCGGCAGTCGACAACCTTGTCTTTTCCCGCGGAACCGGCTGCGATGCCTGCAAGCAGACCGGGTATAAGGGCAGGCTCGGGATACATGAAATACTCGTCGCCGACGCCAGGATACGTGAGATGATCACGCAGCGGGCATCGGTCGGGATGATCCGCGAAGAGGCCATGCGCCGGGGATTCAAGGACATGCGGTTTGACGGCCTGCGAAAGGTCATCAGCGGTCTGACCACGGTTGAGGAGCTCCTGAGGGTGACCCGCAGCACCCGCTAGGCAGCGATCCGCAGCCGTTATGCTAATATACTAAATGGCCAAAAACAGGATACTGATCGTCGACGACTCCCCTCAGATACGGAAGTCGCTGCTGGAGATTCTCGAGAGAAACCATTTCAACGTTGCCGGTGAGGCAGCAAGCGGCACCGAGGCGATAAAGCAGTTCAGCCTGCTTGCTCCGGATATCGTGCTGCTGGACATTATCATGCCTCAGCTCGGCGGCATCGAAACGCTCCGCATGATCCGCTCCCTCAACAAGGACGTGAAGGTGATCATGGTCAGCGCGCTGGATTCACTCGACCGGGTGAAGGAATGCATGCGCGCCGGGGCGAACCACTATATCCTGAAGCCGTTTGAAGAGACAAAGGTCGTCGAGATCCTGAAGAAATTTTCGGCCGCCTGAATCCGGAGCTCAACCCCTCCTCTACCCGACAGCCAGTGTCACCTCGGTGATATTCCCGGAGACGATCCTGAAGGCCTTCACCGCCGGCATCTCCCTTTCGACAAGACTGATAATGAGATAGACAGCGTCGTCGTAGGAGGCCAGGCAGACATCTTTGGGAGACGGGAACGCCGGCGATAGCGGATGGGAATGAAAGATCCCGACCATCCGCAAACCCTTCTCCCGCATGACCTTCATGGCGCTGAACTGTTCCGTCGGGTCCATATAGTAACTGACCGGCGACGGCTCGGTGTTGGTCATCGCGAAGATCTCGGCGACCGTGTCACCGGTGCCGGCAAGCAGCCCGCAGGCCTCGTCCGGATACGCCTGCCGGCAATGGGCAAGCATCCTTTCGTACAGCACCGCGGGAATGTTCAGGCCGGCATATTCAGGGCAGCGAACAGTATCCCTGGTCATAGTCTGCAAGCTCGGTAATCGAAGGGTTCTCCCCGCAAACGGCGCATGACGGATTCTTCGGGATCTTCACCTTTCTGAAACTGGTCTTCAGTGCATTATAGATGAGCAGTTCGCCCTTCAGCACCTCTCCCTTTCCGAGGATGAGTTTCAGCACCTCGGTCGCCTGAAGTCCACCGATCACCCCCGGAAGAACACCGAGGACCCCGGCCTCCTGGCACGACGGGACGAGTCCCGGAGGGGGCGGGTCCTCAAAGAGGCAGCGGTAGCAGGGACCGTCGCCCGGCAGGACCGTTGTGACCTGGCCTTCGAACCTCAGGATGGCACCGCTCACGAGCGGTTTCTTTGCCATGACACAGGCGTCGTTCACCAGATATCTCGTCGGGAAATTATCAGAACCGTCGACGACGATATCGTAGTCCCTGATGATGTCGAGGATGTTGTCCTTCGAAAGCCTCATCTGCATCTCAATAATGCTGACGTCGGGGTTGAGGGCCCGGAAGGTGCGGGCAGCTGACTCCACCTTCGGCATGCCGATCGTGTTGACGCTGTGAGCAATCTGGCGCTGGAGGTTGCTCATCTCGACCGTATCGTTGTCGACGAGCCCGAGCGTACCGACGCCCGCCGCTGTCAGGTAATAGCCGACCGGGCAGCCGAGGCCGCCGGCCCCGATGAGGAGTACCTTTGCCATGAGCAGCTTCTCCTGCCCCCTGCCCCCGACCTCCGGAAGAATGATATGCCTGCTGTAGCGGAGCAGCTGGTCGTCGGTGAATTCCATCAGTCCTTCTCCTTTCTGATCTGAAGGACCCAGTCGGTTTCGTTTATCTTCTCGACCTTCAGGACCTTCTGCCCGTGGTCTTCCATGGACTTGGGAATGCTCCGCGCCGCTTCTTCATAGTCGAGAAGGACCTCGAGCACCTGGCCGAGGTCCATCGCCTCGACCGCCAGCTTGGCCTTCACAAAGGTATAGGGACAGACGAGCCCCTTGATATTGATATGCTTGTCCGGTACAACCGATTCCATAAGCACCTCCCTGATTTCAACAGCCCTGTTGCGGGCCGAATCATTTGTTTTTCTTATTCGATTATAACTTTTATTAAGCATGATGTAAAACCCGGGAAGGTCTTCATTCTGAAGGGCGCGGCATCGGGGTCATATTTCGCTTGAAATATTGCCCCGCAATAAGCGATTATAAGTCATGATATTTATATTACATCCGAACGGCTGCTGCCATCGCGAATACTGGATCTGATTCTGATCTTTCATGCCTGATTCCATCACACGAGGTAATAGTGTCAACTCCTAAAACATCGCTTCCCCCTTTGACCATTAAAGGCAAAACCATTGCCGTACCTGTTATACAGGGCGGTATGGGTGTCGGGGTATCGCTCTATCCGCTTGCCAGGGCAGTCGCCCGGGAGGGAGGCGTCGGCATCGTCTCGAGCGCCTGCCTCGACCGCCTCCTCGAAAAAAGGACCGGCAAGAAACTGAACAGCTACGAGGCAGCGTACGAAGAGGTCTCCCTGTCAAAGGCTGACGGGGGCGTTGCCGGCATCAATATCATGTTCGCCCTTCAGCGGGACTACGAGGCCTCGGTGCGCGGTGCGCTCGACGCGGGTGCAGACATGATCATCTCGGGAGCCGGGCTTCCGATGGGACTCCCCGGGATACAGCCGCCGAAAGATACCGCACTCATCCCGATCGTCTCATCACCCAGGGCGCTGGACCTCATCTGCAAGAAGTGGGAGAGGTTCGGATACCGGCCAGACGCCGTTGTCCTTGAAGGTCCGCTTGCCGGCGGACACCTTGGCTTCAAGATAGACCAGGTCGATCTCGAAGAAAACAGGCTCGAAAACCTCTTCCCTCCGGTAAAAGATATGGCGATGAAATATGGCGACATACCGGTCATTGTAGCCGGCGGCATTTATACCTACGATGATATCATGAAGTATATCACCATGGGCGCGCAGGGAGTCCAGATGGGGACCCGGTTCCTCGCAACAGAGGAGAGCAGCGCGACCGAAGACTACAAGCAGGCTGTCGTCGGGGCAAAGGACGAGGATATCGTGGTTGCCCACCGGCCGGGCTCGCCCTGCGGACTGCCGTTCAGGGTCATCAGGCAGTCGCCGATGTACGTGTCTGCCGAGCAGCGGCTCAGAAAACCCAAATGCGACAAGGGCTATGTGCTGCTGAAGGATGCCGACGGCAAGTATACCCGGTGTCCTGCCAAGGTCAGCAATGAAGAGTTCTTCTGTATCTGCAACGGCCTCCTGAGCTCGGCCGGTTACAATACCGACAAGGAAGAACCTCTGTATACCGTCGGGACCAATGCCTCGCGGATTGACCGCATCATCAGTGTCAAGACGCTGATGGACGAACTCACCGGCAATACCTCAGCCAGCTAGAGCAGCCCTGATCATCCGCTCATAAACAGGCCGGTCATTTCATGCCCCGGTCGCTGTCTCCGGACGCCGGCCAGTTTTCAAGGAATACACCGCAAACCGGGACTTCCGCAAAGCAAGACCGGGAGTTAATGCACGCACCCATTCCGCCCCGCAGGTGATAGGATCACCCTTGTAGGGCTAATCCTACTGCAACTTACCATCTATCCGACATAATTCGTGAATTTTTTTTCATATAATCGTATAGCGAAGTTTATCTTGATCAAATTACGGGAGGACACTGGTGAATAGAAACAACTGCTATACTGCCAACGCGAAAGAAGAGGGGAGGACTTTCAAAATGGGGAGATATTCGGCACGCAAATCGATCGTATTGACGGTTATACCGGTTCTGTTGTTCCTGCTGCAGACTATGGGTTCGGCTGCCTTTGCTCTTACCGTCACCTTTTCCTCGGGGGGCAACGGTACCCTCTACGGTGCAACATCCCAGACCGTGGCCAGTGGAGGCGACACAACTCCTGTTGATGCCGTCCCGGTAACGGGATATGAATTCGTTGACTGGACAATCTTTGACGGCACCAATACTTCTTCATCGGTGGCCAATCCGCTGGTCGTCGTCGGGGTAACCACAGACCTCACCATTACCGCCAATTTTGCCATCCGTCCGGTCACGATAGCCCTGCCGGAATACAGCATGCCCTTATTGAGTCCTTCTTCCCAGATCTCAACCTTGTGGACGAACGTAATACCGAACGCGCTTGCCTCCTATTTCACGTATGTCCCCTTTGCCAATGCCGACGCCGTAGCCCTGGGATTCCCGGCAAGCTGCGGTAACCGCTCGATTAATACCCTGGAGGACCAGGCCAGTACCGAGGACTGCTATACGATTACGGTTAAGAAATTTCAGCAGCAATTGGCTATCCCCGGAATATTTCAGGGCGGTGAAGGACTGCTGAACCAGGGTGGAGCAGCCTTTGGTGCAGTGACACAGGTTTATGGTTATGGGTCAGGAGGTCCAAACTGGACACCGCCGGGCGCAACCGCTGCGGTTACCGGGAATGCTCCTGCGGGCCCTCTGGCTGGTGGGGTATGGCATTTCCCCGCTCCGACGATCCGGGGCACCAGGGGACGCCCGATCCGTGTGCAGTGGTTGAACGAACTGCCGAACGAGATGCCGGTGGGTTTCGATCCGACAGTCGATTGCGGCCCGAATGCCGCCGACTGTTATCCATACAACCGTATTGTAACGCATGTCCACGGCGCCCATGTTCAGGATGACAGCGACGGCTATGCCGCTGCCTGGTTCACTCCCGGCTTCGGAACGACTGGTCCGGGCTGGGCTGCAAGCACCTATGGCCCCGAAGGCACCTACTGGTATCCGATGGATCAGGAGGCGAGCACCATCTGGTATCACGACCACGCAATGGGATCGACGCACCTGAACACCCAGATGGGCCTGGCAGGTTTCTTCCCGATCACCGATGCGAATGAGCAGGCACTGATTGCGGCAAACATTCTGCCGACAGGGGACTACGAACTCGGATTTGCTCTTCAGGACCGTATGTTCGATACAGGAGGCCAGTTTGCGATGCCCGATGCCCCGGTTATCGATGCCGCCTTCCCAACATGCGACCCGACAAGCGCGGCGACGCGTCTTGCCACCTGCAGCCCGCTGTTCATGAAAGCGGCCGACGGGCATCTGATTCCATATGTCCCGGCAGACCCGCTGTTGTCGAACCTTAATAATGCTGATGCGCCTTTTCTGGCTGCCAGCACTACACTGGAGTACTTCGGCAACATGCCCGTCGTGAATGGCGTCACGTACGGCACCTACAGGGTCGAACCGAGGATCTACCGGATGCGCTTCATCGGCGGTACCGACTCCAGGACCTGGACCATGAAGCTGGTCCGCAGGGACAACGGAGCAGTGGTCCCGTTCTGGCAGATAGGCTCAGAGCAGGGCCTGCTGAACAACCCTGTCTCCCGTGACTCGATCGATCTCATGCCCGGAGAGCGTGTAGACGTACTCGTCAACCTCAGAGGCATACCGGTCGGCACCAAAATCATCATGCAAAACCTGGGACCGGACCATCCCTACGAGGGTATGATGGTTGCTCCGGCAACACCGTCGGCCGACATTCCGGAGATCATGGAGTTCACGGTCATCCCGCTCGACGGTACAGACAATATCATTGAGCCGACAGGGGCAACCGTACTCCGCTCTCCCATTACACCGCTGGTACCGACGAATCCCGGGAGTCGACGCGTCATCTCGCTGACAGAGGGCGTTGACCTATACGGCCGCACCATGCCGAGCATAGACGACAGAGGCTTCATGGAGATGGGTGTTCCGGCGACAGAACTTGTCCGGCTGAACGACATCGAGGAGTGGGACATCGTCAATACAACGGTCGATGCCCATCCTATCCACCTGCACCTTGTGCAGTTCGAAGTCGTCCACCGTCAGGTCTATGACACCTTTACCCCGGCGGTCAAGGATACAGCAAATCAGATCTTCACCCCGGCTTCGTATACTGCAGGGTTGTCTGCACCGGTACTTCCGGACGCCTGGGATGCGGGCTGGAAAGACACGGTGGTCGCGCCTCCCGGAATGGTTACCAGGATCAGGGCCAAGTTCGATATTGCCGGTGACAAATATGTCTACCACTGCCACATCCTCTCCCATGAGGAGCATGACATGATGAGGCCTCTTGTCGTGTTTGCCGACGGCGCATGCGGTGCTGCAGACGGCGGAACCTTCACCACAGAACCTGCGACAAACCTCTGTGCCCCCGGGACGCCATCAGTGCGCACCTTTACCGGTACCGGATGGGAGTGGACCTGCGCAGGCCTGTATCAGGGCAGTTCTTCGTCACCGACCTGTTCTGCCAATATCCAGACCTATACCGTAACTGCCAACGCCACCGGCTCGGAGGCAGGGACAGTTTCATCGAACACCGGCGGCATCCTCTACTCATACCCGGCAGCGAACACGGACACGACAACGGCCCTCAACCACGGCACCCTGGTGACCCTGACAGCCACACCTGTCTCTGCATCTGCAGCTGCGTCGTGGACCACCTGCCCGGGGACAACAGGCGGCAGCCTGACTGCAGCCACCTGCACCTTCAGCAGCCTCGACGGCAACAAGACCGCAGAGGCCAGCTTCACGAGGGCAAACTTCACCTGGTATCAGCTGCCCGGAAGGCTCGTCAGTTTTATCGACACCTCAACCAACACACCGACCTCGTGGTCCTGGAATTTTGGGGACACCACATCGGGCACAGCACAGAACCCGCTGCATCAGTATGCCTCCTCGAACATTTATCCGGTCACGCTGACGGCAACAGGCTCAGGCGTCTCTCCGCAGGTGACCATTGCCGTGCCAGTCAGCACCTGCTTCCTTAATGTGACGCATATCGCAGGCTCGGCGTCATACGGAACGCTGACAGGCTCGTATACAGCCGCACCAACAGGCAGTGTCATTGAGATGCAGGCGACTACCATTGCAACAGCCCCGGTGTTTGCAGATCTATCGAAGACAGTGGCGTTAATGGGCGGGTTCGATTGCAACTATCTGGCCAACAGCTGGATGTCGACCATCATCGGACCGGTCACAATCAGCGGCGGTGCGATAACCCTGAGCAACCTGACAATACAATAGGAACCTGTAAGCCCAAAGGCGGGCGGCCTGAAATGGCCTCCCGCCTTTATATTTTTTCACGCCTGCCCTCGAACAAGGCGTATTCGTCTTATATACTTCACCACGGCTTTTATATTATTATAGACGCTGATGGAAACAGCCCTTTTTCAGGACAAAGTCGCTTTAATAACAGGCAGTTCCAGAGGCATTGGCAATGCGATAGCCAGGACCCTGGCCCGCGCCGGAGCTGATATCGTCATAAATTACCGCAGGACCGGCGGTTCTTCGGAAGAACAGGCGAAGCAGCTGTGCGAGGAAATTCTCGCGATGGGGCGAAGGGCCTTTCTGGTCCAGGCAGACATCTCTCAGAAGGAATCGGTCAGAGCTCTGATAAAGGAGGCTGCTGCGCAGGCCGGGCGCCTTGACATGCTGATCCTGAATGCGGCCCGTACCCCCTTCAAACCCCTCGAAAAACTGCTCGAACGGGAAATCAGACAGCTGGTCGATACGAATTACATCGGCAACCTGTTCTGCATCCAGGAGGCGGTTCCCCTCCTTGCGGCGACCGAAGGGAAGATCGTCTTCATATCGAGTCTCGGAAGCAGATTTTACAATGTCTCATATCCCCTGGGAAGCATGAAGGCTGCGATGGAGTCGGTTGTCAGGGACTGCGCCGAAGGCCTGAAACAGAAAAAAATATCGGTCAACGCGGTCTGCGGCGGCATCGTCAGGACCGATTCATTCAAGGTCCTGAGGCAGTTATGGGAAGAGCTTGCCTGCATTCCCGAAGAACTTTTTGTAGAACCTGAGGAGATCGCCGATGTGGTGAAATTCCTCTGCAGCGCCGACAGCAGGGCGATCTGCGGACAGACGATCGTCGTCGACCACGGCTTCAGCAACCGGCTCTATCAGCCGATGCAACATAAGTAAGAAATATGAAAAAAGACGGGTTTGTAAAAAAGGCCGGAGGCAAGGCGCGCAAGAAATAAGGAATGAGGCGTACTGACCGGTACGTCGCAGTGACGAGTTTCGAAGCGCAACGCAGCATACGGACTTTTTACGAAGCCGTTATCCATCACAAAGGAGTTTTTATATGCCACAGACTATTGTTACCGAAGAAAAGGCTATTGAAGAGGTCAAGAAGGCGGTGGCCGAGACGCTCAGCAGCGATGCGTCAGCTATTCAGCCCGACAACTCGCTAATCCGGGACCTCGGGGCGGAGTCGCTCGATTTTCTCGATATCAACTACCGGCTTGAGCAGGCCTTCGGGATCAAGATGGCCCGCCACTTCATCCTGGAGCATATCGAGGACATGTTCGGCGAGGGCACCGCGATCGATGAAAACGGCCAGCTTACGGAAAAGGCGGTACAGTTCCTTCAGGCGCGTTACGGGGATGCCTTCCCCGGCTTCAAGGCCAACATGGACATGGACGAGGTGCCGGCCCTCTTCACGATACGGACCATGGCCGGCGGCGTGCTGGACATCCTCAATACGCTCCCCGGGAAATGCACGAAATGCGGGAATGCTGCCTGGAAAGCCGATGACGGGGTCAAGATCACCTGCGGCTCCTGCGGCGAGCCTGCCGCTTATATGAACGGCGACGACCTCATAAAAGAATGGCTCACCAGGATTCAGGAAGAAAAGAAGATCTGTTAAAGGTTCAACGCCGGAAGACACTCATGGCAGAGACTCAAACACACACATGAATATATCCACGCATGCGTCCCCGCCCAGGCGCCGCGTTGTGATCACCGGCTACGGGATGGTGACCCCGCTCGGCAGAGATACCGGGGAGACCTTCGAGAAGGCATCGCAGGGCCTCTCCGGGATCGATTATATCAAGGGGTTTGAGACCAGGGGACTGCCCTGCCGGATCGGGGGCGAGATCGATAACCAGTGGATCGAAGAAATCCAGCACCCTGGTGCACAGAGGCTCAATGCCTACTCCTCGCGGGGACTCAGGCTCATGATGGCAGCCACAAAGGAGGCGGCAGGACGTGCCGCGCTGGACGGGATCGCCGACCGCGGCAGGATCGGTGTGGCACTCGGATCGCACGGCGACAACCCGGCGGTCGATGACATAGCCCTCCTGCACCGTTTTTACGACGGCAAAGGCAACTGGGATATGCCGGGGCTGATGCGCACCGGCGGTTATTCAGCGCTGAATTTTTTCAGAAGAAAACCGGATGCTGCCACCTCGCTGTTATCGATGCTCTACGACTGCAAGGGCCCGAACCTTTCCTTTGTTTCTGCCTGCTCGGCCGGGGCGCAGGCCATCGGCGAGGCCTGCCGCATTATCAGAGAAGGCTCCGCTGATGTCATGGTGGCCGGAGGCTGCGAGGCGACATTGAATTTCACCGGCTTTATCGGCTTTGTCCTGATCAAGGCCCTGGTCGAGAAATACGCAACCCCGCAGAAGGCGTCCCGCCCCTTTGACCGCAAGAGGAACGGGTTCGTCATGTCAGAAGGCGCCGGCTCCGTGGTCCTTGAGGACCTTGAGCACGCCAGGACGCGGGGAGTACCCATCCTTGGCGAGATCCTCGGCTACGGTGATTCTGCAGATGCCTATCGCATCACCGATACCCATCCGAAGGGGGAAGGCGCGATCCTGGCGATGCGCGGGGCGCTTGAAGACGCCGGGCTCGGCATCGGGGACATCGACTACATCAACGCCCACGGCACCTCGACCATCCAGAACGACCTTACGGAGACCAGGGCCATCACTGCGGTCTTTGGCGACAGGGCGAAGAAGGTGCCGGTCAGTTCGAACAAATCGATGATAGGCCATACCATCGCCGCCGCAGGGGCGATAGAATGCATCCTGACGCTTGAGGGCATGCGCCGTTCGATACTTCTGCCGACGATCAATCATGAGTTTGCAGACCCGAAATGCGACCTCGACTATATACCGAACGAGGCCCGGACACAGGCCTGCCGCAGGGCGCTCTCGAATTCTTTCGGTTTCGGCGGGCAGAACGCCTGCCTCTGCATCGGCCAGTTCGAGGGATAATTCTGCATGACTGAGGCTGTTGTCATCACCGGAGCCGGGATCACCACCTCTCTGGGGCATACGGTCAGCGATGTCTGGACCGCCCTGCTCGCCGGCCAGGCCGGGATTCGCCCTTTTCAGCAGAATGACACAGGCCTGTCCGCAGCATCTCCTGACTGCCGCGTTGCCGCTACGGTAAACGGGCTTGACCCGGCCGGCCTCGGCATCCATCCCCGCGATGCACGGATCATGGGCAGGCACGCCCATATGCTTATCAAGGCCTCCCGGGACGCCCACGCCGCTGCCAGCGTGGACCGCGCAGCCATGTCACCCGAGGATATCGGTTTCTATGCGGGGATGGGCATGGTCGATTACAGCGTCGATGATCTTCTCCCCTGCGTGTTGAAATCTCTTGCCGGGGACGGGTCGATCGACTATGACCGGTTCTATACCTCCGCCTACCGCGAGATACACCCGCTCTGGCCGCTCTCGATGCTGAACAATATCTCCTTCTGCCAGGCTGCCATCGGGCTGGATATCCGCGGAGAAAACACTGTTTTTTCTCCCCACGCCGACTCCGGCGCACTTGCAATTGCAGAAGGCGTCCGGACGCTCCTCGAAGACAGGGCCCTCCTCGTGCTTGCCGGCGGGGTGAGCGAGGTCGTCTCTCCGCTGAGCCTTGCGCGCGGAGACTTCTTTGGGATACTGGCCCCCGCGGCGAACGGGGCTGATGCCCATTGCATGCCGTTCGGCCTCGGCAGACAGGGAACGGTCCTGGGTGAAGGCTGCGGGATCATCAGCCTGGAACTGCGGTCGCACGCGGACAAACGGGGCGCACCCTATGCCGCCATGATCACGGGCTTCGGCATGGCATGCGGAAGGGAGCGACCGGCCTCCTGCCCCTCTGCCGGCGCAGTCGGGACTGCCATGCGGCAGGCGCTGCTGACCGCAGGGCTTGAGCCGCGGCAGATTGACCTGATCATCGCGCACGGTGACGGTACGCCAGCCGGCGACAGGAATGAGGCGGAGGCAATCCAACAGATCTTTGCAGGAGACGCCGGACATCCCCCGGTCTATTCTTCCAAGGCAGCTCTCGGCAATATGCTGGCCGGTGGAGCGGCGGTGGATGTCATCCTTGGAGCGTGCATGATCGAGCAGGGAATAATCCCTCCTGTAGCAGGTTCATATACCCCGGACAGCTCATTGAAGGTTCCGCTTGTGCAGGACCGTCCCGCATCACCGGGACCGCGGCGGATCATGGTCAACGCCCTGAGCTATGAAGGTCAGTGCAGTTCATTGATCATAGAGGCAGTCAGGTAGTAAGGCTATAAAAAAATAAAAATTTCTGCTTCGTCATTCCACGACTTGATCGGGGAATCCAGGTATTTCTATAGGTTCTGGATTGTCCGGTCAAGCCGGACAATGACGACATTATGATATTTGATTGCCAAAATAATAGTAAGAGGAATTAAATGAGATTTTTATTCTACGACAAGGTAGCAGAGATCGAAAAGGGACGCCGGATTACGGGGTTAAAGTCCTTTGCCCTCTCCGAGGAGTTCATGCGGAGACATTTCACAAAAAAAGCCCTTGTCCCTGGTGTCATCATGATCGAGGCAATGGCACAGGTGCTCGGCTGGCTGGTCATCTATTCACACGACTTCAGGATTTCGGCGGTCATGTCCCTGATTGAAGGCGTGACCGTGCTGCCTGCGCTGCAGCCCGGGGTGACGGTCGAGATACATGGCGAGATCATCTCGACCTCGAAGAGGGACTCCCTCGGCCGGGCATGGATCACGCTCGAAGGACGGACAATCGCGTCCCTCGACCGGATTATCTTCAGCCACTTTCACAAGGTGAACCAGGAAGAGCTGATCAACCGTTTCTGCTATTACAGCGGCATGGACAAAGAACAGATACAGGCGCAGGCAGGCCAATAATGCGGCAGAAACAGCAAAGACGAGTCGTTGTCACCGGGCTCGGACTGGCCACCTCCCTCGGCCTCACACTGGATGAAAACTGGCAGTCTGTCCTTGCAGGCAGGTCCGGCATTCGCAGGCTTGCCCGGGGAGATGCGGGCGCGTCGCCGATCCAGGCCGTCGGAGAGGTTGTCGCGGCCGACTGGACGAAGATACAGCAGGCCTTCACGAAGGAGGCCGGCACGGAAGGCGAGCGGCGTACCCTCTTCGCCTTATGGGCGGCCGGCTCGGCGCTGCGCGATGCGGCGCTGCCCGATGGAGGTGAAGGACGTGACCGGTATGGTGTCAGCCTCGCTGCGGGCCTCGGCGTCAACCGGATCGAGGACATTCATCGCTGGCTCGGCAGCAACCGCCACTTTGACTATGCACGGTTCGGCAGGGAATACCGCGAGGTTTCTCACGACTCGATCATCAGGAACAACTCGCACCGGCCTGCCTCTCTGATCGCAGAGCGCTTCGGACTGAACGGCTTCAACAGCACCGTGACAACCGCCTGCGCCTCTGCCACCCAGGCGCTCGGCATCGGGTTCAGGGCTGTGCAGCGGGGAGATGCAGACGTGATCGTTGCGGGCGGGGCTGATTCGATGATCAACCCTGTCGGCCTGATATTCTTCGTGCTTCTCGGCGCGGCGTCCGTCTCCACCGACGACCCGTCATCCCTCTGCAGACCGTTCGACAGAAAGCGGTCCGGCCTGGTCATGGGCGAAGGGGCTGGTTTTGCTGTCCTGGAGGAAGAATCTCATGCAGTAAGAAGAGGGGCCCGGATCTATGCCGAGGTGAGCGGGTACGGCTCATCGATGGACGCCTACCAGGTGACTGCCCCTCATCCCAAAGGGACCGGGGCCGGGGTCTCGATGCAGCGGGCGCTGCACGATGCCGGGATGTCTGCAGAAGATATCGATTATATTAATGCACACGGCACCAGCACAAAGCTGAACGATGCGGCCGAGACGCTGGCGATAAAAAAGGTCTTCGGGGATAGTGCCCGGCGACTGGCGATCAGTTCATCCAAATCGATGATCGGGCATCTGCTGGCAGGTTCGGGTGGACCGGAATTCGTCTTCACGGTCATGAGCGTAAGGCATGACCAGATCCATCCGACAATCAATCTCCAGAACCCTGACCCGAAATGCGATCTCGATTACGTGCCGAACGAAAAACGGCTCAGGACAGTGCGTGCCGCACTCTCCAACTCCTTCGGGTTCGGCGGCCAGAACGCGTCGATCATTGTGAAGAAATATGCATCATGAGGTTCTCACCATTGAATAGCTGTTATTCAGAAAATCTCCCCTGCCCCCTCTTTACCCAGGCACACAGGCGGGTTCGCCGAGGAGAAAACGAGGGGTATAATCCCTCCCTTTGGCAAAGGGAGGCCAGGAGGGATTTTATTGACAATAACGTCAATTCTTCAATTCCGCAAACCGCTGTCGCGATGGAAAGGGTGGGTATGCTATGTCCATAACAATTGATTTGACCGGAAAAGTGGCTCTGGTGACCGGAGGGGCAAAGGGGATCGGCAGGGATTGCTGCCTCTCACTCTCAAAGGCAGGTGCTCACGTGATCATCAATTTCAGCAGATCTGCAGGAGACGCTGAAACACTGCTGGCAGAAATACTCGAGGCAGGCGGAAAGGCGGAGATCTTTCAGGCCGACATCTCGGTCCCCGACAAGGTGCAGTCGCTCTTTGACCATATACGGAACAGGCACGACAGGCTCGATATCCTGGTGAACAATGCAGGCATTATCAGGGACAAGCTGCTCCTGATGATGGACCTGGCAGACTGGGACAAGGTGCACGACATCAATCTCCGGGCAGCCTTCCTCTGCACGCGGCTGGCTGCGGAGATGATGATGAAGAACCACGACGGCAGGATCATCAATATCTCCTCAATCGGGGCTGTCCGCTGTTCACGCGGCCAGACCAACTATGCCTCCTCAAAGGGGGGCCTGATATCCTTTACCAGGGCCTGCGCCGTTGAACTCTCGGGCAAGGGAATCCAGGTGAACGCCGTCCTGCCCGGCATGATCGTCACAAAGATGAGCAGCCGCGTCAGAAAGCTGGCCGGGGAGGAGCTGCTGAAGGCGATACCTGCGGGGCGTTTCGGCGAACCCTCGGAGGTGGCGAACCTTGTGCTCTTCCTTGCATCGGACCTTGCAGGGTATATCACCGGACAGGCCATCTCTGTCGACGGCGGCATGAGCGTATCGTGATGAGGATATGATGCAGATCTATCAGGGCGTCGATATCGTCGAGATCTCAAAGCTCAGGAGGGTTCTGCAGAAGAACGGATCTTTTCTCGAGGATGTCTTCACCGAAAAGGAGCGCGCGTATTGCCTGTCGCATAAAAACCATCTCGTGCATCTGGCAGGCCGCTTTGCTGCCAAGGAGGCCTGTATGAAGGCTCTCGGTACAGGGTTGCCCGTGGGCAGCAGCGGGAAGACACTGCAGGATATCGAAGTGGTCAACCACCCTTCGGGCCGGCCGGAACTCTCCCTGAAGGGTTGGGTGGCCCGTATCAGCAAAAAAAAGCTGATCACCCAAAAGTCAGTCTCGATATCTCATTCCGGGGACTATGCAGTCGCAACGGTCATCCTGCTCGGAACGGGCGAATGATGCCAATAAGCTCAGGCTGGCTGGCTGTTCTGCAATGTGCCGGCCCGCCGGTTTGCAGCTTGTCCGTCTGCCGGCCTTGGGTCATGTTATACTATCATGCTTCAGGAAGATTCAGGAGGTCTTAACGATACATGCGCTATCTTCTGGTTGATCATATAACTGAATGGAAGCCCGGCGAGCTCATCAGGGGCGTGAAGAACGTTGCAATGAGCGAGGACTTTCTCGAGTTCCATTTTCCGAAGAACCCGATCATGCCGGGGGTCATGCTGCTTGAGGCCCTGACACAGCTGACCGGGTGGCTTGAGGCAGCCTCGTCCGACTTCAATAACTGGTTCCTGATCAGCAGCGTGCGCAAATGCAATTTCTACGGCTTTGCGTTTCCGGGAGATCAGGTCGTCCTTGAGGTGAGCCCGCTCCCTTCGTCCTCAGAGGGAAAGAAGGTATACAAGGGCCTCGGCTCGATCAACGGCAAAAAGAAGATAACCGTTGAATTCGAAGGAGACATCGTGCCTTTTGGAGAACTTGAGGACCCTGACGAGCAGCGGCGGTTCTTCGATCTCCTCACCAGGAACCTCGGGTTGTAGATGCAGGGGCGGGATGTCGTCATAACAGGTATGGGCCTTGTCTCCCCTCTGGGACGCACCGCGGCCGAAAACTGGGAGAACATGAAGGCGCTCAGGACCGGAATCGGTCATTATCCGCGGGAGGGCATGCCGGCATTCCTCGAGTATCTCGGCAAGGTCCTCGACCTGACACTCCCGGCGGACATCCCCCCGAAGATCACCGGCCAGCTGAAGTTTCTGAACCGCGGCGCGCTGCTCGGTTTTACCGCAGCACACGAAGCTGCAGCAGCTTCGGCATTTCAGACCTCGGACATACCGCCTGCACGGAGGGCCCTCTATGTCGCCTCCGGCGATTTCACCAAGGTGGGCTACGATTTCCTGTATCCTGCCATCAAGGATGCCTCCGGCGACAGCGGCCGGGAGATTGATTTTGAAAAACTGAACGAGGCAACGCTCAGCAAGGTCAACCCGTTTTTTCTGCTGGAATCTCTTTCGAATAACCTCTTCAGCTTTCTCTCCGCCTATCTGGAATGTATGGGGCCGAACACGAGCCTGGCGAGCCTCTCACCCTGCGGGGGATACGCTATCGAGCTTGCATGCCGCAGCATCAGGCAGAACAGGGCCGACATGGCGGTTGCCGTCGGTTACGGCAACTGGATCAGCGATATTCCCCTCTTTGAGATCAGGGAACTGGGGATCATCTCCCGGTGCAGGGACGGCGTACAGTCCTTCCGGCCTTTCGACAGGGGCCGCGACGGGTTCATAACCGGCGAAGGCGGTGCGACCCTCGTCCTTGAGGCCGCAGAGACCGCCCATAAAAGAGGGGCCCCCATCCTGGGGAGGATCAGGGGCACTGCCAACTGCATAGAATTCACGTCCGCCAGCGGCTTCACGGTGCCGCCGATGGTGAGCAGGCGCTGCATCGCCACCGCGCTCGGGAGCTCCGGCAGCACGGTCGGCGACCTCGCCTTCATCACACCTCACGGAAGCGGCACGCAAAAGGGGGACGCCTCGGAACTGGAGTCGGCAGCGGGGGTCTTCAAGGAGGCCGGCGTGCAGGTCCCTGTCTGCGGCATGAAATCCTATACCGGCCATCTTGGGGCGGCAAGCGACATCGCCGAGGTGGTCCTGGGCCTCCTTGCGGTCAGGGAAGGCATTGCCCCGGCCACGCTCAATTTCCGCGAGGCCGACGCAGCGCATAAAGACCTTTTGCTGGCAGGAACGCATCAGCGCGTTGAAAAGAAGCAGTTCCTATCTACCAGCTACGGGGTCGGCGGCCAGTCTTCGTCGGTCGTGGTCGAAGCAGTATAGACCGCCCTTCCCCTCCCCGGTCCGGCAAGAGATATGGCGTCCCGAAAGAAAAACAGACTGCTGCAGGTCATCGAGTATGGCGCTGCCTATGCATTCATCACCCTCTTCCGCCAGCTCCCCTCCGGGTTCACCTATCGCCTCAGCGGGCTGCTCGGCGATCTCCTGTTCCGCCTGGTGCCGAGGCGCCGGGATATAGCCCTCGACAATGTCCGGAAGGCCTTCGCCGGAGAAAAGACAGAAGACGAAATTCGCGAGATTGCGCGCCGGAGCTGCCAGTCACTCTTTCTGACCGCCTTTGAGGTGATGCAGTCGCAGGAGGTCTTCAGGTCTCCGGATGTCATGGATAAGCTCAGAAAGACGAACGATGACCTTGAAAGTCTTTTTCTCAAGGCCAAGAAAATCCACGATGAAGCAAACGGCTGCATCTTCGTGACGCCCCATATCGGCAACTGGGAGCTCCTCCCCTCGGTCAGCGCCCTGGTCGGAATCCCGCTGGTGATGGTCGCCCGCCCGCTCGACAACCCCTATCTCGAAAAACTCTTCTACGAAAACAGGACAGCCTCCGGACAGCTGGTCATCCCGAAGAAGAACGCGATGTTCGTGCTCCAGAGGACACTCCAGCAGGGACGGTCAATCGGCATGCTGACCGACCAGAGCACCATGAAGGGAATACTGGTAGACTTTTTCGGCCGCACAGCGACAACCACCCCGGTGCCGGCCGTCCTCGCGATAACGAAGAACCGGCCGATCGTTGTGGTTGCCTGCTGCAGAACCGCTGATTTCAGGTTCGAGGGGTTTGTCTGCGATCCGATATGGCCCGGCAGCTATGAGCATGAAAAGGACGAGATTTACCGGATCACCAGGGAGATCAACCGGCAGATGGAAGCGATCATCCGAAAATACCCCGAACAGTATTTCTGGCTCCATAACCGCTGGAAGACATACGAAGGAACAAAAGAGGTGATGTCCCAGAACGTGCAGTAACCCCTCTTACCGTCGCAAGCCACAGGAGCAAGCGGAAACACCCCTTGAGACATGAGCGAAGGCAGGTAAGCTGCAGGTCGTGATCCGTACTATAAGGAATATCTATTGAGTTTCTTTCGTAACTCTTCTGCGTCTTCTGAACCGGCACGGTTCACTTCCCGGCGTTCGAAGGATGGTCTCCATCATTCCCTGTCGTCACGACCCCTCGTTCTCGTTTTCCGTAATCCTTCATATAGTCGTCGATCATCTCTTGAATTGCCCTGAAGACCGTCCCTGAACCCTTCCATCCCATAATATCGTCCAAAATCAGGCAACCACACTTCGGGCACCGGAAGATCGAAACTCTGCTGGTTAGCCGTTTTATTTCCTTCTCCCGAAGCGTAACCATAACAGGGTCCGCGCAGTTATCACATCCGTTGATGGGGCTGTTCTTCATATTTTTCACCATGGACCGGTTCAGCGGCGGCGGGATGCCGTCCGCCGGAACCGGTCCGCTCATTGTATTCCTCCTCGCAGGCAGGAACCTGCAACGACGGTTATGCCACGATCAGATAAGGTCGAAGCGGTCCAGGTTCATGACCTTGTTCCAGGCCGCGATGAAGTCAGCCACGAACTTCTCCTTTGCATCGTCCTGCGCATAGACCTCCGACAGGGCGCGCAGCTGCGAGTTGGAGCCGAACACAAGGTCAACCCGGGTAGCGGTCCACCTGAGCTCACCGGTAGTGCGGTCGCGCCCTTCGAACGTGTCCCTGGCTTCAGACGCCGGCTGCCAGACCGTGCCCATGTCGAGCAGGTTGACGAAGAAATCATTGGTCAGCTTCCCGGGCTGTTTCGTGAACACACCATGCGGCGACTGGCCCGTATTGGCGCCCAGCACGCGCAGGCCGCCGACGAGCACCGTCATCTCCGGCGCGCCCAAGGTCAGAAGATGTGCCTTGTCTATCAGCATTTCCTCGGCCGACACGGTGTAGGCCTTCTTCTGGTAATTGCGGAAACCATCTGCCTGGGGCTCCAGCACGCCGAACGACTTGACGTCGGTCTTGTCCTGCAGGGCGTCCGTGCGGCCCGGGGTGAAGGGCACCTCCACTGCGTGGCCGGCAGCCCTGGCCGCCGCTTCAACGCCGGCGCATCCGGCCAGTACGATGAGGTCAGCAAGGGAAACCTTCTTGCCACCTGTCTGGGCGGTGTTGAAGTCCCGCCGGATGACTTCGAGTACGCCCAGCACCCTGGCCAGTTGCGCAGGCTGGTTGGCTTCCCAGTCCTTCTGCGGCGCCAGGCGAATGCGGCCGCCGTTGGCGCCGCCGCGCTTGTCCGAGCCGCGGAACGTGGAGGCCGAGGCCCATGCAGTGGAAACCAGCTCCGCCACCGACAGGCCCGAGGCCAGAACCCTGGCCTTGAGGTCGGCAATGTCTTTGGAATCGATCAGGGGGTGATCCACCGCAGGAAGCGGGTCCTGCCAGAGCAGGTCTTCGGCCGGGACTTCAGGACCGAGATAGCGGACCTTGGGCCCCATGTCGCGGTGGGTCAGCTTGAACCAGGCACGGGCGAACGCGTCAGCAAGGGCCTGCGGGTCTTTGTGGAAACGTCGCGCGATGGGCTCGTAGATCGGGTCGAAGCGCAGCGACAGGTCTGCCGTGGTCATCATCGGTGGGTGTTTTTTCGACGGGTCATGGGCGTCCGGGATCATGTGCTCCGGCCTCACGTCCCTGGCATGCCATTGATGAGCGCCGGCCGGGCTCCTGGAGAGCTCCCACTCGTACCCGAACAGCATGTCGAAGTAGCCGTTGTCCCATGTGGTGGGGTTGGGCTTCCAGGCGCCCTCGATGCCGCTGGTGGTCGTGTGCACGCCCTTGCCGGTACCGAAGCTGTTCTTCCAGCCCAGGCCCATTTCCTCCAGCGGGGCGGCCTCAGGCTCGGGACCAACCAGTTTCGGGTCGCCTGCACCGTGCGCCTTGCCGAAGGTATGGCCTCCGGCAACGAGAGCGACGGTTTCCTCGTCGTTCATGCCCATGCGGCCGAAGGTCTCCCGTACATCGCGTCCCGAAGCCACGGGGTCAGGGTTGCCGTTGGGACCTTCGGGGTTCACATAGATCAGGCCCATCTGAACGGCTGCCAGGGGGCTCTCCAGCTCACGTTCGCCGCTGTAGCGCCTGTCACCCAGCCACTTCTCCTCGGAACCCCAGTAGATGTCTTCCTCGGGCTGCCAGATGTCCACGCGGCCGCCGCCGAAACCAAAGGTCCTGAAACCCATGGACTCCAGGGCGCAGTTGCCGGCCAGGATCATCAGGTCCGCCCAGGAGATCCTGTTGCCGTATTTCCTTTTGATCGGCCAGAGCAGGCGGCGCGCCTTGTCAAGGTTGCCGTTATCCGGCCAGCTGTTGACCGGAGCAAAACGCTGGTTGCCGGTGCCACCACCGCCGCGCCCGTCACCGGTACGGTAGGTGCCGGCGCTGTGCCAGGCCATGCGGATGAACAGGCCGCCGTAGTGTCCCCAGTCAGCCGGCCACCAGTCCTGCGAGTCGGTCATCAGCGCGTACAGGTCCTTCTTGAGTGACGCCAGGTCAAGCTTCCTGAATTCTTCTGCATAGTTGAAGCCGGCGCCCAGTGGGTTAGACTTGGAGGAATGCTGGTGCAGGATATCGAGCTTCAACTGGTTCGGCCACCAGTCGCGGTTCGAGGTGCCTCTGCCTGCGGTGGTCCTGCCGGATCTGCCTGTTATCGGGCACATGCTGTTTTCGCTCATCTGCGTTCTCCTTTCAGTTCTTGGAAGTTACAAAGCGAATGTGGAACTGATCGTTCATCAGTATGCTGTGCTGACCTTTCCACTGCTGAAGAAGGCAAAGGGCCCCCCGGATTTCCGAGAGGATACCCGTTTTTGAGGGCGCCCCGCTGCACGCGAGCAGAGCGCCCCGCCCTATTTCTTCTTCGTCGGTCTCGGTGCCGCAGGCTTCTTCACTTCTGCAACAGCCCCGGCCTCTTTCTTCTGGAGGGCCGAGGGTCCTTTCTTCTCGAGTGCACCCGGCCCCTTTGTCTGCAGGGCATTGCTGGTTGCGCTGTTTTCGATGATACCCAGGACAGAACTCTCCCGGACCATAAGCACCTTTTCATGGTCGACGGTAAATTCCCTGGCCATGTACTTTTCATAGAGGACGTTGTCCCCGGGCCTCACATCAGTCGGGACAAACTTCTTTTTGCCCTTGGCATCCTTGCCTTCTGTCTCATATCTCCCGGGACCCGCTGCCTCGACGATCCCCCTCTGCGGCTTTTCTTTTGCAGACTCGGGGATGAAAATCCCCCCTGAGGTCTGCTCCTCGGATTCAGCTCCCCGGATGACTACCCAATCGTGCAAAGGTATTATTTTCATGGACGGTATCTCCTTTCAAAGTCCTGTATGTCTATTATACCAGACACCGGCCCACACCGACGCCCTGAGCAGGGACCGCGGCAGCGAAGGTTGGCAATGCCCTGCCAACGCATTGAAAAGATTTTAATCAGTTTTCTATAATATACAACGGCATGCGGATAACGTAATGGCGTCTCTTCCTTCCTTGCAGGGGAGAGACGTTTTTTTGCCTGCATTCATACAAACGAGGTAACGGCAATGTGCAGACTGGCTGCGATAACGTCCAAGGACTTTATATCACCCATGGAACCGATCCTTGCCCTCGAGACGATGAAAGAGGGACACGACGGCTCCGGTCTCGGACTGGTGCTCAAGGACCTGGGGGGTGAATTCGAGAAGCTGAAAAAATACCCCGTCCTCTCGGGCATCTGCTCGCGGGACGGGAAGAAAACGCTCGATGACTACATGAAGAGACACGGCTTCAAGCTCAAACATGAGTGGAGGCCGAAGATAAGACCGGTGGGGGGCATTGTGCAGCGCGACCATTATTTCGCACGCGCCTATGACTATCCCGCGGCCTACAAAAACAGGTCCATGGCAGACAAGGAAGCCCTCCTGATGCAGACCAGGCTCGCGATCAGGAAGATCGGTGAACCGAATGAGTCGATCTTTGCCTTTTCCTTCTATCCCGATGCGATCACCATTAAAGAGGTCGGTGACCCGCTTGAGGTTGCCGAGTTCTTCGGTCTGGACAACGACGGCCTCAAGGCCCGCATCGTCCTGGCCCAGGGCCGTCAGAATACGAACTATGCCATCTACCTCTATGCCTGCCACCCGTTCTTCATCCAGGGATACTGTTCGATGACGAACGGCGAAAACACGGCCTTTGTTCCGATCAGGGAATTTCTCTCGAGCAGGGGCTTCCCCGGGTACATGGGCTACAACAGCGACAGCGAGGTCTTCACGCATATTCTCCACTACACCACACGGCAGCTCGGGTTTCCCCTGCATTACTACAAGGACGTCATAACCCCGCTCAAGGCTGAAGAGATCGAGAAGAGACCGGACAGGGAGGCCCTCCGTCTGGTGAAGCAGTCGATGCGGCAGCTCTGCATCGACGGTCCGAATATGGTGATCGGCTTCACCCCGGACGGGACCGTCTTTATGGTTCAGGACGCCAAGAAGCTCCGGCCGGGAGTTGTCGGCGGGGTCAAAGGCAAATATGCGCTGATGTCCGAGGAATGCGGCGTTGACAGGGCGGTCCCGAAGAGGGACCGGGCAAAGGACATATTCCCGATGAAATACGACATGGTGATCATTTCACCGAAGGCAGAGGAGGTACGGGTGTGGAACCAGCTGCACGGTTAGACCGCAATCATAAACTTTCACTCAGAGAATTCCCCTATATTATCCGCTGGAGGGATGACCGCTGTACGCGCTGCGGCAAATGCACCGCCGTATGCCCGGTCAAGGCGATCGTCCCGGCCGTCAGGGTTCAGCGGAGCGTGCGTTCGGAGAGCCCGATACCAACACCGACGGCCAAAAGGATCACGGTCCATGTTGTCGAGCAGGTGACTGATATCGAACGCTACTGCACCGGCTGCGGAACCTGCACCCTGGTCTGCCCGAACGAGGCGATTGAACCCGAGTTCAACCCTTCCAACAAGCTGCTCCACTATAAGAACAAGGGCGGCGACGGATATAAAAGAGGCGGCAGACGAAATGACCCCTCAATTTCTACGCTCGACCGCCTGAAATTCACCAGGATTTCGATGTTGACAGACCCTGCTCTGGATGCAGGCAGACACGAGTTTCGCATACGGACGCTCCTGGGCAGAATCATGTCGCCCGAGGCGATGCCGCTGAAGGTGGTCGACGGAAAACTTGCCGTCGATAAAAGGGACATCTTTATCCCTCCGGTCAGGGAGATATACCCGATCATGATCGGGAGCATGTCGGTCGGCGCTCTGTCTCCCCCGATGTGGGAGGGGCTTGCCATGGGCGTCGCCTATCTTAACGAGATAGAGGGTATGCCGGTCGTCATGTGCTCGGGAGAAGGCGGCATGCCGCCGCGTCTTCTGAGGTCCCGGTATCTGAAATATTTCATCATACAGATAGCCTCGGGCTATTTCGGCTGGGACGAGATCGTCCGGGCGATCCCCCATATGGTCGAAGACCCTGCGGCCATCGAGATCAAATACGGACAGGGGGCAAAGCCGGGCGACGGCGGACTCCTGATGGCTCAAAAGGTCCTGAAGCTGATCTCAAAGATCCGCGGCGTGCCCCAGTTTGTCGATCTGGCTTCTCCGCCGACGCATCAGACGAAGTATTCGATCGAAGAGGCGGTCGCCAAGATGATACAGTCGATGTCGATGGCATGGGGTTTCAGGGTGCCGGTCTATCCGAAGATCTCCGGCAGCAAGACGGCCCGCGCCGTCCTGAACAACCTCGCCAGAAACCCCTATGCTGCTGCTCTGAGCATTGACGGCGAGGACGGGGGGACCGGTGCTGCCTATAACGTATCGATGGACAAGATGGGCCATCCGATCGCCTCGAACCTGAGGGATTGTTATCTGGACCTGGTAAAACAGGGCAAACAGAACGAGCTGCCGCTGATCGCCGCCGGAGGCGTCGGCAAGAAGGGCAATCTGGCAGCCAATGCTGCCGCCCTGATCATGCTGGGGGCCTCTGCGGTCTCTATCGGAAAATATATCATGCAGACCGCGTCGGACTGCTTCGGAGACGAGAACAACCGGTGCAACCTCTGCAACACCGGACAATGCCCGCGGGGTATCACCACACAGGACCCGAAACTGTACCGCAGACTCGACCCCGACAAGGTAGCCGAACGCGTCGTGGAGGTCTTCAAATCAGCCGATGTCGAACTGAAGAAGATATTCGCGCCGATGGGAAGGAGCACCGAACTGCCGATCGGCATGTCGGACGGCCTGAGCATCGACGACAAGGCGATGGCAGAGAGGTTGGGTATAAGCTATGCGTGTTAAGAAGACGGCAATAAAGAAAGTGGCAGGCGGCAAGGGGCAGGCGGCAGGCAAGGCAACTGCACAGAAAAAGCCTGCCGAACGTTCCGCAGCCTCAACAATCCGGGGCAGCATCAGGGGGCAGAGGGTGCCTTCCCGCATCCTTGAGGAGCAGATACAGGACGCAGTACAGCAGGGCGCGCAGGAACTGCATATCATCGCCGACGGCCAGCACGGCATCGGCGGCAGGATCTGGCCGAGAGCCCATAAAGTCAGGATCACGGTCGAGGGCCCGGTTGGACAGCGTGTCGGCAGCATGGGCATGGACGGCACCGAGATCGTGGTGAAGAACAGCGTCTCTGACGATGCCGGATGGATCAACTGCGGTGCGAAGATTACCGTGCTGGGTGATGTCACCAACGGCGCCTTCAATGCGGCAGCGCAGGGCATTCTCTATGTCCAGGGCAGCGGCGGGGCGCGGTGTGATACGATGACCAAGCACAACCCCCGGTTTGAGCCGCCTCAGTCCTGGTACTTCAGGAATGTCGGGGACTCCTTTGCCGAGTTCAAGGCAGGCGGCATCGCGGTCGTCTGCGGTGTCAACCCCCGCAATCCCGAGAACATCCTGGGCTACCGGCCCTGCGTCGGCATGGTTGGCGGGACAATCTATTTCCGCGGCCCGATCCAGGGATACAGCGACAAGGACGTGAAGCTCCTTGACCTGAGCGACCAGGACTGGGCATGGCTCACCGAGAACATGAAGCCGTACCTCGAGGCGATCGACAGGATGTCGTATCTCGGCCAGCTGACCGGCTCCCGCGAGGCATGGAAGAAGCTCATCTCCTATACTCCGCAGGAGAAGCGGTCGAGGAAATGGTTCAGGATGACCACCTCCGACTTCAGAAAGAACAACTGGGACAAGGAAGTCGGCCAGGGAGGCATCTTCGCCGAATACCTCGACCACGACCTCACGATACTGCCGTATATAACGACCGGCAGGGAACGGCGCAACAAGCCGGTATGGGCCAATGAGAAATATGCCCCGCCCTGTGCCTATGCCTGTCCCTCGCAGATCCCCTCTCACAAGAGGGCGACCCTGATCAGGCAGGGACTTCTCCAGGATTCCCTGGAGCTCGTGCTTCGCTACAGCCCGCTTCCTGCGACGGTCTGCGGTCAGATATGTCCGAATCCCTGCATGACCAGCTGCTCCCGGGGCCAGCTCGACAGGCCATTGAATATCGACAAGCTCGGCAGCCTTGCGCTGGACCTTCCGGCACCGAAGAAGGAAAAGCCCACAGGACACAGCGTTGCGGTCATCGGCGGCGGCCCGGGCGGCCTGAGCGCCGCATGGCAACTGGCGCTCAAGGGCCATACCGTCCACCTCTACGAGGCCTCCGGGAAACTGGGCGGCAAGATCGAGCACTGCATCCCGCGGGAGAGATTGCCCCATCAGATACTCGAGAAGGAGCTGTCCCGCTTTGCTGAACTCGGGGTGAACGTCCACCTGAACACCCCGGTCACAAAGGCTTTGTTCGACGGAATATACAGGGACCATGAGATCGTGGTTCTGGCAGTCGGCGCCCAGCAGCCAAGGAAGATACCGTTCCCGGGCTCCGAGGACGTCATCACCGCCTATGATTTTCTGAAGGATACGAACAGCGGCAAGATACATGACCTCAACGGCAAAAAAGTGGTCGTCATCGGCGCCGGCAATGTCGGTATGGACGTGGCCTCGGAGGCGTACAATTTCGGGGCTGAATCCGTCATCGCGGTCGACATCCAGAAGCCTGCAGCCTTCGGCAAGGAGGTCGAGACCGCCATGGCCAAGGGCACGCAGATCCTCTGGCCGAGGATAACCGAACGGTACAGCAAAGACGAGAAGAAGATCCATTTCAAAGACGGCTCGTCGCTGGATGCGGATGTCGTGATCATCTCTGTCGGTGATGTCCCGATCCTCGATTTCCTGCCGGCCTCCGTCAATACGGAGCGCGGCTGGATCCAGGTCAACAATATCAATCAGACAACTGACGTTAAGATTTTTGCGATCGGTGATGTCACCGGCCTCGGGCTGGTGACCAATGCGATCGGGCAGGGAAGGATCGTCGCCGAGACCGTCCATTACCAGATGATGCACGCGCCGCGGCAGCCTGAAGTGAAGCAGATGATCCCGTACGAGCGCATCAAAAAAGAGTACTACGATGTCTGCGTCGGGGACTTCAGCCCTGAGCGCGAGGCAAACAAATGCATGTCCTGCGCCTCCTGCAGGGACTGTCATATGTGCGAGGCGACCTGTTATTGGGGGGCCATCAGCAGGGTAGAGCTTGAGGGCGGCGGCTTCGAGTACGTCGTCGACGCGGACAAATGCATCGGCTGCGGCTTCTGTGCCGGCATCTGCCCCTGCGGCGTCTGGGAGATGACCGAAAACGTCTAGTATTTCATCGGGAACAGAGGGCAGTACAGGTCATTCTCCTTGAATACCTGTACTGCCTTTTTTTTGCAGTCGGGGGCCTTATACTAAGGTGCTCATAAGTATGAAACATTAAACGGAAAATCCCTCCTATCCTCCCTTTGCCAAAGGGAGGTATCATGCCCCTCTTTGGCAAAGAGGGGTGAGGGGAGATTTTTGAAAGTGTCAGTTTACTTATGAACTTATTAGTACGTTTGCGCGATCGGATTTTCCCCACTTTCCGAATCGCCCGGCAATCCCCTCATCACCGCGTCATCAGCGCGAACACGCCCCACCCCAGGTATTCACGCGTGTAAGCGGCGTAGCGCTCGGGTTCCGCGGTCAGCTTGGCTCGAACATCCGTCGCCAACTCGTCGTCGGGATTGGCTTCAAGCCATCGGCGCATGGTGAGCCACTTGGCCGCCTCGTATCTGTCCCAGCTGTCCTGGTCTGCCAGAACCATTTCCACGACATCGTAGCCGAGGCGGCCGAAAGACGCGAGCAGTTCCGGAAGCAGGAGAAAGTCGGCGATAGAGCCTGCAAGACACCCCCTGGCAACATCTTCCGTGGGCGGTAACTGCCGCCAGTAGGGCTCACCGATGAGGATGATCCCTCCGGTGCGGAGGCTCCGAGCCAGAAGCTCGATGGTGCCGACGATTCCCCCGCCGATCCACGTGGCCCCGAGACAGGCTGCCACACCGGCCTTCTCGTCAAAGACATAGCCGGCAGCATCGCCATGGATGAACGTGACCTGATCGGCGACGCCAAGTTCTTCAGCGCGGAGTTTAGCTTGCCCGGTGAACAACATGCTCAGGTCGATGCCGGTGCCTATGACTCCGTAATCGCGTGCCCAGGTGCACAGCATCTCCCCCGAACCGCTGCCGAGGTCGAGCACTCGGGTCCCGGTTTCCAGACGGAGCGCCGCGCCGAGAGTGGCGAGCTTTTCGGGTGTGAACGGGTTATGGATGCGGTGAGCACTCTCAGTGATGTTGAATATCCGTGGAATGTCCATTGCAGAAAATCTCCTTTCGGGTGTGAACAGATTCGGCCACTGCCGAACGAAAAAAAACCCGCCGGCGAAACCGCCGAAATTGAAAACCAAACCGCGCTTAGTGCCAGTCGGGTTGATTTTATTGTTAATCCTTTTTGAATTCTCTTCATTGTTGTTATTATTTCTTGGTCCGAACAGATTCGATCATTGTTTTGAGTTGGGGAATTACTGCTAAAACTTCCGCCTTGTTAGAGCCGACGACGTAGATTGATAAGAGATCGTCTCTAAGAGAGCTGCACGCAATATTGTTCATCATATCTGTTTCGGTCTGCTTGCAACTCCAGTTCGGGATTTTATTTAGAACTTCTGCCTCGGTCGGTACGTCATTATAGTGAATACCCGCCTGCTTGGCCGCATTATAATAGCCTTCGGACGATTCATATTTATTTTCAGCGATTCCAAAACTAATAAAGAGAAAGTGGGCACCCATCTCTTTGTTTTTACTGGGCATATCTTCTTTGTTTGACGCGAATGTCATCACAGCAAAATAATCGTCTTTCTTCCAAAACTCAGTTGGGAGCTGCCTTGGAAAGTACCAATATCCCTGTGGCGGCTGAATCTGATATCCCCCGAATTCTATGGGAGCAGTAACCTGAACTGGCGACAAAGCGTTGGAACAGGAGACGATTAATATACCAATGATAAATATAATAAGTCTTTTCATTGATGTTCCTTTCATAATTCGCCTGGTTATCGAGATGCGTAAGCCGCTCGAGCTACAAGCCCATGCCAAATCAAACAACGTTTATGGCCAGTCGATCTTGACGCAGTTGTTCTGCATTAATTTTCAATTGAATCAAAAATCCGGAAGTGCTTTCTTAACCCATATTTCGGATACCTTTTCATACTCACCTTTGAGTGATGTCTCGCAAACTAGTTGACGACTTTGCTTTTCCAATTTCTTCGTGCTCATCCCTAGCAGCAGTGATGGAGTAGTCATTGATAAGACTAAGAAAAGTCCCAGCAAACCATAATGTTTTACAATATAAATACACATAGCAACGCCTGGTATTCCGCATACGATGAACAGCAGTGCTCCGTACATATTCCACCTGACAATTTTCTTGTACTCCGTTAGAACTTCAGGGCTATTTATTGATTGATGGTTTGTGACAAACGTGGTGAGTACAGACCGACCCCAGAGATTAACGCCAATAAGGACCCCATAGAGAATGATAAATGCTACAATCATTACGCCCTCCTGATCATCTAAGATTTATTATTCATGGCAGAACAACTGCCTTAACCTGCGCCGGTACAATCATTGAGAACTCTAACCACTTTTAATCGGCGTCGGCGTCGACGCTTTTGTTCTGTGTTTTTGATTCATATTCTTTCTTGAAGTCTTGTGCCCAGGCAATCCAGAGGCGATCTTCTTCATCAAGGCCCAACATTTCTTCAACATAGTCGTCAGGATTACCTTTATAGATAAATCGTGCAATTTTCCTGGTAAAGTTTGCGAGTCGTGGTGAGTTCTCGGCCGCCGAACGTGGGACATTAGCGAGTGCTCGTAAGACATGCTTGTATGCTAATTCTTCATTCTCCTGAGTTGTATATATATATGTCATTAATTGCAGTGTCCTGAAATGATTAGGATTTATTTCTATCGCTTTTCTTGCCGCTATCTCAGACGCCTCTTGATCACCAAGCATAAATTGGCAGAAGCCAATACCCCAATAGGCATCTACATAGTCTTGGCCTGATTTGATCATTTCCTGATATGATTCTATTGCCTTCTGATAGTCGCCCTTACAGCTTTGTGCCCGCAATGCCTTAAAAAGCAGGCACATGGTATGAAAGGCGTCTTTGTCTTCCTGTTTCATTATTTATTCACAGCACGCCACGGCTGACCAGTGGCGGTAACCACCTTTGTAAAACACGCCGAGCTCATTCGCCATCTCGTCGAGCCGCTTGTTCTGCGGTTTTCTCTTTTGTTGTCCTTATGAATACGACAGCTAACAAAACGACAACGCCAAGTACCGGAGCAAATAATATGCTGAGTTGAAGCCCTAGGTTGGGCGCTTCCCAAAAATGCCATGCGCGATGACTAAACACCAGGAAGGGGACAAGTGCGCCCAGACTAAGAAGGCGTGCTTTCGCATGAAAAAAATAAACAAGGACTGCTCCACAGATTACCGCTGGCAATATAATTGAGGAAAGGTCCACTATAAAATTGACGCCTACAGTAGCAAAGAATTCTTGTATCTCAGAATTTAGATCGAAAATTCCCGCGATGAAGTTTCCGTCTCTCTTTCCCCAAGCTAGGTCTTTAACTAACCCATAGCCATACCGATAAAGCACGCCCACGAGGATCGCAAACGCCCACGAGGCTATTTTGTATTTTCTGATGCCGTCGATTAATATTTCCGCATTGGAACTTAAATCGTCCACTGGACGCGAAGCAGTCATTAGATCCTCTGACCACCGTGCTTTTAAGATTTCAGATATCTTATTCATGTTTTATTATCCCGCGTAGAACGACCGTGCTCAGTGGCGCGGGTCGTAAAGGCGAAACTGAAAACCAAAAAACGGTAATCCCGCGTCGCCTGGAGCAAATTGTTGTGGCGTCTTTCAATTTTATTTTGTATTTTATTGCCTTTTATCTTGTCTATAATATCGGCTGTTATCGTATATTTCCGTTTCTTTTATCTGGCTGTTCAATCTGCCGTTAATTTCGGTTCTTACTTTTCTGGCCTTTCATTTCGGCTTCTACAACGCTATCGAAGAAATCCGGCTCTAATGCCAAGATACACAAAAAATGCCAAGAAACACTGCATCAGAACCCCGATTAAAATCAGAAGCCATCTTGGAAGTTCTAATAATGAATCCATAAATTTCGTGTCATTAGTTATGGCTCTATAAATCAACCAAACACCAATTGCAGAAACTAAAATGGCTACAGCCAATCCTCGAATATATGATCCCATTTCAGATTAAGTTATTCATGAATTATTTTGCCACACCGCGGTTCATTAGCCGCAAAAATCAGCATTGCAGAAAACCAACAAACTTATCACTTGTCGGCTGAATGCGATTGTTCTGCATGGCTGCTCATTGTCTTCATTATTTGTTTGTAACTGTACCATAAGCTATTAATTGTTTGTTGATCATAAAGACGTGTGAAATCGGCTATACGTCTGGATTGAATTTCAAACTGGAGGTGCCAACTATGATCCATAGAGACAAACACGGGACGATTTTGATTATTGAATTGATCAGCGGTTATGTCGATGATAAATCCATTCCTTTCAAGCCACGCATGGGTTTGTTGTTCTTTCTTGCCGCATATGTATTCAAAATTGTTGCATTCATTTTCTTCAAGATACTTTGCAAGAAGAAGTGTTGCGTCGCCACAAGCCCCACGGGGAAAGTTTCTGAGAGTAACTATAAGAATTTCAGGATCACTCTTCATAATTGCGGCGCGGAAACGCACGGCAAGCTGTATCAATTTGTCTTTATTACAATCGACCATGATCGAGGTGAAATATTTGTTTCGAGAGAACATCCGATAGATTTGGATAGGGTTCTTGATAATTTGTCTTCATTATTTTTTCAGAACGACTAAACTGTGCCGCCCGGCCACTGAGCTTTGCAAAAAAACAAAAGAGCTTTATTCTGGGTCGGTACGAGTGCCTTGTTAAGCCAGCTTTTATTTTGTTTCATTGGTTTTTTTCTGCGTAAATGCCCGGGCTGCCGTAATGCCGAGATATGTGCCATAGAGAGCTAAGACGGCGCCGAAGATTTGCACTTGAGATCCTTCAATTTTGTCAAACCACCGAAACGTATAGCTCGTTTTTGAAATAATTTCAGCGAGACCGACTAGAATGAATAAGAGCCCGATCAGGAATTTAAATAAGATATATGCCTTTGTCTCGGTTTGTTTATTTGCTGTTATTTTCATAATTTTTTTTCGCGATCTTCGGGCAATTTCATCGGCCGATGGTCATTTATTATTTTGGCTTAACGCTAACAATGAGGGGCGCTGTGTAAGGCGCAGGTCAAAGCCAAACCACGGTTTTTGCAGCGTCCCTCTCGATTGTATTGTTGTGCGGTCTTTTTCATTTCTTGTCTTATTTACTTTTATGATGGGGCGGTCTTCAATTTGTCATTAAAGAATGACTTTGTTGATGATTTTGCAAGCCACCATATTGATGAAACAATAGCTGCCCACATCGGTGCGCCGATGAGCCAAAACATAAAAATGGGTACATCGGGATTGTGAGCAGCGGCGAGTTGAATAATCTCGTAGGTCTCATAGGCACCAACCATAGAACTGGCAAGGCCAATAGTCATTAAAGCCATTGCAAGCCAGCGGGCCCATTGCCAGCGCTTAAGTAACCCAGCTGCGACGGCTAGTGAGACAATTGAAATGAGCAGGACGTGTAAAATTTGCGTCAAACTCATTTTCACCCAGAAAAAAAGCGAAAGTCTTGTGATAGCAAATACGACAAAAAGAGCGCTAATCAGTCTTAGTATTAATATTTGTTTTTTCATCTATTTATGTGCACAACGACCATGCTCAGGGGCGCGGGAGCACAAACGCCAGAATGAAAACCAACGCCGGTTAATCACGCGTCGCCTGGAGCAACGTGTTATAGCCCCTTATTTAATTGATAATGTTTTTCCAAATTCTTGACGTCCCCGCAGATGATGCCCTGAATATAAAAATTGATCCGCTGTAAGTATTCCAAAATGTCCTTTTTGGATTTACGATTTAAGTAACAGCTTAGAATACGATAATTGAGTTCAAATGCCCTGTCAATCAAAATGAATTCTGAGTCCTTGGTTATTTTTTCCTTGTTCAGCTTTTTCAGGGTTGTCAGGCAGTTTTCATATGCCTTTTCTATTAGGATCGGATCATCTTTATATATTTCATCAAGCAACCACAGACCGGGATGCCGATCGCTTGCGTATCCTTCACAGTGGTTGATGAAAGCATCCAGATGAGGTGATATATTCTGCTTGGTTTTCATTTCTATTTGGCTATAACGACGGAACTGTGCCGCCCGGCCACTGAGCTTTGCCGAAATCAAACCAGCATTAATCCGGGTCGGTACGAGTGATTTGTTAAATGCTCTTGAGACGTGCATTGAGCCGTTCTATTTCTTCTTTAGTAAAATCGCCGAACGGGAATTCAATAGTCCCCGCATTGTCTCTCAATTCAATAAGGATCTTGCCGTGTTTCAATGATATATCTTCAATCATCTCCTTTTTTATAATGGCTTTGCCCCCGTGCCCCTTATTTGAGATTAGTATGTTTTCTCCGACTTCGAAAATGCCCGTATGACGCCAAGTATAGAAGACAGCGTATGTTAGTCCAATGGTTATAAAACCAAAGAAATAACCGTAGTAGTAATTTGAAGACGTAAATAGAATGACACTTAAAGCACCAGTCAGCCCGCCCAGTGCCAATATCTTAACAACTAGGGCAATTCGTGATTCACGTATTTTTATCATCTCTTGCATTTAACGACCATGCTCAGGGGCGCGGGGCACGAGGCCAAAACTGAAAAGAAAAAGCGGCCAATCCCGCGTCGCCTGGAGCAAATTGTTCGAAGCTGTTTTTTCTGTTATATTGGCTGAATCCAATTTCTTTCCCAGAATTTAATGAGCATGCCGTAAATCGGCCAAGAAGCCAGAATTATTGCTGAAGATACAAATCCCCACCAGAGCCAGTCATGTCTTTTTTGGTCTTTCTTCAATATCGCAATCCAAATTAATAATCCACTAGGAAATAAGTATTGAGTCACCTTAAATACCCAGATTGCAAGCCAACCCACGTCCATCCAAAGACCATATTCGCCTTTGTAGCCCATTACGTTTATTCCATTTGAATAGTGCACAGCATACGCTGCAATAGTCACAATAGAGAAATGAATTACCATACTCACTAGAAATGGGAGTTTGTTATTCACTTTATTCCTTCGAACGACCATGCTCAGGGGCGCGGGGCAACCACGCTAAAACTGAAAACCAAAAGCGGTTATTCTCGCGTCGCCTGGAGCAGATTGTTACATTCCGGTTCATTTCTTGATTTTCTTTTCTAATTCATCAACGCAGAAATTTAAATAAGCTCTAAGACATTTTGTCGAGCAAAAATATAGCTCAAATTGGCCGCCTCTGACATCCCTTGCTATTTCTGTCATTTCATTAATGTCTCTATATTTTCCTTTGCCGCCATCATGCGCGCCGTGCCAAGCTAAAGATAAGAAAGCATCCAGTCTGTCGTCTGGTCCGCCATTTTCCCTTTTTTTGTCCATTAACATTGCACCACCAGATAGGACAGCAAAAGAGTGTGGTTCAAATACTTTATTCTTCTTGCACCACGGACAAATTGCCTTCTTAGGGAAGGAGGACGATTGATCTTTTATTGTCGGTAATTTCATTTAATTTTAAATGTAACGACAAAACTCAGCAGCGGGGCAACCAGAAAAGATGAAAAACAATAAAGCTTTATTCCCCGTCTGCTGGAGTGCATTGTTAAGCACTTTACCATTCAATTCTATTGATTTCACGTCCTTCGTTCCATGCTTTTTGTTTCAGTGCCGGCGTCAGTAGCTTTGTTGAATGATGGTTAGGCTTTTCCAGAAATTGAATCCATATAGGAGAAATTTGAGGATCGAGATCGAAGGATCCTGAATCCCATTTATAGAAGCGATGAACAAAGAAACTGTGCACTTTATTGTCAGTGCTTGTGCCTTGGCGAAAAGATGTGTGTATAAGACGAAAAGTTTTGCTCTGCGGATCAATTGCCAACGATGATGGGCCTAGGCCCATTGTCCATATTCGCGTGAACCGATAACCATCGCCCTCGGAAAAGGCAAAAAGGCCGATGCAATTTTCGGCTGCAAGGCCGTTGCCAGAGCCTGGCTTGATTGCAACGAAGTCTGGGATGCCGTCGTTATTAAAATCTCCCGAATAGACCTCAGCGAGATAAGGTCCGAGCACCAAGTCATTATATGTTTTGAAACTGCGACCGTCAGGCAATTTGAGCACAACAGTCGCAAAGTCGTTATAATCGTCTTGATGAATTTCTTCAAGTGTCGGGTATTTCTTAGGACTTGTCGGATGAGACCAGACGCCTTCTTTATTTTCGATATATTTCGTTACCTTGAATTTAGGCCATGGCTTCCCATTTAAGTGCGGAAGATATTTCTCCATGGAATCGCCAAAGGATTCTCCCCAAGCATTAGCCGAGAGCAGAGCGATTATTATTGTCAGTAGTAATTTATTCATGTGCTTAACGAGGTCTTTCAGCCGACGGAGCAATCAGGCCAAGACCGAAAAACCAAACCAGTTTTGTCACCGGTCGGCTGGAAAGTTTTGTTAGGCTTTCTCTCATTGCACCCTTATATTGCAGTTCGGAATCGCCTGTCTGAGATGATCTATGTCGTTTATAGTCACTTGGGGCATACCCCCCGAAAGGTCAAGCAATTGGAGATGCTTCAAAAATGACAGATTTTGTACCCCGCGGCCTGTTATCTGGGGACCATTTTCCAGACTTAACTCTTTCAGCGCTGGATATAACAAGAAGTTCTTGAACCCGTCATCAGTCAATAAAGAGCAATTGATTATTGCAACCTTCCTCAAATGTTTCAGTTGTGCTAAATCTGCAAGACTCTTGTTAGTGATTTTGCTTCGGGAGTTAATATATATATAGCACAATTCAGGAAATCTCTCTGTAATGACCGAGATTTCGCGATCAGTTATTCCAATGCCTCTAATATGCACAGTATCGGATGGTAATGCCTTAATTTCATCAACTGTTGTAACAGCAGGCGGCCACTCGGAGCCACCAAGACATCCTGCGAGAAAAAGAAGTCCGAATGCGATCCATAGTTTATTTTTATTCATTCTCTATTTCAGCCTAACGTCATGCCTCACCCGCGCGGGCAAGCGCCTTTGCCAAAAACAAACCAGCGTTATTCCGCGTCGATGTGGAGGCAATTGTTACAGCCTTTTTCTATTTTTTCTTTGATTCTTCTGTTGTTTCATTGTCGTGTTTATTAAGACTAGAAACAAGTGAGCGAACCTTGTTGATGTCATGATGCCCCATCAGACTTGCAGCTTCATTCCAGAGTTTGTCGGCTTCTTCTTTTAGTCCTATATTTTCAGTTGCCTCTGCTAGTCTTCCAAGTTCGATGCCGTAGGTTATCTTCCTGCCCTTTTCAATGTCTGGCACAGCACCTATGCGATCAAGAATAGGTGCTGCAAACGGAAAGCCGAATGTCCAGGTAGTTTTCATATTCTCAATTGTCTTAAGCTTGCCCATTGGTAATATATCAACAGCATTGTTTCTGTAAACATATTCAGCATATCTGTTGCCGTCCCGCCGCGCTTGAGCGGCTAATTCAACTTGTTCTGTAGAATAAGTTGATCGAAATACTTCAAGAAAGGTTTTGCTGGCTCGCGTCGAAAGAAAGCCCATTAGGACAATTCCGACAGCGAGTCCGGTGATAAAGATAGCTGCTATTTTTAGGTATTGTTTTAATTTTGATTTCATTTATATTTCAGCTGTAACGGGCGAATGATGAGCTGCCGGGTCTTTTTCGGTCTGCTCGATCTGATTGTTCGGCCATGCCTTTCCTGCCGCACAATCGGTATCGTCTCTTCACCGTCTGTCTCGGCTCTTGTTTTTCTCATTCGCCCGTTCGGCCTTGTGGCGCTTTGTCTCTCTTGCTTGTTTATAAAAAATTTATCTCCTTCGGGGGATCGTCGGTGATGAGTAAATTTTTTATCGTTGTGCCGTTTATTATTAACCCTTTAATTTAGGAGGTTTATTATGAACTACATTAAGCGTTATTTCTTGTTTTTTAGGATACTCTTCTTCAAGAACCTTGATCCTGTTGTGAAGCGTTACATTCTCGACTTGAAACTTCGCAATCTGACGTTGAAATTTCAGGTTATCCGCCTCCAATGCAGTAACATAGTTTTGAATTTCAGGCTCAGCCGCCTTGAGTTTCGTTCTAAGAGAAGACATGGGATCGACTTCTTTGATAGTTTGAGTTACAGCATTAGAAATTTTTTGTTTACTTTTAGGTCTGGTCATTAAATACCTTTCTTTATTAATGCCGTTAATATCTGCGCTCAGGCGGAGCCGTGCGCCACAAGGCCGAACGCTGGCCATGAGCCGACCGGGCCAGATACGCGTGAATGGAAAACGCACCACGATTAATCCCGGTCGGTCTCGATGGCTTTGTTGTACGTTATTATTATTTGTATTTTTCATGTTTCTTTTGGAATGCCTTTAGTCTTGAATATTTCTTCTGCCTTTGCAACCTCGTCGTCAGAGAAAAAAAGACCACGATCGTGAAGATCTCTGGGTAAGCCAACAAACCTCAATTGATAGAATGGGGGCTCATTTGAAATTATACGCAATGTCCGACGGTATCTGTTAGGCCCGATATCAGGAAGGCTGACAAAATTGTAGAATTCAAGCTCTTCCCAAAATACTGAAATGAACAATCCGTCAGTGATGCCTTTTTCAGTCAAAACAAGTGAATTTCCTTTTAATCTGGCGAAAACGAAGGCGATAACAAGGCAGAGCACAAGGTACGCCAGGCCGCCGAGTAATAAATCAGTGGGTCGTTCTAATATGGTTGGCCAAGTATAGAACATTATTGCCGAAAATATGATAAATATGACTACCAACAATATTCTCAGATATTTGCTGATTTCCTTATTCGGTGGATTGATCTTTAAGAGTACCTCGGATTTTAATATTTCTTTGCCTTTTTTAAATATCAATTGCTATCCCCAGTTATAATTTTATATGTACGTACAACGACCTAAGTGAGACGCAGGGGCAACCAGTCTTTGAAAAAAACCGCATAGGCCATTACCTGTCGCCTCGATTTTGTTGTTGTACGCTGGCTTTTTGTAATTGGTTTGAATCTCTTAATTCTGGATGTCTTTCATAAAAACCTTCCAGATCTTCTAACGTTCCACCGCACTGTGGACATATAAATTTATTAATTTTATCAAAGGGGTAAGGCTCCTGACAGCTCAGACAGACGAGTGTTTCAGGGATATTACCATAATTGTCTTTCATAAGGGCAAAGAAGGCGTGAAAAGCCCTGTACCAAGCATAGGGAAGAACGAGCACGGCGACAAAGACAATAAAATATATGAAGAGCTTCTCGTTATCAGCTGATATAGCTCCGTATGTCGTCGCTTTTAATGCGCCAACTATCCCGGCCCCAACTATAAAATGAGGCACTGATAGGAATACAAAAACAGTGTCCATTGCATCCCTTTTTGATTTATATTGTCGTCGTTGCAGGCCAAGCACTATTTATCCTGTATATTTTTTGCATGCGAATACTGGCTTATTATCATTATTAATTATATTCGTA
This sequence comes from uncultured Thermodesulfovibrio sp., assembly GCA_964499365.1. Lineage (GTDB taxonomy): Bacteria > Nitrospirota > Thermodesulfovibrionia > Thermodesulfovibrionales > UBA6898 > PALSA-1316. The sequence goes on from CAZCKU010000008.1 coordinate 184,030, forward strand.
CAACATCTTTTTTTATGCCGCAGCGGTGTTTTTCTGAATATTTGTATTCCACCCTGTATTTTGGGGACAAAACAGGGGAATAATGCCCCATTTTGGCGGTATAAGTCCGTATACGGGG
>CAZCKU010000009.1:0-179388 GCA_964499365.1 uncultured Thermodesulfovibrio sp.
GCGGGGGGGTGGGCATCGCGCCGATCTACCCGATAGCCCGTGCTCTCAAGGAGGCCGGCAACACCGTCATCTCGATCATCGGGGCCCGCAACAAAGGTCTGCTTTTCTGGGAAGAGAAGATGCGCGCGGTCTCCGATGAACTGATCATCTGCACGGACGACGGCTCCCACGGACGCAAGTCTCTCGTCACGGAACCGCTGAAAGAGATCCTCGACAATAAGGACAGGAAGATTGCAAAGGTCTGGGCGATCGGGCCGGCTATCATGATGAAATTCGTCACCCTCGCCACCAAACCCTACGACGTCCCCACCATCGTCAGCCTCAACACGATCATGATCGACGGCACCGGCATGTGCGGCGGCTGCCGGGTACTGCTGGAGGACGGCGCACAGTTCGTCTGCGTGGACGGGCCGGAATTCAACGGCCATAAGGTCGACTGGGACAACCTCCTGTCGCGGCTGTCGTTCTATAAGGATGAGGAGAAGAAGGCTGTCGAGCATTATGAGCATAAATGCAGACTCGAAAACGCAGCTGCAAAGGGGGAGAAATAATGGCCGAGTTGAAACCGCAGGACCGGATGAAGATAAAGCGGCACGAGATGCCGAACCAGGACCAGGTGGTCCGGCGGGGCAACTATGACGAAGTGGCCCTGGGCTATTCTGAGGAGACTGCCCGCACCGAGGCTGAACGGTGCCTGCAGTGCAAGGAGCCGAAATGCGTTCAGGGCTGTCCCGTCGGCGTTTTGATCCCGCAGTTCATCAAGGCGCTGCGCGAGGGCGACATGGTCAAGGCGGTCGAGTGGATGAAGGTGAAGAACAATCTGCCTGCTGTCTGCGGCCGGGTCTGCCCGCAGGAGGTCCAGTGCGAGGGCAACTGCATCCTCGGCAAGAAAGGCGAGGCGGTGGCGATCGGCAGGCTGGAACGTTATGTCGGCGACTATGAACTCGCGCACCGGAGCTGTCCGCTGGTCAAGGCGCCTGACACCGGAAAGAAGATAGCAGTGGTGGGGTCCGGACCCGCCGGCATCACCTGCGCCGTTGACACGGCCCGGGCCGGCCACAAGGTCACGATGTTCGAATCCCTGCACGGGCCGGGCGGCGTCCTGATCTACGGCATCCCGGAGTTCAGGCTTCCCAAGTCGGTTGTTCATGGTGAAATAAGCTATGCAGTTGACTGCCTCGGCATTGAGGTCAAGACCGACCATGTCATCGGCCGCTCCTTCACGCTCAATGAACTGCTCGAAGGCTTCGATGCCGTATTTCTCGGCACCGGGGCAGGTCTTCCCTCATTTATGCGGATACCGGGGATCAACCTCAACGGCGTCATGTCTGCAAATGAATTTCTGACCAGGGTCAACCTGATGAAGGCCTACCAGTTCCCGGATTACGATACCCCGGTCAGGATCGGCCGGAGGGTTGCGGTGATCGGCGCAGGCAACGTGGCGATGGACGCGGTCAGGTGCAGCCAGCGGCTGCTCTCGCTGCAGGCGGCGCAGACCGGCGAAGCACCGGGCGAGGCGCATATCGTCTACCGCCGGTCGAAAGACGAGGTGCCTGCCAGGCTTGAGGAAGTGCATCACGCTGAGGAAGAAGGGGTCATCTTCAACTTTCTGACGAACCCGGTCGAGATCATCGGGGATGAGAAGAGGCAGGTGACCGGGCTCAGGTGCGTCAGGATGGAACTGGGGGAGCCTGACACCTCAGGCAGGAGAAAACCGGTCGAGATCAGCGGGTCCGAGTTCATCATGGAGATGGACACGGTTATCATGGCCCTCGGGACAAATCCGAACCCGATCGTGTTCGTGGATGCCGACGGACTCGAAAGGACGAAGCACGGCACGGCGGTTGCCGACGCGGGCACCGGCCGCACCAGGAAGAAACGGGTATGGGCAGGGGGAGATGTCGTCACGGGCGCCGCAACCGTCATCAGCGCCATGGGGGCAGGCAAACGCGCTGCCGCAGATATCAATGCCTTTCTTAAGGGTGAAGCAGCCTGGGAATAGATAAAACGGCGGATGCCGGGTTTCTGCCCGGCATCCGCCTCAGGGTAGCACTACTGTCCGGCTGCGGTCAGAATCCGAAAATCCCCCGGAGCACTTTTCGTCCGCCGCCCTCTTCCTTCTTCTCCCGTTCTTCTGCCGGTTCTTCCTCCCGGCTCTTCTTCTGCCGCGCAGCACGACCCGACGCATTGCCGTCTTCAGAGCCAAGCGTGGTCATCCCGGTCGATTTGTTTCTGAGCTTCATGGTCCAGACCGGGTCCCACGCTGCCTTCGGGTCTTTCGGCTTCGGCGGATGGGCGAGGTTCAGCTCGTCCCCGTACCCGATGAACTGGAGCATGGCACCCTTTGCCCCGCTGAAGATCCCCTTCGGCACGGCACAGCTTGTCGTCTCCGGGGTCATAACCACCTTATCCTTTATGAAGCGCCTCACATCCCCGGGAGGCAGGTAATCCAGAAGGCCGAATCCCGTATCCGGGACCGCACTTGATGTCCAGAAGATCGTCTCTTCAGTCTTTTCATTATGACCGATGGCCTGCGCAAAGTATCCGAGGGCAGAAGGTATCTTCTTCCAGGAAAACCGTATACTGTCGGTCAGGGCCCCTTCAAGCGAGGTGAAGACGACCGGCGACATGAAATCATTATTCTCCCCGACCGGGAACTTTATGTCCGGCGTATAGTTGCCGTGGACGAGGTGCTCTCCCCGCAGAGAGCTTTCCTTCGGCACCTGTTCCGAATTCAGGCGGTTCGGCCATTCGGCATAGACCCAGCCCGGCTTCGGCCGGGGCGGATACTGGGCAGACGGCATGCGGCCGGACAGGCCTGACATGGCCTTTCCGAAATCGCTCATGCTCATATTCGCGGTATCGAGAACCCTCGGCTGTCCCTTGCCGACCGTCTCGCCGCACCCCCAGTAGATGAGCATCCGCATCTTCGGTTTTTCGATCTTCCCGGGCTGCTCGTCGTGTTCGCGGACAGCCTTCTCCCCCGATGGAATCTCAAGGGGGAGCTGCCTCCCCATCATCTGTCCGGGCGGTATGTCGTGGCCTGCCTCCGGCGAGGCTGGAAGACTGCGCGGGGACAGAAGTTCGAGGCGAAGGCTTTTCTTCGGTCCGAACTGGGGCATGCCGGCCATCCTGCCGAACATGCCTCCGCTGTCGGACATCTGCTCATCCATGCCCGGGACACTGAAATTCTCGGTCGCGACGTTCATCCAGTAGACAGCAGCAGGCTTCTTCCCGGCCGCCGAGACAAGGGCGGGAACCACCAGCACGAGAAGAAAACAGCAGAGCGCATTCAACAGTGGTGCAGCACAGCGGTTTGTCATGATAACTCCTCCAGAGTAAATTGTTTGCTCCCCGACCGGGGGGCAGCCCCTATCCTCAGCAGGGCACGTAGTTGATGGTGTAACCGTGCCTCCGGAAAACGCTTTGGAAGTCTTCCTTCTCCTCCGGCGTCAGGAAGAGGTACAGGGAAATGACCTTTTCCTTCGACCGCTCAGCCGTGCAGTTGAACCGGTAGAGTTCTTTCTTCAGGTCTTCCGGCATGATCGTCTCCGAGAGTATCCGCTCGAGGTCTCCGCTCTTGCAGAGCATGGTATGGAGACTTTCGCTTTTCCTGCCGAGATAATAGGCCCGGTTGTCCTTGCTGATAATAAACGTCGTCGGTCCGCATCCCGCGGACAGGGCACAGAGCAAAGCTGCACTTATGAGTTTCGTCAACAATTTCATGGCGTCCTCCCCGTATGAAGCAGTTCCTGTATTTTTCCGGTAAAAGAGGCAGATCCAAAATCGGTCCGTCCCACAATCCTCTCCGAGATAAAGCCCCTGCGGTCGACAACGATCGTTGTCGGAAGCCCGACAACCGTGTATTTTCTGATGAACACCCCGCCGCCGGACTCCGGAAGCAGGGGGTATGCGACCGGTATCTTCTTCAGCACCTCACGTACCGTCTCCGGCTTCCTGTCGGACGTTATCCCCAGGACCACGAGGTCCTGCCTTCGGAATTTCTTATAGAGACTGTTCAGCGACGGCATCTCCTCAAGGCACTCGGGGCACCAGCTCGCCCAGAAGTTTATGATGACCACCCTGCCGCGATAATCAGCCAGACGGTGGATCTTTCCGTCAAGGTCGGCCAGTTCGAAATCAGGGGCAGGCGAGTCTGACTGCCGTGCATGGGCAGCAGAAGGCCCTGCAGCCTGAAAGACCAGCAGCACGGCAAGACAGATACTGAAGGACAGGAGTTTCATGATCAATAAACCTCGTTCTTAATAATAACACGAAGCCTACCCATCCCCCGACCGGCGCGCCATAAAGAAAGCCCCGCTCATCACGGGGCTTTCTTTATGCTATCCGAAAAACAGCTGCGGTAATGAAGCTATTTCACTCCTGCATGCAGCTTGGCAGACTTGACGGTATTCTTCATCAGCATGGTTATGGTCATCGGGCCGACCCCTCCCGGGACCGGGGTGATGGCACCGGCGATCTCCTTCGCTGCCTCGAAATCCACATCGCCCTTCAGGATCGGGATCATCTTGCCGGTCTTCTCGCTCATCTTTTCGCCCACACGGTTGACGCCGACATCGATCACGCAGGAACCCGGCTTGATCCATTCAGGCTTCACCAGGCCGGGGACACCGGCGGCAACGATAAGAATATCGGCGCGCTTGCAATGGGTCTCGAGATTCTTCGTGCCCGTATGCACAATGGTGACCGTAGAATTGGCGCCTTTGCCCTTCTGGAGCATGATATTGGCGATCGGCTTGCCGACAATGTTCGAACGGCCGACAACGACCACCTCGGCCCCCGAGGTCTCAAACCCCGCACGGACGATCAGCTCCTGTATCCCCGCGGGGGTGCAGGGGAGGAATTTCGCCTCGTCGCCGCCAATCATCAGTCGGCCGACATTGACCGGATGAAACCCGTCGACGTCCTTGTCGGGATCGATCGCATTCAGCACCTTCTTTTCGTCGATATGCTTCGGAAGCGGCAGCTGAACAAGAATGCCGTGGATCCTGGGGTCCTTGTTATACTTATCCACGAGTTTCAGGAGATCGGCCTCGGCAATGTCCACCGGCTGGTCGTCCTGGATCGAATGAAAGCCCAGCTCATGGGCCGTCTTCTGCTTCCCGGTCACGTAGCTGATCGAGGCCGGGTTGCTGCCGACCAGGATGGTGACCAACCCGGGTACGATCCCGTGTTTTTCCTTGAGCTCCTCCACTTCCTTCTTCAGTTCTTCCCTGATCTGCGCGGCAACTTCAGTACCGCTGATAATCTTTGCTGACATAACCTTCCTCCTTGTTTAGTGATAGCCTGAGGGATATGCGTCCGCTAATCCCGGTTTTTGATAAGTTCGAGCAGTTCCTGACGGGTCGATTCCTTCGATCTGAAGATACCCCTCACCGCCGAGGTGACGGTCCGTGCGCCGGGTTTCTTTATCCCGCGCATGGACAGGCACATATGCTCGGCATCGATAATGACCATGGCACCCTTGGGTTTTAGCTTTTCCATGATCACGTCGACCAGCTGGGCGGTGAGCCTCTCCTGCACCTGCGGCCGCTTGGCGAAGATCTCCAGCGCCCTCGCAAGCTCACCGATACCGGCTATCCTGCCCTTGCCCGGAATATAGGCGATGTGCGCCTTGCCGATAAAAGGGAGCAGGTGGTGCTCGCAGACGGAATGAAACGGAATGTCCTTCAGCAGGACCAGCTCGTCGTGGCTCTCACCCTCGATATGCTTCAGGATCTCCTCGGTCGGCGTCTCAAGCCCGGCGAATATCTCCTCGTACATCCGAGCAACGCGGCCCGGCGTATCCCTGATACCGGGTCGGTCCGGATCTTCGCCGATCCCCTCAAGGATGAGCCTGACGCCTTTTTCTATCTTTTTGAGGTCCATTAGTTTATTAAATATACCGATAAGTATTTATCATGAGCGGCATTTCAGTGTACCATGTACCCGCCCTGATGTCAAAACAAATCACCGGCACCGATTGCCAGCAATAATCGCCCGGCAAAAAAAAAATGAAACGTTCTGCTTTGTCATTCCACGACCTGCCTGCCGGCAGGCAGGCCTGCTTACCGATAGGTAGGCCTCATCGGGGCATCCAGGCATTTCAACAGGCTCTGGATTGTCCGATCAAGCCGGACAATGACAACAACGTTCTATTTGATTGCGGGTTAATAATACAGGAGATTACCCTCTCACTTCCACCCCGTCAACTCCAGGTGTCAGACTGAGGTGTCAGACTCAGGCCTTCAGTTTCTTCTTCACAAAATCGGCAAGGAGCATGACCTGCAGCTGCAGACGCTCAAACTCCCTGAAGTGCAGGGACTGCGGGCCGTCGGAGAGCGCGTGCTCGGGGTCGGGATGTATCTCGACCATCAGGCCGTCTGTACCGGCCGCAACAGAGGCGAGCGCCATCGGCAGGACCAGCTTTCTCTTGCCCGTGGCGTGGCTCGGATCAAAGATCACCGGCAGATGTGAGATCTGCCTGACCAGCGGGATGACCGCCAGATCCGAGGTGTTCCTGGTTGCCGTCTCGAACGTGCGGATGCCTCGTTCACAGAGAATGACATTCGGGTTGCCGCCCAGCAGTATATACTCTGCCGAGGCAAGCCATTCCTCGACCGTCCCGGAGAGGCCGCGCTTCAGGATGACCGGCTTCTTCGTCCTGCCGACCTCATTCAGCAGATCGAAGTTCTGCATGTTGCGGGCCCCGATCTGGAGGATGTCGACATTTTCGGCCACCATGCCGACGTGCTCGGGGCTCATCACCTCGGTGACCACCAGGATACCGGTCTCCTTTCTGACCTCGTTGAGGATACGGATACCCTCTTCCCGCAGACCCTGAAAGCTGTGGGGGCTCGTTCTCGGCTTGTAGGCCCCTGCCCTGAGGACAGGCACGCCGCATTTTTTCAGAAATTTCGCCGTGGCGAAGATCTGCTCACGGTTCTCGATCGCACAGGGGCCGGCTATCATCAGGAGCCCTGATTTTCCGCCGACCGAAATCCTGCCCCCGAGTTTCACAACCGAGTCGTGGGGGTGGAAATCCCTGCTGACCAGTTTATACGGCTTGGTGACATGGATGATCTCAAGCACCGCACGGTTTTCTCTGAACGGGGCGTCATCTATCCAGCCCTGATTGCCGATAAGGCCGATCGCCGTGCGCTCAGCGCCGGGGATGGCCACCGGCTTCAGTCCGAGCTTCAGAATGGTCTTGTTGATCTTCTCAATATCCTTCTCCGTTGCTCCGTGATGCAGGACGATCAGCATAATAGGCTCCTTTTATGAGTTCTGGTATCGTTGCAGGCGATCAGAGTCTGTTTCCAGACTAATAGTCACTATCTGTCATTCCACGACCTGCCTGCCGGCAAGAGGATGACAACCTTCCATGACGGAGAGTTTCTGATTATACCCTATAACCGTCTTCGGACGGCAAATCCTCATCCTCCTCTGGCAACTGGTGGACCTCCTCCGGTTCTGAACCCACGGATTCAGACCTCTCCTGCAGCTCACGGAAGATAAACGGCCGGGTGGCCAGGGGGAGTTTTGGGTCGGTGTACAGGTCCCTCAGATCCTGGGTCTTCATCCCGGAAATAAACTTCACAACCTCTACGAGGGGTGCGTGCAGGTTCCTGATCAGCGCATACCGCACATAATAGCGCAGCGTCCATTTTCTGTCCGCGGCTATCATGCGGACAACATCCGGACGTACCGAACTTCGGTTGATGCTGCTGCAGACGTGCCCCTCTGTCAGCACCGGGTTGTCAAGGCATACCCGCGCAACCTGAACGTCACCGTGCTCCAGGAGGGCCATGAGAACCGCGGCGTTCGCCCTCCGCGCAAGCGCCTTCTGCATGCCGGAGGGCATGGCCCTGATCCTCTCGGTGATCATCCCTTCGATCTTCTGCCGGATGCTGATCAGGACATTCAGGTCCTTCGCAATGTCCGAGAGGTCAAAGAGGCGGATAAACTTCAGCAGCGAAAAAACCACCCTCTGGGGCGTCCTCGGGTTTCTGCAGAGCATCAGCTTGAGCTTGTAGCTCTCCCTGAATCTCCTGTCCCCGGCAAGAAGGGTGAGCACCTCGGACGGGGCATGTCTGCCCTTCGCAAGAAAGACCGCCATGTCCTCGGTAAACGCGCTGTTCAGGAGTACGTTCATCAGGACGTCGGGATGCGGGTCCCTGACAAGCCGCCACAGGTCCTCAGCCCCCCCGGACTGCGCCTGACGTATCCTTTCTTCAAGCGGTCTCACAATATATTGTAAGCGCCCCGGGCAGCGGAGATAAAGAGCAATGTGCCTTTCCGGGTGCTAACGAGTGTATTTTATTGCATCATTATCCGGCCTGCCTGTCCGGTAGGCAGGGATAGGAGGGATTTTCGGTCATTGTCTTCATACGTATGAACACCTGAGCAAACAAACTCACGCTAACAAAGGAAATGCGCATCAGGCAATCTCGGGACGGTCGAGGATTTCCCTGACCCTGCGGAGAAGTTCGTTCGGCGAGACCGGCTTCGAAAGAAAATCGGCGGAACGGTCAATAAGGCCTTTCTGAAAAATGAAGTCTGCGGTGTACCCGCTCAGAAATAGCACCTTAATCCCCGGGTTGGTCACCGCTATCTCATCGAGCGCTTCCTTCCCGCTTTTCTTCGGCATGATGGCATCCAGGATCAGAAGATCCATGACCCCGCCAAAGTCCTTCATCTTCCGCACCGCCTCGTCGCCGTCAACGGCCTCCACAACGGTGTATCCCGCCCCCTCGAGGACCGTGCAGACCAGCTTTCGGACATCATCGTTGTCCTCGGCAACAAGGACCGTCTCGGTGCCGGTCCGGGCCTGCCCCTGATCGGCCTGCTGCAGGACCTCGGCCTGCGCACCGGCCAGGGGGAGATACATGCGGACAACGGTCCCGTACCCGGGCTCGCTGTAGACGTTGATCCAGCCGTTATGCTGCTTGACGATGCTGTACGATATGGCCAGCCCCAGGCCTGTCCCGCGGCCGACATCCTTCGTGGTGAAGAAAGGCTCAAAGATCTTGGCGAGGACATCCCTGGTGATACCCCCGCCCGTGTCTGCAACGGATATCCTCGCATAGGACCCGGGCTTATGTTCCTCAATCCCGGGCTGAACCTCTGCATACTGCTCCACCCTTTCTGTCGTGATCGTCAGGCGGCCTCCGCCCGGCATTGCATCGCGGGCATTGGTCACGAGGTTCATCAGGACCTGTTCGATCTGTCCGCAGTCCACCATGACCACCAGTTCCTCCGGGGAGAGTTCGGTTTCGAGCTGAATATCTTCGCCGATCAGGCGGGTCAGGAGCTTTTCGATATTTCGCACGATCGTGTTGGCATCGACCGCGTGAGGGTGCATCACCTGCTTTCTGCTGAAGGCCAAAAGAGTCTGCGTCAGATGGGCAGCCTTTTCAGCAGATGCCAGGATGATGTCCACATGGCCCCGGAGCGGGTCTTCCGGCCCCAGCTTCATCTGCAGCAGATTGCCATAACCGATAATCGCCGTCAGAATATTGTTGAAGTCATGCGCAACACCGCCCGCAAGGGTGCCGATCGCCTCCATCTTCTGTGCCTGCCGGAGCTGGTCTTCAAGGTGCCGCTGACCCGTGATATCCCGGTTGCTCGAGCGTCTCCCGAGGAAGACGCTGCCGTTGCATACAGGGCTGCAGATATGGGAGATCCATTTCACCTGGCCGTCCTTCGCCACAATCCGCAGCTCAATCTCGTCGTGCTGCGGTGACCTGAAGTCCACAATATGGTTGGCCCAGCGTTCACGGTCTTCAGGATGGATCACCTCATCAAGGAGGCCCCGCCGTATACCGAACTCCTCCGGCGTATAGCCGGTCATGCCCAGACTCGAGGGAGACATATAGATGATCCGGTAGTCTTCATCCATCCAGAACTCCCACGCAGTCGCTGATTCAGAGAGGGTCCTGAATTTCCATTCGCTCTCTGCAAGCTGTCTGTCCTGCCGGGTCTTGATGCGGACAAAGGCAAACAGTCCGCCGCTGACAACGGCCCAGATGATCAGATGCGTCAGTCCCACGACCCGCATATGCTTCCGCTCGTTCGCAATGTAAGGATCGAGGGGCACCGATATGCTGATGCCCCCCCTGACCTGTCCCTCTTTATACCCCTGAAAACCGTGGCAGCGCAGACAGTCAGTTTCGGTAATGAAGGGCTTCAGCATTCGCAGGTACGGTCTGCCGTCAATGGTGGTGACCTCCGTTGCCTCCTGCCTCCCCTTCTCGAACGCGGTCAGCATCTCCCGCTCCCAGGCATCAGGCACGTTCGACGGATTAATACTGTTGAGGCTGGTGATCCTGCTGATGACCGGCAAAGGGCTGCTTTTCTCGACCATGTCAAAGACCATCCTGGTCATGTATGCCGGATTGACAAGGGTAAGGAGCTTGCCGTCGCTTGTTCTGATGTCCCTGTTCGGAACCGTGAGGAAAGGGTTCGGGGCCACCCTGTCGGCCGGGGCATAGACCCCCCCCAGCCTTGCAGCCCACTGCCGGTAGGTACGGTTCAGATCAAAATACGTCCTGGCCTCTACCATCGCCTCCTGAAGAGAGCTCTGGTGGTCCTGATATATAAAAAAAGCAACAGAAATAATAATAAGCACCGTCCACCCGGCCATCAGAAACACGGGGTATCTCTTTGTCACGAAATGAGAAATCCGGGAATAGACCGCCATGCCCGAATTATCTCACGAAATATGGTCGATTGCAACACGCCTGGTTTCCTGCCCCGACGCCGCCGGAACCGCTGTCCGGGTTTGAATTTTTCCCTATAAACTGTTACATTGTCTTAAGCGCTATGGCACCCCGTTTTTCCACAAAAAAAGAACACCGGATCAGGCAGGACATTCTGCGCGGTGTCTACGAGGACAATCTCAGGATCATCGGCAAGGGTCCTGCGGCACTCTATAAGCACCGTTTCCATCTCCCCCGGAGGCTCCTGCTGCCGGTCGTCCTGTCGTTGCTGGTGATAATCCTGCAGAGCAGCTTCGTCTCCGCGCCGTACCTTGCAGACTATCAGCCTTCTGCCGCACCGCGTCAGCAGCCCGTTGTCTCGATGAACGCCGGAGAGGAAGAAAATCCCTCACACTATAAGGCCTTCATCAACTCCCAGGGAGTACCGCTCAGCCGCATCTTCGGTCTCGGCGTCAGGACGATCATGATCGACCCGGGGCACGGCGGTACAGACACCGGCACCAAGGGGCAGAACGGGACCAGGGAGAAAGACATCGCGCTGGATATTGCACGGAGACTGCGCGACCGTCTGCAGAAAGGCGGAAACTTCAAGGTGCTGATGACGCGGGACGAGGATGTAACCGTCCCGCTGAACCGGCGGGTCGAAATGGCGAAACTCTCACGGGCGGACCTCTTCATCTCGGTCCATCTGAACTATCTGCCCTCCCGGCCGATCAACATGATCGAAACATACTATTTCGGCCCGTCGTCCGACCCGAAGGTACTGAAGCTGGCCGAAAAGGAAAATGAAGACTCCAGTTACGGCACCAGCGACTTCAGGGAGATCATCGGGAAGATCGGCGACACGATGAAACTCCAGGAGTCCCGGGAGTTCGCCGCCTCCATCCAGAAAAAGCTGTTTATGAACATACGGAAAGAAAACGGCAATGTCCATAATTTCGGCGTCAAACGCGCGCCGTTTGTGGTCCTGCTCGGCGTAGACGTCCCTGCAGTGCTTGCAGAGGTTTCCTGCCTGAGCAACAGCGACGAGGAGGTCCAGCTGAACACGGTGCAGCACCGGGAGCACATCGCCCGGTATCTTGAACTCGGCATTCTAGATTATCTCAATAAAGGAGACGTAACCTATGAAGCAAGACGACAGACAGACAGATGAGAATATACTCTTCGTGGGGATCGACCTGGGTACATCCCGCAGTTCGATCTCTGCCAGCAACGGCACCCGGGAATGGACTGAAAGCTATGTAGGCTGGCCCAAGGACTTTATCGCCATGCAGGTGGTCGGCAAACCGGTCCTCTTCGGGGCCGAGGCGCTGGCAAACCGCCTCTCGCTCGACCTCTGCAGACCGCTCGAACACGGCGTCATCAAGGAGGGCATCAGCCGCAACGAAGAGGCGGTCAAAGACATTATCAAGCACCTGATCGACCTTGCAAAGCCTGCCGAAGGCCAGAAGATCCATGCGGTCGTCGGCGTGCCTGCCGACACCCTGAAGGTGAACAAACTGGCGATCAGGCGGGCGGTCTCCGAGGCGGTCGATTCCCTGATGGTCGTCACCGAGCCTTTTGCCGTGGCCTACGGGCTGAACCTGTTAAACAACTCCCTCGTCATCGACATCGGCGCGGGCACCACCGACTTCTGCATCATGCACGGCACGATCCCGACCGAGGAAGACCAGAAGACGATCCTGACCGCAGGCGATTACGTCGATGACCAGCTCTTCAGCTATCTGGTCGAGAAGTATCCGAACGCCCGCTTCAACAAGAACATGGTCCGCCAGTTCAAGGAGCAGTACAGCTTTGTGAAAGAGATGGCCGAGGATGTCCGCGTCGAGATACCGGTCGACGGCAGGCTGGTGCCGCACGACATCAAAAACGAGATCAAGCGGGCCTGCGAAAGCATCATGCCGGCGCTGACCGAGACAACGATTGAAATGATCGCCCGCTTCGACCCCGAGTTCCAGATAAAGATCAAGAACAATATCGTGCTGGCGGGCGGTGGGAGCCTGATACGGGGTATTCGCGAATACCTTCAGGACGCACTGAAGGAATACGGCCAGTGCAACGTGACCGGCGTTGATGACCCGCTCTTTGCAGGTTCGGACGGCGCACTCAAGCTCGCAAAAGACATGCCGGCAAAATACTGGGAGCCGCTGTAGAAAAGGCATATCTTCGCGGGACTGATGCAGGTGGGAGTGCGAAAATGAAAGAGAGGGTAACGGGTATGATGAAAAACCGCTGGCTGCTGCTTATGGCCTGCCTGATTCTTGCTTCACTCTTCATCCCGGGCCGCACGGTCGTCGCTGCGGTGTCCGGGACCGTCGTCGCAACGGAGAATGAGTTCGGGGGCAAAACGGTCGAGAAGGTCTATGACATCAAAAAAATAAGGAATGCCAGGATTCAAAAAGACATAACCTATTTTGACAAAAAAGGGAAAAAGGTCAAGGTGGAAAGCCTGTATACCGAACAGCACATCATCAGCACCGGCGCAGAAAGGCGCATCGCCTATTATGACGCCAAAGGGGAGCTGAGCCGGATGGAAAAGTTTTTCGTGGAATCATATGCCAGACTCAAGGGGGTTGACCGGATCGTCGTCCATTATGACCTGAAAAAGAAGAGTCCGAGGACGGAGTACTACCTCGGTTCAAAACTGGTAAAGAAACCGAAATAAACGGCTGTCCTGCATGCGTGCTCACAACAGGCAGCTGTCAAGACACTCCTGCAGGGCGGCGAGCTTATAGGGCTTGTTCAGGAAAGCGGAGAAGCCGTGGTCCCGGTAATTGGCCACGACAGGATTATCCGCATACCCGCTTGACACCACTGCCTTTGCCCCGGGATCCATCTCAAGGATCCTCTGTATTGCCTCTTCTCCGCCCATCCCCCCTTTGACCGTCAGGTCGAGTATCAGCAGGTCATAGGGTGCCCCGGTCTCTCTGGCCTGCCGGAACAGCTCGATGGCCTTCACGCCATCGCCGGCACTGCTCACCTCGTGGCCGAGCGCCGCGATCATCTCGACGGCAATCTTCCTGACCAGGTCCTCATCATCCATGACCAGGATCCTGCCTTTCCTCGTCCCGGCAACAGCTGCAGGAGGGGGCCCCGGTTTCGGATCAACACCGGTTGCCGCAGGCAGATACAGGGTAAAGGTGCTGCCCTTTTCAAGTTCTGATGTAACTTCGATCACCCCCCCGTGGTTTCTGATGATCGAGTACGACGTCGCAAGGCCGAGCCCGCTTCCCTTCTGTTTGGTCGTAAAGTAGGGATCAAAGATCCTGGCCAGGTTCTGGCCGGAGATGCCGGTGCCGGTATCCGTAATGTCTATCCGCACAAACCGTCCGCCCTTCGGCAGCCGCGCACCGGCCTTCGACGGGACCTGCATATTCGCGACAGAGATACAGACGGTACCGCTTCCTGCCATCGCCTCGTTGGCGTTCAGGACGATATTCTGGATCACCTGGGCAAGCTGTCCCGTGTCTGCCTCTACCTGCCAGACGTCTGGAGCAATGTCGAGCCGATAGTCTGTATGAGAACCGCTCAGTGCGAACTTCACCGCATTTTCGATGGCCGGCCGGAGACTGATCAGCTTTTTGACCGGCTTGCCGCCTTTGGAGAAGGTCAGGAGCTGGGTGGTGAGGTTTACCGACAGATGAAGGGCCTCCTCTGCCTGTTCCAGCATCGTCAACGCCCGTTCCCTCTGGTCGAGGGTCATCTTGGCCATCGAGATGTACCCGAATACTCCCTGCAGCAGGTTATTGAAGTCATGGGCAATGCCGCCGGCAAGCGTGCCGATGGATTCGAGCTTCTGGGTCTTCAGCCGCTCTTCTTCGAGCAGGTACTTCTCGGTGATATTGCTGATCGTCTCGATGACAGAATTGACGCCGCCTGCTGCGTCGAGGATCGGGTAGGCCTTCGTCTCAACATAGATGATATTGCCGTGGGCGTCCCTGTGCCGGTGGAGCGAGGCATGAGGCTGGCCGGAGTCGAAGACCTGACGGACGGCACATTCCTCGCCTTCCTCGTAGCAGGGCCGGGCTATCTTGTGCGATATCTCGTAGCAATGGCTCCCGATCACGGTCTCATCGCAGCCGCCCACCTGGCTGCAGTAGGCCTTATTGGCGGTCAGGATGCGATAGTCCCGGTCGATGACGATGAAGCCTTCGTCGACCGTGTCGAGGAGGCTCCTGACGAATTTTTCGCTCTGCCGGACCTTGTCCTCGGCAATCCTGCGCTCGGTGATATTAATGAAGTATCCCCGGAGGGTAACCGGCCGGCCCTGGTCGAGGACGACGCTCACCACGTCACGAACCCAGACGGTGGTCCCGTCAGCAGCGATCATGCGGTATTCAAACGCATGGTCCAATCCTTTTGCTGTCTCTGCCTGACAGAAGCCGGATGCATACTCCCGGTCGTCGGGATGGATCTTTTCCACCCAGAAAGAATAGCCCGTCCACTGCTCAGGTGGATAGCCAGAAAGATCCGCGATCCGCGGACTGATGTAGGTGAAGCGCAGGGTGAAAATATCTACCTCCCAGGCAACGGCATCAGTCGTTTCCACAAGATTCCGATAGAGTTGCTCACTCTCCCTAAGTGCCTCCTCAACTCGTTTGCGTTCAGTTATGTCATATGCCGTGCCCCGGGTCCCGACGATGTTCCCGACGGAGTCGCGGACGCACTTCGCGTTGAAGACCAGATGGATGTCATGGCCGTCCCGTGAGCGATGTACCGTCTCATACCCCTTCACCAGGCCGCCTTCAAGCAGGCTCATGAAGGCTTGCTGGTCGTGCCGTGCCGTCACGGGGTCCTGGAAGTCGGTGAATTTCCTGCCGAGCATCTCCCTGACGGGATACCCGAATACCGCTTCCCAGGCAGGGTTCAGATAGGTGTATCTGCCTTCGGCGTCGCACTGCCAGATGAGGTCCTGCGCAGTCTCGACCAGATCGTGATAGAGTGATTCGGAGTGTCTCAGGGCATCTTCAACCTTTTTCCTCCGCGTAATATCCTGCACCGTCCCTACCATCCTGATGGGACTGCCCTTTGCATCGCGTATCACGTCCGCCTTGGAATTGATGATGCGGGGCTGTCCGCTGTCAGGCCTGATGATCGTATAGTCGATATTGAACCGCCGCTTCCCCGCCAGCGCGTCGGCAAACGCCTGGTTCACGAGCTCACGCTCCGCCGGCTTGACTGTCCCGATAAAGACATCATAGGAGGGTTCAATCCCGGGGGCAACGCCGAATATCCGGTAGTTCACCTCAGACCAGTACCACCTGTTGGCGAGGAAATCCCACTCCCAATTCCCCAGGCGGGCCACCTGCTGCGCCCGGGAGAGCCGCTCCTGGCTCTCCCGCAGTTCTGCCTCCACCCGCTTGCGGATGACGCTGTCCATAACCAGGGAAGCGATCTCCTCGACGGCCTGAACATCCTCAGGGAGATAATCAGTTGTCTTATTGCCCACACCGATGATCGCAACGACCCTGCCCTCGCGCATAAGCGGAACGACGAGTTCACGCATTACCGGGGCATGTCCTGACGGCATTCCCTTCCTTTGCGGCAGCGCCTCATAATCATTGTGGATGACAGGTTCTTTCCTGTGGAAACACTCCACCCAGACACCCGCCTCGCTGATCGGATAGTGCTTGCCCCTGCCAGCGGCCGTGCACATGGATTTGAGCGTATTGGTTGACCATGTCTGGAGGGTGAGGCGCTCCTGGTCCCGGTCGACAAAATGGAAAAAGCCGATGTTGCTGCCGGTATGCAGCTCTGCGGCATCGAGCGCGTGCTGCAGCAGGTCGTCGATCGTGCCCGACTCCGCAAGCGCGGAGAGCTCGACCCGGGTGCGCAGCAGCGCCTCGGAACGTTTTCGTCCGGCTATGTCGCGCAGGAAGCAGAAGAAGCGTCCGCCCTCAATATCCCAATAGGATACCGTAATCTCCACCTGCCAGAGTCTGCCGTCCCTGGTCCGGTGAAGGGTCTCGAAGATATCGCTGCCTTCGCTGCGGACCCTCCTGATATGCGCGGCAGTTTCGTCGGGGGATTCCCGCGCATCCAGGTCGTCGACACGCATGCCGAGCAGCTCCTCCCGGGTGTACCCCGAGCGCTGCAGGTACGCGTTATTTACCTCGAGGATGCGGCCTTCCCCGTCCAGCAGATGAAAACCGTCCGTGGAGGTCTCGATGGCCGCCCGGTACATGGCTGCCCGATTAAGACCACCCTCCACCGTCATGCTGCCGTCACTATCGCTCAATGACTGTCCCTGCGCCGAATTCTTTCTGCATTTCTCTCCTTAGCACGATCCACACTACATCTCCCTTTATCGTCCATACCCACGGGTTAGTGCCCGCCTTTCGCATCCGGCGGATAATACCGGAGGTATCTCCATCCCATTCTCGCATGAAGAAACCACGATGACAAGCGGAAAAACAGAGGCAGCTGAAGGTCAGGGACCGGTGTCAGTCCCCGAACGATATACCGATATCCCGGGCGGTCTGGATTGTGTCGCCGTGCAGCGGGACATTCTTCACCTGGCCGATCACCTTTTCGAGCGGGATCGCCTTGACGTCAGGGGAGACGAGCGCAACCATAACACCGAACTTCCGCGCACCGATCATCCTCACCGCAGAGGCGCCGAACCGCAGGGCAAGCCGCCGGTCAAACGTCGTCGGGGAGCCGCCCCGCTGGAGATGGCCCAGGACCAGGGACCGGGTATCCTTCCCTGTCCGTTTCGAAATCTCCCTTGCCACATGCTCGCCGATGCCTCCGAGGACCACCTCCTGGCGGCCTGCCTCACCCTCACCCTTGTGGATAACGCTCCCGGCAAGAGGCGCGGCACCTTCGGCAACGACGACAATGGCATAGTGCTGACCGTGGAGCTCCCCGCCCATAATATGATTGCAGACCTTGTCGATATCAAAGGGGATCTCCGGGATGAGGATGACATCTGCCGCGCCGGAGAGGCCGCTGTTCAGCGCTATCCAGCCGGCGTTCCTCCCCATAACCTCGACCACCATAACCCGCTCATGGGATTTCGCCGTGGAGTGCAGCCGGTCCAGAGCCTCGGTCGCTATACTGACGGCGGTGTCGAACCCGAAGGTGATCTCGGTGGCAGCAAGATCGTTGTCGATCGTCTTGGGTACCCCGATGACCGGTATACCCTTCTTCGAAAATTCATGGGCTATCTTCAGACTTCCGTCACCGCCGATGGCGATCAGACAGTCGAAGCCCAGGCGCTTGAAATTCTCGACCACCCTGTTCGAGACATCGCGGTACTCGGTCTCACCCGCCATGTTCGTAAACGGCATGTGAAAAGGGTTGCCCTTGTTCGTCGTTCCAAGGATCGTCCCTCCCTGGCTCGCGATATGCCGTACCTTCTCCGGCGCCAGGTGGATGATCTCGTCCGTATCGAGCAGCCCCGAATAGCCGTTCCTGATGCCGTAGACCTCGTACTGGCGGTTATAGGCCGACCTGACAACAGCCTCGATAACAGCGTTGAGTCCCGGTGCATCCCCTCCCCCGGTATTGATAGCAATCTTCAGTGGTTTTCCCATGGTCGTCTCCCGGAATTTTTGAAGATTATAGCATGTTAAGGTAGAATAACCGAATGGAAAGACATTTCATCAAATGGGTTGTCAACACGATTGCGATCCTGCTGGCGATCAGGTTTGTACCCGGCATCGGCTATAAAGGCGAGTGGTGGGGCGTGCTGCTCGTCGGACTGCTGTTCGGCATCATCAACACCTTTATCCGCCCGGTCGTGAAGCTGCTGACGCTGCCCTTTCTGATCGTGACCCTCGGCCTCTTCACCTTTGTCATCAACGCCATGATGCTGAGTTTCACGTCATGGCTCTCCGGACATCTCGGGCTCGGCTTCTCGGTCGAAGGCTTCAAGGCGGCCTTTCTCGGGGCTCTCATCATCAGCATCGTCAGCCTCGTAATTTCCTGCCTGCTGCCTGCAGACGAATCAGAACGCGTCCACAGACAAATCGGGTAGGAAGCATTCAAAGGAGACTGCATGGAAAATTATCATACCGGACAGGTCGTCTATCACCAGGGCTTCGGCACCGGAAGGCTCGTCAATGCCGCTGAAGGACGGATCACGGTCAATTTCATCAGGGCAGGTATAAGGAACTTTACGGAGGCCGACGCTGATCTTGAGCTGTCGGAGACGCCGTTTCATGAAGGGGCAGGGACGGATCCGGACACCGCTGACCAGGACGAACTGAAAAGAGCATTGCGGGAAGTCCTTCGCGAAGAGGGACTGCTTGGAAACATATCTCTGGCAGAGAAGTGGGACGGAGGGGAGCTGGTGATAACGCCGGCAAAGCCGGGCCTGCAGCCGAAGTCAGTGCCGATCGACACCTTCTTTCACAAGATCGTCATGGTCAGAAACCAGCTCAGGGTGCTGGAGGCAAATATCAATGCCTCCAAAAACCTCTCGGACAGTGAAAAGGTTGATCTGCAGCAGTATATCACCCGCTGCTACGGGTCCCTGACCACCTTCAACGTCCTTTTCGCCGACAAAAAGGACTGGTTCGTGGGATCAAAGAAAGAGGACTAGGAGCGCACCGGCTGGTGCCGCATTGTTCAGACAATGCGGCTGATTTCTTCAGAGGTTATTTCAGGGAGGGCATTTGCCGCAGACCGACCTGAAGAGCGACGTGCTGAGATAACGGTCTCCGCGGTCCGGCAGGATCACGACGATCGTCCCCCTGCCGAGCTTAGCGGCGACCTTCAGTGCCCCGGCCATGGCAGCCCCGCTGCTCATCCCGACGAAAAGCCCCTCTTTCAGCGCAAGCGTCCGCGTCATGTCAAAGGCCTCGTCGTCCTCGACATTGACCTTCTCGTCGAGGGCCTCGGGCCGGTAGATCTTCGGCACGATCGACTCGCTCATATTCTTGAGGCCCTGGACCTTGTGGCCCAGGAGGGGCTCGACCCCGATGACCCTGATCTTCGGGTTGTATTCCCTGAGCCGTCTACCTGCCCCCATGATCGTCCCGGTCGTCCCCATACCCGCGACAAAGCAGTCCAGTACACCCTTTGTCTGTTCAATGATCTCCCTGCCGGTCGTCTCATAATGCGCCTTGATATTGGAGGAATTGTCGAACTGGTTCGGCATGTAATAACGGTCCGGAGTCTCCTTCAGTATCCTGTGGGCCAGCTTGATGGCACCGTCAGTGCCCTCGTTTCCGGGACTCAGGACAAGCTCTGCGCCGAACGCCTCCAGGACCTTTCGCCGCTCCATGCTGACGCATTCGGGCATCACGAGTTTCACGCGGTATCCCTTGGCAGCCCCGACCATCGCCAGCCCGATCCCGGTATTGCCGGAAGTCGCCTCGAGGATCGTGTCCCCCGGGCTGATCAGCCGCGCCTCCTCGGCATCCTTGATCATGTACCAGGCGATGCGGTCCTTGACAGACCCGCCCGGGTTATTGCCCTCGAGCTTGGCAAATACGGCCACGTCCGGATGAGGGTTCACCGCATCCAGCCGCACAAGCGGCGTATTGCCTATACAGTCAAGAATTCCCATCTGTCCACCCTTTCTGCATACGGTGAATATAACAGATTGGCCGGAGAATTTTAAAGCCTTAGCTCACAAAACAGAGGAATACAAAGGGGTTTAATATGAAGTTCTCAATCCCTTTTTTATAAGGTCTTCTTTGGTTCGGCTCCTACCCCGTACTCCGTCCTGGCCTCCCTGCGTCTCAATCCCTTTTTTATAAGGTCTTCTTTGGTTCAAATGCAGTATATCAGGAGAGTACAAAATGAAAAAGTCTCAATCCCTTTTTTATAAGGTCTTCTTTGGTTCTTTAAACCACAAGGAGGAGTTGCGAAATGATAAGTCTCAATCCCTTTTTTATAAGGTCTTCTTTGGTTCGAGATAGAAGTCAACTACATCGCAAGCGGAAAATCTCAATCCCTTTTTTATAAGGTCTTCTTTGGTTCTGGCAACGTAGCCGGAGTGTATCGCAAGGTAGAGGTCTCAATCCCTTTTTTATAAGGTCTTCTTTGGTTCTTTGATGCTTTCAGGGCAATGGCGAAGAAGGCCGTCTCAATCCCTTTTTTATAAGGTCTTCTTTGGTTCTTAATCAATGCTGGCGAAATTTCCGCCGCTATGAGTCTCAATCCCTTTTTTATAAGGTCTTCTTTGGTTCAAAAGCATCAAACAAGGTGTCGGCACCCGTTGCGTCTCAATCCCTTTTTTATAAGGTCTTCTTTGGTTCCAGTCAGACTAAAGCCATTGCAGACCTGCTCATGTCTCAATCCCTTTTTTATAAGGTCTTCTTTGGTTCTTTCACAGGTTCGTTGAAAGTCTAGCTGTTAGGTCTCAATCCCTTTTTTATAAGGTCTTCTTTGGTTCCCCTTCGGCCACGGTGTTGTTCTCCGTGTTCACGGTCTCAATCCCTTTTTTATAAGGTCTTCTTTGGTTCGGGGTTTTGAGCTTGATTCCGGCGGCATCCTGAGTCTCAATCCCTTTTTTATAAGGTCTTCTTTGGTTCATGCGGTGAACTCGATTGTATCTGAACTGAGGGGTCTCAATCCCTTTTTTATAAGGTCTTCTTTGGTTCTTGCTGGAGATCTGACTTCAAACCAGTTCGGCAAGTCTCAATCCCTTTTTTATAAGGTCTTCTTTGGTTCAAACGTGACAAGAGGGCTGCCGACAGCAAGGCGGTCTCAATCCCTTTTTTATAAGGTCTTCTTTGGTTCGTTCTGAAAGATAACAATGCATTGCGGAACTATGTTGTCTCAATCCCTTTTTTATAAGGTCTTCTTTGGTTCTGAAGTGGTACGGGAAAGATGAGACCATCACACTGTCTCAATCCCTTTTTTATAAGGTCTTCTTTGGTTCACGTTGCTCCATGGGAGGGTGCGGAAACATCTGTCTCAATCCCTTTTTTATAAGGTCTTCTTTGGTTCAGCTTATGAAGTACATCAAGGACGAGAAAAGTCTCAATCCCTTTTTTATAAGGTCTTCTTTGGTTCAAGCCAAAAAGTACGGGCTGGAATTAACGCATGAGTCTCAATCCCTTTTTTATAAGGTCTTCTTTGGTTCCGCATGTCAAACAAGATGAATGAAACATTCCTGTCTCAATCCCTTTTTTATAAGGTCTTCTTTGGTTCGTTTACAGAATGAACATTGAACGGAAACAGGGTCTCAATCCCTTTTTTATAAGGTCTTCTTTGGTTCGGCCCCCGGTGTGGAACTTGGCAGAGGGGCAAGGTCTCAATCCCTTTTTTATAAGGTCTTCTTTGGTTCACTTTTCTGGCGGCAAGTTCGTCAAGTGGAACAGTCTCAATCCCTTTTTTATAAGGTCTTCTTTGGTTCGGACTCCGTGCGCCAGCAATTTTGAAAAGAAATAGTCTCAATCCCTTTTTTATAAGGTCTTCTTTGGTTCTCAATACTGCCGGTACAATTCATGACTTGGCCGGTCTCAATCCCTTTTTTATAAGGTCTTCTTTGGTTCACGCCTGACCAGTACAATGCGCAT
Organism: uncultured Thermodesulfovibrio sp.; assembly: GCA_964499365.1. Classification (GTDB taxonomy): domain Bacteria; phylum Nitrospirota; class Thermodesulfovibrionia; order Thermodesulfovibrionales; family UBA6898; genus PALSA-1316. Next base: position 22,199 of record CAZCKU010000009.1, read on the forward strand.
GGCCTGCTCGTCTCAATCCCTTTTTTATAAGGTCTTCTTTGGTTCCAACGACGAAGAACGCAACGACGAAGAACGAGACAGTCTCAATCCCTTTTTTATAAGGTCTTCTTTGGTTCGAGGACATCCGCCGGCTATCTCATGAAGATAAGTCTCAATCCCTTTTTTATAAGGTCTTCTTTGGTTCGGACGCGCTTGCATATATCAACGGGACAAAGAAGTCTCAATCCCTTTTTTATAAGGTCTTCTTTGGTTCGGATAGCGGGAACGTAACTCGCGAGTCTTTGAGTCTCAATCCCTTTTTTATAAGGTCTTCTTTGGTTCTCGAAATACTCTGTCTTTCGGGACGAACGCAGTCTCAATCCCTTTTTTATAAGGTCTTCTTTGGTTCTTCCACAATAATTGTATTGATTTCACAAATGAAGTCTCAATCCCTTTTTTATAAGGTCTTCTTTGGTTCTTCGGACAGTCAGGCAATTACGGGAACGGAGCGGTCTCAATCCCTTTTTTATAAGGTCTTCTTTGGTTCTTTCCTCAGTGATAAGGTGCGGGATCACTTCGGTCTCAATCCCTTTTTTATAAGGTCTTCTTTGGTTCATCGAGTACACCTCATGGGCCGGACTCTGGCAGGTCTCAATCCCTTTTTTATAAGGTCTTCTTTGGTTCATACCGCCCGTACAAGGTAGTCGCGCACACGGAAGTCTCAATCCCTTTTTTATAAGGTCTTCTTTGGTTCTTTCCGGTACTTGCAATATTTGGGAGAGAGAAAGTCTCAATCCCTTTTTTATAAGGTCTTCTTTGGTTCCTTGAACGTAATATATCAATCTACAGAGGAGTCTCAATCCCTTTTTTATAAGGTCTTCTTTGGTTCGAACGGCAGGACAGTAAAATCACAGTACCTTTCAGTCTCAATCCCTTTTTTATAAGGTCTTCTTTGGTTCTTTATAGCCGGGCGCATGGTCAGCGATATTGGGTCTCAATCCCTTTTTTATAAGGTCTTCTTTGGTTCGACATCCGCCGCCTTATCGAATACACCTCATGGTCTCAATCCCTTTTTTATAAGGTCTTCTTTGGTTCCATGGCAACAGAAGAGATTGCAATACCCCTTGAGTCTCAATCCCTTTTTTATAAGGTCTTCTTTGGTTCTGCCACCATGGCGAGAATGCTTGAATAATAAATAGTTACAAAGGTGCCTGTACAGCTTTTTGATTTTGCCGCTATCAACCTGTTTTTCCTCCTTACTCAAGAAATAATTCAGCCCCTTGGGGCAGCCTGTCGCCGCGGCCCAGCACCTTCACCAGGTACTCGCCAGGCAGAGGATAGATCCGCACATCATCTTCACTCTCATCAATCCGGGCACTGAGTTCCTCTTTCATCCGCTGGACCTCCGGCCGGGTCATCCTGCAGAAGAAGACCGAGTATTGTACGTGGGTCGCCTTGCCTTTCAGAAACCGAAAGACCCGCGCCAGTCTTTTTTCATCCGCTATGTCATAGCAGATCAGATATGAGCTTCTCATCGCGCCTCTCTCCAAGTTTCCGTATGAGTTCACTTATGATCGCATCTGCCAAATCAGTATAAGCCCGGCGGCGGCCTTCAAATGCTGCAACGATTGCCTCCACATTTGCAGCCGTCAGCCGGTGAGAGGCAAACCGCTTGTCCCCTGCAGGGTTGGTTACCCTGGAATGCAATACCCCAAGGCTTATGACGTCGCAGACCGCCTCCAGCATCCCTGCAATGTCGAGTGCCAGCCCGCACTCCCTCCCCCGGTGGAGTATGCCGACCCGGGGATCAAGCCCGCTGGCGATCAAACGCTCGACAACCACCGATAAAGAAAGGTTCAGGGCAAAACCCCTCACCGCATTCCATTTGCCCAGGTCTTCGGGTCTCAGGTATTCGATCAGCTCCTCATATGTCTGCTCGGAGCAGGACCGTCTTATCGACAGGGACAGCCAGGGATACAGATCCTTAATCATGGACCGCTGAACGGCCTGCCTCCATTCCTGAGACCATTGGTGCAATATCTGGTCCCTGCCGGGCCGGACAAGGGCCATCCGCTGGACAGCGTAATGCTCCGGCAGATCTGCACAGCAGGGCAGCACAACCGCCCATTCTGTGCCATCTCTGCCAAGAAAAACCATCGGGACACCATGTTCTGCAAACAGCGTAATGATCGCGGCCTCCACATTGATATTGCCTATCACAACGAGACGGCCTATCAGGCGTGCCGGGACCCTCTGTCCCGCCCGCCTGGCGCCGGTAATCCAGATTGACGGACCGTCCCGTCTGATAGTGAGCTCTGTCGAACTCTCAGTCAGATAAAGCGTCCTGTCCATCCATGATCCTCCTTGCCAGATTTCTGACTTCTTCGACCCACTTCGGCCTATACTGTTCCGCCCATTCCTCGTACAGGACATAGAACGACTTTCTGCCAGCCTTCTTCAGGTAAAAGCCGGGCCGCTCATCTTCCGATGCAAAATCGCGTACCGTAAAGGTCCTCTCCCTGAAAAGGTTCCAGACAAAACGGTCAACAGCTGGCCGATAAGGCTCCACGAGATCACAGGCCAGTGATTCCCTGCCGTAGTCAAACTGATGATAGAAGCCGATGGACGGATCGAGTCCGATCACCTCTATCTCCCTGACCATTTCATAGTGCAGCATGGTATAACAGAGAGAAAGCATTGCATTGACCGGGTCTGCCGGAGGTCTCCTGGTCCTTTTTTTGAAATTCAGGGATTCCGGGAAAATTTCAGTATAAGCCGCAAAGTATGAAGCGGCAGCTCCTCCTTCAAGACCCCGGAGGCTGTCAATGCCTTCTGCGCCGCCTATAGATCCGGGCATCCCATGCAGCGTATTCAGCGCGGTGGTGAGCTGCAGCCTCAGGTCGGGACGTTCATTCCGGACCTCTTCAAGCAGAGCGCTCTGGGCCTGTAACTTCCGCAACACCAGCTCCCTGGCCACCCGGCAGGAAAAAGGCAGCCGGCTCTGTTCATACTGCCTGACTCTCAGGAGTGCATTATTATGCAGCCTGCCATGAAGCATGCCGCTGAACTGCAACCGTTTGCCGGAGAGAAAAAGCACGGATATATCCTGACCTGCCAGCCGGTGGAGAACCGGAGTATCGACAGTGACATTGCCTACAATAACCACCCGCTTCAGGGGTACGAGCGGAACAGACCCTTCCCTGGACCCTTCCGTATAAAAGGCAAGCGCGTTGCCGTCCAGCCGGATGTGAAGGTCTTTTCTGTCTATATACAGTGTGCCCATTCCGGTCACCCGATGTAGAAGTACGCCGGGTCATGCGGCTGAATCGCAATGCCCAGAGCGTGAGTTTCTGACCTGGCATCCATCCGGAAAATATGAATGCGGTCCTCGTCAGCGGCGATCAGGCTGCCGAGGACCTGGATCACAAGTCTCAGCTCTCCGTCCGTCAGGAAACATTCATAGGCCGACTTCTGCCCCCCCGTGCTATACCCCTTCAGCAGGGTATGCACGGCGCTGAGCCTCCGGTGTTCCGTGACATCGTATGCAATGATATAAAGTGTCCGCTCCATAAACCAATCATACGGCGGAGCGGACACCCTGTCACGAAAAACAATATTGCAGCAACGTTGTTTTTTTAGTCAGTTGTCAAAGAACAGAAAAAACTAATAAGGGTTATGGTCGAAAATAATCAGATCGCCGGTAACCGGACTCCGGTAACTCAGCTTCCTGGCCTTCCCATGGAGTGCGTGCGCGATCTTCAGATAGAGCCAGACCGGCCCGGCACCGGTGAGAATAACCTCGTTTCCTTCACCGGCAAGCATAACGGCTTTTTTCATATAACTCTCCATCTGATTGAGCTTTGCTGTCTCAGTGTCAGAATAAAGGCTTTCGACATTAATTGTTATTGGGTCACTCACTTTGTCCTCTTATCAATCTATTTGTAATTTCTGAGCTACTATCTCAGCAAAACGGGACACATTCTGGGGTGATATCACCGTGGTTTTAAATTGTTCTGCTCTTGCCTGAACAGCCAGCTTCAGTTTTCCATCCTTCAAAATGTGCGGGGACGTACTTACAAAAAAACTTTCGACACGCAAGCCAAATTCCTTCTGCAAGGCCGCTATCTTATACAGGGCATCTGTCTTTTTATCATCATTCTGATCAAGTGACTTGCATTCAACCGTATAGAGGGCATTGTCTTTTGTAAACATGACGTCGAATTCATTTTTCCTTCCTTTTGCGTTAACCGCGATAATACCCATTGAAATGTCATCAATACCTCTGCCCTTTCTTTTCACAAGCTCCAGGAAACAAAACTCCTCCAACCATCCACCTGTCAGATAGATTATTTCCGCCTTACTCAAATGTTTAGCATACCCTTCGCTTGTCAAACCGAAACCCATCATCTCAAGTAAGATCTCTTCCTCGTGGCTTTTGGGTTTATACGAGGTTGTCAATTGATACCCCTTGTCATCATCCCTGTACTTTCTGAGTTTCTCGCTCAAGCGTTCCAAAAGGGGTTTTACCGCGTCGTAGTTTTTGACAATCCAGCCCGTCAGTACGCTTCTTTCATGAGCAAGTTTCTGGCCCGGTTCAATTTTTTTTGCATTGACAACCTTCAGCCCGTAAGCCGCAAGGTAATCTGTGACCCCCAACCTCATTATTAGTGGGGTTCCATTATTGGTATTTTTTTTGGGAAACGGGGTAATAAAGGAATTGTTGCCAACCGGAATATAGATCATAGTACTTCCGTAATCCTTAAAATACTCGTATGCTGCAATAGACATAATTTTGGTGCCACCGGTTAGATTCAAAATAAAATCGGAGCTCTCTTTTCCGCTAATCCATAAATCTAATTTCTTTTTGCAATCAAGCAATGAATCTTCCTGTACTTCTATCCTCTCATGACACTTACTATAGTCATGATTCAAGTGGGTTAATGTATTCAGAATATGCTCAGTTTTATTTAATTTTTCCATCTTAGCTGTTGTAATAAATAAAATGTTGTCCGGGCAAAAATGTTGAATACCTAAAATATTGGGAATCGTTTGTTCTGACACCAGACAGACGTGTATATGGCTCATAGATTATTTCCTTTCTTGACAGTCACGTGGCACCCGCATACAATATATGCATACATAGGAGGTGTATGCTATGCGTGCGACGTTAAACATACCCGATGATCTCCTTTCTGAAGTCCAGAAGGCCACGGGAGAAAAATCCAAGACCAAGGCGATCGTAACCGCCATGCAGGAGTATATCAGGGAAAAGAAGATCAGACAGTTGATTGCTCTCAGGGGCAAGATCCAAATTGAAGATGTCACTGATGAACTCGAAAATCTTGAACTCAAAGAGGCGGCAGAAGATGACAAACGCTGGGGTAATCGCTGATACATCGGTACTTATAGATTTTTTAAAACATAGTGACAGCGCAGACCGGCGCGTCCTGACCTTACTCGAAGAAAAACGCTTATACATAACGGGCATTATCGCCGCTGAATTAATCCAGGGGCTCAAGGGGGCAAAAGAAGAGCAATTGCTGTCACTGCTGCTTGAGGGAGTAGCAACATTGGAAATCCCCAACGCTCTCTGGACAAAGGCCGGCCTCCTCTCTGCATCGCTCAGAAAACAGGGCATCACCCTGCCGTTAACCGACATTGCCATCGCAGTACTGGCCATTGAACACCACCTCCCCATCTTCACCCTGGATAGACATTTTGAAGATATTCCGGGGGTAAGATTGTATAAGACCCCATAATATATTCCGCCTTATCAACAAAGCAGATCATCCGCCTAGAATCGCCTTAAGCTTCTTCACCTTTTCAACCTGCTTCTTGCTTCCGCCTTCCCATTTACGGTGCTTAATATAGTACTGCTTCAGTGCTTCGGCCAATCTCTCCTTGTGCGGTGAAGCCAGGGTGTCCAGCCTGTTGAAGCAGTCGACCACCTGCTGCTCAGAAACATCAGAGAGACCGGGCATACGAATAAGCTGCTCTTCATCGGTCAACGATTCCCACTCAGCTCTGACACGTGCCTCCTCTTCTTCTCTCACTTTACTTGCGGCCTCAGCCTTGGCCTTAGCCTCTTGTGCCTGCCGGGATTTGTCCCTTCGCACCTCGGCCTCAACAGCGGTCCTCTGTCTGTTCTCAGCCCCTGCTGCAGCTGCCGCTTCTCTTAGTGTGTCAGGCAGCGGATTGAGCATCCAGCTGGCACCTGTCTGTATGGGCATTAACTCCAGGACTGCCCATCCAAAAGCTCTGCAATCATTCTCTGCCCTCGAATCCCTGTAGTCCGAAGCAAGCCATATAGTGGTAGCCGCGGACTGAAACTCTGGTCGTCCCTTCATAATTCTTATGTTTCGCACTCCATCCAATGTATGCGCTTCAGCTCCTGAGTGTCTGCCAATTCTCACAATAACCGCAGTCGCACCAAGCGTAGCTTTAAATCCAAGCAAACGGTCATCCATCTCCCTATAGAAACTTTCTGCACCTATGGTCCGGAGAGTTTCTCTTTCGGCCTCATACCTTGCTGTAAAAAATTGCTTCACTGCAGTTAACAAACTACCGGCAGCGAGCGGGTTTTCTATGCCTGACAGCCTGTCAGGCGCATCAAGTCTCAGGATACCCTCAAAAACTGCCCCAGGTTCAATTACCTCAAGAATCTGATCAGGTCCTTTTTCAGAAAGAAGCCCTTTGCCTGTATCAACCATCCGTTTCTTGCGGTTCACCGCATAGACCAATCTTGTTTTCAAATTCTTTACAGGCAACAGGTCAGGAACATGCAACATTCTGAAGGGGTCTTTATCGAAAGAACCACCGAGAAGCTCCTTTTCAAGGAGCTTGTGCTTCCTTGAATCAGTTTGTGACCGCTGTCCCTTATTCAAATAATTCAAATATGCGGTGCGTAGACTACCCTTAAGAGATGATCCAGGTATATATGAAAACAACCCGTTAGGGCAGTATGAAGTGCGGCCGAGAGTGAAGCGGTTAATCACCTTCGATCTATCAAATGAAGACATTCTGAGTACTTCCTCATAGCGTGCAGCTACGGCCGAAGGAATTTCTATGGTGGCGGAGACAGGGACTTTGGCCGAGTGCTTATTTATAAATCTCATAACCTGCAGCAGGTCGTTTTTCATGCAGATCTCGGAAAAATTCTTGCGAGCAAGCTCATCAAGTGAATCAATAAAGTCGGCCGGCTCGAACAGACAAAGTCGATTGTTTTCGGTGTCTATATAGAAGGATATAGGTTCAAAGACTTCACCACTGCCAATATGTACCGGCGAAAGTATATGAAGCCTTGTTTTCATGGGGGTGCTTCTCATCATCTGACCTCCATTCTGAACGGAATGTATAACGCGTACCCCTGGCAATAAGTATTTGGCTCTGCCTTCGAAATAGTGGGTACAGCCCTTCCGATATACGGCCTGGCCGGTAATCCCGAACTTGAAATGAAAACTGATCCTGAGGACGCCATTATAACCGGGGCCTTAAACGGGTGCCCGCTGTGCGCCAGTGCCCCTCCATGGCGACCAAAACGAACAAATGATTGAAAAAAAGCCTGTTGCCAGGTGTTGCCGGGCACTGAAGGTGATAGCGTATAGCATGCGTTAGCGTTTTCCTCATCGCCAAAATCACTATCGCCGTAGTCAGCAACATCAAACTTACCAAGTCCGACCGTAGCGTCCCTACCAAAACCAGACAGGCCGATTTGGCGAAGGCCATCAGCAACAATGGCCGGAGAAATGCGGTCGGTATCGATTCCTGCAAACACAGAGAGCCGGGAACCCGGCACATAGGCATCATAACAGACAACATATGGCGCAAAACCTCCTTCCCCTGTGGTTCCAGTAAGTCGGTTTACTGTATTCCTCGTTTGCTCGAATCCCATCACAAAATTTTGACCGGCCTCAGCTTTACTTGCATTGTCAATGAGGGGAAGTAGTTCACTGTCCTTCACATACAGCTCACTGCTCAAACCACCGGCGAGAAATGTGCTGTCCAGAAGCATCCATTTTCTGATCTTCAGTTCCTTCCGTCGCTTTATCCGCTCAATATCACTCATTCCCGCATTCGTATGAAACAATAAACTAAGAGGAAGAGCAGGACGTCCGAACGCACGGCGCACGTCGGTATTGCTGCCAAATCTGGGGAACGCATCGGAAAAAATTAGGAAAGGCTTTCTTTCATAATCATCAAGCAGCCCTTCGAGGACTGAGGCGTTTCCTGCACCAAAAATCAGTTGCCAGCAGAACTGACCAAACAGTGTATCCCCCAAGAGCGGAGTTCCGAATCCGGACCGTGGTTCGATCACAAACTCAACTATCTTCATGCAACCCTCCTAAAATATCTGCATGTTGTCAAAGGCTTCCTGAATAGATACGCCGTCAAGCTCAAGGTTTTCAAACCTGATCCGACCATAGCCGCGGCTTCCCGAACCACCTAACGCGTCAAGTTCGAGAAGTTTCAATCCACTGAGCAGATATTCATCGAAAATATTCTCATCGCCCTCCTGCAGCACCTTAAAGGTAACCAGAAAGGAAAATATTGCACCTTCGGGAACCCGCTCGGTCTGCCTGAGTGAGCCTGCAGCCGCTGTGCCACTTATCCTGTTTATTGCGGTTTCTGCTTTTTCCTCCGTCAGTACATAGCGGCGAGCAGAGGCCATACGCTTCCATTCTGCATCAAGCATGCAGTCGCTGAAGGCTACCCGTGTTGGGCCTATTTCCCCCTTGTTATCTGTTTCAGCCCCGCTGGAACCAAAAGTCTTCAGGATAGCTCGGCAGTGCTTCGACAGTTCAGCATCAGTTCCTATTTTTGATAGGGTCCCGCTGGACACCGGCCGACCTTCACTCAGAAGCACCAGTCCATAACGCAGTTCCAGCAGAGAGCGAATCTTTCCTTTTAGCGAGGAACCTGGTATATACGGTTCATTCGTATGGGGATGACGAATAACCGGCGTATCAATTCCCCCGATATGCATCTCAGAACCACTGCCACCAATGTGCAGCCCACTTCTTAATTTAATTATTCCTGTCACTTTCTTTATGCGTGTAAGTTGCATATGATCCTCCTGTTATGACGCTCAGTTATTTTTGGGATGATAATAACGGTAATAACCCATAAAAGCCTCAAAGAATGATTTGAAGGCCTCCAAATCATCCGAGGTTTCTACCTGTTTAAGGCAACTTTCAATCATCACTACAAAACGATCGCTGACATGTTCACGCGCCTTTGCATAATGAGCTTTGGCATTTAGCATCCTGATATAGGGTAACTGCCTCTCAAAATCCTCCGGGTCAGCATTGCCCACAGATTTGAGCGTAGTATCGAAACGAACCACCTCATCGTAGAAACGCCTGAGCTGCGTAGGCTTGTTCATGTCTTTTTTACCTGTATCCCCGAGTCTTTCATCAAACACCGACTTAGCCCATTGATCGGCCTTTTCTGCAAACAATGCGGGATCCAGAATCCGTTTTTCCCTGTCTCTCCAAAATTTGATATCGCTCATGGCTACTCCTTTCTATGCTCATAAATTACCCTCCAAAGGGGGATGCGAAATCGCCCAGCAAACCGGTCAATCCAAGCTGCAACTTTCATAACATCGTCTCTTTTTTTCTTAATATTCCTGGCCATGGAATACCTAAACATGGGTCTCCAAAGACAGTCGGCAATATCCTCTATGAATACCCCACCTTTTTTATCCCTTACCGTGCGTTCCTTTTCAGCCATAAACTGGTATGCATTTAAACGGTGAAGCATTCCGTTATTTATCAGGCCTTCAGCAATCCATTCCTCAAGTATATTTCGCACCGCTGAGAGGTCTGCCAATTCCGTCCACTCCACGGTCTGCCCAAATAGAGTCATCCTGTCTTTGCCTGCATTCTTGGAGTCGGAAAGGGCTGCGTCGGTCAGTTCCGATAATCTGCGCAGAGGCTCGCCCGGCTTATGCAAACTGAAACCTGCAGACAGTGTTATGTCACCGTTTCTGCAGGTATATTTCCGAAAATCGGCATTTACTTCAATAGCAAAATCCAGCATCCGGTTCCAGGGCCCTATTAAAAACAAATCGTCGCCTCCTGCAAAAACCGTATATATATCTCTGAAATCAGGTGAATCAGCCAACTTGGAAGGAACATACAGCGAGAAAAAAGCATTTATCTGTCGACTCACGGTAGCAAATCGAGATAGAGTCATTCTGGTGCGCGGAAGTCCCGTCGCTAAAACAAGGCCGAGGTTATCAACATCAGCCTTAAATGTACCTATTGCAGCCACTCCCCTCGAAGAGCCATCAATAGAGTCTGCACCCAAACGGGACTTTGCAGCAAGATGATGAAATGTCTTGGGAACACCAAGAACCATTTGGTCTAATAATTCCTCGCTCCTGCCCTCAGATCTCCGACTGCTGATAATGCGGGTATCACTGAAATCTGAAACGTCATAGACAGGAACGTATCCTCCGATATGACGGACAGTAACCCTGTCTTTTTCAACATTGGAACTGGCCCTTATCTGCCAGAACTTGATAAGTGTCCCCTGCCGGGCGAACTCCGACAGGCGGCCCTCTGCGAACCCGATCTGGTAGCGCCCGAATATGGGATCGAGAAGCTTCCTCTCACCATGAAAAACTGCATCCGCAGTCGTGATTGCTATCTTGTCGTTCTTGACTATCTCGGTTCCAAGAAGTATCTGGTCACGGCATGTCAGGCAGGAATCTTTCACCGACTCTCCAAATAGTGTGGCCATGGCACCGGCAACAGAGGCCCTTTTTCCACAAAATGGACAGATAGGCGGATTAAGAGTATTGTCGAAACTGTCGAGATAACCCTCCACAGCACCGCAACGTGAAAGGAGCTCTGTTCTTGAATATTTTCTCCGATCGACAGCGGAAGTGAGCTTCTCCCAAAGGTCTGCAAAGTGCCCCCCAACAAAATCGTTTGCGGACGCCTCGACTGTCGAAATCCCGATACTGTTTTCCCCAAAAAAGCGATCGATGAGCCATGTATTGATCTCGTCTGATACACGTAACACGGCTTCCCTGCTCGCAGGCGTATTCTGGCAAACTATAGTAAATTTTCCAGCCGCGGACAGCAGCACTGAAGATGGCGGAAGCCTTAGTGCATTGCAAAGTGCGTGGGCCGCTAACTCCGAAAACAGCGAAACCATAAAGGATCTTCCACGCAGCATTTTTGCACGTCCTTTGGCAGTCTCTCCGCCTTCGCTGAAGATAAAGTCCTGTATACCATAAAAATCTGCACTCACCAGCAAAAACTTCTGGGTCTGCCAATCTTCCTTTATAGCAGAGATATTCATAGTGTCAGTATCTGTGTGGTAAAGATAAAGAGCCGCTGCTAGGGCAGCAGTGGCCCGTGAATGATCATAGAGAGACACGTCGTGAACAACGTCTCCAACCGTGGCAGCGGGTATGCTTGAGGTAAACTCACAAAGGAGACTGTCAAAGTGCTCATACCATAGCGGCATGCTGTCATTACGATGGGCTATTAGAGACAAAGCATCACTAAAGGCAAGCAGCAGTTCTCGGTATTCCTCTCCTGCATCTTCTTGGGGTTCTGCAATTCCAGTGGGGAAAATGCTTGCCGGTGATAGAGGTTTTAACGCATAACGAAACTTGAGCTGTGCTTCGGCATCTCCTTTGATAGACACCTGCTCAAAAATTGTAAGAAGTCGCGTTTCCCGGAACTTTGATATAGCAATAGGCTTATTATCACCCTCAAAAGACTGTCGGTCTGCTCCGCTGGATATCCAATCAGCCATAGCAATTATCCACTGCAGAGGGGTCTCAGGCTTGTGATGTCCGGCGGCCAGATTAACAAAAGTGTCCCCCTCACCCCAGTTCGCCCTGTTCAACTGCGGGGGAAGATATTTGTCAAAGTAATCAACAAAAGCCGCGGTATAGACAGCATGGACATGGGTATGCCGTTTCTCCTTCTCAATGTACGGCTGGTAAAGGCCAGCATTGCGGTCGAGAAAATCCCGGCTTACATCGAAACGAGCCCGTTGTGCAAACTTGCCTATGTCATGCATCAGGCCAGCCAGTGCTATTTTATAAACGGTGGAATCCATTTTCTACCTCCAAGAGAAATTCTATGCATTGCGATCCCTTTTCCCCCTATAGCCACTCGATATCCATCTCTTTCTCAAGCTGCCGGAACTCCGGATCACCGGTAAGGACGGTTGCCTTTTCACGGATGGCGGTTGCAGCGGCAAAACAGTCGGCATACGAGATCGCGAACCTGCTTTTTATCTTTGCCGCTGCAAGCACGTCCTGCAGCGAATTTGCTACGGCAGTGACAGGCAGAGACGGCAAAATGACATCTATAAAATATTCTGCTGCCTGCGCACTCCGTTCGCGGGCAAGGATATAATACGTCTCGCCAATGTTGATGTCATTCATCAACAGATCAGCGCTGCCCGAGGTCAGGGACTGCTTTACCTTCTCATACCCTTTTTCTTTTTTGAGATATGCCAGCAGGGCGTACGAATCGAGCAGTTTTTTCTTCTTCACGCCGCAATTCCTCCTTTCTGTCCCGGAGCAGCGCCTCGGTCAGTGACGACCCGTCACTGAAGATGCCGCAGAAGTGCTCCACCGGATTCTCCGGAAGGGGCCGTATCTCGATGTGGTCTGCAACGGACTCCACCAATACTTTTGAGCCTGGCTTAATTCCCAACCTGTCCCGTGCTGCCTTGGGGATTACCACCTGCCCTTTTGCCGATGTAGTTGTAATTAATGACATAAGTTGTACCTCATAAATATAGTTGAACCTTATATATTTAGTTTAACTGTATCATGCATGTTAATCAACCAGTGCAATCTTTCTTTTTTCGGCTCTGACGCCGTATTTGGTACTGCCGTATTTCCTGTTGTTTGTAATAAGACAATAGGGGAACAGCATCTCGTCTTCAACCTGCTCCCTGATTGTCCTGTTGATCTTGCTGACGAGCTGTCTCACGGCCTGGCAGTCAATGCCATCCCTCGAGCTGGGTTTGCCGAGCAGTTCCTGCGCCTTCATGGATCTCTTGCCGTAGATACTTTCATAATCGCGGGCCATCGCCTCCAGGGCGGGACGGGTGCAGATATCTGCAAGTTCGATAAAGCATGCCGTACAGTCAAGGCAAAGGCCGCGTTCGGGATATCTGCAGTAGCTTATTTTTTGCCGCAAGAAACGCGCATAAATCATCAGCTGCATCGGCACGATTTCGACCATGACCGTCCCGATATGCACCGTCCGTTCAGAGAGGCTAACGGTAATTGCGGGCTGGACCGCAGCCGCGTCGATCTCACCCTGGCATTCTGAGACAAGGCACCTAAAATCGCTCTCCTGGAGCTGAAGCCGGGCCCCTATCCGGACAAAAGGCAGATCCGAAAGTCTTACGGTTGCCCGGCTGGTACTGATGCTTCCCGGTGAACCGTCTGCTTTCCGGTAGCTGATTGTCCTCGGCTTCCTTGGCTTATAGAAAAACTCAGGATTCGATTCGAACTCAGGGCTTACGAGAACATGGTACAGGCGGTCCCAGGGCCTGCCAAAAAGCTGGAGTGCTGCTCCAAGGTAAAAGGACATAGTCTTGCGTCCACCCGCTATGGAGCAGTGAAGCCGGATACTGTGGTCTCTGGTCTTGTTGCGCACCAGGGTCGTTATCGTATCGCCCATGCGCGCATTTTCATCCTCATCCCTGATGTCCTCGAGGGGCAGCCCGTCCAACCCCAGCGGGATAACAAAGGACTCGTCGGAAAGAGGGAACTCAGGGATAGCATAGTCCCGGCATAACTCCCCAAGGATGCCCCTTCCTACCAAAGAGCTCTCGATATTTCTTCTTCCATGGCCGGTGGTAATGATAACGACTTCCGCAGGGTAGACTGGTGGTGTCTGCTCCGCGAGGGCAGCAATGGTTTCCGTGATGACCTGAGGCGAAGATCCCGCCAGGAAGATGAATATATCTTTATAATCCTGAGTGCTCATCCCTGGAGAGTATCAGATGCGTATTTGTGCGTAAAGAAAAAAAATATTTCTGCAATGTTTCAGCCTCTGTATGAATCACGGGACAATACGGTATTTCCCAAGCCCAAAACTCGTCCCCTTCCCTGCGTGAAGAACTTCCCCCGCCCTTATGAACTGCATGAACGGTCCGATACTGCCCTCGTACGTGATGTTTCCCACACAGCCGCCCATCTTCATCCGCGTATCCTGCCGGGCGGAGTATCTCTCCCAATCATGCCACTCCAGAGATTTTGCCGCAACGCGCACCCCCTTTGCCTCTTCGATAAGGCCACGAAAATCAATCCCGGATGTGTCAGCTCCGCAATGAAAGTAGGCCAGCATGGCAAGGCGCCTGAGCAGTTGCCTGATCAGGATGTGGAACTGCAGATCCAGCGTCAGATGGCCATCATACATAAGGCGTGTGGGAGTCACGAAGGACAGACTGAGGCTGTCCGGCCCGGCAGCAGGTGCCTGTTCGAAGACAGACAAAGATGCTGTCGCAAACGGATTGACTGTTTTTGAATCACCGTCAAATACAACGGTATCGGGTCCTGCAGCATCCATACCACGACAGAAAGCTTTTCTCAGTACAAATTTACCTCGCCCCCGGCCTATGCCGCGCTCGCCAAGCTCATGAAACGAATAAATAAAATAGGGAAGGTACTCTGCAGCACGCCCTATCAGGGTAAGGCCGAATGACAAAATCTCCCCCGGGGCATAGAGGCGTCTGTCACTCTCGGGCGGCTCAATAATAAAGGGGTGGGGCACGGAGGTATATCTGGTCATAACAGTAGAATCTGCAGAGGGGGCGGTCTCAAATATATATGCATAGACACACTTCTCCCTCAGCATGCATTCACTGCATACGGAATGCTTCAGCGCACAGACCACCTGCTTAAATGCATGCCCAAAGCCCCCCCTGAGCGTAGAGCCTTTATAAGCCGGCAGCGTTATGGGTGTCCGCGCCTCAAGATCAAGCCTGAAATGAGCAAAAGGTATCTGCACCTGACCTCCCCGAGTAACTTGCGACATCAACATAATCGATCCGCCATTGACTATACCAATTTCTTCAGCTCTTGCGCTATATGTTTTTGAATCCCCTGAGCGGACGGGGTCCCTCTTCAGATCATCCAGATACATATCCCCTATAAATGTCCGGCATTCCCTCTCCGATATACATTTGTATGCGTTCCGCATTGTGATAAAATACCTCTAAGAGGTGCGTATGAACGGGCAGCGGCGATTCCGGCGGTTCAACATCGATATCATGAACGTGACAGGAAGAATCGTCTGGAGTCATATTGTTACGATCAGGGCCATCACGAATGACCTCGTCATCCTCTCGACAGATGCACGCATGAACCTCGGGAAAAAGTATATTCTGCATATCGAGCACGAGGACGACGGTTTTAATGTCAGCGGCACGGTCATCTCGTCGTCAATCGATCAAACCGCTCTTTCCCCCGAGGGCGAAACAATGCCCCTCTACCGGGCCGAGATCAGCTTCGACACCAGCACCAGAAAGAAGCAGGACGATATCGCACGATTTATTGATCTTTTGACGGCGGAAGGCAGACCTGAGCTGGGCCGCCTTAAATTATGGATTGATGTCCCCGGGGAAGAGCACGCGGTCACGGAGTCATATCGGGTGAAGGAGATCGGCAGCGGCGGGATGCGCGTCGAATGTTCCAGCCCCCATGAGGTGGGCTGCATCTTCAGGATCCTGATGACCCTGCCTGATGTCGCGACCCTCAGGATAAGGGCAAAGGTGGTCTGGTGCATTCAGACGGGCGGGGAAGGCGGGGCGCAGTACAACATTGGCCTCGCCTTCAGCGGTATGAATGAAACAGACTGGATCCAGCTCGAGCGTTTCATTCAGCTTCTCCAGGAACCCCGGACTGCGGACGCTGACCTCTGGAGGCACGAGAAGATATAGCCCCGTCCCCACGGTGTTTGTCGGAATAAAGCCGCATACATGGCGTTCTCCCGCTTCTTCTGTACGCCGTGCATCTCCACGATAGCCGAAACCGGTTGACCGGCGGCAGGGGTCGTGCTAGGATTAAAGAAAAGCCTGAAGGGAGACTGCAATGTTACAGAGAGACGACAATTACAGCGTTGAGATACTGGCATCATTTCTGATCGGGGGGATCGTGGGGGCCGGGCTGGCACTGCTCCTCGCACCTCAGTCAGGAAAAAAGACCCGGGCACAGATCAGGGACATGGCTGAAGACGCTACAGAGTATGCCTCGGACTACGCAAAAAAGCTGAAGAGCAAGATTTCATAGGCAGTACAGCGTACTTGAAGAGCCGGGCGGGACCTAGTTCAGCTGGATCCTGATGTAGGAGCTCTTCCTGAAATCCGCGAGTATCTCTTTCAGCCGTTCGTTCAGCATCTTTTCGGCCAGGTAATTCTCTATCTCGCCGCGCACCGCCTCGTACTCGCGTCCTGCGAACTGCGCGCTATTCTGCCGGTAAAAGGCCTCGGTCGCTGCGTCGCTCACCCGGATAAAGGCCCTGACCTTCAGGTTGATGTATTCGTTGAGGACCTCCTCCCGCGTCGGGGCCTCTATCCTGTATTTCCGGGCCTCCTTCAGGAGCAGTGTCCGGTTGATCATGGTATTGAGGACCTCCTCCTTCGTAATCCCGGGAGAAAGCTTCAGGGTGGCTGCATACTGCTCTTCAAACTCGCTCAGCGTGATCGCCTCGTTGTCGACAAACGCCACCACACGGTCATGGATGGCGGCATGCAACGGCAGTGCCTGCAGCAACAGCAGCACGCCGAGGAGAAACAGTATCATGTCTGCATTCTTTTTCACCGGTTACCCCTCATATTGTTTCAGAACGCATGTCCCACGCTGAAATGCAGTGCCCCTTTACTCTCTCCGGGCTCCCGGTTCAGCTTCAGACCGTAATCAACCCTCAACGGGCCGACCGGCGTCCTGTATCTCAGGCCGAGTCCCGCGGTATACCGCATATCTGTCGGGGCGACCTCTTTCATGTTCACCCATACATTGCCCACATCGATGAAGGGCACGATGCCGAACCCCTTTCCGACAGAGGTCCGCAGTTCGATATTCCCCATAAGGAAGACGTTCCCGCCGGTCGGGTTTCCGTCGGCCCCCTTCGGGCCGAGGGTATCCTGGTCAAAGCCCCTGACCGTCGACCGTCCGCCGAGAAAAAACCTCTCGACCAGCGGCAGCTCCTGCGTATCGCCCAGGTGATACGCGACCCCGCCGCGCACCGAGAGGGCAAGGACAACGTCCCTGGCTATTTTCTGATATCGCGAACCATATACCTCGAGCTTCGCAAAGTTTGTCTCGGACAGGAACATATACGAAGCGACCTTGAGTGACGCCCCTGCAAGGACACCCTTTTCAGGTTCAAAGGGATTGTCGCGCGTGTCATAGATGAGCACCGGCCTGACGCTGCCGATCGCGAGAGTCCCCATGTCCTCCTTGCTCAGCACGACATCCGGGGCAACATCTGTCGTCCTGACAAGCGAGAACTCGTAGTAGAGCTCCGACTTAAGGACAGAACTGAGCTTCCTCTCGATCCCCGCAGTGAGGGTATAACGGGTCAGGTGGTAGAGTGTCTCCTTCGCCGACACATTGATCTCCCTCTTGTCGTTATACTGAAAAAAGACCCTGAGGGGAAGCTGGGTGCCAAAGGCCCACGGTTCGTTGTACTGCAGCAGATACCGCTTTTCAAGAGAGCTCACCTCTGCACGCGCCAATCCCTCGCGGTTCATACCCCAGAGGTTACGATAGCTCACTTCCAGGAAACCCCGAAACTTTTCGTACTCTGCGTAGCCTGCCCCGAATTCGACCGAGCCCGCATTGCCCTCCTGCACCCGGACCAGCACATCGCTGCGGCCGCCGTCGGTCTCGACCGCTTCAATCTGGACATCATTAAAGAGACCGAGCTTGTAGAGTTTCTGGCGCTCTTCGGCGAAGAGGCCGAGATTATATGGCTGACCCTCGCGGTGCAGCAGTTCACGCCGGATGACCGGGTAGCGCGTCCGCCGGTTGCCGACAATGACGGTGCGGCCGAGGATGAGTTTATTTCCCTCGCTGACCGCAAAGACGACTGCGGCACGATGGTTCTCTATCTGTCTCTGGACAGCAACGTCGACCGAGGCAAATCCCCGGCCGTTATAATCCTCAAGAATCCTGAAGCGCGCATCGGATATATCGACCTCATTGTATGGATCTCCGGTCTTTAAGCCGGCGACTTTCATGAGCTGTTCCGCAGTCACTGCGTCGACACCGGTGATCACTATGGAGGAGATTGTTGTCTTCTCTCCCTCCTCGATGACGACAAGAAGGTCGACAGCCGTCCTGTTTTCCGAGGCCTTCACCTCTATCCTTCTCACCACAGCCTCAAGGTAGCCGAGGGCCCCGAAGAATTCCCTCAGGAGATCCTGGTCCCGGCCGATGAGAGCCGGGTTGTAATAACTGTTTTCCCTGAGGGTCATCACCTGCCGGAGACTGTCATGCGGAAGCCCCGTTCCGGTAAAACTGACCGATGCAACCTTTACCCTTTCTCCCTCATACACGAAGAATGAAACACTGATGGTCCGGTCGTCCGCACGGATGACCGGGGCTATCTGCACATGAGAGTATCCCTCGGCATGATAGCGCGCCAGCAGCCTGTCCGTGGCCTCCCCCACAACGTCGTCGTTAAAATCCTCGCTTTCCTGAAGCAGGGACTCACGGCTGAGTACCGCTGAGGACAGGGCCGCATTGCCCTCAAAGGCGAGTTCGAGTTTTTTCCCGAGGCTCACCTCAGTCTCGAGATGACCGTCAGAAAAACTGACCGGTCCGATTGAGGGCTTTATATATCCCTGCCGCTTCAGCTCCTCCCGCATCGCCTTCAGTTCCAGCCCCACCCTGTCGCGGTCATATATGTCACCGGCAGAGACCTTCAAAAGGTCCCTGAAACTGATCGTGGACTCTGCTGTCCTGAGGCCGCCCGGTGCTTCAGCAGCACCCTTCACGGTAAAGGATATACTGCGTATGAGCTGCGGAGGGCCCGTGACCACCCGAAGCCCAATATCCACGAGGGAGGGCCTCCCTCCAGGCCTTACTGCCATCGAAACCTCGGCAGAGGGAAAGCCCAGCCTCTCCAGCGCAGCCTTCAGTTCTTCAATCGCCCGTTCAATCATGTCGGGCCGCATCTGTTCTTCTTCCCTGAGCAGGAAGAGTTCACGAATCTTTTTGTCAGAAAGCTGATGGTCACCGGAGATCTCGATCTTCCTGATGTAGTCGCGCTCACGGACGGAAATCTCTATCGTCCGGGGATCCCCCTCCTGAACCGTGACAGCAATGTCCTCAAAGATGCCCTTTAAAAAAGCGGTCTTGATCGCCCGGCGGACCGCGGCAGCATCAACAGCCCTGCCGTCGCCGAGACCGAGCATCTCATGGAACTCACCCACCCCGATCGACTGCAGCCCCGTCACGACAATCCTGTCTTTTGAGACATCAGGGGCGGCAGAAGGAGCCTCGGCCGCATAAGCCGGACAGGACGGCAGGACGGCAGCCGCCATGAGCAGGAGCAGGCCGAGACAGACAGTGCCGGCGTATCTCATTTGAACTCGAACCTGAATTTCACGTCGCCGCCGATTATGCCGCGCTCATCCCTGATGCCGACGAGGGAGACGCTCCTGTTCAAAAAATACTCAAGCTTGATGATCTGTTCTTCCGAGGACCCGGCTGACGACGTATAGGTGACAAACACTTTGTCCCCCAGGAGCCTTTTTGAGACAGTCACCCGGGGTTCGACCGTCCCGGTGATCTTCGAGACATGGGGATCGACCTGAAACCGGTCGAGCCCCGTAATGCTCCTGAGCCGTTCCTCGACAACGTCCTGCAGCTTGCCGGTCACAAAGGACGTCGCCTCTCCGGCCCCGACACCGCCTTCCAGTCCCTTGAGCTGTCCTCCGGTCTGGCCCACGGTCAGCAGCGCAAGGATGTCCATCTCCTTCAGGACAGGGTCAGAAGACAGCGACATCGCAAACTGGTTCATCCTACCCTCGAGGTTCATCTTGATCTTATAGCCCTTCACGATCGTCTCGGCGGCTATGGCGATAACCGCATTCAGCCGGTTCGGGTCTGCAAAATCTGCGCTCGCGTGCAGTATTCTGAACTCGTTGTTTCTGAAGTAGACCGTTCCCTCCTTTGACTCGAGCCGTCCGAAGAGGGACGGTCGGTAGACGGTCCCCCGCAGGAGCATGTCGGCCGTGACGTCTGCCCGGGCGATGTTGTTGTCAACCTGGATGTTGTCGCGGCCGATAACGCGCACATTCAGCTGTGCCTTCTCGAGATTCGAGATCTCAGACCGGACCTTTTCGACCTGCCTGGTCCTGAGCAGCCAGCTTTTCCACTCTATCCGCTCCCGGTACCGGGCCCTGTTTATCCTGACGTCTCCGGAAATGATCTGGTCCTGCGGGGTCCCCTTGTAAAGGAGGTTTCCGTTGAAATTGACCGAAAAATCACTCGAAACCGAGGCAGAGATATTGTTCATCGCGGCTTCGACAAAAAAGCGGCTGATCGTAAATTTCTTCAGATACAGGATCCCGGTGAGATCGATGTCGCCCCCGCCGAGTTTCCCGGTGAGTTTCTCGAGCACAACCCGGTCATTGTCCAGGTAAAGATAACCGTTCAGGGCGCTGATACGGTAGGAATAATCCTTCAGACTGAAGGCGCCGTTCGTCACATTGACCCCTCCGTTTATCGCGGGCTTCTCCCAGTCTCCCGTAATCTCGAGCGCAAACTCGGCGTCGCCCTTGATCACCCCGATCTTCGTCGAGAGGCTCTTGAAGGGTGACAACCCTGAGCTGCCCTCGACAACGAGGTTATAGCTCCTGCCGATATCGAGGCTGCCGTTCATCTGCACCAGGGCATTGCCTCCCCTCAGTGTCACATGGTCAAAAGCGAGGTGCCGGTTGGTCAGCTCAAGTTTTATCTCGCTGTCGTTCGTAAAGCTGTACCCGTACATCGAGAGATTCAGCTGCCTGAGGGCGGCGGATGCAGAGATCCGGTTTCTGTCGCCGTGAAGGGACATGCTTCCGTTCATGCTCAGGATAAGGTCCTCAGGCACCTCCTTCAGAAACGCGCTAATCACCGAATCATAGCGTCCCGGCAGGATATCGATCCTGGCCTCCCAGGGATATTCCTTTTCGATCCTCCCCTTGCCTGCTATGACCACGTTCCTGCCGAGCAGCGAGGCATTGAAGACAAGTCCGCGGTCCCTGATCTCTGCCGTGGCCCTTCCGCTGCCGACCGGTCTCTCCCTGAGCCTGCCCTCGATCATCTCGGCAGTCAGCACGATGTGGTGTTTGTCGACGGTCCCGCTGCCATCCGCCCTGATGCTGAAGAGGGCGTCCCCCCTGATCGGCCGGTTCACCAGATCGCTCAGGAAAAGTTTATCAGAGGCAGCGGACAGGACGAAGCTTCCCCCGGGATCGATCGAGAGACTGCCGGTTACCAGTGACTTTCCCTTATGGATCTTCATCGGAGAAAGGTGCACGCCTGCCCCTTGGTATCTCCACCCGAAGGTCGCTGTATCATATGGAATCCCGTACAGCGATCCGTTTTTAACCAGGGCCTCGCCGGCCAGCGCAGGCTTCTCCCCCCGGCCGGTAACCTTCAGGTCTGTCCTGAATCTCCCGCTACCCTGAAAATCCGGATAGAATATGTCGACAAACTTCTTGAGTTCTCCGTTGCTGATCGACGCACTCAGGTCATACTCGGGATTCTTGAGGTCAAAAAGGTCAATCGCATTTTTGAATCTGATGAGGCCGCTCATGCTATAGGCACCGTCGGGACCGCTGGCTGAAAGCGCCCTGAGCGTCAGCAGGTCTTTCTTATATGTAACATCAGCGGTCAGCGAATCGGCCCCGAAGGTACCTATCACCGGCCGGCTGATCCTGGCGATTCCGGTGATGACCGGGTCGGTAAACAGGCCGGCAATCTTCCCCCTGAACTCCCCCGCACCGTGAACCGCTGTAAAATAAGGGCCGGTCATATCCGAAAGGTCCCGCGTCTGCAGTATCCCCCCGAAATCGAGCTGTTTTTTTGCAAGGTCAGCAGTGCCGCTCATCTCGGCGTCTGACATTCCGGTATGCAGCTTCAGGTCGCTGATCGTCACCAGATCGCCCTGCATGCCGTACCTGCCGGTCACCTCCCTGATCCTGCCGAGGGCGCTCTTCCCCGTCTCCGTGCTCCGGTATGCAAAAACCCCCTCGGGGTTAAACGCCGAGCCGCTGTTGAGGAGCGTGCCGGTCACCTTGCCGGGCATGACTCCGGGGTCCCAGCCGATCAGTTTGAAGACCGGGCCACTGTCGACCTGGGAAAAATCCACCTTGAGCGTATAATGGTTTACGACCGGCAGCGCAATCGATGCCGACAGGGTTGCCGAACCGTTATAGAGCCTGCCGGTGCCGTCGGTAAAACGCATCGTACCGTCGGCATAGGTTATCCCGCAGGTGAGCTGCTCGACAGCGACATCAAAGAGATTTCCCGACCTGAGTTCACCCGTCCCTTTGGCAACCAGTTTATTCAGCGGACCCTTCACCTGGCCCTTCAGCGTCACATAACCCTCGATCTTCTCCTCCACCTTCAGCAGTTCCATCAGTGTCTGGATATAAAAACTTCCCTTCAGGTCCAGATCCAGGGATACCATTTCCTTCGCGAGGCTGACCAGTCCCTTCACCGATACAGACCCCTCGCCGCTTTGTTCAAGGTTGAAGAGCTTCTTCACGGTAGCGAACAGCAGGGAGAGGTCTGTCTTGATCCTGCCCTGACCTACGGCATAGTCACCGGAGCCGATCATCCTCGAACCGAAGGAATCGATGGTCAGTTTCTTGATCTCAACGGCAGTGTCCCTGATCAGCAGGGCTGCAGATATCCCGGCAGATATCTCGGGCAGACCCTCTTTCTTCAGCACCACATTCTCGGTTGTGACGATGACACGACCGCTGCTGCCGAGTATCGCTTCACCGCCCAGGCCCTTCAGGGTGACTGATATTCCGCTGCGATCGTCATGATAAGCGACACTGCCCTTCTGCGTCTCAACTGATAGCACCCTGACCTTCAGGGCATCCGGCCGCGTTGTGGCAAGATAGCGCTCGACATTTCCCGCAATCTCCTCTGCCTGCTTCCTGCTGAGGCCGAGCTCGGGCTCCCTGATGACCAGCCTTCTGATCGTGAGCCTCTTTGAAAAGAGACCGGTCAGCTCAAGATAGGCCTTCACCCGCGGCGCCACCAGGATCCGGTCCCCGCCGTCGTCAAAGACCTTCAGTCCCTTTGCCTCGATAAACAGCGGAAAGATATTCAGGTAGATATTCTGGGCGATCACCTTCCTGCCGAACATCATCTCGAGCTCGGGCAGTATCTCCTGCTTGAGCGCATTCGAGATATTGGGGCCGCGCAGCACGAAGAACACGATGCCGATAATCAGCACCGGGACAAGGAGTGCGGCTGCCTTGATTATTCTTGAGCGTCTCTGAGCGTCATCCATAGAGCAGACAGCAGCCTTTCCGACTCGACAGCCCCGATCTTGCCGGCCCCCGACTGAACAGAGAAGATGTCCTGTGCAATCCCTGACTCCGTATTGATCCTCGCCGATGATATGCTGACGCCCTGGCCGGCCAGGACGCGCGAGATATCATACAGCAGCCCGAGCCGGTCAGGGGAAAATACCTCAATAAACGTGAATTCATCCGATGTCTCATTATCCAGTTCTATAAATATATCATAGGGCGATACATTCGTCGCCGCCCGCCTGACAACATGGAAGGGCCGGTCGCCGCCGATCACTGCCTGCAGCCCCTCGGTCACATCGAGGGCAAGCCCCTCCCACCATATCTCCTGCCAGTTCGAAACTGCTATTTTATCAATAACCAGCCCGTTCCTGCAGGTAAATATCCGGCCGTTAACAATATTTAACCCCTTTGACGAAAGAAAACCGACCAGCTTCGAGAAGAGGCCGTGAGAGTCACCGGTGGAAACCGAGATCTCGACAAGGCTGTCGGCCCTGTTGTCGATGCGCACCGCAAAACCGCCATCACGGGCCTGCAGGACCAGCCGGTAGTCATCGACGATCTTTCCCCGGGGCGTCGAAAGCAGATACCTCTCGGGCATCTCCCTGATAAACGCGGTCAGCCCTGCCGGCTCTATGCCGCTGCCCGGACCAAGCAGATCAAGCAGATACACGTCCCGGTCCCTGGTGATCCCGTTGAGATAGTCCAGGGTATGCAGGTACAATTCCTTCAGCAGATACGCCTTCCAGGAACTCCAGAACCCCGGGTTGACCGCAGAGATATCGGCGTAGGTGATCAGATACAGGGCATTGAGGTTTTCCGGATCGCCGACAGCCTCGGCAAACCGTGCGATCACCTCGGGATCGTGCGCCTCACGCTTCAGGGCGGTCTCGGACATGAGGATATGGTTTCTCACCAGGAACCCGATCCTCGCCTTTTTGTCGGCCTCCATATTGAAGCGCTCCAGGATATCCTTCTGCCGTTTGTAGCCCTCCTCCTCGTGGTTCCTGCCCGCAGCCTTGCCGATGTCATGGAGCAGAAGCGCCAGGAAGAGGACGTCGATCTGACCGGTGCTGTTCATGATATGATGGAGGTCCTCAAGGCTTTTATAGCTGGTTGTCCTGAGAAGCTCGAGGTTGCGGATGGCGATAAGCGTGTGTTCGTCCACGGTATAGAGGTGATACGGCTCGTGGATGACCAGCATCCGGAGGGCCCCGAACTCGGGCAGAAACCTGCCGAGGACCCCGCTTTCATGCATCTCCCTGAGCGTTTCGTAGACCCTGCCGCCTTTCAGGATCTCGAGAAAGAAATGGACAGACCGCGGCTGTATCCTTGCCTTGCGGTTTATCCTGAGGAGGTCGGTCCGGATAGCACGCCTGAGCCCGGGACTGAAACGCTTCCCGGTCTTTGACGTCAGATAGTAGGCCTCCATAATCTTACGGGCGCTGAGAGACACACCTTTGGGCCCGGAGGCGATAAGTCTTCCGCCTGCAATCGAGAAATCGTCCGTAACCTTCCTGATGCTGAAGTCCTTCGGAACCGTGACATACAGACGGCTGCACTGGGCAGCAATCTCGGCAGTCGTCTCCTGAACCGCCCGGCTCTTGAGGTAATAGTAGCGGAGCATCCGCTCGACGCCGCTGAATTTCTTGGAATCACGGAACCCGAGCCTCGGGGCAACCTGTCTCTGGAACTCAAACGAGAGGAGGTCGTTCTTTCTCCCGCTCTCGAGATGGAGGCAGAACCTCAGCTTCAGGAGGAAATCATGCGCGCTTACGAAGCGCTTCCGGAAGGCCGGCGCTATTTCATCAAAAAAACAGGCGTAATCCGGTGTTTTCAGGGCCACCTTCGACATCCAGAACGCCGAGTGGATATCCCTCAGCCCTCCCTCCCCGTCCTTGACATTGGGCTCGAGAAGAAAGACCGAACTCCCTGCACTCTGGTGGCGTTTCCCCCTTTCAAGGAGCTTCTCCCGCACAAACTCCCTCTGCTGTCTGGACGTGATCCCGGGGAGGACCTTTCGCCTGAACAGTTCATAAAGACCCGTATCACCGGCAATATACCGGGACTCAAGCAGGGACGTACGCGTCCTGATGTCGGCAAACGCCTCTTCAATGCACTCATCAGGCGTTCTGAAGGCATGACTGATATCAAGGCCTGAATCCCAGAGCCGGTAGAGCAGCTGCTCGGCTGCCTCTGTCTCTGTCCTGTCCGCGGCAAGGATAAGGATATCGACATCAGAAAAAGGCGCCATCTCCATCCGGCCATACCCCCCGGTAGCGAGGAGTACAAGATTATGCGGTCCGGAGGCCGCCGGCCCCCCGCGTCCTGCATCGCCCTGCCGGCCGGCAGGCAGGTCATAAAACAGGCCTTTGACCAAGTCGTCGATCAGAGACGTATATTTCCGTGCCAGCGCGACGCCGCCCGCCCCCCCGTCGAGCCAGCTGTTCAGTTCAGACAACCTTGTATCAGTCAGGGCTTCCTTCACCCGTTTACCCCTTCCCAAGATGGCGGGAGACAGCCGTGCAGAACTTCATGCGGCTAACGGTAAAACTCCGACATCATCCTCAATATCTCCACAACATATAACCGCTTCTGCTTCAGGACAGCGTCGGGGTCCCCGACTTTCTTATAGTCGGCCGCGCGAAATACCTCGAAGAGGTTCCGGTAGGAATCGGTCGAAAAAACAATCTTGACCTCCCGGTCTATCATGCAGACATTGTTCCAGTCCCCGGAGCAGACATACGGCCGGGCGGTCGTGCTGAAAATCGATCTCCCCTGCGCGTAGTCCGAGGTGTCGTTCGAGTAACCCATCAGCTCCATAAGCGTCGGAACAACATCATGATGGCTCGTCAGCCGTTCAACCGCCATACCCCTGATTCCGGGGACGTGCATGACGAAGACGGTCTTGGCCACATAATCGCTGAAGGACTGTGTATGACCGAAATACCCCTGCTCGAGGAACTCCTCGCCGTGGTCACCGGTGACAATGACAATGGTATTGTCCAGTTCTCCTGTCTTCTTCAGGGCGTCGAATATCCTCCCGAAGAGAGCGTCGTCGTAATAGAGAGAGTTCTTGAACCTGTTCCTGATCTGGAGTGCCGTGGAAGCACTGATCGTCTTGCTGTAATTTATCTCCTCGCCTGCCACCGGCCTGAACCTTTCGTACTCCTTCGGAAAGACATACGGCTGGTGGGAGGCATTGAAAAACATGAACGAGAAGAATGGCCGGGAAGGATCCCGCTTCTCGGCAAACTCGATGAACCGGTCGGTCATCAGCTTCTCCCGTTCGGCTCCGGAGCTTGGGAACTCGTCTTCGACAGCTTCGGGCACGCGGACAAAGACCGTCTTCCTGAACTCGGGATAGGTGAGCTTTGTTGCAGAGAGTATCCTGAACTCATACCCGAGTCCCAGCAGCTCATCAATCAGAACCGGAGACCTGCGCTCTATCAGGAAGGAGTCCCAGTAGGATGACTGCAGGCTGTAGAAGAGAGAAAAGATGCCCATGCGAGTCCCGTTGCCGCCGCTGTAGTGGTTATTCAGCACGATATGCTCGCGGCTGAACCGCCAGAGGTTCGGCGTTATCTCCGGGTCAAGCATATCGAACCTGAACCCTTCTGCCGCAATCACAAGGATATTGGGTTTGCCGAGCCGTGTACCGGCGTTCCTTACAAGCTGCTTTTTGGGGTAGTTCAGGAGACCGCCGTGCCGGGCCTGCGGCAACTCACTTCCCGGGGACGGCTTCATCCCAAAGACCCTTGTCAGCATCCTTTCGGCCCTCAGGGTGACATAAAGAGGATAAAGCTTTGCGATGCGGGTCACCTCCTGGACGTTCCGAAACGCACCGGCCGCATAAATGACCTTGTCAGCAGCTATGGTCAGGAGAAGCACCACTACGATTCCGTATCTGAGCCTTCTGCTGAAGAGGCCCCCGGCCCTGAGAGACAGGTGGGCCATGACCATCTGCAGGAGAACAATCCCGGCGGCCTTCAGCAGAAATAAGGCGACTGTTGCCCTGCCGAGCGTAACCGAATCAGTAAAGCCCTCCGTCAGGACGGTCCTGATGATCATCCCGTTAATATGGAGATGAAACAGGCGGTAGACATTCAGATCGAGTATCAGGAAAATCTGCAGGAAAGAGTAAAGGAGCGTTCCGAGATACCGGACCGCATTCCCCGAACGGCCCAGGAAAGGGAAGATGAGGATGTTCGGTACGATGTTCAGAAAAACCATATGGGCGATATACTGGAAGACAGGCAGCGGGCCGGGCGTGCCCCCGCCCGTCAGGAGCTCCCGGCAGATGACCGCCGAAAACGCCATATTCATAAACATCAAAACAAGAAGGCTTGAGTGGTATTCTTTCTTTTTTCGAGTATCCATAAAAAGGAACAGCAGTCCGGTGGTAATCCAGGGCTTCAACCCTGCGGCCCGGCTTCGCAATACCTTTTATTATAACCTGAACAACGTATGCAGGATGGATAATTACGGGGTCAAAGGTACCGGAGCCCCAAGAAAGGTCCTGTCTCTGTCAGGTCAGGCCGGAAAATGGTGGATGTACGAATAAGCTCATAAGTAAGCTTACACTTTCAAAAATCTCCCCTCACCCCTCTTTGCCAAAGAGGGGCATGATACCTCCCTTTGGCAAAGGGAGGTTAGGAGGGATTTTCCGTTTAATGTTTTCATACTTATGAACACCTTAGTAGCATAGTCTATCGCATACAAACGGATTCTGATTGCGGTGATTCAGGTGCAGGCGTTGGGAGGGAGATACCCGCCAGCAGGCAGCTCCCTCCCGGGCCAAAAATAACGTTAGAGTGTATAGCCGCTCTCGCCGTGCTGGCTGAGGTCAAGGCCCTCAAACTCGTCTTCGGCAGTCAGTCGCAGCCCGATCGTCCAGTCCAATATCTTCAGTATGACCACGGTGACAACGAAGGAGTATACAACTGTTACGGCAATCCCGATCACCTGGTTCGTCAGCAGTCCCGAGCCTCCAAAGAAGAGACCGTCTGAGCCCGCCGGGTTGATCGCCTTCTGCGCCAGGAACCCGGTAGCCAGAGTCCCCAGGATGCCGCCGACCCCATGCACACCGAAGGCATCGAGTGAATCGTCATACCCGAGACGGTTTTTCATGTTCAGGGATATATAACAGACTCCCCCTGCCAAAAGTCCGATAGCCAGGGCCGACATCGGTCCGACAAACCCGGAGGCAGGGGTGACCGTCGCCAGTCCCGCTATGGCCCCGGTTGCTGCGCCGAACATGGTCGGCTTCCCCCGGTGGACCCATTCGATGACTACCCAGATGAGAGTCGCGGCAACAGCCGAGCTGTGCGTGGAAATAAAGGTCATCACGCTCAATGGCCCTGCCGAGAGTGCGCTTCCGGCATTAAAGCCGAACCAGCCGAACCACAGGATACCTGCGCCGATGACGGTCATCGGAAGGTTATGCGGTGTCATCGCCTCATGCAGGTAGCCCTTGCGCCTGCCGATCACCAGTGCCGCGGCAAGAGCCGAGATGCCCGAGGTCACATGGACCACGATGCCCCCGGCAAAATCAAGGACGCCCAGGTTCTTCATCCATCCTCCTGTCCCCCATACCCAGTGGGCGACCGGGTCATAAACAACGGTCGTCCAGACCAGGGTGAATATCAGGAAGGCAGAGAATTTCATGCGCTCGGCAATGGCACCGGAAATAAGAGCCGGCGTTATGACAGCGAACATGGCCTGATAGATCATAAATGCAAGGTGGGGGACTGTCGGGGCATAGTCAGGGTTCGGCTCAAGCCCAACTCCCCGCAGGCCGATCCAGTCCAGCCCTCCGATAATGCCATGAATATCGGGCCCAAAGGACAGGCTGTAGCCGCAGAGGATCCACTGAACCGTCACGACCGCGATCGCGACAAAGCTCTGCATATACGTCCCGAGAACGTTCTTTCTACGCACCATGCCTCCATAGAACATGGCCAGCCCCGGTGTCATTAACATGACCAGGGCAGTTGAGACTAGGACAAAGGCCGTATCTCCTGCATCGATCTTGGCAGCAGTCTCTGCAAACCCGTTCAGCGGCATGGCCAGAAGGGTGGTCAGGGCAAAGGAGATAATCGTTACAATTTTTCTCATTGATACTCCTCCGGATTGTAGTATAGCCGGCATTTAGCCATAACCGTGCCAGATGGTAATTTGCTTTAAATACGCAGAGTTGCATCATAACACCTGATGTAACGTGCTACATAATTGTATGTCTTACATTCCTGACGCTCAGATAACCATTATTTTTCGATACCTTATGTATTCATACATATTTGTCGCAACTACATTATTGTCTGGTGATCCTGCCAGGCTGAGCAACGAACCACGGGCCAAACCTCCCGTATCCGGCCGGACCCTGCGGTAAATAGATGATAACAATCAATGTCTTACATGATTTTTCCTCTTATCCGCAGTGTCTGCCAGGCTGGTTTTCAGAGCCCCACATTAATTTTTTTCAGTAGATATCATTTTTCCTCTTGACATCATCAGGTCATTATAATATTATGTTTACATGATGCATTCTGAAACAGCAGCGTTACAGATTAATACAGTTGACCGCTTTAATCAGGAGAAGCTCTATATCCAGCTCACCCGGATATTCCTCGATGAGATCCATGCAAACCGCTGGAAGCTCAACGACAGGATTCCTTCCGAAGAAGAGCTCTGCAAACATTACAATGTCAGCAAGGTGACCGTACGTCAGGCGATAAATAACCTGGTATCTGACGGGTATCTTATGAAGATCCAGGGAAAAGGGACCTTTGTCACCAGCGTCCTTCCGGTCGTCGGGGTTGCCATGAGAACAATATTTACCGAGGAAATGTTCGGAAAGGAGGTAAAAGCCGAAAAAGAGATACTATTCAGGGGCATCAAGGAGCCTGCCCAGGATATCCGGTCATATCTGAAGACCGACAGTGAAATCTACTATATCCTCAGCAGAAGACTCCTGAATGGACACCCTGCCTACGTTGATGAATCCTTCATCCCCCACAGTATCACCCCTGAGATCGACAGCCTTGATATCTCAGTCGCCTCACTCTACTTCTTTCTGCAGCAGAAGGCGCTGAAAAAGATATTCAAAGTCATCCAGACGGTCGAAGTGTCACAGGCGACAGGGGATTCAGCGCGGCACCTTGATCTGGATGAAGGTGTTTCGGTTCTCGTGGTACACAGACTGCTTATCAGCTCAGACAGCACTGCGGTGGCATATACCAGGCTGCAGGGCAGAAGCGACAGATATAAGTTCCAGGCGGAATTTGAACGTCTCAGATAAAAAAAAGGAGGTATTACAATGAGTTTTCCGAGAAGGTTGTACGAGTTTCTCATGGCTGGGTCAGTTGCCTATGCCAAATGGGACTATGAAGTCTCCATGAACATCCTGAAGAATCGCAAGAAGTTGCTGCTGCTGCTGGTGATGATCCTGCCGATCCTGGTGGTCTCATCCCTGAACGCTGCAGACATGATCGGAGGCAAGACGGCATATGCCCCGGCCCATTACACCAACCTCATCTTTATGGTCTCGATCGCGGTCGGTCTCGCAGCGGGACTCATCACCGGCTGCATCGGCGCAGGCGGCGGCTTTATCATCACCCCTGCCCTCATGGCTGCAGGCGTCAAGGGCATCCTGGCCGTCGGCACGGACGTGTTTCACATCTTCGCCAAGGCGATCATGGGGACCACCGTGCACAAGAAACTGGGGAACGTCTCCACAAAGCTTGCCATCTGGTTCCTGGTCGGTTCAGGCGTCGGGACCTTTGCCGGCGGCGCCATCAACAAGGCCCTCTATAATAAGGACCCGCTTCTCAGCGAGGCCTTCATCAGCACGGTTTATGCCGTTCTCCTGGGGTTCCTCGGTTTTTATGCCTTCATTGACTTCTACAATTCAACAAAGAAGAGCGGCGACGGCGGAGCCCACAGCGGGCCTGATGCAACACCGGCCCTGGCCCTGAAGGTCCAGAGTGTCAAGATCCCGCCTTACATCACCTTTGATGAGCATCTTGTCGTGGGCGGAAGGAAGATATCGGCAATCTTTCTTATCATGGGAGGCTTTGTCGTCGGTATGCTTGCAGCGATCATGGGTGTTGGCGGCGGCTTCGTCACCTTCCCGATGTTCGTCTACGTCTTCGGAGTCTCTGCAGGCACCACGGTCGGCACCGACATCCTTCAGATCATCTTCACCGCAGGCCTTGCCTCTATCGCCCAGTATGCAATCTACGGTTATGTCTTTTACACGCTGGCCATGGGCATGCTGATCGGTTCACTCATCGGCATCCAGGTCGGCGCGCTTGTCACCAAGGTCGTCAAGGGGACGCACATCCTCGGCTTCTATGCAGTCTCGATCATCGCCGGCTTTATCAACAGGGCCAGCACCCTGCCGAAGAAGATGGTGGAACTCGAATACATCAGCATGTCAAAGACAACCGTGACCAACATTGAATCTGTCGGGAACATCATCTTCTGGATCGTGGTCTCGATATTCGGCATCTGGGTCATCAGCAAATTCTTTATGAATATCGGCAAACTCAGGGGGGAGGAATAGTCATGGCCAAGACAAACAAGACATCGATATCAATAGGCGTTATGCTCGCCGTATCATTCTTCGGCGTGCTTCTCCTGATCTTCTCGCCCATATTCGGCGAGGGCAGAAACGGACTTACCTATGCAGACGACATGTTCAACTCGCTCTCCAAGGGGTCGTCCTATTTTATACCTGAACTCCAGAAGAATGCCGAAAAATTCAGGGGCCAGACACTTTCGGTCACCATTAACGCAGCCAAGGCCGACGACAAGCCCGGCGACACCGAGAAACGGATCGAAAACCTGTCCAAGGTCCTCACCCCTGCCGGAGCCAAGGTGGAGGTGACCGGCACAAATATGAAGATCGAGGGCGACCTTGGGGCGATACTCGCCTCGGCCCTGCAGGATTCTGATACCATGTACAAAAACCAGGGCGAGGCTATCAAGACCCGCTACAGCTTCGACGATGAGAAGAAGATCTTCAGGCAGTGGCACAATGCCTTCACCGCCATGGACAAGGCCCTGAAGAAGGACGGCAAGATAGAGCAGGCCAAGATCATCTCCGACGTGGCAAAGAAGGCTGTCGAGACCGCCTATAACTACTATAAGGTCGAGGCGGTCCAGGTGAAGGAAAAGGCCGTGCTCATGACGGCCCTCCTCGTCTTCTACGTCATCTACACCATGTGGTGGGGCTTCGCAATCTATTATATATTTGACGGCGTCGGCCTCTCGATGAGCAAGGCAAAACATTAATTAAAGGAGGAACACAATGAAAATACTCGTTCCGGTTGACGGATCAAAATATGCTGAAGCGGCCCTCAAGATCGCTGCCGATTATGCAACGACCAAAGGTGCAACCGTCTGTCTTGTCAATGTAGTACCGTTCATTGAGGGCGTTGACCTCGAAATCTCGGCCTCAGAAAGAGAGAGTCTCAATAGCTCGCTTACGAAAAGAGGCGACGCTATTATGCAGCAGGCAAACGGCATGCTGACGGCGCAGGGCGTTAATACGACCTGCAAGACCGTGGTGGCCGCCACCTCCGTACCCGATGCGATCATCGAATGCGCGGAGACGGAAAAAGCAGACCTTATCATCATCGGCTCGAAGGGCCTCAGCGCCTCGTCTCGCTTCAAAATGGGCAGTGTCGCCTCAAAGGTGGTCAAACATAGCCCTTGTTCTGTCTATGTCGTAAAGCTATAATCAGTATCAGGGCAGGGAGGGCGATGCAAGGCCCTCCCTGCTGTTAACCGCCGTTACTGAACTATGAACATATTCGACCGGTCATCCAGCTCCGATGCCTTCGGCCGGCTTTTCTTCCTGAAGCCGCTCCATAAGTATTTTTCGAAAAATCCGATCCGCAAGACAGTGATTATCGCCGTCGTACTGCTGACCATTGTCCTGCTGTCAGGCTGGCAGTTTATGGCAAAGGTCAAGGAAGTGGTCACCGATGATTTCAACCAGCAGCAACTCGTGCTGGCACGCCACGCAGCAGAACAGATCAAACACCACATCGAGACAGCCCGCAAGGAACTCGTGCTCCTCGCCCTCTCCCCGTCCATCCAGTACTATGAAAAGAGCTTTCTGCCCAAACGCATGCAGATAGCCTTTTCGAGTCTGAAACAGGAGGGGGCACTCGAGATCCGTTATATAGACGCAACAGGCCAGCAGACCTATACCGTCGGGGAATCGCGGTTCGAAACCCTGCAGACAGATCCTGAAGACATGAAGTACTATCTCTGGGCAAAAGACAGCATGAAGCGCTATGGCATCCTCGCAAGCGAGGTCTATCCGCTGCAGCAGGGGGCCGACGAACAGAGACTGGTCATGAAGATCGCGGTGCCTGTCTGGCAGGTCTCTGTCGATGACTCCCATCCCGTTGCCACCGAGAAGTTCTCCGGTGCCATCGTCATAGTCCTGGACGTCACCTCGCTCATACAGAACCTGACTGCGGGGATCAAATCCGGGAAGACCGGCTATGCCTGGGTAATCGACAGTAACGGCACGTTTCTGTACCACATCGAGAAGAACCTGATCGGCAGAAACGCCTTCGAGGCCCGGAAGGAGAAGGTGCCGACGATCTCCTTCGCCCGCATAAACGAGATCCAGAAGAAGATGATGCTGACCGGCAAGGAGGGCACCAGCTGGTATGTATCGGGCTGGCACCGGGGCAAGGAAGGCACGATCAAGAAGCTGATCGCCTACAGTCCCATCGTCCTTTCCGATCTGGCAGAGACCAGGACCTGGTCGGTCGCCGTCGTCGCACCGGTCAGCGAGGTAGAAGGCGCGATCCACGGCATCCAGATACGGCAGTTCATGATGCAGGGCATCCTCATCTTCATCATCCTCGGGGGGTCACTGACCGTCATATCCCTCATGGTCCGCTGGTCTTCATCTCTGCAGCAGGAAGTCGCCCGCCAGACAAAGGAACTGATGAAGTCCGAGCAGCGGTACCGTTCACTGATCGAGAATGCTGAAGATATCATCTTCACGATCGACCGGGAGGGCAACCTGGCCTCCATAAACACGTACGGGGCGAAGCTGCTTGGCAGGTCGGAGGACCAGATCATCGGCCACAATATCACGGAAATCTTCTCGTGGCCGACTGCGGAGATGCTCATGCAGACGATCAAGGAGGTCTACGACATCAAACGCGGCAGACAGGTGACACACCTTGTCCGCGTCGGCGAAAAGGACATCTGGCTCAACACGAACTTCAGGAGGCTGCTGGACGACGCCGGCAATATCTACGCGATACTGGGAATCTCGCGGAACATCACCGAGAGGAAGAAGATGGAGGAACAGGGCTACTACACCGAAAAACTCGCCTCGATGGGTACCCTTGCCGCCGGCGTGGCACATGAGATTAACAACCCCCTGGCGATTATCCTCGGGTTTACGGACATGCTCCTCGAAAAAACGCCTCCGGATTCTGAATATCACGATATCCTGAAGACGATCGAGGGCCAGGGGCATAAGGCAAAAAAAGTGGTGGACAACCTCCTGACCTTCGCCAGGACCAAGGAACATACTGAAACCAGCGTGGATATCAATCAGAATATCACCGAGGTGCTGACGGTCCTCGGCAACAA
Source organism: uncultured Thermodesulfovibrio sp. (assembly GCA_964499365.1). Classification (GTDB taxonomy): domain Bacteria; phylum Nitrospirota; class Thermodesulfovibrionia; order Thermodesulfovibrionales; family UBA6898; genus PALSA-1316. Next base: position 57,350 of record CAZCKU010000009.1, read on the forward strand.
CCTCCTGGTCCGCAAGGTGGCGATCAACGTCCTGAACCTCGCGCAGGACCTCCCGCCGGTCAAGGGAGATCCGGACGAACTCCAGCAGGTATTCCTGAATATTATCAACAACGCGGTCTATGCCATGAAGGGCGGAGGGAAGCTCTCGGTCTCGACAGCCCTTTCCGGAGACAGGAAATGGATCGAGATCAGGATTTCTGACACCGGCAGCGGCATCAGGAAAGAGCACCGCAAGAATATCTTCGACCCGCTGTTCACCACGAAAAAGGTCGGCGACGGCACGGGTTTGGGTCTCTCCGTATCATACGGTATAATAACGAGGCATCGTGGCACGATCGCCTTTGACACAAAGACGGCTGAAGAGTCTGCAACACCCGGCACCACGTTCATCATAACCCTGCCGGCGATGACCGAGGCAAAGGCTGCCCGGGAGAAAAACGTATAACCAGGAGGATAGATTAATGTCAGCAACAATTCTGGCAGTTGACGACGAACCTGATATGCTGAAACTGCTCAGCATGATCATAAAGGAAAAGACAGGACACAAGATCATCACCACGAACAATCCGGTCGAGGCGCTCGAGATCGCAAAGCAGGGAGGAATCGACCTGCTGATTGCAGACCTCAAAATGCCGGGACTGGACGGCAGTGAACTGCTCGAGGCGGTCAAGGCAGTGGATCAGGATATCCCGGTGGTGATCATGACCGCCTTTGCCTCGGAGGAAGCCGCGGCCGAGACCCTCCAGAAAGGCGGCTTCGACTTCATCATCAAGCCCTTCCGCAAGGAACAGATCCTCTCGGCTATCGACAAGGCCCTTCAATGGACAGCGATGCAGAAGGAGAACCGGGAGCTGAAGGCACTACTGAAGAGCTCTGAGGCCTGACCGGCCTAGACCGGTTTCCCGATGCCGAGCGGCTGGAGGTGGTCGCGGACGAACTCGTCGCGGTACCAGTCGGTGATATCGTCGTTATACATGGCCATGTCGAGCTGTTTGGTAAATACGGTCATCCGGCCCATCGCCTCAAGCCTCTTCTCTATCTCCGGTCTCTTGAACTTCAGCAGGACGGCATTGACCACATCCTCGGTCAGCCTGACCCTGAAATCCATCATCTCCAGAAGTTCCCTGATGAGCCGTACCCTCCGGAGTCTGCGGTCAGTAGCAGCACCGCCTCCCTTGAAAAAGAACCTGACGTAGTTGTCATTCAGTGTCTCCCCGGCAAACGCCTCGACCATCGAAAAATGGTACCCGAGCCGGATGCTGAAGTTCATATACTGCCCTGACACAATCGCAAAGCTTCTGATCGCTGTCTGCTGCAGCTGCTCCTCCGTTATCGAAGCGGCATGGGCCATCATGCCCAGGAAACCCTTTGCATCGGCGGCACGGGGTTCGGGCCACTTCATCGCCCTGAGACCTGTCAGGAAAGCGATATACGGCACCGAGAGGATATCCTCAGGCAGGGCCTTGTTATCCACGCCCGGCCGCATGCCTCCTCCGACATCGATCATGTGGGCATCCATCGGCACGCCGGCGGCCAGGGATATGGTCGATGCCCCCTCCATCTCGTCCGTATCACTCATGCCGAACATCTCTGCCATCGCCTTCTCGTGGCAAAACCGGGTGATATCATGCAGGGTTGTGCAGGCTTCCGGCCGGAACTGATCGCTGTCAGGATCAACGAGGCGCAGGGGGACGATGAACTGCATTGCCTGATCGAGGATATGAAAAAGGTTCGTCTCCCTGAGCGAATCCTTTCGCCCTGAATCGTAGTGCAGGAGCTGCTCCACCCTGCCCTCATAGACATTGCCGTTGATCGCATCGACTGTTACTTCCTGACCCTGCTTCAGGACCGACGTGGCATTGTCCGTGTCAAGGATCGCGGGCAGATGATATTCGCGCGCCAGTGAGGCCATGTGGCCTGTTGCCCCGCCGACATCCGTAACAATTGCAGATGCACGCTCCATGACCGTGACGAATTTCGTCGAGGTCGTCCGGGAAACAAGGACACCACCATCCGGGAAGCCGGCGAGGTCGCCATCACCCCTGACCAGATGCACCCTGCCGCTGCCGATGCCCCTGCTGGCGATTACTCCCTTCTCGAGAAGGAGCTTATATCCCTCGACGCGGCGGGGCAGCGCCTTTCTGGCTTCATGGGCATAAATCCTCAGCGGACGCGTCTGAAGGAGAACGACCTGACCCGCGACGTCAACAGCCCACTCAATATCCTGGGGTTTTCCGAAATGATGCTCCAGAGAAAGGGCGTAGGATGCGAGGGTCCTGATCTGCTCAGGATTGAGGCACGGCTGCCTGCGCAGTTCTTCGCTGACCGCCACAGAGCCGACTCCCTGCTCCGGCCGCCCCTCGATCATCGTCTCCTTTTCACTGATACTCTGATCAACGACCTCCCCGCTGTCGCGCGACACCATGAACCTGTCTGTCTTTCCCGTCCCGTCAACCACCTGCTTCGCAAGTCCCCATGAGCCGTTGATTATCATCAACTCCGGCTGCTGCGCGTTCGGGTCCCGGGAATACATCACCCCGCCGGCCCTGGCGGGTATCATGCGCATGACGCCGACTGCCATAGCCATCTCTTCGCCCGCAAAACCCTTTGATGCAGCGTAGTAGAGGGCCCGCGACGTAAAGAGGCTCGCAAGCACGGCACGGTATTTTTCAGGAACATCCTGAGGCCTGACATTCAGATACGTTGCATACTGCCCGGCAAACGAGAAGTGGCCGTCTTCGGCAAGCGCACTGCTGCGGACAGATACCGTTATATCTCCGCCTGCCCCCGCTGCCAGGCGATCCATGGCATCCCGTATCCCTGCATCCAGGTCCGCAGGCAGGTCTGTTTCCATGATCAGCTTCTGAAATTCGCTGCTTGCCGCTTCGAGGGCCTCGGGATGCTTCAGGTCAAGCGCCTGTAGCATCTGCGCAAGCCGGTCCCGCAGGCCGTGATATTCAATATGCCGCCTGAAGGCAGAAGACGTGATAACAAAGCCCTCAGGCACGGGCAGTTTCAGCCTGTTGCTCATCTCACCGACATGGGCCATCTTGCCGCCTGCGATCAGGGTCATATCTGAAGACAATGAGCTCACCGGGAGCACATATTCCGCCTCAGGAATCTGCCGGCGATGGCCGACCGCCTGGAGGATCTCCCGGCTGATGAGATCAAAAGAGTTGGTGAGGGCCGCATATCTGTTGCCGGAGAGCAGGTTCAGGCTGGTGATCATGGATGCAACCTTGCTGTTCGCCTCTGAAACAGTCCTGTCAATATACGGCATATCAAAGAGAAAGTCACCCGACGACTTTTCTTCAAGGTCAGCCATCAGTTCAAGCACGGCATTGTTTTCGTGAAGAAGGCGCTGGAACGCCTCGTACCTGGAGCGAAAGGCAAGAGCCAGTTCGTCATCTTTTCTGGCCCTGTCCTTCCTGAAGATATTGAACATGATGAATAGTATAACCTATTTTAAACAGCGCTGGCTTGCCAGCTTTTTAGCCTCCTAGACTGCCATCCTGCCAGCTTTCGAGTGTAGTGTCCCACAAATGAGTGGTAGTATATTCACCCTCACAAAAGGCTGTCATTCCCGCAAGTGAGCGCGTCGGGAATCCTTCCGGGAAGCAGGATAGGTTCCGGACAAGCCGGAATGACAGACTCAGGGCTTACAGGCATCTTTTATAACAACGCTTGCTCAAGAGACACCAAACTGGCTGCCGATCAAACAAACTAATGAATTTGTCTCAATCCTCATATCGTACGCATGAATTTATCTTGATTTATTTATTATAATGTTATAACATAAGGACAACAAATGATTAGGATCTTTAAAATATGGCCGTAATAATCAACAGGGATAATACAAAGAAACTCTATGTACAGCTCGTCGAAATCCTGAAGGGCAAAATCGAGAGCGGTGAATGGGCTGTTGATGCCCAGATCCCGACCGAGGATGACCTCTGCAAGATGTACGAAGTGAGCAAGGCAACAGTGCGTCAGGCCGTCACCGAGCTTGTCAGAAATGGCTACCTGCTGAAGCAGCAGGGCCGGGGCACCTTTGTCTGCAAACGGGTAATCTCGGAAGGTCTCGCCATGCTGACCAGCTTCAGGGAACTGATGCTTGAGGCCAAGGTTGTATTTTCCACAAAGGTCCTTGCACAAACCGTTCTTATGCCGACCGACGACCTCGACCTGATGCTGAACATCCCGGAAGATATGCATGTCATCTACCTCAAGAGACTGCGTTTTGTCGGGAGCGATGCCATACTCCTCCAGGAGTCCTACCTGCCGTATCATATCTGTCCCCAGCTCCTGCAGGAAGACCTGGAGCAGAACTCGCTGCTCGAGATCCTGGAAAACAAATATCAGATCACGATTACCAAGGTGCAGGACTATATCGAGGTGACTCCCGTCTCCCTGGAAGAGGGCACTCTTCTGGGTCTGGAACGCGGCACAGCCGCCCTGCTTCTCGAACAGAGATTCTTTGCGGGCTCCCAGCAAATCATGTATACTCGATCATTAAAGAGACCCGAACGGTTCCGTTTCTTTATTGAACGGGAAAGAAAATCATAGGAGGTCGCATTATGGCTGACCAGGAAAAACAGGTTCGTGAAATCATCGTCGACGTCTTCGAGTTCCCCCATGTCCCCTACTGGTTCACCCTGAGACAGGTTTCGGGAATACTCAAGAAGTCGATCAGCGGCGGCAAATGCCTCCGGCCGCTCGCAGCACTGGTCTTTGATGAAAAATACAACCTGCTCGGACATATCGAGACAAAGGATATCCTCGCAGGGATCGCGGCCGCAGCATTCACCCCCGGCGCCGGACAGAAGGACGTCATCGGCAGCCCTGACGGGGAGACTGAGAAGGCTCTCAAAGAGCTCTCTGACAAGCCTGTCAGCTCACTGCTTACGCCGTTCAAGCTCTTTGCCGATCCTGAGGACTCTGTTGCCAGCGCAGCCGAGTTGATGCTCAGAAACAATCTTCAGATTCTTCCGGTGCTCGAAAATCAGAAGAAACTGCTCGGCGTGGTAAGGAGCACCGAGATCTTCGAATATCTGTCGTCGAGGTTCTTCCTGGCATGAACCCCCGTCCGGATCGTATTACCTCCCGTCCCTTTGACTTCGGAGCAGCAGCCACGGCATGAAGATCCGCAGAAAACTGCTCATCGCCTTTTCCATCTATATGATCCTCGCGCTGATCCCTGCAGTATTTGCGTACCGGGAGCTCAATACCCTCAGGAAACGCCTCAAACCTGTCGAAGCGGCCGGAGATATTATCAACTCCTACCTCGAACTCCGGAAGAACGAAAAGACCTTTCTCCTTCTCAAAGACCGTGATACCCTTCAGCTTCTGAAAAAGCAGATCGGTATGCTGAAAGGGGGTCTCGACGACATCGAGTCCGATGTCCTGCGGGAAATCGGCGCGGCGAATTACGCCACCCTGCGTGAGGCCATAACTGCCTATGAGACCGGCATCCAGAAACTGACCGAGAACTTCAGCGCCGAACAGAATACGACAAACAGGATGGCCGAATTGGGGCGGAGCATAGAAAAGGTTCTCAGCGGACACGAACTGCAGACCTTCCTGGTCCTGAGACGGCACGAAAAGAACATGATCATACAGAGGGATTCCTCGTCTCTCGACGTCTTCAGAAAGACGTATGCATCAATGGCAACGGCACCGGGAAGCGAGTTGTCGCGCTATGCCGCGTCAGCTGAGAACCTCTTCGCCCTCTACCAGGAAGAGAAGGGACTCGAGGACGAGATCCGGAAGGCGGCCTCAACCATACAGACCTACACGGACAGCATCCTCCAGGGCGAGCGTGAGGATATCGACGCGCTCCTGAGGATATCCATGAATCTCCTCCTGGCATCGCTGGGCATCGTCATCGTGATCGGGGCGCTGATCAACGCCCGGCTGGCAGCAACGATCGCAGCGCCGATCAGGGAGATACGGAAGTTCGCCGAGCGCGTGGCAGGCGGTGATTTTTCTCAGACACTCGAGGTGAAGGGCTCCCAGGAATTCGTGTCACTCGCTGACGCGCTGAACCAGATGGCGGTCAGACTCAAAGACACCGTCAGCTCTCTCGAACTGGCGATACGGAACCTCCATGACAAGCAGGGTCAGCTGGTCGAGGCCGAAAAACTCGCCTCACTCGGCCGGATCGCTGCCGGGGTGGCCCACGAGATCAATAACCCCCTGGCGATCATCAATGAAAAAGCAGGCCTCATGCAGGACCTTCTGGCAATGTCTGGTGATTTTGAACAGAAGCAGAACATCAGCTCACAGATAGAAGGCATCACCGGCAGTGTCAACCGGTGCCGATCAATAACCCACCGGCTTCTGGGCTTTGCCCGGAGAATGGATATCACGATCGAGCCGCTGAATCTGAACGAGGCGATCAAGGAAACAATCGCGTTCCTCAAGAGTGATATTCAGGCAAAGGCGGCACACCTCGACCTCAACCTCGCGGAAGATCTGCCCGAGATCAGGAGCGACAAGATCCAGCTGGAGCAGGTCTTTCTGAATCTCATCAAGAACGCTGTTGATGCCGTTGCCACGGGAGGAGAGATCGCCATAACCACCTCCCGCCGGGACGAGGGTTCAGTCCAGGTCTGTATCAGCGACAACGGCGGAGGTATACCAAAAGACAAACTGAACCATATCTTCGAACCCTTCTTTACCACAAAAGGACGGGACAAGGGGACCGGGCTCGGCCTCTTCGTCTCCCACGCGATCCTGCGCAAGCTCGGCTGCCGTATCCAGGTCCAGAGCGAGGTCGGCAAAGGCACGACCTTCACCCTCGACATCCCCATGAAGCCTTCCCTGTCAAAGGGGGATACGGCATGAAGAAGGCGAGAGTGCTGATCGTCGATGACGAGCGGGACTTTGCGGCAACGCTCGCCGAAAGACTGCGCCTGCGGTGCTACGATGCGCATTGTGTCGCGTCACACACCGAAACGCTCGCCCTTGTCGAAAACCTGATGCCGGACGTAGTCCTGCTCGACCTGAACCTCCCCGGCATTTCAGGAATAGAGATACTGATGACGCTCAAGAATGCCTTCCCCGACGTCGAGGTGATCCTGCTGACAGGGCACATGGACCTGGCCCGCACGATTGAGGGACTCCGACTGGATTCTTTCCATTACATCATCAAACCCTTTGATATCGCCGAACTGATCAGCAGGATCGACGCCGTGAGCGCACACCATGTCTGAACCGGAAATAACTTATCAGCCGGCGTCCGATGACGCTGCCGGCTCCGCAGCCGGGTTCGTGGCACTGATGACCGGACGACTGATCTCGCTCTTTGTCCACGAGACGAACAATCACCTGGCGACACTCCGTGAGTCTGCAGGGCTGGGCGATGACATCATCGCAGCCAGAAGCCTCCCGGACAGGGAGAAGCTGAAGGAACTCGAAAGACTGCTCTGTGCCATGGATGACCGCATCGGGCATGCTTCATCCCTGGTGCGTACCTTTGGCGAGCTGGGCAGACACCTGGAAACTCCGACCGCTACCCTGGATATCAGCCTGGCGGTCGACGAAATCATGCCCTTCGTCTCAAAGATTGCCAGGCAGAAAAACGTGACGGTCCGGACGTACTGCGACTGCAAACTCCCGTCTGCACCCGGAGATATCTTCTGTCTGCAATGCCTCATCCTCGCCCTCTTCGACAATCTCTGCTCGGCGCTGGCACCACAGACAGCGGTGGCAATCACGACCAATAAAACGCCGGCAGCGGTCGTTGTCAGTCTCTCTGCAGACGGCTCGGCAGCGTCAGAAGGCGGCATGCAACCCTGGCCGTGGAATAAGCTTGAGATCTTTGCAGCCGCAAACGGCTTCGAAATCTCCCGGCATCAGCAAGGAGGTGCGGTTACGATAGCAATCAGAAGAAAGGAATAAGTGATCTGAGATTTACTCTGACGTTGCAGGCAGAGACCGCCCGAACTTCGTGTCTGCGGCCCGGATGAAGACGTATGTAAAGGAAAACACAGCCATATAATTCAATGCACAAGGAGGTGTCCATGAAGAAAAAGAAGGACATTAAAGTACTGCTGGTTGACGACGAAGTTGAATTTGTCAATACGTTGGCACAAAGACTGAAAATGAGGGATCTCCTGGTCGACACGGTCTATGACGGCCCCCAAGCCCTGGACTTTATCAGGAAGATCGAACCGGATGTTATCGTCCTGGACCTCAAGATGCCCGGACTGCATGGCATAGAGGTCCTCAGGGAAATCAAGAAGACACGGGCCATAATCCAGGTAATCATCCTGACGGGACATGGCACGGAACAGGATGAGGAAGAGGCTCGCAAACTGGGGGGCTTCGATTTTCTGCACAAACCTGCGGATATCGACCTTCTCGTAGCCAAGATCAAGGAAGCGTTCCAGGAAAAACTTGAACGAACGATGACTGCAATTGCCTTCGCAGAAGAGGGCATATTCGATACAGCACAGAAGATCATCAAGAAAGACGAATAGACTGCTGCGGTCCCGTCTGACAGCTGAAATCTACGAAAAACGATAATGAAGGAGGCATCTAGAATGCGTTTTATTATATCCGTCGGCATGATCCTCATGCTTATAACAGGGGTACTTGCTATGGGCACAGGGGTTGTCTTTGCCGAAGAAGCTGCCGCGGCCCCTGTCGCGGCTGAATCTGCAACCCCCTGGTGGGTCTGGCCGCTGACTCTGTTTGTCGTGACCTTTGTCCTGGGAATCGTTGCCGTTCTCGGCGGCGTTGGCGGCGGGGTATTGTTCGTCCCCATCATCGGGGGCTTCTTCCCGTTCCATATTGATTTTGTGAGAGGTGCAGGCCTCCTGGTTGCACTCGCAGGCGCCCTTGCGGCAGGCCCCGGCCTCCTGAAAAAAGGCATGGCTGACCTGAGACTTGCCCTGCCGGTCGCCCTCATCGCATCGTCCTGCGCCATTGTCGGTGCCATGATCGGTCTCGCGCTGCCCGCGAAAGTGGTCAACATAGCCCTCGGCGGTACAATTCTCGGTATTGTGGGAATTATGCTGATGGCGAAGAAGTCTGAGTTCCCCGATGTGCAGAAGCCGGACAACCTCTCGACCGCGCTCAGGATCAGCGGTGTCTATTACGAGCCGTCCCTCAGCGAAAACATCAACTGGCAGATACACCGGACCCCTCAAGGTCTGGCCACGTTTATTATCATAGGCGTGATGGCAGGCATGTTCGGCCTCGGCGCAGGCTGGGCCAACGTCCCTGTCCTTAACCTCATGATGGGCGCACCGCTGAAGGTTTCGGTTGCCACGAGCAAGTTCCTGCTCTCGATCACAGACACCTCGGCAGCCTGGATATACGTCAACAACGGCGCGGTCCTGCCGATGATGGTCGTGCCCTCGATCATCGGCATCATGCTGGGCTCGATCGTCGGCGTTAGAATTCTCGCAAAGACAAAACCGGCCGCAATACGCTATATGGTAATCGGCCTGCTGACGTTCGCAGGACTGAGGGCTCTTCTGAAGGGCCTCGCCATCTGGAATTAGGGAGGATATCATGAGTTCTAAAATGAAGGCATCTGAAGAACAGCTGGCTTACGCAAAGCTTCTGGACATCGGCATGAAGGTCGGCCTGATCATGCTGGTCGTTACGTTTATCATATATCTTTTGGGCGTCCTGACGCCGCATGTACCGGTCAGCGACCTGCCCAAATACTGGTCGATGCCGGTAAAGGATTATCTCAAGGCTACGAACATTCATACCGGGTGGTCCTGGGTCTTCCAGGTCGGCAAGGGTGATTTTCTGAATTTCATCGGCATCGCCTTCCTTTCGGGGGTCACGATCCTCTGCTACATGAGGATTATTCCGATCCTGTTCCGGAAGAAAGATACGGTCTATGGGGTCCTCGCCATCATCGAGGTCCTGGTCCTGGTCCTGGCAGCCTCGGGTGTACTGAAGAGCGGCGGGCACTGAAAGGTGACCGGCCACATATCCTGGAAGGTGCTGGTCATACCGGCCTGATCCTATTTCAACGCAAAGCCATGGCCGCATCCCCATGCAGGATGCGGCCATGGCTCAACCCGTCTCCCGCCCCCGGCAGCCGGGGACAATGGGCTGACAAATTCTGCAGGCCGGTTCATAACAGACCGGTATACACGACAGGAGGAAGAAAGACCGATGACCATGGAACAGTATATTCGGGCAATAGCAGGGACATTCATCATCGTCTCACTGGCACTGGGCCATTTCGTAAACCAGCTCTGGTACCTTTTCACCGCATTTGTCGGGGTAAATCTCTTGCAGTCCGCCTTCACCGGATGGTGCCTGATGGAGAAGATTCTCGCGAGGCTGGGCATCAAAAAGGGCTGACTGAAGCCCTCCGCTTCGAAGCTACCGGGAAACCACCACCAGGACAAACCCCGCGAACATCAGGGCAGCACCGAGAAAGCGGTCCCGGATATTTTCTTCCCTGAACAGGAGATATCCGAAGAGGATGCTGATCAGCAGACTGGACCTCTTGACCGATACCATGTAGGCCACCTTCGTCAGCTTCATCGCAGACATATGGGTCAGGACCATGAGGGCATAGAAGGTTCCCGGAACAATCTGACGCCGGTAACGGCCGGACGAAAGATACTCCCGCAGGCTTGACCCTTGGCGGGTTACACCCCGGGTAAGACCATACGGCAGATAGATCAGGTTCAGTCCGATGAAATAGACCGCACCGAAGAAGAGCGGCGAGGAATGCTCAATCGCCATCTTGCCCATCGAAGAGGTGACACTGTAAAGCAGCGCCACGATAATCATATAGACCGCGCCCTTTTCTTTTGTGATTGCCCTGAGCGGCTGACACAGGCCCTCTCTGACCCTGCTGATGTTCAGGAGATAGCTTCCGGCAGCGATCAGCAGAATGCCGGCGGCCCCGGACAGTGATACCTTCTCCCCGAGCAGGATGTACGAAAAGAAGATCAGGAAGACCGGGGTAAGCGCCAGGAAGGGCATGGTGAGGCTGAGCGGAGATTCCTTCAGCGCCTTGATATAGAGGACGACCGTGATTGCCTCGACCGGCAGCGCGATCAAGAACGCCCTGTAGAATGCTGCATCGAGACTGGGCACGGGAATAAAGAAAAGCGTTATGACAAGCAGCGGCAGGCTGAAGACAAGCCTGAAGCCGGCAACAAGATGCTCATCATCACCTTCAAGAGACCTCTTGGCCAGCGCGTCACTGGCAGCAAGGAAGACCGCTGATGCAAAGGCAAGCGCAACCCACGTATAATCCATTAACAGTCCGTTAACAATCCCTCGTCTCGCTGACTGATCACGATCTCTCCATACAGCAACGGCTTGTCATCCTCCAGAGTCAGGCACTAATTGTTTTGACACGAAAAAAACTATTCTATACAATAACACTACCATGTCCCCAATCCACCATATACCCAACCGCAAACCGGCATGAACAGCATGTACAGGGAAGGGAAGGACCGGTTGTGAGAATATCTGCCGGAGCCCTCAAGGGGAAAAAGATCGGGACACGGAAGATCTTCACTGCAAAAAGTGGTGGGGCTGAATTGAGACCGACTTCTTCAAAGGTACGGGAGGCCCTCTTCGATATCCTCGGCCCTGAAATCATCGGGGCCTCATTTCTTGATTTATATGCGGGTTCGGGAGCCGTCGGATTTGAGGCGCTCTCCCGTGGAGCGGAGAAAGCCGTATTTGTCGAAAGCGACCGGCAGAGGGCAAAGGCGATTCAGGAGATGGCCGGGAAGACTTTTCCCGGAAACAGGACGTCCGTCTTTCAGGAAACGGTCATAGGCTTCCTCGGCAGGACAGGCAGGTCGGGCATGGTCTTCGGAATCATCTTTGCTGATCCGCCCTATGCCTCCGAGGAAACCGGTGAGGTGCTCTCCTTCATCGACCAGGGCCACCTGCTTCAGGATGGCGGATGCATAATCATTGAGTACGCGTCACGGAAACCTCTGAACGAATCAGGGCTGACCACGCTCCGTCTGATAAAATCTTACCGGTATGGGGATACCATGCTGACACGGTACAGGAAGGTGCTATGAAAAAAATTGCGATCTACCCCGGGACCTTTGATCCCTTTACGAACGGTCACCTGGACCTGGTGCTCAGGAGCCTCAGGATGTTCGACGAGGTTATCGTCGCAGCTGCACCCAGCCTTAAGAAACAGCCTCTTTTCACGATTGAGGAGCGCATCGTGATGATCAGAAAGTCACTGCAGGGCATCCGCCGCGTGCGTGTGGAAATCTTCGAGGGACTGCTGGTCGATTATGTACAGAAGAAGAAAGGCAATGCCATTGTCCGGGGATTGCGCGCCGTGTCAGACTTTGAATACGAACTCCAGATGGCCCTCATGAACCGGAGACTCAACCCAAAGATCGAGACGGTCTTCATGATGCCGAACGAAGAATACTCATTCCTCACCGCGACGATCGTCAAAGAGATATCCTCCCTCGGCGGAGACGTCAGTGAGCTTGTGCCGGCAACCGTTGAGAAGGAATTGAAGAAGCGTTTCAGACGCTAGAAATTCCCGGAGTATCCCTCAGACCCTTTTCTGCTCGCGGGCATTGTCACGCAGCCGTGTTGCCTGCCCTCCCCTGTCGAAAACAGATCACCCCTAAAAAATCTGCAAAAAAATATTGAAATGTTGCCTGAAACGTCATAGAGTGGTAATTATTGGATAATTTTATGCATCGGACTCCAGATTTAATTCAATGAATAATAGCGTGAAATTACACACAATATTGCAATCGTTGACAGCAGGTGAATGCCGCATAGAGTCGGCCTTCATAAAAAAGATAGTCATGACAATAGGTTGAAGCTTCGTCATATCATGGCACACTTATTGAATCATTAAATATATTTCATTAAAGAACAGTATCTGAGCTGGCAGTCATCAATGAGCATGAAGGAGGTGGGCAAGGGGAAAAAAACTTCATTCAGCGAAACAAGCGGGGGCAAGAAATAATAGTTTCGTAAAAACCAGTCAACCGAAGGAGATCAACCATGCAACGAAGTCTGAATCTCAGAAGCAAACACTTTATGTTCGGTGCACTGATGTTATTGATCGCTGCATCACTCTTTGGATGCGGCGGCGGGGACGACGGGGCAACAGGACCGCAGGGTCCTGAAGGACCGCAGGGGCCTCCAGGACCGGCTGGTACCGTGAATATGGCCACCATAAGCGCCGCTGGAATGAAGGACCTCAGGCTAGTCGGCGAGGTCACAAGCGTGACGATCGCAAGCCCGCCTGTTGTCAACTTTACCGTGACCAATATCGACGGCCTTGGTGTCACAGGACTCGGAGCAAAGAATGTTGCGGGGACATCCCTCAACTATCTGCGCTTCACCATTGCCAAGCTTGTGCCCGGCACTGCCGGCGGACCTGACGAGTGGGTCAATTATATGGTAACAGCCACCTCCAGGCCGACCACCGAAAACACCGGAACAATCGTTGACCACGGAAACGGCTCTTATACCTATACCTTTGTCAAGAATATAACAGATCCGGCCCAGACGGGAGGCGTCACCTACCAGCCGACACTCACCCATCGTCTGGCCATTCAGCTTTCAGGCAGCATACCCGGCAGCGCACCTGCCATCTCGATTCCTGAACCGATTAATATCATTCATGACTTCGTGCCTGCGGGCGGACCGGTAACCACGACCCGTGAGATCACGATCCCGACAGCCTGCAACGACTGCCACGGCAAGATAGGTATAACCACCCCCCATGGCGGCAGGGTCGATACGAGATACTGCGTGGTCTGCCACAATGAGCAGCGCGCCATCGGACGCACCGAGGCCGCAACCACGGCAACCGGTTACAGCGGCTTAACCTATATGATCGACGGCAAGGCGGTCGGAAACTTCGTCTCCATGGTCCACAGGATCCATATGGGCAACAAACTGACCAAGACAGGCTACGACTATGCAGACGTCCTCTTCAATGACGTCACCTATCCGCAGGACCAGAGGAACTGCCGCAAGTGCCACAGGGCAACCCCTGCGACTCCCCAGGCAGACAACTGGATGACCAGGCCGAGCCGCGTGGCCTGCGGTGCCTGCCATGACAACGTGAACTTTGCAACAGGGGCCAACCATCTCGGCGGTGCAAGGACCGATGACACCCAGTGCCAGGCTTGTCATACTGCCGCTGATATCGAGGGATACCATATCACCGAGATCGCGACCCAGTTCAACCCGAACGTACCTGCAGGCGCGGTCAACTTCAAGTATGAAGTCAGCAGCCTTACGGTTAATGCAAGCAACCAGCCGGTGATCAAGTTCCGCATCCTCTCAGGAGTCGGGACGGCAACCAAGACACCGGTGACGTTCCCTGCCTTTACAACCGGCGCAACAACGCTGCTGCCCGGCTTTACCGGCAGCCCGAGCTTCCTGGTCGCCTTTGCACTTCCGCAGGACGGCATTACGACCATGATTGATTTCAACAATCTTGGCAAAACTGCTGCCCAGCCTGCCAGTGTATCTATTCTCAATGTCTGGAACGGCACGCAGGGTACCCTGACCGGTCCGGACAGCACCGGGAATTACACGGCCACGCTGACCTCAGCCGCTTCTGCATTCCCCGCCGGAGCCAAGCTGCGCACCGTGGCCCTCCAGGGTTACTTCACCCAGGTGAGCCCGGCAGTCGCGCGTCACACCATCTCTGCTGTTGCGAACGTGAGCGGAGAGGCACGGCGTTCCGTTGTCGATCCGATCAAGTGCGGAAACTGCCACGAGTGGTTTGAGGGCCACGGCGGCAACCGCGTCATCGGGGCAGAGACAACAGGCACGATCGTCTGCACACTCTGTCATGTTCCGAACCTCACGACCAGCGGCCGCGGCGGAAACCCGGCCAATATGTCGGCTGCTGACAAGGCGAGGATGACTGCTGATGGATACAACCCGGAAAATCCGGCTACCTATCCTGAGGCAACAGACAACTTCAAGGACATGATCCACGGTATCCATGCATCACACTTCCGTGGCGAGGAGTTCCCGTTCCAGTTCGTCCGCGACAGGGGCACAAGCGGACTCTACTACTACAACTGGAGCGAGGTGAAGTTCCCCGGCGTTCTGAACGAGTGTCTCACCTGTCACAAGCCGGGCACATTCAGCACCATACCTGCCAATGCCCTGTCGACTGCCATCATCACGCAGGGTGCAGCAGGGTCGACCGTTGCCCAGGCCCGTGCGAGCGTGCCTAACGCAAACGACATCGTATCGACACCGTGGTCTTCAACCTGTGCCCACTGCCATGCCTCTGCCAATGCAGCGGCGCATATGGCACAGAACGGCGGACTGCTGAATGTCCCCCGCAGCACCACGACGGGGTACACCGGCGAGCAGTGCGGCATCTGCCACAGCGCCGGCAAGGTGGCCGATATAACCACCATTCACAAGTAGGAGTTCGGTCATCGTAATCGACCAGTTACCGCCGGGGTTTAGAACAATCCCGGCGGTAACCTTCAGAGCGTACCACAAGAAGGCGGACCCGAACGGGTCCGCTTTTTTTATACGGCTGATGACAGCCCGGGGGATGAAAAAAAAGTTGCAAAAGGGAACAATTCATATTACAGTTGTAATAACTTTCAATATTATTTAAAATCAAACGGTTTGCTTGATATTGACGGTATTTGGAGACAATGAATCTGTCTTAACGCAGCATTGCCTGAATTCATAAACGCAATAGAGATTCTCAGGGAAAAAATTGACAGGAAAGGGGTGGTATAAAATCTCTGATGTTGCCGAACAAACTATCAAGGGACATGAAAGGAGGATTCAATGCAGTGTAAGATGCGATGGACGTATTTGATTGCTATGCTGTTTGTATTGGCACTAGCGCTGCCAGCATCTGCCACATCGGAACCGGTCAAGGTCAGCGGATCGACACAGTTCCTGTGGGGGGATGACCTGACAGGGGATAGCCAGGCTACGATCGCACAGTATCTGCGGTTCAGCTACAGCCCGGAGAAAAAGAATTTTTCGGCTGCAGGCTATGGGAGATTCACCAAGGACATTGAACACGGGTCGATCAGGGACAACAATTTCAACGTGAGGCTCTATTACCTCTACCTCGATTACAGCCCGATAGAACAGCTCTCGATGAGGCTGGGAAGGCAGTTTGTAAACTTTTCTGCCGGCTCATCACTGATGGACGGTGCAACCGTCAATGTCAACAAGATCGGCCCGCTGGGCGTAACCGTTGCCGCAGGACGCGACATTGTTTACAGCCTGGACTCAGAGACGTCGAGACCCGGCAATGTCTTCGCCGGCATCGACATTCACCTTCAGGACGTAAAGAATACCCAGCTGGGTGTCAGCTATGTCAGGAAATATGACCAGAAGGACCTCAGCCGCGAGGAGTTCGGCATGAACTTCAGGTATATCTACAAGTGGGTCAGTCCCTATGCAGAGCTGAGGTACGACCGCCTCTCAAAGGCCTTCGATGAGGCCACCATGGGCATCGACTTCTTCCCGATGAACAACCTGTCGGTGAAGGCTGAGTTCTATCATTCCTACCCGACCTTTGATTCCACGTCTATCTTCAGTGTTTTCGCCGTGGACAAATTCAGGGAATACCTCCTGAGCGCCGAATACAGCCTGCCGAAGGCCCCGGTCAGCATCTTTGGCCAGTACAAAAGACAGACGTATGAGGACGACTCCAATGCCGATGTCTTTGCCGTAGGAGCCAGGTTCTTCCCGAATGATAAACTGACGCTCAGCGCGTCGGTCGACTATCGCCACGGCTATGAGGACAAAGACTGGGGCTTCGAGGTCATGGGCGATTATAGGATCAACAAGAAGTTCCTTGTGGCGGCAGGGATGCAGCACAATGCCTACCAGAGGCCTGATGACGACGGCAACAGGTCCGCTCAGCGGTACTGGGTCGGCGGCAAGTGGCAGGCAACGCAGAACATGGGCGTTACCGCACGGCTGGAAGGCAATGCCAATGAAACCTTCAGCCACCGCTGGCTCGGTCGCCTGGCGCTGGACTGGAACCTATAGGAAAGGAGGGACAATGACAAAAAGAATATACATACTGACGATAATGGCTGTATTGCTCGGCCTGGTCGCCTTTGCCTGGGCTGCCACGTCTCACAAGGACTTTGCCGAAATGAAGATGAAGGATTGCGCAGAATGCCATCAATCATCGGGAGCAAGGCTGAATCACGGCGAATTCTGGGTCAAAGAGCATAAGCTTGCGGCCAACAACCAGGAAAACAACTGCAAAGACTGCCACCAGCAGTCCTTCTGCCTTGACTGCCACAAGGGAGGCGGCATCGACAGCAGCCTGCATGTCTCGAACTCCGGCGCCGACTATATGCCGAGCACACACCGGACAGACTTCAGGGAGCTGCATCCCCTGAAGGCCAGGGAAGACGGCAGGTCCTGTCTGCGCTGTCACGACAGCAAACGGTTCTGCACCGAGTGCCACAGCAAATTCAAACGGGACGACCTGCAGGTTTTGTCCCACAGAAGGGGCTGGACCGACCTTGACCTGAAGGCAGGCGGGCCGAACCATTCGCTCTTCACGACGGCCATGTGCCAGGCCTGCCACAACAACAGCATCCTGCCCAAGAACCAGTGGTCGGGTGAACATGCCAGGGAGGCCCGCAAGAACCTTGCTACCTGCCAGACCTGCCATTCCGACGGCGTTGTCTGTATGAAATGCCACAGCGCGGTCAGCGGCCTGAAGATCAACCCTCACCCGAGGAACTGGTCGAAGATCTCGGGCAGACTGAGAAGCGCAAGCAATAACAGAACGTGCGTTAAATGTCATCTAAACTAATAAGGAGGAACTAGAACATGGTAAAACGATTCATGAGTATAAGTTTATGCATCATGGCACTGGTCGCGCTGCCGTTCATCGCGGGCTGCGGCTCGGGCACAAAAGAAGGATCCACGCAAGTGACTGTTGAAGAGCCCGGATTAACAGGTGTTGCGACCTGCAGCAACTGTCATCCGATCCAGACGTTGGACTGGAAAGACGGCGGGCATACAAACAGAAACGATATGCCGACGTTTGCTATGATCGGGGCGGTCGGAAGCTCTGAATGCAGAGAATGCCACGACCCGAATGACGAAGGAAGATCGATGAACGAAGTCCTCGGCGGAAACTTTAATGCGAGACCGGTCAACGGGTGCGAGACCTGCCACGGCAACGGCGGCAACCACTTTGGTCTTGGCCCGATTACCAAGTACCGCGTAGCGTCATCGACGGTCGGGGGAAGCCAGTTCAACACCTGTAATACCTGCCACAGGCTCCTCGACAAGACAACAGGTGCTCCCATGCCGGCGGGTCAGCATGCCACGAATACCATGCAGTTGAACCACCTTGGAACAGCGGGCAGCTGGACAGGGCCGGGAGGAATCAATGTAAACAATATCACGGGTTATGCCATAGACCCGAAGAACAACCATGCCTGCTCGAACTGCCACAACCCGCACAAGGTCAATATAGAGATCAACAAACAGTGGAACGCCTCCCGTCATGCTGACAGGACAGCAGCAGGTGCCTGGGCACACTACAACTGGAGTCAGAGGGCAGACTGCCAGCGCTGCCATACTGCATCAGGCTATGCAGCCTTTGCAACCAAGAATGAGGCCGGACTGCCCTATGTAGCTGCCACCGATGCACCGATCAAGGGAAGCACAACCTGGAAGCCGGAGATGCTCGCCTGCAACGGCTGCCATACCACCAACTATGATGGCGGGTTGAGAAACCCCAAGGCCATCAAGGCCGAGTACTCGGGAGGAGCAGCCTCTTTTCAGTTCCCGGATGTCGGCAATTCGAACATCTGTATGGCCTGCCATACCGGTCGTGAAAACGGTGACACCATTAAGGCGAGCACCGGCACCTTCACCAATCTCGGGTTTATCAACTCTCATTATCTGACTGCAGGGTCAATGATCTTTACCGCAGGCGGGTATGAGTACGCCGGTAGGGACTACACCAGCGTCGCGTCTTACAGACATGACGACATCG
This sequence comes from uncultured Thermodesulfovibrio sp., assembly GCA_964499365.1. Lineage (GTDB taxonomy): Bacteria > Nitrospirota > Thermodesulfovibrionia > Thermodesulfovibrionales > UBA6898 > PALSA-1316. The sequence continues at coordinate 76,329 of CAZCKU010000009.1, forward strand.
GCATGGACAACTATCGGGAAACAGGGACCCAGGGACCTTGCGTCGCCTGCCATATGTCCTTCAACACCGACGGAAAGAAACATACCTTCCTGCCGGTCGTTGCAGAGCGGAATGACCCGAACAATATCCATAAGATTACGCGGGTCACGGCAATCGCCAGCACGGTCTGCGCAAAATGCCATGACGACATGACCCCTGCGTTGATGGAAGAACAGCGCGAACTGCTGCATGAATCAATGCAGGCCTTCGCGGCGGAACTCAACAACCGCGGTATCTTCTTCGGTGAGGCCTATCCCTACTTCTACACAACAGCCTTCGATGCGGCCTATGTTGAGACTGGCGCCTGCAGCAAGAATACTGCTGTCAGGAACTGGCAGCTGGGCGGCACAACGGCCTTTACGTACAATGCAGCGACAAAGGTCTGTACCCCTTCCGTGGGCGTGGCAGGTGCTGCCGGCTCCGGGAAGGATGTTATGGGTGCAGCCTTCAACTTCAACATCATCGAGCACGATCCCGGATCATTCGTGCATAACCGGCGCTATGTACGCAGGCTTATCTACGATTCGATCGACTACCTGGATGATGGAATCCTGAACGATTCGGTCAACGCAACGCTGAACGGACCGCTCCACGCCGGGAAGCCGTACCAGGCAGGTGCACGGTCTTACATTCTCAGCTCTACCGGCGGACGTCGCTAGAGTATTGCCTTGGCAGTATACAGGGCCCCGGAGAAATCCGGGGCCTTTTTTTATCCACCATAATTCCCCCCAAACTTTTATAATAATCCATCATGAGAGATATGCTTGGCCGCGAACAGATCATCACCGCAGAGAACGCCCTTGATCTTGTGCTTCAGGGGCTTCCTGAAAAAAACATACCTGCATCGTCCGTCGGGCTGGACGACGCGCCCGGAAGAATATTGGCGGAAGATATCGTTGCAGACGAGGACCTCCCGCCATTTGCCCGTTCCACGGTCGACGGCTACGCTGTTACGGCTGCCGACACCTTCAGTGCGTCGGACACCATGCCGGCGTACCTGAACCTTTCCGGAGAGGTCTTTATGGGACAGGCGGCAGACATGCACCTGGCAAAGGGGTCTGCAGTGAAAATACCGACCGGGGGGATGCTCCCCCAGGGCTCCGATGCCGTTGTCATGCTGGAACATGTGCAGGCGGTCGATGCCGTCATGTTGGAGATCATGAAGGCAGTCGGCCCGGGGGAAAACGTCATACAACCCGGCGAGGATGCAAAAAAGGGGGCAGCCGTGCTGAGGAAGGGACGGAGGCTGCGTCCCCAGGATGTCGGGGCCTGTGCCGGTATCGGCATCACGACACTCCCGGTCTTCCATAAACCGGTCGTCTCTATCATCTCGACAGGGGACGAGATCATCCCGGCAGCAGCAGCCCCGGAACCCGGGGAGATCCGGGACATAAACTCCTACCTGCTGAAGGCCATGATCTCGAATGCCGGGGGGACAGCAATAAGAAAGGGGATCTTCCGTGATGACTACGCCGCAATCCGCACTGCAGTCGAGGAAGCGCTGGAAGACTCTGACATGGTCCTGGTATCGGGCGGCACGTCGGTAGGGACGAAAGACCTCATCGCCGGCATCATCTCTGATATCGGCAACCCGGGACTCCTCTTCCACGGCGTCTCGCTCAAGCCGGGCAAGCCCCTTATCGGCGGCATCATGAGGGGGGTACCGGTCTTCGGCCTGCCGGGTCATCCTGCAGCTGTCGGCATCTGCTTCGAACTCTTCATCTTGCCGGTGCTGGAGCGGCTTGCCGGTCATGACGAGCCGCTGACCGGCCTTTTGAAACCCGTTGTCTTTGCACGGCTGACTAAAAACATCTCCTCGACGCAGGGGCGTGAAGAGCACGTACGGGTCATCCTTGAAAAAAGGCAGGACGGGCTCTGGGCAGTTCCGGTGATCAGCAAATCAGGGCTCGTCACCACCATGGTCCGGACAGATGGGACCGTCGTCATTCCCCTGCATCAAAACGGTATCGAACAGGGAACCCTCGTAGAAGTCAGGCTCTTTAGATACTAAAGTGTTCATAAGTATGAAAACATTAAACGGAAAATCCCTCCTATCCTCCCTTTGCCAAAGGGAGGTATCATGCCCCTCTTTGGCAAAGAGGGGTGAGGGGAGATTTTTGAAAGTGTCAGCTTACTTATGAACTTATTAGTACGACGGGTTCGTCAAGGGTTCGGAGGCAAGGCGCAGAAAATGAGGACTGAGGCGTACTTACTGGTACGTCGCAGTAACGAGTTTTGAAGCGCAACGCAGCATGCAGACCTGCGACAAACCCGTCAGATGAGGTTGCTGACGGTCTCCCTTACCGCGTCCAGCTCCTCCAGAATCTCCTGCAGCTGCTCATCGCCAATGATCCTCAGTTCAGCCTGAAGACAGCCCTCGGTATAGCGCCCGTTGGAGATAAGATCGGCGATATGGATCGCTGCCACGTTCTTCTTATAGCCGGTCACCAGCTCCGGGTTGTGATGGAACTTTATCGCAAGCTTGACCACCTCGGAGAACTTCCAGGTATCGGCCAGGAGAAAACCGACCTCCTGATGGAACTCCCGGATGATGTTCTGTTTGTCATCATCCGGCAGGGCATGGTCCGACAGAAAATTGAGCAGGACGGTCTTGCCGATATCGTGCAGCAGACCGCAGACGAATGCCTCCTCAGGATCGATGCGGGCCGCCGAGGCCAGCTTCTTGGCAACGAAGGCGCAGACCAGGCTGTGTCTGAGTATCTCACGTATTTTCTCGGGGTTCCTCGGAGCAAAGCTGCTGAGCGAGTGGACAGCCACGATACTCAGGATGGATTTCAGTCCCATGAAGATCAGCGCCTGCTGGAGGGACGTAATCTCGCTCTGTGAAGAATAGAAGGCGGAGTTCACCACCCGGAGAATCTTCGAGGTCAGGATCTGGTCAGACATGATGATCTTGACGATCTCCTGAATCGAAAAGTCATCGCGCTGCATCGCCTCTTCGAGCTTGTGCATGATGAGAGGCGCCGGCGGGATATCGATATTTCCGGCCGAAATCTGGTTGGAGAGCTCCAGGAGCACATCGGTCGCATCGGTTTCGACCCCCCGCTTTACCTCATCATACTGTTTGACCGACTGAAAGACGAGAAAGGAAATGCTGAGCTTGACCGGACCGTTCAGAATAAGCGATGGTATCGTATCGGTAAATTCGAACGTGCCGTCTTCCCACCCCAGGGCGTCGATGAAGATCTTCTCCGCAAGTGCCTCTATCAGCGACTCAAGCTTCTTCTGTTCAATCACCCCTTCGGATACGAGATAGCCGGTAAAGGGCACGCCGAGCTGTTTGCTCTGCCGCAGTGCATTTTCGATCTCCGCCGGCCTTACATTGCCGACCGCTGAAAAATACTCGCCCAGCCGCTCCCCCGGCTTCTGTGACGAGACGAAGATTATCTTGCCGTCCTGGATATAGAACATCTTCGAGACATCCTGACGCCGGATCGCCAGAGAACCTGTCCTGCTGCTCGACTCGGCCCACTGCATGATGTCCGGAAGAGACATGAGTCCTATGTCGCCGGTAACTTTTTTCATCGGTTATGGCTCGGCATCTGATTCTTCACGGAAGTCTGCGGGCCCCTGCTCAAACGTCCATGGTGCTGTCGGAGAACATATCCCTGTCGACCTCGGATTCGATCTCCAGCAGGTCAGCCTCGGTAATGCCGAGGACCGCAAGCGCCTGCGGCTCAAGCCGGTATGCGGGGTCCCTGCCGGTCACGCTGAAGAAGTTCCGGCTGACGATGAAATCAGTGATATGGATAAGCGAAACCATCCGGCTGTTTTTGTCGGACGGCGTATGATGGAAATGAATGGTCTCGTAGACGGCGTCCGGCAGGTTCCAGTTGTCGGCGAGCCATGTCCCGACTACGGCGTGCGTCACGTTCAGCGACTTTGCCTCTGCATCGAGCAGGGGCATTCCTGCATTGAGATCACTGATAACCAGCTGGTACTTGTCGGCAAAATAGTTGTTCAGGACCAGGAAGCCCAGGTCGTGCAGTATGCCGCACGAGAAGACGTCGCTGTCATTGGCGATCTTGAAGCGCTTTGCCAGGGATTTTGACAGCAGGCCGACGGCAATCGAATGCTTGAAGACCCGCTTGTTGTCGAGAGGCTTGCCCTGGACCTTGTCGTCAAATGCGGTCAGCAGCGCGACGCCCATGGCTATGTTCCGGACATTGTTCAGCCCGATCCTGAAGACTGCGGTGCTGATCGAGGACACCGGCACCGAGGAGCGGAAAAATGGCGAATTTGCAACACTCAGGATCTTGGCGGCTATCGCCGGGTCGCGCTCGATAATCTCTTCCAGTTTTTCGATGTTCAGCATATCATCGGTCAGGCGGTTCAGAATCTCCTGCGCCACATGGGGCAACGTCGGGAGTTTGGTGATGTTCTGTATAAACATCATGGACAGGTCATTGCTCATAATATCGTTCCTCGCGATTGCTCGTCTTTTCTATTCTGTATCGGCTGTCGGCCCCTGCGGGAAATGCCCGGGCATACCGCATAAGACACTAGCGTTATTTTACCAGATAATTGGCCATGGGGGGTATCAATATCTTCCCGGTCACGCTGCGTGGCATGAAAAATACTCACCTGCCCCGTAAAAGGTTGACAAGAGAGGCCGCCGGCATGTTATTTTATATCTCCCCAATGTACATTACAGGCTCGTAGCTCAGGGGGAGAGCGCTACCTTGACACGGTAGAGGTCGGCGGTTCGAAACCGCCCGGGCCTACCATAAACAGAGCCAGCGATGGCTTGCAATAAGGCTCCGGCAGGGGATTCCCCCGCCGGGGCTTTTTTCATGTCAGAAGGCCAATACAGGGATAGCAATGATATATACAAGCATTGCATCTCGGGATAACCCTCGGAGCCGACACCTTTATTCCCGCTGGAGAGTACGGCGCCGTGGCATGCTCTCATGTGACGGGATGAACAGGATTGTGCGATGTTCGGGAACTGAGCAACGTGCCGGAAGGGTCGGTGGTCCCTGTCTTCACAATATTATCACAATTGCGGGGTATGGTTTAATGGGATACAATGGAAACAGGGGGCGAGTCTCTTGATACGGGAGGATAGGACAATGAAACGTTTATCTCTTACTGTCGGGCTAATTCTCATGGTTCTTCTTACGGGAGTGCTGACCTCGGAAGCACGCAGCCGCCATCATCACCATGGCTCCAGAGGAGAAGTGATCCTCGGGCCTGTCTGGACTCCCTGGTGGGGACCCTATTCTTATCCCTATTACTATCCCTATTCGTACGGGTACCGCGAACCGGCTATCGTTATCGAGCGTGACCCGCCTGCCTTCATCCAGGAGGAGGAAGAGGAATACGAACAGGAGTATTACTGGTATTACTGCAATGATCCGAAGGGTTATTACCCCTATGTAAAGCGTTGTCCCGATGGCTGGAAGAAGGTTCTCCCAACCCCTCCTCCCTCGGAAGGAAAGGAGTAGTTCGATGAAGACAAAAACAGGAGCAGTCATACTGCTGCTCGGCGTTCTGGTGGCAGCCGGCTGTGCAACCGTTCCGACCGGCCCGCGCGTGATGGTCCTTCCCGGGCACGGAAAACCCTTTGAGGTATTCCAGGAGGATGACGCCGTATGCCGGAGATGGGCAGCACAGCAGATCGGGGTGACCCAGGAACAGGCTGACCAGGAGGTCGCAAAGTCGGCGGTGGCAGGCACCGCAATAGGCGCAGGGGTGGGTGCTGCCATAGGCTCAACCGTTGGCAAGGCCGGGGGCGGAGCTGCCATCGGTGCGGGATACGGACTGCTTTTCGGACTCGCAGCAGGATCTGATTCCAGTCGTGTCTACGGCTGGGAGGCCCAGCGCAGATATGACATAGCCTATCAGCAGTGCATGTATTCGAAGGGCAACCAGGTGCCGGGTTACCGCTACCGGGCGCCGCGCCGCGGCGAGAGGTACCTGCCGCCCCCTCCCCCAGGTCCTGATCAGGACCTGGAGAGGAGCGCACCGCTGAACCAGGCACCTCCCTCAGGACCGCCGCAATAGTGTGTCAGACGACAGGGTCCTCCGGGATGTTCAGATAATGGGCCGAAATCTGTCGCAGCGATGAAGGAGTGAAGGAATTATCAGGGTGCAGGACTGATTATGGCTGATTATGGCTGATTATGGCTGGGCAGGCCTGTCACCCTTTTTTTATGCCTGCAGGAAATCTCCTGCCTCGCCGCAGACGACGCGGTTTCGTCCGGCCCGCTTGGCCCTGTACAGGGCCTTGTCCGCTTCGTCGATCAGTGAGGCCCCGGTGCTCCCGGAGATCGGGCAGGCCACGCCGCAGCTGAACGTGACAGGGAAAAGACCTTCGCGGCTTGCATGGCGGATCTTCGCAAAATCCTCCCGCAGTTCATTCAGGATCCTGCATGCCGTCCGGTCATCCGTATCCGTCAGGATGACCGCAAACTCCTCGCCTCCGAAGCGGCCGACGGTATCTGTCGCCCTCAGACGCTGCTTCAGAAGGCGGGAGAGGCTTTTGATGACCTGGTCGCCGACCGGATGGCCGTGGGTATCGTTGACAGCCTTGAAGTGGTCGATGTCGATCAGGGCAAAGGAGAGGTTCGTCTTCTGGCGCAGGGAGCGGGAGACTTCGATGTCCAGCTGCTCTTTCGTCTTCGTATGGTTCAGGAGCCCCGTCAGTCCGTCGTAACGCATAAAGGAACGAAGTGTGCGGTAACGGTCGGCCCGCATCGTGACCGAGGTAATAAGATGGTCGGCCTGGATCGGCTTGGTGAGAAAATCGTCTCCCCCCCGGCTCATCGCCACCAGCTGCCTGCTGAGGTCGGTCTCCGAGGAAAGGTAGACGATAGGGATGTCGATGTACGTCTCGTCCTGGCGAATGAGGTTGGCCAGTTCCATCCCGCTGCAGCCCGGCATATACACATCCATCAGTATCAGTTCGGGTCTGAAATCAATCAGGGTCTCCAGGGCCCGCTCCGGGTCGGTGACAACGGCTGTTTCCATGTCAGCCTGCCGGAGTATGGTCGCGTGATAGTCGGCAAGCAGCGGCTCGTCGTCGATGATCAGTATGCGGAAGGGGATGCGGGGCTTCCGGGCTGTCAGGACATCAAGTCTGTCGACCAGACGTCCCACATCCACCGGCTTGACGAAATAGGCATGCCCGCCGCAGCGTATCGCCTCCAGCCGGCTGCTGAAATCACTGCTGTCCGAGAGGAAAATCAGCGGAACCGGACGTCCGCGCCGGATCTCAAGGATCTCCCCTCCATCGGCCAGATGTCCTGCGGAAAAGGACAGGTCCAGAATAATCAGCCGCGGCGTGGCATTCTGCAGCGCAGCCTTCAGCGCCGCAAGCGTCGGGAAGATGGAGACCCGGTAACCAAAGCAGCGGAGTTGCAGTGCGAGTGACTCGCCTGCCCGTTGATCCTCGTGAACCAGGTATATCTCATCGGCATCCGGCTGCCCCTCATACCGGCAGGGGGCCGGCTCCCGAGGTACTGATGCGAGAGGCGTCTGAGCAGTTTCGCTGCAGGAGGCCTTCAGCAGTTCGAGGTGCCCGCCGGCATCAGGGATCATGCCGTCCCTGATAGACGTCCGGAGCAGGGTCTCCATGGTTCGCGCCGCTGTCCTTACCGCAGGGAACCCAAAGGTCCCGGCCGTACCCGAAAGCGTATGGCAGAGCTTTGCCACCTCCCCTGCCGTCTCAGAATCCCACCCGTCACGAAACAGGGACTCCCAGGCCTGCTCTATCTGCAGGATTCTCCCGGGAAGCTGGGCTTCAAATACCTTTCTCAGCCCCTGAAGCTTGTCCCTGGCCGTCTCAGGAGACTGAGTCATAACCAGGATAACCGCGCAACGGCGGTGCCGGGTTCAGGCAGTCCCTCCTGCGTACGGCTCTGTCCGCTCTGCTCCCCCCCACGGCAGAGAAGCCGCCTTGTCCCCTGCCCTGCTTCTCTGAGCGTCCCGGTCACTGGATCTCGGAGTCCTTCAGGATCTCTGCAACCGACTTCATCTTATAATCTCCGCGCGGGAGATGCTGCATTTCACCGAGAGTGGTAACCCCTGTCAGGAAGAGCCGCAGGCCCTCCTCAAATATCATATTCACGTTGTCTTTTTTTCTGGCTGACATGGCGACGATGTCTGTTGACTGGTTCCGGTGAATGAGTTCCCGTATTTCGGGGGTGACCGTAATCAGTTCATAGACCCCCTGTCTGCCGCGGTATCCTGTCTTGCGGCACTGGCTGCAGCCCATGCCTCTCCGCATGCTGAACTGCTGGGGGTTCTTCAGGATCTCGTCGATGACATCGCGGTCGATCCCGATATCATCCAGCTCTATCCTGGTCGGAACATGCTCTTCGGCACAGTTGGTGCAGACTTTCCGTATCAGGCGCTGATTCAGCGATGAGATCGTGGTGGACGAGACGAGAAAGTGCTCGACGCCGATATCAATCAGGCGCGCAAACGAACCGGCCGCGTTATCCGTATGCAGCGTCGTAAAGACGCGGTGCCCGGTGAGGGCGGCCTGCGTCGCGATATCGGCGGTCTCACGGTCCCGGACCTCTCCGATCAGGATGACATCAGGGTCCTGCCTCATGATGGCCCTCAGCGCGCGGGAATAGGTGTAGCCGGCGGCAGGCATCAGCGAGCTCTGGTTCACATAGCCGCCAGCCTGATATTCCACCGGGTCCTCCACGGTCACGACGCTGATGCCGACCGAGCTGATCTCGTTGATCACCGCATGCAGTGTGGTCGTCTTTCCGCTGCCGGTCGGGCCGGTGACCAGGTTTATCCCGCTTGGGTGCCTCACACACCGGCGGAACTTGAGTTCCATCCGGGGGGACATCTTCAGGTCCCGTATGCGGCCGATATAGGCGGCCTTGTCCTTGTCGAAGAGTCTGATGACGACCTTTTCGCCGAAGAGGGCGGGAAGCGTCGACACACGGCAATCAACCTGATGGCCGTCTATCTTGGTCGCAATCGCCCCGTCCTGCGGAAGCCGCCGGTCCTCGATCTTCATGACCGCATTTGCCCCGCTTGCCAGGACCTTTATCCTCGTAGCCACGGATGGATGCAAGGCAATCGGGTAGATCGAGACAGGCTCCAGAACACCGTCAATCCTCATCCTGACAATGCATTCCTTCTCGTGCGGATCGACATGGATATCGCTCGCCCCGAGCCGCACGGCGTTCTGAAGCATGCTGTTGACGAGTGACGTCGCATCCCCCTTCTGCATCGACAACTTTTCGATCTTTATGTCTGTCTTGATCGAATAAAGCTTGGCAATACCGCCTTCAATAGACGCGATCGTCGCCAGCACGGGGTTGACACGGCACTCGGTGATCGAGGCGACCTCTTTGATAACATCCTCCGCAAAGGGATCGGCCATCGCCAGGGTCAGCTCCCTGATGTCCTCATCGATGATCTGAAAGATGGGCAGTACCTTGTTCTTCTGACAGATCTCCAGGGGGAGCACCCTCGAGAGCGTCTTGTCCACGATCTGGTAATCGTTTTCCGCTATGTTCAGGAAATCGACCCCGAGGTGCTTGCTCAGGGTATCGAGCATCATGTGCTCGCTGACATACCTGAGATGAATCAGCATCTCTCCCAGAGGCAGCGCATTCTCCTGCATCTTCTTGAGCGCCTCTTCGAGTTGCGCGGTGGTGATGATCTTTTTCGCGATCAGCAGTTCTCCCAGTTTTCCGGGCTCGTTCATGACTGCCTCCCGCTCCGCACTGCGTTCTGCAGAAACATCACAGCCTCAAGCCGGTTGCCCGCCATGTTCAGTTTCTGGTCGGCCCTGGTCACGCGAAAAACCTTGGCCACGGTCTCGCTCGGTTTTGTGCAGACCAGATTTCCCAGTTTTTCGTTGAATGCCTTATGCGCGGCCATGCAGGCACCCAGCCCGGAACTGTCCATAAAGGTCACCTTGCTCAGTTCAAGGACCACGTGCAGGAAGTTCTTCTCCATCAGCTTCGCCATCTGCGTCTTGAACTGCTCCGCCGTGCCTGCCACCAGATCGCCTGACAGCTCGGCAATCACAAAGTCTCCATCCATGCCAATCTTAATCTCCATCCTGTCCTCCTTCGCTTTCCGAAATATTTTTTGTCAGCGTTACGATATTTTTTCCATCGCGGTAATCATACGCAACTGAATCCGTCATTTCCCTGATGATGGCAAGGCCAAAGCCCCCCTCGGGCAGTCCGCCGGGACCGTCAAGATCAGGGAATGCAACATCGGCCGGGGGTTCAAAACGCTTCCCGGCGGTGATCACCCGGAATGTCAGCCCCCGCACCCCTGCACTGAGTCCAATCTCCACCTCCTGGGCACCGGAATGCTCAACGGCATTGTTCATCGCCTCAGTGGCCGCCATCAGCAGCTCTCCGATGAGGACGGCCGCTCCTGGCTGCGGATAGTGCTTTTCGCAGACGTCCTGAACAGCGAGCCGGGCCTCGGAAACGCTCTCGAAGGACGGCGCAAACTTCATCGTAAAGATGTCGTCATCCATCTGCGGGTATCCTCTTCAGTATAAACAGGGTGAGGTCGTCATGAAAATCAGAAGCACAGAAGGTCTCGACGCTCCTGACGATCCTGTCAATCAAATCGCCGACAGGCTGGAGATCTCCCAGCAGGGCCTCAAGTCCTTCCTCGCCAAATTCGGTCCCTGCCTGGTTCTTGACCTCGGTCAGACCGTCCGTGTACAGTACGAGGCTCGTGCCGTCCGAAAAATCCGCCGTGGTGGCGTCCCAGGTATCATCCGGATCCCAGCCGATGACCGCACCCGTCGAATCGAGACTCGTGACCTCGCCTCCCTTTACCAGGTAGACGGGATTATGTCCGGCAGAAACAACGGTCAGTTCATCCCGAGACCGGTCGAAAACGCCGTAGAGAAGCGTCAGAAACATACCGCTGTCGCTCACAATATTGCAGATCATCCGGTTCGCGGTCCGGACGATCTCCCGGGGGTCGGTCAGGGTATGGCCGAGAGACTGGAGTATCCCCTTGCTCACCGCCATGATCAGGGCCGACGAGGTACTGTGACCGGAGACGTCGCCGATCAGGAAGTGGACCCTGCCGCTGTTCTCCCACGCATCGAAAAAATCTCCGCCGATCTTGTCTGAAGGCCGGTAGAACGAACCCACTTCAAAACCGGGGAACCGGAGGTCCCGCGGCAGGATATTCTTCTGGACCTTCTGCGCAAGGACCTTTTCATGCTCCAGCTTTTCGTTCTTCCGGGCCAGCTCCTCCTGGAGCAGCTGGTTCTGTTTCCTCAGAAAGTGCTTTTCGAGCGCCTTCTCAACGGCGATGCCGATCGTCTCCTGGATATTTTCGTCCTTCAGGATATAATCGCTCGCCCCGGTCTTCAGAGCCTGAATGGCGGTTGTCACTTCACTGTTCCCCGTCAGGATGATGATCGGCACATCGTCTCCCCTGTCCCGGACAGCACGGATCAGGCTCAGACCGTCCATCTCCGGCATGTTCATGTCAGAGACAATAAGGCCGACGTCCTCCCCGGAGCTGAATTTTTTCAAGGCCTCGGCCCCGTTTTCTGCCGTGTCGACACGATATCCCTCGTCCTGCAGGATTATGGCGATCATGTCCCGCACGAGCGGATCGTCATCGGCCACCAGGACGTTTACCCGTTCGTTTTCAGGCTTCATATCTCTTTTCCCTTTCCGATAAGATTCTGCACTGTTTCAACAAGGTTGCTCTGGTCAAAGGCACCTTTGACGATATAGGCGTCTGCACCGACTCTGATGCCCCTCCTCCGGTCCTCGTCCTTCTCCCTCGAGGTCACGATGATAATCGGGACGTCTCTGTAGTTGCTGTCGGACCTGAGCCGTTCGGTCAGCGAAAAACCGTCGAGCCGGGGCATCTCCACGTCGGTTATCACCAGATCATATCTCGACTCCCCCGCGATTTCAAGTGCCTCCATACCGTCACCCGCGATCGTCACGCGGTAGCCGTACGCCTCAAGAATACTTTTTTCGATCTCCCGCGTATTGACGGAGTCGTCGACGACAAGGATGCTGATATCCCGCGCTGCCGCGGCCTCAGGCTGGTGGACAGGCCTGGTCTCGTGCACGCTCCGTGCAGACTCCATGAGCGCGGGGATGTTCAGAATGCTGATGACTTCATTCCGGCCCGATATCGTAACTCCGGAGACAAGCCTCACGCTGCGCATATGGGACGGAAGGGACTTGATCACCATATCTTCCTCGTCGTACAGGGCATCGACAATAAAGCCGATTTTTTCGGCACCGACCTGCACAATGAGAATCAGCAGCTGGCCCGAAGGCGGCCTCCTGCCGCTGCCCGGGTTCAGGACGTCTCCCAGGTCGGCTACGGGAATGAACTCCTCACGCAGCCGCAGTGCCTTCCGGGAGACAACGCTGATTATTTCGGTCTCGGATACCCTGATGATCTCGGTCACAAAGTGCGTTGTGATGCCGAACGTCATCCCGCGGTAGGAAACAAGGAGGATTCTCATGATCGCAAGCGTCATCGGTATCCTGATCGAAAACGTACTGCCATACCCCTCCTTCGTTCCGATCTTTACCGTCCCTCTGAGGTCCTCGACAATGTTCCTCTTCACCACGTCCATGCCGACCCCCCGGCCGGAGATATCCGTGATAAGTCCGCTGGTGCTGAAGCCGGGCAGAAAAATCAGGTCGAGGAGCGCCGGCTCCGGCATCATGTCGAGGGCAGCAGCATCAAACAGCTTCTTTGCCAGGGCCTTTTCCCTGATCCGGGCCGCTGATATGCCGGCGCCGTCGTCATGCAGTTCGATCACGATCGAGCCGGCATCATGCAGCGCAGACAACCGTATCCTGCCGCGAGCAGGTTTGCCGGCTGCTGAGCGCACCCGGGGCTCTTCGATGCCGTGATCGATCGAATTTCTGAGCATATGCACGAGGGGGTCGCTCAATTTTTCAACCATCTTCTTGTCCAGTTCTATGCCGGCCCCAAGGACCTCGAAATCGACGTCCTTGCCGAGGGTATCCGAAATGTCGCGCACGAGCCGGTGCAGGGGATCAAAGACCGTCGAAAGAGGTACCATCCTCAACATCAGGGCCTTTTCCTGAAACTCGGACGTAAGAATGTCCTGGAGGACCTTGTCCTGCTTGAGTTGCGAGAGCAGGTTTTTTAAACCCAGGTGCAGCAAACGGGCATTCGCAAGCAGGGCCGCACCCTCCCCGCCCTGATCACAAAGGCCCACATGCCTTACCGCCTCGCGTTCCAGCGCAGCAATGTCGGCAATCCGTTCCTTGAGCTTGTTCTGATGCGACACGACCTCGCCCATGAGACGAATCAGATCGTCCAGCTTTTCGGCACGGACCCGGATGCTCTCGGCAGGGCCGGCTGCTTTTGGCTGCTGCTGGGGAGGAGGTTCAGGGGACCCTGCTTCAGCCGGGGGCTGGTTGTCGGGTTCGGCGGCAGGCGGCGCCACCGTACACCTGTCAGCAACATCCTCCGCCTTTCCGGCGGAAAGCGCACCCCCGGCGGCTTCGGCAAGGGCCTCGCAGAGGGAAGCATCTGCCGGCGGAGGCTCCCCCCCGGAGGAGACTGTCTCGACCATCGCCGACAGGGCATCCACCCCCCTGAACAGCAGTCCGGCCAATTCCCGGCTATGGGTGATGCGTCCCTCCCTCAGCGCCCCCAGTGCATCTTCCAGCCTGTGTGCCAGTTCGGTTATCGTCGCCAGCTTCAGCATGCGCGCCGATCCCTTGATCGTATGGGCGGCCCGGAAGATCGCATTGAGGTTCTCCCCGTCTCCCGGATTCTTCTCCAGCGCAACGAGACCCCGGTTGAGCCCCTCGATATGCTCGCGGGCCTCCTCCGCAAAGCGTGCAATGAATTTCTTGATGTCGAACGCCATTACAAACCCGCGCTCCATCCGGGGCCCTGCATCACCGCAAGGTTATGCCTGCAAAGATGCACGATCTGCTCCACGGGAACAGGGAACGTCAGAAAGGTCATGCCGTGGCCCGACGGGCCTTTATCTTCAAGCAGCTTTATCACGATGCGGAACTCACGGCAGGCCCTCTCGCCATCCCTTTCAAACCGGTAAAGCTCTCCGAGATAGAAATGGGCAACCCAGGAGGCCGAATCGATATACAACGCCTCCTTGAATTTCTTTCGTGCCTCCGCGCAATCCCCCCGGACCTTCGCCAGCAGGCCCAGAAGCAGTTTTCCTTCAAGACACCACGGGTCGAGCTCCATGCCGCAGAGGCAGGCGGCTTCGGCCTCGTCAAACTTCTCCAGGTTCAGCAGGATGCCGGCCCGCAGCATATATGCCTTGATAAAGGAGGGCTGCAGCGTGAGGACCTCATCGGTCTGCTGAAGTGCGGCGTCATATTTTCTGGCCTCAGCGAGCGCCAGGGCCTCGTCGAATATATGGTGCGGTCTATCCCTCTTTCTCGTCGCCGGGACATCGCCGGCACCTGCGGACGGTCCGGCCGGCAGCCGCCTCGCTGGCGGGGGGAGGGTCTTCCTCGCCTCAACCGGCGTCCTGCGCCGCTCCTCGATCCTGACCTCGACACCCTTGCTGTAAAAAAAGACCCCATCCTTTTCGATCAGGGAGAGGACCCCGATATTATGTGCAAACGTCTCGGTTGAACTCAGAAAGAGATATCCCTTGTCAGCCAGCAGGTCTGCCAGGTTCCTGAATACGAGCTTCTGGACCTCGGGCTCGAAATAGATCGAGACGTTCCGGTAAAAGATCACATCTGCGTTTCTGACCTGTTCGGGGTACGAATCTCCGAAGATGTTCAGACGCAGAAACTCCACGCCTTCCCGGACAGCGTCCCTGATACGATAACTGTTCCCCTGCCGGTCGAAATATCCCCTGCGGATGTGCTCCGGAACCCCGCGGAAGGAATGTCCGGCATAGACGCCGGCTTTCGCCCTGCCGAGGGCTTCGTCGTCGATATCAATGCCGACGACCGAAAACATGCGGTGAAAGCCCGGTCCGAACTTCGCCATCAGCGATATCGCGACCGAGTAAGGTTCCTCTCCGCTCGAACAGCCCGCACAGACGATCCTGATCCTGTCCCCCTCTTTCCTGCCGGCCATCATGCCGGGGAGCAGCCTTTCGGTGAGGATATCAAAATGAACCGGCTCACGCAGGAAATAGGTTTCGTTGACCGTAATGAGGTTCACCAGCATGTTAAATTCATGCGGTTCGCGGGTAAGCAGCCCGAGGTATTCCTCATGCGAGCTCACGGCCCGTTCGGACAATCTCGACTTTATGCCCTCGGAGAGGATGGCCTCACGCGAGGCATCGAACGAAAGCCCGCACTTCTCCCTGATCAGACATTTGAACGGTTTCAGGTGCATGAACCGATCCGTTCCGCCGCAACACCCTTATCGGCAGCCGCCCGCGCTATTTCGCTGCTGATAGCATGCAGGGGCATCACGGCGTCAACGCAGCCGCTCTCGATCGCCAGTCTCGGCATCCCGAATATGACCGAGGTCTTCTCATCCTGCGCAATGGTCCATCCGCCCGCCTTCCTGATCTTCTTCATGCCGGCGACTCCGTCGTTCCCCATGCCGGTGAGGATGACCCCGATCGCCTTGTTGCTGAAGGCCTCTGCCACCGAGGAAAGGAGCAGGTCGCACGACGGCCGGTAGATATCATTCGGCTGCCTCCCGGCAAATATAATTCTTTTCGAGCTGTCGATCAGCATGTGGGTTTCCGGGGGACAAACGTAGGCCGTCCCGGGTCTGAGATATTCCCCGTCTTCTGCCACCTTCAGTTCGACCCGCGACAGCGGCCTGAGCCAGCCGACCATCCCGCTCACAAAGCCGTCGGAGATATGCTGGGCGATCACGATCGGCACGGGAAATTTCTCAGGCAGCCGTGACAGGATAACCGACAGGGCATCCGGCCCGCCTGTTGACGACGCGATCGCCACGATCCGGTCAGACAGGTCTCCGCTGATCAGCGGGGCGTCCGCCACAGCGGGATGCAGATGGGCCCGCCTTCCGGAGATATGGGGAACCACCCTGACCCTGGACAACAGTTTGAGCTTTGCCACAAATTCGCGGGCCGTCCCAATGTTCAGGTCAGGCTTGATCACAAGGTCGAGTGCACCCTTCGCTATCGCGGCATACGCCGTCTTCGCGTCGCTCCGGGTAGTGACGACGAGGATCGGGACAGCGTTCTCTGCCATGATCTGTTCTATGGCCTGGAGCCCGTCCATGACAGGCATCTCGATGTCCATCGTCACAATATCCGGCCTGAGAATCCGGACGGCAGCGACCGCCTCCAGGCCGTTCGAGGCCTCGCCCACGACCTCCATTTCGGAATCGAGCTCGACGATTGCCCTGATCAGGTCCCTTACGAGGGAACTGTCGTCTACGATCAGAACCCGCGACTTATTTATGACGGTCTCCCCATACAAAGGATTTCTTCCCTAGGCATTGGCCCCGTTCTCCGCAGGCCCTCCGCCGTCTGTACCGCCCCTATACCCGAGTTTCCTCAGTATCCCCTCGAGATCGTGAGACACATCGGCGAGCTCCTCGCTGATCGTGCTGAGAGCCTCAACCGACGCTGAGGTCGTTATCGTGCCCTGCATGATCTCGCGCAGGGCGATCACGACCTGGCTGTTCGCCGTCTTCTGCTGCTGCGTCGAAAGAGATATCTGCTTTGCGGAATCCATCGTCGTATGGGCTGCGTCGACGATTTCAGAAAGGAGCGATGCCGCCTGAAAGGAGAACTCCATCCCCTGTTCAATCCCCTGGGAACTCTTTTCCGAGGCAACGGTCAGATTGTTCACTGCCTCCTGGATCTCACTGATCTTTGCCTCTATCTCGCTGGTGGACTCGGTGACGCTGTCGGCAAGCCTGCGGATCTCGGCCGCAACGACCCCGAACCGCTTGCCAGCCTCGCCGGCGCTGGAGGCCTCGAGCGCAGCATTGAAGGCAAGGAGCTTCGTGTGGTCGGCAATGGAGTTGATGATCTCCATTACCTTCGTGATCTCCCGTGACTTTCTGCCGAGGTCCACGATCTCTGCAACGCTCTTCTGACTGTTGCCATGGATTTCGGACATCTTCATGATCATGGATTCGATCGCGGTCGCGCCTTTCTTCGTATCCTCCCAGGTCTTCTGGGCTATATCGACCACCGCCTTTGCATGGTCGGCGATCTGCGTCGATGAGGCGGAGAGTTCTTCGGTGGTTGACGTAATCTCGGAGATGGAGGCGGACTCTTCAGATGCGACAGCGGCATATTGTGAAACCGTGATGGAAAGCATACCTGCGTGTGACCCCATATGTCTGACCGCTTCGGATGCCTTCCCGATGTCCTCATAATACTCCCGCTGAAAACGACTGATCATATACCAGGTGCAGAGCAGGAGCACAGCGGAGAGCAGGACGGCCCGCGTCAGAAAAAGCCGGTACATTTCCCGCGTATGTTCCGCCTCCCGGGCAGTCATAGCGCTTCTGTCCATAAAAAGTTTGACGGCAGCCTCCCTGTTCGTACTCACGGCGCGGTCATACGCCTCAATACGTTTATCCCCGGCAGTTTTGATCACCGACAGTGAGATCAAAACGAAGACGGTTATCGTAATAACCAGCGGCAGAATCAGGAACAGCAGGAACTGGTTTTTTGATGTGACGTCATTCTTGAACAATCCTATTTTATGCATGACAGACACTTCCTCTCTTTCAGGCGGTTGCTCCCGCCTTGCATGATTTCAGGCCTTTCAGCCGGTATAAATCGATGAGCAATACTACGTTCTTCCCCTGCGGAACAGCCCCCCAAAAGGGGCGCAGCCCTGCCTGAGACAGAAGTGGCTCCGTAAAAAGCCGAATCGTTCCTGTCGGAACCGGCACGATCGAATCGAGGCTGTCAACCCCAATCCCGCACGCCTCCCCGCCATCCCGGTACAAAAGTATTTTCTGGGATGCCGGGCTGGCCGCCTGTTCAGCCCCCAGAATCTCACTCAGCACCCGGACAGCGATGCCCCCCTCCCCGGCCTGACCGGGGCTCATAATGCCATCCACCTGGCTCGCGTCAACAGCCATCCGGACCCCGGCCGCGCTGAACATGAGGAAATCCACCTCCGCCGGAAGGGTACAGGTCTCATCGCGACCGTCATTCACCATGGGCACAGAGCTTGCCGAACAGGCGGGAGACGTCGAGCATGACAACGGTCCTGCTGCCATAAAGCATCTCCCCGGTCACCAGTTCTTTTTTTGCATCGTCCAGGGTAAGCAGCGGGGGTTTAATCGAGTCGAGAGGAATGTCCACAACATCCAGTACGGAATCCACAATAAGCCCGGAACGAACCCCGGCCTTCGCAGCTATCAGAATCCTGCTGGCAGATGTACGTTCACTGTCGGGAAGGTCCAGGAACCTGTTGAGATTGATAACGGACTCAATGTCACCGCGGTTGTTGATCACGCCGGGAATGAAGCCCGGGGCTCCCGGTATCGGGAAAATATCCATGAAAGGCAGAATCTCCTTCACATCAGACCCCGGCAGGGCAAAGCAACAGTCACCGAGAGTGAAGATTACGACCTTGAGCGTCTCGACCTCTACGTCGACCGTCGTTGCCCTGCCCTTCAGTTTTCCAAGTTCTTCAATGATCAGATCGCTTCTTCGCTTCTCGGTCATGGTTTTCTCCGGGGCTTTTCTCTGTTATGTGGTCCCGCAGGCACTGGGTACCGCGCACGGCAGTGCCTTCCATCCCTGTCGATAAACATCTCCGCCGGGAATATCTTCTTCAGTCTGTTACCGCCGTAATGAGTTTTCCTGCCGCAGTCACGTGGCTTGTTGGCAGAAAGGAGGGTCTTCCTGCGGGCAGGGGATCAACACCGTCGACCCCCTATCTGGACAGGCGAATCAGAACTGGATCTGACACTTCTTTGAGCCGCCCTCGTCCCGCACCCAGAGGAGAATCTTCTTTGAGCGGGCACACCAGTCCCTGACATCTTTTTCAAAGGTTGCGCAGTCCGCAACAGCTTCGAGTACATCACCCGGCTTCATCCTGACGGCCATGGCCGTAATTTTAAGTGTTGGCTGCGGGCATTTCAGGCCCCGTGCATCAAGCGTCTGTAGCGCCATATCATCCCTCCTTGGGTTTCATATAATATACATGATTTATTGCCTGTTACGCAGGAATTTTTAGGGGTCCCAGTGCCCTGATGGCATCCACCATCCCGGTAATGACCCTGACAAATTTTTCGCCCTCTCCCGCAGAAACAAAATCGAACCGGCACCGATCTTTCTCAATGCCGAAGGGTTCGAGCATCCTCAGAAGAAGACGGTGGCGCTGTACCGCCCGGTAGTTGCCCTCCTTGTAGTGACAGTCGCCGGGATGACAGGCCAGAATAATGACGCCGTCCGCTCCCCGTTCAAAGGCCTTCATCACAAACTGGGGGTCTACCCTCCCGCTGCACATTACCCGGATGACGTCCACATTCGGGGGATAGGGGCTCTGTGCCGTCCCTGCCTTGTCCGCACCTGCATACGAACACCAGTTGCAGAGGAACCCGATAATCTTCGGCTCGAAAGCCGTCCTGTCTTCAGTCATTTCAGCACCTCGTCTATCTCCGCAAGAATTTCCGCATTCGTAAAGTGATTGCCGCTGATCGCGGCGCCGGGGCAGGCAGCAACGCAGGTACCGCACCCCTGGCAGAGGACGTCGTTGACAACCGCAACCGTATTTTCTTCATCAAAGGATATCGCCTTGTACGGACAGACAGAAATGCAGACCCTGCATCCCGAGCACCGCTCGGCGTCGACCTCGGCGTTGACCGGCTGAATCTCAAGCTTTCTGCCTGCCACAAGTCCTGACAGAATATACCCGGCAGCGGCCATCCCCTGGTTCATGGTCTTCTGAATATCCATCGGAGCCTGGCACGTACCGGCCAGAAATATGCCCTTGATTTTTGACTGGCCAGCATCAAGTCGTCCATGCAGCTCCTCAAAAAAACCGAAACGGTCCTGCACGGTCTCCAGGACCGCACCGAGTTCTCCGGACCCTGCCGCCGGTATTACCGCGGGACAGAGCACCACCATGTCCGCCCTCACGTTTCCGGACTTGCCGGACAGGTCCCTGTATGCAACCATCTGCCCTGCTTCATCCTCGGCAACCGACAGGTCCTGTATATCTCCATACCTGATAAAGGTTGCCTGCGGATTTGACCGTGCATGCTTATAGAGGGTGAAATCCTCCTTGCCCGGTATGGCCAGTTCTTTAAAAAAATGATATATGGCCGTCCCCGGCAGCTTCTTCTCGATAAGATGGTTGAACTTGAAGGCATACTGGCAGCAGATGCCCGAACAGTATTCCTTGTGATTCGGATCCAGGCTTCCGACACAGTGGACGATTGCAACGCTCGACGGAGCACTGCCGGCCGTGGTCCTGATCTCTCCGTCGGTCGGACCGTTCGACGCCATAAGCCGCTCGAATTCATTGCTGGTGTATACGTTCCCGAGCCTGCCGTAGCCCAGGTTAGGCAGTACGGTGCAGTCATAGAGATCAGAGCCGACAGCCACGATGATTGCACCGATATTTCTCTCGAATAGCTTCGGGGCCTCGTTCAGGAGAATGGCACCCTCGACCGGACAGGCCTCCTGACATTTTCTGCATTCCCCGCCCTGCAGCGCAATGCAGAGCTTCTCGTCGATAAAGGGAGCATTCGGAAGGGCTCCGGCAAAAGGAAACGAAACCGCCCTGCGCTCGTTCAGGTCATAATTGAACGCATTCTTTGCAGAAACCGGACACGGCTCGATGCATTCCGCACAGCCAATGCAGGCCTGCAGGTCCACATAACGCGGGCGCTGGCTGATTTTGGCGACAAAGTTGCCATAGGAACCGACGACGCCGGTCACCTCGGCCATGGTCAGCAGTTCGATATTTTCGGCATACTCACCATGGAGTACGTCACCCATGATCGGCTCAAGCATGCAGGGACCGCATTCCATACCCGGGAAAAGCTCTTCATATCTGACCGGCATCCCGCCGATCACCGGAGATTTCTCAACCAGCACGACCTTTCTTCCGGACCCGGCGATGCCGAGTGCGGCCTTAAGGCCGGCAGGCCCTGCTCCAATAACCAGGACATCCGTACAGATGTCGATCTCCTTCTTTTCAAGGGGTTCATGCAGTTGCACCCTTCTGATTGCTGAACGTATATACCGTGCCGCCTTGTCCACAGCCCTGGCGCTGTCTTCAGTGACCCAGGCGATCTGCTCGCGTGCGTTCACCATCTGCATGAGATACGGGTTCAATCCCGCCTTCGAGAGCACCCGCATGAAAGTCGTTTCATGGTCGCGGGGAGAACAGGCCGACACGACCACCCTCTGCACCCCGTTTTCAACCAGGTCCCGCTCGAGCGCCTCCTTGCCTTCCTCGGAGCACATGAAATCCAGCGTACTGAAGTGGATGCCGGGGTACTGCTTCAGCAGCGTGTCCCTGACCTTCTCCGGATCGATCCTGTCCGATATATTCGTCCCGCACCTGCAGAAATAAACACCTGTCTTCATGGCATCTCCCTTGGTACATCAATCTTCAGTTCCCTGAGCAGGGCGCTGACCGCAACGGGCACCGCACGCTCAACGTCCTCCGTCAACCGTTCCCCGAACGAGGTCACATCACGGGCCTCGATCCCCCATATCCTTATCGTCGCCGGCAGATGCAGATCGAGCATTCTGCCGAGTTCCAGGGCGGTCGCAAGATTGGTGTCATGCGTGCAGACAATGTTCCGGGTACGGCAGAGTTCATCGAGACCGAACTCAGTCATCTCCCCGGGCCTGAATCTGCCGGTCACCATGGCATCGACGATACAGGCGCGGTCATAGCCGGTCATGGCGTCCATAAGCCTGATACCCCCGGCATAGACCTCCTTGATCACAATGGCCCCGCTCTCTGCCCCCGTTCCTGGCTGATTCGCCAGATACGCGCTGATCGCACGCGACACCTTGATCCCGACACTGTCATCAGTGAGAATGGGATTGCCCAGGCCGATAACCACGGTCTTCACCGGCCCTCAGTCTCTCTGCAGCGTCCGCACGATCTGGCTGCTGCTGTCGCGTATGACCACCTGCAGCGGCATCTGCCCCGGCAGGAAGTGGGTTGCGCAGGAAAGACAGGGATCATAGAGCCGGAAGGCCATCTCGATTTTATTCAGCATACCTTCTTCCACTATCCTGCCCTTTGAGATGAGTTTTTCAGCCGCCCGCTTTATCGACATGCTCATCGGTGCATAGTTGTTTGTTGTACCGACAATCAGGTTAACGCTGGTGAGAACTCCCCGCTCATCACTGACATAGTGATGGGTGAGTGTCCCGCGCGGTGCCTCGACCGACCCGATGCCGATCCCGGCAATCCGCTGAGGGATGTTCCTGACCTCAGGAGAGGTTATCTCGGGGTCCCGGCTGAGTTCGAGCATATGCTCTGCTGCATATAAAAGTTCTATCAGCCGCGCCCAATGGGTTGCCAGGCGATGGTGGACCGGCTGGTATCTGCCATTGATCTTCTTTGAGCCAAACGCCTCAAACATGCGCTCAAAGTTCTCCTGGGCAAGGGGAGTTGCCATGGAATCAGAGACATTCAGCCGGGAAAGAGGCGTAGCGATGTAGACTCCGCTGTCTCTGCCATCCACAAGTCCTTTCCAGCCGACTTTTTTCAGGTAAGGGAATTTCAGGTACGTCCAGGGCTCGACCCGCTCCGCAATATGCTGCGCATAGTCGGCAGCAGGATATTTGACGAATTCCTTACCGTCAGGGTCCACGACCCTGATCCTGCCGTCATAAAAATTGACCCGGTTCTTATCGTCCACCGTGCCCATGTAATATGTCTTATGCAGATATACATCCGAGGTGACGAGCTCAAGATATTTCTCATTTTTCAGGACAATATCATCAAAGGCCTTGAGGCTGAACAGGGCAAAATCAATATTCTTTTTTGCAACCTCTTCAATCTCTTTTCTCTCTTCTTCTGAAACCGGCTTGCTCCAGCCCCCCGGCAGTCCCCCGGCCAGATGCACCCCCCGGCCTCCGAGCATCTCGATCACGTGATGATTGCGTGCCCTGCAGTCTATGACCTGTTTCCCGATATCGAGGCCGACCTTCCGGATAACACCGAGTATATTCCTCTCCGAAGGCGGGGCGTCAGGGCCAACGATGAAATCAGGCCCGCCGAGCGCATAGAAGTGGGTCGTGTGGTCAGTCACATAAAAAGCCATATAAAGGAGTTCGCGTATTTTCTTCGCCGCGGGCGGGGGCTCGACGCCGAAGAGCATATCCAGCGCCTTTACCGAGGCCATATGATGGGCCTCAGGACAGACACCGCAGATCCGGTTGGTGATCACCGGCATATCTTCTGCCAGCCGGCCTACCGAGAACCGTTCAAAACCCCTGAGTTCAGGCACCTGAAAATAGGCATTGGAAACGTCCCCCTCATCATTGAGGAATATCTCGATCTTGCCGTGCCCCTCGAGCCGGGTGATTGGATCGATGCTGATCTTTTTCATGCAATTCTCCCTTTCATAATGGATCCCGGCAGACTGTATTTATAGAACATGCCGGCATAATCAGGGATTGCATTGAGAACTGTATCAATCCTCCGGTAGATCTCCTCTTCCGCAAGGCCCTTGGTATCGCCGATATCGATAATCGAACCGAGCGCTGCCACCATCTTGGCCCCCTGGTCAAGCACTCCCTCGGGCGGCCCATAACACCCGGTACAGGGCATATTCACCTTTGGACAGAGTGCCCCGCAACCGTCCCGGGTGGCTATCCCCATACATATCAGGCCCTGTTCCAGCAGACAGGCCTCCTTTTCAGGGATTATCTCATACGTCCTGAAGAGTTTTGATATCTTCTTGTCCTTTTTTTTCCGGTCGCACTCATCACAGACAGCCGACTTTCCTGCCCCGATAACACTGCCTTTTGGCGGCAGCTGAGCTCCAGCCACCACAGCGCTCACCACATTCCATATCTGATGCGGCTCCGGCGGACACCCCGGTATAAAGAAATCAACATCGGTCACCTGCGCCAGTGTCCGCACCCTGTCGAAAAAGACAGGAATGCTCAGCGTTCCTTCCGGAACTTCCGTCTCCGGCTGCGGGATAATCTTTCCCGGGTTATCGATCGTGGGATTATCAAGATAGACAGACTTCATCAGATCCTCCCTGCTGTGGAGATTGGCAAGCCCCGGGATGCAGCCCTCTGCGGAACATGAGCCGAACGCAATGAGAACCTGCGATTTTCTTCTCAGGAGATGGGCCATCTCCTCATTTTCGGCAGTCCGGATAGCACCGTTAAAAAGCGTAATGGCTATGGAGCCGTCCGGCAGCGCTTCAATCTCCTTTTTCTTGGTGTCAAGCAGACAGGGACAGAACATGAAATCAAAGGCTGCATCCACATCAAGTATTTTTTCGTTGAGATTGACCAGCGCCACTTCGCACCCGCCGCACGACGCAGCCCAGTACATACTCAGTTTCGGTTTATCAGCCATTGTTTGTCACCTCATGCTTTCAATCATTAACCGGAGATCGCCGCGGACACGTACTAAGGTGTTCATAAGTTATGAAGACATTAACCGGAAAATCCCTCCTATCCTCCCTTTGCCAAAGGGAGGTATCATGCCCCTCTTTGGCAAAGAGGCCTGCTTGCCGGCAGGCAGGGGTGAAGGGAGATTTTTTAATGTTTCAGCATACTTATGAACTTATTAGTATAACCATTGCCGCGAAAATAACACCATACGAGGCCTGCCCGCTGAACTCCCGGGGGTTCTCTCTTCTGACGGTGAAATCGTCATAATATCGCATATGGCAGCGATGATTGCAACATAAAAGAGCTGGCTGCGGCCGGCCATCGGATTCAGACTCCCGAAGAGCGGTCTGACAGTGGTTTGACGGCATCGGGCGAATCGTACCGGGGAGAATTGATTTTCGCCGAGACCTCGTAAAGCTCCATCTCCTCCGACGGGTATGGCCTGAGCATATCGAGCAGCAGCATTTCATCCGAAAGGCCGGGGTCAAGCCAGGCATCCTCCTGCTCCTTGGATATGATCGCCGGCATGCGGTCATGAACCGGCGCGATCAGGTCATTGGCGCTGGTCGTAATGATGGTGCAGGTGCAGATCTTCTCTCCGGCAGCCGATACCCACGCACCGTACAGGCCGGCCAAACCGAACGGTCTGGCTGATTTGAGATGTATATAGACGGGAATCTTTTTGTTTCCCCTTTTTTGCCATTCATAAAAACCGTCGGCAACAACGAGGCAGCGACGTTTTTTGAAGGCGGACCTGAAGGCCGGCTTCGTGGCAACGGTCTCCGCCCGTGCATTGATCATCCGGCTGCCGATCGATGGACCGCGGGCCCAGGAGGGCAGAAATCCCCATCTGCAGGTGACAAACTGCCTCCTGCCCTCATCGTTCAGGATAAGTATCTCCTGGCTTGGGGCAATATTGTAACGGGGGGGCAGGTCAGCGGCAGACTGCGCAACCCTGAACTCGGCCTTGAGGACTTCGAGGGGGCTGCTCCGTTCAAAACGGCCGCACACGACGTCAGATCCCCGGCATCACGGTTTATCAGGGTTCAGATAATCGGCAAGCAGGCCCCTGCTGTGTTCGTCCTCATGACAATAGATGCACAGGTTTTCCCAGTTGGATCCGTCAGGAGGATTGTTCCGGTGGTCGCCATCCCGGTGGTGAACGGTCAGGAGATGGCGGTCCTTTTCTTCAAACTCCCGGCCGCACTTCGCGCAGATGAGCCCGTGTATCCGGAGAGACTGCTCGCGATAGGGACTCGGAGGACCCACGGTCTTTTTCAGTTCGCGCGCAATATCAAGCGCGGACTTCCCGCTCCCCGCCGCCGGACGGAGTCTTTTTCCCGATATCGTATATTTCCTGTTATGGCTCACGTGAACAGACCTCAATCGAATGCACGCATTTCGTATCGTCCTATTGTAACCATATTCACGGGATACTGGCAAAGCAGGGTGCACCGGGAAAGGGATCACGGTCCGTGAGACACCCGGATAACCCGACGGTCCTGACAGCTCTGGACATGATCCCCCTTTCGCTGTAAAGTAAAAGCATAACCTCAATCACAAGGAGAAGACCATGAAGACGTTTCGAATCGTCGTACTTGCCGTGATCACCGTCTGCCTGTCTGCTGCCTTCGCTGCCGCCGGCAGCGGAAAGGAGACCGGCGCGGGGAAGGAACTGTTCATGAAGCACTGCGCAGCATGTCACCCGGACGGGGGCAACATTATTAATGCACAGAAGACACTGCACAAAAAAGACCTGACGGCGAACAATATCAAATCAGCCAAGGATATCATCGGCAAGATGAGAAACCCCGGCGCAGGGATGTCGCAATTTGACAAGAATACCGTATCAGACAAAGAGGCAAAGGAGATTGCGGAGTATATCCTGAAGACATTCTAGGCGACCACTGCCTTTGCATCCCGGTGCCGTGTCTCACCAGAATGAGACGCCGCCATAATACTGCTGCGGCACGGCACCGGAATATCCGTGACCGCGTCGCCTGCCTGGTGTCCGCACCGGCCGGGTGTCCTCCTCCGAACACGGCCGCGCAGGGACCGGAGGAGGAAAGACTTCTCTTCATGTCTTGAAATCTGCGGACGTCCCCCCTGCGGTCTTCCCGCCCGGGTGCTCAAGCTCTGCAATGACCTGGGCGCCGAGCAGAAGGATCAATGCCACGGCCTCTATGCTGAAGAGTGCCACCACGGCCGTGGCAAACGATCCGTATATCAGGTTTACCATCGAAAGGACCGAGTAATACCAGACCAGCACCCGGCGGGTAATTTCCCAGAGGACCGTGGCGGTTATACCCCCGAGCAGCGCGTGACGAAACGTCACCCGCGCCACCGGCATGACCAGGTAGATGGAGGTGAGCATCAGCACCTCACCGATAATTCCCAGCATATACAAGGCCACACCCGTGGCTCCCTGGAGCTGAAGACCCCAGCCGAAAACAACCAACCGGCGGCTCTCAAGGGTCTCGATGACACCGGCGATAAACGACACCAGCACGATCCCGAGCCCGAGCAAGAGGATATACATATAGGGAATGATTGCAGAGACGAGAAAGTGGCGGCGTTTTATCCTGACGCGATGGAAGAAGATCACCGAAAAGGCGTTTTCGAGTACCGTGAAGGCTATGGAACTGAAGAACAGCATGACAAGGAAGCCGATAACCCCGACCACCCTCCGGTGCTCAAGGAAGACCCGGACCTGCTCGGTCAGGGTCGCTGCATAGCCGGGGATCACCATCTCAAGGTATGTCGAGAGGGTGGCAAAGAGACGCTCCTCCCCGATAAAATGGGACAGCACAACCAGCGCCAGGATCGACAGCGGGACGATTGACAGCAGCGTATAATAGGCCACAGCACCCGACAGCAGCAGGCCCTGATTCCGCTTGAAGCCACGCACCACCCTCAGCAGAAAACTGAAGAAACGGCCTGGCAGATCCTTTATGTCATACGCTTTCCGCACCATAGGACACGCCGGGAGACACGCTGCATCTCTCTGCACCCTATTGTATGTCGAACATGCCGTGAAAGCAAATTGCGAGAAACAACGCTGTCGCCCGGCACATCGGATCGGCAGCGAATCAGGAAGCGGTCTGCAATCCGTCTTTCAGCTGTATCATCCGGTCGGCACGGCAGGCAAGATCGTTGTTGTGTGTCACCATCACAATGGTATATCCGCTCCGGTGGAGGGACCTCAGCAGTTCAAATATTTTTTCGCTGTTTGCCGTGTCGAGGTTTCCGGTCGGTTCATCGGCGAGCACGACCTCCGGGTTATTTGCCAGGGCGCGGGCAATCGCAACGCGCTGCATCTCTCCGCCGCTCAGCTGGTTCGGAAAATGCTTTGTCCGGTGCTGAAGGCCCACCATCCCGATTAGGGCGTTGATTCGATCGGCATCCGTCTTCTCCTTGCTGAAGACCTTCGGCAGCGCAACATTGTCGAAAACCGAAAGACCCGGCATGAGGTAAAACTGCTGAAAGACAAACCCGATTTTTTTTCTCCGGACCGCATCGAGCCCTGATTCGGCCATATGCTCAATATTCATACCGTCGAACGTCACCGTACCCTTTGTCGGCCGGTCAAGACACCCGAGGATATGCAGGAGTGATGACTTGCCTGATCCCGAAGGCCCGACGATCGAGAGGAACTCCCCCCTGCCAATATCCAGATCGATACCCCTGAGAGCATGAAGCTCCTCGGCGCCCCTGCGGTAGACCTTTTCGACGCCCCTGAGCTCGATCATCCCCGTATCGCCTCTATCGGCTGTACGCGGGAAGCCTTCCACGCAGGGTAGATGCCCGAGCAGATGCCGACCGCCACCGCAAAGGCAAGACTCGCCCCCGCCATGCCCGCATCAAATCGTGCCATGCTGCCGGCCGGTGCATAGGGCATTATCCTGCGGACGAACAGGCCGATAAGATCGTTCCCGGCTACGGATACCACGATGCCTGCAAGCCCCCCGCTCATTGTCAGCAGCATGCCCTCCACCAGGATTATCCTGAAGATGTCAGACCGGGAGGCCCCGATTGCGCGCATCATCCCGATTTCCTGGGTGCGTTCGAAGACAGCCATCAGCATGGCGTTCATGACGCCGACAGCGCTTACGATAACCGCTATGAAGGCTATCGACAGGCCCAGGACCTTCGCAGAGGCAGCGAGCGACGAGATACTGCTCATCACCTGGTTCATGGTCACGATCTGTATCCCGGGTACCTGCTCCGCCAGCCCGTCGGTTATTTTCGACAGCATCACCGGGTCCTTCACCTTCACCCCGATTGCCGTCGCGCCCGAGGGCTTCCTGAATATGGCCTGTGCGGCCTTCACCGGCATATAGATAAACGCATCGTCCTGGCTCCCGGTCTTCTTCAGGATACCGGATATACGGAAGGAGGCGTTGACGTTCGGGTAGTTGATGGTATCGCCGGCCTTGAGCCCCTGATGGGCGGCCATCTCGGCACCAACGATGATTTCGTGGTCATCCTTCGGAACGGCACCGTCGATCTGCCACTGGGGCTTGAGCTGCAGGACCTTCTCCATCTCCATACCATAGACAAGATCAACCCGGTCCCCTGCAGGGTTCGGAAGCTGGGCGACCAGGATGGGCGACGCAAATTCAATGCCTTCAAGGTACGCTATTTTTTCCATGACCGCGAGGTCAAGAAACTTGGGGATGATGGAGCCATGCAGCACCAGCGACGCCACCTCATGCGGGCACCCGGACGGTACAACCATGAAATGGATGCCGGTCCGCTGCAGTTCCCTCGCGAGGCCCCGTTCAAACCCCTTGTTGAAAGACAGGATCGAAAAGAGCACGGCCACCGACGTGGCGATCCCGAAGAGGGCCAGCAGGCTTCTCGTGCGGTGACGGTTTAGGTTCTGAAAGGCGAGCCGCAGAAAAACCACTATCTGATCTCAACCCCTTCGGCCACAATCTGCAGTTCTCCCTGAACACGGGCGACGAGGCCGGTGACCCTGGCCGTCCGGTCTATCCGGGGCGGCAACGTCATATTGTGCGGCGCAAGGTTGATAAAGACCTGCCCGGTGTCGTCCTGCAGCACAAACCAGCAGCCGTTCGATCCGCACTGGGTATTTACCTTCCCCTCGAGCGTCACTTTTTTCCCTTCACTGGTGCTGTCAAGAAAGATATCCTTGATCTTGACGGAGGCCGTCTTGCCGTCCACGCCGGCTCCGTATTTCTCCGAAGAACAGCCAAGGAGAGAAGAAACAACAACTACTGCCAGAACAACCGAGAGAATCTTTTTCATCCAATACCTCACCAATAAAATATCGCAGGCGTACCTATCAAATGTCTTATGATGCATGCTACGTATGAAGAAATTATGAATGACAAGAAGGAAAGCGGTTCCTTCTTCCCATGAAACATTTCGAAAGCACGTCCCGGTCTATGCAGCCAATCCCCGTGGCAGACCGATAAGCACGGTCGTTCCCCGACCTTCCTCGCTGTCCAGTCTTATATAACCGCTATGCTGGTCGATAATCTGTTTGACGATGTAGAGACCCAGTCCCGTCCCCTTTCCTTTCTCCTTTGTCGTATAAAACGGCAAAAAGATCTGGTGCCTGATACTGTCCCTGATACCGTGGCCTGTATCGGAAAAGGAAATCTCCGCAAATTTTCCGTCTGCCGATATCCCTGTTGCCATCGTGAGTATGCCCTGCTTCTCCATGGCATGGAGTGCATTGATCTGCAGATTCCTGACCACCTGTTCAAGCAGCATCTCATCCCCGTGTATGATAATGTCTTCGCCTGAGTAATTTCTTATCACTGTGCACATCTTAAACATGCCGCTTACGACAAGCAGTTCCGTGACGCGGTCAAGGAACCGGTGGAGAGGAATTGCCTTCATCGCCGGGGTCTGAGGTCTGCCGAGTGCCAGAAGATTATTGGCATGGAGCTTCAGACGCTGGGTTTGTGAGCTGAAGACCTCGGCACACTTCGTTGTAAACTCGTTATGACTTTCCTCCATGAGAAGCAGCTCCGAATATCCCAGCAAGCTGCTCAGGATATTATTGATCTCGTGACCGATGCTTCCGGCAATAACCGATACGGTCGCCATCTTCTCGGAGTCAACCAACTGCGCCTGCATGGCCCTCCGCTCCGAAATATCCCGCACAAACCCGGTTATCATCAGGCTGTTGTCAGCCCCCGAGACTGAGAGGGTGATCTCCATGGGGAAAACAGACCCATCCCTGCGCACCCCCTCGATTTCAAGGGGGTCGCCGCACCCCCCGTCCACACACTGCAGGCACGCGGCCTGCGCGGCCTGATACGTAACATGATCCTTTTCCTGAATGAGTTCGAGCAGGGATTTCCCGAGTATGCTTTTGCCTGTCCAGCCGAATATCCGCTCCGCCGCATGGTTGAAAAGAACGATCCTGCCGTTAGGCTCCACCGAAATAATGCCGTCGTGCGCGGACCTGACAAGGCTGCGATATTTTGCCTGCGACCTCACGATCTCCTGGTGCTGACGGTCGATACGCATCGACGCCCTCCACACTATGCCGAAGAGAGTTACATACAGAAGGCTAAAGCCGGCAGCGATCGTTTTCCAGACCAGGCCTTTCCTCTGGTCAATAGCACGAGAAAGGTCGAGAACGTTCTGGTAAATCTCGAAGACCGCGTTCACTCCCCCGCCGGACGTTAATGACACAGGCACATAAAGTTCCAGCAGTCTGGCGTGATTCTTTTCCGAGGCATGCTCCCGCTTTGGCAGGGAACTGATCCCGGATACTACTCCGCCGGACAGTGCCTCCTTAAGATCACGGTTGTCAGCATATTTCATACCGACTGCGTCCCTGTTGTCAGCCCACAACACCGTGCCGTCGGTTCCCCATATCTTGATCCTCTCAACATTCCTCCCCAGGGTAAGATGTTCGACCCGACCGGAAAACCGATCATAGTCCTCCCCTGTCTTGGCTGCGAGGAAGTCTTCGGGAACGAATTCATGACGTGCCTCCTCGATAACAAGGGCGGCGGTCGTCTGTTTTGACTCCTCAACCATAAAACGCTCAAGGCTGTTGGTAATGATAAAGCCCAGTGACAATCCGAAGACGCAAAAAGCCACAAGACAGATCAGGGAGAATTTCTGGAGAAGTGTCATCCCTGACGCCCTCTCAAACGTGCCGCATCCCGGGGCAGATAAAAAATGCAGTGGATAAAAGTATGATGCATTAAGGATACGTTAACACAGATTTTACAAATCTGAAAACCCTCTCCGCATAGCGGAAACAGGAATGGTACAGCAACAGCGTCCCGGTTACGGAGGCATGGGATGACTTGTGCTACAATTAACTGCTTTTCGTTTGCCCGGATGACAATTTGATGCTGAAAGTTCATTGAAGGAGATACCATGGAATGGATAACTGACCCGCAGATATGGATTAGTCTCGCCACCCTGACCGCACTGGAGATTATCCTCGGGATCGACAACATCGTCGTAATCTCGATTCTCTCGAACAAGCTGCCTCACGACCAGCAGGCCCGCGCGCGCTCCATCGGTATCGGCCTGGCCCTGATAACCCGCATCCTGCTTCTGCTGAGCATCGTCTGGCTTGCAGGCCTCACGGAACCCCTCTTTACCGTACTGAACAACGCCATCTCGGTCCGCGATATCATCATGCTCGGCGGCGGACTCTTCCTCCTCGTCAAGGGCACGCACGAAATACACGGCGTGTTCGAAAAGGAAGAAGACGCTCGCTCCCTGCAGGGCACCTGCTCGTTCAAGGCCGTCATTACGCAGATCGTCGCCCTGGACATCGTCTTCTCGCTTGATTCTGTCATCACGGCAGTCGGCATGGCCCAGCAGATCGGAGTCATGGTGGCTGCCGTCATCATTGCCCTCGTCATCATGCTTGTCGCTGCCGGCACGATCAGCGCCTTTATTCACAAGCACCCTTCACTGAAGATGCTCGCCCTGAGTTTTCTCCTGATGGTCGGCGTGACACTCGTCGCCGAGGGACTTGAATTCCATTTCCCCAAAGGGTATATCTATTTTGCCATGGCCTTCTCGGGAATTGTCGAAACGCTGAACCTGGTTGCGGGTAACAGAAAAAAAGAGGCGGGGGCCGCTTGACTTGCCTTCGGGCATTTGCTATCGTAAAACATTGAAGGGGAGTAGCTGAATCGCTGGCTGTCGTCAACACGGTCTGAACAGACCCGGCACCGGCGGTTAGGTAACACTAACAAGCAAGACCTTTATCGCAGCAGTCTGTACTGCCACGGTAAAGGTCTTTTTTATTGGGCAGAACCCAGGGAGGTTGTACATGAATAGTCTCAAGACGATGGTCCTTATGGTAACACTGACGCTGATGCTGGTCTTTGTCGGGGGCCTGCTCGGAGGAAAGACCGGGATGACGGTCGCCCTTCTGCTGGCCTTCGGTATGAACTTTATATCGTACTGGTTCAGTGATAAGATTGTACTGAGGATGTATAAGGCAGAAGAAGTGACAGAGAGGGATCAACCCGCACTCTACGGCATGGTCCGGCGGCTCGCGCAGAGGGCCGGACTGCCGATGCCGCGGGTCTACCTAATCCCGGATGAATCGCCGAACGCCTTTGCGACGGGACGCAACCCGGAGCATGCGGCGGTCGCGGTCACAACCGGCATCATGCGGGTGCTGTCGCCGGGCGAACTCGAAGGCGTTGTTGCCCATGAACTTGCCCATATCAGAAACCGCGACATCCTGGTGGGAACGGTCGCAGCCGCCCTTGCCGGCGCCATAAGTTACCTGGCCCAGATGGCACAGTGGTCGATGCTCTTTGGCGGCAGACATGATGATGAAGGCGAAGGCAGCAATCCGGTTGCCGCACTGGTCATGATGATCGTCGGACCGATTGCAGCGATGCTGGTGCAGATGGCGATCTCGCGGTCGCGTGAGTATGGAGCCGACGCAGGAGGAGCAGAGATATCAGGCAACCCGCTGCACCTTGCGGGCGCCCTGAGAAAACTCCAGGCCGCGTCCGGGAGAATTCCAATGGACGCCAACCCCGCAACGTCGCACATGTTCATCGTCAGTCCGCTGTCCGGCGGAGGACTGTTGAAGCTGTTCAGTACCCATCCGCCGCTGGAAGAGAGGATCGCGCGGCTGGAGTCCATGAGGCCGGGGCAAACATTCGCGGGGATGGCATCATAAGACCTGCTTTGTCCGGAACGGCGCGGTGAATACCGCAGGCCTCCGGTATAGCGGCGCTCAATACGTACTGACCCCAGGCTGTCGGCCCGGGCACGCACCATTACATTTTTCAAGAAAGGGAGGAACAGATGAAACCGAGTGAGAGAGAAGCGGAGTACATCGCAAAGATGGAGTTTGACAAAAAGAAGAAGATCGAGGAGGAAAAACACCGGCAACTGAAAGAAGAAGAAAAGAAAAGGCTCAAAGAACTGCACCACATGAAATGTCCCAAGTGCGGCATGGAGTTGATAGAGATTGATTACAAAAGCATCAAGATTGACAAGTGTTCGGAATGCGAGGGAATCTGGCTGGACGCCGGGGAGCTTGATGCGGTGGCAAAACTCGAAAAATCTGGACTGGATAAACTTTTCAGCGTATTTTCAAAGTAACATGCTGAAAGGCAGGCTGGATTATATGGCAGCGGACAAAGGGAGGGGAATCATGAATGCGATAATTCTCAGCCTGATAAGTCTCGTGATTTTGTCGGGCAGTGCCCTGGCCGGCGATGTTACCTACACGACGCATATCAAGCAGCTTTTCGAGCAGCAGTGCGGAGCCTGCCACGGCTCAGACGCACCTGAGCATGACGCCTTCAGGAAGGAAAAAGATAAATTCACCAAAGAATCAAAAGGCCCCAGAATGGACAGCTATACGCATCTTGTGTCATTTACCGGCTGGCCCTATACGGGAGCCCTGATGAGAAGGCTTGATGACGGAGCCAATACCAAAGACAGAAAACCCGGCAATATGTATCAGTACCTCGGCGCCGACGATACAGGGCGTCAGAGGAATCTCGGGGCCATCCACGAATGGGTCGGCAGCTGGTCTCTGAAGCGGTGGACCGATGTGACAAAAGAAGACCTCAGCGGGATAAAGATCCCACTCTGATGACGGCGTTCGTCGCGTCCCTGCTCTTTGTGGTGCTGGCCGAGATGGGAGATAAGACCCAGCTCCTTGCCATGGCCTTTGCCTGCAAGTTCCGGTGGCAGACGGTGATGTGGGGAGTTTTTGTGGCGACAGCGGCCAACCACCTGCTGGCCGCTGCAGCAGGCAGCTATCTTGCCTCGATTGTGCCTCTGTACTATATAAAGACCGCGGCAGCAGTGTCCTTCATAATCTTCGGCCTGTGGACGATCAGAGGGGACACCCTGGAAGACGAGGACAGGAAATATACCTTCAGCCCGTTCTGGACAGTAACGATAGCCTTTTTCATGGCCGAGATGGGGGACAAGACACAGCTTGCCACCATCGCCCTTGCCGTCGAATACAACACCATCATTACCGTGTGGATGGGAACGACGCTCGGTATGATCATCTCGAACGGCTTTGGCATTATCGTCGGCAACGTCATGGGAAAACATATCCCTGAACGGGCGATCAAATGGGGAGCGGCACTGATATTCATTGCCTTCGGCGGTTATGGCCTATACGAAAACCTGCCCGGAGATATCTGGAGCCCGGCGGTCCTTGCCGCAGGCGTTCTTGTTTTGTCGGCTGCAATGTACGCCGCAGCCAGATCAGGAGCGGGGAGACCGAGTCAGCTCCCTGCATGTGAAAACACTGAAACAGCATCATCCGGGAAGTGACAGTCCCGAGTTTATGGGGTGAGGTATCCATGAATTGTTCGACTGAATTTCATGGAGCTGGGAGCTGAACGTGGACAGGAGCTATTAATGGATTGGCACAGGAAGACAGTACAGGAAACACTGACTGAGCTGGGAACCTCGCCTGAGGGTATTTCAGGGAATGAAGCACAGAAGCGGCTGCTCGAGTTCGGTCCGAATGAATTAAGGGAAAAAGAGAGAAAAACCCCGTTTATGATGTTCCTTGACCAGTTCAGGGACTTCATGATCGTCGTGCTGATCGGAGCGGCGCTTATCTCCGGATTCATCGGAGAACTGTCCGACACCATCGCCATCGTGGTGATCGTCGTTCTGAACGCGGTCGTCGGCTTTATACAGGAGTACCGGGCTGAAAAGGCGATGGCGGCCCTGAAAAAGATGTCCGCGCCGTCTGCAACGGTCATGCGCGGCGGCATACCCGAAACCATCCCGGCGGCCGGTCTGGTGCCAGGAGACCTGGTCATGCTCGAAGCAGGAAAGATCGTCCCCGCAGATATGCGGCTGATAGAAACTGCAGGGTTCAGGGTCGAGGAGGCGGCGCTCACCGGTGAGTCTGAGGCGGTTGAAAAACATACGGAAGAGCTGCACGACGGACAACTGCCCCTCGGCGACAGAAAGAACATGGCCTATAAAGGCACGGTGGTAACCTTCGGCCGCGGGACAGGCCTTGTCGTGGGTACGGCGATGAATACGGAGCTTGGCCGGATCGCCTCGATGCTCCAGGACGAAGAGGAGGTAAAGACCCCTCTGCAGAAGAGACTCGCCAGCTTCGGACAGAAACTCGCCTTCGCCGTCCTCGCCATATGCGCAATTGTACTCGGCATAGGCATCATGAGGGGGGAACCGCCTCTGCTCATGCTCCTCACCGCGATCTCTCTTGCGGTCGCAGCCATTCCCGAGGCACTGCCTGCGGTGATAACCATATCGCTTGCTCTCGGAGCCAAGAAACTGATCCTGCAACACGCCCTGATCAGGAAGCTGCCGGCAGTCGAAACGCTCGGTTCGGTGACCTACATCTGCTCTGACAAGACCGGAACCCTGACGCTCAACAGGATGACCGTCGAGGAGACATACGTGGACGGCACAATCTTCCGCGGGCAACAGCGCGGGAACGCGGAGCAGGAGAAAGACATGGCTGGCCCCTATCCCCTCTTCATGACCGCCCTTGCCTTAAGCAATGACGCACAGGCAGGCGCCGGCAGCACTGCTCTCGGTGATCCGACAGAAATCGCCCTGTACGAGTATGCACGGCAGCTGGGATATGAAAAAAGAGACCTTGAGAGGAGCTACCCCCGAAGGGCTGAAATACCCTTCGACTCCGACAGAAAATGCATGACCACCTTTCACGCATGGACCGAAGGCAGCTTCGTTTCTTTTACGAAAGGGGCGATCGATGTCCTGCTGGATAAGTCGGCAAATCTGCTGACTGCCGACGGTCTGCGCCCGATTGCTGCCGAAGAAATCCACAGGGTCAATGAAAAGATGGCTGCTGACGGACTGAGGGTGCTCTGCATAGCGATGAGGACATGGGAGGAACTGCCTGCCGATATGTCCGCGGGGTCGGTTGAAACAGGACTCACGGTCCTGGGCCTTGCCGGA
The DNA here is from genome assembly GCA_964499365.1 of uncultured Thermodesulfovibrio sp. Classification (GTDB taxonomy): domain Bacteria; phylum Nitrospirota; class Thermodesulfovibrionia; order Thermodesulfovibrionales; family UBA6898; genus PALSA-1316. The sequence goes on from CAZCKU010000009.1 coordinate 113,284, forward strand.
ATGCTCGATCCGCCGAGGGATGAGGCTAAAGAGGCGGTGCGCCTATGCAAGGCCGCCGGGATAAAACCGGTCATGATCACCGGCGACCATCCGATTACCGCACGGGTCATCGCGCAGAGACTGGGGATTCTCGAGGACGAATCGAAGGCGATCATCACCGGCCGGGAGCTGGAGAAACTCACTTTTGAGGAGTTCGAGGAGAGGGTCGAACATATCCGGGTTTACGCCCGTGTCGCCCCGGAGCAGAAATTGAAAATTGTAAAGGCATTGCAGGATAAGGGCCAGTTTGTCGCCATGACCGGCGACGGGGTGAACGATGCTCCGGCCCTCAAGAGGGCGGATATCGGTATCGCCATGGGGATCACCGGGACTGACGTGTCGAAGGAGGCTGCCCATATGATCCTCCTCGACGACAATTTTGCGACTATCGTAAAAGCTGTCAAAGAGGGCCGGAAGATATACGACAATATAAGGAAATTCATCAAGTATCTCCTGACGACAAATTCAGGAGAGATCTGGACTCTCTTCCTCGCCCCGCTTGCAGGGCTTCCGATACCGCTTCTGCCGATCCATCTGCTCTGGATCAACCTGGTGACCGACGGGCTTCCCGCCCTTGCCCTTTCTGCCGAACCCGCTGAGGGAGATGTCATGAAAAGGCCCCCGCGGCATCCCCGGGAGAGCATATTCAGCCACGGCCTCGGGGCCCACGCTGTATGGGTCGGCCTCCTGATGGGGGGCGTTGTCCTCGGTGTGCAGGCATGGGCGATCAGGACTGAACACTCGCACTGGCAGACGATGGTATTCACCGTGCTCTGCCTTACCCAGCTGGGACACGTCCTCGCCATTCGATCGGAAAAAGAGTCCCTGTTCACCATAGGCCTGTTCTCCAACAGATATCTTCTCGGTGCGGTCCTTCTGACCTTTGGACTCCAGATGGCAACGATCTACATCCCGGCCCTCAATGCGATCTTCAAGACCGTGCCGCTGACCCTGAATGAACTGATTATCACCCTGGTGCTGTCATCCGTTGTCTTTGTGGCAGTCGAGATAGAGAAGCTTCTGAGGAGGAGAGGTATCCTTTAGGGTGAAGCCGCCCATAGTGGACAGTCCCTGATGAAAATCCGGCGGTACATGGGTGAAGTTTCATATTTTATTGACATTGCAAGTATTTCGCCATAAAATATAATCAGGACAAAGAATAGCTCATTGGTCAGGCTTGAGAGCGGCACCCGAAGAGCTGGATCTTTGAATAAGGGAGTGACTAAGGGGTTGTCGGGTTCGATTGACTTTGCCCCGGATAATGGGATACCATTACACTATAGAAGGACAACAAAACTTCTTTGAAGAAGTTTGACTATAGACCAACCTGTGCGGACATTCTACCCTCCAGTTCGCACAGGATTCCTGAGGGTTTTCCCCGATCCCCAGCCCTCAGGATACAGGCCCTCGCCAGAGGGCCTTTTTTTTGCTGCCCGAGGAAACTTACTGCAGCAGGCCCATTGCACTGCAGACCCAGAAAAAGACCGGTCCCGCAAAGGTGCTTCCGTCAATCTTGTCGAGGATGCCGCCATGTCCGGGCACGATGGTACCGGAGTCTTTGACTCCTGCATCCCGCTTCAGCATGGATTCAACCAGATCACCCACGATCGTCGCAGCACCGACAGAAGCGCCGAGGATGACGCACTGGCCCAGGCTGATCTGAGGCAGCAGAGCTGCCCTGATGAGAGCCGCACCGGCAACACCGCCCACCAGCGAACCGACCGCCCCCTCTATGGTCTTGTTCGGGCTGATGGCCTCGTACAGCTTATATCTGCCCAGGTTCTTGCCGACATAGTAGGCGGCGCTGTCAGCGGCCCAGACAGAGGTATATAGAAGGATTATCCAGTAAGGAGAGCGCTGGGCCAGGGTCAGCTGAAAGGTCAGCAGTCCGGGGACATACAGCAGCCCGAGCAGCGCCGCAGCGCTTTCATGCATGGAGGAGTCCGGGTCCGGCTTCAGGAAGAGCCTGAGTCCCAGAAAAAAAAGAACGGCAACCAGCGAAAGCGAATACATCTCCGCCGGCGAAAGAAAAAAGGCGGTCATCAGTCCGATGCCCCAGACAATGCCGAGATATTTCAGCACCGCATTCAGCCGGAACATGGTATAGAACTCATACAGCCCGAGAGCCGCAACAGCGGTAATCAGATAGAAGAAATACTGCACGGGAAGACGCGTGACATAGAGATACAGCAGCGGCACCAGGATGGCTGCAACAATCAGTCGCCTAAGATGCACGGGACCTCTCAGGGACGGCGCCGAAGCGGCGCTCCCTTCCCTGGTAATCCCGGATCGCCCTTATGAATGCAGCACCGTCGAAATCCGGCCAGAGTATATCGGAAAAATAGAGTTCGGAATAGGCGCTCTGCCAGAGCATGAAATTGCTCAGCCGCCTCTCCCCGCTCGTCCTGACGATCAGGTCGGGAGGAGGAAGCCCGGCTGTGTCAAGGTAGTCGGAAAAGGACTCCTCCGTTATCTCCCCGGGACCTGATCCTTCGTCCAGCATCTTCCTGACAGCACGGATGATCTCATTCCTGCCGCTGTAGCTCAGCGCGGTGATGAGCGTCATACCGGTATTCACCGCGGTCTGTTTTTCGGTCTCGCTGATCAGCGCCTGGATATTTTCAGGAAGCCGGGCAATGTCCCCGATCGCCCGGTACACTATATTCTGTCTCTTCAGGTCGGCAAGTTCTTTCTTCAGGTAGAGCTCAAGCAGCTTCATCAGCATCGACACTTCAGAAACAGGCCGCTGCCAGTTCTCGGTCGAAAAGGTATACAGGGTCAGATATTTTATACCGGTCCCGGCGGCCGTCTCGATGATCTCCTTGGCCCTCTCGGCGCCTACCCGGTGCCCCTCGACCCTCGGCAATTTCCGCTGTTCAGCCCATCTGCCGTTGCCGTCCATGATGACGCCGACGTGCAGCGGAAGTTCCCCCGTAAGACTCACCCTGCCTACCGTCCCTTCACCGAATAGATATACAGCATCGACCCGAGAGGGCTCTCGCCTTTGAGGATATTGTCGAACTTCAGCCCCATGAGCGGACTGGCGAGCACGATCACCTTGTCTCCGGCGATTGCATAGTCCAGCACCGCACCCTGGATTCCGTCGATCGTCACCGCCTCCTCCATGGCCACGCCGTTCCACCAGTAGGTCCTGATGGAGGAGGTCTTGTACCCGGCTGTCCTGAGCATATTCGTCAGCGGGACCCGGTAGACGACCATCACTTCCCGCTGGAGCTGGGTCAGTCTGTCCTTGATCGACCACTCTCCCGCATCAAGATACGCCACGTTTGCCGCCTTCTTAAACGTAGAGATGAAGCCCCCGGTATCCGTCGGGCTCTTCCACACCCTGGTCCCCTTGTCATCGTACAGGTTCAGGTGGCCCTTGTCGTCATAGGCAAAAACAAGTTGCTCCTTGCCGGGTCCTTCAAGCGTAACGAAATCGTAGATATTGACCCCCTTCGGCGTCCTGATCTTTGCTCCGGTGCGATACTCGCCGTTGTTCCACGTGACCGCGAGAATATCCTGGGAAAAGCCGTCGGCGCTGGTATAGGCCTGGGCGATCAGGCCATTGCCGTACCGCCTCATAAAATACCTGCCTTCCCAGAGCAGCCTGAACCCCTCCCCGGAAAATTCATAGATCGAAGAGAACACCTCGGCGTTGCGCATCGAGGTGACCACTACTTCGTCCCGGCCGTTGCCGTTGAGGTCCACAGCATCGAGCCAGAGGTGATCGTCCTGGGTAGACCCCGTAATCTCCCACAGGGGCTTAAAGTCAACGCCGGGAGTATAGAAACGTATGTCCTTCCCGTTGCTGATCATGATCTCCTGCCTGCCATCGCGGTCAAAATCGCCGGACGCAAGCAGTCTGCCCCGGTACGGCATGTCGTAGGTCATGACAGCCTCTCCGAGCCGGGGAACGAAAAAAGCATCGCCGAACTTCAGGTCCTTCGACTGTTCAGGGGCAATCCTGATCTCGGTGTCCAGGAACGTGCTTCCGTCGGAAACCCAGGACAGACGCACCCTCATTAATGTTGCGCCTTGCTGCTCGCGCGCCGTCAAGTTCAGGGCAACCTCGGCTCCGAGCCGCCTTGCCTCGGCCAGTATCTTTGACGCATCCGCGCTCTCGAGCGCCGTATCGATCAGCTCGATCCTGCCGGACGACTTGAGCTTTCTGTAATAGGCATCTGCCAGATACCAGTCGATGCCCCGGTCCTGGCAGAAAAGCATCCTGACCTTGGCATCCGGCAGGCGGACGATATCCCCGGCCTGTGCCGCTCCTTCGATGAGCGCAGCAGCCACACTGTCAGGAGTAACCTTTTTGACCTCCAGCTTTCCGACAGGTGCTTCAACCTTGCCGATCACCTCCCTGGTAACCGGATGCCGGAATGGTTCGCCCTCCCTCATGACCCTGAGTCTCATTCCCGGCAGCAGTTGACCGGGTCCCCCCGCGGCCTGGGCCAGGATGACAGAGTCTCCGTCCAGGCGCAGCACAGAACCTGTCACCGGGTTGAAATACGATACGGTCGTGTTCGCCAGTACGGTTACCGGGTCATCGGCAGCCTGCACAATGGCCACCGCCATAAAAAAGAGACAGAGGCAGATAGAGACAATTTTTTTCAATGCTGTTCCTCCTGAAAACTGATCGTAAAGCCGAATTCGCGGGTACCCCTGAGATCGAGCCGCATGACAAACAGAAAGGCAGTCCCCTGATAGAGCCGCTCTATCCCCTGCTCGGACAGGGAGACCGTCTCGACCGGATAGTGCCAGATGCTGATCGCCTCATCAAACGTAAAGACAGCCTTCAGCTTCAGATAGCTTTCGGTCAGTTCCATCACGGAAACACGGTCATGGGCCGCGGTACTCTGGATGGCAAGGGTATCTCCACCGGTGTGGATGCTGGCATACGGCGAACCAAGAAGGGACACATTCATCTCGACGGCAAACAACCCTGAAAACTGGCCGTCAAGCGTGTAGTTGACCCTGAGATCATCTTTCGCCGTGACGCGTATGTTCTTGGTGAGATGCACCGGGTTCCCCTTCACCATCCCCCCGCGGCTGAAGGTGAGGACCGTATCCCTGCCCTTCTGCTCGTGCTGCATGCGGTAGGACGCATCCAGAAAATCTCCCAGTTCATCGTGTTCTGCCCGGGCAACATCAATAATGCCGGTATCCGGAGAAAGAAAATGGTCAAGCAGGGACATCCTCCGGCCCTGATCATAGACCAGATAATCGGCGAGGCCTTCCTCTTTCAGGATCAGCTGCTCATGGATCGTCTTGGTCAGATCGCTGCCGTTTTCAGATGCCTTCGCAATCTTGGAATGATAGGCCTCCGGCTTCCGCGACAGGATATCCAGAATATTGACCGGGTTCTTCTTCAGGGAAAGTTCGGTCAGCGCGCCGCCAACCTCGGTCGCCACCAGCGTAAGCTTTTTCGTCCTGACGATTATGTCATCGCTGCCGTCGCAGTCGAAGTCCGCCTGTTCAACAACCGGATACTCCTTCAGGATGCTGCCGGCAAGAGATTCAGCCCTTATGAGATGGCGGTAGAGCGCCGAGCGCAGATGCGGCAGATAGAGTCCGCCGAATACGCCATGCCAGTAGGCATCATTGCACTGGCCCCGCCAGAGTTCATCAAGGGCCTTCCGCCCGGCTGCAGGGTCCTTCTTCATCGCGGCATGGACCTGCCTGCTGATCATCGTCATGCGCTTGTGGAGGTGGTTCGCCTCGGGGTATTTCACCATAAATGACCGCCAGATGCCGCCCCGCAGGAACTGCTTCGAGCGCTCACCCACAATCTTGCTCAGTTCGTCCAGGACATACTCATATTCGAGAGATGCCTCTGCAGGCAGAGTCCATTCTCCCATCTCACGGTACGAAGCGGTCGGCAGATACACGCGGCCGCTCGGCTGAAACTTCTCGTGGTAGTCGCGGAAGGTCGTTGTTTCGATCCACCCGGCATTTCTCGTCAACTCGCTGAAGAAGCTGTTCAGCCAGCCGTCCCCGTAGCAGTGCTGATAGGTCTTCGGCCAGACGCCGAATTTCTCGCCGTCATCCGCCATCGTCAGCAGGGGGTCTCCGCCCCGCATATGGATCACCCGGAAATACGAGATAATCTCCTCGACCGACCTGAAGGGAATAAAATAGCGCAGCTTCTCGCTCCCCGGGAAGACGCTGACGACAGAACCTTCGTCCTCGGTATTGAAATAGCCGACCAGTTCGCCTTCTTCCAGGCCGCTCAGTTTAAAATGGTAATCATCGATCGGCAGGTACGAAATCCCGGCGCGGGCTATGAACTGCGGCATCTGGGGCTCCCAGACGCGCTCGGCAAGCCACATGCCCCGGGGCTCATAGCCGACCGTCTTTTTGATGAACTTCGAGAGCGTGGTAATCTGGGCAACCCGGTCTCTCTCCGGCAGGACCGAGAGGATAGGCTCGTAGAAACCGCCCGAGAGTATCTCGACCCGGTCTTCCTTGACAAGCGTCCTGATCATCTCGATAGCCTCGGGATGGTTGTCGTTTATCCAGGATAGCAGAAATCCGGAGTAATGCAGGACCACGCGGATGCCCGGGTGCTCCAGGAGCGTCTCAAGGAACGGCAGGTATGACTTTCTATAACATTCCTCCAGCACATGGTCGAAATTGCCGACCGGCTGATGGTTATGAAATGCAAGGATAAGATGGAGTTTTGACATGTTATTTTCAGCCTTCAGCCGCCCGTGCGGCCCCCCGGCAAACCGGCTCCTCCCGAAGAAATATGACTAGTTTCAGTGTTATAAACTATACCACAAACAGGAATGAGGTTGAAAGTTCGGGGCGTGCCTGACTACAGGACAACCAGGTTGTCGCGGTGGATGATCTCGTCGGAGTATTTGAACCCCAGGATCGACTCGATCTCGGCAGTCTGCCGGCCGAGGATCTTCAGGATATCGGCAGCCGCATAATTTGTCAGCCCCTTGGCAATGCGCCTGCCCTTTGCATCGGTACAATGGACCGGGTCACCCGCCTCGAAATCCCCCGAGACCGCCACAACGCCCGAGGGCAGGAGGCTCCTGCCCATCTGGATGAGCGCCTTCACCGCGCCCTCGTCCAGGACCAGCGTTCCGGCAGCCTTGCTGCCATAGGCTATCCAGCCCTTGCGGTGCGAAAGACGTGCCTCCCCGGGCCTGAAATAGGTACCCTGGGGCTTGCCCGTAATCAGCGAGACAAGCAGCCCTTTTCCTCGGCCGTTGATGATATTGACCGCAATCCCGTGTGACGTGGCCTTCTTTGCCGCACGCACCTTGGAATACATCCCGCCCGTGCCGACCGCGCTGCCGGAGTCGCCAGCCTGCCTCTCGATCGACGGGGTGATCTCCTCGACCAGTGCGACCAGTTCAGCGGCGGCGTTGATGCGCGGGTCCTCCCGGTAGAGCCCGTCCACGTCGGACAGGATCACCATGCGCTCAGCCTCTATCAGGATCGCAACCAGCGCCGCCAGGTTGTCATTGTCGCCGAACTTGATCTCGTCCGTCACCACGGTGTCGTTTTCATTGACGATCGGGACGACCCCGTAGGAAAGAAGTGTCATCAGCGTGTTCTTCGAATTGATATATCTCCTGCGGTGGGAGAGGTCGTCCCTGGTGAGGAGGATCTGGGCCACCTTGGTGTTGAACTCGCTGAAGCTCTTTTCATAGGCCCACATGAGGCTGCTCTGTCCTATCGCCGCAGCCGCCTGCTTCAGTTTGATCTCCTTCGGTTTCTCGGTCAGCCCCAGCTTTTTCATCCCCGCGGCGACCGCACCGGACGATACGACAACCACCTCATACCCCATGCCCTTGATCCCAACGATCTCGGAGGCGATCGCCGAGATCCTCGTCATGTTCAGCCCTTCCCGGTCATCCGCCAGGATATTGCTGCCTATCTTGATGACAACTCTTTTCATCCCGAAATTATAGCGTATGCCATGGTATTTGTCATCCGAGCGGCAGGTGGGCGCGGGGGTTCAGGTCAGGTCCGCTGAATTCATGCTTCAGCGCACGGTGATACCCGGCAACCGCGATCATCGCCGCATTGTCGGTACAGAGCGAAACCGGCGGCACAAACACCTGCACCCCGTTCTCTGCACCCATCTCCAGCATCCTCGTTCTCAGGCCGCTGTTGGCTGCAACGCCGCCCGCCAGCGCCACCCGCCTGATCCCCTTCTGTTCGACGGCCCAAAGCGTCTTTCTGACCAGGACGTCCAGGACCGCCTCCTGAAACGAGGCCGCAATATCCGCCATCATCGCTTCCGGCAGCTCAGGAAGCCGGTTATCTCTGTTCACCCTGGGCCCCTGGCTCCTGATGTAGTTCAGCACCGCTGTCTTCAAGCCGCTGAAGCTGAAATCGAGCGTCTCCGGCAGATAGGCGCGGGGAAAAGAAATGGCTGCGGGATTGCCTGCAGCCGCAAGTCTGTCGATGAGCGGACCACCCGGATAACCGAGTCCGAGCAGCTTTGCGACCTTGTCATAGGCCTCGCCCGCCGCGTCGTCGCGGGTCCGCCCCAGTTCAGAATAACTGCCGAAGCCCTGGGCTGCATATATGCTGGTATGGCCGCCCGAGACGATAAGGGACAGGAAGGGAAACGCGGGCTGCGGAGACTGCAGGAACGGCGAGAGCAGGTGGCCCTCCAGATGGTTCACCGCGACGAGCGGGATATTCCTGGCATAGCAGAGCGCCTTGGCAAATGAACACCCGACGAGGAGCGAACCGATCAAACCCGGGGCAAAACAGACCGCGACGGCGCCGAGGTCATCCAGCGTGACGCCCGCAGTCTTCAGCGCCTCGTCAACCACCGGGGCGATCATCCCGATATGCTGCCGGGAGGCCAGCTCCGGGACAATGCCGCCGTATTTCACGTGGATCTCCTCCTGGCCCGAGACGATATTCGAGAGGATCCTGCAACCGTCTTCAACAACCGCCGCGGAGGTGTCGTCACACGAGGTATCAATACCGAGAATAAGCATGGGATATTATAGCCGGAGACCCGCCGGAAATTGTTATGTCAGCCTGTTACCTATTCGTTTGGTCAGTCATATATCCCGGAGTCATTCTTGCAAGATACGGCCCTCGCAACAACTTCCGCCAATACTACTATGTCCTCAACACAAAATATCTTCGTTATGGTTTTATCAAAAAGTATATTTGCCTCAGGGCCAAACTCTTCATCCGCCTGCCAGAGTTCAATTAATATGGGGACACCTTGAAATGCTTCAACCACAATTGCTACGTCTGCGCGGTTTATTTTTTTGGCAGGCAAATTATGCAACACTGATAATATATCGAATACATTATCTCCATACCTTTTCATTATCACATCAGTAGATCGTTCCTTAAACACTTCGGCAAAGCTGTTTATAACCGAGAGCCCATTAAAACCGAGATATTCTCCACTGACTCCTGGTAAGCCGGCTGCCTTTTGAGAAAGATAATGAAGGATTAATACCGTTAGATAATCCGCTGTTGGTGTATTATGGGGTAATGATAATACTTTTCGGAGCTGAGTATTAACTATGTACTCATCACCAAGAAAGATCACTTTTGTATTATTTGATATACCCGAACCTAAGAGTTTATCCCAAGACACTGTTATTGCTGACTCAAATTTCATGTCGATGTCAATTTGCCATTTCTATTTGTTTGATAGCGATTGCCTTAACCAGCGAGAACAACCACGACTGAAAACACGCCGAGCCATTAACCCGGCAATATAATGCCTTAATTTTGTCATTCCGGCTTGACCGGAATCTTTCTTTGGTTTCGATGTGTTAGGCCGTCCGATCCCCGACAAGCGAGGATGACGGCTTGCACTATTTGCTTGCCGATTTAATAATTCCGCGTCTGGTTGAAGGCGGTGTTATAACCTGATTGTCTATTTCCTTAGAATATCTTCGGCAGTAACAAATGAGGCTTTGCCTTTGCGCTCTTTAGTCTCAAATTTTTTTATATCGTTTAAATCTGTGACATTTTCATAAAGTTCTAGCAATGATTTTTTTACCAGAGCTGATGTATCTTCGTGGAAATGTTCGGATAATATTTTCAAGATCTTTTCCTCATCTTTATTCAGTCTGATGGATATCACACCCATTTGGCATACACCTCCTCTCGCTTGGCAATTGAGATTACAAAGAAATTACTTTCCTCAATATAAAAAATAGCTCTATATTTTCCCTTTCTGACACGGTAATAAATTCTCTTTTCCGAAGACTGCAATTTCTTGATGTCAAAAAGACTTAGGTCGTGTGTTGTATCCAGGGAAATAAAAACGTTATTAAATCTTTCAAAAATATCACGAGGCAAAGAACCCTTTAGAACTGCCTTTCTGACATCCTCTTCATAAACAACCATGCTATATGTTTACAATGTATGACACTCTTTGTCAAGTTTGGCTTTCAGAGGAGGACCTTAGGGTCACACCTTCATTCTTCATTTATGGTGCTTAGTGCAACCGCCCCCTATTTCCTCGTGGATTCTTGAGATGTCAGATATCAGGTGGATGAAACATTTTACATGATCTGACAAGCATGTCGATGTATAGGGAGACGTTGAGGCCGGGCACTCTCAATTTTGCGGTAGCCATTTCTGAGTGAAGCCCAATACGGATGAAATAAAGAGGGGACAAAGCCTTTCCCTATAGTCTGGATCCCCCGGTCAAGCCGGAGGATGACAGCCTTACTCAAAGACAACAAAACCCTCAGCTGGCTGAAGACTTACGCCTTTATCATGCCGTCTGCCATATCGACGACACGGTGGCAGCGGTCGGAGAGGGCCTGGTTGTGCGTGACAATGATGAACGATACACCGCGCCTGCGGTTCTGTTCGACAAACAGCCCGAAGAGCTCATTGCCGGTGGCTGTATCGAGGTTGCCGGTCGGCTCGTCAGCCAGCACGATCTGCGGGCTCTGGATCAGCGCGCGCGCAACGGCAACACGCTGCTGCTCTCCGCCTGAGAGCTGGCCGGGCCGGTGATGGAGCCGCTTCGAAAGGCCCAGCTCTTCAAGGAGCACCCCGGCCTCTTTTTCGACCTCTTCAAACGGCCTGCCGCCGATGATCCCCGGGAAGACCACGTTCTCAAGCGCCGTAAATTCAGGCAGCAGGTGGTGGAACTGAAAGACAAAGCCGATATGTGAGTTTCTGATGCCGGCCAGGGAATTGTCATCCATATGGGAGAGGTCCTTCCCCCTGAAGAGGACCCGGCCCGAGGTCGGCTTGTCGAGGGCGCCGAGGATATGCAGCAGCGTGCTCTTGCCGGCCCCCGAGGCGCCGATGATCCCGACCATCTCGCCGGCACCAACCGACATGCTGATCCCCTTTAAGACGTTCAGTTCACCCGCAGCGGTCGTAAACGTCTTGGTGACCTCAACCGCCTCAATCAGCTTTTCCACCGGACCCCCTCAACAGAAGAACCCTGCAGCTGCACAGCCTTCATGCGGCACACAATGCCAGCCCCCTCACTCATACCGCAGCGGCTCCACGGGATTCAGGCGCGCGGCCTGCCAGGCCGGGTAGATCGTCGCCAGAAAGCTGATGATCACTGCCGAGGTGCAGACCACAACAAAGTCGCTCAGCTGCATCCTGACCGGCAGATGGCTCAGGTAGTAGACGTCAGGGGGCAGCTTGATGAACTGGTACCTGTCCAGAAGGCGTCCGAGGAGATAGCCGCCGGTCAGTCCGATTGCAGTCCCGATCAGTCCGACAAACAGCCCCTGGAGCATGAAGACAGCCATGATCCCGCCATTTCTGGCTCCCATCGCCTTCAGGATCGCGATCTCCCTGCTCTTTTCGATCACGTTCATGATCAGGTTGCTTATGATATTGAAGGACGCGACCAGGACGATCAGGACCAGAATGATGAACATGGCGAACTTCTCGAGTTTCAGCGCCGAGAAGAGGTTCTTGTTCATCTGCATCCAGTCCTTCACCTGGACCCGGGGGCCGAGCTTCTCCTGCAGGTCCTTCCTGACAGGGGCGGCCTTATAGATGTCCTTCAGCCGCAGTTCGATGCCGGTTATCGCATCTTTCATCCCGAAGAAATCCTGGGTCGTCTTCATGTCGGTCAGCACCAGGTTGGTGTCGTACTCGAACATCCCGATCTCGAAGACCGCGATGACCCTGAACTTCTTCACCTTCGGCAGCATGCCCATCGGCCCGATCTCGCCAAGGGGAGAGACAATGTTGACGCTGTCGCCGACCAGCAGTCCGAGATTGGCGGCAAGCTCCCTGCCGAGGACCAGGCCGGGCATATCGCTTTCCTGCGTCAGTTTGTTGATGTCGCCGTCTTTGATGTGGGAAAGGATCTCGGTGGTCTTTGCCTCGTCGGCAGGATCAATGCCCCGGATAAAGACACCGTGCACCCTGCTCCCTGAGGAGACCATAACCTGCCCCAGGACAAAGGGTGCAAAAGAGACCACGTCCTTTTCAGCCTTCAGCTTCTCCTTATAGTTCTGGTAGTCGGGAATCGTCCCCCTGTTGCCGACCACGACGATATGGGCATTCGCCCCGAGGATCTTCTTCTGGAGGTCCTGCTGGAAACCGGACATGACCGAGAGCACGACGAGGAGGGCCATGACCCCGACGGCTACGCCGCCGATCGATATCGCGGTATTGACAGAGACACCTTTATGCTTCTTCTTTGACCGGAGATAGCGAAAGGCGATGAAGACCTGGTACGGCAGTCTCATTGCCGGGTATCTGGTCCTGTTTCGGAGCCGGCCCCGCCTTCAGCACCATGTTCAGCCCCATGATCACCACTGTATTCAGGCTTCAGCTGCGGGAACAGGATCACGTCCCTGATCGACTGGGCGTTCGTCAGGAACATAACCAGCCGGTCGATGCCGATGCCCTCACCGGCTGCAGGCGGCATGCCGTATTCGAGCGCACGGATAAAGTCTTCGTCCATCCAGTGTGCCTCGTCGTCACCTGCCTGCTTCGCCTTCACCTGCTCGAGGAACCGCCCCTTCTGGTCAAAGGGATCGTTCAGTTCTGAAAAGGCGTTGGCCACCTCGCGGCCGCAGATAAAGAGCTCGAACCGCTCCACCAGCCCGGGATTGTCCTGTTTTCTCTTTGCCAGCGGCGAGAGTTCGACCGGGTGGTCGGTGATAAAGGTCGGCTGGACAAGACCGGGTTCAACCTTCTCCTTGAAGATCTCATCGAGGATCTTGCCCATGGACGAACCCTCGGGGATATCGTATTTCTGTGCCCGCGCCCAGGCCTTTGCCTTCGCCGGGTCGTTGAAGATCTCGGTCGGCACCCCGCTTTTTTCGAGAGACTCCAGCATCGGAATGCGCGGCCACGGGGGGGTGAGGTCGATCTCGACGTCGCCGTAGAGGACCTTTGTCGAGCCGATCGCCTTCATCGCGACCTCTGCAAAGAGCTCTTCGGTAAAGGACATCAGGAAGTTATAGTCTTTATACGCGATATAGAATTCGAGCATCGAGAACTCAGGATTATGCCGGGTCGAGATGCCCTCGTTCCTGAAGTTCTTGTTCAGCTCGTAGACCCGCTCGTACCCGCCGACGAGGAGCCTCTTGAGGTAGAGCTCCGGCGCGATCCTGAGGTACAGGTCGATGCCGAGGGCGTTGTGATGCGTCTTGAACGGCCGTGCCGTGGCGCCGCCGGGGATCTGGTGCATCATCGGTGTCTCGACCTCGATAAAACCATTGGCCTCAAGGAAGTCCCTGACCGCCCTGATCACCCGGGAGCGCTTGGCAAAGTTCTCACGCACCTCAGGGTTCACGATGAGGTCCACATACCGCTGACGGTAACGGGTCTCGACATCCTTAAGACCATGCCACTTCTCCGGCAGCGGCCTGACAGCCTTGGTCATCAGCTCGAAGTTGCTCACCTCGACCGTCAGCTCGTCGGTCTTGGTGCGGAAGAGCCTCCCCTTTACGCCGACGATATCGCCGATGTCCAGTTTCTTCAGGAGTTTATGCCGGTCTCCCAGCACGTCCCGCTTCAGATAGATCTGGATCCTGCCGGTGCTGTCCTGGATATGGGCAAAGGCGGCCTTTCCGAAGTCACGATAGGCCACGAGCCTGCCGGCGAGGGTACATTCTACGGTCGTCGCCTCAAGCTCGTCCTTGCTCCTGCCGCCATATTTTCCGAAGATCTCAGCCGCGTGGTTGTCGGCCTGAAAGGGCCGTGCATAGGGCTCGATACCGAGCTCCCGCAGTTCTTCGATCTTCTTTATTCTCTGTTTCACCAGTTCGTTCAGATCTTCCACAATCACCTCAGTAAAAAGGGTTCTCCTGCAATTAAGTTGTAATGATGATAGCACTCACTGGATTCCCTGATCAAGTCGGGGAATGACAAATAAAAACAAGCAGTTACTAATAAGACCGTTAGTAAAGACACATACCTCGTCATTGCCCGACTTGATCGGGCAATCCAGAAAAACATGAAAACACTGGATTCCCGCCTTCGCGAGAATGACAATACAGGGGGTCTTACTTATGGCCCCCCCCGTAAGATTGTCACCCCCGGAACATATCCGGCAAGTATTCCGGACAGGCCGGAAGGACACGAAAAGAAGACGGACGGGACAATGCCTGTTGTGCAGAACCATGCACCAGGGACGGACGCCTCCTAGAGGGGTTGCTCTTTATACTGCTCGCTGAGATAGTTCAGCAGGAACTCGATCCTCTGGGCGAGTTTGTCAGGGTCAGGGTCAGAACCCTTGTTGACGTAATTTGCCGGCTCCATATTTTCCATCTGCTGCTTGAGATCCTGTCCGCATTTCTCTGCAGAAAAAAAGACTATGGGTACCGCGGGGGTCGTATTCCGGGTCTCAAGGGCACGTATCATGCGTGCGGCGGTCAGCCCGTCCATCACCGGCATATTCAGGTCTATGATCGCTATCTCGATCAGCTTCTTCTCTGAAAGCAGTTTTGAATATGCCGTCAGGAGTTCCAGTCCGTTTTCGAAGGACATAACCTGCGACGAGTAGTTCTTCTCCTTCAGCAGGGCCTCGATAATCTTCCGGGTAAAGCGGGAGTCGTCGGCGACAAGGGCGTAACCCTCCTTCTGCATCTGCTGCGGGACGGCAGCAGGAGCAGCGACCGGGACAGAAACCACCATACCGGAGGACAAGGGGACTGAGGCCGAAACATGAACCACGGGCTGCTGTTTCAGTTCCTGCGGGGGTGGGTCGTCAAGGTTGCGGATATCCAGGGTGAAACCGCAAAAAACGCAGTTCAGTTCCCTCCGTCCGTGCCTGACAACGACACTGCAGGGGACCTGCTCTCCGCAACACAGACAATATTTAAGTTCTTCCATGCGTATCCCTCATTCCCCGGTCCGGACTTCCTGCAAAAAAATAATCTCAATTATATCCCCAGCCCCCGCAGAATGCAACAGGAAAGGGCCGTTACCGGTGCGCTGCAGCGACGGTATTTTCCATGCTATGCAGGCTGCGGCATTCCTGCGAAGCCGCAATAGTTGTTATCATATCGGCGCTTCATTTATAATTACATTCCGCGGAGAGGTGCCAGAGCGGTTGAATGGGACGGTCTCGAAAATCGTTGTGGGGGCAACTCCACCCAGGGTTCGAATCCCTGCCTCTCCGCCAGATTTTCTCAGGGTCCAGCGGCCAGATTCATGTTCAAAAAAAAGATTATCCTGCCTGGCATGTACAACGCCCCAGACCCGTGTAACCCGAACCTGTTTCTCAGTGGGGCTTCTGTTCCTTCACCTGCACGATGTTCAGCGGCATCGAGTGCACCATCTCCCCGTCGAGGAAGTGCTCGATCCAATAGGTCCCCGGGGTGAGGAACTCCAGGTTCAGGTGGACCGATATCTCGCGGTGGCGCACGCTCGGATTATTGAGGTTCAGCCGTGAAACAGTCTCTCTCAGCACGTTCTTCTTGTCAGGAGATGAAAGCCGCATCATCACCTCGAACTCGCCGATACCTTCTGTCCATTCGGTGATGACCGCCATCCTCGGATGGAAGGCAGGGAACTGGGTAGCATAGATATTCTCGAAAATCCCCATGAGACTCACCTTGCCGCCAAGCTCCTGACGGATATCATCGCAGACAATCGAAAAATGGACCGAGGGGTTCAGTCTGTCAGACATAATGCTCTCTCCTTAAACACTTGCATCTCCGGACACAGTATCCTGAGTACTTTTCTATTATACTGTATGGGGCAGGCTGCTTGACAGTCATAAAATAATTATGGATAAGTAAGAGAATATATGATGAAGCTATTGAAGATGCTCGCGGCTGTTTTCTGTGTTTCCGCCTGTCTGATCACCGCTGCCTGTCAGAAGAAAGCCGATGACCGGGCAGGGGCCGGAGGACGGAGACTGACGGTCATTACCAGTCTATTCCCTGTCTATGATTTTGCGCGTCAGGTTGGCCGCGACAGGGCAGACATCGTCCTGCTGCTGCCACCGGGGACCGAGCCCCACAGCTTTGACCCACGGCCGTCTGATATCGTTGCCCTCAACCGCGCGGACCTGTTCTTCTACACCAGTATCTCTATGGAGCCCTGGGTCAGGAAGATCCTGGCCGGCGTCAGCAAACCCGGACTGCTTGCTGTCGATACCAGCAGGGGGATACAGCTTGTCGGAGAAACCGCAGAAGAACACGCAGGAGGACCTGCCCCCTCCCCTGACAGACACGGGACAGAGGATCGGCACACACGGCACGGACATGAACATGACCGCATGGACCCTCATATGTGGCTCGACTTTACGTATGCGATAAAGATGGTCGAGAGTATCAGGGATGGCTTTATCGAAAAGGACCCCGGGAACCGCACCTTCTATGCCGAAAATGCGGCGGCATACATACAACAGCTGGCCGGCCTGGATGACCGTTACCGTGCCTCTCTCACGGGCTGCAGGAAAAAGGTTTTTGTGAACGGCGGCCATTTCACCTTCGGCTACCTGGCCCGGAGATACGGCCTCGAGTATATTTCTGCATACGGCCTGTCGCCAAACTCTGAACCGACTCCCGGCGCAATGGCAAAGGTCACCCGGACCCTCAGGGCGAACGGCCTGAGACATGTCTTCTTCGAAGAGCTGATCACGCCCCGTGTTGCGGAGACCATCAGCAATGAAAGCGGGGCCGAGCTGCTGATGCTCCATGGCGGCCACAATATCTCGAAAGACGAATTCAGCCAGGGCAAGACCTTTCTCTCGCTCATGGAGGCGAACCTCATAAACCTGATGATCGGTCTCCAATGCAGCTAGATGTTGTCACGACCGCCGAGGTCTCCCATTCTTTTGATTCGGTCGAGGTCCTCAAGGACATCTCATTCAGCATCCGGAAGGGGGACTATGTCGGCCTGGTCGGCCCGAACGGTTCAGGGAAATCGACCCTGATCAGGCTGATTCTCGGACTCCTGACGCCCTCGAAGGGTACGGTATCGGTCTTCGGCTTGACCCACAGGCAGCTGACCGACTGGAACCGTATCGGCTATCTTCCCCAGAAGATACACTTTTTCAATCCCAACTTCCCCTCGACCGTCAGCGAGATCGTGAGTCTCGGACTGGTCGCTCACTCCGACCGCAGGAGATCGTCAGCGGAGCGCCGGCAGGAGGTCGAACGGGCGCTTGAGCTGCTCGGGATAACAGACCTGAGGAAGAAGCTCATCGGCGGGCTCTCCGGCGGGCAGCAGCAGCGCGTCTTTATTGCCCGGGCCCTCGTCAGCAATCCTGAGCTGCTGATCCTCGATGAGCCGGCCACGGCCCTCGACCCCGAGACCAGGGACAATTTTTTCGAACTGCTGCACCACCTGAACCACCAGCACCAGGTAACCATCGTCCTCGTGACACACGATATCGGCAGCATAGGGGAGTTTGCCTCAAAGCTCCTGTATCTCGACAAGAAGGTTATTTTTTACGGAGACTTTGACGAGTTCTGCCAGTCCGACCACATGACGAGGATCTTCGGTCCTTCATCCCAGCACATCATCTGCCACAAGCATGGGTAGAAGGTAATGGAAACCGGCATCGTGGAATTTCTCGGCTTCGGCTTCATCCAGCGGGCGCTGATCGCAGGGTCGTTCATAGCGCTGGTATGCTCGCTCCTCGGGGTCGTCCTCGTGCTCCGGAGGCTTTCACTCATCGGCGACGGACTGTCGCATGTCACCTTCAGCGGCGTGGCCCTCGGACTGTACCTGAATGTCTATCCGCTGTATGTTTCGCTGCCGATTGTCGTCCTTAGCTCCCTGGGCATCCTCAGGCTCGCCGACAAGGCGCGCCTGTACGGCGATGCGGCGATCGGCATCGTCTCCTCGGCCGGCATCGCTGCAGGCGTTATGCTTGCGAGCCTCGGCGGAGGGTTCAACGTCGACCTCTTCAGCTACCTGTTCGGAAACATCCTTGCGATCAGCGGATATGAGGTCGCCTCCTCGATTGGCCTATCTCTGCTGGTGTTGGCGGTCATCGCCCTGTATTTCGATGAAATCCTCTCGATCACCTTCGACGAGGAATTCGCGCGTGCCTCCGGGATCAATACAGGACGGATCAACGCCATCCTGGTAATGCTGACCGGGGTCACGGTTGTGCTGACAATGAAGGTCGTCGGGATCATGCTCACCTCGGCCCTGCTGATCCTGCCGGCATCCACCGCTTTTCAGCTGGCCCGGGGGTTCAGAAATGCCATGGTCATCGCAGCCGTCACGTCGGTGGCCTCAGTCGTTGCCGGCATATTCATCTCCTTCATGATGAACCTGCCGACAGGCGCCGCCATCGTTCTGGTGAATGCCGGATTTTTTCTGGCTGCCTTCCTCTATAGGCAGCGCGCCCGTATCCCGGCATCCCCGGCACGGTAATGGCTGTACGGTCAGGCCCGGAGCGCTTCTCCGCCCTGTCTCACCGCGACTTCCGGCTGTTTCTGACCGGCCAGACCATATCGCTCTCCGGTACCTGGATGCAGTCTGTGGCGCAGGGGTGGCTCGTCTACAGCCTCACGAAGTCTCCTTTCTATCTCGGCATCGTCGCCGCCTCGGGTGCGCTGCCGATCATGATCCTGACCCTGGCGGGTGGTGTCATCGCCGACCGCTTTCCGAAGAAGAAACTTCTGCTGCTGACCCAGGCCCTTTCCATTCTTCCGGCCCTGGCCCTCGGCGTCCTGACCAGCATGGGGATCGCCACCGTCTGGCATATCGCCGTCATCGCTTTTTTTCTCGGGGCGATCAATGCCATCGATATCCCGGTGCGCCAGTCGTTCCTGATCGAGATGGTCGGCAAGGGTGACATCGTCAATGCCATTGCGCTGAACTCAGCCGTATTTAACGGGTCGCGGATCATCGGACCGGTGATAGCCGGGGTGTCGATAGCCTATTTCGGCATCCCTGCCTGCTTCTTTATCAATGCCCTGAGCTTTATCGCCGTGATCATAGCCCTGGCGATGATGCAGTCCCCGGGCAGGAGCACCGTGACGTCAGAGGGTGTAATAAGGGATTTCATGAAGGGCATCCGGTTTATCAGGGGCAGGAGAGAGATTCTCCATGTCATCTCCCTGATCGCCGTCTTCAGCCTCGTCGGCATCCCCTACATCAACCTTATCCCGGTTTTTGCCGGCGAGGTCTATCATGAAGGCCCCAGGGGGCTGGGGTTCCTCGTCGGTGCCTCAGGCATCGGGGCGCTTACCGCTGCCCTCGGCATCGCCGTGGCCGGGAATATCGGGAACAAGCTCCGGTTCATGTCCGCGGCAGCCCTCTGCTTTTCTTTCGCGCTGATCGTCTTCTCCCTCACCGGGCTGTTCTGGCTTGCCCTGGTCGTCATCGCAGTCGGCAGCTGGGGAATGGTCAGCTATCTCGCCTCGGCGAACAGCTTTATCCAGGTCTCGGTGCCGGACGAACTTCGCGGACGGGTCATGAGCGTCTATTCGTTCGTCTTCCTGGGTATCGTCCCGGTCGGCAACACGCTCATGGGTATCACCGCCGACCTCATCGGCACACGGCAGGCGGTCCTCTGGGGCGGCGGCGTCTGTCTTATGTTCTCGGCGCTCTTTTCCCTGAAATACCGCAGGTCATCACCCTGAACCCGTTCGCAGGACAGACCCTGTCCTGTGGTAAACTTAAGACATCATGAAGATCCTCGCGATAGAAACATCAACGATGCTCGGCGGCATTGCAATTGCCGACGACAGCCGCGGCCTGATTGCAGAGGCACGGCTCAACGTCAAGACGACCCACTCGGAGAGGCTGATGACGGTTGTCGGACAGGTCGTCGAACAGTCCGGCCTTCAGCTCGCCGAAATCGACATCTTCGCCGTGGCCTCGGGGCCCGGCTCGTTTACCGGACTGAGGATCGGCCTCAGCACGGTAAAGGGCCTTGCCTATGCCACCGGTCGGCCGATCGTGACCGTGCCCACCCTCGAGGCCTTTGCCTGGAATCTCGCCTGGTGCAGATACCCGGTTTGTGTCATGCTCGATGCCCGGCGGGGTGAAGTCTATACCGCCCTGTACCGGTGGGAGGGTCAGACCTTCCTCAGGGAGATCGGCGAAGCCTCGGTCAACCCCGCAGAACTGCTGGGCCGCCTGGAGGGCACGATCCTCTTTGCCGGGGAAGGTGCTCTTGTCTACCGGGAGCTGATCATCTCTGCCCTCGGCAGCCGTGCCGTCTTTGCCCCTCCTGACAAAATGGTCCCCTCCCCTGCAAATGTTGCGATGCTCGGCCTGGCCAGGGCAGCGGCCGGCACACTGACTGATCCCTTTGGGGCAAGGCCCCTGTATATCAGAAAAGCAGAGGCTGAAGTGAAGCTGGACGAGAAACAGAGAACCGGAGCCTGACGGGCACAGACGAAGAGATGCCACAGAAGACAGACATCTCAGAGATCGTCATCAACCGGATGCGGGAAGAGGATATTCCGGAGGTGCACGCCATCGAGCTGGCGTCATTCACCGTGCCCTGGTCAGAGCCTCTTTTTGCAGATGAGCTCCGCAATCCGCTTTCCCGGCCGATGGTGGCACGGCACGACGGCAGGATCGCAGGTTATATCTGCGCAAGCCTTGTCATAGACGAAGGCCACATCCTTGATGTGGCGGTCCATCCCCTGTGGCGGAGACGGGGACTCGGCAGGAGACTGATCACGGAAACACTGGACCATCTTGCGCGGCAGGGCTGCAGGAGGGTATTCCTTGAGGTCAGGGCCTCGCATGCGGAGGTCATCCGGTTCTATGAGCAGGCAGGGTTCAGGGTAATCCAGACAAGAAAGTGCTATTATGTATCACCGATCGATGATGCGGTCATCATGGAACTGCGGGTTCCCGGATCCTGACACCGATGGCCGAAGAGGGAGAAGGCACATGATTACTATCTGCACCACAAGGGGGAACAGGCATGACGTCGCTCTGGGCTAATATCTTTAAACCCCGGGAGGATTCCCATGATTCGATCGCATCGGTCCTCAGGAGGATCCCGGTCTTCGAAGGTCTCGATGCCCGTGACCTCCTGCAGATCGAAAAGATACTCCATGAACGGGAATACCGGTCCGACGAGCGTATCTTTCTCCAGGGCGACCCGGGCCTCGGCATGTATATCATCATCGAAGGGAGTATCGAGATCGTGACGGAGCCGGAGCATCACCTCCTGACCGTGCTGCATGACGGCGAGTTCTTCGGCGAACTGGCTCTCCTGGACGAGTCTCCCCGCACAGCGACCGCGATTGCGCAATCACCCTGCCGGCTCCTCTGTCTGGTACAGTCTGACCTCTATGACCTCATAGACCGCAACCCGAGACTGGGGGTCAAGATCCTGGTGCAGCTCGCTCGCACGATCGGGGAGAGACTGAAGAAGACAAATGAATATGTGTATGAGCTGAAAAAAGACAGAGAGGGCCTCATCGTCGATGGATAATTCGGCAGGCCGCTGGCTGCGGATACTGTTTGCCCTGGGGCTCCTCGTCGCCCTTTACTTTCTCATGTCGGCGATCGCCGACCTCGTCAAGATCGTCATCATATCATCCCTGCTGGCCTATATCATGGACCCCCTGGCTGTCATGCTTGAGGCGCGGGGTCTGGGCCGCGGGACAGCGACGCTCATCATATTTGTCTTCGTCTGCGCCCTGCTCTCGGTCATGCTCATCGTGCTGCTGCCGGTCCTCACGGACCAGCTCGATGCCCTGCAGACAGGGCTTACACCTGATCAGGTTGCGGGCAATATCAACCGGATTGACCAGCTGATCTCGCGGAAGCTCGCGTTCCTGGGAATCGACAACCTTGATCTGTCGGGGAAACTCGAGAAGATGCTGTCAGGCTTCAGCGAATGGATCGTCTCCCACCTGCTTGATGTCGTCAGTCTTGTCACCCACCTGGTCTTGATCCCGTTCATGGTGTTCTTTCTCCTGAAAGACGGCAGGGAGATGAAGAGGCAGCTGGTACGGATAATTCCGAACCGCTATTTCGAATTCTCGATGAACCTGCTCTCGAAGATGGACTGGCAGCTCGGGAGGTATCTGCGCGGACAGTTCCTCGATGCGCTGATCTTCGGCATCCTCTCGATCTGCGCCCTCTGGTTCCTGGGGGTAAAATATTTCCTGCTGATCGGCATTTTCGCCGGCCTCGCAAATCTCATCCCGTTCCTCGGTCCGATCGCAGGGGCGACACCGGCGATCATCGTCTCGATCATCGACACCGGGGGCCTGGCCCTGGCGGGTTCAGTTATCATGGCCTTCGTGGTGATGAAGTTGATCGACGACACGATCATCCAGCCGGTCGTCGTTGCCCGGAGCGTCAACATGCACCCGCTCCTTGTCCTGCTGGCTGTCATCGTCGGCGGCAAGTTCTTCGGCATCCTCGGCATGCTCCTGTCGGTGCCGGCAACCGGATTCGCAAAGGTCGCGATCCATGAGAGCATCGAAAACTTCCGCAGATACCGCCTGACGTAGGGAGCAGGCTATCGCAGGTAAATCCTGGCCCCTTCCTGCAGCGTACCGTCAAGGCCTGTTTCATTCCCCCATTCGTCGTACACCTTCTTGCCGGCCTCAACCTCACCGATCAGACCTGCCGTCAGCAGCGCATGCCGGACGGTTGTCATCGGTGGATACAGGGACACCGGGCAGTCATTCACCGAGACATTCATCAGTCGTTCACCTCCCTGATCCGGCCCTCGACAATCGGGGATACCTGCTTCACCTCCCTGATGTAATCGATGATCACATCCCGCTCCCATTTGCCGGAATTACTGTAGACGAGTTTTTCGCCCTTCAGCGTACCGCCGACATTCGTAAAGTCCTTCGAGGCCATCACCGCCTCACCAAAAGCCTTATAACCGTCTCCTCCGGCCGCCAGAAAATCATCGGTGGCAACGGTGTATTCGCGGTCTGCCTCGGCCGGCCGGCCGGCAATGATCAGCTCCCTGATCCGCGCCCCGACAGCTGCGGTCCGGGAGTAGGAAAAGGATATGCCCGAGACCTGGGGGAAACGTCCGGCCCCGTCCTCGATTGCCGAGAGTCCATGCTCCAACGCCTCCCGGATCTGACGGCCGGTGAGTCTCACCCCGACAATATAGTTGTTAAACGGAGATACAGCGTAGACATGCTTCATCTGTATCCTGCCTTTCTTGATACTCGTCCTGATACTGCCGCCGCCGATAATCGCTGCATCGGCCTGCGCCGTCTGCCTCATGATATCGGCGATAAGATTACCGAGGTTCGTCTCACGGCTGCGCACATGCTCGCCGTCGAGGTCGGTCAGTGCAACGCCCACCTCCTCGTCAAGGACTGCATCCACCTTTTCGCTGTATTTCCTGACAAGCCTGCCGACAGCGGTATCCGGCATCTCCGGTGACGGACTGATCCCGATAAGCCTTCCGTCAGCCCTGACCACCTTCCTGTCCTCGATATGCAGGTCAAGCCGCCCAAGTGCCTTGCCATGTTCCCAGGCCTGGACAATGACCGTATTGTTGATCACGACAGGCGAAAGAACCTTCGTATGCGAATGGCCGCCGATGATCGCCGTCAGGCCGCTTACGTTCGAAGCGAGCTCCCTGTCCGCAGTATGCCCTATATGTGAGAGGAGGACGACGATGTCAGCCTTTCCCCTGAGGAGCTCAAGACAACGCTCGACGGTCCGCGCAACCGGATGGAACTGGAGGCCTGCGACATTTCTCGGGTGGGTCGTGACCGGCACGTCCTCGGTGACAACACCGACCAGCGCTATACGAACACCCGAGATTTCGCGGATTGTGTAGGGTTTGAGCAGGTCCAGGCCTTCGACATTCGCTGCGAGGACAGGAAAACGGGCCGCCTCTATCCTCTTGCGGAGCACCCCGGTCCCGAAGTCGAACTCGTGGTTGCCGAGTGCCATGGCGTCGAACCGCATCTCATTCATCAGTTCAATGACCGATTCTCCGAGAAAAAGGTTTGCCCAGTTGTTCCCCTGTATCATGTCCCCGGAAGCAACCAACAGTGTCGGCCCCTGGGCCCTGATCTTGTCGACCTCGGCAGCGAGCGAAGCAATACCGCCCAAGAGTTCCTCTGATCCGAAGGGCTTATAGGGTTCCGCAAAACCATGGAAGTCATTGACATGCAGGATACTGACAACCTTCTGCTCCCCGGCAGCGGTACCGGCCGACAGCAGCAGAAGAACATGAAATAAAACAGATACGGCATACCGTCTCATAAGGACTCCTTGACCTGATTTGTGCTGTCTTATGATACCATGCCGGAATGGCTGACAAGAACCGCGAACAGTCTTCATGGCACATATGGCATGAGATCAAGGCGCATAACGAATGAGACAGGCAGCAGAAACATATCAGAGAGATGACCAGGTCACTTTCACGGGTTTGGGTTGTTTATTCCCTGACAAGAAATTGACTTGCCCTGTTTTATAGAGTTAACATACTGATTATTTGGAGGTGTCTATGCCTATCTATGAATATATATGCAATGCCTGCGGCGAGAAATTCTCACTCCTGCAGAGTTACAGCGCAGCGGGTGACGGTGCTGCATGCACGAAATGCGCCTCGAAGGAGACCCGGAAGATCATCTCGGCCTTCTGCTGCGCAGGGTCTGACTCGGGTGCCGATATGGGAGGGGGATGTTCTTCCTCCGGCCACTCTCACGGTGGTGGCGGCGGCTGAGGGGTGTCACGCTGCTGAACCGTGCGTTCGGCGTAAGAATACAACAAAAAGTCTTGACTTTTTCATTAGTTAGAAATAAAATTTTGCAAACTACTCTCAATGAGGTGAGGCATGGCTCGCAGGCTATTACTGGCAGATGACAGCATAACGATCCAAAAGGTTGTTGAACTCGTATTAGCCGAAGAGGATTTTGAAATAAAGTCGGTGAGTAATGGCGAAGACGCATTGAACCTCGTCGAAGTCTTTAATCCTGAGATCGTGCTTGCCGATATCGAAATGCCGAAATTGAACGGCTACCAGCTCTGCGAAAAGATCAAAACCAACCCGCGGACCGCGTCAGTGCCTGTCATTCTTCTGGCCGGTGCCTTTGAACCTATCGACAGCGAACTGGCCCGCAAGGTCGGTGCGGACGATTCCGTGATCAAGCCCTTTGAGTCCCAGGAACTGATCAGCAAGATCAACGCCGTCCTGACGATGGGCGCTGGAACCGAATTCGGGGCAGAGACCGAGGCATTCGCCGAACCTCTTGACGAGGCGCTGGATCTGGGCGAGGAGATCGAGACCGCTATTCAGCCGGAACCCGCTGAACTGGCAGAGCCGGCAGAGGCAGCAGTCGAAGAAGATCTCTGGGCGATGGAAGACCTGACCGAGGTTCCTGACGCCTTCGCTGCAGAGGCACTGACTGAAGAGGATACCTTCACCGCCGAGGCTTTCGCCGAGGTAGAGGTTGAAGAGGCCCCGGTTGAACTGCCGAAAGAGAAGCCTCCTGTTGCCCCTGTAATCACACCGGCAGAACCGGCACCCGCACCGGTACAAACGCCAACCCCGATGCAGGCTCCGGCCCCGATGCAGGCTCCGGCCCCGATTCCGGCCCCGATTCCGGCAATGGGCTCGGCAGCTGAGGGCTTTACCCGTGAAATCTCTCTCCCCTCGAAAGAGGAGGTGCTTGCCATGATCGACAGAAAGGTGGATGAACGGGTCGCAGCGTTGTTCGGGTCCCTGCAGCAGTCGGTCAATCAGTCCGTGGGCCAATCACTGAGTCAGTCACTCAGTCAATCAATCGAACAGACAATTACCCGAACGGTCCAGCAGAGACTTGATCAGCAACTCGACCTGAAGGATGCCCTCCTGGCAGCGGTTGCTCCGATGATGAAGGACTCGATCGAAAAGATTCTGTGGGAGATGGCACCGGAACTCGTCGAGAAGGTGACGAAGGAGACGATAAAAGGGGCATTTTCATCCATCACAACCGAGGTAGAAAAGGTCCTCTGGGAAACGGTGCCCGAGCTTGCGGGCTCCATGATATCAAAAGAAATCGAGAAGATTAAAGCATCCTTCTAGAATACAGGAGAATTTTCATAAGCGGCGGGGAAATGGCAGGGCCCATTCCCCGTCTTTTATTGTTATGACAAAACTATGACAGAGTTACTCAAAGGCTATAACCCAAAAGGCGTAGAAGAAAAATGGTATGACCACTGGATGGCCGAAGGACTATTCAAGGCCGATCCCGCTTCACCGGCCCGGCCGTTCAGTATCGTCATTCCGCCGCCGAACGTCACCGGCTCGCTCCATATGGGTCACGCACTGAATGCAACGCTCCAGGATATCCTCGCACGCTGGAAGCGCATGTCGGGCTACAGTGTCCTCTGGGTACCGGGCACCGACCACGCCGGCATCGCCACACAAAACGTCGTCGAACGCCAGATCTCTGCCGAAGGCATTGACCGCCACTGGCTGGGACGGGAGGCCTTCATCGAACGGGTGTGGAAATGGAAAGCTGAATACGGCGGCCGTATCATCCACCAGCTCAAGCGGATCGGCAGTTCCTGCGATTGGTCACGGGAGCGCTTCACCCTCGACAGCGGCCTTTCAAAGGCGGTGCTTGAGGTCTTCGTCAGCCTGTACGAGCAGGGTCTGATATACCGCGACAACCGTCTGATCAACTGGTGTCCCCGCTGCCATACCGCGCTCTCGGACATCGAGGTCGAACATGAGGATTTTGAGGGGCTCCTGACCTACATCCAGTACCCGCTGGAAGACGGAAGCGGACATATCGTCGTCGCGACCACGAGGCCGGAGACGCTTCTCGGCGATACCGCTGTAGCGGTGAACCCGGACGACGAGCGATATGCCGGCCTGATCGGCAAGACCGTTCTCCTGCCCCTCACCCAGCGGAGGATCCCTGTCATCGGGGACGCTGCCGTAGATCCTGCATTCGGCACCGGTGCCGTCAAGGTCACGCCGGCCCATGACTTTAATGACGAGGCCATGGCACGGCGGCAGGACCCGCCGCTTCCCTTTATCAGCGTCATCGGCGTCGACGGCAAGATGACCGACCTGGCCGGTGCGCCGTATGCAGGGCTCGACCGGTATGACTGCCGGAAGACGGTAATCAGGGAACTGAAGGAACTCGGCCTCATGGTAAAACAGGAAAAACACAGCCATGCGATCGGCCAGTGTTACCGCTGCAAGACGACCATTGAACCCCTTGCCACGCTGCAGTGGTATGTAAGGATAAAGCCCCTCGCAGAGGACGCCATCAGGGCCGTCAGGGACGGAGACATCAGCATTGTGCCGGCGTCCTGGGAAAACACCTATTTTTCGTGGATGGAAAACATCAACGACTGGTGCATCTCACGCCAGATATGGTGGGGCCACCGGATACCCGCCTGGTATTGTGACGCCTGCGGAGAGGTCATCGTTTCCCGGCAGACACCGACAGCCTGCACCAAATGCGGCCATGGTTCTCTCCGCCAGGATGAAGATGTCCTCGACACGTGGTTCTCCTCTGCCCTCTGGCCCTTTTCGACCCTCGGCTGGCCGGACAAGACAGCCGAACTGGCAAAGTATTATCCGACCTCGGTCCTGATCACCGGGTTTGACATCATCTTCTTCTGGGTGGCGCGGATGATCATGATGGGCCTGAAGTTCATGGATGAAAAACCGTTCAGCACCGTCTATATCCATGCACTGGTGCGGGATGCGAGCGGCCAGAAGATGTCCAAGTCGAAAGGGAATGTCGTCGACCCCCTGATCATGATCGAGAAGTACGGGACTGACGCCTTCAGGTTCACCCTGACCGCGTTTGCCGCCCAGGGCAGGGACGTCAGATTTTCCGAGGAGAGGGTTGAAGGGTACCGGCATTTCGTCAACAAGCTCTGGAACGCGTCGCGGTTCATCCTCTCGAACGCCGGGGATGCCCGTCTGCCCCAGTCGGTCTCACCCGCTTCTCTCGACATCGGCAGCAGGTGGATCCTGAGCCGACTTGCGGCCGCAGCCGCAGAGGTCAACAGGGCGCTTGAGGATTATCGCTTCAACGACGCAGCCGGCAGCCTGTATCACTTCATCTGGCATGAGCTCTGTGACTGGTACATCGAAATGGTAAAACCCGTCCTGTACACGGAATCGGAGCAGAAGGCCGCGGTTCAGGAATGTCTGCTGTATATCATCGACAACACCCTGCGGCTCCTCCATCCCTTTATGCCTTTCGTCACCGAGGAAATCTGGCAGAACATTCCCGAAGCCCGTGAGAAAGGCAGGAGCATCATGATCGCCGCCTATCCTGACACCCTGCCCCGGGATGAGGAAGCAGAGGCGGAGATGGAGGTGATCATGGAGATCGTCATGGGTATCCGTACGATCCGCGGTGAACTCAACCTTTCTCCGGCCCTGGAACTCAGGGCCGCCGTCAGGACCCGCACACCACAGGCCGAAGAGGTCATCGGCAGAAATCTTGCCTGCATCAGAAAACTCGCGCGGGCCGACATCATCGGCGTCGGCGGAAGTGTCACCAAGCCGAAAGGCTCCGCGGCCGCGATCAGGACATTCGCGGAGGTCTATGTCCCTCTGGAAGGGCTCCTGGACCTCAGGGCAGAAATCGAACGCCTCAGGAAGGAAGACAAGAAGCTCGATGAGACCGTCGATTTTCTGAACAAAAAGCTCCTGAACGAGGACTTTCTGAGGAGGGCGCCTAAGGATATCGTCGCAAAGGAAAAGGAGAAATACGACGAGAGCCTCAGAAAGAAGGAGCGGATACAGGATAACATTCGGAAACTTTATGAAGCAGGGGGTAACGAAGATGGAGAAGACTGAGCAGGTACTGCAGGGAAAAGATCTGGACATCGTCGAGGGCGAGCTTGTCCGGATAAGCCAGAGTACGGTCAGAAATGTCGAAGGCAGCCATGTTGAGATGCAGCAGGTGGCGGCCCTGAGCATCGACGGGGAGAAGGTAGAGGCGGCACAGTCCGCAGCACTGCTGCTGCATGGCGAAACCGTCTCGCTTCATCAGAGTGCCGCAGGCGCAGTGGTCAGCGGGGCAACTGAACTCAACTATTCCTTCACCCCTCTTTCGGTGTCGAAGGGCGAGACGAGCATGAACAACAGCGCTGCGGGAATTGTGGCCTCGGGAACGGTCAGGACAGAGAACAGCGCTTCGGTACTGCTTCTTGCCAACAGGGTAGAAGGTGATGTCTCCACCCTGCTCGACTGGAAATCCGCTCTGGCACTCGGCGCGGTTTTGGGCGGGGTATTCGGCATCTTTACTCTGCTCAGAAGGAAGTAGCGGTGGATATTCCCTCAGGAGTCAGCGAACTCATCCGGCATGCGCTGGAAGAGGACATCGGGCATGGGGACATCACCACCTCGCTCATCGTCCCCCCGGAAAACACCTCACGGGCGCTGTATATTGCCAAGGGGAGTTTTGTGCTGGCCGGCCTTCCCTTTGCGCAGGAGGTGTTCAGCATACTGGATCCTGAAATCAGATTCACCATGTTTCATCACGACGGCGCAAAGGTCTCCAGGGGTGACGTGCTCGGGGAAGTCTCCGGAAAAACACGGGTCCTGCTTGCCGGCGAACGGGTCAGTCTGAATCTCCTGCAACGGCTCTCGGGTATTGCGACGCTGACCAGCCAGTTCGTAGACCTTGTCCGGGGAACAAATGCCCGGATCGTTGATACCCGGAAGACCACGCCGGGGCTGAGGTTCATGGAAAAATATGCGGTCAAGATGGGCGGCGGACTGAACCACCGTTTCGGCCTCTTTGACGGAATACTGATCAAGGACAACCATATCGAGGAGGTCGGCAGCATCACCGATGCGGTCTCGAGGGCCAAGGCTGGCCATCACCTCACCAAGATAGAGGTCGAGGTCGAGAACCTTAAGGATCTCCAGGAGGCTATTGATGCCGGGGCCGATATCATCATGCTCGACAATATGCCGCCCCATGATATGGTCGAGGCGGTCAAGCTGGCCGGGGGCAGGGTAACCATAGAGGCATCCGGCAATATGACCCTCGCCAATATCAGGGAGGTGGCAGAAACCGGGGTGGACCTGATTTCAGTCGGCGCCCTGACGCACTCCGCAACCGCCGCAGACATCAGCATGAAGATCGTCAAGTAAGAAACGGGCAGCATTCTGATAAGGGATGCCTTCGGGCACCAGGGGCTGTCAAAGGAGACAGGACGCGATGGAATGGTCTGAGGACCTGGCGACCGGGATCGGCAGTATTGATGACCAGCACCGGGAACTGATCAACAGAATAAACGCATTGGTGGCCGCGATAAAGCAGAAGATCTGCAGACAGACGATCGGCGAGACCTTTGCCTTCCTCGAAGACTACGTGGTCTCCCATTTCGGCGAGGAAGAGGCGCTCATGAGACGCCATGCCTATCCTGAATACCCCCAGCACAGGACACAACACGGTATCTTCATGGACAATCTTGCCGAACTCAGAAAAGAACTCGTTGCACTCGAAGGCGGCACGAAGCCGGGATCCTATGATCTTTCTGTTGAAACGAACCGTGTGGTGGTCGACTGGATACGGACGCATATTCTGTCTGTCGACAAGAGGCTGGGCCATTTTCTGAAGCAGAAAATCTGATATACTAGAGCCACTGTGAATACCGTCAGAGCGCATCTAATGGTCAGGGGCAGGGTCCAGGGGGTTTTCTACCGGTCCTTTACCAGGAACGTCGCCCTGAAACTCGGCCTGCAGGGGTGGGTCAGGAATAATCCCGACGGAAGCGTGGAAGCGGTTTTTGAAGGTGACACGCAGCTTATCGAACAGGCTGTCCAGGAATGCCGCAGGGGTCCCATTGGCTCACGTGTAACGGAAATTGACATTTCCCGGGACGAGCAACTCCAGGGGCATGCAGGGTTCGAGATACGGTACTGAATTCTAACCATGAAGACGAGAAAGAAACTGGGAGAGATGCTGCTTGAGGCGGGAGTCATCGATGATTTCCAGCTCAGGGCCGCCCTGACGTACCAGAGTGAATGGGGCGGAAGACTCGGGTCGGTCCTGGTCAGGAAGGGCTTCCTTTCTGAAAGGGAGCTGCTTTCGGCGATTGTTGAACAGTACGGCATCAAAAGCATATCTCTCGATGCCATCGAGAGGCCGACCGAGGAGGTCCTGAGTCTCGTCAAGGCAGATATAGCAAAGAAGTTCTGCATCTTTCCCCTTGAATACGATGGCAAGACCCTGCTGGCTGCGATGGCAGACCCGACAGACCTCAAGACGATTGACGATATCAGTTTCATGCTCGGGACGCGGATCAAGCCGGTGCTGGCCCTCGAGTCCGAAATCATGCGCGCAATCGGAAGGCATTATAAAGGCGCAGGGGCGGGAGATGCAGGCCGTACTGCCTGGCAGGGCTCTGCTTCAGCTGACCGGGTCAGGGACAGGACCGCCGAAGCCCCCCATCAATCAATAAACACCGTGCAGGAAAAAATACCGGTTGCCGAATATTCCGGACGTCAGGCGATCGAAGGCCTGATAGATCTCCTGATCGACAAGGGGATCATCACGAAAGAGGAGCTGATCAGGAAAATGGTCCTGAAGGGTACTCCTCAGATCCGCATCGGTGATTAGCCTGCTTCTTTTGGGGTTGCCTCTTTTATGCTGCTGAACCAGGTTGAAGAAGCGGTCCTCTCCGGAGAGGACATCAGCAGGGAACAGGCAGCCGCACTGTCAGCCCTCTCGGGACAGGACTGCTTTGAGCTCTTTGCACTGGCAAACAGAACAAGGGCACGCTTCCGCAGCGACACCGTCGATCTCTGCTCCATTATCAATGCCAAGTCCGGGGCCTGCTCCGAAGACTGCTCCTTCTGCGCCCAATCCTCGGGAAGCAGCGCGGCCATAAGCAGGTACGGCCTGGTCGATCGTGATCAGGTCATGCAGTCTGCTGCTGCAGCCCGCCAGGCAGGTGCCCGCCGCTTTTGCATCGTGACCAGCGGCAGGAGGGTCTCGAAACTGGAGCTGGAAGATATTGCCGCCATGATTGCCGGGGTCGGCTCTCTGGGCCTCCTGCCCTGCGCAACACTGGGCCTGCTGACCGCCGATGATCTTGCACTTCTGAAAAAGGCAGGCCTCCGGCGGTACCACAACAACCTTGAAACGTCCGAGAGTTTTTTCCCCGCTGTCTGCAGGACGCATACCTGGAAGCAGAAGGTCGACACGCTCAGGGCAGCGAAGGCGGCCGGACTGACGGTCTGTTCCGGAGGGATCTTCGGACTGGGGGAGTCCTGGGAAGACAGGATTGACCTGGCGTTCTCGCTGAAGGAACTAGCCCCTGATTCCGTACCGATCAATTTTCTGACGCCGATCGCGGGTACCCCGCTTGAGAAGCAGACGCCCCTCGCGCCCCTTGAGGCCCTGAAGATCATCAGCCTCTACCGCCTGATCCTGCCGGACAAGGAGATACGCGTCTGCGGCGGCAGGATACAGACGCTCGGGGAGCTGAACGCCTTTGTTTTTTTTGCGGGCGCGGACGGACTGCTGACCGGCAACTATCTGACGACCCTGGGGCGAAACTTCGACGACGACCGTCGCCTTATCAGCCAGTGCGGTCTCCGGCCCCTCCCCTGACTATGCTCTACAGTGTCAGGATGCGGGCCTCGAAGACAGCCGGGGCACGGGGCACGGGGCAGGTGCGGGAAGAAAGATCCCGGGATATGCACATCTCCGGGGCTGAAGGACTCTACGGAAGAGACGAGATCTCAGGTGCGGTCGGCAGCTATCTGCAGAGGGCACTGGAACATCCGCGGGGCAACCCCGACCATATCTCGCTCACCGTCGAGAAGATCAGGGCACGGCCGCGGCAGATTCCCTCTCTCATGCTCAGAACCGCTGAAAACAGAACAGTCCCCGCTGCGCGGACCTTCGCACGGAGTATGCTGCGCGGACTGTTGATATCTGATACGGCGATACAGAGGGCGTTCGAACTGCTGGGCGGGGAGGCGTCAATGCGTGGTGCCGCACTCCTGGGGGCCGGATCAGGGAAGAGGCTTGAACCCGACAGGGCCAGGGGTATCAGAGTCTCGAGGCTCGGCCTCAGCAGGACTGCAGGGGCCCTGCTCAGTGCGGCACTGACACGCGTTGACCTAAACACAGAGACAGTCAGGGAGGCGCTGGTCCTTGCATCAAAGGTCGCTTCCTGCGGGGGCATCGTTGCCGAGGTCTGCATCTCGGACGACCCGGATTATACGACCGGTTATATCTCCTCGAGGGGCTTCGGGTACATACGGGTCCCTCATTTCAAGAAAAAAAATTCCCGGTCAGGCGGTCGTGTATTTTTTTTGCAGGAAGGAGCGGACAGGGACAGGATCATTGCCTATCTCGAAAAGACCCCGGTCTTCGTAAACAGAATCGCGCCCTGCTTCGGTATATCTTCCCCGGATGAACTCCTCGGTCATCATAATCTATAACCCGGCCGCCCGGAGGGCGGTCCGGGAGAAGGTCGACGCAGCCCGCTCTTTCTGGGTCAGTAGAGGCCTTGTTCCGGAGGTGCTCTGTACCGCGAAAAGCGGCGATGCAGAGGCCTTCGCTCGCGAGGCCGCCCGACAGAAGCCTCATCTGGTCATAGCAGCCGGCGGTGACGGAACCATCAACGAAGTAATGAATGGCATGGCCTTCTCCGAAGTCCCCGTCGCCGTGCTCCCCCTGGGGACGACGAATGTCCTGGCCCGGGAGATATACCGGGACCGGAGGACCGGTGCCATACTCGAAGCCATCGCCAACGGAACACCAAAGCAGATCTCCCTCGGCCGGATAACCTGCCTTCGCAGCGGCACCCCGGTGTCACGCTACTTCTGCCTGATGGCGGGAATCGGGTTTGATGGCCAGACAGTACGTGATGTGAATCTGCAGCTCAAAAAGCGCACGGGTCCCGGGGCCTATGTCCTCAGCGGCATGCGCACCCTTCTCTCCTATGATCCCGGGGAGATCTCCCTGACAATCGACGGCAGGGAGGTCCATGGCTTTGCCGCGATCATCGGAAATATTTCGCGCTACGGCGGAGATTTCAGGGTAACGCCGGACGCCCGCCTTGAGGAACCAGCGCTCTACGCATGCGTGTTCCAGGGGAAAAAGCGGTCCGACCTGCTCAGATATGTTCTCCTGCTGCCGTTCGGCAGACATATCAGTGCCCGCGATGTTCGCTACCTCCGTGCCGGGGAGATAACCGTACGGGGTTCATCACCGGTTCAGATTGACGGCGATTATTTCGGCACAACGCCGGCGAGTATTACCGTAGCCAGGGATGTGATACGGCTTATCTGCTGAGCCCCGGCCGCATGGCCATGACAATCCCGCCTCCCAGAACCATATCGCCGTCATAGAAAACTGCGCTCTGTCCCGGTGCCGGGGCCCATACAGGGTCATCAAAAACAATCCTCGCCGTTGTTCCCCTGGTCTCGATCATTGCAGGGGAATCCTTCATCATCGAGCGGACCTTCACTCCAGCCCTGAATACAGGCTGCACCGGCTTCTGAATCCAGTGGAGCTGATTTACTTCCACCTCCCTGCAGGCCGCATCCTCCCGCGGACCGACGTGCACCGCCCTGCTTGCCGTATCGATCCTCGTGACATACAGGGGAGTCAGCGACGGGATACCGAGCCCCTTCCTCTGGCCGACCGTATACCGGTAGATGCCCTGATGCCTGCCTACCTCCCTTCCGCTCCTGTCGATGACAGGCCCCGGGACATTCAGGGAGGGGTCATACTTCTGCAGGAAACTGCAATAGTCATTATCTTCGATAAAACAGATCTCCTGGCTTTCGGGCCAGTATGCAGCCTCAAGACCGAGCGCCCGGGCCTTTTCCCTCACCTCTGTTTTTCGCAGCGTGCCCAGGGGCAGTACCAGACGCCGAAGTTCCTCCTCCCGGAGAATATAGAGAACGTACGATTGGTCCTTTCTCTCATCAAGGCCCTTTTTCAGCGATACCCCCGCGTCCCCTGTACTGCAGTCCCTCACGACCCTCGCATAATGGCCGGTCGCGATATAGTCGGCCCCTCGCCTTACGGCCTCCTGCAGGAGATAGGGAAACTTTATCGTGCGGTTGCAGAGGATGCAGGGGTTCGGCGTCATCCCCCTGGCATACGCCTCAGCGAACGGTTCAATCACCTGCCTGCTGAACTCTTCCCGCACGTCCAGGGAATCGTGCCGGATGCCGAGGCGGCCGGCAGTACGTCCCGCGCTCTGCGCAGAACTCAGGGAACAGCAGCCGGAAAGACTTTCGCGGGCCTGCCAGAGGATGAAGCTGACCCCTTCGACCTCATAACCCTCTTCCTTTAACAGTGCCGCGGACACGCTAGAATCTACTCCGCCGCTCATTCCAAGAATCACCTTTGGCATTCTTTACTATACCAGATGGCCGGAGCCGATGGGCAGCGTGGGACCTGTTTTCGTCATCGTTTACCGGCATCGGTTTTTTCTGGTCATGGCCGCAAATTTCTGCTACACTGAGAATAATGTCTTCACCTCTCAAGAACCGCAGGGACAAAGCAAGGCTCTCACCCGTCTGGGCTGTCGTCGCTCTTCTGGCGTGTCTGTTTTTTTCCCCTGCGTCCGATGCTGCCACGGTTACACTCACCGGAAGCGGCTGCTCGGTCAGCACCGTCGGCTACCTGGTGGATCTCGCCAGGGAATATGAAAAGGAGACCGGGGTCAAAATGCATATTATGGGAGGGGGCAGTCTTCGGGGGCTGACCGACCTGGGAGCTGATGCGGTCGATTTTGCAGCCTCCTGCAAGGGGCCGACGCGGCAGGACCCGCGCGACCATGAATTCGTCAGGGTTGCCTGGGACGCCCTGGTCTTCATAGTACACCCGTCGAACCCTGTCAACGAGATCAGCCCTGCACAGGTACATGACATCTATGAAGGTACCATCACGAACTGGAAACAGCTCGGCGGGCCGAACCTCCCGATAAAATCGTTTATCTCCACGACCCAGGGCATGGGGGGCATCGGACAGTCTCTCTCGAATATGGTGATGAAGGGAAAGCCGGTACTGCCAAAAGGCAATTACTCCATGCAGGCCTCCTCCGTGGCGATATGGGAGCAGCTTGTCGAAAAGACACCGGAGGGGTTCGCCTCCACCGGCTTCTCGAGTGCAAAGAAACGCAAGGTGAAGATGTTGAAGGTCAACGGGGTGAACCCGACCAAAGCGAACATCATCACGGACAGGTATCCCCTCCGGAGGCCGCTTTACATTGTCCTGAAGAAAGACGCACGGCCCGAGGCCAGGAAATTCCTTGAATATGTCCTGAGCAAAAAAGGCCAGTCCCTGATCGCCTCATATGGCATGGTTTCCCTCCCCGAAGTGAAATGAGGCTGACGCTTCAGTCCCGTGTCACGTTTCTGATTGCGGCGGTCATCATCGTCATCAGCACGACCAGTACGGTCCTGTTCCTCTCTTCCTATCAGAAGAACATGGAGCGGGAGATCATCGCCCGCGGCATAACCATGGCCGAAGCCCTCGCGAGGGCTGTTGACGACGGCGTGGCCTCAGAAAATCTCGACCTGATAAAGAGTCTCGAGGATATTGTTCATACGAAGGATGTGACACTCACGCAGGTGTATACATCCCTGTGGCTTGCGATTGACGCCTATCCTGCCGACAGACAGAGTGAGCCGCCCGAACCTGCGGCTGTCGAGTACTTCAGGACCGAAAGGAACAGCCACGCCTATTATTTCATGAAGCGGGACGCACTGTATGATTTCTACACCCCCATCTATTACGACTACGAACGGAACATGGACAGGGACAAGGGGCTGCTGATCGGCTATGTGCGGCTCACCCTTTCTTCTGACCAGTTCAGGGCGGCCCTGAAGAAAACGATTGCGGCGAATATTGCGGTCTCCGGCCTGCTGACGCTGATCGCCATCGCGGTACTCAATGCCCTGATCACAAAATATGTTCTCAGGCCGGTCCTGAACCTCCATGAATCGGTATCCTCCTACCGCCAGGGAGAACTGCCCCGGGCAGTTCCGGTGCATGCCGCTGACGAAATCGGGGAGCTTTCGGCCGAGTTTAACGAGATGAGCC
Source organism: uncultured Thermodesulfovibrio sp. (assembly GCA_964499365.1). Taxonomy (GTDB): domain Bacteria; phylum Nitrospirota; class Thermodesulfovibrionia; order Thermodesulfovibrionales; family UBA6898; genus PALSA-1316. The sequence goes on from CAZCKU010000009.1 coordinate 150,705, forward strand.
AGGCACTCAGGGAGCGCGAGGAGAGACTTTCAGAGGAAAAAGAGCGCCTGGCAGTTACCCTGCGGAGCATCGGTGATGCTGTCATCGTCACTGATACCGAAGGCAGGATAACCCTGATCAACAAGGTAGCTGAAAAGCATACCGGCTGGACGATGCAGGAGGCAGCGGGGAAGCACCTGACCGAGGTCTTCACTATTGTCAACGAAAAAACCCGGGTGACATGCCCGAATCCTGTCGAACGTGTCCTCGAAACAGGGCTGATCGTCGGCCTGGCCAATCATACAGCCCTCATCAGGAAGGACGGCTCAGAGATCATCATCGAGGACAGTGCTGCCCCGATCCGGGACAGGACGAGCACCACCTCGGGGGTCGTCCTTGTCTTCAGGGATGTCACCGACAAGCACAAGATGGAGGAGGAGCTGCTCAAGATCGAAAAACTTGAATCTGTGGGATTGCTGGCCGGCGGCATAGCGCACGACTTCAATAATCTGCTGACCTCGATTATCGGAAATATAAGCCTCGCAAAACTGTATCTTGAACCGGGAAACAGGGCTCAGGAGCGGCTCACCGAGGCCGAAACCGCAACCATACGGGCAACCAACCTCACACAACAGCTCCTGACCTTTTCCAAGGGGGGGGCGCCAATAAAGAAAATGACTTCCATTGCCGACATCATCAGGGAATCGGCCGGACTTACGCTGGCTGGCACGAACATATCGCCCGAATATTCACTGTCAGAGGGCATTTGGAGTGTTGAGGTCGACCCCGGCCAGATGAGTCAGGTATTCAACAATCTTATCATTAATGCGGTACAGGCGATGCCGAAAGGCGGAACAATCCTTTTCGACGTGAGCAATGTGGTCTTGGCCGAAAACGATGTACCGCCGCTGCATGAAGGGAGATACGTCATGATATCTGTCAGGGACAACGGTATTGGGATACCGAAGGAGCACCTCCCCCATATCTTCGATCCCTATTTCACCACAAAGAAAAAAGGCAGCGGCCTGGGGCTTGCCAGCGTCTTTTCGATCGTCAAAAGGCACGACGGGCATATTGCGGTCGAATCCCAGCCTTCTGCCGGGACACAATTTCATATCTACCTGCCTGCATCTGCGGGTGCTGCGGTCTCTTCCAGCACGCCGGAGCAGGGCATTTTCCGGGGCCGGGGCCGGGTCCTGATCATGGACGATGAAAAAATGGTCAGGGACATCTCTGGTGAAATGCTGCGTTCCCTCGGGTATGAGCCCTTCTTTGCAGAAAACGGGGCCAAGGCGATCGAGATGTATGAGAAGGCCCTCTCTGCCGGCGAACCCTTTGATGCGGTCATCATGGACCTCACCATCCCGGGCGGCATGGGCGGCGGCGAGGCGGTCGGGAAGCTCCGCGCCATCGACCCGGACATCAGGGCGATCGTCTCGAGCGGATATTCAAACGATCCGGTCATGGCAGCATACAGGGAATATGGATTTAAAGCGGTTATGATAAAGCCGTACAATCTCAAGAACTTCAGCACCGTGCTCCGCGAGGTCGTAACGCGGCAGCAGGACTGATCCAAAGCTGCGCGTTCAGGAGGCCATAACAACCGTGACCAAAATTGTTCTTTCCGGCATTGCACTCTGCCTGCTGTTATTCCTTGCCCCCCCTGCGGCCTTTCCCGCCGGAGAAAAGACGGTCGTCTATTTTTTCTGGGCAGAGGGCTGTCCCCACTGTGAAGAGGAGAAGGCCTTTCTGTCGGTCATGCAGCAGAGAAATCCGGAGCTGGAGATACGGTCTTATGAAGTCAAAAAGAACAGGGAAAATGCGGCCCTTTTTTCACGCATGGCCTCAGACTACGGTATAACCATACAGGGTGTCCCGGCAACCTTCATCGGTGGTCTCCCTCCTGTGATCGGCTACCGGGGGGACGACACCACCGGCAGGGAGATTGAAGGACAGATCCTCTACTGCAGGACAAACCCATGCAATGATCCGGCAACCAGACTCGAAACAGTGATCGTCCCTGAAGGTCCCGGGGGCCGGGATCTGCTGGCAGAATCCGAAGGTCTCTGCCAGCAGGACGTCGACTGTCCCGAGGGAACACCTCCCGCACCGCAGGACACGCTGCTGACCCTGCCGGTAATCGGCACCATCGACCCGGCAAAGACAGCACTGTCGTATCAGACGGTGATCATAGCCGCGCTGGACAGTTTCAACCCCTGCGCCTTTTTTGTGCTCTTCACCCTGCTGGGGCTCCTGATCCATGTCCATTCACGCAAGAGACTGCTGCTTGTCGGGGGCATATTCGTCTTCTTCTCGGGCTTTATCTATTTTATCTTCATGGCAGCCTGGCTGAACATCTTTCTCCTGACGGGCCAGATTGCGGCGGTCACCGCTGCAGCGGGAGGCGTCGCCCTCCTTATTGCGGTCATCAATATCAAGGACTTCTTTTTCTTCAAAAAGGGCGTTTCGCTTTCGATACCCGACAGCGCAAAACCGAAACTCTTTGACCGCATGAGGAAGCTCCTGAAGGCAAATTCGTTCCCGGCCATCCTTACCGGAACGGTGGTCCTGGCAGTTGCGGCGAATGCATATGAACTGTTCTGCACCGCCGGGTTCCCGATGGTGTACACCCGCATACTGACCCTGCATAATCTGTCAAAAACTGCCTACTACCTCTACCTCGTGTTCTACAATATCATCTATGTCATTCCCCTGGCACTGGTCGTCATCTTCTTCGCCCTGACCCTGGGTGCGCGGAAACTGACCGAAGCCCAGGGGCAGGTCTTAAAACTCATCTCCGGCATGATGATGCTCTGTCTCGGCCTGCTCCTGCTCATAAGACCCGAGCTTCTGAACAACATCGCCGCAACAGCCGGCCTGCTGGGTGCAGCCCTGCTCCTCTCGGGTGTCATCGTCTTTCTCAGCGGCAGGCTTTCAGGGCCTCGCCTCTGACACAGACCGCAGACCACGCGGGGGGTTCGTCATTATCATTCCGGGGCGAACTGCAGTACAATGGAAATATGAAACCGTCAGAAATCATCCGCAGGATGTCGGACAACCAGAAGCGCGTCTCGATACGCCCGGGGGAGTATTATGTCTCCGGCGAAGAGGTAGTGGTGACAACGCTGCTCGGCTCCTGCATTGCTGCCTGCCTCTATGACCCTGTCCGGAGGGTGATCGGCATGAACCATTTTCTCCTCAGCAACCGCCGCTATTCAAAAGACCTGCCTGTCGCCATCACCGAGGCAGGGAGGTACGGCATCTACGCCATGGAGCTGGTCATCAACGAAATGCTGAAACTGAAGGCACAGAAACACAATCTCAGGGCAAAAGTCTTTGGCGGAGGCTCCGTGATGCAGACCAGGGTGGGCACGGATAATTTCTTCTGTGTCGGGGAGGTCAACCAGCGGTTCATACTCGAATTCCTGCAAAATGAGGGAATCCCCCTTGTCACCTCCGACCTGGGGGGAGATAGCGGGAGGGTCATATTCTTCTGCAGCCGTGATTATTCGGTCTATGTGAGAAAGATACAGAAGACCATCAACAACACATTGGTCCGCCGGGAAAAGATATACTGGCAGAAGAGTATCGAAAAACAGGAGCAGGAAACGACGCAGGCCGATATCTGGCTATAGGACCGTTGTCCCGGATGAGCCGCCATCGGGGGGTTAAGGCTTCAGGCCATGCCTGAAACTCCGTCGATCGAGTACAGCGGCTCCTGAATATGCTCTCCATGGCAAACAGGGCATCTGCCGGGCGCTGTAAGTCTATCCCTTTTCCTGAAAACAAAACCGCAGCCCAGACACTCGGCCGGAGTAACGACAAGTTTCCTGTTCTGTTCTCCCAGCGTCCTGCGGATATGTTCGAGATGACCGAAGACCTCTTTTTCAGAGACCCGGACCTCTGCCGATATCTCAAGCGCCGAACACGTATGGCCGTCAAGTACACGCATGATCTCGTGGCGGACGGTGTCATGCCGCTCGGGAGGGATCACTTCTCTCTTTCTGTTCCTGCTCACGCCGCCAGGTCCGCACAGCGGGGCGGGAGAATCGTCCGATACGCAAATGCCGGTGCCCCGGAGGCCGCCATCGGTTACTCCTTCAGGTCTCCCATCGCCGTAATGCATTCCAGCAGCAGATGGCACCCTGCGTAAAGGTCCTTCAGCAGGATGAACTCATCCGTCGAATGGACCTTCTGCATGCCGGTCGAGATATTCACGGCATGAATACCGTTCTGGTTGAAGATATTTGCATCCGAACCGCCGCCCGTCAGCGTCAGCTCCGGCTCGATGCCGCACCGCCTGAAGGCCGCCTTCAGCAACTCCATGAACTGCCCGTCGGGACTCAGCCTGAAGGTACGATATTCCTCATGCTCGCGGATATCGAGGTTCGCCTGAGACCTTTCCGCAATCTTCCTGGCAGTATCGAATATCAGGTCGCGCGTTGACAGCAGAACAGCGTCCCGATGGCTCCGGATCTCGCCGTGCAGCACAACCTCTTTCGGCACCACATTGGTGGCGGTCCCGCCCCTGATGATGCCGATATTCGCCGTCGTCTCAGGATCTATCCTGCCGTCGGGGACAGCCGCGACAATAGCGCCGGCAACCCTGATCGCACTCAACCCGAGTTCGGGCTCAATCCCGGCATGCGCCGGCCTGCCCGTAACCCGCATCTCGTAGGTGATATGGGATGGCGCTCCCACAATGATTCGACCGACGCTGCCCGAGGAGTCCATCACGATCGCCCGGGTGCTCCTGATCCTGCGGTAGTCGAGGTTCTTTGCCCCGAACAGCCCCCGCTCCTCGGCAGACGTAAGGACAACCTCGATATCGCCGTGCGGAAGTTCCTGCTCCCTGATCACGTCAAGTGCTTCAAGGATCTGGGCAATAGCGCTCTTGTCGTCAGAGCCGAGCACCGTCTCACCGGTCGACCGGACCCTCTCCTCATCGATCGTGATCTTAATCCCCACGGTCGGCTCTATGGTATCCATATGGGCGCTCAGGAGCAGGGGCGGCGCCTCAGGCCTCGCCCCGTGCTTCACCCCGATGAGATTGAAGGACTCCGCATACTCCTGGACCACGACCGTACAGCCTGCCTGCTCCAGCCGTTTGATCAGAAATGCCCCTGCCTCCCTTTCGTCAAACGACGGAGAATTGATCTCGGCAAGTTCGAGAAATGTCTTCAGAAGCCGCTGTTTATTGATCAGGTTTTTCACGCCAATAATTTCACCGGTACATCCACAGACAAAAAAATCTCCCCTCGCACCTACCGGACAGGCAGGCCTCTTTGCCCCCGCACACAGGCGGGTTCGCCGTGGAGAAAAAGAGGGGGATAATATCTCCCTTTGTCAAAGGATGGACAGGAGGGATTTCCCGGCCAATGTCTTCACATTTTCGTACCCGTGTCATGCTCATGCCGCCGTCTGCTTCTTCATCCGGGTAAAGAGGTTGTCCCTTGCAAAGAGCCAGAAGAGGCTCCTCGCACTGCGCGCGGCCACCCGCAGGTCATTGAAGCTCCGGAGTTCGAGGAGCCGCCTGACGATAAAGGACGGACGGGCATAGAACCTCCTGAACGCTATCTGACGGAGCTGGACAATCTGCTCGCGCGTCATGGTATAGGGGACGAAGGCAGCACCCTGATACGTATAGTCCGTAAGGTCCGTCGAGAGCGTTCCGTACTGCTCAAGGTTGTCATAGAGGTGCGTTCCGGGGAAGGGGGTTATGGCATGAAAATTTGCAATGTCAGGGTTCAGGTCAACCGCAAAACGGATCGTCTCGAGCCCCTCCTCAAAGGTCTCTCCGGGGATGCCGAACATGAACGGGGTGCTCACCTTCAGCCCGACCTGCTGTGCTGCCCTGACCGCCTTTCTGATCTGCTCAGGGGTGGTCCCCTTGCGTATCGCATTGAGGTTCTTCTGCACGCCGCTTTCGGCGCCGAACAGCACCGCCCAGCAGCCGGCGTCCTTAAATGCCTGCAGAAGCGGCTTATCGACCTGGTTGACGCAGGCCGATGCAAACCAGGTGATATCCAGCTTCCGGGCCTTTATCTCCCGGGCCAGCTGCATCGCGCGGTCATAGTCGCCGGCCAGGGTGTCGTCGATGAACTTTATCTCGCGGTATCCCTGGCTGATACAATGCTCGATCTCGCTGAGGACATCTGCGACACTCCTGAAGCGTATCCCGCTGGTGCGCTCCTTGTCGAGCTGGAAGCAATATATGCATCTGCGGTTGCAGCCGCGCGAGGTGATCAGCACGGCAACCGGCTTTCTTTTGTAGGTGGCAGGCGGGGGGATATAGAGCCCGGCATCGCCAAGCAGCTCCCGTGCCGGAAACGGCAGGGCATCGAGGTCCTGGATCAGGGGCCTCCCGGCGTTGACGACAACACGGTCACCGTCCCGGTAGACAGTCCCCGCTACACCGCCAAGCCCCCTGCCGGCCGCAAGCCGCTCAAGAATCTCAAGCGAGGTGAACTCGCCCTCGCCATAGACCACGGCATCAAAGAGCGTACCGGCATCCTGCATGCATACTTCCTTTACCGCGGTAGGATACGGCCCTCCCGCGCAGATAAATACGGAAGGACCGAGCAGCCTCCGCAGGTCCCCTGCAGTCTTCTTTGCCTTGTCCCAGCCAAAGGTCGTCGAATAAATCCCGGCAAAGGAAGGGGCGAAGTCCTGCATTTCATCGAGAATCGACTGGTGGGACCTGAAGGCGCCGTTGAGAAACCTGACCTCATGCCCTGCCCTGCGGAGCACCGATGCGACGTACAGCGTCCCCAGCGGCTGCCAGTAATTGATCTGTGAGGCCGACGTCTTCGACGAGAAGATATCCTCGGGAACCCACGCCGGGATAACCAGGGCGCACTTCATAATCCGCTTCCGACCAGCACCCTCTCCCCGCCGTCGTCCTCTGCATCGACGCAACCTGACGCACGGCGGCCCATGACCGCTTCGGCGGCACTGATGCCTGATCCTATCGCGTGGTCCATATTGTAATATTTGAAGAGACCGACCCTTCCGGCCATGTGCAGATTTTCAAATCTGCGGAGATATCCGATGATCGCCGCGCAGTTTTTTTCGAAGCCGACTTCGAAAAGCGGATACGCCCTGCTGGCCCTGACCACAGCGCTGCCGATCACCTCATCCCTCCGGATAAAGCCGAGACGGCCAAGATGATCAATTGTTGTTTCAACCAGTTCCGCATCCGGTTTGTTCCAGAGGGCATCCCCCCTGGTGCTGAAAAATTCTGTCACCAGGTGCGTCTTCCCCTCAGGTGCCATCTTCCGGCTCCAGTTTGTCGGCTCATGAATCCGGCCGAACGGAATGCCCTTCTCCGGAATGTATATCCAGGTCTGGTCGGTAACCTGCGGGCGGTTGACCATGACAGTGACCACAATCAGATCCCTGAAGGATAACCGCGAAGCCGCCTCCAGCACCTCAGCAGGCGGAGCCGGATTCAGCATCTGGACCAGCCGGGGAAGCGGCAGGCTCGAGACAAACTGGTCGCCCTGCACCAGCCCTGCGCTGACGTGGTTCTTCACATAGACACTCCGTATGGCATGACCGTCATGATTGATCTGTTCGATCCCCGTGCTGGTATAAACCTTGTTCGTCCGCTCAATCTCCTCCTGCAGCCTCTCCGCGATGCGGCCAATGCCGAGGTCAGGATAGAGAAACCGGTCGGTGAGGGTCGGCAGTTCCCTTCCGCTGACCTTGAAAAAGGCGTTCCGGATCGCGGTCGAAAGCGAGAGACCCCTGATGCGCTGGGCAACCCACTCGGCGCTGATCCTGCTGCAGTCTATTCCCCAGACCTTCTCGCTGTATTCCCTGAAATATATGTTGAACATCGTCCGGCCGAAGTTTCGGACGACCCAGTCCTCAAGTGATACATCCCTGCTTCCGCTGAACCTGGCTCTGACCTTCTCAACCCCGTAGTCGGCGACAGCACCGAACGTTGTCATCAGGCCCAACCCGAACAGGGCATTCAGGGGTTTGAGGGGATAATCAAAAAACTTCCGGCGCAGATAGATCTTGCTCGTACGGCCGACGACGATGAGTTCATCGGCGATCAGGTCCGATACAAAGGTATTGATCTTCGGATCCGTGGTAAAAAAACGGTGACCGCCCAGATCAAACCTGAACCCGTTGCTGGCGATCGTGCGGCAGAGGCCTCCCACCTCGATGTCCCGTTCAAACAGCCTGACGGGATATCCTGCCCTCGAAAGCACGCACCCGGCTGACAGACCGGTCAGCCCGCCTCCCAGGATAATCGTTGCGTTGTTGTCGTCCGAATTATTGAACATGTCTCATGCTTCAGGATCTGCCTGCAGAAGAATTACCGGGAACAACCGCAGGTATTCTCTGATATGCGCAAAATATACAGTGTCTCCCTTTTCTCCATATCAACCGGGCAGCCGGACATCGCAGCAAATGTCCTGACCCTCTTTGCTGCCGCCAGGCTGCTCACCAGGACCTCGATATCTTCATTCTCGCCGCAGGACGAAAGCATATGCTTCAGTCTCCTGAACAATTCTGCCGATTCCAGGCCTCGTCCATCCAGCTGCATGGTATAGTCTAAAAATAATGAGCCGGTTTTTTCCAGCGATTATCAGGACATCTTATAACGACAATTAGACCAGCCTGCTTCCGGCAAAAAAAAAACCTGGGGGACGATTGTTCCATCCCCCAGGTTATCCTGAAAATCAACAGAAAACTATTCCATGTCTTCCATCGGCTTGATGAACTTGAAATAAACCATGGTCCAGTTGCCGAGGATAATGAAGGCGGTCGCAACGATAGAGCCGATCGAAAGAGTCGTAAAGCCGGTCAGCGCCTGCCCCACATTGCAGCCGCCTGCAACTGATGCGCCAAAGCCCATGATGAAGCTGCCGCCCATGACCGTCAGCATCTCCTCTGCCGGAGGGATCTTCCACTTGAACTCCCTCATCATCTTTGCACTGATATAGGCCCCAACAGGGACACCGATATAGAAAAACTCTCCCCAGGTTACATTAAACTTCCAGAACGTGAACATGGGGAAAAACTTCGATTTTGCATCACCGGTAAGGAACGTGAACATGGTTTCGCCGGCAGGGGTCGTAAAGTTCATGCCCCTGGCAAAACCGGGAGAACCCCAGTGTTCTGATGCCCAGAACGTAACCAGCCCCATGACTCCGATCATCAGTCCCGCCACAGACCAGAAGAACCCCTTCTGCTTTCCGAAGGCAAACGGCTTGCCCTTCAGCACAAAGGCAAAACAGGCAGCACAGAAGATTGCAATGACCGCCCACTTGATCATCGGGGCATTGCCGATAAGGCCGTGAAGCGTATAGGGGGCGCCGTCTGCTCCGGCATACTTGATGCTCCGAAGCTGATCGTACACAGGCTTCATGATCCCGTTCGTCGTTGCGCCGATACCCAGGACAAAGCAGAGCACTGCCACAATAGAGGCGATCTGGCCTTCCCCCACCCTGTAAATGATGCCGCTTCCGCAGCCGCCGGCCATAACCATGCCGATGCCGAAGAGATATCCGCCAAGAATATTGGCCATGGGGAAAAAGGACTGGGCCTTCAGATGAATGATTCCCATATCCGCAAGGGCATTCCCGCCTATCAGCATGATGATGAGTGCGATCAGGTAGGCCTGAAATACATTATACTCCTGTATGAACACGATATCTCTGAAGGCGCTGTTCATACAGAATCTCCCGCGCTGAAGAATCAGTCCGACCAGCCCCCCGCACAACAGTCCTGAGACAATGAATGCGAGTGTTGCGCTCTGTAATACCTCTGTTTCCATGCCCTACCTCCCGGAAAAATTTTGTTTAACATATCATAGCGGTTTTCATTTGTCAACGCAGAATCTATTAATTTTGCTTATGAAGATATTTGATACTTATAATGAGCCTCCCCCCCGATGCGGAGCCGGAAACCACGGAACAGGGTCAGTTATAGTAAACCCTCACAAAGGTCTTGAACTCGAATTCTTTCTCGTCTTTCTCGAAGGTCCGCATATTACGATACGTTTTCGTAAGGGCGTCCAGCTGATCAGGTAGTGCCTCATCACGCCGGCCCGTGATGACGACGGCAGGTCCTTTCTGAGCGTCCCCGCTGATGCGCCCGCCCTGTGCATAATACCGGGGATTGCGATATTCCCACGTAAACCGCAGGGGCGATATCAGGATCTCTCCTGACTTCAGGTCGCGCGGCGCCGTGTCCTGCCCCTTGCCATGGGTTCCGTCACGATACACAAGCCCTTTCCGCGTAAAGAGATCCAGCAGGGGAACCACGACAGAGGGGCCCGCAGCAGCGTCTTCTGCATAGACGGTGAAGACTTCTGCTTCGTGACCGCTGACGGTCTCAAGAAGCTCCCCGGCATTCTTCAGGTTCACGGAGCTTATGACGTTCAGAAACGGACGATAGGCGAAGACAGCGACTACCACCGACGAAAGGACAACGCCCGAGACGATATACCGCCTGAGCCCGGCCTGCCGCAGCTGCATCAGCCCGTAGCCTGCCATGAGGCAGAACAGGGGAAAGACCGGGAGAATATACCGTATCCGCATGAGCTGCGTTGCGATAACCAGCAGGGGCAGCCAGCAGACGACAAGATATTTGGGATCCCATTTTCTGAATGCGGCCCAGACAGAAAATAGCGCGGCAAGGGTGACCCCGGGATGGACCTGGAACAGAAACGTCGACAAAAAAGTCTCTCCCCAGCGCCTGAGCCCGGGGCCCTGGTAATCTCTCAGCAGCGCAAGCTGAGCCGCAAACACCCCTGCTTTCAGGCCCCCGATAAGACCGATCGCAGCCCCTGACAGGAGAAAAACAAGCAGTCCCCGCACCGCACGCTGCTGTGCCGACGCTTCAGTCCCGGCGGGTACGGAAGCCCGCAACACCGAGACGACAAAAAGCACCCCTGTCACGGTCAGCATGAGTCCGGCTGAATACTTGGCAAAAAACGTTATGCAGAGAGACAGCGCGGCCAGGGGGATCATCAGCCCTCCCCGCTGCAGTGCAAGGATAAAGGCATAAACGGAGAGCAGCAGCAGGAACATGAGCGGCACATCGACCAGCATCAGCGGCACCTGGGAAAACAGATACGGGATGCCGAGCAGCAGCATGCCGGCGGTATATCCCGTCTCCTCGTCCCAGAGCCTGCTGCCGATCAGGAAGGTGAGGACCGCAGACATCGCAAAGCAGAACGTCGTGAATATCTGTATATAGATTCTGTCCTCGCCAAAAAGTCTGAAAATACTGCCGAAGATGAACGGCACCACCGGCATGTCAGTCCACGCGAAAATCTCGCGTCCCCACTCCCGCAGAAAAAAAACAGGACCGGAGAGCTCCAGGTGCTTTGCCTGGGTAAAATAACGCGAGGCATCGAGGATCAGCTCCGGCTCATTCCAGAAGAGCATCCCCGCGCCATACGCAAAGACGAACAGGAGGAGCGGCCGATACCGTTTCCCGGCGAGAATCCGAGACAGCGGCCAGGCAGCGGCCATACCCAGGCAGAGCAGGAAAAACACCTTCCGGAAATCAGCGAACCTGAAGACCGGCTCCCAGCTGGTCAGACGATTGTCGTCATACGCCCGGAAATAATACTGCGCAAGGAACATCAGGATAGAGAGGGCGGCGAGGGAAACAAGAGCGAGGAACTTCCTCCTACCGGACATGTGGCAGATCCGTCACCACGAAATCACCCGGTCGTGCGAAAATATGGCATCGACGATCTTCTCATATGACGGCTCTGCCGCCGACAGATCGACAACCGTAATCTCATGGTCCCTCGCCTGGAGCGCGATGATCTCGGACGAAAGACTGTCAGGCCCGTCATTGAGGATATACAATATCTTCATCGTGTCCTGGTATCCCCCCTCTTAAAGAACAATGACCCGGTCGGCCGCATGAACCATGCCCGCGTTGTTATACTGGCTGCCGCAGACAATCCCGGAGGGGATCTTTCCCTTGTCGACTTGGCACTGCTGCGCGTTGAGATCGCAGTAACTTACGCTGACCTGCGGCAGACTGCAGAACTGCCGGAAGAGATCCTGCTCCAGGAGCCTGGCACCGTCGTCCATCACAAAGATGATGACCTCATGCCCCCTTGCTGCGGCCGCCTGTACGATCCCTGCAAGGTGTCGCGCATGCCGGTCGGTATTCACGAGTATCCCCAGCTTCATCCGGTTAAAAGCCCTTTCGTCATGCCGAGGACCCTCGCGACCGTTATATCCTGCATGCAGCGGATATCATCACACCGGCGCTTGTAACAGGGGGCGCAGGCCCGCTCGCTCCTCAGGATGATATGGCTCCGGCCGTAGGGTCCGGTCCTGGCCGGACTGGTCGGACCGAAGATCGCCACGACGGAAATACCCAGCGCCGCGGCTATATGCATGGGCCCCGAGTCATTCGTTACCACATACCGCGCAGTCCTCATCAGTTCAACGAGTTCCGGCAGTGTTGTCTCTCCTGCAACCGAAAGCGCCCTGCCGCCTGAAAGCCTCACGATCTCTTCGGCACGGTCTCGGTCGCTACTTCCGCCGATCACAAGCGACTTCAGGGGGAGCTTCGCGGCAAGCGCCCCGAAATTGCCTGCCGGCCAGATCTTCGATTCCCACCGTGCACCGGGAACCAGTATGATATAATCCTTCAGTTTTCTGCGAATCTCCAGCACCCTTTCTGTCAGGCCCGCAGACGGGAACAGCGGAAACGCAACGTCGCTGATCCCGCAGCCGAGGGCCGCTGCTATTTTGAGATACCGGTCGACGGCATGAACCTCCCGGCCTCCCCTGACCGTTTGCGTATAAAAGAACCTGCTCCCCTCCCTGGCCTCGGCAAAACCGACGCGCACCGCAGCATTGGTGGCCTTTGTCATCAATCCGCTTCTGAGGAGACCCTGGAGGTCAATCACCAGGTCATAGCGCCGGTCCCGGAGAGTCCTGAACAGGTCCCTGAACTCCTTCAGCGTCACGGCAGCCCTCGAGAGACGGCGCCAGCGGTCCTTATCGATAACGATGAGTCTGTCGAGCATCGGGTGGCCTTCCAGAATTCCTTCGAGACCCCGGGCGATGACCCAGTCGATCGAGGCGCCGGGGAAGCATGAGCGCAGAGAGTTCAGAAACGGCAGACTGTGCACAACATCTCCCAGGGAACTGGGCTTGACAATCAGGATCCTCCCGGGTGCGCGCTTCAGCCGGACGGGCTGCCCTGACGCGCATACATCCACCCCTGCAGTCATGCGTTCACCCTGCACGTCATCAGCCACGCACGAGCCTCACAACCTCACGGAGATCAGCGGCGCGATGATCAGCCGCCGGCGCCCGCTCCTCCTGCCCGGTCATGACATGGATCCCTGTTGCACCGACAGCGGCCGCAAGCTGCATGTCAACGTCCTTGTCCCCGACCATGTACGATTTCCTGAGGTCGATGGCATGATCGGCGCGTGCCTCATAGAGCAGGCCGGGTTCGGGCTTCCTGCAGGCACAGTGCTCATCAGGATGATGCGGGCAGTAATAGAACGCATCGAACCCGTACTGCTCGGTAAATATCCTGTTCACGTCCCTGACGAAAGACTCCTGCACCTTTCCTCTGGCAATCCCGGACTGGTTTGTGATGCCGATCAGCCTGAACCCCTGCTCTTTGAGCAGCCTGAGTTCGTCGATGCCGGGAAGCAGGGCGAAATCCTCCATACGCGAGAGGTAGTGCGCATCCCTGCAGAGCGTCCCGTCCCTGTCGAAAAACACCGCCCTTTCGGTCTTAAAGAGCTTCAGGCCGGCGTCGAACACCTCATCGGCAGATATCATCTCCATGCACCGGAGGTCCCCGCGGGGGCACTCCCGCTCAAAGCAGGGAGAGCAGTCGACGTCCTTCTTTACAACAGCAACGTCCCTGCCGACAGGACCGGTATGCTGCGGAGAGGTTGAACCGAAAATCGCAACCAGCGGGGTTCTGACCGCATAACCGATATGCATCGGGCCCGAGTCATTTGTTATCAGGAGATCAGCCTCCGCGATCACCGCCGCAAGCTCCCGCAGCGTTGTCGTACCCGCGAGGTTCAGCAGCTGCCTGTCAAAGGAAACGGAACCACCCGTGCCGGCAAGCATCAGCCTGATTCCCTGTTCTATCTCCGCGGCGATGACCGTCTCCTTCGGTCCTCCCAGAATGACAATACCGGCGTCCTTTTCCCTCATAAACCTTACCGCAAGCCCGGCAAAGCGCTCCGGGGGCCAGCGCTTTGAAGAACCAAAGGCCGCGCCGGGATTGAGGGCAATAACCGGACGACGGAGGGACTGCAGGGCTTCTCTGGCAGCGAGCCGCTCGGCGGACAGGAGATATATCCACGGTCTTGCAGAAACGGCCTCCATGCCGGCCTTTCTCACGAGATTCAGGTAGTAATCGATATGATGCATCTCTTTGGCCGGCGCGTCAAAGGGGATTCCCCTGGTCAGCAGCATTCCCCTGCCGTCCCTTGAATAACCGATCCTTTCGGGAATGCCCGCGAGGAACGACAGCAGCGCTGCATCAAAGGCATTCTGCAACAGTATCGCCCGGGAGAAATCCTTCTGCCGCAGTTTCCGGACAAGGCTGATCTTGCCGGTCAGGCCCCGATACGTGTCGCGATAGGGAATGATCTCATCGATGTTCGGATCGTGTTCGAAGAGAGGGGAAACAGAGGGCCGTGCCAGCAGGCTGATCCGCGCTTCAGGAAAAGCCCGTCTCACCGACCGGATGGCCGGCATGGTCATAACCGCGTCGCCGACCCAATTGACCCCTCTGATGAGAATATTATCGCACTGAGCCGGAGTCACGGTCCGTCGCGATAACATCCTCAAGCCAGGAGATTGCTGCAGAGACTGTCGGAAATCCGATAGTGCTGGTCAGCAGCAGAAGTGCGTGATACAGTTCATCAGGGGAAGCCCCTGCCTCCAGCGCCCTGCGCGCATGGGAGTGTACCGCACCTTCCGAACGGACCGTCGCTGCCGCCGCCAACTGGATGAGGTGGGCAGTCTTCTCATCAAGGGGGCCTGACTCCCGCGCTGTCTTCCCGAGATTATTCAGTGCCGTAAAATATTTCTTGAACTTCTTGCGAACCGCAATGTACTGGCCTGGCAGTCTTGACATGGATACCTCCCCTGTTCTTCCTTATTCTTTCCTGATGCCTGTTTCGATCGTCTCTATTTTCTTCTCTGCCTTCTTCTCATTCAGGATGATCCGCTCCCTGATGCCCTTAACCTTTTCCTTGGATTCGCGCGTCAGTTCATCGGCCTCCTCGTAATTGCTGATGACATGCGGGGTCACCATCACGATCAGCTCTTTTCTCGACAGCGAGTCGGTTGTCGAACCGAAGAGATAGCCGACAAGGGGCAGGTCGCTCAGAAACGGCAGCCCGGACCGCACTGTGTCCTTCCGCTCCGTGATAATACCGCCAAGCACAAGGGTATGACCGTCCTGCACAATCGCGGTTGTCGTCGCCTTCCTCGTCCTGAACCCCTGGTAGTCCTGGCCGCCGATCGGCACCTTCGACCCGATCTCGCTCGCCTCCTGCGAGATCTTCAGCGTCACCTGCTTCTTGTCATTGATATGCGGCGTTACCGTCAGGATCGTCCCTGCCGACTTGAACTGGACCTGCGATGTCGCCGTCACCGTCGTGCTGGCGCCGGCTGTCGGCTGCGTGATCGAGGTGGCAACCGGGACTTCATCCGCAATCTCGATCTTCGCCTCCTTGTTGTCGAGGGCCAGCACATGGGGGCTGGCAAGCACATTGAGCTTTCCGGTCGAGGCCGCAGCAGTCAGCAGGACATCGAACTTCCTGGGGGCAATAATGGCCGCGAAGACATTGGCCGGATGGGACAGGACTGCGCTTGATGCGGCAGCAGCAGCCGCGGTCGCAGCTGTCGAAGCCGCATTTGAGGCCACTGACCCCGGCAGAGTAAACATGCCCAGCGAGGTATCATACTGGAGGCTGCCGGCATTGCCTGCCGTGCTGAAACCGCCGATGACATCAAAGTCATAATCCCTGTTCTTGGTCTGGACGCTCTTTTTCATGAGCCACTCGATGCCGAACTGTGTTTCACTGTCAAGGGTTATCTCGGCGATCAGGACCTCTATCAGGACCTGCTTCGGCTGCACATCGAGCTTCTTGATCGTCTCCAGGAGCGACAGGTAGGCCCGCGGCGTCGCCTTGATGATAATGGCGTTGATGTCGTCATAGGCCTCGATCAGGACCTCGCCCTCGATATCCCCGGCAAGCCCCTCCTGCACCGTTGCCGACGCAGCCGGCTGCGGTCTCGCAGTCCTCTGGGCTGCTGCGGCAGGCTGCTGGGCCGCGGACGGCACAGGGGAAGGAGAAACCGACTTCACCGGTGACGTCGCGCCGGTCTTCTTCGCGGTATAGACATTCTTGAGTATGTCGGCCAGCTTCTTGGCCTCGGCGTTCTCGACGTTATACACAAAGGTCCTGACCGCGTCGCGGTCGCTTGCGGGGATATCGATCGCCTCAAGCAGTTTCAGGAATTTCGCAATGCCGGAGGGCTGGGCAGTGACAATCAGCATATTCGACGGTTCGTACACCACGATGTCTGTACCGCGCGGCATCAGGTTGCGCACGATATTGGCAACGTCATTCGCCTTCACATATTCCAGCGGGATCTGCTGCGTAACGAAACCCGCATCCTTTGTCGCCACCGGCGCCTTCCCGGACTCGACAGGGACCGGCTGCTGTTTGGCCTGATCGATCGGTACGATCCGGTAGAAGCTCCCGTATTTCACCGCCGTAAAGCCGTTGAACTCAAGGATCGTCTGAAACGTCGTAAACAGTTCGCTGATCGGGATCTTGTTGTGGGACTGGATGGTGATCTTGCCTGCCACCCCGGGTGCGACAATATAGTTGATCTTCAGCATCTCACCGATCGTCGAGATCACGGTTTCGATATCCGCGTTCTCGAAGTTCAGCATGATATACTGTTCTTCGGCCTTCTTCACCGGGGAGAGCGGCTCAGCCTTTTTTGGCGCGGTCTTCTCCTGCGCCGGAGGAAGGTCCGGCAGTTTCAACTCTTCAGGGGCAAGCGCCTGAGTCACCTCATCAGTCAGGATCGTCTGCTTTTTTGCACACCCGGCCATAAAGGCTCCCATGAGCACCAGCATGAGAACTGCCCTGAACGCGCAGGCAAACGGGATGCGCCTCATCGTGCCGCCTTCGGATTATCGATCGTCTTTATCTTGTCCAGGCTCAGGTTCATAGTTTCGTTGTTCCATTTTAACACAGCCTTCCTGCCTGATATATCAATTAATTCAATATTTTCGGTTTTATCGCCCTTTCTCATCGGGACAGGCTTCCCCTTATCGACCTCGATATACGCCACATACTCACCAAACGAATCCAGGATGACCCCCTTCAACTGTATCTCGGGCCGCTTCGGGGGTTCCACCGGGATGAGGGGACCCGTTGCAACCGGCTTCGGCTCACGGTACGTCCTGGAGGGGCTGAAAAGATTGCGCTCATGGATATCGGCCGTCCACCCCGGCCTGAACGCAACGGGGGCGGATGCCTGTCCCGCAGCAGCCCCGGGTTTCTGTTTCACCTTTGCAGCGGAAAACTCTGCATAGGGGTCATGCCGCAGGCCGCGGGAATAAAAACTCCATACCGAAAACAGCAGGAGGAGGACGGCTATGCCTGCAATGCATCCCCGGCGTATCATATTTTCACGATCCCTGAAACCTGCATCTTGAACTTCAGTTCCCGCGGATTCTGCATGTTCGTGATGCCCATCGTCAGCTTGTCGACCTTTATCAGCAGTGCCCCCGACTCCACGGCCCGCAGAAAATCGCTCACCTGCTTTATCGTCCCGTTACCCTCAAAATACAGGGGTACGGACTGATAGTTGCCGAGTTTCTCCGCCGGCAGCGACCGCGTGGTCAGAATACGGAGTCCCGCCTTCCCCGCGATCTCCGATACCGCATCCTGAAGCCTGACCGAGGCCAGGAATTCGGTCTTCTCGCTCATCATCCTCTTTTCAAGCTTTTGTATCGTCTCGGCAGCCGCAGCAACATCCTTTTCAGGCACCGCCGTGCCGGCAATAAACTGCTCATCCTTGTTCAGCCCTCCGGCGGCAACCGAGAGTTCCTCCCGCAGCGCCTCGGCCCTCGGCATCAGGAAGTACCGGTCAAAGGCGACGATCGTAACCGCAAGGGCGAGCCCCAGCATGACATAGCGTCTATTGATCACCGGCCACCACCTCCATCTTCAGGGCAAAGCGTTCTTCGCCGTCCTTGGTCAGGATCGGTGCGGTATACGAGACATTCCTGAACGCATGCGACTTCTCAAGCGCCATAATCAGCGCTGCTGTCCTGTTCGTAAAGCCTTCGATCTCAACGGCACCCTTGTCATCCACCGTCAGGTTTATCAGCCAGGCCTCCTTCGGCAATACCGCGCTCAGGCTGCTGACGACCCGCGCAGCCATGGTGCTTCTGCCCTGAAAATCCGACAGGGCAACATGGTCGCCGCTCAACAGGTCAAGCTTCTTCTTCGCCTCGAGCATGCCTGATGCCCTGCTCCGGATGGCTGCTCTCCTCTCCCGGACGTCCTTTAAGGCAGTATAGTCCTTATAAAAAATCAGAAGCCCGGTGAGGAGATAGACTATCAGGGCGCACGAGGCCAGGCCAGCCACCGCCTGAGGATAGTAGTTCATCATCCTGTCGGGCCCTTCCGCAGCCAGAAGGTTCAGGTCAAAGCGGCTCGCCTTTGCAGCCGAGGCAGCCAGAAGGTGCGGTATCCGCAGATGGACCTTTGTGAGGGCAAATCTGCCCCCCAGGAAGGAATCATCGCTCCCGGAAAAAAAGATCCTGCCGGGATACTGCGCGGTCAGCCTCTCGACGGTCGGGATGAGTTCGGCCTCCCGGGAATAGGACTTCAGGAAAACAGGGACCGCGCGGCTGAGGGCCGCGATCTCGACGGCATCCTCTGAGACATTGACAAAGAGGCCGTCGAGCTGTTTTTCGCCGTATACCCCGGCCAGTCCCTTCAGCGCAGAGAGAAATGCCGGACGGACGGCGATAATATCCAGCCCCGCATCCTTCGCCAGGAGTGCGAGTTCATCAACCGGCTCTTTCCTGAGCGCAAAGACCGCAACCTGTGTCCTCCCCTGCCCGCCCTGCCTCGCCATGAAATCAAAATAGTACTCCTCGACCGGCAGCGGCAGATATTTCTCGAGCTCGAAGAGCAGGGCATTGCGCATATCTGCCCGTCCCATCGACGGCATGTCGATCAGCTGATGCGAAAAACCCTGCAGAGGGAGGCCGATAACCAGTCCCCCCGGCCCGCCCCCCGTTTCCCTGTTCCAGCCGCGAAAGACATTGGCAATCGCCTCGTTCCGCTCTGTCCGTTCGACCGGCAGCGGAACATCCTCCTGCCTGACCGGTTTCATGGTCCTGAACCGCAGGTCGGCGATACAACCGCCAAGGCTGTTCTGCCTGAGGTTAACTCCTGCTATTCTCCGCATATTCTCTCCAATATAAGGTTCGGACCCTGAAGCCCTTGCCGGCAGGCTGACGATTCACAACGGCCACAATCCTGGACAGCAGGGGGCTCTTCCCCGACCTGCCTGAAACCTCTATCCTCAGGTTGCTGGAGACCATGCTGTGAAAGCCCCTGGCGGCAAACTCCTGCGGCACGACCGCGAAGCCCCCTGTTTCCCTGTTGCGCTGTTTGAGGATGGCCTCGATCTCGTAGCGGTTAAGTCCCATATAGGACATATAATCACCCGATACGGTATTGATATTCAGTGCGCCGGTGCCGAAGGTCGTGATCAGCGGGAGGATCGGCTTTATGTCTTTGCCGCCGTAGAGATACTCAGGCTTTATCCCCTTGACGAGCAGCAGTTCCTCCGGCACGTCAAACGGGCCATGCTTCGCCTTGTACGGCTCTGGCAGTCCCTCGTAATAGCTGTCGTCCGCGCCGGACAGCCGGTGGCCCGCCCGCGACGGGTCTTTCCAGTCAAGGATCGAATCCACCACCTCGTCGATACGGTCTTCGGGAAGACCGGCATGGGTAAAAAGACTCTTCAGGCTCTGTTCAGTTGCATGGTTGATGTTGAGCTTTGAATCCTCATCCGTGATCTGTATGTCGATCTCACCCTCAGGGGTGGTCCGCTTCCCGGTCACGGTCGGCATCTCTCTGTCGACACGATAGTTTCCGGCAGTATCCGTGTAGTCATTGGCGGGTTCCGGGTCGGACATCAGGTAATGGAGCGCCTCGTTATAGCCTGACAGGGCCATATAACGGGCAATCGTCTCTTCCTTCAGGTTCCTGGTGCTGGCTGTATTCCACCGCGTGGAGCTCAGGTGGTTCAGGGCAAGTATGCTCAGCAGCACCAGCACCCACAGCACCAGCATCAGGGCTATGCCTTTTTCGTTCCGCAGCCTCTCCCCCGCTGCCCCCTCCCGTGACGCTGTCTTCACAGCTCCACCTGGGTCACCCGTAATACCTCGTCGATCGTGGTGACGCCGCGGATGACCTTCTGGATGCCGTCTTCCCTGAGCGTCCGCATCCCCAGCGCTATCGCCCTGTCCTTGATCTCCTTCACCGTGGCCCGCTGCATGATCAGACTCCGTATGTCATCCTCGACCGGCAGCATCTCGAATATCCCGATGCGCCCGCGGTAGCCCGTCCCTGCACAGTGTTCGCACCCTCTCCCGTGCCAGATCCTGTCGATCCGCTCGTCCAGCTTCCTGACCGCATCCCCGGTTG
The DNA here is from genome assembly GCA_964499365.1 of uncultured Thermodesulfovibrio sp. GTDB lineage: Bacteria > Nitrospirota > Thermodesulfovibrionia > Thermodesulfovibrionales > UBA6898 > PALSA-1316. The sequence continues at coordinate 171,421 of CAZCKU010000009.1, forward strand.
CGGGCCTGCTCTCGGCGCAGTGCTCGCAGATCCGTCTGACGAGCCTCTGGGCGATAACGCCGATCAGGGTTGATGCGACCAGATAGTTTTCGATCCCCATATCCATGAGGCGCGTCACGGCGCCGGGGGCATCGTTCGTATGGAGGGTGCTGTAGAGCAGGTGGCCGGTGAGCGCCGCATGGATCGCGATCCCGGCCGTCTCCATGTCCCTGATCTCGCCGACCATGATCACGTCAGGGTCCTGCCGGACGATATGCCGCAGACCGCCGGCAAACGTCAGCCCGATCTTCGGCCGCACCTGGATCTGGTTGATGCCGGGCATCAGGTACTCGACCGGCTCTTCGATCGTAATGATCTTCTTCTCGGGCGTGTTGATCTTGTCGAGAGAGGCATAGAGGGTTGTCGATTTGCCGCTTCCGGTCGGACCCGTGATCAGGATCATGCCATAGGGTCTCTTGATCATCTGCTCGTAGAGGTCCAGGATCACGCGGTCAAAGCCAAGCTCCTCCAGTGTGACAAAAGAGGAGCCCTTGTCCAGCAGCCTCATGACCACGCTCTCGCCGTGGATTGTCGGAAGGGTCGAGACCCGGATGTCGATTTCCTTGCCGGAGAAGGAGGCCTTGATCCTTCCGTCCTGGGGAAGCCGCCGCTCCGCAATATTCATCTGCGCAAGCAGTTTTATCCTCGACGATATGGCTGAGTAGGTCCTCATCGGAAGGACCTCTTTCTCGTACAATACGCCGTCGATCCGGTACCGGGCCCTGACCGTCTGTTCGCCCGGTTCGATATGGATATCGCTGGCCCGGTCCTTCACCGCATTTTCGATAATCATGTTGACCAGCTGGATGATACCCTTTTCCTGCGCAAGGTCCTTCAGGTGGCTGATCTCACCGGTGACCGCGGGACCGGCGGCCTCGTCTTCGGCAGCGTCCTCGATCAGCCGCTGCATGACGGCGTTCCTCGAGCCCCGCTGCAGCTGCAGACGGCCGAGGATATCGGCCTTCCTGGCAAGGAGCAGCCTGACGTCATATCCAAAGGAGGACCTGATGGCATCAACCCCTTCGGCATGCGTCGGGTCTGCAATCGCAACCGTGAGGAGGTTTTCCTGGAGGGTAAGCGGGAGGATGAGGTTGTTTTCGAGAAAGCTGAACGAAATCTTCTCCAGGGGGACCTCTTCCGAGAAGTCCCCGAGGTCGGCAACAGGCAGCTGAAACTGGATCGAGAGGGCCTCGAGCACCCGGTCCTCGGAAATCCCGTGCTCAGTGGCGATCTCGCCGAACCGCCGCCGCCCTCCCTCTGCGCGCTGAATCTCCATTATCCTGCTGAACTCCGCAGGGGTCATGACCCCTATCTCAAGCAGCAGTTCCCCGATCTTCTTATGCATAATCGCCTCTCCGGCGCCCCGGCGCCAGACTGCCGTCCGCGCCGATCAATTGATGTACTCTTTCCGAGCCATGTTACCGAGGGACGTCAGGATTTCATAGGGAATGGTATCCGCCCGTGCGGCCAGTTCACGGGCACAGATCGTCTCCGTACCCTGCTGCCCCAGAATGACCACGTCATCCCCTGCGGTGACGCCCGGCACATCGGTCACGTCGATCATGGTCAGATCCATGCAGACACGGCCGGCTACCGGTGCGCGCCTGCCGCGCACCAGCATCACGCCATTGTTCGAAAAACGGCGGCTGAAGCCGTCCGCATAGCCAATCGGCACAACGGCGATCGTACTGGGACGTTTCGTCACAAAGGTCCTGGCATACCCCACCGGGGTGCCTGCAGCCAGAGCTCGCACCGCAAGCACCTTCGTCCTGACTGTCATCAGCGGTCTGAGGCCGAACTGCTTTTCGACCGGCGAATATCCGTAGAGCAGCAGACCGGGTCTGACGGCATCGAGGCCCTCATGGCTCTGCGTGAGGGCAGCAGCGCTGTTCGCCATATGGCAGACCACGGTACTGCCGAGCCGGTCCGCAAGTTCCTGCCTGATCGTCCGGAACAGCCCTGTCTGCCGTTCAGCATATGACCGGTCAGCCAGGTCAGCCTCGGAATAATGGCTCATCAGGCCGACAACCTCGAGACCCTCCAGGCCGACAATCCAACGGGCATCCGCAACAGCTTCATCGGCCCTGAGACCGACCCTGCCCATGCCGGTGTCTATCTTGAGGTGGACCTGCAGACGACAGCCCCTGCGGACCGCCTCGCCTGAAAACCGCTCCGCCGACAGGCGGTCCTGAAGAACCGGGGTCAGACCGAAGGCAAAATAGTCATCCATATCGTCGCGGTCGAAGAGGACCAGGACCGGAGCGCAGATGCCGGCCTCCCTGAGTTTCCTTGCCTCGCCGGTGAAGGCCACGGCAAGCATCCGGACGCCCTCATCCAAAAGCCGCTGCGCAACCGGCAGGGCGCCATGACCATAGGCATCCGCTTTGACAACGGCAATAACCTGCTGTTCGCGGGTAATAGTTCTGAGGATAGAAAGATTGTGCTGCAGAGCGGATAGATCAATTTCTGCTACGGGGCCCCTGTTCACCTTAGGCCTTTTCGTCGCCTCCCCTGGGCTCTTCCTTCGTTACCCCTTTTTTCGGAGTGACGTCGATTTCATCAGGCTCGCTCGTGGCCTTCTTGAAATTCTTGATCGCCTGGCCGATCCCCTTGCCGACCTCGGGCAGTTTGTTCGCACCGAACAGGACCATGACAATAACCAGTATGATGAGCAGTTCAGGCATTCCTAATCCAAACATGACCTACCTCCTTTGATGGTAAAACGCCTCATGCAGGGCACCGTGTCTGCCGTATCCCCGCACTGTCAATATTTATCTATTAGTTTATTCAATATGAGCATTCAATAACAAGCTAAAACGTATCGGTCTAAAAGAATTTTCTCTTGCTCAAACACCTGCTGTTCTGGTATAAATATAGTAACGAATAAATCGGTACGTAAAGTACCTGCCCTGTAGGTGATATGTGAAAAAGTTGATCCGGCAAATTAGATCTTTTGGGAGCCAGTGTGAGCTGCTGGTGTGCATGTTGCTCTCGTGGCAAAAGCCTGAAGGCATCTCTATGGCACCCACCTATACCTTAATAGGCGGATCTGATTCTTCACATACACGGCAGGGCGGGGCCTTAACATCATTTTTCATCACTTTATTACAGCTGGCATCTATGGGTTCAGTCCTTTTGGAAGAGAAAATCGCCGTCTACAAAGAAAAAAGTGCAAGCAGGCCTGCAGGTGCAGGCCTTTTCATACATCCGTATCAACCTTTATTGTACATTTTTCGAGATTTCTCTCGTCCAAAAGTCCTGTCCATAGAATAGTCCGGCCCGGGACTATTTGATTGGAACTGTTTAACACTGAAAGAGGGACACCCCCGCTCGCCTGGCGCATGCAGCCCGAGAATTTCGATGATTTTCTCGGACAGCAGCATCTGCTCGGCCTGAACAAACCCCTGCGCCGACTGATCGATGAGGACAAACTTGTCTCGATCATCCTGTACGGGCCTCCCGGTACCGGCAAGACCGCCCTCGCACACATCATTGCCCGGAAGACGAGGGCCGAATTCATCTCCCTCAACGCCGTGACCGCAGGGATCAAGGACATCAGGGAGGCTGTTGCTTCCCGCCGGGGCAGCAGGAAGGTCCTCTTTATCGACGAAATCCACCGGTTCAATAAGATACAGCAGGATGCGCTGCTGCCGCATATTGAACAGGGAGAGGTTATTCTGATCGGTGCCTCGACCCAGAACCCATTCTTCGCACTCGTCCCGGCGCTTTCGTCGCGGTCGCAGATATTCCAGTTTTCGCCGATTCCCGCGGATGATATCAGGACGCTGCTGACACGCGCCGTAACCAGCAAACGCGGCCTGGGAGATAACCGGATTCTCATCGATGAGGACGCCGCGGCGCTCATCGCCTCGCTTGCCGGGGGTGATGCCCGCAAGGCGCTCAACATCCTTGAACTGGCTTTTCTTTCGTCTGCAGGCCAGACGACGGATGCCTGTCACCTCACCGTACCGCTCATCCGGGAGGCTGTCCAGAGCAAGGCCCTGTACTATGACGAAGACGATCATTACAACACCATCTCAGCCTTTATCAAGAGCATGAGGGGTTCTGATCCTGACGCTGCCGTCTACTGGCTCGCCCGCATGATCGAATCCGGTGAAGATCCGCTTTTCATCGCCCGGAGGATCGTCATCTGCGCAGCGGAAGACATTGGTAATGCCGACCCGCAGGCCCTGACACTCGCGGTCTCCGCCCTGCAGGCGCTGGAGAAGATCGGCATGCCTGAAGGCCGTATTCCGCTGGCCCAGGCCGCGATCTACGTGGCGGCTGCTCCCAAAAGCAACGCCGCCTATCTTGCCATCGACAGCGCAATCAGGGATATTAAAACTGCGCCGCTTCAGGAAGTGCCCGCACACCTCAGGGACACGAGTTATTCCGGCGCCAAGCGACTCGGCTCGGGAGCGGGGTATCAGTACCCCCATAACTTCCCGGGGCATTACGTGGAACAGAATTACCTGCCTGTCCCACGCTCGTATTACACACCCAGTTCGGAAGGATTCGAAAAAATCATACAATCAAGGCTGCACAAAAGGAGGACCAAATCAGATGTTAAATAACATGGCGTATGTGCTGATAGCGATAGCTGTCGGCGCTGTTACCGGCCTGCTTCTGAGCCTTATCTACCGGAAGGCATTACAGAGTCAGAAGGACACGATTGACCGGGAAAAGAAAAAGGCGTCTGAAGACGCGCTGAAGGAGGCTGAAACGCTCCGCAAGGAGGCAGCCCTCGAGGCAAAAGACATCATCTACCAGGCCAAGACCGAAGCCGAAAAAGAACTGCGGGAGCGCAAGACAGAGCTCAACCAGCTTGAAAAAAGGCTCAGGCAGAAAGAGGAGTCGATCGAACGGAAGTTCGACCAGATCGACAAACGCGACCATGACCTCGGCAGGCGGGAGAAGGAGACAGGCGCAAAGGAAAAGGCCGTCCAGGAGAAGGAAAACCAGGTTGCGCAATTGATCGGCGAGCAGACCATGCTCCTTGAAAGGCTCTCGGGTATCACGGCCGCAGAGGCAAAAGAGGAGCTCCTGCGGAGGACCGAGGAGGAGGCCCGCTTCGAGATCGCCAAGGTGATCAAGAGGATCGAGGACGAGACAAAAGAAAATGCGGAGAAAAAGGCCAAGGAAGTCATCGGCTCGGCCATTCAGCGGTATGCCAGCGACTATGTGGCAGATGCGACCGTCACGGCCGTGAGCCTCCCCAACGATGAGATGAAGGGCAGGATCATCGGCCGCGAGGGCAGGAACATCAGGGCGCTTGAAGCTGCAACCGGGGTAGACCTTATTGTCGACGATACGCCTGAAATGGTGACGCTCTCTGGCTTTGATCCGGTCAGACGCGAGGTGGCGCGCCTGTCGCTCGAGCGCCTGATCACGGACGGAAGGATTCACCCGACACGGATCGAGGAGATCGTCGAGAAGGTGAAGAAGGAAGTCGACAACAATATACGCGAGGAAGGCGAAAAGGCAGCGTTTGACCTCGGGATCTCCGGCATACACCCGGAACTGATCCGCGTCCTCGGCAGACTGAAATACCGCACCTCCTACGGACAGAACGTGCTGCAGCACTCGCGCGAGGTCGCCTACTTTGCGGGCATGATGGCAAGCGAACTCGGGGTCGACCCGAAGCTCGCCAAGCGCTCGGGCCTTCTCCATGACATCGGAAAGGCGGTTGACCACGAGATCGAGGGTACACACCAGGAGATCGGCGCAAACCTCGCCAGAAAATTCGGCGAGAACAACAAGGTCGTCAATGCCATCATGGTCCATCATGGCGAAGGAGACCCGATTACGGTCGAGGCTGCGCTGGTCGCAGCGGCTGACGCGCTCTCTGCCGCCCGGCCGGGTGTCAGGCGCGAGAGCATCGAGCATTATCTCAAGAGACTCGAAGAACTTGAAAAGATGGCCCTCTCCTTCAAGGGCGTGGAGAAGTGCTATGCCATACAGGCTGGCAGGGAGATCCGGATCATCGTCAAACCGGAGGAAGTCAATGACGAGCTCTCAGCGATGATCGCGCGCGACCTGTCGAAGAAGATCGAGGCCGAGATGTCGTATCCCGGACAGATCAAGGTTACCGTAATCAGGGAGTCCCGCTATGTGGAGTACGCAAAATAGCCGATGAAGATACTTTTCATCGGTGACATCGTCGGCAAGACCGGCAGGAATGCGGTTAAAGCACTCCTGCCGAGTCTGATCGACAAATACAAAACCGGCGTCGTCATCGCCAATGCCGAGAATATAGCCGGGGGGTTCGGACTGACCGAACAGCTGGTCGCCGAGCTGTTCAGGATGGGCGTACACGTCATCACCACGGGCAACCACGTCTGGGACAAAAAGGATTTTGTCCAGTACATCGTCAAAGACAACCGGGTCCTCAGGCCGATAAACTATCCGCCGGGGGTGCCCGGGGCCGGGAGCATTGTCTTCAACGCCCCGGGCGGCATCAAGGTGGGGGTCATCGACGTCTCCGGACGGGTCTTCATGATGGGGATGGACTGTCCTTTCAGGACCATCGCCCCGGAGATCGAGAGGATGTCGCAGGAGACAAATATTATTATTGTGGACATGCACGCCGAGGCGACCTCTGAAAAGATTGCGCTCGGGTATTATCTCGACGGGAAGGTGAGCGCGGTCATCGGTACGCATACGCATGTGCAGACCGCCGACGAAAAAATACTGCCGAACGGCACCGCCTATATCACGGACGCCGGCATGACCGGGCCGGCACATTCGGTTATCGGCATGGAGGTGAACCAGATCATCCAGCGCTTTCTGACGAGCATGCCGGCAAGGTTCGAAACCGCGCCGGGAGAGGGCCTCCTCTCCGCCGTTGTGGTCGAAGTCAATGAAGATTCAGGCAGGGCCACCGGCATCCAGCGGGTCCAGGTACGACACGAGCAGTAGCGCTGTCAATCCCTGCCGTCACTGAAACTGCTGTATCCCCTTGATATTTTCCGGGTATCCACCCCGCGGAATCTGCCTGATTTGAGCTGTTCGACAAGATTTTCTGGGGTGACCGGGCCTTCGAATTCCGTATAGCACGCGCCGACGTCTGTTGGATCATGGGCATCAGAGCCCCCGGTAAAGGACAGGCCTAATTCCCCTGCGACTGCAACCGCCTTTGCGTTAAAGCGCTCCATATTGCAGCCGTTGTACCCCTCCAGGGCGCAGATCCCCTTCACACTCCGGACAGCGTCTCCGAGGCTGTTCCCCATGCGGTACGGGTGTGACGGGATCACCACTCCGCCGGCACGAGAGACGACCCTCACCACCTCGTCCGCTGAAAGACCCTTCAGTCCCAGCGGGTCGGTGTCAACCCCGAAGACCAGGCAGTGGCCATCCGCCGTGGAGAATTCAACGCCCCTGCAGATGACAATGCGGTCCCGGTATTTTTCTCTCAGACGTTCGGCAAAGCCGGAGGCCTCAAAGTAATAATGCTCAGTGAACGCAATCCCGTGGAGGTTCCTGCTGATCGCGCGGACAACAGACTCCTCGGGATCTGCATTATTGTCGCCGCTGTAGCGGGTATGGACGTGCAGGTCTATCCTGAATGACATCATCAAAAAAAACAGGCCCTCCCCGCACCGGCGAAAAGGGCCTGTATCTCAGACAGTTTAGGGATCAAAGAGCGTCGTCGTGCCGCTGATCCCGTCGAGGGTTGCCGTGATTATTGTAACGCCGATTTTGTGATCGGTCAGTGCCCTTCCCTTGGACCCGGGTGCATTGCTGATCGTCGCGATCTCCGGCCTGGATGAACTCCAGTCTGCCAGTTCAGTGATATTGCGCGTTGAGCTGTCAGAGTACGTGCCGGTCGCCGTATACTGAATCGTCGTATTGTAGCTTGCCCAAAGGTTCTCGGGAGTAACCTTTATCGACACGAGCACCACGGTTGGCGGCGGTGGCGGTGGCGGAGGG
>CAZCKU010000010.1:0-176657 GCA_964499365.1 uncultured Thermodesulfovibrio sp.
TTGAATTGGTATTTGTTACCCCTCCGAGAATGCTCTAAGTGTTGGTTTGTCGGTGCAGTCGAGATCGCGGTCCTGCTTCTCATGCGCCTTGATGTCATGCGTACTTCGGGATAAAACTATTTTTTCGGCATAGTCACATCTTCCTCTTTCGATAACGGGGAGAAACAAACACCAGAACTATGACATTGCACTCTGAGTTGGAAAGAGAATACCCGGCTCTCCAGCAAAATACTGCTGCGTAATTCTGGCTGTACTTTTGCGGAGTTGCTCCCGCTGATAACTATCAGGTATCAGGTGTAAGAAAACTTTTCGGGTGATGTCTTGCTCTGTCGCCTATAGGGAGTAATTCTCTCTGGGGAAGCGCTCTCTATATTGCGGCTTGGAACCGGAAGTCCCCGGCTATCAAACGGGATGAAACCCCGCATTGGTCCTGCAAATAGGGTTGCAAACCCTTTTCACCTATTCTGTATCTCCGTGTGCATCTATCTGATTCATATCCCGCAACGTGGTAATATATTCCCATGTCACTTCAGAAGAAGATCATCCTCAGTTTTCTGATCAGCTCCGCCCTGATTGCGGCCCTTGCGATTGCGGGCTCGATCAGCTTTGTCGAGATCAGGAAAGAGATCCGCTACCTTGAACTCTCTGACTCCCTCAGGAGCAAAACGCTCCAGCTGCGGCGGCACGAAAAGAACTTCCTCCTCTATCACGAGAAGAAAGAACTCGAAAGCGTCTATGACTATATCGGGCAGATCCGGGGGATTATCCGTGACAACCGCAACACCCGCAATGCCGACAAGCTGCAGGCCCTCAACAATAAGATTGAGGAGTATGCAGCCACCTTTCAGGGGATCGGCCAGGTAGATCTGAATATCCGCAATGAGCTCGACAGTCTGATGGCCCGTTCAGGCAAGAAGAGCCTTTATGACCCGATCGTGGAGGCGACCCTGCTCGAAAGCCCCCTAGTGAATGCCGAACTGTTGAAGAATGTCTTCGGGCTCAGGCCCGATGCCGGGGTCATCACCCTGCTGACCGATCTGAACGCCAGGATCATCACGCTGAGGAAAGAGGGCGAGGAGATCCTGATACTCTCGAAGAATCTCGATAGTTCGGCCCGCGATAAGGTGGAGCAGGTGATCGGGTATACCCAGAAGGCCTTCGTCATCCTGTTTCCGCTCTTTCTTGTCGTCGGTCTGAGCGCGCTTTTTATCGTCAGCCGAAGCGCCGTCAACCAGCTGAAGATCATTACCGGGGCGATCGAAAAGACCGGCAAGGGAGATTTCTCGTCCCTCTCGGTCCCCCATGAACAGGACGAGGTCGGCCGACTGATCGACGCCTTTAACCGGATGGAGCATGACCTGATAGAGCGCGACCGGGAGATTGAGCGGAAAAACGAGGAGCTGCTCCAGGCCCGGAAACTGGCCTCTATCGGCACGCTGGCCTCGGGCGTGGCCCATGAACTGAATAACCCGCTGAACAACATCTACCTCTCTGCCCAGATCCTCTCGAAGGAGATCGGCGGGCAGGAGTCCTGCCCCGGGATGGTCAAAGAGACGGTCACCGACATCTATGCCCAGACCCTGCGGGTCAAGAGGATCGTCAGCGACCTCCTCGAATTTTCGCGCGAAAAACCGCCGGACCTGGGGCAGCTGAATCTCATGGATATCATCGGCGGGATTGTCGGGCAGATGGTCGCCTCCGGCGAGATCAGGGACGTCAGGTATGTCGGGAAGGCGCCTGCTGTTGTCGAACTGATGGCGGACCGTTACCTGCTGGAGCAGGTCTTCATTAACCTCTTCACCAACGCGGTCCAGGCTATGGACGGACAGGGAGAACTCGTTTTTGAGGTCGAGGAAAAGGCGGATACGGTCGTCTGCAGGGTTTCGGACACCGGCCCCGGCATCCCTCCTGAAAATATCCCGAGGATCTTCGATCCGTTTTACACGACCAAGGGACGCGGCACCGGACTTGGCCTTGCGATCGTTTATACTATTGTAGAGAAGCATAAGGGAAAGATAGCCGTCGAAAGCCGGCTGCATAAAGGTACAACATTTATCCTGACCTTGCCGAGAGGAATATGAGCCTGAAGATACTGGTAGCAGAAGACGAAGCAATTACCCTGAAGCACATTGTCTATACCCTGGAGAAAGAGGGGCATGCGGTCTCCGGTGTCAGCAGCGGGACGGACGCAGCGGCCCGCATCGCCGCGGAGGACTTCGATATCGTTATTACGGATATCAAGATGCCGGGCATGGACGGACTCAGCCTGCTGGCCCTCATCAAGGAGAAGGCGCCGGATACGGATGTCGTGATCATCACCGGGTTCGGCAGCATCGAGTCGGCGGTCGAGGCTATGAAGAAGGGGGCCGCGGAATATGTCACCAAACCCTTCAACCTCGACGAGCTGGTGCTGAAGATATCTAAACTGAAGGAAAAAAAAAGGATCGAAGGTGAGAACCGGGCACTGAAGGTTACCCTTGGTCTCGACCGGCAGTACCCCTTTATCGCGAAGAGCAGGATGATGAAGCGGGTGGTTGAGGTGATCGGCAGCATCACGAACTCCGACTGCAATGTCCTGCTGACCGGGGAGAGCGGGGTCGGCAAGGGCCTGGTGGCCAAACTCATCCACCATTCGAGCACCCGCAAGGACCGGCCGTTCCTCGGGTTGAACTGCGCCATCTTCACCGAGGAGCTCCTGGCCAGTGAACTCTTCGGCCATGAAAAAGGCGCGTTCACCGGGGCGGTCATTGCGAAGAAGGGGCTTATCGAGATAGCGGATACCGGGACGCTCTTCCTCGACGAGATCGCCGAGATGGCGCCGTCCCTCCAGGCGAAACTCCTGAAGGTGATCGAAGACCGCGAGTTCATCAGGGTTGGAGGGACCAGACCGATCCGGGTTGATGTCCGCCTGATCGCCGCCACGAACCAGAACCTCAGCAATCTCATCAGGGAGGGGAAATTCCGGGAGGACCTCTTTTACCGGCTGAATGTCATGGATATCTATATCCACCCGCTGCGCGAGCGCAAGGGTGACATCGTACCGCTCTGCGACCACTTCCTTGCAAAGTACGCGAAAAAAGAGCGCAAGCAGATCACCGGCATAAGCAAAGAGGCCATGGAGATCCTTCAGTCATACGGGTTCCCCGGCAATGTCCGTGAGCTTGAGAATATCATCGAGCGTGCGGTGATCCTCGAGAAGACCCCGAAGATCCAGCCGGAAAGCCTGCCGCAGTCGCTGAAGCTTTTTAATGTCGAGACGATCGATCCGAATCGGATCAGGACGATGGATGAACTGAACCGCGAGTATGCAGAAAAGATACTCGACTTCGTGGACCAGAACCGCTCGAAGGCGGCCGAACTCCTCGGGATATCCCGCACCAGCCTCTGGAGGATTTTGAAGAGGGAAGAATAGGGGCGTTCTGTCCGCTCCTTGACGACGTGCGTTCTTACTGAAGCATTGCCAGTATATCCATCAGACTCCTGACCATCTGCCCCCTGCCTGACTCCAGGAAGATCCCGAACTGCGCCACCAGGGAATAGGCCAGCGCGAACTGCGCGACCGCATATGCGGCTATCGTGAACTGGCTGAGGCTGAATAGCCCGATACCGAACTGCGACAGGGTAAAGACCCCGCAGGCAAACTGGCCGATTGCCACGATACCCTTAGCGACAACCGGCGTGCGGTTTGACCGGTACTTGAACGATATATGGAGCAGGGGCAGGCCGAACATTGTCGTCTCTGATTTATATTCGAACCCCCAGCCGTCCCATTTCTCCCTTGCCGGATAAGGCGCCCCGCAGTGCGGGCAGGCCACCGCCTGATCCGAGATCTCCTTCCTGCAGACCCTGCAGGGCCTGAGGCTGCTTCTGAATGCTTTCTCTGTTGTTTCCATCTCTCACCCATTCTATCAAATCCTGCTGCCTCGTAAAAGCCCGTATGCCGGATCTGTTTCACGTCAGTTTCAGAATGAAACAGATTCTGCGAACCGCAAGACAATAAAGTTCAATTAAAACAATAGGTTATCCCGTGGCACGTCTCTTGGAATATATGAATTGAAATTGATTCATAAACGATTCCAGGGAGGCTGAAGCACGATGAACGACAAGGTCTTATTCGTAACAAGAGGAGGTGAGAAGTGTGATGAAGGGTTTTCGTATGTACTTGAGCTTGCGAAGACCCTGGGGGCCGGGATTGAGGTCCTGATCATCTATCCGTCACGGATGACAAACAGCTTTGACGATATCATGACCGCTGCAACGTATGCAGAGGCCGGCGACCTCAAGACGGTCCAGGCTATGGACAATGAGGACCAGGACAAATTCAGGGAACTGGCGGCCCGGAAGATCAGCGCACACACCCTTGGCAGCGGGTCTCAGGAACCAAAAGTGGACCTCGTCTGCCACAGCGCGGACGGTGACCTCGCCGTGACGATAAAGGGCCATCTGAAGAACAGGCCGTATATCGACATGGTCCTGCTCAGTCCCTCCCTCTCTGAAGACAGGAAATCTTTTGATATCAGGAAACTCCTGAAGAACATTTCAAAGCCGATCGTGAATATCTCGCGGCCGGTGGCTATAAAACTTTAAACAAACGGAAAAGGAGATTAATCATGAAACAGGGATTACTGACTGGGTTTGACCGTCTTATGGCAGCAGTGACTTTTGCGGAAGAAGGTGAATTCGATACTGCCCGTGCGATCATGCGCGAGGGTGAGCGCCCGGAAAAGAGACTTTCGGAGAAGCCCGAGATGCGGAAGCAGCAGCCCTTAAGAAAGACCCTTTAAGCAAATAAAAAAAACAATAACGGAGGAATAATGTCAGCACACGAACAGAAGACCAGGAAGAAACCAATCGGGATCATGGCCCTGACCGGGGTCATTTCAGCAGGGCTGTATGTCGCCCTGTTGGCAAACCAGGACCTTTTGAATGCCAATTTTGCAAAGGGCGGGATCTATGCGTTGCTGCCGATCATCACCGCCTTTGTGTTTTCGTATATCCATGGCTCCTTCACCGGCCATTTCTGGACGGTCCTCGGTGTTGAGGCTGCAAGAAAGAAAAAGGAGGCGAAGTAACCCATGCACGATTTAGCTCAGGCAGCATCCAACTTTATTACCCTTGATTCGGCAAACCTTATCTATCTTTTTCTGGTCGGTTTTGTGGGAGGACTGGTCAGCGGCTTCATCGGTTCAGGAGGCGCGTTCGTCCTGACGCCGGGCATGATGAGCATGGGTGTCCCCGGACTGGTGGCCGTGGCCAGCAATATGTGCCATAAATTTCCCAAGGCCCTTGTCGGAGCGATCAAACGCGCAAAATACGGCCAGGTGGATGTAAAACTCGGCCTTGTCCTCGGCGTCTCGGCAGAGGCAGGGGTGCTCTATGGAGCCCATATCCAGGAGCAGATCAAGAAGGCCTTCGGTGATGCGGGCTCAAACCTGTACGTCAGCATCTCTTTTGTTGTCGTGCTTGCCGTTGTCGGCATATTTGTCCTCCGCGATGCCTGGAAGACCTATAAGGCCGGGAATATGCATGAAGAGGAAAAGATAACGAAGATCGCTAAATGGGTGCAGTCGGTCAATATTCCGGGTACCATGGTCTACTTCAAGAGCCTTAATGCACGGATATCGATCCTCTTTACCCTGCCGCTCGGCTTTGCAACCGGTATGCTTGCAGCCACGATTGCTGTCGGCGGGTTTGTCGGTGTCCCTTCCATGATCTATGTCCTCGGCGCACCGAGCCTGATGGCCTCCGCAACAGAGCTGGTTATCGCCTTCGTGATGGGCCTGGGCGGTTCCTTCAAATACGCACTCAGCGGCCTTGTCGATATCCGTCTGGCGATGGTCATCCTGGGCGGCTCGCTCTTCGGCATACAGCTCGGAGCCATCGGTACGACATACGTGAAGCCGTTTATGATCAAGGTGGTCATGGGTCTCATTATGGTCATCGTGCTCTTCAGCCGTGCCCTGATGGTCCCGGTCTATATGTCGCAGCTCGGTCTTATCGGTGAAATAAGCGTTGAGACGACAAAGCTGCTGAAGGGTGTCAGCTTCGGCATCATGATCTTCGCGCTTGCCCTCGGTGCCTTCATAGTCCTGAAGGCCATGTGGCAGGGACGCAAGGCAGAAAGACTTCAGCATGCTGCAGAGGCAGTGGCCGAAAGGGCATAAGCCATGGGCAAGTATAAAAAAATCCTCGTAGCGGTTGACGGTTCCGGGACGAGTACGCATGCGCTGAAGGAGTCCTTCAAGCTTGCGACGAACGAAAAGAGCTGGATAACCGTTGTATCGGTCGTGCCGCCCTACCAGGGTGATCTGGACATGACCGGCGTCGGTGATGTCGTAGCCCTCATGCGAAGGCCTGCTGAAGATGCGCTTGCCACTGCCAGGAAGATGGCGGAGGAGGACCGTGCGCTTATCAAGACGGTGATCGAAGAGGGCGAGACGCACGAACGGGTGCTCGACCTTGCCGACGCAGAAAACTGCGATCTGATCATCATGGGCAGGCGGGGACTCGGGAGATTTGAACGGACCCTTGTCGGCAGTGTCACGGCACGGGTCATCGGATACAGCCACCGCGACGTCCTGGTTGTTCCGCGGGACACGAGCGTCGGATGGGAAAAAGTACTGGTGGCAACCGACGGCTCAAAACACAGTGCGATAGCCGTCGACCACGCGATTAACTTCGCAAAGTCGTACGGCGGTTCCCTGCATATACTTTCGGTTGTGGATATGCCGGATGAACTCTACGGCGAGGCACCCGGTCTGGTTGAAGACCTGGTCGCGAAGGCGCAGGGCTATGTCGGTGCAGCCGCGCAACAGGCAATGGCTGCGGGCGTCAGGACCTCGACCTTTGTCCGTGAGGCAGAGGCATATCAGGCGATTGTCGGCCTGGCGACGGAGCTGGAGGTCAACACCGTTGTCCTGGGCAGTCACGGCAGGACCGGCCTGCGGCGGCTGCTCATGGGCAGTGTCACGGAGAGGGTTATCGGCCACGCACCCTGCCCGGTGCTCGTGGTCAAGACCTGACCGGTACTGCCGCCGTCACTTTATGGCATGGAATGCATTGCTCTGTCTGTCCTGGTGTTGGCATGGGACGCACCGGCAATGCATTCCGCCCCCCTTTGCTGGCCCCCTTCCGGTAAAATAACCCTATGAGGTTCTTTGGCAAATCCGAGGAGAATCATGCCTGCGGGAGTGATCCGCTCATCGACGCATTGAAGGCAAAGATCGCGCAGTCCGGCATGCCGCCGGAGGCTGAGCAGATCGCGCTGAAGGAACTCGAAATGCTTGCACGGGTGAGCCCCGCAGCCCCGGAATATACCATCAATCTCAATTACCTTGAGTATCTGGTATCTCTTCCGTGGAACCGGCGGACGACCGACGTCCTGGATCTGGATGCTGCCGAGAGAATACTCAACGAACACCATTACGGTCTTGAGACGATCAAGGACCGCGTGCTCGAATATCTCGCTGTCAAGAAACTCAAGATGGACAGGAAGCCCCTGGTCCTGGTGGTCGACGACGAGGAGATTGCCCGGAAGACCCTGGATCGGCTGCTTTCAGCAGAAAACTATGCTGTCACGACCGCGGCCGGCGGCGCCGAGGCCCTCGAATGGCTTTCGCGTGTTGATTACGATGTCGTCCTGACCGACTTCAGGATGGACAGCATCGACGGGATGGAGGTCCTGAGGAAAGTCAGGGCAAAGTCTCCGCAGACCGAGGTGATCATGATGACCGGCCATGCGACGGTTGACAGGGCTGTGGCAGCGATGAAGTCCGGTGCATATCACTATATTACGAAGCCGCTGCATGCCGACGATGTTACGGCGATAATCCGCCAGGCCCTGGAAAAGAGATACTGCAGGCAGGATGCGAGGGGGGCGGTGCTCTGCTTTTCAGGTCCGCCGGGGACCGGCAAGACCTCTCTCGGCCGTTCGATCGCCCTGGCCCTGGGCCGGTCACTTGCGAGGATTTCGGTCGGCGGGATCAAGGATGAAGCAGAAATCAGGGGCCACCGCAGGACCTATGCCGGAGCGATGCCGGGCAGGATTATCGAGGAGATCAGGAGGACCGGGGTCTCAAATCCGCTGATCATCCTGGATGAGCTGGACAAGATCGGAAGCGATTTCAAGGGCGATCCGTCAGCAGCGCTCCTCGAGGTCCTCGACCCCGAGCAGAACCGCAGCTACACGGACCACTATGTCGATCTGCCCTTCGACCTTTCAGGAGTGATGTTCATCATCACCGCTAATGTGGCCGAGAACATTATCGATGCGCTCCGCGACCGCATGGAGGTGCTGCATTTCAGCGGGTATACCGAGAACGAAAAGGTCCAGATAGCCTCCCGCTTCCTGGTCCCCCGCCAGATCATGGAAAACGGTCTTTTTTCCAACCCCCCTGAATTTACCCGGGACGCGCTCTGCAAGGTCGTCCGGGAATATACGAGGGAGGCCGGGATTCGGAACCTCGACCGCGAGATTGCGGTCGTCTGCAGAAAGATTGCGCGCGATTTTGTGCGGCAGGACAAGCAGGTCTCCGGACTGGTCGTCGACGGTGACCTGATAGAACGCATGCTCGGGCCGAGAAATTACTATTTCGAGGCTGCACAGGGGGAAGCCCGGGTCGGCGTGACGACCGGACTCGTCTGGACAGAGGTGGGTGGCGATATTATCTTTATCGAGGCAGCGCTGATGCAGGGCAAGCAGGAACTCATCCTCACGGGATCGCTCGGAGAGGTGATGCGCGAGTCTGCCAGGACTGCGTTGAGCTATATCAGAAGCAATGCCTCGAGGATCGGTATCAGGGAGGATTTTTTCGAGGACCGCGACATTCATATCCATATCCCTGCAGGGGCTATACCCAAGGATGGTCCGTCTGCAGGGCTCGCGATAGCAGTTTCCCTTATCTCGCTGCTGACCGGCCGCCCCGCAGACAGTACTGTTGCGCTGACCGGGGAACTGACGCTCTCGGGCCGTATCCTTCCCGTCGGCGGCATCAGGGAGAAACTGCTCGCCGCCAGGAGGGCAGGGGCGGGGACGGTCATCCTGCCGTTGCGGAACCGCGTGGACACCGACAGCCTGCCTGCCGACAGCAGGGAAGGGCTCGACATTATCTTCGCCGATACGATAGGGGACATCATCGACCGCGTGCTGAAAACGAACTAGTGTCTGCGGGGTTTCGCTGTTAAGCCGCTACGACCGGGTCGCGGGCGTTCTATGGAGCGAGCACTTCTCTCACCGTGCCTGCCAGCTCCTTTGGCAGGATAGGCTTTTGGATAAAGTGCACGCCTTCTTCAATCATCCCGGTTTCCTGCAGGATGTCTTTTGTGTACCCGCTGATGAAGATGGCCTTTATATCCGGTCGTACCTCAAGCATTTTGTCGTGGACCGGCTTGCTGCTTCCATGTGGCATGATGACATCAAATATGACAAGCCGGATGCTGTCCTTGCCCGCATAAAATGTCTTCAGCGCGTCTTCTCCATTGGCAGCCTCCAATACCCGGTAGCCGGACTCTTCGAGCACCAATTTGATAACTTTTCTTGCTGTGTCGTCGTCTTCTACCAGGAGAATGGTCCCCGTGCCGGAAGCGTGGTGCGGATCTTCACTATGCTCCATGCCGAATCCTTTCAAAGGCTGTCATATGAGAAAATATAATGCGGATCCCGGGGGAAAAGCAATATATTTCTTCTGATGCGCGGGACTGGCGCAGCTTTTTCGGGAATGTCCGCCGGACAAAGGGCGTCAGGGAGATGATGCGCGCATGCCTGCTGACACCTGAGATGCTTTCTCAATGGTGCTGATTACTGAACTGGTCCGGCAACTGCCGGTCATATGAAAGTGCACCGGCCGGGTTTAGGCAGACGGTAACGTCGTCGGGATTCTGAAGGCGTAACCGGGGCTATGGCTGTTTGCAGCGGTTGTCGAAACGATAGGTGTTTGGTGGAGGAAAGCCACTTTTGAAAACGTTGGGCCCGTCGTTTTACCCGAAGATTCTCAGGCTCCCTTACCCCTGGGACAAAGCAGCTCCAGATTTAAAGATAGCACGTTGATGCCAATTATGTCAATACCCTAAATTGCCTCAGTGAGAATTCGCGAGATTGCAATAACCTCCTTTTATCAGTTAAAATTTTCGCAGTTCATGAGGAGACAGGCCAAGGGGATGAAGGCGCACGGCCTTTTTTTTGCATATTCAAATAAGCGCTTCACAACAAACAGGTGTCTATATCCCGGGGCATGTTATCCGCCACTGAGGCGGAAAGGAATAATGAAGAGAAACACGGTGACAGCAAATATCTCCGGAAGCAGTGTTCCTGTTTTTCTGCTATTTCTGTCCGTTATCTTTTTTTCTGCCGGAGTCTGGGCTGTTGAGCCACCAAACACAGTACCCCCTCCGGAGCTGAGACCGTTTTCGAAGCCGGAACTTCATATTAGTTCGCTCAGCAGACCTCTTCAGAACATTCGCAATCGTCTTCCCAATTCCTATGCTGAATCTGCCGATCGTTTTGCGGCAAGGTATGGGCAGAACTTTCAAATTCACCTTGATCCCCGCTCCGGGACGCCCACCAACATACTAGGTCGTATTGCGATTATCCCTGGCAGAGGGAACAGCATCCAGGCCGAACTTCGCGGGCAGTCCGGCGGTACGGTGTCGTTGCCACCTGATGCAGCTGTCGTTTCCGCAATCATGAAAGACTTCTTCCTGGAGAATAGGGATGTCCTGAACCTTGATATATCCCAGCTCGGGACGGTTACTGCCAGGCAGATTAATAATTCTCTCTGGCATATACAGGCTACTCAGGAGGTAAACAGCATACCGGTTCGTCGCGCCCGGCTTGCCGGAACGATCAGCCATGGCAACCTGGTGATGTTCGGGACCGAGAACTGGGGTGATGTGCGCCTCAGCACGAAACCCGCAATAGACTCTGCGGAAGCCCTCGCGCTGGGATTTCAGCATATCGGCGGGAAGCTGCCCGAAGATAACATGGTCCGTGAGCCGCGCCTCGAAATCGTGCCTGTGGCACCGTTACATCTCCAAACCGGGGAACTGTATGACGGCCCGGCAGGTGAAGGCTACGAACACCGGCTGGTCTGGACTTTTTTGTTCACACGGGCTCCCGGACACGCCGCATGGGAGATAATACTGGACGCTTTGACCGGGGAACTGTTGTCATTGGCCGATATCAACCATTACGTGACGTCAGCCGTGACCGGTGGAGTTTATCCGCTTGCCAATACCGGAATATGCGCCAGCGATCCTACCTGCGGCATCATGCAGCCTGATCAGCCGATGCCCTATGCCGATACCGGGCAGCCATCGCCGAATGAGTATACCGGGAGTGCCGGCCAGTTTGACTATTCGTTCGGTGAGGTTATCACCCGTCTCATCGGCAAATTCGTCAAGATACAGGATACGTGCGGCACGCTCAGGGAAAGCGTCTTCGGTTCCGGCGGTCTGTCCCTTGGCGGGGAAAATGGCCAGCACGATTGCGAGTCCGGCGGCTCCTCGGCGGGAAATACTGCTGCAGCACGCACGGCTTATTATGAAATCAACAGAGTTCAGGAGATGGCCCGCGGCTATCTTCCATCGAATACGTGGCTGACCGCAAGGCTTACCGCGAATGTCAATATTGAGGACACCTGCAATGCCTATTTTGATACGCTTAATTCCACCGTCAATTTTTTCAGAAGCGGCGGGGGCTGCCGGAATACCGGAGAGATTGCAGGGGTATTCGATCATGAATGGGCACACGGGCTTGATCAGAACGACGGCAATGGGCTGAGCAACCCGAGCGAGTCCTATGCGGACATCGCTGCCATGTACCGCCTTCAGAAATCATGCATGGGGTATGGCTTCTTCGCGACACTTGACAGGGGATGCGGCCAGACTGCTGACCTGTCGGGATTCAATACACGTACCTCCCGGACGGGAACGCCCCGCTGTGCCCTGAACTGTTCTGGCGTGAGGGATACCGACTGGGCTCAGCTTACCAATCCTGCGATGACGCCGGATACTCCGGCAAACTTTGCCTGTACCCGCTGCGGGAGCGATGCCTATGGGTATAACGGCCCCTGCGGCAAACAGGCACACTGCGAGTCTGCAGTGGACACTCAGGCCGCGTGGGACTTCGCTGCACGCGATCTTCAGGCCCCTCCGTACGGCTATGACGCAAATACCGCGTTTATCATTGCCAACAGAATTTTCTATAGCGCCGCCGGAAACATCGGCAACTGGCATACCTGTGCCTGTGGCGCTACTCCGGATGAAACAACCTCGAACGGGTGTGGTGTCACAAACGCTTACATGCAGTGGCTGGCCGCTGACGACGACGACGGCAACATACAAAACGGGACTCCGCATATGACCGCATTATACAATGCATTCAGCCGCCACGGTATCGCGTGTGATACGCTGACGCCGGTGGACTCCGGTTGCGCGGGAGTCCCCGCTGCTGCTCCGGTCATCGGAATAACAGCAGGAGACGGCCTCGTGGATATCTCGTGGTCCGCTGACCCTGCGGCAACGCAATACCGGGTTTTCCGGACCGAGGGGTATTTCGAATGTGATAGCGGCAAAACCCTTATCGCCACGGTGAACTCCGGAGGGGAATATACTGACTATAATGTTGCCAATAACCGGCAGTACTGTTATTCGGTTATGGCTGCATCCGGGGACACCTGTTTCAGCCCTGCGAGCAATTGTGTTTGTGTAGAACCTGCCCCTGCCTCACGCGGGGAAATATGGGGGACGGTGCTGGACGATGTAACCGGCAGTCCTTTAATGGATGCAGTGATAACTGCAACGGGAGGGTTTGCAACATCTTCGGACGGAAGCGGGGTCTATCGTTTCGGAGATCTGCCGTCCGGCACCTATGAGATTTCAGTGTCCCGGTTCGGATACGGCACCCGGACATTCCCGGGTATAAGTGTGCCCAACGGGGGAACAGTACAAGTAGATGTTGGGCTTGACCCTCTGCTGCCTGTTACGGTGATGGGCACAGTATCAGACGGCACAGGCCACGGTTGGCCCCTGTATGCAAAAATTGACATCACTGCTTTCGGTTATGCAGTGTCCCTGTATACCGACCCGGCAACCGGAATGTACAGCACGGATCTTTATCCCGGGACTCCCTATGCATTTTCGGTAAGCAGCATAGGATACAATCCCGCGACCAGGACAATTACCCCCGATCCGGGAGGTAACACTGCGGATTTTTCCCTGACGACTGATCCGGAAATCTGTGCTCCGGGATACGGTATGCTGTACACCGAATCCTTTGAAAACAGCAACGGGGGATATTCCACCAATATATTCTCGGACTGGGAATGGGGAGCTCCAAGCAGCGGACCCGACAATGCCCATTCCGGAGTAAATGTCTGGGCTACCAATCTGGCCGGACCTTTCACGAGTTATGATGACTTTTATATTGTGTCACCTGTCATCGATCTGAGCAGCAATGCGGGAAGAACATCTGTCCTCTCCTGGTGGCAGTGGCTGGACAATGATTGGGGAGATGCCGTTGCCTCCGTTGAGGTGAGCAATAACAGCGGGGCTACGTGGACCGAACTATACCGGTACCGGGGGATTATTGATACCTGGTCGCGACAGAGTGTGGCTCTCAGTACCTCCTATTCTGTCAGCACGTTTCGTGTCCGTTTCCGGATGACAACCGGAGATTGGTGTATGTACGTTGAATGCGGACCTCCGCCCGCCGGGTGGTATATCGATGATGTTTCTGTTTTGCCGCAGGGCGGTTGCCAATTTACCCCTGGCAGTCTTATGGTCGGAGCGGTTAGAGATGCTGTTTCAGGTATCGGTCTTAACAACGCGAAAATCACGGATGGTGCCGGGCATACTGCCTATACCGGCCCTACACCGGGGGACCCTCTTCTGGATGACGGCTTCTTCAGTCTTTTCCTACCTTCCGGCATACATGATCTCCTCGTCTCCTTTCCGGGGTATCAGCCCCTGACCGTTTCAGGCATCACTCTGCCCAATGACAGTCTGTATCCACAGGATTTTCTTCTCGAGCTCCTTGCCGCCCTAACCATCACAACAGAAACGCTGCCTGCTGCTTTCATAGGCAGTACATACAGCCATGTACTGGAAGCATCCGGCGGACTTCCGCCCTATTTCTGGGAGCTGCCGGGTATGTATAATCAGTTGCCCGAAGGTCTTGCGCTCGACACTGAAACCGGTCTTATCTCGGGTACGCCGTCAACGAGTACCACGGGCGCCTACAGCTTTACGGTACAGGTGACCGATGCTGCTGGTAACAGCACGTCCAAGTACCTTTCTCTTGATCTGTTGTATCCGTACACTCTTTCGACTGGCATCAATATATATTGCACAACCGGATCAGACTGCATCCAATCGCTCACTATCAGCGGTGGAGCGCCGCCCTACGCCTGGGAGATATTGTCTGGTGAACTTCCCGCCGGACTATCATTTGATAGTGCCACAGGTACGGTGTCCGGCAGACCGCTAACCGCAGGGATAAGCAATTTCTCTGTCCGCAGGATCGACGCTGGCGGGGCAGACTCCCAGAGGACGGTGACCCTCACAATTTATCCGCGTGTTATCAGTTATCTGCCGGCAGACGGCGCCGCGGTCTTCAGCAGTACACCTGTGCAGGTGACCTTCAGTGATCCGATTAATTTCGAATCAGCCATAGCCGGGGGACTGACTCTTACGCTCGGGGGTGCCGCCAGGGCATTGGCAGCGGGATGTGGACACACGGTGGCACTGAAGAATGACGGCACACTCCTGGCCTGGGGCGGAAATGATCATGCCCAGACCATAATTCCCGGGGGCCTTACCAGCGTTGCCTCTATTACCGCAGGCTGCAATCACAGTCTCGCCCTCAGAACCGATGGAACGGTGGTCGCGTGGGGGGATACATCGCAGGGACAGACCTCAGTCCCGGTGGACCTGTCCGGGGTTAAAGCTGTTGCTGCAGGGGCATTCTTCAGTATGGCGCTGAAGGAAAACGGCACGGTCGTCGCCTGGGGATGGGGAGTATCAGGAGCAACAAATGTTCCGGAGAACCTCAACGGGGTCATCGCCATTTCTGGTGGTGATTACCACGCCCTTGCACTGAAGAGCGACGGCACGGTGGTTGCCTGGGGAGACAGCACCTTTGTTCCTCCTGATCACACGGGAATAGTTGCCATAGCCGCCGGGGCTTATCACAACGTTGCTCTGAAAAGTGACGGCACACTGGTCACCTGGGGACAGGATGATTATGGCCAGATATCGGTGCCGCGGGACCTGAGCGGGATTATTGCGGTTGCTGCCGGGAGCTTTCATACCCTTGCACTGAAGAACGACGGCACGGTGGTGGCCTGGGGATGGAACGATTACGGTCAGACATCGGTTCCAGAGGATCTTACGGGAGTCGTTGCGATAGCTGCCGGTAATATTTATTCGACAGCACTTAAGAACGACGGTTCCGTAGTTTCCTGGGGAGGAGGTGACGCGCAGTCCAAGGTTCCCTTTGCATTAAAGTCTGCAGGGAACGCTGTCAGCGGATCAGTTGCGTATGATGCAGCGTCACTGACTGCAACGTTTACGCCGTCGGCCCCGCTCCTGGTCAACAGCACATACTATGCGATGGTGTCCGGTGTAAGCAGCCAGACTGGTGTGCCGCTTGCTGGGCCAGTCCGCTGGAGCTTCAAAGTTCGCGACCTGCAGATAACCACCGCCTCACTGGCGGTTGGAGTTCTTGGTGCGAATTACAGCAGGCAACTTGCTGCAACCGGGGGTTCTGCTCCTTATCATTGGTGGGTTAGCAGCGGGAGTCTTCCTGCCGGACTGACACTTGACAGTGCAACAGGAACCATCAGCGGTATTCCGGCAGTTGCCGGGGATTATCATTTCGGCATTACGGTGTCATGCAGTACCTCAAGTGACACAAAGGAATATTCGCTTCACATTACCGACAATGCAGTCAGAATTCCCGGGCCCTTTCAGCGTTATTTCAGTCTCATTCAGGAGGCATATGATGATCTATCTGCCAATGAGGTGGTCATCGAGGCAAAGGGCATTGAGTTTTCCGAGGATCTTTCCTTTGAACGAGACATCGCCGTCACCCTCAAGGGAGGTTGTGCCGATGATTACAGTGATGGATCAACGTCCACAGGTCTTCGCGGAACGGTTACAATCATACACGGGGAAGTCATCATTGACAAGCTGACGATTCTCCCATAGTAAATCAGAAAATCAACTGTTTGTTTATGAAACCTCAGGCCGTCATACTGCGGAAAACGCACTGCTAACTGTTTGTTGTCGAAAGCCATCTTCAGTGTGAACCATGCCGCTTGGCCCGTTCCCTTCCCGAGCCGAATGCCTTCTGCTAGAATACTCCCTTCCGGAGGCGGTACCCCTGATAACTCAGGATGACACCGTCTGACGTTATCTGCTCAAGCCTGAGACCACCGGTAATGGCCTGTCCCTCGCGCATGGTGCTGCCGTTAATCATGACGAGCCTTAATGCAGGATCGCCGGAATACGAGTGGCCGGAGATTGCTATAGGGGGAAGGTCCTGCCGGACCGAAGGGGGAAGGTCGTCCATGCTGTATACTTTGCGGTCTTCCCGGACCATGCCGGTGTTCCGTGCACCTGCCTCTGCAGGTGCAGGCCTTGCGTGTCCTTTCTCTTCCCTGATATTCCCTGCAGCAGACTGATTGGGTTCTTTTCCCCGAACGGATATCTGTTCATCTGCGTGCTGCGGCCGATTGACCGACGGCGTGACAGAAGGTGTGACAGAAGGTGTGACGGGCGCCTGGGGAAGAGGAGTGCCCTGTACGACGGCAGTCGTCTTTGTCTTTTCCCAGGGATGCAGCCACCACAGGAAAATTCCGGCATTGATCAGCAGGGCTGCAACGACCATATGCGGTAAAAATCGAAACCTGCGCGGTCTTGCTTCAGGCCGATCGGGCTCCTTCTGAAGGCCGGTCGGTTCCGTTTTCGGACGGTTTTCTTCGAGCTTTTCAAGGGCCTCAAGGATGTACGACATGTTCTTTTTCTCTCCCGTCTTTTATTGATATTTCTGCGGACGCGTTCTCCAATTCGCCCCCGTCACCGGCTGCCTTTACCGCGGCCATGCGTTCCCCTGAAGAAGCAGTCTCCCGCAGCCCTTCCCGGGCAGCGGGACCGACAGAAGGCCCTGCCCAAACAGCTCCTGGTTGAGGATCATCCGCAGGAGCGGCGTCATAAGGATTCTGCCGCTGCAGAAGCGGGAAGAACTTGGCAGGCCGCCAGCGTGGATCGGTCCGGAGGCTTTTGTCCGGTGCTGCGCTCCCGGCTTGATCTGCTACGGAAGCGGTTTTGAGATAATAGTATCCCGAAGCAAGCAGAACGCTGCAGAGGACGAGAACAGGCCCCACCGTGCTCCACCGGAACGTCCGCCATCCCTTGATCCGGCCGCCTCTCCCTGAGACTTCGGCTGCAGCACGTATCATGATATCGCTGCTGACAACGGACTGGCCCTGGACAAGTGCACCCAGGAGCGCCCTGTCGCATATCACATTTATCAACCGGGGTATGCCGTTGCTCAGGTGAAAGAGCTTCGGCATCAGAGAAGAAGGGAACAGCTTTTTGTCACACCCTGCAACGGAGATACGATGCGTTATATACGCATCCAGCTCTCCGCTTGACAGGGGGCCCAGATGATAGCGAGCGGTTATCCTCTGGGCAAGCTGACGCAATTCAGGCCGGTCGAGCATATCGCGCAGTTCGGGCTGGCCCAGAAGAATGATCTGCAGGAGCTTCCGCCGGTCGGTTTCGAGGTTGGTGAGAAGTCTGAGCTGTTCGAGCACTCCGGGGCTGAGATTCTGTGCCTCCTCGATGATCAGGACGGCCCTCCTGCCCGCACGGTGAACTGACAGCAGATATTCGTTGATTCCATCAACAAAGACCTTGACGCTGGTGTTTCCCCGGGGATAGTGGATCCGGAACTCGTCGCATACCGAGGCAAGGAGTTCTTCGACGGACAACCGTGGGTTAAGGATAAAGGCGGTCTCGATATCCTGGGGCATCTGCTTCAGGAGGCTGCGGCAGATTGTTGTTTTTCCTGCCCCCACTTCACCGGTGAGCATGACGAACCCGGCGTTGTTGTTGATCCCGTAGCGCAGATGGGCAAGCGCCTCGCGATGGCCCCTGCTCATATAAAGATAGCGCGGGTCCGGGACTATCGAAAAAGGAGCTTCCTTAAAACCGAAATGTTCGAGATACATCGTAATCCTCTCCGTTTTACTATACCAAAAAACAGGCGAAATAGGCCGCAAGAGCAGGAGCGCTGCAGCCCCCTGCATTCCTTGCCTTTTCGCTATAACATTTTGTATATTACGCCATGTTGTGCAGGAGTAGAATAACGGAGGTTGTATCATGAAGAGAATTGTAATGCTGCTGACCGTGATTCTGGCGTCAGCTGCAGCAGGCAGTGCCTTTGCGGCGGGTGAAATTCTATGCTCCTCGACGACAAGCACCGAAAATTCGGGTCTGTTTGCCCATATCCTGCCGATCTTTGAGAAGAAGACGGGCATCAAGGTCAAGGTGGTCGCCCGCGGGACAGGGGCTGCCATCGAGATGGGCAGGCGGGGCGACGCGGATGTGGCTTTTGTCCACGCCAGGGAGCAGGAGTTGAAGGCGGTGCAGGAAGGCTTTTTTGTGAACCGGCATGATGTCATGTATAACGACTTTGTTATTATCGGCCCCAAGGATGACCCCGCCAGGGTAACGGGCATCAAGTCAACGCTTGAGGCCTTCAAAAAGATCAGCGGGGCTGCCCAGTTCGTCTCCCGTGGCGACAACTCCGGTACGCATACCAAGGAACTGTCCATCTGGAAAAAGACAGGCATTGAGCCGAAGGGTCAGAAGTGGTACCTCGAAGTCGGTCAGGGCATGGAGAAGACCCAGAGGGTCGCAAATGAGAAACGGGCCTATACCCTTACGGACCGCGGGACCTGGCTTGCCACGAAGGACAGGGACAAACTCGAAATGACGGTTATCCATGAAGGCGACCCGACCCTGTTTAACCAGTATGGCATTATGGCAGTTAATCCTGAAAGGCATAAGCATGTGAAATTCAGGGAGGCGATGGAGTTCGTGAACTGGATCATATCGAAAGAGGGTCAGCAGGCCATCGCCTCGTTCAGGGATTCTCACGGAAACCAGCTGTTTTATCCGAACGCAAAATAATTAATGTATTAACGCCCCTCTTTCAGCACCCCCTCTTAAGACAAGAGGGGGAAGGGGGAGTTGTAATACCGGGAGAAGCATCATGCCCAGAAAAAAGAAAGTCAATAAGTCTGAAGAGTCAAATCCCGTCCTGAGGGGTCACCTATGGATCGAGGGCAAGGACGGCACCTTCCTTGGCTACGGGAGGGTCGCCCTTCTTGAGAGGATCAGGGAGTATGGCTCGATCACGAAGGCGGCAAAGGCGCTCGAGATTTCATACCGGAGGGCATGGATCCTGGTCGACTCAATGAACCAGCAGGTGCCCAGGCCCTATGTGGTCACCTCCGCAGGCGGCAGCAGGGGCGGAGGGACCCGGGTTACGCCGGAAGGTGAAAAGGCGATTGCCCTGTTCTGGAAGATTCATGAAAAATTTCAGCGATTTCTTCTTAGTCAGGGTGAGGCCGTGAGGTCACTGCACGATACGTAGGGCTGAGATGCCCAGCGCATCTCAGGCGTTCCAGTTAGAATATCGAACAATATTGCCTGATCATAGACAATATTGTCTGCATCCATCTTGCTGATTGCTGTTGCCATACAGAAAACCTCATTCGTTCTCTGGAACGATTGTTGCATTGATATGCTTGCATAATCATAAAAGGAGGACGAGAGGTAATGATGAAACTGACGATGGCGGTGCTGATATTTTGTTGGTCTATGGCGGGTATGGTGAGCACCGTTTCGGCCGGGCAGGAGAAGGAACTTACCGTGTCTGCCGCCTTAAGCCTGAAGAATGCGTTTGAGGAGATTGGGAGACTGTATGAAGCGAAGCAGGGCGCGAAGGTGTACTTCAACTTTGGGGCATCCGGCGACCTTATAAAGCAGATCTCGGGTGGTGCTCCGGTTGATGTCTTTGCCTCGGCAGCACAGAAGGATATGAATGAAGCAGACAAGCAGGGTTCTATTGTTTCGGCTACGCGGGCCGATTTCGCAGCAAACAGCGTTGTCCTGATCGTTCCGGCGGGGTCGAAGACGGCGCTCAGGTCTTTTGAAGGACTGATTGCAGGGGATATAGGAAAGCTGGCAATCGGCAATCCCAAGACAGTTCCGGCAGGCCGGTATGCAGAGGAGGTCTTCAATTACTACAAACTTCTGCCCGTTATTAAGGACAGGTTCATTTTTACTGAAAATGTGAGGCAGGTGCTTGACTACGTTGCACGCGGCGAGGTTGACGCAGGTGTCGTGTATGCAACCGATGCAGCCGCAAGGACAAAGGAAATAAAAATCGTTGCTACTGCTCCTGTGGCAAGCCACAAGCCCGTGATTTATCCTGCTGCCGTGATTAAGGGAACGAAGAACGAGACTTTGGCAAAGGCCTTCATCTCGCTGCTGCTGTCTCCTGAAGGTCAGAAGATACTTCAGAAATACGGGTTTAAACCTGTAAAATAGATGGGCTATGGACGAAGCAGCTTTTTTTTCAATACGCCTCTCTCTGCAGGTGGCCGCAGTCTCGACAGTGCTGATCGTGCTGACGGGATTGCCGATTGCGTACTTTCTTGCACGCAGGGAGTTCAGGGGCAAGGAACTTCTCGATGTAATCTGCACCATCCCTCTGGTGCTCCCGCCAACGGTCACGGGATATTATCTGATTATCCTCTTCGGGAGAAATGGTTTCATCGGGAAATATGTCTACTCATTGACGGGGTGGAGCATCATGTTTACGTGGTATGCGGCAGTCCTTGCATCTTATGTCGTGGCTCTGCCGTTGCTGATCAAGACGGCAAGGGCTGCCATAGAATCTGTGGACAGGAGTCTCATCAATGCCTCATACACGCTCGGCCATTCTGAATTCGACACGGCCCTGAAAGTCATACTGCCGCTGGCTAAACGCGGTATTGCTGCCGGAACAGTTTTGTCCTTTGCCCGTGCCATGGGAGAATTCGGTGCTACGCTCATGCTTGCCGGGAATCTGCCGGGCAAGACAGACACCATGCCCCTGGCGATCTACAGCCTTGCAGGCAGCGGCGAATGGTCGCAGGCCAATTTCATGGTTTTCCTTTTGACCGTGCTCTCCGGCATCTTCCTTTATGTCGCTAACAGATACTCAAAGAGGATCATCTGATGGGACTTCAGGTCAGTCTCAAAAAAACGCTCAACGGGTTCAGCCTTGATATCGATTGGGCAATCGGCAATGAGCTTGCGGTCCTCTTTGGTTTCTCAGGTGCAGGCAAGTCCATGACCCTCCAGTTGATCGCCGGCCTTATGAAGCCAAATCAGGGGAGGGTGAGTCTCGATGATGCGGTATACTATGACAGTTTGTCGGGGACCGATATACCGCCGCAGGCCCGTCCTTTCGGATATGTATTCCAGGATTTGGCCCTCTTTCCGCACATGACCGTCTCCGGAAATATTATGTATGGCGCATCTGGAGCGCCAAAGCAGGATAAAATCGACCGTGCAGAGGCCATGCTGCATTCTTTCAGTCTGGCTGGTATGGGAGACAGATATCCCCATGAGATATCGGGAGGTCAGAGACAACGGGTTGCGTTTGCGCGGGCGCTCATGCGTCAGCCAAGGGTGCTTCTTCTGGATGAACCTTTTTCTGCCCTCGACCGTCCTCTCCGAATTGAGATGCGTCATTTTTTGAGGGAATTGAAGAAGGCTTATGACATCCCTATAGTGCTCGTCACTCACGATCTGGACGAGGCTTTAACTCTGGCAGATACCATTCTAGTCTACTCAAAGGGCCGGATAATGCAGAAAGGGACGTCGGACGATGTTTCGCGCAGGCCCATAAACGATGAGGTCGAACGCCTTGTCGGTGCAGAGGTGCGGTTGCGGGGAGCGATATGAGCGCAAGTTTTTCTCAGGCCCTCTCCCTTATCCTGCATCTGGATCAGGAACTCTTTTCGATCATCCTGCTGTCACTGAGGGTCTCGGGCTCGGCCCTGGCCATTGCAACAGCAACAGGTCTGCCGCTTGCCGCGCTCATGGCATTCGGGAGGTTTCCGCTGAGGGGCCTCTCCGTCAATCTCCTGAATACCTTTATGGGGCTGCCGCCGGTCGTCGTCGGACTCCTCGTCTACCTGCTGCTCTCCCGGAGCGGCCCGCTCGGCTTTCTGGCACTGCTGTATACCCCGTCGGCCATGATCGTCGCCCAGACGATCCTTGCCCTGCCGATCGTTGCGTCCCTGAGCCACTCCGCCATTATCAGTGTTGACCCGATTATGCGTCAGGTGTCGGCAACTCTCGGTGCGACCCCTTTTCAGATCTCGATGACGGTTATACGGGAGGCGCGGTATGGCATCATGTCCGGCATTATGGCTGCCTTCGGCAGGGTCATGGCCGAAGTCGGGGCGATTCTGATCGTCGGAGGGAACATAGCCGGTCATACGCGCGTGATGACGACGACGATCGCGCTTGAGACCGATAAGGGAAATTTTGAACTGGCCCTTGCCCTGGGGATCATCCTGCTGGCGCTCTCGATGGCGATTAATGCCGCTCTGAATATCTTCAGAAAAAAAGGCATAATTGAACCATGAAACTGCGACTGACCCTGTCACGGATTGCGAGGGCCCCGAACGGCAACAGTGTTCTTGAGGACTGTTCATTCTCCTTCGACCGCGGCGGGGTGTATGTGCTGATGGGCCCGAACGGTTCGGGGAAATCAACACTTCTCCGGATAAGTGCGCTCCTCGAAAAACCTGACAGCGGAGAGGTCGCCTATTTTTCCGGCGGGGAGCGGCTGGAGGAAAATATCTCCCTGAGAAGGAAGATGACCCTGGTGCTGCCCCGGGTCGGCATATTCAACGCGACGGTCTTCGACAATATCTCCTATGGCCTCAGGATACGGGGCCTCGACCGGCAGGAGATTGAGGAGAAGACTGTCGAGATGCTCGGGTTTGCGGGCCTGACACAGAAGAGAAACCAGCATGCCCCGAGTCTTTCAAGCGGAGAGAAGCAGCGGCTCGGCATCGCCCGCGCCTTTGTGATCTCACCCGAGATGCTCTTTCTCGACGAGCCGACCGCGTCGATCGATGAAATCAATACACGCCTGATCGAGCAGATGATCCTCGAAAAGAAGAACAACGGGATGACGATGGTCATCACGACTCACGACAGGATGCAGGCCGAACGCCTCGCGGATCAGATCCTGGTGATCAGTGACAAAAAACTTGAACGATTAAAGGCCTGATTGAAGAGACGTTATTCAGAAAAGCTCCCCACCTCCCTTTGAAAAAGGGGTTCTTCCGGGTTTTGTGTGAGTGTCATTCCGGCTTGTCCGGAATGACAAACGAGGATATTGATTACCCACAGGATCCCTGGAGAGTCGAAAAAGGGAGGGCAGGAGGGGTTTTATTGATCAAGAGCAACCCGAAAGCCTGCAGCTGACTTTTGTCTTTAGTGCACGCCCTTGCTGTTGAGGTATACCTGGTATTTTTTGTCGACGCTCAGGATGTGGTTCTGCAGCCAGGAGACCAGGAAGTCCAGGAGTTCCGCGGTGATATCTTCTGCCCCCCGGTGAAAGGCACCGACAAACCCAAGGGTCTTCTCCGTCAGCCTGATATGTTCCTGGCGGTGGTTTTCATAGTCGGGATACTGGCAGCGGTGCATGACATCTTCCTCGGCGAGAAAATGATAGATGACATAGTTCGACAGAGACAGAAGCGTATTGCCGACCGTCACGCGCGAGTTCCCGCCCGTACTCACCTCATGCAGGTTGTTGATCAGATCGACCAGCCTCCGGTGATGCGCATCAAACTCAGCAATCCCGACAGAGAGAGTATCAGACCATTCGAAGAAGGGCATATTCTACCTCGCGTAATTTGATGTTTGGCAAGAGGTTATTTTTTGTCGACCAGTTCCTTGATGGCAGCTGCATCCCTGAAGCCCGAGACGACCTTCCCGTTCGGCAGGATCAGTGCCGGAGTTCCGCTGATGCCCAATTTTTTTGCCAGTTCGATATTCTGGTCAATAGCCGCTGTCTTGCATTTTGCCTTCGGTATCGCCTTCTTTTCAAAGGCACTTTCGAGCAGCGGCAGCGATTTTTCGCAGACGATCGCCTTTGATTTCTCAAATGCCTCCTTGTGCATGGGCAGCGGGAAGAGCTTTATCTGAAAGGCGATATCCTTCCGCTCTGCAACCACCTTCTTGAGTTCAGTGTGGAGTTTTGCACAGAAGGGGCAGTCCGGGTCGGTGAAGATGATAATCCTGGTCTTCGCATTCTTGTCGCCGAGAAGAAGAGCATCCTTGAGCGGGATTTTTGAGACGTCCACCCGGTTGATGTCGGCATAGCGGTCCTGGGTAAGGTTTTTCTTTTCCTTGATGTCCAGGATAGAGCCCGAAACAGCATATCGTTTTGAGAAGTCGATATAGAGAAGTCCCTTCTTGGCTTCGGACTCGAATTCTACCTCCCACATCGCCTTGACCGGCGAGACCCTGACGTCCTTGACCCTGACGTTCGGGATGATACTCTTCAGGATATCGGCCGCCTCTTCCTTTTTCAGGGAGTGGCACTTGGAGCAATCCTGTCCCTTGGTGCTGAAGGCGAAGGATGCCCCGGTGCTCAGGATAATTGCCAGAATGGTGAAAAACAGAATCTTGCGCATGTATGCCTCCGATACGATCCGTTAAGGTTTATCTGATGTTCAGGAACGGCCTGACGTCTTTTTCGAAATCAAGCCCGGTGAAATAGCTGCCGATCGCTGACCGGTATTCCCCAATGGATTTCATGGCCTGGGCAGCGAGCGCGAACCGCTGCTCAAGTCCTATGGTCCCGTTATTCGCCTGCAGTGACGACACAAAGCCTTCGTACTGGGCCGGAGAGGTGAGCACCGCGATGCTGTGCCAGTTTTTGGCCGACGCCATGGTCATGGCAGGCCCGCCGATGTCGATATTGACGCGGGCTGTTTCCGAGGTCGTCCCCGGTTTTGCCACTACGGAGGTGAAGGGATACAGATTACCGACGAAGACGTCGAAATAAACCCCCGGAGAGCCGCCCAGCGATGCCAGCGTCTTGTAGAGATACTCCTCATGCGAAGGATTGCCCCGCTCCGCAAGAAGACCGGCATGGATCTTCGGGTGAAGCGTCTTGACGAGCCCCCCTTCCATTTCAGGTGCGCCGGTGAAGTCTTCAACAGGGGTGTAATTCCTGTCTGCGTTCTCTCCGAGTATCTCGACGATTTTTTTGCCGGTCCCGCCGGTTGAGTAAAACCGCGCCGAAGGGTTTGCAGCCAGTATGCCCCTGATCAGTGTCTCAAGACCTTCCTTGTCGAATACACTCACCAGGATATGCCCTGGTTTGATCCTGTCGATGACCGTATATTTGTTTTCACGTATGCTCATCTGTCTTTCTCCTTTTCTTAAGCCCTGTCACAGGAGCGGTTCGAAATCTGCTCCCAGACCTTTTCATCGAGTTCATCTGCGTAATCGGCGAGGCCGAACCGTCTGCCGCATTCCATGCAGCGCAAACTGACCGCCCTTCACCCGAAGGTCAGCGAAAGCTTCCCCCTGCACTCCCTGCAGCGCAACTCCGTTTCCTGTGATCTGCCCATAGTGCATCTATTTTATCCTATACGCCTGTTTTTTTTAAACGTATGTACCTGTTACGAAGGACGCCATACGTCAGACCTCCCGTGCCCTCATTCCCGCCCCTGCCTGCCGGCAGGTTCGCGGGAATCCAGTCGTTTCCAGGTGTTCTGGATTGCCCGATCGGGGCTGGCAATGACAATGCGGATGGCGATACGAACGGTCTTCTCAATAGATTCGATTTCCACGCAAAGAAATCGAAAAGGGAAGAATACTGGTTTTAGAACGCTTTGGAGGCGCGGCGTGCAGGAAATGACGAATGAGGCGTACGTCGCAGTGACGGGCTTCGAAGCGCAACACCGCATGCGGGCTTTTTACGAACCTGTTCCGGTTCGGGTATAATGAAGATGTTCGCAGGATTTCCGGCCTGACAGTCATGATGTTATTCGGTCTGCTCGCCTGCAGCCCTGCGCGTGTGACAGGAGGAACCATGCTCGTCAATTCTGTTGTCGTCGGTCAGCTTGAGGTAAACTGCTATATCGTCTCGGACGGGCACAGCCCTGAGGCGCTTATTATCGACCCGGGCGATGATCACGAGCGGATCGCCGCGGTTATCGATGCCCACCTCCTGAAACCGAAATATATCGTATTTACCCATGCGCATTATGACCATGTCTGTGCAGCGGGTGATCTCGTCCG
Source organism: uncultured Thermodesulfovibrio sp. (assembly GCA_964499365.1). Taxonomy (GTDB): domain Bacteria; phylum Nitrospirota; class Thermodesulfovibrionia; order Thermodesulfovibrionales; family UBA6898; genus PALSA-1316. The sequence goes on from CAZCKU010000010.1 coordinate 26,398, forward strand.
CAGGTACCGTGTTCCGGTCATCATGCATGCGGATGACCGGGACACGTACCGTTCGACAAAAGACCGTTGCGTGTCCTGGGGTTATGCTCCTGACGATTTCCCCGGTGATTTTCAGGAAGTGGGAGAGGGCGATACCATTGCTGTCGGCGGACTCCGCCTGAAGGTCATTCATACACCCGGCCATACACCCGGCAGCATATGCCTCTCCGGCGAAAACACCCTGTTCACCGGAGACACCCTGTTTCAGAGCTCTGTCGGCAGGACCGACCTGCCTGGCGGCAGTACGCAGCAGCTTATGGCTTCGTTGAAGAAACTCACTGCACTGCCCCCGGAAACGCGGGTGCTCTGCGGACATGCCGGGGAGACGACCATAGGGAGCGAACTCAGGAGTAACCCGTATCTGGATTTGTAGGGGCGGCCCTATGTGGCCGCCCGAAGAAGGGCAACCACACAGGGATTGCCCCTACACAGAACAATATCTATAATCTTCTGGAATGACATCGAGAATAGTGAAATGACGGGCGATTACTCCTATGAAAAAATATATTATCGATGCGGCGGAAATGCCTCCCTGCTGATTGCGCAGATCAGCAGGGCCTTCTCTGCTCATGATCACCTTCAGTCGGTATGCAGCCTTGCCCGCGAGGTGGCCGGTCTGGTTACCGCCATGGCTGCTGTCCAGCAGGAGGCCTGCGCCGCGGTCTGTCCCGGATGTCAAAGCGTCTGCTGCATCAACCGGCATGCCTATCATGAGCATGAGGACGTCGTCTATCTTGCCGCACTGGGTGAGCAGATGCCCTCCTATGACCTGTCCGTGCCTGACACGGCCCCCTGCCAGTTTCTCGGGGAACACGGCTGTACGATCAGCCGCCATCTGCGGCCCCACCGCTGCAATGCCTATTTCTGCACCCCGATGCTCGACTATCTGGGCAGCGGGCCTGCCCCCGGGTACCGGCAATTCATCCAGGACCTGGAGCGGATCAACAGAAAGAGGGAGGAGATGCTGGCGGCGTTTTACCGCAGGGTGAGTTTCAATACCGCCCACGCTGTTGGTAACATAATCAAAACAGGGAGATTGGAATACCGTCAATGAGCATGAAATCGCTTGACCTCTACAAGAAACTTCCGAAAAAGAACTGCGGGAAATGCAGTCTCAAGGCCTGTATGCCGTTTGCGGTATCGGTGATCAAGGGTGATACTCCTCTGGAGGAATGTCCGCTGTTGTCACCTGCGGAGATTGATCTGCTGAAGCCGTCCCTGGTGCAGGGCGACTGGCGCGAGGAACTGATCCTGAAGCTGAGCGGGGAGGTCAGGGCCCTCAGCCTTGCGGATATCGCGCCCGGCATCGGAGCAGAGATACAGGGCAGCGATCTGAAACTGCTATGCTTCGGCAGGGAGTTTTTCATATCACCCGACGGCGTTATCAGGACAGAGGGGAGCATGACCCCGTGGATCAGGATACTCATTCTCCACTATATCAGGACCGCGGGGAAGGAAGACCTGACCGGCCGCTGGGTCTCCTACCGTGAGCTGCGGGCAGGCATGGTGAAGTACTCTTCCTTTGTCCGCGAATGCGAAGACCCCCTCCTTGAACTCTTCCGGAATGGTTTTGAACAATCTGAGAAGGCCCTGCTGCGGCTGGGTGCTGTCAGGGGCGAGGGCTTCCCGACAAAGGACGCCTGGGTCCTCTTCCTCCTTCCGAAAGTGCCGGTGGTCATCCTCTACTGGCCGGATGAGGACGAATTTCCCTCCCGGCTGAAGGTCCTGTTCGACTCGACGGCAGACCAGTTCCTGGATGTTGAATCGATCATGTTCCTGGTCGAGGGGCTGGTGAAGAATATGGAAATCAGGGAAGGCCGGTGATATGTTTTCGCTGCAGACGTGATGGTAGTTGCGCCGGTTGAGACGGGGTCAGGGCAGCCTTCATGTATTATTGTACCATGCGGCAGTTTTGCTGTCAGACGGTGACGGCTTTTGATGCTGTGCCATTGCGCCGGGACTCCCGATCGTTTTATAATCCAGTCATGGAAACATGTCCTGTCTGTGACGAACCGGTACAACAGTGCCTGTGCTGCCCGGAGTGAGGGCATGTCTGCCCCCTGGACCAGGGGGAACCTTTCTGCCCGGCCTGCAAGCCGGAGCCTGCTCCGGCAAAGAACCCGATAACAAAACCGAGGAGGGAAGAATAGCATGGCAGATGAACATACGTTTGATATTGTGAGCAAGGTCGACCTTCAGGAGGTCCTGAATGCCGTCCAGCAGGCGATGAAGGAGATCAGCCAGAGGTTCGATTTCAAGAACAGCAAGAGCGATATCGACCTCAACAAGGAAAAACATGAGATCGCGGTCGTCTCGGACGACGAGATGAAGCTCAAGAGCGTTATCGACATCCTTCAGACGAAACTCGTCAAGCGGGGGATATCCCTCAAGGCCCTCAGCTACGGCAAGGTGGATGCGGCTGCCGGCAGCACGGTCAAACAGGTCGTGACACTCCAGCAGGGCATCCCGGTCGAGAAGTCCAAGGAGATCGTCAAGATTATCAAGGAGACGAAGATGAAGGTCCAGGCCGAGATCCAGAAGGACCAGGTGCGGGTGAAGGGCAAGAAGATCGACGACCTGCAGGCGATCATGGCCGTTATCAAGGGCAAGGACCTGGATATCCATATCGAGTTCATCAATTTCAGGTAACGGACGGTTCATGTATAAGGACTATTTCGGCCTCAGGGAGCTCCCCTTTTCGATAGCTCCCGACCCGCGCTATCTCTATATGAGCGGCCAGCACCGCGATGCCCTCGCACACCTGCTCTACGGGATCAACAGCGACGGTGCGTTCATCCTCCTGACCGGCGAGGTGGGCACCGGAAAGACCACCGTCTGCAGATGTCTTCTTGAGCAGATGCCCGCGGACTGCGATATCGCCTTTATCCTGAATCCGAAGATGACGACGGCCGAGCTCCTGGCCACCGTCTGCGATGAACTTCATATCCCGTATCCCGCCGGTACGGCGAGCATCAAGCTGTTCGTTGATCTGATCAATTCATTTCTGCTGGCTGCCCACGCAAAGGGGCGGAGGACGGTCCTGATCATCGAAGAGGCCCAGAATCTGAGCCCTGAACTTCTCGAGCAGGTCCGGCTGCTGACCAATCTCGAGACCAACCAGCGCAAACTCCTCCAGATCATTATGATCGGACAGCCGGAACTGAGGGATATGCTTGCCAGGGAAGACCTGCGGCAGCTTGCCCAGCGTATTACCGCGCGGTATCACCTCGGGCCGCTCTCACTGCAGGAGCTGCCTGCCTATATAGCCCACAGGCTTGCCGTGGCAGGAGTCAGGGGAAGGCTCTTCCCTGATGCGACCATACGAAAGATCTTCTCGCTGAGCGGGGGGATCCCCAGGCTGATCAATCTGCTCTGCGACAGGGCCCTGCTCGGGACCTATGCCCAGGGCCGGGAGGAGGTCGATCTCCCGACGCTTGTCAAGGCCTCGCAGGAGGTCTTTGGCAGTGATGCGGCTCCCCGTAGTCTCTACGCCCGTGATACCAGGACGTGGGCAGTCCTGGGAGCAGGAATGTTTATTGCGCTTCTCCTTGCGGTCGTGGCATACGGCATCATGAACCGGAACCTTCCTGGCCGTGCGTCTGGCCCCAATGCGGGACTCTCGGCAGGCCCTGCATCGATAATAGAACCGGCGAAGCAATTGCCGCAGTCTGCAACTGAAACGAAGACGGTATCGGGGGAGAAGAAGCGATCGCAGCAGACCGGAGCAGCCGGCAAGACCGTGAAGGCGGCCGCTGAGCCTGTCTTTCCCTGGGCCGGGGGATTGCAGGATCATGACCTCCGGCAGGAGCGGCTGGCAGATCTGAAGTGGACGTGGGGGCCGGCTCCCCTGGCGGCAGAACCCGAGAAAAGGGCGGCACGCTAGCAATGTCGTATATCCTCGACGCACTGAAGAAATCCGAGCAGGAACGCCAGCGCGGGACGGTGCCTGACCTGCTGAGAGTCCAGGAGGAGGTGCTGCAGCTCCCGAAGAGGCCTTCCCGCTGGCGCTACGCTGGTATCGCAGCCATGGTAGTCGTGGCCGGAGTGTCTGTCTGGATGCTTCTGCCGTCAATGACCGGGGGGCCTGCAGTGACCCCGCTGACCCCGCAGCAGTCCCCTGAACGGATGGCGACCCTCGGGCAGGAAAGAGATACCCCGGCGTCTGTCCCTGCTGCTTCCGTGGCAGGAACAAGATCAGGGGAGCCGCGTCTTCCGGCTGCTGCTGTCAGGGGAGGACCGGTCCGGGAGCGGCGGGAGCCTGTTGACGGGATGCCGGTATCGGGAAGGACTGAACCTGCTCCTGTGTCTCAGGACCCGGTCAAGCCAGGCCTGCCGGTGCGGCAGGCAGTGCTTCCACCGGCTGACCCTGACAGGATATACAATTTCAAGGAACTGCCTGCCGCGCTGCAGAAGGAGCTGCCTTCTTTCGCCCTGTCTGCCTTCATGTATTCGTCGAACCCCGAACTCAGAATGGTGCGGATAAACGCGCAGATGATGCGCGAGGGACAGGAGTTGACCGCCGGGATCAGGCTGCAGGAGATAACAACCGACGGCGTTATCCTGGCGAGTCAGGGATATCGTTTCTTCATAGCGATGAAATAGTTGATTGCTGACGGGGAGTTTGAATGTGTAAAGACATTGACCGGAAAACCCCTCCTGACCCTGCCTGCCGGTAGACAGGCCTTCCTGTCCGGCAGGCAGGGGCGAGGGGAGATTTGTTGTCTGTCAGCGTATCTGTGTACTTACTGGTAAAACATTAATCTGCAAACGGAGGATAGAATGGGTAAAGAGAGAGACCTCAAAGAAATAGTCGCCCGGAGAATCGAGTTCTTCAAACGCAAGCCAGAGGCTGCGATCTATAAGCCGAAGGTCTCGTCGAGGCATGTTGAACAGTTATATACCGAGACGTCCGTCAGAGACCATGTGGTCCTTTCGGATTACGGGGAGGCGGCCGGCGGCACGAACAAGGCCCCCAACCCTATCGAACTTCTTCTTTCGGCCTTCGGTGCCTGTGTGGAGGCTGCGTTTTATGAGTTTGCCGTTCATGAAGGCTATCAGATCGACGCCCTGTCGGTGGACGTTGAAGGCACCCTGGATCTCAGGGGTCTCTTTATGATTGACGACGTCTCTGCGGGGTTTCAGGATATCCGTTATGTCTTTCATATAAGCTCTCCGGAGCCTGAGGACAAGATCAGGGCCCTTGCCACGAAAGTTGTCGCCCATTGTCCTGTGGTCGACAGCCTGATGAAGCCGACAAAGATCTCCGGGGAGATCGTGATTAATTCGAAATAGCAGGGGGCGGAGACTGTTTTTGCCGGCTGGCGAGCCCGTCCGGATGTACTGTCCCGGACCTGTCCAGCCGCAGAACAAGCTGACCCGCAACGGTTCCCAGGATAACGCCGGCTACGAGGTCTGAGGGGAAGTGGGAGAGGCCGACCACCCTGTCGGCCGCAGCCAGCAGTGCATAGAGATAAAAGGGCACGGTATACCGTGGATAGATCCGGGAGAGGATATATGCCAGGCAGAAGACCAGTGTCGTATGTCCCGACGGGAAAGAATCGTAATCAAAACTCATCGATGGCCCGATAAAGAGAGTCTCGTAGGTTACGCGCGGCCGTGCGCGGCCGAGGACGTGTTTGAAGGCCTGGACCGCAATGCCCGAGCTGATCAGGCCGATAAAGAGCGTCTTTGCAGCATTGCTCAGCGTTACCCTGGATGACCGTGTCCCGAGGAATACCAGCAGGGAGAGCAGGATCAGTGTCGTCCCGTGGCTCGCAATTTTGACCAGGTGGTCGATCGGCTGATACCAGGCCTCATCCTGAAAAGCGCGGTGCGCCTGGACCCAGGTCATGACGGCCTTGTCGACGTAGAAGGCCGGTCCCAGGAGGCAGACCGTCAAGAGCAGGCCCCTATTTTCTTTCAAGAAGCGCATAGACCGCGTCCTTTTCCATGAGTGAAAGCCCCATTTCTTCAAGACCGGCGGCCTCGGACGCAGGGGCTATGACAAGTGCGGGCCCGCCTGAATTCAGGAGCAGTGCCAGTTCAGCCGGCCCGGAAGCACTGGTTACCGTATGGCGCGAGTAAAAGACGATGCTCGGCTTGTTAATCTTATAAACGATCAGCATCCCCCCTGTGCCGAGATGGTCCAGAGCGTAGCGGCTGTATTTGTGCAGCGTGCCCTGGAGATGCTGGTTCGCCACAGGCAGTACCTTGAGCGACAGCAGCAGGAGGATCGACAGCATCAGGACGGCCCCGGGTTCGTGATAGGCCTTCTTCTTGACAGCCCCGGCCACATTCAGTGCAGCCCCGGCGAAGAGCAGGGTCGCAAGGATCGTTGTCCAGGTCCGGAGGTCGGCCAGGAATCCGGGTCCGAAGGCGGGTGCCGCGCCGCCCGGGTGGATCAGATACTTTTCCGCGAGGACAGGCCCTGCCACAACGCCGATTCCCAGGAGCAGTGAAAACACCGCAATAAGGACCTTGGTGTACCTGATATGTGTTTCGGACTGGCGTGCCATGCCCGAGGCGATCAGAATGGCCGCAGCAGGGACCGAGGGCAGGATATAGTTCGGCAGTTTCGTTGTTGAAAAGGAAAAGAATACGACGATCACGGCAAGCCAGAGCAGGGCAAAGAACTCCGGCGAATGGGCCGGTGCTGTCCCTTTCCTGCGGGCCAGCCTGAAACGGGCCACGGCTTCGGCCGCACCTCCCGGCAGAAACGTGATCCACGGCACAAGTCCGATGAGGAGGGTGACGGCATAGTAATACCACGGACCCTTATGCCCGGATATCACGCCGGTATATCGCCTGAAATGGTGCTTGACAAAAAACTGGTCGACGAACTCACTGCCGTTGACCATGAGTTCTGCACAATACCATGGAGCGGCTACCAGAAGGAAAAGGACAGACCCTCCTGCGCTGAAGATTTTTTTTATCCCGCCCGGGCCCCCGGTCACCAGGAGGTAGAGCCCCGCAATCCCGAACGGGAAGACGATACCGATCAGGCCCTTGGTGAGGAAGGCAAGGGCTGAGAAAAGATAGAACCCGTAGAGGGCGTAGCGTTGTCCCTGCGGCTTCCCCGTTGGCTGCGCGAGAGACTGATAAAAGCAGAGCAGTGAGAGGGTGATAAACAGGGTGAGCGTCATGTCGGTAACAGCGGCGTGCGAATAGATAACAAAATAGAGGGACAACACAAGGGAAATGACCGCGTAGAAGGCCTGCCTTTCGTCTGTCTGCCGCCGCATGAATAAAAAAAGTCCGAGGCAGAGGAGAACCCCTGCTGAGGCCGAGGGGAACCGGGCGCCCCATTCATTGATGCCGAAGGTCTTGTACGACAGGGCCATCATCCAGTAGAAGAGGATCGGCTTGTCATAGCGGTTCACGCCGTTATAGGTCGGGGTCAGCCAGTTGCCGCTCTCGACCATCTCCCTCGTTGCCTCGGCAAAGACCGCTTCGTCGACATCAAAGAGGGTCAGGGAACCGAGCCTGAAAAAAGAGATGAGCAGAACAATAACAAGGAGTGTCGGGAGGTAATAGGGCCTGATAGGGTGCATGGGGGTCGGTTATGTCAGTCGCGCTTCTTCAGAAATTACCTTGTTTCGTATGGTGAATTACTATAACATAGAGTTATTTCATTTATCCCCTGATCAGGACTTTTCCCGGGGCTCAATTCAGTATGCCTGCCGGGGCGACGGTCCTGCGGGGATACAGCGGGGACAGGAGCAGACCATGGATTCCGATAATCTTCATGTGGTGACCGGCGCCTTCGGTTTTACCGGAAAGTATATCGCCAGGAACCTGCTGGAGGCAGGCCATCGCGTACGGACGATTACCAACTCATATGAACGCGCCAATGCCTTTGGCGGCCGGATAAAGGCTTATCCCTTCAATTTCGATCGTCCCGAAAAACTGGTCATGACTCTCCGCGGGGCTTCGGTTCTGTACAATACGTACTGGGTGAGGTTTAACCACCGGGGCTTTTCCTATGCCAGGGCGATCGAAAATACCCGTGTCCTGTTCCATGCAGCCCAGAAGGCCGGGGTCAGGAAGATCGTCCAGATCAGCATTCTGAATCCGTCCCTGCAGTCTCCGTTCGAGTACTTCCGCGCGAAGGCGATGGTGGAGCGTCTGCTGACGGAATCAGGGCTCTCGTATGCGATTGTGAGGCCCTCGCTCCTCTTTGGCGTTGAAGACGTGCTTATCAACAACATGGCCTGGTGCCTCAGGACATTCCCCCTCTTTGGCCTGTTCGGAGACGGCAGCTGCCAGCTGCAGCCGATTCATGTCAATGACCTGGCAAAATATGCGGTCGACTGCGGAAGGGGGACCGGGAACGCTGTTGTGGATGCAGTCGGACCTGAAACATTTACGTACCGGGACCTGGTCGGGGAGACGGCAAAGGCGCTCGGGAAGCAGCGGAAGATCGTCCCGCTGCCCACGGCCGTGGGTTACTGGCTTGGCCGTCTCGTCGGACTGATGCAGGGGGATATTCTGCTGACCCGCGACGAAATCGGCATGCTTATGGCGAACCTTCTCTGCAGCACGGCTGACCCGGTCGGCACCGTCAAGCTGTCCGAGTGGCTCAAGCTGCATGCGCTGACACTCGGCGCGCGTTACAGCAACGAACTGGCCCGCAGGACGAACCGGCGGACCGCCTATGAGAAGCTGTAAAGGGTCTTAACACTTCACCTGAAATATACTATAATAGGCAGGGCAACGCGCTTACCGTAATCTATACTCTTTCACGAAAGGACAGCACTATGGAAAAAGTTTCGTACAAGGAAATCGGCCTCGTCAACACCCGGGAGATGTTTCAGAAGGCTATGCAGGGCAAATACGCGATACCCGCGTATAACTTCAACAACATGGAGCAGTTGCAGGCGATCGTGATGGGCTGCGTTGAGTCCCGGTCACCGTTTATCCTGCAGGTCTCGAGCGGTGCCAGAAAGTACGCGAACCAGACCCTCCTGCGCTTCCTTGCCATGGGTGCGGTGGGGATGATCGCTGATGCGAATTCACCGGTCAAGTTTGCACTGCACCTGGACCACGGTGACACCTTCGAGCTCTGCAAGTCCTGCATCGATTCAGGGTTCTCCTCGGTCATGATCGACGGGTCCCACCACTCGTACGAAGAAAATATCAGATTGACGAAGCAGGTCGTGGAATACGCGCATGCCCATGACGTGTCCGTCGAGGGCGAACTCGGGGTCCTCGCGGGCATCGAAGACGAAGTCTCTGCGGAGAAATCGACGTATACCAAGCCTGAAGAAGTCGAGGATTTTGTTGCCAAGACAGGCGTGGATTCCCTTGCAATTTCGATCGGCACGTCTCACGGGGCGATGAAGTTCAAGCCGGAACAGTGCACCCGGGACGAGAGAGGCGTGCTCGTGCCGCCGCCGCTGCGTTTTGACATCCTGGAGGAGATAGAAAAACGTATCCCCGGATTTCCGATTGTCCTGCACGGGGCGTCATCCGTTGTGCCGAAGTACGTTGAGCTGATCAACAACCACGGGGGAAAACTGAAGGACGCTGTCGGCATCCCGGAGGAGCAGCTCAGGAGGGCCGCCCGGAGTGCTGTCTGCAAGATCAATATCGACAGCGACGGCCGGCTCGCGATGACCGCGATGATCCGCAAGGTCTTTGTCGACAGTCCCGCTGAGTTCGATCCGAGAAAATACCTTGGTCCGGCCCGCGAGGAACTCACCAGGATGATTGTCCATAAGAACAAGGAAGTCCTGGGTTCAGCAGACCAGGCCTGATAGTCCGTACTTATTTGAGGGGGGGGCTGCAAGGCCCCCCCTTTTTTTATGCGTCGAGGACTTCCCGTACCTTTTTCAGAAGTTCCGACGGGGTAAGGGGTTTCAGCAGGAAATGGATCCCCGGCTCCAGAAGGCCTTCCTTGCTCAGGATATCCTCTGCATAGCCGCTTGCAAAGACCGTCTTGACGGCAGGGTTTATCAGGCGAATCTCTTCATAGGCTTCCTTGCCGTTCTTCTTAGGCATGATGCCGTCGAGAATCACCATCTGCACAACTTCCCGGTTTTCCCCGTATTTCGCCACCGCGTCCTCTCCGTCGACTGCCTCAATCACACTGTATCCATAATTGCGCAGGATAACGGCGGCAAGTTTTCTGAGTGAGGCATCATCTTCAGCAAGGAGTATTGTTTCGGTCCCCCCTTTCACCGCTGTGGGCTCGTTCCGCGTCAGCGCTGTTCCGGCTGCTCCGCGGTACAGGGGCAGGTAAACCTTGAAGGTCGTCCCCTTGCCCGGTTCACTGTAGACGTTGATATAGCCGTCATGCTGCTTGACGATGCCGTATACCATTGAAAGGCCGAGCCCGGTGCCCTTGCCCTCGGCCTTGGTGGTAAAGAAGGGCTCAAATATCCTTTCCCTCGTTTCAGCGTCCATACCTTCCCCGGTATCTGAAACCGATATGACGGCATAACTGCCGGCCTTTACATAGCTGTGGCTTTCGATAAACTCCTCATCCAGCTGCACGGACTCTGTTGCTATGGTGATATGCCCTCCGCGGGGCATGGCGTCCCGCGCATTGGTGACCAGGTTCATCATCAGCTGCTCGATCTGCCCGCTGTCCGCAAAGACGGTCAGCTTGCCGTAGGCGCAGGAGGTCGTAATTTCTATATCCTCCCTGATAAGCCGGAAGAGGAACTTTTCAACCCTCCTGATGATTTCGTTCAGGTCGTTCGGCCTGGGGTTGATGACCTGTTTCCGGCTGAAGGCAAGGAGGCTCTGCGTCAGCGTGGTCGCCCTGTCGGAGGCCTGGAGTATCTGGTCGAGGTTCAGCCTGAGAGGATCGTCCTTGCCCAGTTTGAGGAGCGTCAGGTGTGCATATCCGACGATGGCGGAGAGGATGTTATTGAAGTCGTGGGCTACACCGCCGGCAAGCTGGCCGACCGCCTCCAGCTTCTGGGACTGACGCAGCTGCTGTTCCAGCTTGTTTTTTTCTGTATGGTCCTCCACGATCCCGATGCCGCCGATGATCTCTCCCCTGCTGTTGACCAGCGGGGTGGTGTGCATCGTACACCAGATCTGCCGGGAACTGGTTGTTGTCATATACGGGCCCTCAAAAAGACCCTCGTTTCCGTTGATCGCCTCGAGCATCGAGGGCAGCACGCGCTGGTCCTTCAGGTTGGCCATATCGAGGCCCCTGAGGGTCTCGATGTCAGAACCGATGATTTCCGCAAAACGCCTGTTGAGATCGGTGATCCGGAGATTGTTGTCGTAATGGAATATCCCGACCGGTGAACTCTTGAAAAGCATACGGTACCGCTCCTCGCTCTCGCTCAGCGCGTCTTCGACTTTTTTTCTCTCGGTTATGTCCTGAAGCGTTTCGATCGCCGCTATCAGGTCGCCCCTGCTGTCGAAAATAGGGGCAGCCTCGAAGATAATGTACCGTTCCCTGCCGCCCAGGCTGGCATACCACCCTTCCGCCCTGATCCCCTGGCGGTTCAGGGTGGACTGCGAAAAGCTTTTGTACAGCTCGGGAAGGCGGTCCGTATCACTGTCGATAATGATATCCGCAACCGTCGGCCTCCTGTTGCTGTAAAAGGGTTTCCATTGATTGTCGGTCCCGACCATTTCTGCCGAGGAGCAGCCGGTCAGTACTTCACAGGCGCGGTTCCAGATCATTATCCGGTGCTGCTTGTCCAGAACAAAGGTGGCAGTGGCAGAACTGTCGATCAGGTCGAGGGAAAATCTCTGCTGATTCTTCAGCGCATCCTCTGCCTGTTTGCGCTGGGTGATGTCCCGAACGACATGAATCAGCCCTGCCAGTGCGCCTGCCTTGTCGAAACGCGGCAGCGCTTTTATTTCGACATATTTGTTGAGATGAGGTTCGAACATTTCAGATACGCTCGCCACTCCCGTCTTCAGGACTTCGCAGCTCGGGCAGCCCTCCGGAGGACACGCGGCCCCGTGGTACGACTGAAAACACTTCTGCCGCGTCATATGGAGGAGGGGGATTTCCAGCATGTCTCCCGCGGCCCTGTTGGCGAGGATGATATTGAAATCCTGATCATGGATGGTAATTGCCTCGTTGATCGTGTTGAAGCATTCTTCCCAGTCTTCTTTGGCCCTGCGGAGGAGCTCTTCCATCTTCCGGCGTTCGGTAACGTCATCGAAGGCAACAATGATCTTTTCTCCGGCAGGGGTAAGCCGGATCTCGACGTCCTTGACCGTCCCGTCCTTGCAGGTCACCCTGCGCTCATGGCTGCCGAGTTTCTCTCCGCTGATGACCCTGCCTGCAATGTCCTTCCATTGTGAGGCGATTCCGGCCCTCTCTGTTTCATCAGGGTATGCGAGGGCCCACCAATGTTCAAGGTCCGGAATATCTTCGGGGCTGAACCCAAGTATTTCGCGGTGCTTCCTGTTGATATACTCGATGGTCCCGTCCTGGCCGATGATCGAGATGGCGACCGGAGAGTCATCCATCAGTCTCTTGAATTTCCCTTCCTGTTCCCTGAGCTCCCGCTCGGTCTTGCGGTGGCCGGTTATGTCGGTGGCGATATGGATGACCTTTTCGAGGTTCCCCTGCTGATCGAACACCGGAGTACAGGAAACCTGAAAAATACCCCCGAGCGTCTCAACCTCGACGTCGGCTGTCTCTGTCCGTCCGGATTGAAGCATCTTTTCCATGGGACAGCCCGAGGGTGGGAGAGGGGCATTTCCCAGATGAAAGATTTCATAACACCGCCTGCCGATTATCTCATCTGCCGGTTTCCCGGTCAGCCTGAAACTGGCGGCATTTGCCGCGATTATTTTGTGGTGAGGGTCGAGGATGACCGCGGGATGACCGATTGCATCAAAGATGCTCTCCCATTCCCTGCGTGTGTGTTCAGCATCGGATGAACTCATGAATCCGGGCCGGATGGTTGATTGTTTTCCATGGTTTGATCGCAACTCTACTATATCTTTTCTGCCCCGATATTTCAACAGACCTGCCGGCTGACCATGCAGACCCCGGGCATGAAGATTCGTCCCGTAGCAGGGGGACAGCCTTTCCCGTTATAATACGCACATACGCAGGAATATCCGTTTTACGCGACGGGGCCCGCTGTCGTACAGAGCGGGCACTCCGCAGACAGGAGACAGAGAATCATTATGGCGAAGCGTTTCTTGGCCGCATTCATCCTGCTGATCCTTCTGGCTGCAGGTGCTGTTTCTGCTGCCGGGGAGGTGTCCGCGCCCGAAAGACGTGATATCAAAATAGGAGTCCTGAGCTACCGGGGCCATGATGAGGCCCTCAGCATGTGGTCTGCCACCGCTGCGTATTTGACCAGGCAGGTCCCTCCCCATACCTTTTCGATTGCACCGCTTGATTTTCATGAGATTGTCCCTGCGGTAAAGGAAGGCCGGGTGGATTTTGTGATAACCAATCCGGCTGTCTATATTGAACTGGAGACGCTCTATGGCGTGACTCACCTGGTCACGATGCAGAACAGGATCCTCGGCCGGCCGCATACCCTCTTCGGGAGCGTTATTTTCTGCAGGAGCGACCGGAAGGACATCAGGGGACTGGAGGACCTGAGGGGGAAGACCTTTATGGCTGTGGAGGAGAATTCTTTGGGCGGGTGGCAGATGGCACGGTTCGTTATGCAGCGCCGCGGCATTGATCCGTACGCAGAGCTCAAAACGCTGCTCTTCGGCGGCACGCAGGATATGGTTGTCTATGCGGTGAGGGACGGCAAGGTTGATGCCGGTTCGGTTCGCACCGACAACCTCGAGCGCATGGCAGGGGAGGGGAAGATCGACCTGAAAGACTACCGGGTCCTTCATCAGCAGCATGTCCCCGGATTCCCGTTTCTCCTGAGCACGGACCTGTATCCCGAGTGGCCGTTTGCGCGGGTGCGGCATATTTCTGACGACCTTGCCCGGAAAGTAGCAGTCTCCCTGATGAGCATGCCGGAGGACTCCGCGGCGGCCCGCTCGGCGAAGATTGCAGGCTGGACCATTGCGCTCGATTACGCCTCAGTGGATGCCATGATGAAGGAGCTCAGGCTCGGGCCATACAAGGACTACGGCAAGATCACCCTTCCGGATATCTTCAGACAATACTGGCAGTATCTCCTTTTCTCGGGGGGCTTTCTCATCCTGCTTGCCGTGTTCGCCCTCCATGCAGCGAGGTTGAACCGGCGTCTTACCCGGTCGAATGAGAACCTCGAAAAGGCGCATCGCGAGATCGCGGATACAAACGATGAGCTTCTCAGGGAAGTCACCGAGCGAAAGAAGACCGAGGATGCTCTCATGCGGTCAAATGAGTTCTCGAAGACAATCCTCGACAGCATGAGCGACTCCATCTCGATCATCGAGGTGAAGAGTTTCCGGATCATCGAAGTCAACAGCGTTTTTCTGGCAGAAACCGGGAGGACGCGTGACGAGGTGATCGGGAAGACCTGCCATGAGATTACCCACGGCCGGGCCGATATCTGCACGGGACCGCTGGATATCTGTCCGGTGAAGGAACTGCTGGATACCGGCAGACACGTGTCGGTCGAGCACCTGCATTTTGACCATCATAACCGTAAGGTCTATGTCGAAGTATCCGTATCCCCGCTCCTGGATGCTTCCGGGACCGTGACCAAGGTGGTTCATGTTCAACGCGATATCACCGAAAGAAAGCTGACGGAAAAACACCTGCGCGAGAGCGAGGAGCGCTTCAGAAGTCTCTTCGATACCAGCCTTGACGGTATATACTGGACCGACCGGGAGGGATTGTTCACCCTGATCAATCAGGCGGGGGCAGAAATCTTCGGACATGCCTCACCCCTGGATATGATCGGACGCCCTGCCGTAGCCTACTGGATGTCGGCCGATGACCGGCAGCGGTTTGTCGAACGCCTTCAAAGGCATAACGTGGTGAAGAATTACCCGATGCGCGGGAGACGAACCGACGGTACGGCTGTTGAGCTGGAGGCGACCAGCAGGATGCTTGCCGACGAGCACGGCAGCTTTGCCGGCGTTCACGGCATACTGCGCGACGTGACCGAGCGAAAACAGAATGAGGCTGCACTGCAAAAGAACCACGCGGAGCTCCAGGAACTTTTCACCCGCGTGCAGCTTGTCAAGAAGGAGTGGGAGCTTTCGATGGACTGTACCGACAGCATGATCATCCTTACGGATGCAGCCGGGAAGATCAAGCGGTGCAACAGGGCGGTGAGGGAGCTGACCGGGCTTGAGTATCCGGACATCCTGCAGCGGGACTGGTCTGCTCTTCTCAACGAGCATGACATGGTCAACGACCAGATGACTGCTGCGGTTTCTTCTCAGAGAATCGAACTGTTTCACCAGCCGACAGGCCGGTGGTTTATGCTGAACAGCTACCCCTATGAGGATCCGGCCCTTGGCATCCAGGGCAATGTACTGACGCTGAATGAAGTCACCGAACTGAGGAACATGACCGAGGCACTTGAGATTACCAACCGGGCGGTGGAAGAGAATAACCGGAAGCTGGAGACGGCCCTTGAAGGACTGACCTTCCTTATTCAGCAGGTTACCCAGCACAAGGACTTCAGCACGCGCTTTCGTAATCCCAACATGATGGTCTGCCATGAAATCATGAACTGCGGGAAGCACGATTGTCCTGCATACGGGGCAGCTGATCCCCGGTGCTGGCAGACTGCAGGGACGTTTTGCGGCGGCAAGGTCCAGGGTGTATTTGCCAGCAAATACGAGAACTGCTCGGAATGCCCGGTATATAAATTCGCCACGGCGGACCCGGTCTATCAGATCGGTGAGAACTTTAATAATATGATGCATATACTTGAGATACAGCACCAGGAGCTTGAGAAGGCGTATAATGAACTGAAAGTTGCCCAGTCCCAGGTCACCCAGCAGGAGAAGATGGCTTCGATAGGGCAGCTGGCAGCCGGGGTGGCCCATGAGATCAACAACCCCACAGGGTTTATCATGAGCAACCTCGGGTCGTTGCAGCGGTATATGCTGAAGATCGGAGAGTTTCTGAAGGCACAGGACGAGGCGGTGCAGGACCTTCCCGATGCTGTCCGGAGCAGCCTGACGTCAAAACGCAAGGCGCTGAAGGTTGATTTTATACTGGAGGACGTGGTAAATCTTGTCAAAGAATCCCTGGACGGGGCCGAACGGATCAAGAAGATCGTGCAGGACCTCAAAAGCTTCTCGCGGGTGGACGAGTCTGAACAGAAGATGGCTGACATCAACGCAGGGATTGAAAGTACGGTCAATATCGTCTGGAATGAACTCAAGTACAAGGCGGTGGTGAAAAAGGACTATGGAGACATCCCGCAGACGAAGTGCAACCCCGGCCAGCTGAACCAGGTGTTTATGAACATCCTGGTGAACGCCGCGCATGCGATAGAGAAGCAGGGGGAGATAGCGATACGCACGTGGTGCGAGGACGGGTTCATCCATATATCGATCTCGGATACCGGGAGCGGGATACCAGAGGACAGGATACCCCGGATCTTCGAGCCATTTTATACGACAAAGGAAGTTGGAAAGGGGACAGGCCTGGGGTTGAGCATCGCCTATGACATAGTCAAAAAGCACGGGGGGACGATCATGGTGCAGAGCGAAGTCGGCAAGGGGACAACCTTTACGGTATCAATTCCGCATGTGGAGGCTTAGGAATGGACGGGACGAATAATGAGATCAGGATTCTCTGCGTCGACGACGAGCCGAATGTACTGAATGCGCTCAGGCGGCTTTTCCTTGATGAGGATTACACCATACTGACCGCTTCGTCGGGACAGGAGGGCATCGAGCTCCTGGAGCAGGCTCAGGTCCAGATTGTCATATCCGACTACCGCATGCCGTCGATGAACGGGGTCGAGTTCCTCACGGCGGTATACAAGCGTTGGCCGGATACCGTGCGGATAGTCCTCTCGGGCTATGCCGATACTGCTTCGATCGTGAGCGCGATCAATGACGGCCACATCTACAAGTTCATCCCGAAGCCCTGGAATGACGAGGAACTGAAGATCACCATCATGAATTCGATCGAGCGGTATTTTCTGCTCAAAAAGAACCGCGAGCTCAGCGAGGAACTCAGTGTCCGGAATGCCGAACTGCAGGCATTGAACAGGGAACTGGCCCAGTTGGTGACTGAGAAGGTCCTCCACATTTCCTCACAGGAGATGATCCTCAGGGCTCAGGCGCATGTTGTGGACGCGATCCCCGTCGGCATACTCGGGATCGATCAGCATGGCTTGATTGTGCTCTGCAACGCAACCTGTTCCGAGATACTCGGCCTGCAGTCCCTGTCCCCGGGGACGAATATCGAACAGCTGGGCAGCGGGCAGCTCCAGGACCTTACGGCACGGGTGTTTGACACAGGAAGTATTGCAGAAGATATGACGATAGGCGACAGCCGGTACCGGGTTCTTGCGAACCTGCTCGATCCGCGTGCCGGACAACCCGGGGCGATGTTTGCCTTTCTGCCGGCATGTGCCTAAGACGCTAATTTGCCGGGCTCGGGTGCCTGAGCAGGAGCAGCGGCAGTTATTTCGATTCGGCTGTTTTCAGGGCAGCCGGAGAGGTATGGTGAGAGGGAGACGATGACAGAGACTGTGGGACAACAGACCCCGAAGATTCTTTTTGTTGACGACGAGGAAAACGTATTGCGTGCACTGAAGAGGCTGTTTGTCGATGAAGCGTATGAGATCCTGACCGCCCTGTCCGGGCCCGAGGGGCTTGAGCTTGTCCGGCAGAACCCCTCGCTGGCGGTGATCGTCTCTGATCAGAGGATGCCCGGCATGAACGGATGGGAGTTTCTCGAGAAGGCCCGGCCCCTGGCGCCGGACGCCCTCAGGATTGTGTTGACGGGTTATGCCGATGTCGAGGCTGCGATTAACGCCATCAACAAGGGAGGGGCCTACCGGTACATAACGAAGCCCTGGAACGATGCTGACCTGCTGCTGGTTGTCAGGGATGCTGTCGAAAAGTTCAACCTGGTGGCAGAGAACCGGTACCTGACTGCGCTGACAGCGAGTCAGAATGCGGAGCTTTCGAAGTGGAACACGCAGCTTGAGGAGATGGTCCAGGAGCAGACGCTCGATATTCAGCGCAAGAACAAAGAACTGGAAAAACTGAACGAGCAGCTAAGCAGAAATTTCAGGAGTTCGATCGAGGCGTTCACCAGTTTGATCGAAATGCGTGAAAAATCGGTGTCCAGCCATTCGAAGAATGTTGCCGGGTATGCCCGGCAGATCGCCCTTGGGATGGCCCTGCCGGGGGATGAGGTGAGCAACGTCCTGGTTGCCGCACTGCTGCATGATATCGGCAAGATCGGAGTACCCGATGCAGTGCTTCTGAAAGAGGAAGAACTTCTTCAGGAGAATGAGCGCAGGGAATATCAACTGCATTCTGTCCGCGGTCAGGTGGCGGTCGAGGGTATCGAGGGTTTTCAGGAGATCGGGCTGGTTATCAGGCACCATCATGAGCATATTGACGGCTCCGGCTATCCGGACGGGCTCAAAAAGAACGCCATACCCCAGGGAAGCAGGATTATCGCCATAGCCGATGCCATCGACAGGATTGCCAACCGGGACCCGCTTTCACCTGCCAGTTACGCTGCCGCGCTGAAACACCTGGAGTTTTATGCAGAGACCCGCTATGACCGTGGCATGTGTGCGGTGGCTGCAGCGATGCTTGGCAAAAAGATGGAGGCGCTCTCCAAACGGTCAGAGGTGGCGGAGGTGGAAGTACCTGCAGCCCGGCTGGCCCCGGGGATGGTCCTCTCCCGGGATGTCAGAAGCGGCACCGGGCTGCTTATTCTTGCCCGGGATGTGATTCTCGATCAGAAGATCATCGTCGGGCTTCAGCGCTATTATAAAATTGATCCGCCAAGGACCGGGGTGTTTGTCCGCAAAACAAGCATGACGAGAGCTGTCTGATGAGAGACGGCGGCGTCCGGATAAAAGGAACAGGTGAGAAAATGACAGATCATACGTTGCTGATTGTCGATGATGAACCGCATATTATCTCAGCGCTTGCCCGCGCACTTTCGAGTGAAGCCATCGTGATCCTGACGGCGGCCGGGGGGAGGGAAGGGCTCGATATCCTCTCGCGGCAGCCCGTCCAGGTTGTCATATCCGATGAACGGATGCCCTTTATGTCGGGCTCGGAATTTCTTGCCCAGGTAAAGAGGCTTTATCCGCATACCGTCCGGCTCATGCTGACCGGACAGGCGAGCATCGAAGCCGCCATGCACGCTATCAATGACGGAGAGATTTACCGTTTCTTCACCAAGCCCTGGGATGATGTCACCCTGGCCTATGCGATCAGGTCAGCCTTTGAGAAGCACGACCTCGAAGCTGAAAACCGCAGTCTTCTGCAGGCGGTAAAAAGGCATGCGGTTGAGATGAAGCTCCTCGAACGGCAGTTCCCGGGGATCTCGGAGGTCAAGCGGGATGAAAGCGGCATGGTTGTGCTTGAAAACCTGTCGGACGACGAGCTTCAGGCGATCGTCCGACAGTGCGAAGAGGAAGTTTCAGAGCACTATCCTGATTAGCCGCAGCACTTTTTGAATTTTTTTCCGCTGCCGCAGGGACAGGGGTCGTTGCGGCCGACCTTGGGTTCGGTGCGGACGACGGTCTTCGGTGTGGGCGGCTCTCCGTTCACAAAGAACCAGTTTCCGTCCACCTTCTGGAAACTTGCCAGCTCATGGTGCTCTGTCTTCTTCCCTGCATGCGAAAAAGAGGCGATGAATTCGACGGTACCCGCTGTGTCGCCCTCGGCACCTGCCTCGGTCCTGAGAATCTCGAGACCCAGCCACTCGGCGCTCTCTGCCCATTCACGCGTCGTCTTTTCGTTATAGTCTTTCCGGTGGTCGGGGTGCAGGGAAGTCTGCAGATAGGGGATCTCCTGCTTTACGTAGGCGGTATACCTCGACCGCATCAGCTGTTCCGCGGTCGGCGCCGGACGCTCTCCCCTGATGAGGGGTTCACAGCACTCCGCATAGACACGATCTGACCCGCACGGGCATTTTTCGCTCGACTGTTCCATGAGTGGCTCCTTGTTGTGAGGATAATATAAGTATCAAGATTATCAAAAGGAGGCGATTTTCGCAAACAGGTATACTAGAGGGGTCATGTATCGTGTCCGCTATCATGCTGCCGGTCCTTCCCTGAAGGGTGAGTGGGACGGTCCCGCCTGGGGCGACGTTGCGCCGGTTGAACTGCTGCATTTCCGCAGTGAAGGCAGCGGCCACCGGCCCCGCACGCTGGTGAAACTCTGCTACCATGACACCGGGATCTCCGGCATCTTCCGGGTTGAGGACCGGTATATCCGGTGCATACGTACCGAGTACCTGGCTCCGGTTTACAAGGACAGCTGTGTCGAGTTTTTTGTCCGGCCCAGGCACGACGGCGGCTATTTCAACTTCGAATTCAACTGCGGGGGGACGCTCCTCTGCAGCTATATTGCGGATGCTGAGCGGACCGCTGACGGCTTTAAGGAATTTACCCTGCTGCCGGCTGAGGACGGCCGCAGGGTCAGGATCTATCACTCATTACCGCTGTCTGGGCCGACGGCCGGACCCGGCATTGTCTCTCCCGAGATCACCGAGCCCGTCACCTGGGTGCTGGAATTCTTCATCCCCTTTGCGCTGCTCGCACAATATGCCGGCAGTCTTGGTCCGCTGCCCGGACAGGAATGGGCCGCCAATTTCTATAAATGCGGGGACGAGACCTCCCATCCTCACTGGGTCTCCTGGCAGCCCCTTCACAGCCTGAATTTTCATCTCCCGGAATGCTTCGGCACGATCAGGTTTGAGGAGAGGGAATTGTAGGGGCGGGTCTCCTCGCGGCCCGGTTTATTTTCCGCTGTCCAGTGTGGAACGCAGGATGCCGGCAAGGGTATTGGGAGACAGCGGTTTCTGCACCAGGATATCCGAGGCGTCCAGGACGCCCTGCTGCGCTATGGTCTCGTAGGTGTAGCCGGACATGAATACGACTTTTGCGCCGGGATAGATGCTGCGGAACCGGACCGAGAGTTGTCTGCCGTTCATGTTCGGCATGATAACGTCGGTCAGGAGGAGATCAACCGGAGTTTTGGACTGTTCAGCGATCCGCAGCGCCTCTTCTCCGTCGTGGGCGACGAGCAGCTGGTAGCCGAGCGGCAGCAGCATGTCCCTGATCAGTCTGCGGATCGAGGGGTCGTCATCCACCACGAGCACCGTCTCCCTGCCCCGCGCCGGCGGCAGTTCGTCTTTCCGCCCGTCCTCCGTGTTCTGCCCGCTGCTGACCGGCAGATAGATCTTGAAGGTGGTCCCTTTGCCGGGTTCGCTGTAGACATAAATATACCCGTTATGCTGTGCGACAATACCGTAGACCGTTGAAAGGCCGAGCCCGGTGCCCTCCCCAACCGCCTTGGTCGTAAAAAAGGGTTCGAATATCTTTTCCTGAACCTGCTTGCTCATGCCGCTTCCGGTGTCGCTGACCGAGAGGAGGACATACGGCCCCGGTTTGACATTCTCATGCCTGATGATGAAATTATGGTCGAGATGCATATTTGCGGTCTCGATGATCAGTCTGCCGCCGCCGGGCATGGCGTCACGGGCGTTGATGATCAGGTTCATGAATATCTGCTCCAGCTGGAGCGGGTCGGCCATGACCTGCTGTATTGCAGGCTCCAGGTGCATCTCCAGAACAATGTCTTCCCTGATGAGGCGCTTCATCATGTCGGTGATTCCCCCGATCGTCCTGTTGAGGTCCACCGGCTTCATCTGCAGCACCTGCTTGCGGCTGAAGGCCAGAAGGCGCCGGGTGAGTGCCGCGGCCTTTTCTCCGGAATCCTTGACCGTCACGAGGTAGTTGTGGACAGGACTGTCTGCAGGGATCTTCAGCAGCGCCAGTTCCGTGTATCCGATAATGGACGAAAGGATATTGTTGAAGTCGTGGGCCACGCCTCCGGCAAGCCGGCCGATCGATTCCATCTTCTGCGCCTGCAGGAGCTGCAGCTGAAGATTCTTCTGCACGGTGATGTCCCTGATGCTCAAAACTGCGCCGATGATCGTATCGTCGCCGCCAATGACCGGGTCGACCGCCGTCAGAACCCAGATATCGCTGTCCTTCAGGTAGATTTCGGTCTCCTCATGTTTTTTTGACCGGCTCATTATTTCGAGGGGATGACCCTCAGCCGGTATGTCCATATCCGTAAAGAGGTCGAAGAATTTCTCTCCGATTATCCCGGAATAGGACCTCGAAAAAAATTGGGTCACTGCCTTGTTTACCTTGATGATCCTGAAATTTCTGTCCAGCATCAGCATCATATCCCGCGTTGAATCGAAGGTGATTCTCCAGTCATCCGAGGCCTGCTTGAGTGCGTCCTCTGTCTGCCGGTGGCCGGTGATCTCGCGCTGGAGATTGTCGTTGAGAGCCAGCAGGGTGTTTGTCCTCTGCTCGACCTCTTTTTCGAGCTGCTGGTTGGATTTCAGCAGCAGTTCCTCGGCAAGCCTGCGGTCGGTGATATTCTTCGAGACGACCGCCACGGCCGTGACTGCCCCCTCCGGGCCTTTCAACGGACTCAGGGTGCGGACGAAATACTTGTTTTCTCTCCTGCTCTGATGCTCATAACTGACCGGCCTGCCGGTTGAGACGACCTCGGCAACTTTTCTATCCAGTTCATCCGTTTCTTCTGCGGAATGAAAATCACGATAGGGGCGGCCCACGTATCCCTCGCCCGCGAGGTTGAGCCTGGAGAGATGTTCAGGGTTCATGAACTGATATCGGCACAGGGTATCGACAATATAAATCGAATCGTCGGTCGCCTCGACAAGTGTGCGGCAGACGTCTCCACCCGCCCCCGGGGCCAGCGGGCCTGCTCTTTCCTCAGCCTCGCCCGGTCTGCATGCCGGGACTTCAGGGACGTCCTGCGGCACGGCACCTGCGTCCGGTCGTTCATCTGCAGGCGGCACGAACAGTTCTTTGATGAAATCGTTGTAGCGTGGCGACGGCTCTATGATCTTCAACCCCAGGGTCAGCCGCTGGTCGTCGAGGTCTGTCCCGGAAAACCAGGCCAGTTCACAGACAAGGTTGACTGTTTCGCCGGAAGGAAGCTCAAACTCGAGTTCGGGTATTTTGATCGGGATGAAGTCCTTTGGGGCCTTCAGTACTGAGGTTATAGAACAGCCTATGCCGTCCTGCGATACGTTGGTGATATACCCGTCATAGGACTTGCCGGCAAGAATGATCCTGGTATTAAAGTTGACCTCTATTCTCTCTGAACGCCTTTTCCCCATGACTTTCAATATTACCACTATTTGAAGAAAGCTGCATCAGAAAAAGGAGGACAGCCGCCAGCCAGCAAGCGGCAGGCAGGCCTCAGGCCTTATTGACGAATTCTCCGAAGCCCTTGAGCAGCTTCAGGCCGAGTCCCTGGCTTTTTTCGGGGTGGAACTGGGTAGCAAAGATGTTGTCTTTCCATACCATCGACGTAAACGTTACGCCATAGTCAGTCGTGGCTGCCACGATGCCGGCGTCCTCGGGAACAACATAATAGGAGTGGACGAAGTACAGATATGCCTGGTCCGGGATGTCCTGCATGATCGGCGGCCGGCGAAGAAGCCTGACGTTGTTCCATCCCATGTGCGGCACCTTTTCCCCGATCTGAAACCGCACCACCCTGCCTTTGAAGACATCAAGGCCCCTGCAGGCCCCGAATTCTTCAGATTCACTGAAGAGCACCTGGAGGCCAAGGCAGATGCCCAGATAGGGTTTCCCCTTGTTGATCGCCTTGACAATGGCCTCTGTGAGCGAAAGGTCTTTGAGGTTTCTGATGCAGTCCCTGAATGCGCCGACGCCCGGCAGAACGACTGCGTCTGCGTCATCGATCACCCCGGGGCTCGCGGTCACCCGCGCATCGATCCCGACTTTCTTGAAGCCCTTTTCAACGCTCCTGAGATTCCCCATGCCGTAATCCACAATCGCTATCATGGATTAAATTAATTCCCCCCCCGCGAAATTGTCAAGCAAGTCCATATAACTCATTGACACTCTTCAATTTTTCCTGATATACTCGACTATAAAAACTGGCGGAGGATTCGGTCTTTTGGCCGATGCACCTCCGGAGAACTCCCTGTATAATTTAAGGAAGACTGGTTGAGGCATATGCAGACTATGGATAGAGGCAGACGAGAGAGTTCAATGAGCAATGTCCTGGCGCTGGTCCTTGCCGGCGGGAAAGGGGAACGGCTTCATCCCCTGACCATGCACCGCGCAAAGCCGGCCGTGCCGTTTGGCGGCAAATACCGGATTATTGATTTTACCCTGAGCAACTGTATCAATTCCCATCTCAGAAATATCGTTGTCATTACGCAGTATAAATCACTTTCACTCGACCGCCATCTCGCGCTGGGTTGGGAACATCTGCTGAACCCCGAACTCGGGGAGTTTATCTTCAGCATCCCCCCGCAGCAGAGGATAGACGAGAGGTGGTACCAGGGTACGGCAGACGCGGTTTTCCAGAACATCTACCTGATCGAGAAGGCGAAACCGCCGTATATCCTGATCCTCTCGGGAGATCATATCTACAAGATGAACTATGCGGACATGTTCGATTTTCACCTGCGCAGCGGGGCCGTCGGTACGGTCGCCACGATCAAGATCGACAAAAAAGACGCCTCTGCCTTCGGAATTGTCGAGGTCGACAGCCAGGACCGGATTATCGGGTTTCATGAAAAGCCTGAGGTGCCGGTGACGATCCCCGGCGACCCGGAGCACTGCTATGCCTCGATGGGTGTCTACCTTTTCAATACCGACGAGGTCATCACCGAACTGAAGGCCGATGCCGGGACCTCCTCGGCCCATGACTTCGGCAAGAATATCCTCCCGGCGATGAAGGATAGCGGGAGGCTCTTTGCCTATGAGTTCAAGGACGAGAACCGGAAAGAGGCGAAATACTGGCGGGACGTCGGCACGATCGATGCCTACTGGGAGGCGAACATGGACCTCGTCTCGGTCGATCCGCTCTTTAATCTTTACGACCGGAACTGGCCGGTCAGGACGAACCAGGGCCAGTATCCGCCGGCCAAGTTTGTTTTTGCCCAGGAGCATAAGGGGGGACGGCTCGGTATCGCACTGGACTCCATCGTCAGCGGCGGCTGTATCATCAGCGGCGGCAGGGTGCAGAACTCGCTCCTCTCCCCTGACGTAAGGATCAACAGTTTTGTTGACGTCCGCGACTCGATCCTGCTCGAAAACGTTGAGATCGGCAGGAACTGCAGGATCCGCAAGGCCATTATCGATAAAGACGTCTATGTCCCGGCAGGGACGACGATCGGCTACGATCCCGAGGCCGACCGCGAGAGATTTTCGGTCAGTGAGGGCGGTGTGGTCATCATCCCGAAGGGGGCAGAGATTACATGAGCCTGGCCGGGAGGCTTGAAGACCTTGCGCTGGCTGATATCTTTCAGATACTGAGTGTAGGCAGAAAAACCGGGACCTTTATCGTCAATGGCAGCAAGGGGACGGCCCTGATCGTCTTCAAAAACGGGATGATTGTGCGGGCCGAGACCGATGACCTGGAGCGCAACCTCGGGGAGAACCTGATCGATGCAGGCCTCATCAAAGAGACGATCCTGAACCTTGCCCTGGAGGTAAAAAAAAAGCTGCCCGCAACGCCGATTGCCGAGATACTCTATGACCTCGGCGCGGTCAAGCTTGAGCACCTTGAGAAAGTCGCCCGCAGGAGGATAGAGAAGGTGATCTGCCGTCTTCTGCTGTGGGAGGACGGGGACTTCCAGTTCGAACTCGATGACCTCGAACTTGATGGAAAGACTTCCCTTGCGGATCTCGGCTGGGAACTTTCGAAGGGGCTCAGTCCCGAGTATCTGCTCATGGAAGGCGCCCGCGTCCAGGACGAATCCACACAGGCCTTTGTGAAGACGGAGGAGTTTACGTTTGACGATGCCGTCACCGAAGGCGGGGAAGAGGATGCAGGCTGGGACGAGGACTGGGAGGCGCAGTCCTCGGAGCGCAAGGATATTACCGCCCTCAAGTCCCTGACCCATGAATTGCGGTTCCCGAATTCCGCCTCCGAGATTACCCTCCTGATCCTGCGTTTTGCGAGCGATATCTTTCACCGGGGCATCCTCTTCATGATTGGCAAGAGCGAGATGGTCGGCCTTGGCCAGTTCGGGCTTGAGATCGAGCGTGCCGATGAGCGGGTGCGCGCCACCATGCTGCATATCGACCGGAGCCCCTTCTTCAGAAAGATCGTACTGGAGCAGATGCCGTACCGCGGGTCCTTTGACAGGGACGAGGTGACGGAGCAGCTCGCGGCGCTTCTCGGCGGGGATTGGCCGAAGGAGGTGGCGATCTTTCCGGTCATCGCCGAGGGAAGGGTCGTTGCGTTTCTTTTCTGTGACAATTTTCCGGCCGGAGACGCGATCGGTGAGACAGAGGGGCTTGAGATCTTCATCAACCATGCGGGGCTGGCACTCGAGAAGTCCCTGCTGCAGCGGAGGATACAGGAGATGGAGCTGAAAAGGGATGCGGGATAGGCCGTTGAGATTTTTTTCCCGTTATCTGATAAAATCTAATGCTGACGAAGTTTCCCGGGTTTCCCCGGGTGCGCCGGGAGCAGACGGTAATCTGATAATCGAAGAGAGGTTCTGTGAAGACGATTCTCATAGTTGAGGACTCGGCAACAACCAGGGCGCTGATCAGGGCAGTGATCGATGAGCTTGGCGATGTGGAAACCGTTGAGGCCGCATCGGGGTTCGAGGCCCTGAAGCTGCTTCCCCAGCAGGAATACGACCTCATCATTACGGACATCAACATGCCCGACATCAACGGTCTCGAACTCATCAGCTTTGTCAGAAACAACCAGCGGTATATTCATCTCCCGATTATTATTGTCAGCACCGAGCGGAGCGAAGAAGACAAAAAACGCGGCATGGCACTCGGCGCCACCAATTATGTGACGAAACCCTTCAAGTCCGGCGAACTCCTTGAGATCATAAAAAAGACGATCGGGTTATGAAGGCATCGAAGAAGGAATTCATTGCTGAGGCAGAGGAACTCCTCGAGGAATCCCAGCGTCTGATACTCGAAGTACAGGACACGTATCAATCCGGTCTCAACCCCGACACGATCAACGCGCTTTTCAGGGCCATGCATACGCTGAAGGGGGTCTCGGGGCTCTTCGGCGTCCAGGGCATCTCAACGCTCAGCCATGCCCTCGAGACGCTGATGGACGACGTCAGACTCGGGAAGATTGACGTGACTGCCGATGTCGTCAACTTTCTCTTCAAGAACCTTGACATCCTGAAGGACATCACCGACCGGGTCAGCCAGGACGCCGACGAAGGGGACATTGATGCCCATCTCAGGGACATCGATGCGTTCAGGGCGTCGCTGAAGGGGCAGGTTGAAGGTGAGTCACCCCTTGCGCTGATTGATCAGTCCATTCTGAAGGTCCTCTCCGAATACGAGGAGCACCGGCTGAAGGCGAATCTCAAGGACGGCAAGGGCATATTCCTGGTCAAGGCGGTCTTTCCGCTTGAGACCTTTGACACCTCTCTGGAGTCTCTGACGAAGACGGTCAAGGCGGGGGGGGAGCTCATCTCGACACTCCCGACCTCCGAGAACGTTCCCGATGGCTCCATCGGGTTCAACCTGATGTTCAGCTCCACGGGACAGGCTGACGAACTGCAGCAGGCACTGGGGTATCCCCTGGACGTACTGGTGAAACCGAAGGCTGCTGCCCCTGCACCGGCCGCACCGGCGCCTGCAGCCGAGACGGCAGCCCCGGCGCCGCAGAAGCCTCAGGACACCCACCTCAAGAGCACGTCGACGACGGTCAGGGTCGATATCGAAAAGCTTGACCGCATACTCAATACGGTCGGCGAGCTGACCCTTGCCAAGGGTGCGGTCAAGCGGATCGGCACGGAGCTTGTCGAGCTGTACGGCCACAATACCCTTGTCTACGACATCCACAAAATATCCCAGACCCTTGAACGCAGACTGGCAGAGCTTCAGGACCAGGTCCTCGAAATACGGATGGTCCCGATCGGCCAGATATTCACCCGGCTGGCGCAGATCGTCCGGCGCTATTCACGGGAAGTGGACAAACAGATCGACCTGGTCCTCTACGGAGAGGATACCGAACTCGACAAGTACCTTGCCGAAGAGATCGTCGACCCGCTGATGCACCTTATCAGGAACTCCATCGACCACGGCATTGAGCACGCTTCGGACCGCAGAAGGAAGGGCAAGAAGGAACACGGGACCGTTATACTCCGGGCCTACCAGAAGGGCAATCATGTCGTCATCGAGCTGAAGGACGACGGTGCCGGGATCGATGTCGACAAGGTGAGGAAAAAGGCGATCGAGAAAGGGCTTGTCCAGGAGGGTGCGGTCCTGTCGGAAAAAGAGGTGATCGATTTTATCTTTGCCCCGGGGTTCAGCACCAAGGACGTTGTCAGCGACATCTCGGGCAGGGGCGTCGGCATGGACGTCGTCAAGGAGAAACTGTCGGTCCTGGGCGGGTATGCAGAGGTCGAGACGAAAAAGGACGCCGGTACGACCTTTATGCTGACCCTGCCGATAACGCTCGCGATCATCAAGGCCCTGATCGTGCGGGTAGGGGAAGAACGCTTTGCGGTCCCCCTTACCTCGATGTCCGAGACGCTCATTGTCGAACATAAGGACATCCAGACGATCGAATGGAAGGAAGTCTATTACCTCAGGGGCGAGATGCTTCCGATGGTCAGGGTGAGCAGCTTCTTCAAATTTCCGCCGGTCGGGACCGAGCGCTCCTTTGCCGTGGTGGTCGGGTTCGGGGAGCGGAAGGTCGGGCTGCTGGTGGACGAGCTGTATGGCCAGCAGGAGATCGTCATCAAGTCGCTCGGCGAGTATCTCAAGAAGATGCGCGGCTTTGCCGGGGCTGCCGAGATCGGCAAGCATGAGGTCATCCTGGTGCTCGATGTTGAATCCCTGATCGATGATTCGGTTGTCAAGCAGAAAGGGGGGGCGATCTATGTTTGAGGACTTCTACGGGCTCAGGGTCAAGCCGTTCAGCAAGACGCCTGACCCGAAGTTCCTTTTCATGAGCAGGAGCCATGAAGAGGCGCTTGCGCGGCTCCAGTATGCGGTGGAAGAAAAGGAACTCGTGCTGCTGACCGGCGAGGTGGGCTGCGGCAAGACCACCCTGACGCGGGCGCTGATGGATATGCTCGACGACCGGTATAACGTCATCAATATCATCAACCCGGTCCTGACCCCGGCGCAGTTCCTGCGGACGATCGCCCTGCGGATGGGGATAGACATCCCGTCGATACACAAGGCCGACCTGCTCGACGCGATCTACGGCAAGGTGTTTCAGGATTATGAGTCCGGTTTATTTCACGTGATCATCATCGACGAGGCGCAGCTGATTCCTGCGCGGGACACCTTTGAAGAGATCAGGCTGCTGACCAATTTTCAGCTGGATTATACGAACCTCGTGAGCCTTATCCTTGTCGGTCAGCCGGACCTCAGGAAGCGGCTCAACCACAAGACGTATCTTCCGCTGAAGCAGAGGATCGGCCTGTTCTACCACCTCGGGCCGATCAGCGCCGAAGAGATCGGCGACTATGTGCAGTTCAGGCTGAAGACCTCGGGCCGGGACGGCATGCTCTTTACCGATGAGGCCCTGAAGCTTCTGCACCGGCATTCGGGCGGGATTCCCCGGCTGATCAACAGTATCGCCACGTCGGCCCTTCTCGACGGCTTTGCCGGAGAGGCCGAGGTGATTAACGAAACCCTGATAGAGGATGCGGCAAGGGAACTCGGACTGTTAAATGGATATAGCGAAAATTAGAAAAAAGGCCCAGTCCCAGGGCGAGGCAAAGAGACCGGCCGAACCGGTCCACGAACAGGCGGTTGAGCCGTCATCCGTGCAGCCTGCCGACCAGCCGAGTGCTGCGGCCGACGACCTGCCTGCGCAGCCGGAACCCGGGTCGATTCTGAAGACTGAAACAGGGGCGGCGGGTGAAGCTGCCGGGGCGTCCGGGGCGGCGACCGGGGACCGTGATCCTGCAGCGCAGCCGGCGGCAGAGGCACCGGGTCCTGACGGCGGTGGAGGCGGTGGTTTCGGGGTAGAGGAAGACGGGGGCATGGCCGAACTGCTCACCTTCAGCCTTGCGAAAGAGGAATTTGCCTTCAAGGTCTCGGAAGTGGAGGAGATCATACGGTATCAGCGGATAACCCTTGTTCCGACCATGCCGGAGTATGTGGCCGGGATAACATCCCTCCGCGGCAAGATCATCCCGGTCATTGACCTCAGGACGAGGCTTTCACTGAAGGATGACGAAGAGGAGGCCGTGGCCCTGCCCAAGGCCGACGCCGACGGCATCATCGAGGGCACCGGCAAGATAATCGTCCTGGCCGGCCCCCTCGGACTGATCGGGGCGATTATCGATAAGGTCCTGGGCGTGGTGAGACTGCCGGATGATGTCATCCTGGAGCCTCCGGCCCATCTCACGGAAGAAGAAACGAAGTTTATCGAGGGAGTCGTCATTGTAGAGAAGCGCTTCATATCGATCATCCGGTCGGCAGATGCGCTGAATATAGAGGTTGGTTAAGGGAGGCACTATGCGCGATAAACTTGAAGTCAAGATCCTGGCCCTGGTCGTTGGTCTCCTGCTGCTGGGGATCTGTGCTGCCGGGCTCATGGTATTTTATATCGAGAAGGCGAGCCTCTACTCCCTGACCGAGACCAGCACGGAAGTGACGGCGGACGTTATTGTCAGGGACATCGAGCGGATCATGCTCGAAGGCAGGGCCGACGTCACAAAGTCGTATATGGGCGGTCTGAAGTCGATCCGGAACATGGATGAAATAGCGCTGCTGCATTTTGACGGCCGCCTTGCCTTTACGGACAAGAGCGAGGCTCCTGCCGAGGCCGATATCATGAAAAAGATCGTTGCGACGAAGGCCCCCATCATCCAGCGGGACCAGAAGAGAATTGTCTTTTACCGCCCCCTTGAAAACGCCGAGCGGTGCAAGGCCTGTCATGCCAATGACCCCCCGGTGCTGGGTGCGGTCAAGCTGGCGTTCTCGATTGAAAAGGAATATAACAACGCCATGCGGATGATCGTCATGGTCATGCTTGCCACCATCCTGGCCTGCATCTGCTTCAGTATCGTTCTCTGGGCCATGATCCGGAGGATGGTGATCACACCGATTACGTCGCTGGAAAACGCGGCAGCGCGGCTGGCGGAGGGTGATATGTCCTTCAGCGTGGACGTCAGGAGCAGCGACGAGATTGGCAGGTTCAGCAAGGCGATTACGTCGTCCCTCCTGTCGATTTCCGGCATACTGCAGAGGATCAAGGACGGCTCCCGGCGGGTGACGAGGGTGGCCGAGGACGTCAGCAGGGAATCGCGGGAGGTCGTGGAAGGGACGCTCCTGGAGACCGAGGCGATCAATAATATATCGGCCTCGGTTGAAGAATTGAACGCCTCGATAACGGACATAGCCGAGGGGACCGACGGGCTGGCGGCGTCCGCAGAAGAGACGGCCGCTGCCATGGAACAGATGGTCATCAGCATCTCGCAGATTACGAATAATTCCCAGGAGATGTCGGTGGCGGTCGAGGCCACATCTGCTTCGATAGAACAGCTGTCGGCAACGATCAGGGAGGTCGCCGGCAATACCGGCGAACTCGCCAGCGCGGCAGAGGAGACCCAGAGTGCGATACTCGAGATCGCCTCCTCGATCAAGGAAGTCGAACAGCGCGCGAAGGACTCAGCCATCATCTCCGATAAGGTCAAAAACGATGCGGTGAAACTCGGGATGGTCTCGGTCGAGAAGACGATCCAGGGCATGCAGAACATCAAGCTGTCGGTCGAACGGACCTCTGAGTGCATCTCGAAGCTCGGCGGAAGGTCCGAGGAGATCGGCCAGATCCTCAACGTGATCGACGAGATTACGGACCAGACCACGATGCTGGCCCTCAACGCGGCGATCCTTGCGGCGCAGGCAGGGGAGCACGGCAAGGGCTTCTCGGTCGTGGCGGACGAGATCAAGGAGCTTGCGGACCGGACGTCGCTTTCGACACAGGAGATCGGGGCGCTGATCCAGGCGGTCCAGTCCGAGGTGGCTGATGCGGTCTCTGCCATGTACGACGGGCTCAACTCGGTCGAGATCGGCTTCAAGGTCACGAACGAGGCGGTCGACGCCCTGCGGAAGATCGTGGAGAGCTCGAAGCAGTCTTCGGACATGGCGGCTGCCATCGAAAACTCGACCGCCGAGCAGTCAAAGGCCGCGCGTCTTGTTTCAGAGGCGATGGAGAAGGTCCTGACCATGGTCAGCCAGATCGCCAAGGCGACGACCGAACAGAACAAGGGTATCCAGCTGATCATGGGCGCCACCGAAAAGGTGAGCGAGGTATCGCACCACGTCAAGATCGCGACCAATGAGCAGTCGCTCAACAGCAAACAGATTTCCCAGGCGATCGACCTGGTCTCGGACAAGAGCCAGCAGATCTCCAATGCCATCAGGGAACAGAAACTCGGGGCGAACCAGATATGGGGTTCGATAGAGAAGATCAAGGACCTGCCGCGTCAGAACAAGGAGCGCGCGTTCAAGCTTGACCAGATGGTGAAGGAACTGCTGAAGGACGCTGAACTGACCGTCCTTGAGATGGAGCGGTTCAAATTTGCTGCCGATACATCGGGCGGACTGCTCCGGATGGGCATCGTGCCCCTTGAGTCTCCGGCAATGATGTTCAAGAAGTTCAGCCCGATCATCGAGTTTCTGAGCAAGCGCCTGGGGAGAAAGATCGACCTGAAGGTGGCGGTCGATTTCCAGGGAGCGGTCAATGACCTCGGCCAGGGGGTGACCCAGCTCTGTTTCATGACCCCGTCGACCTATGTCGAGGCCCATAAGCGGTATGATGCGCGGGTCCTGGTGAAGGCGCTGCGCGACGGCAAGCCGTATCATCATGCGGTCATCGTCGCCAGGAACGACAGCACGATCAATACCGTCGAGGACCTGAAAAACCGGTCGTTTGCGTTCGGCGACCCCCACTCGACGTCGAGCCATATCATCCCCAGAGGGCTGCTGCTGGCTGCGGGTATTGACATCAAGGACCTTTTCTATTACAACTACCTTGGCCACCACGACGATGTTGCCAAGGCGGTCCTCAACGGCGACTTTGACGCCGGCGCGGTCATGGAGACCACGGCGTACAAATACAAGGACATGGGACTGAAGTTCATAAAATTCTCGGAGGACATTCCTGAGTTCAATATTGCTGTCTCCAGCAAGTTCGACCCGGTGCTGACGGCCGAGCTCAAGGCGCTGCTCCTCAGTATCAGTGACAGCAGTCCTGAAGGGGCCTCGATCCTGCGCTCGATCGATGAGAAGTACACGGGCTTTGCCGAGGCTGCTGACGACGACTATAACGGCGTCAGGCTCCTGATGTCCCGGATCGGCCTGATCTGATGTCTGCCGGGCTGAATAACCGTTGTACAGGGATGAGAGGCATGAAGCAGGTGGCTGTGCTGCCGGTTCCAACCATAAATAAACGCGGAGGTGTCGCTATGAAGGGTGTAAGAAATCTGTTCTTTGGTATGGTTATCGTGGTGCTGGCTGCGCAGGGTGCGGCTGCAGAAACCAAGTTGAGGATTGCCGGTGCCGGCGGGATGATATCGGTGGTTACCGAGCTGGCAAAGGCATATATGGCCGAGAACAGGGACGTGGTGATCGAGGTGAACCAGAAGTCGATCGAGTCGAAGGGTGGGGTCATGTCCGCGTCAAAGGGCGCGGTCGAAATCGGCATGGCCGCCCGGCCTCTCAAGGACGATGAGAAGGGGATGGGTGTGCAGGCGGTCGAAATCTCGAGATCGGCTACCGTCGTCGGGGTCAACCGCAGCGTGGCGCTCAAGGACATCAGCAGTGACCACATCTGCCGGATCTATGAGGGCAGGGTGACGAACTGGAAGGACCTCGGTGCAGGGAGTGATTCCATTTTTGCGCTGACCCGTCCTGATTCGGACGCGACAAAAGAGACGGTCAGGATGTACGTGCCCTGCTTCAGGACTCTGAAGGAGCCTGCCACGATTGTTACGATTGCGACAGCCCCGGAGATGACGAAGGTCCTGAGCACCCGGCCGAATACGATCGGTTTTACCGACTCGGTCGCGGTGGACAGTGCTGACGGCGCTATCGTCGCGCTGAAGGTGGATGGGATCGAGCCGTCCCCCGAGAACGTCAGAAGCGGGAAGTATAAGATCATCAAGCACAACTTCCTGGTCACCAAGGGGCCTGCGGCCGGTGCGGCAAAGGATTTCATCTCTTTCATCAAAGGCCCCAAGGGTGCAAAAATCATCCAGGCCCACAAGGCGGTCCCGGTCAAATGATATTCAGGAAATCGATAACCGCGAAGTTTATCGCTGCCCTCTTTGTGGTTTTTCTGGTCGGGCAGTCGGTGGGGGGGGTCTTCCTCGTCGGCTTTATGCGGACCGCGCTCTTTGATTCGCTCGAAAAGAGGATCAAGCGGGCAGCGTCGACCATGGCCGGCGTTTCTTCCGGCCCCCTCCTGAGCTATGATTATGCGCTCATCGATGTTTACATCGAGGAGGTCATGAAGGACGAGGACATCACCTCCGTCCATATACTCGACAGCAGCGAAAAGGTGATCAGGGAGAACACCAAGGCAGCGGATGCGGACCTGGGCACGGTGAACCCCTTTCTCTTCCGAAAGAGCATGACGATGACGGTGCCGGTCAACGCGGCCGGGAACAAGATAGGCGAGGTGCGTATCGATTACGCTGCGAAGAGCATCAACAAGAACATCTCCGACAGTATGATCACGATCGTCCTGTACCAGGTGCTGATGCTGGTCAGTACCGGCATCATCATGGTCTACCTCTTTAACCGCGACATCAAGAGGCCGGTTTCCCGGATAAACAAGGCGGTCGAGCGGATAACGGTCGGAGACCTTTCGGTCGAGGTGCCGGAGTTGGGCGAAAATGAGATTGGCAGTATTGCCCAGGGCGTGCGGTTCCTGCTGGAGAGACTGCTGCTGACCGTCTCGAAGCTGAATTCGACGGCGGTCAACGTCTCGATGGCGATCAAGCAGGTGAACCTGACGTACAACAACGTGACCGGGGGGATGAACCGGCAGTCAGATGCGGTGCGTGACGTTACCCGGGCTGTCCAGAACGCCTCCCGGGCCCAGGCCGAGATCAGCGACAGTGCCGACAAGATGGCAAACTTCTCTGTCGAAAACGTATCGTCCCTGATCGAGCTGAAGGCTACAGCCGAGGAGATAGCATCAAACACCCAGCGGCTCCTGAAGGCGACGGAGGACCTGTATTCGGTTGTATCGCAGGTTACCCAGGCGGCCCGTGCGATCTCCAAGACCGCGAATGGCGCGCTGACCGCTGTCGAGGACACCTCTGCCTCGGTCGAGGAGATCGGCGCCTCGATCAGGGAGGTCGAGGAGCACGCCCGCGAGTCCTCCAAGATGGCCGGCACTGTCCAGGAGATTACGTCGGACACCGGCATGACGACGATCATGAATGCGGTGGAGGGCATGGACAACATAGCCACGGAGGTGCAGAAGTCCTTCGAGATCGTGCAGCGGCTTGAGTCGCGCTCGACCGATATCGAAAAGGTACTCTCGGTCATCAAGGATGTTACCGAGCAGACGAGCCTGCTCAGCCTGAATGCGGCTATCCTGGCAGCCCAGGCAGGCGAGTACGGCAAGAGCTTCTCGGTCGTGGCCGATGAGATCAGTGCGCTTTCAGACCGGACCGCCAGCTCGACGCGCGAGATCGGCGGCATCGTCAAGTCGATACAGAAGGACATCCGGGACGCGGGCTCATCGATCAATTCCGCCAAGACGAAGGTGGATGAAGGCAACGGCCTGGTCCTGACCGTCGGCAATGCGCTGAAGGATATACTGACCGCCTCCGAGCATTCGACGTATATGACCAAGGCGATCGAGCGTGCGACCGAAGAGCAGTCCCGGGGCCTCAAGCAGATCACCGGGGCTATCGAGGACATCAGAAAGATGATGAAGCAGATTGCGAAGGCGACGGGGGAGCAGGAGAAGGCCCTGAGCTTCCTGCTCGACAGCGTCGCGGACGTCAAGGAGGTTGCCGACATGACCAAGCGCGGGACGGAAGAGCAGGCGATCGGCACCAAGGGCATCTCGCGGAACCTTGAGCTTGCGAATGAGAGGACCTCCAGGATCAACGAGGCTGTGGCGAACCAGCAGAAGATGAACGACATGATCGCCAGCACGATGGACCAGATCAACGGCATCGGCAACGCGACGGTGAAGGACATGGAGGAAGTCTCGGTGTCTCTCAACACGCTCTTCGGCGAGATCGAGATCCTGAAGAGGGAGATGGAGGTCTTCAAGGTCCGGTAGATGCAGAAATTCGCGGTCTTCAAAATAGGCGACGAGGTCTTCGGCATCACGATAGACCGGGTGGTCGAGATCATCAAGGTCCAGAAGGTCTTTACAATCCCCGGCCTCCCCGGCTTCCTGGCGGGCGTGATGAACGTCCGGGGGCTGGTCGTCCCGCTGCTGGACCTCCGCAGGCGCTTCGGCGCAGAGCCGGCGGGCAGGAAAGAGCGCATCATCATCGTGAGGTACGACAAGGAGAAGATCGGGTTCCTGGTCGACGAAATCAGGGAGATCCTGTCTCTGGCGCCGGAAGAGATGACGCGGCCGCCGTCGATCTTCAAGGGTTTCAAGACCGAATATATCACGGGACTCGGCAGGAAGGGCGACAGTATTATCATCCTTCTGAATATCGATAACCTGCTGACGTCGGAGGAGAAGATCATCCTCAAAGAGTCAATTGGAATGTTAGGAGAAGGCCTTGCAGGAACTGATACAACAAATAAGTGACAGCAACGTAGAGACGCGGCGGACGGCGGTCGAGAAGATCAGGGGCATGAAGAACAGCGCCTGCATCCCTGTCCTGCTGAAGGCGATGGAGGACGTCAGCTGGCGGGTCAGGAAGACGGCCGTCGACATCCTCTTTGACGAATACGCGATTGAAGAGTACATACAGGGCCTGGTCCAGCTCCTGTACATCGAAGACAACGCCGGTGCCAGGAATTCTGCCATCGAGGCACTGATCAAGCTCGGCAAGAAGGCGACGGTCTTCCTGATCGAGGCGTTCAAGACGCCGAACCGGGATGTCAGAAAGTTTATTATCGACGTGCTCGGCGAGCAGCGCGACAGCAGGGCGCTCCCCCTGATGCTCGAGGCGATCAAAGACGAAGACGAGAACGTGAGCGCCACCGCCGTCGAACATCTCGGCAAGGTGCGGGAGGTGTCGGTCGTCGACGCCCTGATCGAGATACTCGACAGCGGTGACCTCTGGACCGCATACCCTGCTGCGGACGCCCTCGGCAGGATCGGCGACCGCAAGACGGTCCCGCATCTCGTCGCGGCCCTGGCCAAAAAGCCGCTCAGGGAGCCGATACTCAAGGCCCTGGGCAGGCTGGCAGACCCCTCGACGCTCGAACAGATCATCCCGATGCTCCAGGACCCCTCGAAGAATATCCAGGAACAGGCGCTCAAGACGATTGAACGGTTTTATCATAACGGTGTCGATGCCGAGGTCATCACCTCCGAGCTGAAGCGCCTGCTCGGACCGGCCGCCGTCGACCTGATGATCGGATATGCCTGGTCGGCAAAGCGCGAGGTGCGGATATCGGCGATCCTGCTGCTCGGCCTGATGAGAGACGAGGCCGCCTACGGACCGCTCCTCGACATCTCCCATGAGGAGGAGTTTGCCGATGACGTCAAGAACGCCCTCGTCTATATCGGGAAACATAACCCCGAGTCCCTGCTGAAGCTGTTCGATACGGACAATGAACACCAGCTGCGGTTCATCTGCGAGGTGACCGGGGAGGTCGTCTCCCCGGTTTATTTCGACATACTCCATGCGCTTCTGGACAACCGGGACGGCCATGTCCGCGCAACCGCCGCCATCAGTATCTCGAAACTCCAGGATCTGCGGGCCGCCGCAAAGGTCCGGAAGCTCCTCGTGGACCCGTATGAAGACGTCCAGGAGGCGGCCGTCGGGGCGCTGGCAAATCTGCCGGACGCGATACCCGACGGCGAACTGGTGAAGATGCTCAAGGATGAAAGCCAGGTGCTCAGGATGAATACCGCGCGCCTGCTCGGGAGACTCGGGTCCGCGGCCCTTGTCGACGAGCTCGGCTTTGCGCTGAAGGATTCGCAATCGCGGGTGCGGCAGGCGGTCGTCGGGGCCCTCGCCCTGATCGGGACAGACGACGCTGTCCGGTACCTGACCTACGCACTGACCGACGAAGACCCCTCAATCCGGATCTCGGCCGCCCTCAGCCTGGGCGAGATCGGCGGCAAGGGCGTTCTTGATTCCCTGATGATCCTCAGCGCCGACCCGGACAGTGTCGTGCGGGTCGCCGCTGCCAAGGCGCTGGGCGCCCTGAAGGACCGGGCTGCGGTCAAGACCCTGGTAGACCTGCTCCAGGACAGGAGCGGCTTCGTCGTGACGTCCGCCCTCGAATCCCTGGGCGCAATCGGCGGCGACGACGCGCGCCAGGCGATCATCGAGATGCTGTCGGCCCCGGACGAGGAGATCAGGCGCACCGCGATATCAGCCCTCGCCCCGTTCAGCCGCGTCGAGCAGTACCTCCTGCCGTTCCTGGAGGACAAGGACTGGGCGGCACGCATTGCAGCAGTCAGGATACTCGGGGTGAACCCGTCGGGGGAGGTGAGGAAGGAACTCGAAAGACTCCTCGACACCGAAGAGGACCCCACGGTCATCAAGACCGTCGAGGAGATGCTGCGTGTTTGAAAAAGAAGAGATCCTGCCTCTCTCCGAGGATGTCTTCCGGCTCATACGGGACATCGTGCGGGACTATTGCGGGCTCTATTTTGACGATTCCTCGAAATACCTGATCGAAAAGAGGTTGTCCCGGAGGATCAAGAACCACCACCTGAAGGACTTCAGGGACTACTACCGGTTCATCCGGTACGACCGGAACGCCGAGGCGGAGCTGTCGGCGATCATGGACATCCTGACGGTCAACGAGACCTATTTCTTCCGGGAGCAGAACCAGCTGAAGGCCTTCAGTGAAGAGATCCTCGATGAGCTGAAGGAGCGGAACGCGGGGACCAGGACGCTCAGGGTCTGGTCGGCAGGGTGCTCGACCGGCGAAGAACCGTACACGATCGCCATGCTGATCAACGAGCGGGGATGTTTCAGGGACTGGGACGTCGAGGTGCACGGCAGCGACATCAACCAGCGGGTGCTCCAGATCGGCAGAAAAGGCTCCTACCGGAGCAACTCCTTCAGGACGACCGAGCCGTACTTCAAGGCGAAGTACTTTATCGACGAGGACGGGCAGTCCCAGATCATCGACGACGTCAAGAGACACGTCACCTTCAGCTACCTGAACCTGCTGGACCCGTTCAAGACAAAGTTCCTCGGCAAGATGGATGTTATATTCTGCAGGAATGTATTAATATATTTCGACATCGCCTCGAGGAAAAGGGTCATTGAGAATTTCTATGACCGGCTGAAAGACGGCGGCTACCTGCTGCTGGGACATGCCGAGTCTCTGATCAACATATCGACCGCCTTTAACCTGAAGCATTTTAAGCATGACATGGTTTACCAGAAACCGCCGCGGTAGGGACGGGATGCAGCTGTCCGCCGTAGCCGCGAAACCCCGGGAGGAAAACGTTTTTTGAGCACCAAGATACTTATTGTTGACGACTCTGCCTATACCCGGCAGGTCATCAGAAACATCATAGAGCAGGACATGAAGCTGGAGGTCGTCGGCATCGCCTCGGACGGCATCGACGCCATGGCCAAGACCCTGCGGCTGAAACCGGACATCATTACCCTCGACTTCGAAATGCCGGAGATGGACGGCTTCAGCTTCCTGCGCTGGCTCATGCGCGAGCGTCCCACGCCGGTCATCATGGTCAGCTCGTTCAACGATTCCAAGACGGTCTTCAAGGCCCTTGAACTCGGGGCGGTCGATTTCATCGCGAAGCCGACCAAGAGGGCATCGATTGAACTCCGTACGATCGAGAAGGACCTCCTGCTGAAACTGCGCGGCATCAAGACGATCCGGCTCGACAAGCTCAGCAGGAACCTGGAACTCCTCGACCGCGAGGATGCCGCTGCCCAGCCGTCGGAAAAGACGAAGTCCCGGAACGTCGAGATCGTCGCGATCGGCTCCTCGACCGGCGGACCGGCCGCGCTCCAGATCATCCTGACCCGCCTGCCTGCCGATTTTCAGGCCGCGGTCGTCGTCAGCCAGCATATGCCGCGGGGCTTTACCGGCCCGCTCGCCGAGAGACTGAACAAGCTGGCCCACCTGAATATCCGGGAGGCAAAGGACCATGAAACGGTCGAGCCCGGCAACATCCTGATCTGCCCGGGCGGCTTCCATATGGGGCTGATGAAGAGGGGCAGCAAGGTGGTGACCTTCCTGAAAGAGGGACAGCTCGAGGACAAGTATACGCCGTCCGTCGATTTCATGATGCAGTCGGCGGCCGAGGTCTACGGGGCGCGGGCGATGGGGGTGATCCTCACCGGAATGGGGAACGACGGCAAGTCTGGCATGGTGGAAATTAAAAATAAAGGCGGGTATACTATAGCAGAGTCGGAAGAGACGGCCGTGGTCTTCGGTATGCCCGGAGAAGCGATCAAGGCCGGAGGCGTAGAAACGATCCTGCCGCTTTCCGAAATATCGGCGGCCGTGACCAGGGTTGTAAATCACAGGGAGTAGGAAGGACTCGTGGACAAAGAGACCGTATTTACCAATAAAGCCGATGAATTTCTCCAGATGTTCAAGAAGGGCGAGGAATTTACCAAGGACCTGCTGCGGGAGAACGAGAAGCTCAGATACCGCATCGCACAACTGACCGAGTCCGTCGAGCGGTCGGGCGACGAGGCACGGGTCAAGCTGTACGAAAACAGGATCAGCCTCCTCGAGCAGGAGATCCAGTCCCTCCGTGAACGGTTTCTCCAGGTCGAGCAGGAGAACAAGGATTTCGCCTCGAAGTATATCGAGGTCGAGGAGGAGAACAACAACCTTGCGAACCTGTACGTCGCGAGCTACCAGCTCCATTCGACACTCGACTTCTCGGAGGTCCTCAGGATCGTCCTCGAGATCATCATCAAC
Source organism: uncultured Thermodesulfovibrio sp. (assembly GCA_964499365.1). Classification (GTDB taxonomy): domain Bacteria; phylum Nitrospirota; class Thermodesulfovibrionia; order Thermodesulfovibrionales; family UBA6898; genus PALSA-1316. Next base: position 67,572 of record CAZCKU010000010.1, read on the forward strand.
CTGATCGGTGCGGAGAAGTTTGCGGTGCTCCTCATCGACGACAAGACGAACGAAATGATCCCCGTGAGCACCGAGGGCATGGACATATCCGAGGCACCCAAGGTCAAGATCGGCCTCGGCACGATCGGTTCAGTGGCGAAAGAAGGCGAGAGCTACTTTGCAGCCGACCTGACCGCGGGCGAGGAGTTCAACCCGCTCGAGCCGATCGTCTGCATCCCCCTGAAGATCAAGGAGCATGTCATCGGCGTCATTGCCATCTACAAACTGCTGGTCCAGAAGGCGGGTTTTTCGAATGTCGACTATGAGCTGTTTAACCTGCTTGCCGGTCATGCGGCGACCGCAATCTTCTCGTCGCGGATGTATACGCAGTCCGAGAGAAAGCTGACCACGATACAGAGTTTTCTCGATCTATTGAAAGAGAAGCCTAGGAAATAAGGGGATACACGTATGCCGAATATTCTGGTTGTTGAAGATTCACCGACGATGCGGCAGCTTATCAGCTTTGCGATCAAGCGCGTGCCGAACTCGCACGTCTACGAGGCGACGGACGGGGTCGACGCCCTCAAAAAGCTTTCCTCGGAGAAGATAGACCTGATCCTGGCAGACATCAATATGCCGGTCATGGACGGACTAAAGCTGGTCAGCCTCGTCCGCGGCAACCCGACCTACAAGGACATACCGATCATCATCGTCACGACGGAGGGGGCGGAAGAAGACCGCAAGCGCGCACTCGCGATCGGCGCCAACGCCTACCTGCCGAAACCGATCCAGACACAGGAACTGATCAAGCTCGTCAACGGGCTGCTGCCGGCCTAGATCCCTCATCCGGGTACCCCGGGATACCCGCGTTCTGCCCCGCCGGACCGGGCCGCGGACACCCGTGCCTGCTGAAGATTTGACAAGAAAGCGACGGAAAGTGTATCTTAAACGTCTATGGTTTTTTTTGGGCCGCTAGCTCAGTTGGTAGAGCAACGCCCTTTTAAGGCGTGGGTCGTTGGTTCGAATCCAACGCGGCTCACCATGATGTCCCCATCGTCTAGCCCGGCCTAGGACATCGCCCTTTCAAGGCGGTAACGCGGGTTCGAATCCCGCTGGGGACGCCAACAAATTCAAGGGGTTACGGAAACGTGACCCCTTTTATTTTCCTCAACGTGAAGAAAACGTGAAATGATGACGGCTGACCCCTGGTTATCAATCGCTTCATAAGCACTCTTCAAGTCATCCGGCAACAGATGAGCATACCGTAACGTCATGCGGCTGTCCTTATGTCCCATCGCGTGCTGCACGTCAACAAGGTTCTTCGTCTTCCTGAGCATCAGCGTTGCAAAGTCATGCCTGAGGTCATGCAGTCTCAGGTTATCGACCTTGGCGCGCTTGCACGCTCTCTTGAATGCAACAGACACCTTGTAAGGTGAATGCGGCTTCCCCTGTTCATCGCAAAAGACATAAGGGCTCACGACCTTCCTTGCCCTAATAACATCGAGAAGTGTCTTCTTTACAGTTGAAGTCATTGCGATACCGATAGGATCACCATTCTTGGTTCTGCCGACGATTATCCTGTCCGCCTCGAAGTCCAGATGAGAAACGGCCAACTGTGTGAGGTTGCCCCTTCTCAATCCGGTCTGACAGGCGACGATTACGATGGGCTTGAGCCATGCAGGAAGTGTGAACCTGAGCTTCTCCGCCTCTTCGGGTAATACGTATCTCACCCGCTTGTTTTCCTGAGGCAGAGACTTAATGATCTTCTTCACCGGGTTTTCCTTGCACAGCTCCCATTCATCAATCGCAACGTTGAAGATTCTCCGCAGCAAGGAGAGTTCCTTCCTCACGGTATCAGGGGACACAGTACCACCCCTCTTAGAATCAGCCTGGAGCCTCGCTGCCTTGTACTTACTGAGAAGCGAGGGCGTCACATCCCCAAGCATAGCACCGCTGAAAAACTTCTTCAGGTGTTCGGCGATCTGGCCGTTCCGTTTATGACTACCCTGCTGCAAGGGTGACACCTCCACCATGAACCTATCGATGACCTCAACCATTTTGATATCTTTTCGTCTGTCTAAATCAAACCACTTACCTTCAACGATCTGTGTCTGAACCTTTGCAAAGATTTTTTCTGCCAGTTTCTCATCGTCAGTTCCAGTAGGCTTTCGGTACATTTTCCCTTCGACCGTAAATGACATCCACCAGAAACCGGAATCCTTGCGCCTGTATAGTCCCATAATTATCTTTCCTCCTTCCTTGTCAATAGACGATGGGACTTAACAAGGCTTGAAAATACCTGATATATTTTATCACAGAGGAAGGATGTGAACATTCAGACAAGCACTTCCTTCTTGGCAGTTTCAACAATCATTTTAACGAGCTCATTAGTGAAACCCGGCGATCTCTTCGACTTTATATACCCCTGCACGTTTTTCAGGTCCCGATGAACAGACTTGTCCTCCACCCATTTCATAATCTCATCTTCTCTGAATTTTAGGAGTCTTTTCGAGAGCTTGATATGAGGAATCTTATTCTGAGAAGTCCATGAATAGATGGTCGCCTTGGTCACTCCAAGCATCTCTGATACTTCATCTATGTTTAGTAATCTGTACATGGTTTGTCTCAATCCTCGCTTTGGCCGGGCTCTATTTTCTGATTTCTATGAGACACTCTAATTAAGCCCAGAATTCTTGCAACCCATTGTTTTATCAAAAGAATCTATAGAATTCATAAATCAGACCTGATAATACGGAAGCCCCTTCTTTTTCGCTGAAGGTCTCCAACACGAGCTTCTGAAAGACCCTCTTCTTGGCGTCTTCAAGGAAGAAAGTTATCACTGTGGCATAGCCTGCATCGAGACATTTTCTGGCATTTCTTACCTCGTGCTCAGGTGTTGTGGTCGCCGATATCTCGACAGCCAGTTTCTTATTGTCCTTCACTATCCCAAGGTCGGCAGATTCGTTAGTCCCAGAAATCGGATCTTCGATTGCAACCTTATAGCCCAGCCCCTTGACATGGAATTCGATAACCGACTGCCAGTATTTATGCACTGGACCGCCCTTGCCGCTGCCAGGAGCAAATTCAATCCCGAGGTAGGTAAAAGACTTTGGAGTAAGAAGAAGAAATTTGGCTATCCTTGATTGTGAGCCCAGATTGGTAGTGATTTCCTGAACAAGCCCTTTGTCCTTTAATGTCCTTTTGATCTTGTCCCCCATGTACCCGCTTAGTTTCTGATTTCTATACAACTTGGTCACAGAGAGTGTCGGATTGTTGAATACGCATTTCAGAAACAATTCTTCAGGCTGCGATAGCGTTATATCGTCATCATAATCCCGCTCGTCTATTCGGGTCTGTCTTTGCTCAGCCCTCTGACTGTTCCCGTTTCTTTCTGATTTCTGCCTCATTGTTTCTGGCCCAGAGGAGGTTTTTTGGACAGTATAGTTTCGGCGTGACAGCGAAACAATCTCATCACTATAATGCAACAGGGGTGGCTCCAGCGCGCGTTCGGTTATCATATTGAAGACCGAGCTCACCATTTTCACATAGGTCTCTCCCCTTTTGAGCCGACCGATGTCTTCGGCCTTAAAACGACGGGACAGATTTTTTTCTATGAGCAGTTGATCTGACGGTGAGTCAGTGGCAAAGAAAATCAGAGTTGAAGCATTAAAGACATGCCTCAGAATATAATCTGGGATATCGCCGATCATTTGGTTTGCAAGCCATAGATGCAACCCGTATTTGCGTGCGCCGCTTAGAATATCAGCCATAGACGGACAGACCATATGCTGGAATTCGTCTATGTACAGATAGAAGTCCGGGCTCTTGCCGTCTCCCTGTCGCATCATCGCGGATATCTGCAGTTTTGAAACCAATAACTTCCCGAGAAGTTGACTGTTACGCTTTCCGATATCTCCATGGCTCAGATTTACCAGAAGAATTTTTTGGCTATCCATTATGCGCAGAAAATCTATCTTGTTCTCCCGACCGCTCAGCATTGGGGCGATTGTGCTGTCCGGAAGAATTAGCGGGCTAAGCTTATTGGTAATGGCTGTGACAATGCCTTTCTTCTCCAATGCTGGAAACTCGTGAGCCCAAAACATCTGAATACGCTCGTCGTCAATTCCCTTCAATATTCTTTCGCGCCAATTCTTGTCGATTATTAGCCGTTCCATATCTGGCAGGGTCGCGTTATTGTATCCAAGGAGTGTGACAATCAGGAAGTTGAGCGTATGCTGGATACTCACACCTAAAGAAGCCTCAAAGAGATCTTCGAAAAAGTTTAGAAGGTCTGTCCGGATATGTTCTTTTTCAAGCTTGGTGCCGGTGTGGGCCAGCGGATTAATTGCCATGGGATAGTCGAAGTCACCGGCATTAAAGTAGATGGTGTCACCAACCCGTTCTTTCGGAATCCTGGGCAGTATGCCGTCCTTTATGAGTGCCCCGTGAGGGTCAATAACGGCAACACCTTCTCCTCGTTCAATTCGCTGCATGACTGACCGTTGTATTAGATTTGTTTTCCCATAGCCGGATTTGCCTTCCCCATAAACATGCTGATTCGGAAGTCCGCGCCAATGTCGCACTTCTCTCTTCATCCCCCTGTGGATATTTATTCCCAGCACTGGCCCGTCAGAAGTGTATTCTTCAGGGACTGAATATGACCTCATGGCCTCCCTTATTGCTGGTATCGCTTCGATGAGAGCAGGAGACGGCAAGTGAACAAGATTTGAAAGTTCAGCCGAGTTCAGGAGGAAACCGTGTACAAAAGAGTCTCGGTTTTTTATGCTCTCAGTCGGGTAATGCCCGGAAAGCCGAATCAATCCGGTCTCGTTGTTATCAAACTGTCTCAGAAAATGCTCCATTGATACAAGGAGCTCATCGTCAGAGGCAAGCATTCTAAGACTGACGGCATAGAGAGGCTTGGCAGTTTTTTTGTCAACGAGCTTGGGCAGACCGGGCAGATCTACAAAAGATGACTGGCCAGGGTCATAGGGACTTCTTGAGGCCCGTCTCATGTTGTCTTTCCAGTCGTTCATGACGGGGACAAAGAGAACCTGAAAGACTCCCGTCCCGTCCTTATCGATCTCCCCCAACAGACCTAAAAGGCTTCGAAAGGGGTCAAGAGAGGAATCTGAAATAGGAGCTAAGCCGAAGAATGGCGAGGCCTTCAGGCGATAGCTATGTGCAACAGCGGTTGAAGTTATGACTTTCGACATTATGTCCTCATCGACAGAAACCTCTGCCTCTGGGAAATGAGACCTGAGCAAAGAGACTGTCTGGGAACACTGATTTTCAGCAATTGCAACCTGAAAAGTAATCTGGCGATTCTGTCCTATCATCTCAAAGGCAATTGGATTATCGTATGGCAGCGAGAGCAGCAACTGTTCGGCAGCATCAAGACTGTATTTGTCTTCACGAGACGGTTTTATATGGATACAATTCATGCGTAATCTGACTGAAGCTGCTTTTGACAGCCCAGCCAACCGATTATCGGATATACGACCGAACAGGCTTTGCAAGATAGAGTCCTTCCGAGCCTGCAGATCGAAGGGGAGATAAGGAGGCTCCAATGATACCGCGTGAGGAAAGATTATTGCGGACCCCCGCCCTGTCTCCATCTCTCTCAGAATCTTTTTTCTTTTCTCTTCGATGATACCCATAGTTCTGTTTCCTTTTTTATATCAGTATGGACGTTTCACACGAGGGGCAGACAACCCACCGGAAGGTCTGTCCACATAGAGGACATGGGGTAAAAACATGTCGTTCCCGAGGAGAAATATATCCACAACCGCACCGGTACTGATTCACGAGTTCAACTTCCTGTCCGCAGGCCATGCAGACCGCTTCAGGGATAAGTCGTTCCTGAATCCACCGCGAGATTGGAATGATCCGAAAAGTGAGAAGATCAAATGCGATCAAAAAGAATGAGAACATCATGAGGTCTCTGCTCTGCATGCTTTCACCAAGCTTCATGCCAAGGAAAGCAATGGAGCACAGACTTAGGTGATAGCAAAATGAGATCATTCGCCTTCTGCTCCTAATCCCTGCCATTGTCATTCCCTCCACCGCATTTTCTGAGAACGCACCGAGGCACCCCCTTTTCGCTCCGACTTTTGCCAGAGGATTGCCGCCATGGTTTTGGCGCTCCAGAACGTTATCCCTTTCATGATCCTAAATATCGCGGGGAACCAGCGTTTTATAAGCACAAGGCTGAGTATTAGGAGAATAACTGGCACAAAGTAAAGGGCTTCAGCTCGCCTCAGGGAGATTTGCTGCAGCAGTAATAAAACGACAATGATAAGAGCTATCCACTTCCATGCTTTATTCATCTTTTCCTCCGAACACCCCGGTATGTGATATCCGGGGTGTTCATAATACTTCTCAGTCTGTCACAATGGCAGCTGCCAACATCATAGGTGCCATTGCGGTTGCCCCAAGACCGGACCCCATTGTTCCGGCCAAAGAGCCTAAGTTTCTTGATCTGCTGCGTTCGATACCGCCCTGCAACATGTGGACAAGCGGCATATGAAATCTGACTGAACGTTTTTTTCCGGCAGACTCTACGACAAAGAAGTCCACATTCTTATTGCCGAGGGTTGCGACTGCGTAATCTGTACTATTTGCAAGACTACGGGGCAGGACCGTGTCCAGCGCCTGTTCTTTTACCTCTTTCCACTTTTCACCGGAGGGCTTGCTCTGGATCAACAGAGAGTATTCCTTCTGTCCCCAAAGGATATTCAGCGGGCCACCTGCAATATCATCCGGCTCCCTGTCCAGAACCCTCAGCCTTCTGACCGTATGATCGGATATCTTTTTCCTCATGACGTGAAGACCGTCTGCATTAAGCGGGTTGATCCGTATCCGACTGGAGCTCTGTGGGGGAATGAAGGAACTCAGGACATCGATAAGTTTCACCGAGGAAGCCCTACTGTCCCGGTCATTCCTTACCAGGGTACCCGCAAGACCTATCACCGGACCATGGACTCCGATCCCCCTGGCCAGCAATTGCCACTGTGTCGGCAAAGCTGTTTTTCGGAGCACAGTTGACATCGGTGCTACCGTGTCAATGGCCAGGATAACTTCATCGGCCTCGATCTTATCGATAGCTTCTTCACAGGGCTCCTTGTATCCGGTAGCCTTGAAGCCACAATCCTTCCAACTAAGCATCAGCCTGCTGGCCCTGTCTTCTTTGGGATCAGCAATTGCCACATGGCTATAGCGAGGCGCTCCTTTAAGTACCTCTGTGGTAATTGACTGTCCTCCCCGGTGCGCGCCACCCATAAACAGCGACTTTCTTTCCATGGTTCTCCTCCTATTCAGTTGTTTTGAGGCTGCATGCCTCGGTTATTGAAGCTTTCACGCCCCATTGCGTGAATACAGTTCGCCAGAGCCTGATCAGACGGTCGTAATTGCCTGTTGTCATGCGACTGGTCTGATCAGGGGTATAGGGGTGTATGCCGCAAACCATGATGCGAGTCGATAACTTGAAAACAGGACTGATAGAGTTTCTGGCAAGCCAGCCAAGGAAATCCCTTTCAGTCGGCACAATCTTCTCGAAATTAAGGTCTCTGTTCTGTTGACGAAGGTCGGAAAGAATATAAAGAAGTGTCTCTCCCCTGTCGGGTATCCGCAATGATGCCCGATAGATTGCCTCGACCACAGCTGACCCTCTATGGGTTGGAAGTGAACTGGTTTCGGCGGAAAGCCGCTTCAGAAAATCATTCTGCCACTTTTTTTTGTGTGAACTGACCGGGCCGGGGAACCGTTCCGGGTATTCCGAGGAAAACATGAGGGTGGTAGTATCGAAGCCCTGATCAATCAGAAATACTTCAAAGATACCGCCTCCGGACTCGTCAGCCTTTCGTAGCCAATAGGCTCCAGCATCCCTGAGTGTTTCAGAGGTACAGGATATTTCACCGCCGGAACTGCTTCTGTCACAGACCGTTAAGAGATGGAAGTTGCCCTCTGCGTGAGCCTTATGACAGCTTGAAAGCGTAATGATCAGAACCAATAGCAACAATGCAGTTGCCTGCATTCCTCTTTTGATCAGTTTTGGCATGCTCATACCGCGCGCGTTCCACCCAGCCCAGAAAGCATAGGCATATCTGAGCTGAGAAATATAAGAGTTAACATATTTTCTGTGCTCATCCTGATCTCTTATCGCTTTCTCTTTCTTCATGATGGCATCCTGATAGTGCTCGACGAATTCACTTGTGAGCTGATCAATCCGCTTAATAGACCGTTCTCGCGCCTGGTTGAACTCCTGGAGGCGAACGGCATGCTCTGCTGCGCGTTCATTCAGTCGTTTTTGCATGCTATCGGTGCTTTTTGATACCTGGGAGGCCTCCTCCCAGTTCTTGCCATAATAGGCAGCAGCAAGAGGAAAGATGACTCCAATAACGGTATAGAGAAGCGTCATAAACCACATATTCATGTCAGTTTCAAGACGGGCATTAGCCTGAACAGCCCTCATTGTGCCGGTTAGTACGGCAATCCCGAGGAGACAAGAAAACCAAAGCCATCTATAGTTTGAAATAATTACGTGTTCCGCAATCTTCAGCGTTGCAATAAAAAATCCGATCGTGAAGAATACTGTCGAAAAAACAGCCACTGGATGCTTAGTTGTCTCAGAAGATATTCTCATAGGATCAATTCCGAAGAAGTCTGCAAAAAGGACAAACATAGCCCCAATCTCTCCCAAGGCAACAAGGAAGAAGATCAGCCGGTTTTTAAGGGACTCGCCTCTCGCGTAGTGAAAGTCCGGCGTGTTTTCGAGAAGTTCTGAGCGCTTCCCTGCCAGTTCCTGCAGCGAATCCGTTGTATCCCTGATCCGCATTTCATGCTGGGAGATATCTTCAAGCGCGCTGGAGGCCTTCTGCTGATGAAAATCGGCGTAGGCGTCGCCCATCTTATATCGAAGAGCCAGTTCATCAGAAACAGCGGTTTCCTCCTGTTCGAGCTCTGTCCTGATCAGCGAACCATCCTTCTGGACAGCGTAGAGGGATGCCTGATATCCCTCGGGAGCCCGCTGGTCCAGGACCGGTATCTTGGTTTCAATGAGATGATTCAAGGGAACCCCGGCCCTTTCCGCGAGATAAGTTTCACCGAATATTTTGGCTTTTCTGACGATGTTCATTATGGTCTCCTCCTTCTGTATTTTTCCCTTTCTTTATAGTCATTCTTTGCTTTGCTCTTTTTGATATAATTCCATAATGCTTTCTATTTTTCGATTTAATAAATTCACAGAAATTCACAGCATTTCCGAGATGTGAATTGAGGAATCATTCCGCGTCAAATCATGTTAAACAAGCGGATAGCTGGAAGCTCGTTGTCAGCATGCAGGATCGCCAAATCTTCTCCGACGACGGATACACGTATGACTTAAAGCCTCAATTCCTTAATCTTTACCTCTATCTTGTCCTCAGGAGACTCGATGATCACAGAAAAAGAGGCGGCTTCGTGGATGTTGAGGAGATTCTTCTTCTGCCTCATTGGGAGCGAAACACTCTTGAGAGTGTGGGGAAACAAATACGCCGCCATATCCTGCAAATGGCAAAAGAGGGCAGAAATATTATTGAGGCCCAGCAGAAAATCTCCGGACCTTTCAGAATTTCAATTCCACCCGATCAAATTATACTAGACGTACCGATTGTAAGACTCATGGAATTTCTTGATCTGAGGCATATCAGCATGTTAGCACCCGAGAAAGAGGAAGACTTCTACAGCTATGTTGGATGCATGTGGGAAGGAGATGCCTTTTTTAACAAAGGTAAGCTGAAAGATGCTTTATCCCAATATAAAGAGGCAGAAGAGGCTGCTGCAAGGTCAAATCTGCAGGAATTGAAAATTGCCGCATTACAAAAAACAGGGCGCACAATGGAACGTTTTGGCGATCTTCAGATCGCGGAAGAGCTCTACCGGGATGTTTTGAAATCGGGTGCCCTCAATGAGTCGGCGGAAGCTCAGACCTATGTACTATTATCATTGATTAAATATCGCGAGGGAAACTTAAAAGCATCAGAAGATTTCAGCTATAAAGCATTGGATTTAGTGCGGGGCAAAAAACAGTACAAAATAATGGGAGGAGTTTTTAACTGCCTCGGGCTGGTTCGTAAAGAAAGAAAGAGTTATTTAGAGGCTATTCCCTTCTTTCAAAGGGCACTGGAATATTATTCACTCGTAGATTATTTCTATGGAATTCAGGCTGCATATTTTAACCTTGGATTGATATATAAACTTTTGGGCGATGGATGGATCGAATCAGACACCAGACTGAGAAATGATCAATATCGTAAAAGTATTGAATGGGTTCAGCGATGCATTTCACTATGCAACAAGATGGGTATAGCATTTGAGACAAGTCAGGATCACATTCTTTTGGCTTCAATTTATCGCAAGATGGGAGAAATGGATAAGGCAATGCGTCACGTAAACACCGCCATTGAGGTTGCTACAATTGCAGGCAATACAAGAGACCTGGCACATGCCCACCGGATTCTTGCTGTCATCAAATTGAACATGGGCAAGCAGGATGAGGCAAAGGCCGCTTTTAAGTTGTTCTATGAATATCTCGAACAGACTGGATTATCTCGGGATACTCTTAACAATATTGTCCAGGAAACCATCAGGAAACTTGCCAAGGAGATGTCGCCGGATAAACTCAATATTTTGAAAAAGATAAATGTATCAAGATAGCGAGGAAACCGAACCAGAGGCACCTTCCATAAGGGATTATGCTTATGACCATAACTTCTTCAATCGCGACCACAGGCTGCCAGGATCTTTGCTCATTATTCCTGTTGCTTCGCCATCTTTACTGCTGGATACCCCCTTATCGTAGTAATCACTTTTATTAAGGGAATCCTGCTTTCTGGCAGCATTAATTCTTCCCTCTGACCATTTCTTGGCCCATTCTACTCTGTTATTGCTTATCCAATAATGCGATTTACAGGCAAAGCTCCAGTTCCCAATAGATGGATACAGCGAAATCGTCTTGCCATCGAAAGTAAGTCTCCAATCGGTTGGAGAAAGCGGCGTGATTACCTCACTTCCACACCCGCAAAAGCATTTATGGACTGCTGTGGCAAAAGTGACAGAGACATAGATTGTGCCATTCTCTATTCGATCAGGAATATATTCGACGAATTCATGTGTTATGGTGTTTCTGCGCCTCACGGTTGATCCTCATTGAAAAGAACGTTTCCATCAATAGTATACGTACTAAAGTGTTCATTCTCGAAATCTTTGTAAAAACCGAACAGCTTCTTCCATTTGATGACAGCAAGTGCAGCATTAAGCGCATTGAGGTCAGCTATCTGAATGTTTCGATCATACTCGTTATTTCCGTTACCGTCAAAGAAAGATATTCTTTTCTTATCCCTGACATGATCTCTCTTCTTGTCAGTGCTCGTTGTGATCCTCAGGACGCCGAGCAATGTTTCATCGACCAGTTGCACGCCCATTCCTACGTCAATGAATGGTATGCCAAGTGCTTCGAGTTGTTCGACAATCAATCTCTTCGGCTCCCCTTTGTCAAGGCATAGAAATATAAAGTCCATTCCTTCAAGCTGATTAATATTCGTCGCATCTAAATAACAATCATACGCAACGATGTTTCGATGCATTTTGGAATATATTCCCTTAAAGTGGGCCACCTTTGAGGGCTGTTCTCTTAGCTCGCTGACAGAAGGCGCTCCAGGTGACCGGAAGGCATTATGCTGGGAATACCTGTCACCATCAAAAAGACAGATCATCTTGACAGGAGTCTTTGCAACAAGATCAAGCACATAAGACCCAGTGCCGCCCAGACCAACTATTCCTATCCGATCAAGTTCGAGCTTCCTTGTTACAGTATTGATTTCAGCTCTGCTTGATGCGGTGTCGATGTAGTTAAATACTGATTCATATTCAGCGGATTCTATGACCGGGAAAGTCTTTGCAGAAACCTCAGGCGCAAGCGACTGAGCAGGACTGGAAATTATCGCTACGTACGTTGTCATTTTATCGTAGTAGTCAGTGTAACCGCCACTCGGTTTGCTCGAAAATGAATGGTGCACGATAATGTCATGCCCGAGATTGTTTTCACCGCTTTGGTGCCGAATCTTATTGATCTCTGACCCATCGTTGTGGCAAGGATAATCTCCCGTAAAATGTACGACATGGGTCTCCGGCTTGATTGTTATGTCGCCAGCCAGACTTAGTTCAGACACGAGAGTTCCCTTCTTGATCTCTTTGGCAGAGTTCACATACGGTATGTCCTTGAGAAGCAGATAATTCGACCTGACCTCAAGGTTGTACCCCTCATCTCTGAGACGCTTCAGATCACTACTATGATTTATCAGTTGCTGTGACATTGAAGATCATTCCATCCTTTATTTTTACTGATTCTCCCTCAATCAAGCTTCCCTCGGGCTTATTCCCTTCACCGCGCCTGTACGTAACAGTAAAATAAAAATTCGGACCAGACGGGGGATTATCAAAGGCTAATGCCACGACCTCATCAAACGACAGCTCTCTTGCGCTTACCACCTTTTGCCGCCCATTCACGATGATTGTGAAGTCTTTGTTTTGGCCGGGTGCTTCATTCTTGTGGTCTTCCTGGTGCTCTTTGTCTTTTTCCATGACTAACTACCTCCTTTTTCTTTCCGGACACCCTTAAAGGGGTCCTTGTCAGCCTTCTGGTCCATAAAGCGGCCATCATCAGTATTGCGCTTCGTCCAGTTGTCTGTTTTGGGTTTATACACTTGAGAACGGTCTTTTACCGCCCCCTGCCTCTGCCCATCTCCATACGGTTTGTTCCTGGCCATTAAATCTTCTCCTTTTTCAGATAAAGTGAACATTGCATCAGAGTGCATGCCCGTTATAAAGTAATGCCGGTGAGATTAGTGAAATTTGCCATGGCAAAAAAAATACCTATTAGCGGCATAATATTACAGGAGTGCGATATTGAACAGTAAGCTCGACAACAAAACGCTGCAGGCGATTCAAACCGCAGACTGGGATGATATATATCCACGCGCAGTCAAGTTTGCGGTTAGCAAGCTGTCGTTTATGACGGGCACGCCTCGCGAGGGACTTCCAAAGGCAGACGAGGCTCACGATATTGTTAATGAAGCAATCAGAAAGATAATTGAAGGCTGCATAAGTAATGACACCGACGTGACTGAAAAAGGCCACAGAAAATGGGAGCCAAGCCGGGGTCCCTTGCTTAATTATCTGTTTTCAGTCATCAAGAGTGATATTAGTCATTTATATGAGTCTGAGGATTATCTATCAACCTCGCGAATGCCGATTACTGAAGAAAGCAACGAAGATGAATGCATCGAGGCTGAGGAGCTTCTTAAACGGTCGTGTGTCCCTGAGAAACATGCTGATGGCATCAACCCTGACCCGCAGCAATCTCCCGAGGAAATCCAAATAGCAAATGAATTAAGAGATAAGCTGCTGAAGGCTGTGGAAGGTGATGGTGAACTTGAGGGCATTGTTCTTTGTATGCTTGATGGATTTGAAAAGCCTGGAGATATTGCTCTGCAATTGGGCATTAAAACCAGCGTTGTGAACAATGCAAAAAAACGGCTCAAAAGAATATACGAAAGTATATTACCGAAAAGGCAGTGAGGAGGAATCATGGCTTCAAAATACCATAAGGGATCAAGGGAGAGCATGCTATTTATAGACCGCCTGACTGATTTCCTTGGTACGTCTGAAGAACAATCGAAAGAGGAAGTTAAGGCTGAGCTTCGGGAGCAAGGAATCAATATTGACAATATGCTCTTGCAGGCAAAGGATACGATTGGGCAAATGATTAAAGAAAAGAAGATGCAGTGGCTTCAAGACGCGCCCCGCATAAAAGAGGAAATGAGGAAACACTTTGAAGCAGATAGTATACAGATACCTGATGATATCCAGTCGATCAAGGCAAAAATTAACGAGTGGCTTGGAATCGGAGATCGACAGCAGGAGGCGTTAGTCTTTTTTCGCAATTTTAATAACTTGAATGATGATGACCTAAGACAATTATATAGGGACTATCTTCATCTTCGCAGACTTAGCGATTCCGGAAAAGAATGAGCACTCCCGACAAGAGAAAGGCCGTTCAGCGCGCACAGGAGATATTAGAAGAGCTTTCTATCCAGTCAGCAGAATATATCAATGTAGACTATATTGCTGCGATAAAAGGCGCATATGTAAAGGAAGCGCCGCTTTCCGGGGCTGAAGGACGATTAGCCACTATTGGCTCAAAAGGCATTATAACTGTCAATGATAAAATTGAACTTCCTGGTAAAAAGCGATTTATTATAGCTCATGAGCTTGGTCATTTTGAGCTCCACAAGGGCAACGCTTTCAATATCAATTGTACAGATGCAGACTTTAGGCGGTGGTACAAAGGGAACCATATCGAGATAGAAGCAAACTTCTTTGCAGCTGAATTGTTGATGCCTGAAGCGATATTTGGCAATAAAATACAAGGGAAGGATGTCTCGCGAAGTCTGATTGAGTCTCTTGCGAAAGAGTTCAATACCACCATTACAGCAACGGCCATTCGCTTTGTTACTCTGAGACCTGACTATGCGCTTGTCTGTGCAGAAAATGATGAGATTAAATGGTTTGTTGTTGATTTTGATCAGTTCCAGTATCCACTAAACACGAATGGAAAACTCCATGGCAATTCTATGGCATATGAGTTTTTCCATGGCGGAGAACTTTCTGACAAGCTATTTGAAGTGGACCACGATGCCTGGTTTAAATGGAAACCAAAGGGATCGACAAAAGAACTGGCAATCTCACTTGGTCGTAAATATAATCAGACACTGAGTTTCCTGTATGTTGAAGAGGAGTGGGACTAATCTTTTTACTGGGTATTAGCGCCCTTGACAGATTCTGAGTGCCTGTTATATTGAAGGTAGCTCAAACAAGGACCAAAGTGCAAGCAAAAGTATTAGGGGAAAACTTTATGCGTTTTACGATGGTGATAAGCTTCGGCTAATCGCCAAGCAGTGGTTACCTAATGGCCACGTTTGCACAGTCACCATCGTACAGCTCGTAAGGTTTTTTTGTTTGGGCACACAATGCAATAATGTCGGTTTTCAGGGCTTCCGTCTACAAACAAAAACTCTGCAATTTTGATTGCCCCGTCTTCAGCTGGATACTCTTTCGTCGAGGATGCGTTAATAGCGGACAGATCAATCTCCGGGCAACGCTGGCGAGCGCCCCGGCCTCCAATCTGTCCGGTAGGTCTATCCCAACTGCTGAAAAAAGTATTGCTCCATAAATATCTATCTATTCTTTCAATTTTCTATTTATAGGATTGGAGGAAAAACGCGGCTATGGAAAAGACGATCATAATCACAAGACGGAAAGGAGGTGAACAGTATGGCACGAGGTAAATATTGTCCTAAGTGCGGTTATGTTATGTATGCCCTGTCCGAAGACGAAGAACCCGGAGGTGTCTGGATTCTTTATGAATGCAGAAATGAGGGCTGCAAGTTTCGGGAAAAAGCGTACGAAGAACAAGAACTGACCTATCATCCCCTCGATGAGCAATGTGGCAACACTCAATGCATATGAAATCCCTTAAAGAAAATATCGAGGCCTTCCAACTGCAGGCCCCGATCAGGCAATATCGCTCCGGATGGGAGGTCCTGGCTGACGAGATGACCGGGTATTTCGGAGAGAACTGCTACTGGCTCTTCAGGCGGAAGGAAGAATGGAAAATCCGGGATGCCTATAGAATCTGTCAGGGGAAACGGATCAGGTCTTTCCGGTATCTCATGGGGATTTTACGAAATGTCTAAGGGTGTTCACTATTGACAGTCAGCCCACGAGTTGATAAGAATACCTCCAAGCGGCAAGTCCACTGCAGGTCATAGTGCTTTCTGCCGGAGGTCGGCATGAGCTATGGTCGGCCGAGCCCACAGAGTACGCGCACTACCAGATATATCAGCTGCACCTTTTTGAGATCCTTTGCCAGTTCGTCAACTATGCGACTTCAACTTCGATTAACAACAGAAACACATTTTGCAGCTGCGTTGATTTGTTTTTCTATCTGCTCAACTTTAGTCCATACAGTAGCGGTCTTTTCTGAACGAAGTAGTTGACGTTTAAGGGCATTGCAGAATTGCTGATATTGTTTGTGTAGCAATTTTTCTCGGGCGATCACCAATAACCCCATAAGAAAATCCAAACGATATTTTTCCACCATAAAATTAGTGAGGAGTTCGATTGCCGTGAATTCACCGGCAGCCGAAGGTCTCTCCCCCTCTATGGCCCAATACGCTCCTTTAAGCGCAGCATCTCTTGTGAGATCGTATAAACCTAACTTGTATGCGCTTTCCACCACTGCTTTTATGTCTTTCAATGCTGCCTTAATGTCCTTGCCGTCATAGTGCGAAAGAGCACGATTATACAACATAGATACAGCGAAATCATTAAGCCCAGCCTTTTCTGCGGCTCCAATGGCGGTTGTATAATGCGCCTTAGCATCTTCGATTTGGCCATTTTTTTTCGCCAGATTTCCCATTGAACCCCATATTCTCGCTACTTCGGGGAGCAATGATCCCCTTTCAGCGATCCCGACAGCGTCTTTAAGTATTTGTTCTGATTCAGCGTCCCTACCAAGATCAGATAAGGCAATTGACAGATTATTAAGCCACATCACTTCTCCTTCAATATCATGCAACTCTCTACTGAGTTTAACCGCTTCCTTCAGGGGAGACAGTGATTCCGCATGAAGACCAGCCCGATTCTTAATTTCACCCAAGTTACCAAGACTAACTGCCAACATTACCCTGTCTTTACGCCTCCTGGCAAGACTAATATTACCGTTAAGAAGATTGCAGGCTTCTTTAAATTGTCCGTTTTCTGCTAACGCAATGGAAAGGTCCTGCCTAATGCTTGCAACTTCAGGTGCCCCTCTGCCTTTGGTTAAATACTCAACATGCCTCAAGAGACGTAGAGCTTCGTTCTTCCGCCCCCTTTCGAGAAGGTACATTCCGGCATGATGTAATCTTGTTTTAAGTTGGGCCGGATCTTTCTTTAGTAGTACTCTTTCCTTATTTAATCTCGTGGTAGCATCTTTAAACATGCCCCTTGATATCAATTCATACCACAGGCTTCGAAAGGCCACCAGCTTCAATTGCAGGTCTTTTCCGCCACGTAAATCGGCCGCTTTTTTCAAAATGTCAATTCTTTTATCGGATGGGCGATTTTCTATGTCAGATGCGATTAGTAAGAGGCAGCGCCTACACCAATCTTTATCATTCAAGGCCTTAAACCATTTCAGGGCACTATTAACTGCTTTACGAGCTTCTTTCTTGTCACCCTTTCTTGCGAGGCTAAGTGATAAATCATGAAGCGCTATAGCTGCTCCATAATCTTCGCCCAGGGTAGTACATATTTGATGTAGAGCATAGAACTCTTCCGCTGCAATATTGTAATCCCCATGTTTAAATGCACTTGTGGCATATCCTTGATGTAAGAGTCGTTGTATGTCCCAGTCCTGCCATCTTTCTGCAAGGTGCAATCCTTTTTGATATAATCTCTTAGCTTCTCCGAATCGGCCAAGCTCCGAATTTGAATTGGCAAGGTTAAGAAATCCTCTTGGAAGGTCAGAATTATCCCTTACAGTCTTATACATCTTCACAACTTTCTCAAATATATCGTATGCCTTTTGATGGTCTCCAGCATTTGCATAGAGAATGCCGATATTGGTCCAGGTAGCGGCTTTTGACTCCTCAGAAGAACCCGCGGCCTCTTTCAATTCCAACGCCTTTCTCAGTAGTTTATGAGCACCGGCAGGGTCAACATCAAGTTCTTGTAGTGCCAGGTTATGCACCACAAGGGCTTCAACTTCAACATCCTTTGCAGCGATGGCCTCTGACTTAGCCTTCTGATACCACTTCTTGGCCATCTTATAATCCCTGTTTTCATAAGCCCATCCGCCCATGTCAATAGCCATCCGGGCAGATAGTGATTCCTGATTCTGGGAATGCGCCATGCGCCGGGCCTCGATAAGCCGTTCATTTGCGGTAACAAAATCGCCAGCATCATGGTACGCTCTGCCTGACGCCCACATAAAAGATGGTCTTACCGGATCTAATTTGGGGTGTTTCAGGCCGGCAATTATATCAAGTAATTTTTGAGCTCCGACACTACCGAGGAATGGAGCATAATAATGAGCAGAGTCCGTCGCTTTCTCAAGTCTCTTGGCAAACAGATGCTTCATTATTTCCACTAAAGCCTTCTCAGTATAGCGAATAGCCACCTCTGCTTCTTGCTTTAACTGCGGATCGGAACCCCACTCCCGCAGCACTGACGGTGTAAGGATCGCCATGATTTCTGCGACAAATTGTTTTGCCTTCCTGTAACTCACGCTTTGGCCTTCCTATAAGTTAGGCTTGTAGACGGAGTGGCCTTGTAATCTCCAAGGGCATCGCGTATTAATTCTCGTAGGGAGTTAGACAACATCGACTCAAATTCAGATGTATTTCTAAATTCCCGCCATGAAGGTTTTAACCGGCCCTTAAATAACCGCGCAGCGCCCTGCTGACAACCCTTCTTAAAGAAAACAAATAAATGTTTCCTCTCGTCCTTTGCAACCCTATATTCTTTCCTCGTATGGCTAGTCAATGTACGGCTAACAATCAAGACCAAACCATAACTCCGCCTGACTTCGCTAAGACAATACTCCATTGGAGTCTTAGACCCAGCAGGTCCATTGTTCTCCCAATCCCAGGGCATAAAGAAGAAATCAAATTGCTGTATAATATCGCGAGCAGCACGGCGCTCGTTACGGAGCGTGTTGGGGCTCATTTGAGAACTTATAAAGATCTGATACTTGTTATTCATTCGAAAATCCCCGGAGAACGCTGTTCGTCATCAACTATTCGGCTACTATTTTCTCAATCTTAATATCGCAATCAGCCATTTCCTTATTCATATTGCGGCGATATGTGAGAGCCCGCTTATATTGTAATCTTCCCGCAATATCGTTTCTCTTACCCTCGTTAGTCACTCGTGCTGTACTCTTGCTCAATCCTCCTGAACCCTGCCACAAGCGGCGGAAGATCAACCTGAACCGTATCCCAAAGTATCTTGTCACTGACGCCGAAATACTCGTGCACAACAAAATTGCGCATCGCCCGCATGTCGTTCCAGGGAACTTCCGGGTAATTCGCAAATATATCTTCTGGAACGTGAGAAGCAGCCTCGCCGATGATGATCATATTCCTGATCACCGCATCTACGGTCTTTCTGTCTGCTATGAAGTCCTCGTAGGACATGCCTTTGACATACGCCTCAATAGCCGAGATTGCGCCGAGGATATCGCTTATTCGGAAAAGCCAATCCCTATGCGGCACGAACTGCCTCCTCCATGATCCGGCCCCTCAGTGCTTTGTGCAGCGCATCAGGCGTTGCAAGGTCAACTTTGCAGTCAAGCATGGCAGACAGCACGCGCTGAAGCCGTGAAAATTCAAATAGTCCTATATGCGCGTCATCCTCGAACTCCACGAGCAGGTCTATATCGCTTGTCTGCTTTTCTTCACCGCGCACGACAGAGCCAAAAAGATAGAGAGCTTTCACATGGAACTCCCGGAGGCTGTTGGCATTTGCCCTCAGTTTCGATATGATCTGTTCTTTGCTCATAACAATCACCTCCTGCAGTCAGTCGCAATTATGACAAATAATTGATGAATTATAGCACGTTATGACTCCTTTCGACCCTACCCCCTTGACAGATTTCCTATTTGTGCTATTGTGGCCAGTTAATCATTAACCCAAAATGTTATGTCGCAGGACCAACACCCTAAGACAAAAACAGAAACAACAGAAAAACAAACACCGAAAATGACCGAAAGGCTGATGTTCTTTAACAAGCGGTACCCCTACGGATGCATCCGGACCGAGCAGGTCGAGCTAAGTGGAAAACCATTCTACCGGGCCACCATTACACCTGATATTGCCAATCCAGCCCGATATTTCACCGGCCATGCGCCAGCAGTCGCGGAAAAAGGCCTAATATTCCGCAAAACCACCCTGCTGGAGGGAGCGGAACAGGCAGCGGTTGACAGTGCTCTATTACTGGTAGTTCCTGTCACAGCAGACGATTCAGCCCAAAATGGAGGGCATAAAACGAAAACAGGCGTTTGCCAGGAATGCGGTAGTGTCTGGAAAAGGACCGATGATCAGGACAGCGGCATTCTCGGCACCTGCCCTGAATGCAGGATCAAAAAAAGGCTTTTTTTAAGACTGAAGGTCCTATAGGCCATGAGGGACTGGGCGGGGGAAAAAGCAAATTACTTTTCCCTGCCCTTCCGGCCTTCTGACACCCCCTGAAATTCTGTCAAGGGCCAAGTGAAATAAAATCACCTCTTCTGCAGTATGTACTAAGACGTATTCAAAACCCTTCTATATAACCCCCTTTCTAATACTCTGATTGCCGGAGCCAATTGATTGGCCTTGACACTCAGGGAACTTCATTGTCTGATTCCACGCCGACGCGCGTTTGCGCATTTCCTTCATATTGTCTCTGGCAATCAGGGTATTAAAACCAAAAAGGAGGTGAAAACCATGAGCAAAGAGATCGCCACCAGTGATCTGGCCCTGATTTTGGCAGGTAACAGAATAAGGCTCGATTGCGGACATTTCTGCACCGTCGGCCATAACCTGGCCAACACGCTCATCATCGTATCAATAGGCGGAGGAAGAATCCAGACCTATTGTCACAGTTGCTATTAGGAGGAAGTATGCCGAAAGTTCTTTTAGAAAACAACCGCAGTATTCGCTTCAAAGTCATCAAGGCAGTTTATGAGAAACTGACCATCCAGGAGGGAACAGCTCAATACGTTGCCAACCCTATCAGTGATGCTCAAACAGTTTATGCCTTATTCAGTTTTTTGCAACAGGAAACAAAGGAGCACTTTATTGCTCTTCACCTGGACGTAAAAAACAGAATACTCTGCATAGACAGGATATCAGCAGGAACCATGACCGGTTCTTTGATCCATCCAAGGGAAGTATTCAAAACCGCATTGCTCTCTTCAGCAGCCTCGTTGCTTTTGATCCACAACCACCCCTCAGGAGATCCGACACCAAGTAGGGAAGACCTCGCCATCACAGAAAAGCTCAAGGGAGCAAGCGAGATCATGGGAATTGCACTGCTGGACCACGTAATCATCGGAGACGGATACGTATCCCTCAAGGAAAAGGGATATCTCTAACTACAAGAATGGAAGGTGAAGATGTACAGTCCGATAATTTATCCGAAGTACGTGCCGATCCTCTACAGAATCTCAAAACAAAGAGGTATCCGCATGACCCATTTGGTCAACCAGATGATCCACAAAGCATTGGAGGAAACAGGTCATGAGCCGAACAGAGCTGACCCGGTTGATCCGCAAGTTGTACCACCGGCGAAGGCTTGCCGGTGAACTGCCCGATCTTGAACTCAGGATTGCGACCTATCTCGAACTTAACGGGATATCGCGACTCGCAGTTTCAGGCTATCGGGTAGAGGTAAGGGAAGAGGGGCTTCTGATAACAGAGGCCCCCCGAGTTGATGAAAACCAGCTTTTACTGTACCCGGACTATTACTGTCTGGAAATCCAAAAATAGGAGGTTTGTATGTCATTACTGGTTCACAGAGGAGGACAGATCGTAACAAGGGATGACCTTGCGCTTGTCCCGGTCCCGGAGGCAACGGATAGTTATATCCCGGTGCCGCACAACAATCTTGCAGATACGCTTTCGACCATAGGAAGGAATATCCTCAAGGGCTTTACGCTTACGAATGAGCAGTATGCTCTTGCAAGAGAAGGGCAGCAGATGTTCGGAGTCCTGGCATTCAGGAACGATCACACAGAGCTTGGGCTCTCCATAGGGTTCAGGAACTCTTATGACAAGAGCATGGCAATTGGCATTGCCATCGGAGCCCAGGTATTCGTCTGCGACAATTTGGCCCTGACCGGCGACATCACGATTATGCGGAAGCATACCGCAAACGTCTGGCAAGGACTGGAAGACGCAGCAATATCAACACTGTACCGGAGCCAGCAGAATTTTCGGAAGATCGTTGAGGATTCCGAGACACTGAAGGGAAGGATGATCGACAATACCGAGGCTTTCAAGATGATCGGTCTAATGTTCGGGCACGGTATTTTGACCCCGAGACAGTTGCCGGTCGTAAAGAAGGAATGGCTCACACCATCCTATGACGACTTCAGACCCCGGACTATGTGGAGCTTCTACAACGCATGCACCGAGGCATTGAAATCCTGCCCGCCGCTTGTGATTATGGAGAAGCATATATCGCTTCATGCCGCGATTACGGAAAACTGAGGTGCTTATGAATCTGTATATCAAATATCTTCAGTTCATAGGGCAGACAAGAAAGCACGAGAGAATGGTGAAGGTATGGCTCTCTAACGGAGGAGTCGTCAAGATAGCCCCATGCTACGAGGGCTGGCAACAGTATAACGCAACCAGCGATGAAAAGAAGGTGGCCATGCCGATAGCTGAACGTTTCAATGACTGGCTCCACGGCGGCGCATTCCCGTATTAGAAGGTAATCTTATGGGTTGGCCATACGACAATCTGAAGAACGAGGAACTGCAGAGGCTCGCAATTGTCCGATTCGGCAATGAACTGGGGCCATTAAGGGAGATCGGCAGACAGGCCATTATCGAAGAGCTAAAGGCAGATGACAGGCTTTCGGAACAAAATCAGACAGAAAGGACTTACAACAATTCAAGGGGAAGGCAATGACTTTCCCCCCTTTTTTCAAAACAGAGACATTCCTATATATAGTGGTATATCTGCACCTGTGCATAATACCACCCATATATTTTTTATAATGCCCACGGCCAGATGAAATCGGCCCGGCAATGCTTACTTTAATAGGGACAGAGGGAGACCTGGTGAGTGAACTCATGATGTTCAACTCCCCAGTTCGGAACTTTAGACGCAGGACATCATAAACTTCCGAACTGGGGAGTTGCCCCAGGCCCCCTCGTCCCGTATATTTTCTTATGTATATATCACGGACCACCATCCGGAAGTTTATCGATTCCGTAGAATGGGCCACTGCCCGTAACATTATCATCCTGGCCAATGGCAGATACACGACCAGCGGCGCTGCGGTCATCAGAACCGAACTCGAAAAGATGACCAAGACAAAAAGGGTAATGCGTATAAAGAAACTGCATGATCAGGGTGCCCATGCAGTCTATGGCAGTCCATGCACAAAGAAGAAGGATGTGGGTAATCACCATTTCCTTCACGACAACCAACTGAGGGACTGCCTTGCAAAGTTTCTGCATGACAGAAACCTCGAAGGCATTGAGAGACTGTCAGTCAGCAGGATTGAGGCCAACCCAGATGCACACTTGGGAAACCTCTATTTCGAATTCGACAATGGCCATATGTCTGACGACCAGCTCATTGAAAAGATGCAGAAAAATTATTCAGGTCATGGAGCTTATCGAGTGATATTTATCATGAGACACCGATACGACGATCCGGAAGGGGAGCAGAAGAGACTTGATAAATTATTTCATATCGTCAAAAATACGATGTATCGAAAGCCGAACAGAATTTTAGGAGCGACGTATACCGGTTTCCTTGAGACCGGAAAAGTCTATAACTTACGAGGTGAAGAATGCCAACTTGGTTAGAGTGGATAAGAAAAACATGGGATGTGAATCCGTCAAAGCACAGCGACCTAAAAGGCGTGCCTGTGGATATGCAACAGTTTTCTACTGTAATCGATTTGTTTGCTGATGCGATTGACTGGTATGGAAAATGGATAGTTGGAACAGCAGTAATAGGCGTGATGATATTTTCAATTGTTATCTGGAACTTAATAAAAATTAGGGATGAAAATAAATTATTATTGGAGAGATTGGACAGGCTGGAAAAAAATATTCGCCAATAGGATCAGCTGCTTTTCACCTTACCTGCACACCCATCCTTTCGGATGCAACATGCTTGCGCCGGAAGATCTCACATACTTACCCCTTATACCCAAAGACCATCCTTTCTTCAGATTACATACTGAGTTATTTTCTTAGCTTCCAGTCGCGGTAGGAGCCCGAAGTAAATCAGAATAGACCTGGTTTATTCCGAGGTCCTACCAATATTTTCGGTCACCATGCCGAAATTACGGTCATCATTAATGTCCACGAGCAAGGGACAGAAACTCTTCTACCTTAGTGTAGATAGCTTCATTGTGATGGGGACTGCACGATGTGATGACGGTTGTTGTCTGAGCTGGTGCAGAGCTGGGCATCAACTCAAAGGGCCATAAATTCCAACCCTGGCCGCCCTAAAAGGCGGCTGGGGTTATCCCACATTATTCCTGATTAACCACTCACCATATTTATTTCATCGCAGTTCTTTTTAGGAAGACCGTATTTTACGGTTCTCATTAAAGGCAAAAGGAGGAACCATGAAGTATCTGGAAATCTTGCAGGCCGTTGATACTTTAAAAGCGCTTAACCTCATCGGAATCGAGGGAGGGCAGACAGGGGGATATGTGAATTACCCCTGCACAAAATGCAGGGAGGGAAAGGCTGTAATCAGGGCTTATGGCGAAAAGAAGAACATCTGGTACTGTCCTGCCTGTAAAGGGTCAGGGCAGATAATATCCCTTCTTATGGAGGCCAAGGCCATAAACTGGGATGAAGCCAAGTCGATCTTGACCGAAAAAGCTATTCCTTATTCTACTGCCAAGATAGAGAAGCCGATCAGTGTTTCCTATGAGCTCGAATACGACAGGTACCTTGAGCAGCAGGGGATATCAAAGGAGACAGCCGGTTTATTGGGGATAGGAAAACCTAAGGGGAAAACTATGCTGTCGGGATGCATCGCCTTTACAGTCTTTGATGAACTCGACAGGAAGATAGCCTACTACGGAATCAGGATAAAGGATGGAAGGCCTGTCTTCCACAATTCCTTTAATCCTGAGCTCTATCTCTACAATTTCAGCCGCATTGATGCGGAGCAGGAAGTCCATTTCACAACGGATATGACGGAATGCGTGAAACTGATCTCAAGAGGACAGCAGGCGGTATGTAATTTTGGACTGCCGTATCTCTCGTCGGCCCATTGTGCATTGCTGAACAAGTGCAAATATGTATCGTTTTCTTCTGAGATCGGGAATCTTCACGAAATAGTGATGCAGGCCGTGAAGAATATGCACGCCTTCGTCAGAATATTGAGAGGCTGAGACTCATGAGGGCATCCTTAACAGGTTTGCCCTCTTTTTTTAAAGATTATTAATCGCTATGACAGATATTACTTTTTTTGCAAAAACAAACTTCAGAAATGAGGGAAAGATATTCGGAATCAGACGGGATGATCGCAGGAGGCATATGTACATTATCGGAAAAACAGGCATGGGGAAAACAAATCTTCTTGAGACCATGGCTATTCAGGATATCAGAAGAGGCCATGGAGTGGCCTATATTGACCCCCATGGTGATACCGCCGAGAGGCTGCTAAGGGCAATTCCATCAAACAGGATCAATGACGTCATTTACTTTAATCCATCCGATCAGGACTATCCTATAGCCTTCAATCCCATAGAAAACACCGACCCTGAAACACGACACCTTACCGCATCGGGCCTGATTGGAGTCTTTAAGAAGATTTGGCATGACAGCTGGGGTCCCCGTCTTGAAGATACACTGCGAAATACACTTCTTGCATTACTTGAAACATCCAAGCCCACTCTATTGGGAGTTCAACGCATGCTCCGAGATGAGTCATTCAGAAAACAGGTCACCTCACAACTTGAAGATCCGGTGGTCAAGGCATTTTGGCAAAAAACCTTTGATAAATGGAATGATCGTTATCGTGAAGAAGCTATAGCCCCTGTTCAGAACAAGGTGGGCCAGTTTCTGTCCAGTCCCTTGATCAGAAATATCTTTGGACAGGCAAAGAGCTCTTTTAATGTCAGGGACGTTATGGATAGCCAAAAAATACTGATCATGAATCTTTCCAAGGGAAAGCTCGGAGAGGATAATTCAGCGCTGTTGGGGGCTATGATGATAACTAAGATTCAGCTGGCCGCCATGGAAAGGGTTGATATGCCGGAAGGGGACCGCAAGGATTTCTATGTCTACACCGACGAGTTTCAGAATTTTGCCACCGAGTCCTTTGCCAATATCCTGAGCGAGGCCAGAAAATACCGGTTGAATCTGATTTTGGCCAACCAGTATATCGAGCAGATTGAAGACAGCGTAAGAAATGCAATATTCGGCAATTGTGGGACAATTATTTCTTTCAGAGTTGGGGCAGAGGACGCGGAACACCTGGCACGGGAACTGCGGACCTTCTCAGAAGAAGACTTCTGTAACCTACCACGGTATCATATATATCTCAGATTGATGATCGACGGGATAGCGGGAAATGCATTTTCAGCAACAACCCTGCCCCCGGAAAACCTGAGAGAAACCGAACGTAATGCTCCCAAAATTATCAGGGTATCAAGAGAGAGATATGCAAAGAATCAAAATACGATTACTAAGAAGATCAACCTCTCAACAAGACATTATGAGTAGGCCATTTTTCCGTAATCTTATGCTTTGGCTGCTATTGTGAGAATAATTATGTTCCATGCGTCTTGAACATATATCAGGGTGTTTGTTGCCGGCTGCCGAGTAGCCCGGCTTCTTCTTCGTTAAGTGCTTTTAGTTCGCTCCCGAACTTTTCTACCCGGGATTCAAGGTCAGCAGATTTCTGTCGAAGCGCATTAAATTTCACTCTGTTGTGACGAAGAGAATAACTGCTATTAGTCATCTCCTGTCGAAGGTCTTCCCTTTCCCTGAGCAGTGCCTCACGTTCTACTTTGAGTTCAGTCTTCCTCTGTGTTATCTGCTCAAGACGCTTCTCCCGCTCGGAATCTGCTCCTTTAAAAACCCCCTCTTTCGGTTTGGCGCCATTGCCTGAGCTGTTAGCTGATTTTACAGTTTCTTTTTGTTCCTCTGTGCCCAAAGTGGATTCCTGTGCCGAACTTACCCGAACACTGTCACGCTGAAGGGTCATTTCTTTGACATCAAGAACATCCTCGCGGGAAAACTCAACAGTTCCGCCCAGCTTCTCGCAGATGAGATTATATTTTACATTCCTGCAACTGTCTGCCACAATCACCCGGCCGTTTTTCAGTATTACCTTGACCTCTGCAGAGGAAAGGGAAGGCAAAACTATGCAACACACTAGGCAGACTGTAAACAGTAACCAGAATCTCATTTTCCTCTCCTTTCTTGGGCAAATTCAGCAATACTTCTCTAAAGAATCTGCTTGCCGTTCAGAAACACTTCATACTTGCTTATTCCTTTTAGAAAGGTCGGAATTCTGACTGGGTTCCTCTTATATTTATAGACGGGCCTAAACTCCAGCGTGCCGGCTTCACCTTCCTTAAGCGAAACTTCCAGCTCGGTCGAATATTTCTCCTCCGGGAGCCCAAAGAAAACTTTGTGCGTGCCTGCAGCCAGCCGTACCTTCTTTTCCAGGATGTATTTAAAACCTTCCCTCGCCTCAGGATCGCGGCTAGTCTTTCCGTCTGCATCATACGCTGGCTTGATTTCTTTAACACCGTCAACTTTCCATTCAATACCCTGGCCGTCGATGTTAAAGACAAACGGATATCCCTGCTTGCCGTGCAGGGACTCTTTTGATTCAAGGACGTAGTAGCCTTCGATATCTGTCTTGATGTTCGCCATGATGGTCAGATCAGCAAATCCCTTTGGGATTGCACTCCCATAACTTACCTCCGTAAAGACCCCTGTCTTTTCGCCCAGAGATCTCGACCGAATTTCCTTCGCTGCAGTTCCGCATCCCAAAAGGCTGCTCATCAAGAGCACCGTCCCAATAAACAACGTTAATTTTTTCATTGCTTTCCTCCTTTATCTGTCTTCATATCCGAACAATCTCAAGCTATTCATGATTACCAGCACAGTAACCCCGACATCGGCAAAGATCGCCATCGCCAGATTGCTCAATCCCGCCATGGCCAGGAACAAGAAAAGAAATTTCACCGCTACAGCCGAAGCTATGTTATAGCGAATCTTTTTTGCACATACCCGGCCCAAGCCAACAAGGTAAGCCACCAGTCCGAGTTTGTCGTTCATAAGAGCGACATCTGCATTTTCGATGGCAACATCCGAACCGATTGCGCCCATCGCAATTCCCACAGATGCAGTGGCAAGGGCGGGCGCATCATTTACACCATCACCCACCATGGCAACATGCCTGTGCTGTTGAATAAGCCCTGATAGTTCTTCCACTTTTTCACTTGGCAGCAATTCCGCCTTCACAACCCCGATTCCGAGGTGTGCGGCAACAAAACCGGCCGCTGCCTTATTATCGCCAGTCAGTATTATGGGGACGATATTCATTTTCAAAAGCCTATCGATAAGCGGCTTGCTCTCTTCTCTGATTTCATCGGCAACGCCGATTATCCCTTTGACTCTTTTGTTGTCGCTGATCACGATTGCTGTTTTCCCCTGTGCCTCGAACTCCTCAACTTTCTTTAAGACAGACTCTTCAACAGCATGCTCCTCTGTAACAAATTTGATATTCCCCATGCAGTGGTGTTTATCAAAACAGACCATGCACTCACCCTTTAATCCCTTGCCTGGAATGGCCATAAAATTCTCAAACTCGTGGACCTTGACGCCCAACTTCTTTGATTTATCCAGGATACCCCTTGCAATGGGATGTTCCGAAAATATTTCCATCCCCGCTGCGCATGCGATTACATCTTCTTCAGTGAACCCGTTGAAAGGAACTACGTCAGAGATGACGGGCTCACCTTTTGTCAGCGTTCTGGTCTTATCGAAGGCAATGGCTTGCACCTTTCCCATCTCTTCAATATATCTGCCTCCTTTGATCAGCACCCCTTTCCCTGTTGCATTTCCGACAGCCGAGAATATGGCGATTGGGGTGGAAATTACCAAAGCACAAGGGCAGGCTATAATGAGCAGGGTCAATGCCTGTGTAAGCCAGGGGTCAAGCGGTTTATCCAATAGTGCAACAGGAATCAGGATGAGCAAGAGAGATGCAATTACTATTGAAGGAGTATAAATTTTTGCAAATCTTTCTATAAATTTTTGCGACGATGCTTTCTTCTCGGCAGATCTAAAGGTCAGGTCGATTATTTTAGCAAGTGTGGAGTCCTTTGCCTTCTTTATTACCTTCGCTTCCAGATAGCCCTGAATATTGACCGTGCCGGCATAAACGGTATCTCCGATGTACTTACTCGCCGGAAGGGGTTCGCCGGTTATCGTCGCTTCATCAAGAAGAGAGTTTCCAAAGATGATTTCTCCGTCCAATGGGATCTGGTCACCGGGTTTAATAATCATAACTTCGCCTATTTCGACATCTTCTATAGGAACCTCTTCGCTTTTTTCTTTGATGCGCGCTGACTTGGGAGTTTTGTCTATAAGGCCTTTTAGGGCTGCCTGACTTCTCTCTACGCCGAATTCCTCAAGGGCCTCTCCGAGTGCAAAGAGAACAACGATGATCGCTGCCTCCTCAAACTGTCGAAGATAAAGTGCGCCGAAAACTGCTATCGTCATCAGAAGGTCAATGTCGGCAAAGTTCAGTTTCATAAGACTTCTGATGCCACCTATGAAGACCTTTCTGCCAAACGCGACAATAGCAGCAATCAGCAAAGGCAGTTCGATCCATAATGGAAAATGGATCGAAAAAAGAGACAATATCTCAAAAGGGACAATTGCCAGCAGCGCAGCCAACAACCATCTAAATTTCCTATCTCTGAAAAGTTCCTTCATGAGATACCACAATCCCATATAACTGGGGCATTTGACATCGTTATTCCCTCTCCTATGTCATTTCGATTCATACGCATCACATTGAAAGATCCTCCAATGCTTTTAATACTGCCTTAGCTCCCACATATTTTTTTCTTTCACCGCCCTTGACGATGACGACTGTCGGCGTTGAGCTTACCTTGTCTGTTTTTATGAATTCGTTGTAGAATCCGCGAAATACCGAGCGTGCCTTCTCTTTGTCTGATTTTATGAAGATGCCCTTTGACTTAAGTAGACTGATGACTCCGGCCTGGTCAGTTTTCTTCACTGCTTCGTCAAAAAGCAGCTCCCTCACTATAATGGCAGTTTTCAGGTTGTTTCCAGAGACAAACCATGAATAGAGAAATACCTCGTCATATTCAAGAGATCCAGGGTGTAGCGGCACATCTACAAAACGTATTCTTGCCCTGTCCTTCAGTTTGCCCAGTATAGTGTTCACCTGCCCATCTATCTTTCTGCAGTGCGGACAGAAATAATCCGAATAGACGATAATTTCGACCTGGGCCTTGTCGGCACCGAACTGTGGGGTTGACTCATCCGCATATGAAGGAATGACAGCCCCATTGAAGGCCAAAGAGGTGAAGAGCAGACCAGCCGCGACCAGCAGGATGATGACCCATTTTTTCAAGTGCCGTGCAACCAGGAAAAACATGACAAGGAAAAAGAAACCTGAGATAAGACATTTCGGGCAGTAGACGTTGTTTTCGACCTGGAACTTAATGAGGATCAACTCCGCCCCTACGCCCACGGACGCAAGAGCAGCTATAGCTTTCATAAGCCAATCCTCTGGATAGAAATTTCTGTATACCAAGAGTGAGACAAGCAGCAGGGAATAAAAAAGTATGCCGAAGATATTCAGGTCAATTCCGAGGATATCTCCCTGGATAAAGGCACACTTTGCAGCGCATAGCTGCCCGATGTTTATCGTGAGGATGCATAGGGCAGGCAAAATCCACAGCCTTTTCTGCAGGCCGGAAATAACTCGTGTCGCGCTCATATCAGTCCTCTCTGGTAAAGCAGCTTTCAGAAGAATATCCGTCCGGCAATTATTACGATCCATATGCATGCAGCCCCGAAAGCAGCAGGTTCACGCCAAGGTAAGTAAATATAACGGCAATGAATCCGAGCACCGCAACGGCAGCGACCTTTTTCCCTTTCCATCCCCTCATGAGGCGGCTATGGAGGAAGAACGCATAAAAGAACCACGTAATAAGGGACCAGGTCTCCTTGGGATCCCAGGTCCAGTATTTGCCCCACGCCTGGTCAGCCCATATAGCGCCGAAAATAAGCCCTCCCAGTGTGAAGATAGGAAAGCCGATCGCTATGCTCTTATAGGTCAGTTCGTCTAACATCTCGGCGGAAATATTGAAGCTGGTTATGATCGTTTTGAGTAGATAGCCAAAGCGCCAGATAACAAAGATAAGGCCTGCAGTCGCGGCAAGGCTTGCAGCTACAACAGCTGTCGACTCGCTTCTGAATGATGCCTTAAACAGATAGCTCTTGATCAGCTCCTGCTTGCCCATAAAGGCCACCTTGAACGTGAGAAAATCAAGGCCCATAGCGGCAAGCGTGGCAACAAAAATGCCAAGCGTTACCGTCCAGAATATGTATGACGCCTCGTTCCTCTGCTCAGACTTCACAATGAGATACATGAGCCCCGTACTGAAAGAGACAGCGAAAAGGGCATAGGAGATAAAGCTCATCATGACATGGACAAGAAGCCAGTTGCTCTGCAGGGCCGGGACAAGAGGCTGGATGTTTTTCGACATGCCAGTGAGATCTATAAAGGCAAGTGCAAGGGCAGCTACCGGAGTGATGAAAGCGCCGAAACTCCTGTTTTTGTATCTGAACTCAATCACAAGATAGACAAGGATAAGGCACCAGACAAAAAATATGAGGGATTCATAGAGGTTTGTCAGGGGGACTGCACGGACCCAGCCCATCCCGCCGATCTCCTTGAACTCGGCCCATCTCATCAGGAGCGCCAGGGTCTGGGATGCAAAACCTGCGATAGTTATTGTCGTTGCAGCCACGCCGATAGCGCTCTTCCTGAAGGCGAGGTAGCCTATATAAAGTATCATGGCGAAAATGTATGCTATGGTCGCCAATCCGAAGAAAACAGAACTGGTCATGTTATTTTCCTCCTTTGTGGCCAGCGCTGACTGCGTTTGCCATCTTCTCGATCTTTCGTTCCAATGATGCCCTGTTCTTGTTGGCAGAGGCGCCGATCAAAACCTTCACGTTGTCCTTCTCTTCAGTCAAGGCGACCCAGACCCTCCTGTGGCTCATAAAAAACGTCATATAGAGTCCGATTGCCATGATAATACACCCAAGATAGACGATGAATACACCGGGGTCTTTCCGCACTTGCATGCCTGTGTACTGAACACCCCAGAGGTCAAGGAACTCGACCCGATTGCCGTCAGGCATGATCCATGTCTTAGGCATGCGCTTCAGAAGCCATCCGGAATATTTTTGAACTCCCTTGTCAGAAAAATCTACATAGACCGCAGGGTTTACCATCTGCTCCGCAAACGTAAAGGCCTTGCCGTTTTCGTCAAAAGAGAGCGCAGGGCTGAAATCCCGGACATGACCCTCAATAGAAGTTCCTGGTATGGTAAACGTGCCGCCTACCTTGATATTCACCTGCTCGGCCTTCCCATCCTTTGAAGACGCCTTCAGGATCAGAATGCCTCTGCCAAAACCGTCAGGATGCATGCCAAAGCTCGACTGATAAAAGGTAACGCCCTCGAACTTGAGCGGGTCATTCACCACAATCGACTTTTTCATAACCTCCTGACCATTCTTCAGAACGGTTAGCCAACTCTTGTATGACTTCGGCATTTCTGTATTCGGATAATACTCAACCTCGAAATTGTCACAGCGCAGCTCGAAACCAAGTGGGATCTCGACACCTTTGTCCTTATATGCAACGGAAGAAACCTCACCCTCCGGCAGATTCAAAAAAGCGTTGTAGCCGAAATAGATCCCTATGATAGCGCCTGCAAGAATGATCAGGATGCTCAAATGGGTGATATACACACCAAGCCTCGAGTAATTGCCATGCTCTGCATAAAACTGAACTGCCTGGCCTTCAGCAGATTCGGCGGGCTTGAAGCCGATGCTGCACATTGCTGCTGTGATTTTTTCCTTTATTCCGGCAGGCTTGCCCTTAAGCGTTACGGATTTTTTTATTGACATCTTCTCGATATAATCAGACGGCACAGGATGTATCTTTTCCTGAACCAGTTTCCATATGCGCGGCAGACGGTCAATTGAGCAGATAATCAGATTTGCGGCAAAAAGGAGGAGCAGTGCAAGGAACCACCACGAGTGATACATATCAGTAAAATGGAGTGTGTCAAGAACGTCAAGCACCTTATGGGCTGCTTCGTGGCCGAGGCCGAACATCTTTGCCAAGACCTTGATGTTCTTTTCGGGATCTGCCTGCTGCTCAATAATCGTACCTACGACCGAGGTAAGGGAAATGAGCGCAAAGATCACAACCGCGGTCCTGACGGCAGCAAAGAGATCCCAGATTTTATCTATAATCGTTTTATCTTTTTCATTATCCACTGCTGTCTCCTTTAGGCATATGCCCCCTGTCTAAATCAGAGGAGATCTCAAGGTGAGACTGCTTATCACAAGCAGTCTCACCTTGAAACCATGCCAACTACCACATTATTCTATCTTGCCTTTCCCTATTTTCACGGCGCCAATGACATCCACGATATAGATCTTCCCGTCACCCCGCAAACCTGTGACGGCATTCTTGTCAATGACATCGACGAGCTCTTCTACGAGGTCGTCATTGCAGAATATCTCTATCTTTGTATGCTCCGAAAAATCCATCAGATCATCGAGCTTTGGATGTTTCTCGGCTGCATCTCTATGGCCAAAACCACGTGCAAACAGCACGCTCATGCCGCGCAGCTCCTCAACGTGTTGAAGGGCCATGGTCACCTCTGTCAATTTGTGCGACTTAATATATGCTTCGATCTTTTTCATCTTATCTCTCCTATTTTTCAACAGTTTCTTCTTCAGGATTTATCGCAAACCAGCGGTACAGAGACGGGATGACCAGGAGCATCAATACCGTCGATGTAACGAGCCCGCCGATTACCACGATTGCCAGAGGCCTCTGCACCTCACTGCCAGTGCCGCCCGACAGAACCATGGGGATAAGTCCGAGCGCAGCAGCCAGCGCGGTCATGAACACTGGCCTCAGTCTCATGCAAGCTCCCTGATTATAAGAGACCTACCACTAAATCGCATCTTTCCCTCGCTCGTTAGTTCTTATCTTTACGGTCTCCTCAACGTTGATCACAAATATTTTCCCGTCGCCGGTGTTGCCGGTGTGTGAGAATTCTTGGATTACATTGACAACCTTTTCGACCATCTCATCATTGACAACGACTTCCAATTGTACGCGTGGAATAAATTCCACCATTTCATACACAACCTTGTCTTTGGCGTTTTTCGCTCTGCCTTTACCGAATCCTTTGATTTCTGAAACTGTTACACCGGGCAAGCCTTCAATTTCATGAAGTTCTTCAGTTACTTCCAGTAATTTGGACGGTCTTATTATTGCTTTTATCTCTTTCATACAATTCTCCTTATGTGCTTTAGTTGATATGCATGATACTCATATAGACAGCTCATTTACATTTCCGCTTCGACTTTCCTGCTCTCAAACCAGCTGTAAACCGAAGGGATGATTAACAACGTAAGCAGAGTCGAAGTAATCAGCCCTCCCACAACAACCGTTGCAAGAGGTTTCTGTATTTCAGAACCCGCGCCGCCTGCAAGCAGCATCGGTATCAAACTGAAAATTGCGATTGACGCGGTCATCAATACCGGGCGTAACCGGTCGAGACTTCCCTTCCTGATCGCCTCCCGCAGATCAAGTCCTTCATCGCGCAGTTGCGAGATGCGCGATACTAATACGAGTCCGTTCAGTACGGCAACGCCAAAGAGGACGACAAAACCGACTGAGGCCGGAACAGACAGATATTGTCTGGAGATGTAGAGTGCGAAGACCCCTCCGATCAAGGCAAACGGCAGATTGGAAATTACCAGCAGCGCCAGTCGGATTGACCTGAAGGTTACATACAAGAGAAGCAGGATCAGGCCAATGGCGACAGGTCCGATTATCATCAGTTTTTTCATGGCACGCTGCTGATTTTCAAACTGTCCGCCCCAGGTGAGATAATAACCAGTGGGCAACTTGACCTTCTCTTTTATCTTCTGTTTTGCTTCCGCAACAAAACTGCCGATATCCCTGCCGGTGATGTTCATCTCGATCCCGATTCTTCTGGCCCCGTCCTGGCGGCTTATCTGGACCGGTCCTTCGATCATTTTCACCTCCGCTAACTGTTCAAGCGGAACATTGCTGCCGGTTTTTGTGGTGATCATCAGATTTTTGATCGCCTCCAGCGAGTTCCTCTTTTCTTCAGGCAAGCGGACGGATATGTCGAAGCTGCGGTTCTCCTCATAAAACTTGCTTGCCGCTTTCCCGGCAACAGCTATTTCGATGACCTTCTGCACATCACTGATATTCAGGCCGTAGCGTGCAATTTTTGCACGGTCAATGTTTACGGTCAGGTATGGCTGCCCTGAAACCTTTTCAGCTGCCAGGTCTGTGCCGCCCTTTACGGTGGACAGAACCTTAGCAATTTCAGCCGATTTCTCACTGAGCACATTAATATCTTCACCAAAGAGCTTCAGAATGAGCTGCGCGCGGGTCCCGGCTACGAGTTCATCAATACGGCACTGGATCGGCTGGCTGAAACCAAAGGTGATTCCCGGTATGGATTCCAGAGACTCGCGCATCTCATTGGTCAACTTCTCCTTTGAAATATCCCTTTTCCATTCTTTCTTTGGCTTGAATATTCCGACATAACCGGTTTTATCTGAACCTCTAGTATCGAGAGCAACCCCGGTCTGCCCGGTTCGTGACACCACGGTATCAAGTTCGGGAAACTGCTTCAACTTTTCCGCAGCACGCTGATTTACTTCCATAGCCGTGGCAAGGGATACGCCCGGAAGCATGGACACATCCATATCGAATGATCCTTCATCCATTGTCGGTATGAATTCAGTCCCTAATCTTGTTGAGAGAAACAGAGACGCAATCAATAAAACACCGGCTATGCCAAGTATTACTTTTTTCCTGTTCATTGCATAGTCGAGAAGTGGCAGATACAACCTGTTTGCCCGCTTCATGATAAAGCTTTCTTTTTCGGCCTGCGGCTTCAGAAAGAGTATGCAGAGGACAGGGATAACGAATACGGAAAGAAACAACGAAGCAAGAAGCGCGATAGCGACGGTGAGGGCCAGAGGGCTGAACATCTTCCCTTCAATTCCCTCCAGGGAAAGGATGGGAATGAATGTTAGTGCGATGATAAGCTCGCCGAAGATACTCGGCTTTCTGACTTCCATCACGGCTTTAAGCACCGTAAATAATTTGGGATGTTTACCGCCCTCCTCGCTTAAATGTCGCTGCACGTTTTCGACCTGGATTATTGTTGTGTCTATTATCATGCCGATCGAGATTGCAAGGCCGCCGAGTGACATCAGGTTTGCGCTTATTCCCGCAAGCTTCATCACTATGAACGTGCCCAGCAACGACAGCGGCAGCGCAATGAGAACTACGATACTGCCCCGGATACTGTTGAGTAGCAGATAAAGCACGATCAGTACAAGAATGGAGCCTTCAATCAGCGCCTTATTTACCGTGCTCACGCTCGCCCTCACAATGTCGCTTCTGTCATAATAAGAAGCCATCTTGATGCCTTCCGGGAGGATATTGTTTTCGTTTATTTCTTTGACTTTCTCCGTCACCCGGCGCACAACGTCACGGCTGTTTTCACCGCGCAGCATCATGACGATCCCTCCTACGGCTTCATCCTTGCCATCCTTCATGGCAGCACCCATACGGACCGCTTCGCCGATCTTCACCTGGGCGACATCACGGACGTAGGTCGGAGTTCCGTGTTGAGATTTCAGGACAATGTTTTCTATGTCGCTGACATCCTTTATCAACCCAACCCCGCGGACAATGTATTGATCAGTTCCCCGTTCCAGAATATTGCCGCCGACGTTTTCATTATTGCTGCCGATGGCTGAGTACACATCATCGACTGTCACTGCGTATTTCAGCAGTTTTTCAGGCGATACGATCACCTGGTACTGTTTGAAATATCCTCCGAACGAATTGATCTCATTTACGCCGGGGACACTTTTCAGCTGCGGTGTGATTATCCATTCCTGAATTGTTCTCAGGTTCGTGAGATAGGTAATCTTCTGTTGCGGATCTTCCGGCATTTTGCCTTCGAGTGTATATTGATAAATTTCACCCATTGCCGTGCCGATCGGGCCCATGGCGATTTCTACGCCTTTGGGGACCTTCTCTCTCGCTTCCGCCAGGCGCTCGAATACCAGCTGCCGGGCGAAATAGATGTCAACATTATCCTTAAAAACGATCGTTACGATCGAAAGACCGAACTTTGTGACCGAACGCATCTGCTCTATATCAGGCAGGCCGCGCATTGCCATCTCAATCGGGTAGGTTACATTTCGCTCGATCTCTACGGCAGATAGGCCGTCTGCGTGGCTTACTACTTCAACCTGAATGTTTGTTACATCAGGAAAGGCGTCAATCGGCAATTTCAAATATGAATAAAATCCGATTGTTATAATAAGAAGCGAAAGAAATATAACCATCCCTTTCTGCTTTAACGTATATTCAATCAACTTTTCTAACATGATCGATCATCTCCTGTTCATTAAGAGTAATTTACTTGCCATGGCCGTGTTCGTCGACGATTTCGCCTTTCTTTAGCTCTGATTTGAGGATGAAGGCCCCCTTCACGGCAACCGGTTCACCCTCCTTTAGACCGCTTTTGACTTCCATCTTGTTTCCGAGCGATCTGCCGGTTTCTATCTCTTTCCTTTGGAATTTCTCAGGTGCGGTTTGAACAAAGACATATCTCTTCGTCCCGTCGATAATGACCGTCTCTTCAGGGACAGCAATAAGCCTCTCTGTTCCGCTGCCTGCTGCCTCAATCATTACGCTGGCAAACATGCCGGGCTTGAGCAGACCGCTTGAATTGTCTATAGTAACCCTCGCCTTTTCGGTCCTTGTCTTTTCATCGACCACATCACTGATATAGGCAATCTTCCCTTTGAAGGTCTTCTCAGGAAACGCCGTAACTGACACCTTTACCCCGGTGCCGAGCCTGAGCCGGGAAATATCTTTTTCGTAGACATCAATCACTACCCATAGAGTCGAAAGGTCGGCAACAGCAAAGAGCGTCTTTTCGGAGTTGACCATTTCTCCCTGAGTGACTGTTTTTTCAAGCACCACACCACTTACCGGAGTTGTTAACGGGACAAGCGGGTGGTTTCCATTGTCCTTTGAAGATCCGAACTTAGAGATATCGACGCCTAACAGCCTGAAGCGTTCCTTTGCAAGGTTGAGGTCAGCCTCAGCTTCTCCCAGTTCCTGTCGGGCTCTCAGGACATCCTTTTCAGGTGCTACCTTCTTCTCAAACAGGGTTT
The DNA here is from genome assembly GCA_964499365.1 of uncultured Thermodesulfovibrio sp. Classification (GTDB taxonomy): domain Bacteria; phylum Nitrospirota; class Thermodesulfovibrionia; order Thermodesulfovibrionales; family UBA6898; genus PALSA-1316. The sequence continues at coordinate 105,944 of CAZCKU010000010.1, forward strand.
CCTCTCTCAGGAGGTTTTTTCTTACAAGCTCGACCTTCCCCAGGGCCTTGATGTAGTCAGCCCACGTCTGGTCAAGCTCCATGCTGTCGAGATAGGCAAGCACCTGCCCTGCCTTCACCCTGTCGCCCTGTGATGCAGTGATCCTGACAACCTTTCCCACTACTCTTGGACTGATCTTCGCTGCCCGGTCCATATTCATCTCTATAACAGCAGTTGCAGACAGGGGCACAGCTGAATCCTCAAAGGCAACCTTTCTGACCTCAATTCCGGCGACCTTCTGCTTTTCGGCAGATAGAGTCACAATACCCGGTTCTTCACCTTCATGTTCATCTTTGTGTTCACCTTCATGCTCGCCTTTGTGTTCATCCTTGTGCTCTTCAGCCTTTTTCTTCTCCTCGACCGCTGCCTGTTTGACTTCTTTGGGAGCTTCCTTTTTCCCGCAGCCAGCGATCAATAACGCAACACCCAAGACAATAAGGATTATCACCAGCAGACTGTGTCTGCTATTATCTCTCTGTAAAATCATTTCACCGCACCTCCTGTGGTCTTTTCAATAGCGTTGAGCGCGAGCTGCGCCCGCGTCTGTGCTTCAATATAGGCAAACTGTGCTTCGATGGTGTCCTTCTGAGCGAGTCGTACCTCAAAGAAGCCGATCTTTCCCTCTTTGAAGGCGAGGTTCAGAAGCTTCAGGTTTTCGGCTGCTTTTACCAGTATCTCTTTTCTAAAAAGCAAAAGCTCCTCAATGGCAGCGGTGATATCGTTGAAAGCCTGATCGACCTCCCGCTCAATAGTCTTCTTCAGACCTGCTGCTTTTATCTTTGCCCCTTCTGCCTTTGCAAAGGCCTCTTTCTTTTCAGCCTGTTTCCTGTCAAAGAACGGCAGCGGGACAGATATCGCCAAGCCGACCGCATTCCGGCGTTCATCTCTGTCATAAAACCCGGCCAGTGTTATATTCGGGGAGGCCTCCTTCTTAACCAATTTCAGCACAGCCTCTGTCTTTTCCATTTCAAATACGATAGCCTTTGAGTCAGGGCGCTGGGATAGCGCCACTCTCTTGAGGGCTTCCTTGTCCGGTAGCGTCGGCGCTTCTGAGGGCAGCTCGCCTTCTACGGCAAAGAACATATCAGGCGCCAAGCCGAGAAGTCCCTGCAGGGAAATAAGCGCTTCTTTGTATTGCCGTTCCGCCAGAAGAAGCTCTTTCTTTGCCTTGCTCAGTTCAACCTCTGCAAGATTTACATCAAGCCCCGAGATATCTCCGGCCTCAAGCTTGATCTTTGTGTAGCCGAGAAGCTCTTCATTGAGTCTGACGTTCTCCTTTGCAAGGCCGCTCTTCTTTTTTAGCGAAAGTGCCCTTGCAAAAGCGTCTTTTACATCTGAAATCAAGACCCTTTCTTTGTCTCTTATTTCCAACTTCACACGGGCGAGTTCTTTTTCAGCAACATTGATCCTTGCGCCACGTTGGCCTGCGACCTCGAATTCCTGGGAGAGTTTGAAGCCATAGTTAGTGAACTTCCCGCCGCCTTCCGCATCTGGTCTATCCTTCTTCGAAACATTGCCTTCGAGCGTAGGGTTATTGATCAGAAGGAGCCGCGCCTTTTCAATCCGCCCCTTTACGGACTCTTCTTCCAGCCTGAGAGTCTGTAGATCAGGATTTTTCTCAAGGGCAAGGGTGATTGCCTGCGAAAGCGCCAACTCCTTAGTTTCGGACGCAACGGCAGGCAATGTGATTATGAACAATGCACACAAAACAATAACAACGGAATAAATTCGATCCATAAAATAATAGCCTCCTTAGTGAACTTAGTAAATTGATACAGGAGTCCCTCTACCCAATTAATATAGGATAGGGGGAAAGGAGGCGAATCAGATCAGGAGAACAACGGACTGCAGACTGGCAAGAGTCTTGTCTTGGTGTGAAGAAACCGGAGGAGCTGCACGTTTGATTGAATTATCCTGTACAGGCAAAACAGGAGACATCTGCGGTAGAAACGAAAGAGGGAGCGCTTGAGTATAAGGCGAGACATTTCTTGTATAAGCCGGGGTGCTGGTAAACTGCACATCCTTGCATGGACCGCAGGCATCAGCTTCCATTCCCGCAATCTCGTTTCCGAACCCCGCTCCATTGCATGCATTTACGAACTCTACTGCCACATGTCCGTCCTCGCCGAGGCAGAGAAGGGCACCCTCGAAACTAAAGACAGAGAGAGCAAGCAACAGTATCAGCATGAAAACAGCCAACGCCTTTTTCAGATATAGCTCTTTGCTCATAGTATAATTTAACCTAACGCCGACTAAGCCGTCAATGTCAGGCGGAAATATAGGATGCAAAAGCCTTTAACATTAAAAAGTCTCCAGAATTCTCAAATAATACTTATTATACAAACTATTGTTTATGTGTTTGTCAATACTGCCAACTTATCATTCAGATATTTAACGACTTATTGAATCAAGCTTATACCATTTGGTTAATATAATGAGATTAACAATGCTTGATTTATTTCTCGGCCGCAAAGTGGCAAATGTATGAAGCAAACACTCCTTATCGGCTATCGTTTCCGGGGAACGTGAAAAAAACGTGAAAATAGACCATCAAAAACGGTATAATTTCATAGCACTCCGTATAAACTGAAAGCGGGCTAAGCAGCTTAATTCAAAAGCAATTTATGGTATTTTCAAGCTCTTGCTAAGCCCCCTGATCCGCCCTTTCAAGGCGGTAACGCGGGTTCGAATCCCGCTGGGGACGCCAACAAATTCAAGGGGCTGCAGCAATGCAGCCCCTTTGTTTTTCCCTCGTTGTGACAGGATTGTGACAAACCCCTTACCCTCCATGGTTATAACCTGCAACTGATAACCCGCAGAGAAGCGATTGGTTCGAAAAGAAAGAGTTCCGGCCGGAATGTCTATAAAATGAAGAATGAAGGTTCGACCCTGCGTGGCCTATTTATATATCATGCTACCTTCCACTGAATGGAGAGTTTCCGGTGAGAGGCTGCACAATCGCGGAGGTAGAGATTAATCAACGTTTGGTATGGCATGCCTGCTTCTTCAGCCAGATTCTTGAAGTAAGCCACCGTATTTTCATCCAATCTGATTGTTACCTGCTTTTTCAGCATGCCAGCATACGGATTCTTTTTTGCCTTTGAAAAATCGTATTCCTTTCTCATGTTGTCCACCTTTCAAAATACTGTTTCTGTTCATCGCGTGAGGCTTTCCGTGCCGATATTATTCTGATGATTTTGTCGTCCTTTTGGTAGCAATGGCAAACGAGAAGCATGCGTATTTGGGAGCTTTGTCCAAGAAGGATAAATCGGTCCTCATCTTCTGAATGGTCCGGGTCAGAGATCAGTAGAGCGTTATCATCAGAAAAAACGGTCTGCGCCTCTTCAAATGACACGCCATGCTTCTTTTTGTTGAGCGTATTCTTGGCTGTGTTCCAGTCAAATGCAATGCTTGACATAACTACAGTGTAAATACATCATATGTATTTGTCAAGATGTCTATCAAAGGTCAAAAGCGGAGGAATTACCGTGACCAACTCGCATACGCAGTCGCGGTCGTAAAACGGTCGTAGAATTTGCGGAATAGGCGTCTTTTGACGGAATATTCGGAATATTTAGATAACCCACTTTTCAATAAAATCAACAGGTTGTGCTGGAACCGTTGATAGCAGCCAATCCGTAAAATGCCTTTATCTAACTTTCAAGGCGGTAACGCGGGTTCGAACCAGCCTGGCGGCAGGCAGGTCCCGCTGGGGACGCCAACAAATTCAAGGGGCTGCAGCAATGCAGCCCCTTTGTTTTTCCCTCGTTGTGACAGGATTGTGACAAACCCCTTACCCTCCATGGTTATAACCTGCAACTGATAACCCGCAGAGAAGCGATTGACTCGGAAAGGAAGATTTCCGGCCGGAATGGCTATACATGAAGAATGAAGGTTTGACCCTGCGTGGCCCCTCTCATAATAAGGACAATTGGCTCAAGAAGACCATTGAAACGTCCCTACGATACGCTTATGAGTATTCAGACGAGGAATTAAAGGAGTTTATGCCCCATATACTGACTTCAGCGAAGAAGGCAAAAGTGACGTACGTGATGTTTAACAACTGCCACGGTGGTTCTGCTATGAGGAACGCGAGGAGGATGAAGGAGCTGATGAAGGGTTAACAGCTGGTGTTATCCTCAAAATCCTTTCTTTCCCTTTAAATCCTTTTTTGCGGAATTAATGTACTTGCCAAAGTCCCGCTCCTTCTTTCTCTTTTCAGCATAGGACATCTGGTAGAACTCAGATTCTTCTCTGAGTTTCAAGTAGTTTTTAAAGTGACCCTGACTAATTTCGCCGGAATCAACGGCCTCAAGCACAGCACAGCCTGGTTCCCCTGTATGGCTACAGTCTCGATAACGGCAGCTAGATGAAAGGGAAGTGATGTCGGAATAGCTACTTCCTATACCGCCTTCCGCCCCAAGAATGCCAAATTCCCGCATTCCCGGGTTGTCGATAACCAGTGCACCTTCCTCGATTCGAATCAGTTCACGGCGAACAGTTGTATGCCGCCCTTCGCCTGTTCCGCTAACAGCCTTAGTTTCCAGAATTTCACGACCCATTAACTGATTAATCAGCGTGCTTTTACCAACACCTGACGACCCAACGAAGCAATAGGTCTTTCCAGGCAACAACAGACGTTTAAAATCATCCACGCCTTCCCGCGTTACGTTGCTCAACGTTACTATCGGTGCGGTGATGCCAGCAGAACGTATTTCCGCCAACTGTGCAGCCACAACGCCAGGATCCAACAAGTCGGTTTTAGTGAGCAGAATGTACGGCTCAGCCCCTCCATCCATCACCATTACGAGGTAGCGCTCTAACCGCTTCAGGTTGAAATCAAAGTGGCATGACTGCACGATAACCACGTAGTCCAGGTTCGCCGCTATCATCTGATACTCTATGACGTCCCCCGCGGACTTTCTGCGCAGCGAAGTCCTTCGTTCTATAATCGCGTGGACAACACCAAAGTCGCCTGACTTCTCTAAGCACACCCAGTCTCCCACGCACGGCAGTTCATGGGATAGGTGATGGCGATAAAGATAACTACCTGCCAGCTTTGCTCTGAAAGCGCTTGCCTGATCCACAAGTAATAACTGATCGCGATCTACAGCCGCAACGCGGGCGATAGTAGCCGCTGGTTTGCATTCTGCCCTTTGCTCGAACCAATCGCTCCAACCCAATTCATTTAATTCACAGTGCTGATTATTCATCTATCTCCGCTCATCTAATCTTACAGCCATACTACGGAACATAATGGCATGTGCGCGTGAACTACAATATATTCTTGATTCCATCCAACAAAACTCTTTTCGCGATGCAATCGTCTTCATTATACTGCAATATTCCTTGTTTTATGGCATCATCACCAGTTTCAACCCACCGATGATACCATTCTATTGAAGAGGCTCCCGAGGGATCCGTATCCCGCCAGGAAAAAGCCAAGATATGTAGCCAGGGTCTTTATGAAAAAATCCTTTGTGGGCCATTCAGTCTTCGGTTTTACAACTGGAGTTCCCCCCATTGGGTAGACAGTTATAAGTTACCACAGGTAGCCTGATTTTCGTACTCATAGGGGCTCATATGCCCCAGATAGCTGTGACGCCTGACCCGGTTGTAAACGACCTCAATATAATCGAAGATGTCAGCGCGAGCTTCCTCCCGGGTCCTGTATATCTTTCGACCAATCCGTTCCTACTATTCTATTCATGTCTTTTCAGGAAGCACATGATGTGTTATGATGATAGCCGGGGCGCGGGCTGAGAAGGCTTTGTCCCCGGAGAGAAACTTCATTTATGAGGGGGTATTAGGAAATGGGTCGTTTATTGCCAGTGACCGTCATTATACTTGTCCTGTCCGCAGTGTTTCCCGGAGGTGCGCCGGCCTTTATGGAGGTCCCGGAGACGACGAATACCGCTATCTATGCACATAGCACTAGTTCATCCGGTCTGCAGGCCGAGAGCACCAGTGACGATGCCATTTATGCGGTAAGCTATGCGCCTGAGGTCGATTTTGGTGGTGGTTTTGTAGCCAATTATGCAGGTATACGTGCCCAGGGTACTGATCGCGGCATCATTGCGACGACATCCTCATCAACTGGTTATGGTGTCTACACCGGAGGAGGAAACGGCTTATATGCATACTCGAACAATTCTGCCGGATTCGGTGTCACGTCATATTCGACGTTAAGTGCCTCTATCATGGGTGGTACCACTCCCGGCGGCCAGCTTTTTTTGGGAAAGGTATGCACCAGTGCTACTTTCCTTGGCTGCTCCGCTACAGCAAATGTCTTTCGCGTCGACAGGACGGGGAAGGTCTTTGCCAATGGCAACTTCCAGGCCAGCGGTGCCGACGTTGCGGAGCACATACCGGTCCTGAAGTCTCCGACGCTTGCTGACGTCGTCGAGATCGATCCCGAGCACGAGGGTTATTTCAGGCCTGCCCAGACGCCGAACAGCACCCTGGTGGCGGGGGTCATCTCTTCAAACCCGGGTCTGACGATGAATGCTGCTGATCCTGCGGGAGGCCGGCCGGAGCAGGGCCCGCGGCTCGCGCTGACCGGCCGCGTGCCGGTCAAGGTGAGTTCTGAAAACGGCCCGATACGGCCCGGCGATCTGCTGGTATCGTCTTCAACTGCCGGCCACGCCATGCGTGCGGCTTCAAATCCGTCACCGGGTACGATTATCGGCAAGGCCCTCGGGTCTCTCAGGGAGGGGAACGGGACCGTTGAAATGCTGATCATGCTGCGCTGAGAATTAAAGGACCGGGGAGGGGCAGACAGCAACAGGCTGCTCGCCTCCCTGAGCAAAAAAGACCCGCCCCTGTCGGGCGGGTCTTTTTTTTTACGCAGTTGTGGACGCGCGTATGTTTAAGCTATACAGTGGTCCGGCGTCAGGATTTCTTCAGGAGGCCGAGGAGAGACTTCAGTCTTCTCCAGAGGCTCCCGGCCCGCGGCTCATCCAGCGTGCGGTAGACTGTCAGCCTTCCGTATTTGTCGCATTCAATCCGTTTGCAGGTACTCATGAATCCATTGTATCAAAAAATATCACGGATGTACCGTTAAAATTTGTTAAGCTCTCTCGAATAATCCCAGCCTGCTGCAGGAGCATTTATTGTTCAGGGAACAGGGAACAACACGCGAAACAATGACGATCTGTCCCGGATTGTACAAGGTCTTTTATTATTCTGTATTTCTCTTGACAGGCTGCCGGAATGGGAGTATGCTGTAATTAAGACGGGCAAGGACAGTGGTGGTTTTGCTCTTCTCATACCCATTGGGTGGCCCTTTGACGGGGCCCAGAGTGGGGCCCTTAACAAGGGACGGTAATAAAGGGTCAGGACTCAAGGGACTCAATGCCTGGATGGAATAGTTTCAGGCAGAGTCCGGAGGGGGCCGGCCAACCGGTCAGAGAAGAAGCAGACACCACTTTTTTATTGCCTGCTGCCCCCTCTCTGCTGCATTTCGCCTTCATCGGCTGTAGGCGGGGGTGACGGTGTGTTAAAGAAAAGTCCTGTCAGAGCCGATAAGTAATCAGGAGGACTGTTATGGACATAAACTCAATAGCACTGTCTGCCCTCTCGGCCTACGAAAAAAAATTGGGCGTTACAGCAAACAATATTGCCAACCTCAACACCGAGAAATTCAGACCCTCCGAAGCCAATATTCATGATAATGCGGGCCAAGGCGTGTATGTTACGATCAGCCAGACCGATACGCCGGAGGTAGATCTTGCCAGGGAAATGGTCAGCCTGATGACGGCTAAACAGGGTATTGAGGCTAACCTCAAGACCCTTAAGACGGCTGATGAGATAAACAGGAGTATACTTGATATTATCGCCTGATACCGCGTCCTGCCCTGCCGAAGCGCCCCTGTAAACTCCTCACCGCAGTAGGACGGTCTATTCGTTCTCCCAGGAGACCTGGAACTCCAGTTCCTCGCTGCCGTCCTCCCGCTCATGGGCTATGCTGAAGGCTGCCCGGGCAGGTACGGTGATGCGCTCGCCTGCCACACTGACGGCAAAGCGTTTCCCCTGCTCGAGGGCGTCGGCCAGGCGGCGCAGGGTTGCTGCAAATTCCGTGACGGTACAGGTCCTCTCGGTGTCTCTCCGGCGTTTCTTTTTCATGGGTCTCTCCTTTGGAATTGATGACTTGCCATGAAGTCATTTTGTTCAATCATATAGAATGCCGACCAGCCTGTCAATGGCTGGCTGCCGGGACGAGGTCTCAAAAAATGCTGCGTCCGCCCGTTATCCTGCTGTAAGGATAATCTTACAGGCAAGAAGAAGAAAACTGGCATATTTTCCGGTCCAGCGCAGGTTAAAGTTATGCATGGTGCAGAACAGGGGCAGATACCGGGGGAACATGGCTGATGCTGTGATGCAGCCCCTGATATTTTTCAGCGGACCTGGCCTGTCATGAAGCTGCAGTGGACCAACGAGTTTTCGGTTCATGTCGAAGAAATTGACGCCCAGCATCAGGAGCTGTTCGGCATCATCAATACGCTCGATGCGATTATGAGACAGGGCGAAGGGGTAGAGGGGCTCGCCAGAGTCATTGAATTCCTTGACCGGTACGTCGCCACCCATTTCGAGACAGAAGAGCGGATCATGACGAGCCGCGACTATCCGGGATACAGCATCCACCGGAGCAGGCACATCTGGTTTGCAACAGAAGTAACACGCCTCAGAAGAAAAATCGAAGCTGGCGGTTCATCTCCGGATAACATCATGCACGCGAACTATCTGCTCATTTCCTGGTTTTCGAACCACGTCAGGACACTCGACAGGATGCTCGGCAATTTTCTGGCAAGCGACGTGAAGCTGTGTCCAGAGCCGCCGGAGGGGAGCTGCTGATGCCGGTTCAGGAGGGTGTTACTGAGCACCCCTCGCTCTTTGTTTGAACACCCTGGTCACCTTCTCGCAGAGCGTCTCAGGGCTGAACGGTTTGACGATATAGTCGGTGACACCCAGCTTCACCACTTCCATGACGGACTCCCCGTCGTCCTTTGCGGTTATCATGATGAAGGGAACGGTTTTAAGATGGGACTCCTCACGCAGCCAGCGCAGGAGTTCATCGCCGTTCAGTCCGGGCATTTCCCAGTCGCATAAAATGAGATCGAAAAGATCTCCGGCCATCAGCATTCTCCGGGCATCCTCCCCATTGGCCGCCATGACCGGCTCGATGAATTCAAATTCCTCGCAGAGGGATTCCCGTATGATGTCTCTCATCAGCGAGGAGTCGTCTGCGATCATCACTCTCATCCTGTTCATAAAAAATACCTTTTAATCCCTTCAAGCATTTCTCTTAGTATACACCCTTTGCCTTTACCATGAACAAGCAAAACGAAGGCCCTTCACCTGCCGGAGAGGACCCCTCAGGCGATGCTCTCGATAAACCTTCGGCCGTAGGCCATCGTCTCAATCCGTTCGTCGCAGATGATCACCCGCCCCGTATCCTGCTTCGACCGTATCAGTCTTCCGAAGCCCTGCTTGAATTTGAGGATCGCCCTCGGCACGGCATATTCCCTGAAGGGATTCCCTCCTGCCCGTTCGATCGCCTCTTTGCGGGCCACGAACATCGGGTCGGTCGGCACGTCGAAGGGGAGCTTTGTCATGATCAGGGATTTCAGTGCGTCGCCCCTGAGGTCGACCCCCTCCCAGAAGGATTCCAGCCCGAAGATGACACCCCCGGTGCCGCTTCGCATGAGCTCAAGTATTGTCCTGTTCTGCATGTCCCCCTGCTGCATCGGCAGGCGCCCTGCGTCGCGGAGTTCATCCGCCGTCAGCTCCCAGGCCCTGTTCATGGCGTCGCGCGAGGTGAAGAGCACCAGAATCCCGCCGTCCTGTCTGGCTGCCTCCGACAGGATAACACCGGCGAGCCTTTCGATGCCCTCTGCGTTTTTCAGGTTGATTCCCTTTTCTATTGACACCGAGACCTGGCTTTTCAGGTCGAACGGAGACGGCAGGGAGAGCGTTTCCGCGTGCTCGAGCCCGAGGATGTTGCGGGTGAAGCCGAAATCGCCTCCAGCGGCAAGTGTGGCGGAGGTGACGATGATCGACCGGTACTGCGGAACGATATTGTTCTGTACGAAATCTCCCGGGTAGATTGGCGCCATCCTGAGGGCGGTCTTCTTCTCATCGATCTCGGCCCACCTGACGAAGCCCTCTGCCCCGTCGGCGAACATCAGGAACTCACCGGCGAGGGCGGCGAGGCCCATAAGCGCGGCCTCCATCTCTATCTCCTCGTCCTCGTGGAAGAGGCCGAGAATGGCAGTCTTTATTGCTGCTGTCAGGGCCGTTACGGAAGCGGAGAGTATCTGAAGCGCTTCCGAAAGCCTCACCGCATTTTTAATCAGTACGCGGTCCTTGAGGCTCCCGGCGACCCTGGACCAGAACAGACCCAGCTCTTCCCTCAGCGCCTCGACCGGGCCGAACAACCCGGGCGAGCCGGCCAGGAGCCCTTTGTAGACGCCGCGTTCGTCCAGGCGCAGCAGCCTGTTGAGGACGGTGTCTGTGCGGTGCTTCGAAAGATTGATGCCTATCTGGTCCGAGAGGACCCCGTCGAGGGAATGCCCCTCGTCTATCACCAGGACCTCTGCCTGGGGCAGGATCTTCGATTCCGCAGACAGCATGGCGTCGATGGCGAGGAGCGCATGGTTGGCCACGACGATCTGCGCCGCTTCCCACCGCCTGCGTGCACGGAAGTAGAAGCAGTCCCGGTAGTAACCGCACTTCATCTTTCGGCAGGCATCTCCGTCAGAGCTGACCTTCTCCCGGATGAGCGATTTCCTGCCTCCCAGTTCCTCAAAGTCCCCGGTCCCGGTCTCTTCAGCCCAGGACCTGATCTCACGGAGGCCGGAGGCCTCGTCCTCGGAGGAAGGGGTGAAGGCCATCATCCTCCGGAGGCAGAGATAATTCCCCCGGCCCTTGGCTATGGCGTAGTCGGCAGGCCGAAGGGAAGAGAGCAGTGCGAGGTCTTTTGAGATGAGCTGCTCCTGCAGGTTCTTTGTCCGCGTGGCGACGATTGCCTTTCTGCCTGAGAGCAGCAGGGGGACCAGATAGGCAAAGGTCTTGCCGGTACCGGTTCCTGCCTCGACCATGAGGGTGCCGCCGGATTCGATGATCCCGGCGCAGGCCTGCAGCATTGCTGTCTGTGAGGGCCGCACCTCGGAATCCTGAAGTGCCGCCATGACTGCGTCTGTCAGGAATGTCCCTGCTTCTCCTGCAAGGTCCCTGCTTTCGGAGGATACGTCATGCAATTCCATCGTCGTCTATTATATCGCTTTGTTCACGTTGCGGCCCAGCTGTTCATCGTACGCATGTCAGGCGGGAAGTCCGACATTAATTCTCCTTCGTATTTTTCGGTATGATACGGACGTCGACCGTCATCCCGAGCCTGAAGGGGGTCTTTTCGGAGAACGCGACCTTGACCTGCACGATCTTCATGTCCCTGTTCTTCACCGGGTTGTTCGGGGTTACCTTCCGCAGGCCTGCGTAGTCGGCTATCTCCTGGACGGTTCCCCTGAAGGTCCTGCCGGGGTACGCGTATGTGGTGATCTCGGCCGGGTCGCCTGTCCTGAACCTGGCCACGTCGGTCTCATCCACCTCCGCGTTGACCCTGATCTTTTCGATATCCGCGATCGCCACGAGGTTCGGCGTCACTTCCCTGCTGACCATTTCCCCCCTCTGCAGGTATTTCCTGATCACCCTGCCTGAAATCGGCGCGGCGATCACCGCCTTGTCCCTCAGTGTCCGGTAATATTCGACTGCAGATTCAGCGCGCCGTGCAGAGTCCAGGTAATAGGTGACCGTGTCCTGCTTCGGGCCCTGCCGCACCAGGGCAAGGTCCTCATCCGCCTCCCGCTGACGTGCCGCTGCGACCTCCGCGACCCTCTCCCATTCTTCGTACGCTGAGCGGGAGACGATGCCCTTTTCATGCAGCCGGCGATACCGCTCGGCCTCTTTCCCTGCCGTTGCCGCATCAGCGGAAGCGCGTGCACAGACAGCCTCGGCCTTCCTGACCTCCTCGGCCCGTGAGCCGGATGCCACCTCCCGGTACTTCGCGCGTGCTGCAGCCGCCTCGGCCTCGGCCTCCTTCAGCTTTGCCAGGATATCCCTGTCTTCCATCCGCGCTATGAGTGCGCCTTTGCGCACAAGATCTCCTTCCTCGACAGGAAACTCCGCAATCCTTCCTTCGATCTCGCTGCCGACCTCGACTTCAAATCCCGGCAGGGACTCTATCTTTCCCTCTGCAGCGACATGCCGGACGTCGTCAGCCACCGTGGTCTTTTCCTGCCCCTTATGCTGCCCCTGGCCGGGGTTTTTCCTCGTTGCAATGCCCACCGTGAGCGCGATGCCAGCAGCGAGAAGGACCGCACCGATCAGATATTTCTTCCTCATCTCCGCAACCTCCCGTCTTCGATAAAAACGACCCTGTGTGCCAGGGACTCTGCCTTTGGATCGTGGCTGACGATGACCACCGCCTTGCCGTCTTTTTCGGCCATCTCCCGCAGGAGCTTCAGGACCTCCATGCCTGTCCTTGAATCGAGATTCGCCGTTGGTTCGTCAGCGAGCAGGATCGGGGGGTCTCCCGCAAGCGCGCGTGCAAAGGCGACCCGCTGTTTTTCCCCGCCGCTGAGGTCCGACGGATAGAACACGGACCTGTGGCCGAGACCGACCTTCCCGAGAAGCTCCGCAGCCGTCGGCTTTATGAGGGATTGAGGGACCTTCTTCAGCCGGAGTACGAGTTCAACGTTCTCGATCGCCGTGAGGGACGGAAAGAGGTTGAAGGCCTGAAACACAAAACCGAAATACTTCTTCCTGATGTCCGGCAGCTCCTCCTCGCCAAGCCCGCTCACCCTGCGGTCTTCAATGACTACCTCACCGCGGGTGGGGTGGAGGATGCAGCCCATAATCGACAGGAGGGTTGTCTTGCCCGAGCCGGATGGCCCCATGATCAGGAGCATCTCTCCCTTCGAGAGTCCGAGGGTTATTGAATCAACGGCCACGATGCTGTTGTCCCCCTCTCCGTAAATCTTGCCGACGTCTATCGCCCTGAGAATCGGGGCCCCGGGAAACGTTGTCATGTCACTCACGCCCTGAAGACCGTCACCGGGTCGAGGGTCCGGATCCTGCGCACAGAAAAATAGGCAGAGAGGAGGCAGGTCGAGAGGACGACGAAGAACAGGGCCAGGAAAAGGGCCGGGTGGAGGTACAGCGCGACCCCTGCCTTCTCGATCCCGCTGCGCAGGAGGAGGACGAGCAGCGAACCGGCCGTGAAGCCTGCCACGGCATTGAGGCCGACCTGGCTGAAGATCACCCGGTAGAGGTCAGAGTTCCGCGCCCCCAGGGCCTTGAGCGTCCCGAATTCGCGGAGGTGCTCCATGGTATTGGCATAGACCGTCTGTCCGACGATCGCGCCTCCGACGATCAGGCCGAGCAGGGCGGTCAGGAAGAAGCCCATCCCGATGCCTGTCTGGATCGTCCAGTAGAGCACCGTCTTATTTATAAAGTCCCTCTTCGAGAGGATATCGTTGTCTTTCATGACCGCCTGCAGCGCCCTGATCGTCTCGTCCGTCTTCGCCGGGTCCCGCAGCTTGGCGACGATGTATGTCGTCTGGTCTTCGCGCACGATGGCGGTCATAAAGCGGTGCGCCTGGTTATACCCCATAAACACGACCGGTGCGGTCGTAAAACTTCTCGTGCCCTCCGAGATGCCGGCCAGCTTGAACTGGACCTGGTTCAGCTCCCATACGGAGCCGGGCTGAAGCCGGCCGAGCCTTTTTTCTGACGTGCGGTCCATGATCATGTACCTCCCCCCCTTGACGTCCCGGGGAAGCCCCGTTATCATGGTCCAGGGTGCCCCGACCCCGGTGTCGGGGTTGAAGCCGATGATCTGCACCTGCTCCTGCCCTCCTGCCGCCAGCTTCAGAAAGCCCCAGGTCAGGATCAGCCTGTCGGCCCAGACCACATCCGGAATTGCCCTGACCTTGCTGATCCGCTCCTCGGGGAAGGGGTTGGCGAAGTCGAAGTTCTGTACGTTCTTCGACATGATCCAGATGTCCGCGTCTATATGGCGGATGACGCCGGTGGCATTTCCCATCATGCCCAGGTACATGGAGACCTGGGCAAGGGTGAGTACGGTCGAAAAGATTATGCCGGTCAGGGTGATGACGAGCCTGCCGCGCTCGTGAAAGAGGGTCTTGAACGCGAGCCAGAGCATTACGGCTTTCCCCGCAACCCTTCGAGTGCCAGGTCGAGGCTCTTCAGCAGCATCTGCTCCAGTCCCATCCCGGCGATCTCGTCGCGGTAGAGGGGGTCCTGTTCGAAGCTCATGATGATCCCGTTGACCGTGGCCCAGAGGATGTTGGCGACCGCCCAGGCATCCACCTTCCGATAGTACCCGTTTTCGATCCCCTCCTCGACGAGGTCCCTGACGATGCCGAGACATTCACGGGCCGTCTCCATGCAGCTGACCAGCAGTTCGCCGGGTACGCGGGCCCTGACATCCGGCTGACTGCTGAGGAACATGATCCTGAAGTATTTCCTGTTTTTCCGGTAAAAACCGTAGTAGGCCCTGAAGGCGTGCTCGACGAGCCCCTTTTCGCCCGGGGGATGCCTCCGGAGGACCTCGAATGCCTTCCGCAGCCGGGACATGCCCTCCGCCATGACCGAGACGTAGAGCTCCTCCTTGCTGCTGAAGTAGAGGTATATGGTGCCCTTGGCAAGCCCGGCCCTGTCAGCGATTTCGTCGATCGTGGTGTTCATGAAGCCCCTGGAGAAGAAGACCTCACGTGCCGCCTTGATGATCGAGGCACGCCGGGCCAGCTGTTCGCTTTTTCTCCGCGCCGTCTTTCTGCTATGACCCGTATTCATAATATGACTGACAGTCAGTATAACGCGCCGGCGGCCGGCTGTCAATCCTCATGCATGTCCACAACCTCCCGGCTGTTATCTGAAAGACGGCGGGAAGGGTGCTTCGGCGGGGGACAGGCTGTGCTGTCCTGCTGATCAGGGAATGCGGTCAGGAGGGAAGGCATACCTGCACCGCAGGGTCTGCCGGGATGACTGAACCGGACAGTGGCAGGGCATTCCGGGGAGTGCTCTGCCACTGTCCGGGCCTATTTTACGATCACCTCGAAGTGCACACGTCTGTTTGTCTGTGCTTCCTTTGAATTTTTGTTGTGCGGCGTGGGGGTCTCAGGCAGGGCAAGTCTCGTCTCGCCATAGGTGATCGTCGTCATCCTGTCGGCAGCGATACCCTTCTGGACGAGGTACTCCTTCACCGCCTGCGCCCTTCTCTCGGCGAGTGCCATATTGTAATCAGCCGCGCCGTGTGCGCAGGTATGCCCTTCGATCTGGACCTTCACGTCCGGGTTCTCTTTCAGGGTCTTTGTGTCGCTGTCGAGAATTCCGACTGCAACTTTTGTAAGGGTAGCCTTGTCAAAGTCGAAATGGACGTCCTCAAGCAGTATCTTCACGGCTGCGGCAACCGGCGCCGGCGGCGGTGGTATTGGTTCTGCTTTTGGCGCCGCCGGCGGTGATACGGGCTCAGGCCTGGGTTCAGGCTTCGCCGCGATAACCGGCTTTGCCGGGCAGAGGGCCCTGATCCTGCTGATCGCATCCTGTGCCATGCCAATCGCTTCCTGCGTGTAGCATGCCATATAGGTTTCATAGGCCTTGTC
Organism: uncultured Thermodesulfovibrio sp.; assembly: GCA_964499365.1. GTDB lineage: Bacteria > Nitrospirota > Thermodesulfovibrionia > Thermodesulfovibrionales > UBA6898 > PALSA-1316. The sequence continues at coordinate 121,666 of CAZCKU010000010.1, forward strand.
GACGAGGTCACTTGCGGACTTGAATTCATCCGGGCATTCCCTGTCCTTCCCGGCCGTGCGTGCGGCATCCAGCGCCCGGGACGCCTCCGGCAGCGGCTTGTGATAATACAGGTATCCCGGCCGGTTCTCCGGGGCCCTCTCATGATGGGCGCACCCGGCGAGCCAACTCATCGACAATACGGCGACTATACATATCAATACGCTTCTTGTTCTTAACGTCTGGATCATAAGCCCTCCCGTGGAATAAGTTGTCTTCACAGTATCCAAAAGATCCGTGATCGGACGACAATCCGTCGCCCCTTTAACGGTGTTCGTCATGGCCTCCGCGATACCGGTCGTCATGCCTGCCCCCGTCACGTCCTCCGCGGTCCCGGTCGTCATGCCTGTCTCTGTCATCACCTCGGTGGTCCCGGTCATCATATCCCCTTCGGTCGCGGTCACCGTATACGCCGCGGTCATGTACCCAGATACAGCCGGAACAGGTAAAAAAAAGCAGGAGAATTGTCAGGAGAATTCTGCGATGAGATTTCATGGTACCCCCTTTGTCCGGTTACTGCCGGACTCTTTGTGCCGCCGTCTGCATTCTTGTTGGTGGTGTTAGCGTGTCCCTGATTATTTCTTATCAGAAGACGGGGCTGATGTCAATGCCGGAGATTGAACCGAGGGCGCAGATCTATTGATGAGGAACTCCGGCTGTCTCACGTTAATCTGTTCCGACAGCAAGGGGAAGGTAGACATGAAACGTGGTCCCCTTTCCGGTCTCCGACTCAACCGTTATCCTGCCGCCGTGTTTTCTGACGATCGCATCGCTGATGGTCAGCCCAAGACCCATCCCCTTCTCTGTGCCCCGGTCCTTGGTCGAGAAATAGGGGTCGAAGATCTTCGGCAGGGCCTCCGGCGGAATCCCGGCCCCCGTATCGCTGAAAGTGATCTCGGCATAGGGACCTGCGGGAAGGGCCAGCTTCTCCTGACCGTCGATCTCTACGCGGCGCGCGGTTATGAAGAGCCTGCCGCCGCGGGGCATCGCCTCTCTCGCATTCATGGCGAGGTTCCTGAAGACCTGGCGCATCTGGCCAGGATCAGCCAAGACCGCAATACCCTCCTCCGGAAACAGATACTCCTGCAGGACCGGTGATCCCTTCAGCGCAAGGTCTACCGGGTCTCTCAGCAGGGCATCCAGATGTTCCGTGCTCCTGACCGGGTCCCCTCCCTTCGAAAAGATGATCAGCCGCTGGGTCAGCTCGTGCGCCATTTGGCAGGCCTTCTCCGCGCTGGTCAGCCATTGGAGCCTCTGCTCTTCCGACACCCCCTGCAGTTTCGCTATCGTTATATTGCCGAGTATCGCCTGCAGGAGGTTGTTGAAGTCGTGGGCAATGCCTCCGGCGAGGATGCCGACGGACTCCAGTTTTTCTATCTTCATCAGTTCCTGCCTGGCGGCCTTCCTCTCGGTTATGTCCGTGGCGACCTCCATTCTGACAAGGCGGTCATTCACCCACCTGATCGCCCTGTCGCGGCACTCGTACCATCGTCCGGTTGCGGTATTCTGAAATTCCCAGACATAGGTGTCGCGCGGAGTCCCGTCGGGGTTGATGAGCCTGTCGTTGGTGCAGAAAGGGCAGGGCCCTGCCTGGCCTTTCTGCAGTACCTGCCAGCATTGTCTGCCGATGCCTTCTCCAAAGAGAGTGCGCGCAAACCTGTTCATCAGGAGAAGCTCGTGCGTCTCCAGATCGGCCACATAGACGATCGCCTCAAGGCTGTCGACCAGGGTCTGGAGCCGGAGATAGGAGTCCGCACGCTCCTCCTCAGCCTTTTTGTGGTCGGTGACGTCCTGCAGCATCCATATCGAGCCCTCTTCCGGATGCTCCCTGCTGACGGCCTGGCCGACGAGGTTGCACCAGAAGACAGTGTTATCCTTTCTCTTCATCAGCACTTCTGTATTAAAGACGCCGCCGCTATTGACAACGGCATAGGCCTCCCGGCCCATCCTGCGGTAGGCTTCGAGATCAGGATAGAACTCCAGGGTGTTTTTTCCGTTTAACCCTTCGGGCTCAAAACCGAACATCCGGTTGAGGGCATTGTTCGACCAGACAATGGTCCGGTCCACGAAGTAGCCGATCCCGACCGCAATGTTGTCCATGATAATCTTCTGCTCCTTCAGGAGCTTGCCGAGCTTCGCCTCAGCCTCTTTGCGCTCGGTGATGTCCGTGAACGCCAGCAGAAGGTGTCGGTCCCCCCGGGCAGAGAAGGCGGAGAAGAGACAGTCCAGCCAGACCGACCGTTTAAAGGTCGAAAGGTGATGGACGACACAGCGTGTCTGCTCGCCGGTTGACAGGGTCTTTTCGGCATGTTCCAGCAGGCCTGAATTCTTCCAGGACTCGATCCTGCGGAAATTCTGGCCCAACACCTGCTGGATGGTGGCGCCGATGATCCGGGCCCCCTGGTCGTTCATCGAAATACACTGACCCCGGGAATCATACGTTGCGATACCGACCGGCGAGGCTGACAGGATCTGTTCGCTGAAGACGTAGGCGTCGGCGAGCTGCTTTTCTGCCTGGACACGCGCAGTTATGTCATGGATGACCGAAAACAGCAGCTGCTTCTGGTGGACCCGGATCGGCGACGAATAGACCTCAACCGTCCGAATCTCTCCGCTTGCAAGCCGGTGGGGGAAGACAAAATGATTCTGCTTCCTGTTTTTTGCATTCTCTCGTTCGGTCCTGATCTCCTCGGGAGACAGGATATTGATCTCCTGTATGGTCATCCCCCTCATGACGTCAGCTGCATAGCCATAAAAAGATTCGGCCGCTCCGTTGACGTCAATGATCCTGCCGCTCTCGGGTTCGATCAGGAGCATGACCGCGTCGTGGCCCTGAAACATCATCCTGAAGCGCTCTTCGCTCTCACGCAGCACCTCCCCGGTTTCACGGAGCTCACGCAGATTCCTGGCGTAACGCAGCATATAACGGATGCGGTGATGAAACAGCTTCCAGTTAATCGGCTTTCTGAGGAGGTCGGTTACTCCGGCGGCATATGCAGCGTCGATCGCCCCGGCGTTGTCCATGTCGGTCATGACAAGGATCGGGGTATGCTGCCCCCGGGGCAGGGAACGTATCTGCCCGCAGACCTCCAGACCGTTCATGTCGGGCATCCGCAGGTCCAGAATCACCAGATCAGGGTCTCTTTCGAGAAAGAGCTTCAGCCCTTCATCGCCTGTCCCGGCCTCGGCAATGACCAGTCCGGCCTGTTCGACCGTCTGCCGGGCCTGAAGCCGTATCGAGGCATCGCTGTCGATGATCAGGACGAGGGGAATTTTGCCGTCTTTAACAAGTTCCTGCATAGAATTATACGTTATCACCGAATGTATCGACTATCAAGGCCTGAAGGGCTGCAGGCCGGATCCGGACCGGGCCGGCCGGAGGCGAATCAGAGAAGAGAGAGGGCTGTTTGAAGAATTTTCCCGAAAGCAGGGTCCGGCTCTTTTTCGGTGCGGTGATACAATTCCCGGGAAAACGGTATCAGAGCCCGGCTTTCGCTGAATCTCAGAAAGTTCAGGTCCAGATTTGTCTCACCAAGACGGACCCTGTCGAGGGCGTCGGCATCCTTCAGGATTGCGGTGGTGACATAGCAGGGATGATCTTTCGGCAGTTCCTCAGGCAGCGAATGATTCGAGACGCTGACCGCTATTTCCCGGAGATCCTGCGGGGCCACTCCCACGGAGAGGAACAGGTCTCTGAACAGGGGCAGTTTCCTTTCCGCGGCCCAGGCGCCGTGCCGATGACAGCGGCCATCATGTTGTCGGGCCATGTCGTGAATGAAGGCTGCGCAGAGGGCCAGCTTCGTCTCGCGCACGGTCTTCAGCCTGTCGCCCAGGATGAGGCTGTGGCACATCACCCTGCAGGTATGACGGATGCCGTGCAGGGAGCTGACGATATCGAAATCTTCCTGCCGGAGAATTAAGTCAATGGTCCTGATATTCCGGTCCATTACCTGATGACGCTCTGCAGTTGTCTGACCTTTGCTGTTATGGCGCTGCGCGAGATCTCCTCGTAGTCAAGGAGTTCGTCAGGCCTGCCGCTCCGCGGCATCTTTCTTACTGCGAGGGAATGGATCGGGATGCTCATCCCGGTCATGACGCTTCTGACCGCCTCCCCGATTCCGCCTTCCGCGAAATGGTCCTCGACGGTGATGAAATGTCCTGTTTCAGCAGCAGCTTTTTCGAGCGTCTCCCTGTCAGCAGGCTTGATGCTGTAGAGATCGATGACGCGGATCATCATCCCCTCTGCCCTGAGTTCTTCGTAGGCAGCCAGTGCCTCGTGGACCGTAATCCCTGCTGCGATGACGGTCGCGATATCCTGCCCGCTCTCCCTGAGCACCTTGCTCCCCCCGATAGGGAACGCCTCGCCGCCTGAATAAAGGATCGGCGTCTCTTTCCTGGTCGTACGCAGATAGACAATCCCCCGGTGCGCGGCCGCCTGCTCGACGAGCCTTTCTGTCGAGACGGCATCGGAGGGATAGAGCACGACACTGTCCAGGATGGCGCGGAACATTGCGATGTCTTCAAGACCCATCTGGGATGTCCCATCCTCTCCGATCGAAACCCCGGCGTGTGAGCCGCAGAACGTGATAGTTGCATCGGAATACCTGCTCATCCGTATCTGGTCGAAGGCCCGCGTCAGAAAGGCAGCAAAGCTCGACACAAAGGGGTGCCTGCCCCTGCGTGAGAGGCCCAGGGCTGTGCCGACCATGTTCTGCTCTGCGACATACATCTCAAAAAAACGGCCGGGGTATCTGTCCCTGAATACCTCGGCATATGTGGAGTTGCTCACCTCTGCATCGAGGACCACCATATCGGGGTATGCTGAAAACAGGCGTGCCAGCGCGTTGCCGTAGGCCTTCCTGGTGGCCACGGCCTTTCCTTCAGGATAGTCGATTTCCGGGGCAGGCTCCGGTGTCCTCACCGGGGGCCGCAGGTCCTCGGGGCTCTGCATCTCTCCGCGCAGCGAGGAATCAACATCTCCCAGTTCGCGGAGTGCCTGCCCGAGCTGCTCCCTGTTGAGGGGCTTGCCGTGCCACCCGTCACGGTCCTCGATGAACGAGACTCCCTTTCCCTTGAGGGTCCTGGCGATAATCATTGCCGGCCTGTCTTTGACCCGATGCGCCGCCTCGAAGGCAGCCAGGATAGCGGGCATGGAATGACCGTCGATGACCAGGGTCTCCCACCCGAAGGCCGAGATCCTTCTTTCGTATACTGCCAGGTCATGCCCGCACATCGTCTCGCCCCGCTGGCCGAGGCGGTTCACGTCGAGCACGCCGACAAGGTTGTCCAGTTTATAGAATGAGGCCAGCTCCAGGGCCTCCCACTGGGAGCCTTCTGCCATTTCGCTGTCGCCGAGCAGGACATACGTCCGGTAGGGCAGGTGGTCGATATATTTGGCGTTCAGTGCCATCCCAAGGCCGATTGAAAGCCCCTGGCCCAGTGAGCCGGTGGAGGCCTCGGTATAGCGGAAGGCGGTTGTCGGGTGTCCCTCAAGCGGACTGCCGAATCTTCTGAGGGTAAGCAGTTCCTGCCCGGATACCTTGCCGGCTGCTGCCCAGAGTGCATAAAGAAGCGGGGAGGCATGGCCCTTTGAAAAGATGAGGCGGTCGTTGTTCGGGTGCTCCGGGTGGTCCGCGTCAAATCTGAAGGACCCGCCGAACAGGAGCGCGGTCATCAGGTCAGCTGCCGAAAGGGAAGAAGTCGGATGCCCGGAACCTGCTTCGGTTGTTGCAATAAGGCACGAGGAGCGTACCAGCTTTGCCAGATTTTCCAGTCGTCTCAGATCAGCCATAATGTCCTCCTGTGTTTCAGAATTATAGTATGCTTTCAGCACGGGTTTTTTCCATCGGCGGCTGCCCTCGCATAACAAAACAGTGATGGTGAAAGCAGCCGCACCGTGATATAATGTGAGGCATGCAGCGCGGACACGGGGAGCGCACAAAAGTGGATCGAAAACGGGGAGCCATGGCGGCCGAGCCCGGCGGGGCGGTTGGTTCAGCCCTTCAGCATGGTGGCCGGCACAGGGGACACTATGTTTGAAGACTGGCAGGCGACCTTTAATGCTATTACCGACCCCATCTGCCTGCTGGACCGGGAATACCGTATAGTCAAATATAACCGCGCGATGGCCGATCTGTTTGAGGCCGGCGGCCAGCCGCTGACAGGCCGTTTCTGCTATGAAATCTGCCACTCCACTGCGGAGCCGAGCTCTGCATGCCCGGTCTTTCGCATGCAGCAGTCTCTCAGGAGAGAGACCTCGGAGATGCCGATCGGAGACCGGCTTTACGAAATTGTTGCAGATCCCTATCTGGACGCGGAGGGCAGGCTCCAGGGCACCGTCCACATCCTCAAAGACATCACCGCGCGGCGACATTCCGAAAAGAAGATCTCCGAGCGGGAGGCCATGCTCCAGCAGATCCTTGATACCTCGAGCGTCGCAATCTTCCTGGTGGACAGGTCCGGGCGTATCACGCATGCAAACCGGCGCATGGCAGAAATGTTCCACTGCCCGATGGCAGAGCTCATCGGGAGTGAGTATGTAACCCACGTCCACCCGTCTGAAAGAGAGATCGGCCGTCAGAAAATGCTGGCCCTGCTCGCCAGTGAAATCCATTCGGTCGACCTCGAACGCCGCTACTGGAGGAATGATGGCAGCGAATTCTGGGGACACCTCTCCGGACGGCGGTTTCACGATGAGTCGGGTCATGAGCGCGGCCTGGTCGGTGTCATCTCCGACATTACGGAACGCAAGCGCGCCGAGGCAAAGCTCATCTCCTCGGAGAAGAAATTCTCAGCCATCTTCAGTCTGATCCCCGACCCGACGATGATCACCGACATGACGACCGGTACGATCATCGACCTCAATGAGACTGCGGCGCAGTGGTGCGGCAGGCCGCGGGAGGCGCTGATAGGGATGACGACTGCCGACGTTCAATTCTGGGTTGACCCCTCCGACCGGACCAGGATGCTCAGCGAGATGCAGAGCATGCACGAGGTCAATGATATGGAATTACGCATCCGCAAGCATACCGGCGAGATCCGGGACGTATTGTTTTCCTCCAGGATATTCGGGATGGACGGAGAGGAATATCTCCTCTGCCGTGCCCACGACATTACCGGCCTGAAACGCGCAGAGGCCGAGAAACGGGAACTGGAGCGCCAACTGGTGCAGGCCAGGAGACTCGAAGGCCTCGGGGTGCTCGCCGGGGGTATAGCGCACGACTTCAATAACCTGCTGCAGGGTGTGTTCGGCTATATATCCCTGGCACGGATGTCGATAGACCGGAAGGAAAAGGCGATTGAGATGCTCGCACAGGCTGAACAGGCGCTGCATCACTCAGTCGGTCTCTCGAACCAGCTCTTGACCTTCTCGAAAGGCGGCAAGCCGGTGAGGAAAGAACTTGCCCTGGGCCCGGTCATCAGGCAGAACGTGCAGTTCGCCCTCAGCGGGTCCCGCAATGATTACGACCTGCAGGTCGCTGCCGATCTCCGGACAGTCAGTGCGGACGAAGGCCAGATAGGCCAGGTGATACAGAACCTTATCATCAATGCGGACCAGGCGATGCCGACGGGAGGAACAATTCTGATTACGGCCGGGAACGTCTCCGCCCCGGGAGAGCACCTGCCGGGGGTGCTGGCCCCCGGCGACTATGTCGTGCTGACCGTGCGGGACGGGGGCGTCGGTATGCCGCCTGAATATCTGGAGAAGATCTTCGACCCCTATTTTACCACCAAGGAGAAGGGCAGCGGACTCGGGCTTGCCATATCGTATTCCATCGTCGGCAATCACGGCGGAACGATTGATGTCAGGTCGGAGATCGGCAAAGGCAGCGCCTTCTCTGTCTATCTTCCTGCACACGGGGAATCCCCCCCTGCCGCGGCTGTCACAGGACAGAAGGCAGGCGACCGACGTTCCGGGCATATCCTCCTGATGGACGATGAAGATGTCGTGAGGAACGTGGCAGGCGAGATGATGGCGGCACTCGGTTATACCGTCGATTGCGCCGTGGATGGTGCGGAGGCGGTCGGCCTTTACCGGAAGGCGATGGAAGCAGGCAGACCGTATGATATCGTGATCCTCGACCTGACGGTGCGGGGCGGCATGGGCGGGGCGGAGGCGATGCAGAGACTCCTTGAGATCGATCCCCGGGTAAGGGCGGTTGTCTCCAGCGGGTATGCCGACGACAGCATCCTTGCCGACTACCGTGCGCACGGCTTCTGCGCAACGCTCGGCAAGCCGTATATGATTGATACGCTCAGCAGCATGCTGGAAAGACTGCTTTCGTCCTGAGGTGAGGACCGGGTTGTTGGCGCTCCAGCCTTCTTCTCTGTTACTATAAATGTTGTTTTTATTTCCGCTTTATCAACAACACTGATTCGGACAGAGGAGAAGATCATGGCTTTAAGTATCGGAATCGTCGGGCTTCCCAATGTGGGCAAGTCGACACTGTTTAATGCACTCACAAAAAATCAGAGCGCGGTCGCTGCCAATTATCCGTTCTGCACCATCGAACCGAACAAGGCGATTGTTGCGGTGCCTGACAGGAGACTGGACCTGTTATCGGACATTGTAAACCCCCAGAGGATTCAGAACGCGATCGTGGAGTTTACGGATATCGCGGGATTGGTGAAAGGGGCTTCAAAGGGCGAGGGGCTCGGCAACCAGTTCCTGTCCCACATTCGGGAGACCTCGGCCATTGTACATGTGGTGCGGTGTTTTGAGGACGACGGCATCGTGCACGTCGACGGCACGGTCGACCCGCTGCGCGATATCGAGGTGATCAACACCGAGCTTGTCCTCGCCGACATTCAGACGCTCGAAAACAGAATAGCCCGGCTCGACAAGCAGGCCAAAACAGACAGGAAGCTCCAGCCGCTGCTGGAGCTTGCGAAGAGGCTCCTGGACCACCTCAATAGCGGGGCCCCGGCGATTCTCTTTGCTGATAAAGAATCCGAAGTCTTTGCCGAACTGACGAAGGAGACCAGGCTTATCTCCCTCAAGCCGGTCATCTATGCTGCGAACGTGGATGAGGCCGGCCTGGGTGACGATAATGCACATGTCAGGGCTGTCCGCTCGTTTGCCGCTGAGCATAACGCCGAAGCCGTGAAGATCTGTGCGAAGATCGAAGAAGAGATGGCCGGGCTGAGCGATGGCGAACGGGTGGAGTTTCTGGAATCGCTCGGCCAGTCTGAAAGCGGGCTCGACCAGATCATCAACCACGGGTATCACGCCCTCGGCCTGATCAGTTATTTTACTGCCGGGGTGAAAGAGGTGCGTGCCTGGACGATTGAGCGGGGGTGGAAGGCGCCAAAGGCTGCGTCCGTGATCCATGATGATTTCGAGCGGGGTTTTATCCGGGCCGAGGTCATGGCCTTCGAGGATTTTATCGAAGGCCGGGGCGAGGCCGGGGCGCGCACGGCCGGCAAGCTCCGTACGGAAGGCAAGGAATATGTGGTGAATAACGGAGATGTGATGCATTTTCTGTTCAACGTATAGCAGACCCTATGCGGGTCTGTAATAACCAGGCAGGCAGCGCCTGCAATCCAGAGGGAGAAGATCAATGAAAAGACAGGGTATGCTGGTAAGTCTCGTAGTGCTCGTTGTACTCATGGCAGGGACTGCGTTTGCGGCAGACAAGGAAAAGCTTCGGGTGGCCGGATCAGGAGGCATGATTCCCCTTGTTACCGAACTAGCCAAGGCCTATATGGCAGAAAAAAGTGATATTCTCGTTGCGGTGAGTCAGAACTCGATACAGTCTGCGGGAGGCATCATGGGCGCTTCCAAGGGAGAGCTGGAGATAGGCATGGCCAACAGGCCGCTGAAGGAGGAGGAGCAGTCCCTTGGGCTCGAAGTCACCGAGATCGCCCGGGTGGGGGTCGTTGTCGGGGTGAACCGGAACCTTCCGATCAGAGAGATATCAAGCGAAACCCTCTGCAAGGTATACGAAGGCAAGATAAAGAAATGGAGCGAACTTGGCGCTGGAGAGGGCGCGGTTGTGGCCCTGACAAAGTCTGAAAAAGATGCCACCAAGGAGACGATCAGAAAAAATGTGGCCTGTTTTAAGAATCTCAAGGAGGCCGATACCGTCCTTCTGGTTGCGACCTCACCGCAGACTGCCAAGACCCTCGCGAATTCGAAATCAATCGGGTTTACGGACACGGTCGACGTGGATGCCTCCAATGGTGCGATCGTCGCTCTGAAGCTCGACGGCGTGGAGCCGAGCGTCGAAAATATACGGTCGGGAAAATACACAGTGGTCCAGGTCTACCGCCTCGTTACCAAAGGAAAGCCGTCCGGTGTGGTCAAGGGCTTTATCGATTTTGTGAAGGGGCCAAAAGGCAAAAAAATTATAGAGGCCAACAGCGCCATCCCGGTGAAGTAAACGGGCAGCAGGATGCCCCTTGCCGCGCAGCGGCCGGGGGCATCCTGCTGCGGCCGGTTTGCCCTGCCGCGTCTGCCTGAAAAAACAGCGGCCGGCTGAGCGGGAGCCTTCTGTTTTGTGCTATCGTAGAATAGTGGAACAGGCAGGCTGTATAAAGTCTTCTGACATTGCTCCCGACGCGGTGACCGAGATCGTCATCTGTGAGGGGGAGGCTGCAGCAAAGGCGCACCGGCAGCTCTTCACCCTTAACGAGACCAGCTATCGCATGGCCGACGGCGACATCCTCCGGGCACTGTCCTCGTCGGTCACCGAAGACCTCACCAAACTGCATATTGCCGCCGGATGGGAACCGATGCTCCAGGTTGCACTCTGGACCTCCCGCCGGCCGCTCTTGATCGATGTCCTGGGACTGCTGAAAAAAACCGGGGTCACCGAGACCGAACTGCTGCCCTTCAGAGGCGCTGACATCAATGATATATTCCCCTGGCTCTACTACGGCAAGCGGTTTGAAACACTGCGGAAGATAGCCAACCGGGCCAAGACAAAGGCCGAGTCTGCCCTGGAGCGGAAGAAACTTCTTGTCTACTGCCATCTCGTGGCCGAAGACACGGGGCAGATCGTCGCGAGCAGCCTTTGACGATGCTGAGCCATCCCGGTCGGGATGCCGCGGAAGCATAAACACCCGTTTATTGACGCAAACAGGACGGTAAAGGGCTTGAATATACTTCAGGTTCATGGTATTTTAGAGACGTTCCGGGAGGATGGTATTGTCAAAAGCCAAGGTTTTATTAGTAGAAGATGATCCGATACAGGCGCGCGAAACTGAGGCGATCCTCAAGAATACCGGCTACGAGGTGTTCTGGGCCCAGGACGGCATCAACGCGATCAAGCTCGTCAAGTCCCTCAAGCCGGATATCATCCTTCTCGATCTGATCCTGCCGGGGCTGGACGGTTATGAAGTCTGCCGGTGGCTCAAGCTCGATGAGGCTGCCAAGGGCATACCGGTCATCATGCTGACGGTTAAAAAGGAGTTGTCCGATAAGATATCCGGTCTCCAGATTGGGGCGGATGATTATCTTCCCAAGCCCTATAATGAGCTCGAATTGAATGCCCGGATCTATGCCTCGCTCCGGACGAAGGCCCTTCAGGATGAACTGCGGATGAAGAACAAGCAGATGGAAGAGCTCCTGGACAAGGTCAACTATATGGCGATCACCGATGCGCTGACCGGGTTATACAACCGCCGCAAGTTTCATGACACCCTCACGAGCGAGTTCGAAAGGGCCAAGCGGTACCGCACCCCCTTTTCCCTGATCATGATCGATATCGACCATTTCAAAAGGGTAAACGACAATTACGGCCATAATGCCGGGGACGCCGTGCTGAAGGTTGTCTCCTCGCTGATCCTGAAGAGCATCCGCGAGATAGATACCGCAAGCCGTTTCGGGGGCGAGGAGTTCATGGTTGTGCTGCCGAATACGGACATCAGCAATGCCAGAGTCGTTGCCGAACGCATGCTGGTCTCCATCGCCCGTCACCCGTTTCCGAATATTAACGAGGCGATTACCGTCAGCATCGGCATCGGCGGGATGCCGGACAGCAATATAAAGAATGAGGACCAGGTGATACGGTGTGCCGATATTGCTCTCTATCGTGCGAAGCAGTCGGGCAGAAACAGGGTTGAGGTGTCGACCGGTGAGGAATTGTCGGGGAACGCGTAACCGGCTGCATTATTGATAACAGGGGCGTTGCATGCAACGCCCCTGTTGCGTTATAAGGAGAGATATTGAAAAAAGGCATTTATCTCGACAATACCCCGCTGGAGCAGGCCCTGCAGCTCTGGCAGGCACGTCTGGATGCCGAGGGGGTCCGGCCCCTTGAGGCAGAGGAGATCCCGGTGCGTGACTCTCTGTCAAGGGTCACGGCGGGACCGGTCTTTGCAAAAATCTCCTCGCCCTTTTATCATGCCTCTGCCATGGACGGGTATGCCGTCCGGTATGTCGATACCTTCGGGGCCTCGGAGGCCTCGCCCAAAAAGCTCGGGATTGGTACGGATGCGGTGTCCGTCGACACCGGAGATCCGCTCCCTGACGGTTTTAATGCCGTGATCATGATCGAGGACGTTAACCTGATCAGGGGAACCGGCAATGCTGACGCGCACGCTATCGAGATTCTCAGGCCTGCAACGCCCTGGCAGCATGTCAGGGTCATCGGCGAAGACATCGTCAGCACCGAACTGATCCTGCCTGAAAATAACCGGATACGTGCGGTTGATATGGGGGCGGTCATCGCGGGCGGCCATGTCAGTATCGCGGTCAGGAGAAGACCGGTCGTGGTGATCATCCCGACCGGCTCGGAGATCGTCGAACCCGGCACCGAGCTGAAAAAAGGCGATATCATCGAGTACAATTCGCGGATACTGGCAGCTCTGACCCAGGAATGGGGAGCCGTGGCAATACGGTATGCACCGGTGCCGGATGACCGTGAGCAGCTCCGGGAGGCGGTGCTGAGGGCCTGCAGTGAAGGGGACCTCGTCATCGTCAACGCGGGGTCGTCAGCCGGGACCGAGGATTACACCGCGGCCGTGCTGTCTGAAATCGGTGAGGTCCTGCTGCACGGCATCAATATCAAGCCCGGCAAACCGGTCATCCTTGCCTGGGCCCGGAACAGGCCGGTCCTCGGTATTCCTGGCTATCCGGTGTCAGCCTATATCACCACCGGCCTTTTTGCGAAGCCTGTTATCTGCCGTCTTCAGGGGCTTGAGGCACCGCAGCCCGAGGTGATCAGGGCGAAGCTCTCCAGGCAGGTCGCTTCGTCTCTGGGGCAGGAAGAGTTTTTGAGGGTGAAGGTCGGCAGGGTCGGCGAGAACCTGATCGCAACTCCGGTCAGCCGCGGCGCCGGGGTGCTGATGTCCCTGGTGCGGGCGGACGGTTTCGTACGGGTACCTGCCATGTCCGAGGGATACGGTGCCGGCACCGAGGTCTCGGTCGAGATGCTCAGGTCCGCGGGCGAGATCGAAAATACGATCGTCTGCATCGGCAGTCATGACAATGCCCTCGACCTCCTGGCGAACATCCTCAAGAAGAAATATCCGCGCTATTCCCTCTCCTCGGCCCATGTCGGTTCCATGGGCGGACTCGTCGCGATAAAGAAAGACGAGGCTCATATGGCCGGCACCCACATGCTCGACGAGGAGACCGGGGAATACAATATATCCTATCTGAAGAGGCTGCTCGGCGAGCGCAGGATGCTGCTGGTCAATCTCGTCTACCGTGAGCAGGGATTGATGGTCCCGAGGGGCAACCCGAAAAAAATCCTGGGTTTTCAGGACCTGGTCCGTGACGATGTTGTCTTCATCAACCGGCAGGGCGGGGCAGGCACCAGGCTGCTGACGGACAAGAATCTGAAGGACCTCGGCATTGATCCCGGCCGAATCAGCGGGTATGAGCGGGAGGAATATACCCATATGGGCGTTGCCTCTGCCGTGCTGACCGGGATCGCCGACACCGGCCTCGGCATACTGGCTTCCGCCCGTGCCCTCGGCCTCGACTTTATCCCGGTGGCACGGGAACGGTATGACCTGGCGATCCCGGAGGACTATGCCGCCATGCCGAAGATGCAGGCGCTGCTCGGGATCATCCGGGATGACCGGGAGTTCCGGGAGACGGTCGAAGCCCTCGGCGGGTATGATCTTTCAGACATGGGGAAGATCATGTATGAATCAAACCGGCAGTTATGATGGCTCATTCAGAACATCTCCCCTTGCCCCTGCCTACCGGACAGGCAGGACTCTTTGCCAAAGAGGGGAATTATCCCTCCCTTTGGCAAAGGGAGGTTGGGAGGGATTTTCCAATGCCTTCTTGTTCCGGATGAACTTATGAATATGAACCATCGTTCGCTTGCTTTCCTGCTAGGACTTAAACTCACCCCCCCGTCGTCCTCGGACAAGACCGCTGATGCAGACCGGCTTGCCGCAGCACTCAAGGAGCAGGGCTTTCAGCGGGTGGGGATTCCGCCTGATATCCTCAGGAGGCTTCCGGGGGAGTTGAGAAGAAAAGACTTCGAGATAGACCTGGTATTGGGCCTGCAGGGCGAAACGGTTTCCATAATCGATATTGGACGCACACGTGTCTTTGGCCTTGCCCTTGATATCGGCTCGACGAATATCGAGGCGTCTCTCTTCGATCTTTCGGCCGCAGACAGGATGGCCGGGCGGAAGATCGCGAACCCCCAGGTCCGCTACGGCAGTGATGTCCTGACCCGAGTCCAGGAGGCGATGATGGGCAGGTTCGATCTGCTGGCCGGAGCGCTGCGCGACGGCATCAACCGTTTGATCAGCGAAGTCTGCAGCCTCAACGGAGTTGCCCCCGACGAGATCGTTGCTGTTACCGTGGCCGGAAATACGATCATGACCCATTTCTTCCTCGGCCTCGACGTCAACAACATTCCCCTCAGCCCGTACATACCTGTTGTCAGCAGCGCTGTTTTTCTGAGAGGCGAAGAGGCGGGGCTCCAGATTAACCGGAACAGTGTTGTCTATGTCTTTCCGAACGCCGGCAGCTATGTCGGCGGGGACATCATCAGCGGGATCATCGCAGCAGGCATTGCTCAGGAGGAGTCCCCGGTGCTCTTTATCGACGTCGGCACGAATGTCGAGGTGACGCTCGGCTGCAGGGACTGGATTATGACCGGCGCCGGGGCTGCAGGACCGGCCCTTGAGGGCGGGGTCGCGGGTATCGGGAGGACGGCGGAGCCGGGGACGATCTATAAAGTGGGCATAGACCCCTCGACAGGGAATCTTGAAACAGAGGTGCTGGGAGGGGCCGAGCCGAAGGGCATATGCGGGTCGGGCTTGGTCGACCTTGTGGCAGCGCTGTATAATGCAGGCCTGGTCGATCAGACCGGCAGGTTTGCCGAAGGAGCCCCGGGTGTCGTTGAGCGTGACGGGGTCAGGGCCTTCACCGTCTACCGTGCCGGTGAGACTGAACTGCTGCTCACCGAGCCGGAGATAAGAAATTTCCTGGTCTCGAAGGCCGCCATGTTTTCCTTCCTGTATGTCTTTGTGCAGGCGGTCGGGCTGACGTTCAGCGCTATCAGGAAAATTTATGTTGCCGGGGCCCTGGGCTGCGGCATCGACCCTGAGAGTGCCATGAGCATTGGCATGCTGCCGGACGTTCCGCGGGAGAGGTTCATCGCGCTCGGCAATTCCGCGCTGGCCGGGGCTGAAATGGTCCTGCTGAACACCGGGCTTCTTGCTGAAGTCGACCGTATCTCCCCAATGGTTACCTACCGTGAGATGAATGAAGACGCTGCCTTGATGCATATACTGCAGGGTGCGATGTTCATACCCCATACGGACCCGGAATTATTACGCGGATAATACTATTATGATTATGGAGGTGAGATGATGATCGGAGTGATCCTGCTGAACCTGGGCGGTCCTGACTCGCTGCAGGCGGTCAGGCCTTTTCTGTATAACCTTTTTTCGGACCGGGAGATCATACGTCTCGGCCCGTCCTTCATGCAGAAGCCGCTTGCCTGGCTTATATCCTCGCTGCGTCATAAAAAAACAGAATCATACTACAGCCTGATAGGGAGCAAATCGCCGATACTCGATATCACGAAGGCACAGGCGGATGCGCTCGAGCAGCTCCTGAACCGCCCGGGCAGCGGCGGTGAAGGGAGACAGCATGAAGCGTACCGGGTCTTTGTCGGGATGCGCTACTGGCATCCCCTGATTGAGGAGGTCGTCCCTGAAATCTCTTCTGCAGGGATAACAAAGGTTATTGCGATTGGACTGTATCCCCACTATTCGGTTGCCACGACCGGATCTTCTCTCTCCAGCCTGCAGAAGGCAGTTGCCGGCCTGCCGGTCGAGGTGTTTCCGGTAAAGGCCTGGTATGACCATCCTCTCTATATTGACGCGCTGGTTGCGAAGATCAGGAGCGGACTTGAATCCTTTTCCGGCGGCGATGAGGTGCATGTCCTGTTCAGTGCCCACAGCCTGCCCAAAAAGTTCATCGAGGACGGCGACCCCTATGTGGACCATATCCAGGGGACGATCAGGGCGGTCTCCCGGAAGATGGCGCTCAGGCATCACCTGTCGTATCAGTCAAAGAGCGGGCCGGTGGCGTGGCTCGAACCTTCGACAGAGGAGATGATTGAAAGGCTTGCCAAAGAGGGAGTCCGCAGGCTGCTGGTTGTTCCGGTCAGCTTTGTCTCCGATCATATAGAAACACTTTATGAAATTGATATACTATATAGGCACATGGCAGAAGAACACGGCATACAGCTCCGAAGGATAGAATCTCTGAATGTGGCACCCCTCTTCATCGAGGCGCTGGCGGATATCGCGCTGAAGGCGACCGGGGAGGCAGGATGGACCGCATAGCGATTGTCGGCGGCGGGATATCAGGACTGTCGCTGGCCTATTTCATACTGAGCCGGGACCCTTCCGCTGAAATCGTCGTCTTCGAGTCCGAGCAGCGGCTCGGCGGGAAGATCTGGACGGACAAGGCAGAGGGTTTTCTCTGCGAGGGCGGCGTGAACGGCTTCCTCGACAACAGACCGAAGACCCTTGACCTTTCGGCCAGCGTAAAGCTCACCCCGCTGCGGAGCAACGATGCTTCACGCAAAAGGTTCATCTTCTCTGACCGCAGGCTTCAGCGCCTTCCCGAGTCGCCGCCCGCATTTATGCTGTCAGGGCTTTTGAGTCTTCCGGGAAGGCTGCGCGTCATGGCTGAACCCTTCATCAAGGGAGATGCACGTGATGAGGAGACTCTGGCGGCATTTGCCCGGCGGAGGCTCGGCAGAGAGGCCTATGAAAAACTGATCGACCCGATGGCCTCCGGAATCTATGCCGGCAACCCCGAGACCCTGAGCCTCCGGTCCTGTTTTCCGAAGGTCTATGACCTCGAAAAGAAATACGGGGGGCTGATCCGCGGGATGATAAGCCTCCAGAAGGCAAAGAAAAAGGCAGGGTCGGCAGAGAAGGTCGGGGCAGGGCCCGGCGGCACCCTGACGTCATATTACCAGGGCATGGCAGAGATGGTCGACGCCCTGAAGGCAGCCCTCGGAGAAAGGGTCCGGACCGGTTTCAGGGCGGTATCGATCGACAAGTCCGGCCGCGGTTATACCCTGCATTTTGCGGATGGCTCAGGTTTCGAGGCCGCGACCGTGGTTCTGGCCGCGCCGGCATATGCCGCCGCAGAGGTTCTCAAGCCGCTGGATACGAGACTCTCCCGGGTCATCTCCGGCATCCCGTACCCGTCGCTTTCGGTCGTCTGTTTCGGTTATCGCAAGGAAAAAGTCCGGATGTCGCTCGATGGCTTCGGTTTCCTGGTGCCGTCGCGGGAGAAGAGGCAGATCCTCGGGACGCTCTGGGATTCGAGCATATTTCCGAACCGCGCCCCGGAGGGCCATGTCCTGCTGAGGACAATGGTGGGCGGTGCACGCGCCTCGGCCCTTGCCCGGGAGAGCGATCCCAAGCTTATAGCGTCGGTGCGGTCTGAGGTCGCCGATATCATGGGGATCAAGGCCGACCCCGACTTTGTCCGGATATACCGCCATGAGATGGCGATACCCCAGTATACGGTCGGACATTTTGACCGGATGACCGAGATCGACCAGATACTCACGAAATACCGCAATCTTCATATAACCGGCAATGCATACCGGGGGATCGGGGTGAATGACTGCATCGAGAATTCGTGGAAGCTGGCAGAGAAAATAGCCGAAGGGACTGTTTAATATTAATAGGTCCATATGTAATCGGGAAGTTTTATAAAATCCCTCCTAACCTCCCTTTGCCAAAGGGAGGGATAGGTCCCCTCTTTGGCAAAGAGGCCTGCCTGTCCGGTAGACAGGGGCGAGGGGCGGTTTTTCTAAGAGAGTGACCATTATTTATGGTCTCCTTAAGTTAAGAGGCAAGACAATATTTTTGAGGAGGAAACAGGAATGAGATTGTTAAAGTTTGGCTCGGTGGTGCTGTTGGCAGTTTTTCTTGCCGGTACGGTTTCTGCAGCAGAGATGAAATCAAAGGAAATGAAGAACAGTAAATTCAAGCAGGAGGAAATAAAGAAGATGTCACAGACTCAGGCAGTAATCGAGACGAAGTTCGGGAGCATTACGCTGAAGTTTTTCCCTGAGGTTGCCCCCAATCATGTGAATAATTTTGTTGAGCTGGCAAAGAAGGGCTTTTATGACGGGACAACCTTTCACCGTGTCATCCCCGGTTTTATGATCCAGGGTGGAGACCCCAAATCAAAGGATATCAACAAGGCTGCGCACGGCACCGGCGGCCCGGGCCATACGGTGAAGGCAGAGTTCAACGACAAACCGCACAAGCGCGGGATACTCTCGATGGCACGGTCCGCCAATCCGGACAGCGCCGGTTCCCAGTTCTTTATCTGCGTGGCTGATGCCCCCTTTCTCGACCGTCAGTATACGGTCTTTGGCGAGGTGGTTTCGGGCCTTGACGTGGTAGACAAGATCGTCAGCCAGCCGCGGGACGCCCGTGACAACCCGAACGACCGCGTTGAGATGAAAGTGAAGATAGTGGAGAAGTAGCAGCGTGTGGTCGGGGCGTGGCATGCCATGCCCCGATCCATTGAAAATTTGGGCGAAAAAAGTTATTGTATAAGCGTATTTACTGACAGCAGGCAGAGAAAAGGAGAGATGTATTGCTTATCGACTTTCCCCGGTTGCCGGCACATGTCGCTGAAAGAGGTACATTCCCCCCGTCTTGGCGGTTGCACCCCGCACGTTACCTGTCCTTATACCTGTTATCGGGCCACGGAAGCCCACACGTTCATGAAATAATTTTCAAAAGGAGGCATCTTTGAAAGAGCAGGAGATTGTTGACGCGCTGAAGCAGGAAAACGAAGAGTTTCGCAAGCTGCACGATGAACATCATGTCCTGGATGGTACGCTGGCCGAGATGGACAAAAAGGTCTACCTTACGGCGGAGGAAGAAGTGGAGCGGAAAAGACTGCAGAAACAGAAACTCTCCAAAAAAGATAGAATGGCCGAAATGGTCAGGGATTACAAGAAGAGCCATCCCTAGGACCCATTAATTCCACCGGGGCGGCCTCGCGGCCGCCCCGAAGGCTTATAACTTTTTCCGGCTCCTGACTCCGGGCTGGAAACCTCTTTCAAATTCCTATATCATAGAAGCATTCATTGTCCAGCTGTCAATTCGAAAATACAACAATAGTGCGGACTTTTTACGAAGCCGATAGAAGGGGGTAGTATATTATGAGAAGCAGCATGATCAAAGAGGGCCTTGAGCGCCTTCCGCACCGGGCACTGCTGTATGCGACCGGCATTCCCAAGTCAGAGATGGGCAAGCCGTTTATCGGCGTTGCCACCAGTTTCACCGACCTGATCGCCGGACATATCGGCATGCGGGACCTTGAACGATATATTGAAAAGGGCGTGCATGCAGGCGGCGGGTACCCGTTTTTCTTCGGCATCCCGGGCATCTGCGACGGCATCGCGATGGGGCACCGCGGGATGCATTACTCGCTGGCCTCGCGTGAGCTGATTGCGGATATGGTCGAGACGGTTGCCGAGGCGCACCGTCTGGACGGGCTCGTGCTGCTGACCAACTGTGACAAAATCACCCCCGGCATGCTGATGGCCGCCGGACGCCTGAATATCCCCTCGATTATCGTCACCGCCGGGCCCATGTACTCGGGCCGTTATAAGGGCAGAAGGCTGAACCTGACGAGCGACACCTTCGAGGCTGTCGGGAAATTCAAGCGGGGTCTCATCAAGAAAGAGGAGCTCGACAACCTTGAGATGTGCGCCTGCCCCGGGGCGGGATCCTGCCAGGGCATGTACACGGCAAACACCATGGCCTGCGTGACCGAGTCGCTCGGTATGAGCCTCGAAGGATGCGCCACGGCCCTTGCGGTGTCATCAAAGAAGCGGCGGCTGGCCTTTGAGAGCGGCAGCCGGATTGTCGAACTGGTGAAGAAGAACATCACCCCGAGAAAGATCATGACGATGAAGGCGTTCGAGAATGCAGTGAGGGTTGATCTTGCGCTCGGAGGTTCGACGAATACCGTCCTGCATATTCCGGCCATCGCGCACGATGCGGGCATCAAACTGCCGCTTGAGATCTTCGACCGTCTTGCGAGGACCACCCCGCATATCGCGAGCATGCTTCCCGGAGGCCCGGTCTATATGGAGGACCTGGACAACGCCGGCGGCATCCCCGCTGTCCTGAAGAGGCTGAAAGAGAAATTGAACAATACGATTACGGTCAGCGGCAAGAAGATATTTGCGATAGCAGATTCTGCTGCGATCCATGACGAGGAGGTGATCCGCCCCCTGTCCAGGGCCCACCACAAGCAGGGCGGGATTGCGATACTCAAGGGCAACCTGGCCCCTGACGGTGCGGTCGTCAAGCAGTCGGCGGTCTCTGCAGGAATGATGCAGTTCCGGGGAACGGCCATTGTCTTTGACTCCGAAGAGGCGGCGATGAAGGCGATCATCGGCGGGCGGGTGAAGTCGGGACATGTGGTGGTTATCCGTTACGAGGGGCCGAAGGGCGGTCCGGGGATGCGCGAGATGCTCTCGCCGACCTCGGCTATTGCAGGCATGGGGCTGAGTGAATCTGTCGCCCTGATCACCGACGGCCGGTTCTCGGGCGGGACGCGCGGGCCATGCATCGGCCATGTATCGCCCGAGGCGATGGAGGGTGGACCGATCGCGCTTGTCAAGGACGGGGACATCATCGACATCGACATTCCGAAGCGCATGCTGGCCCTGGTCCTTCCGGAGGATGTGATGGCAAAACGGCTGAAGGCCTGGAAAAAGCCTCAGCCGAAGATCAGGACAGGCTATCTGTCGCGTTACGCCCGGTTCGTCAGCTCTGCCGGCGAAGGCGCGATCATGAAATAAATCTGTTCAGGGATTGGAGTGGGTATTGTAAAACTCTGATTGCAGTCAGTTCCTCCCTTTGGCAAAGGGAGGGCAGGAGGGATTTTATGAATTGTAAAAAATCTCCCCTCACCCCTGTCTGCCGGACAGGAAGGCCTCTTTTCCAAAGAGGGGAACGAGGAACTGACCGCTAAGATGTAATCATTGTGTCTGCTGCCGGTCACATGGTACACTATTTTCCCTGATTTATAGAGCAAAGAGGTTCTCATTCAACAATGAACAAGACAATAAAGAAGATACTGATCGCCAACCGGGGAGTCCCCGCGGTGCGGATCATGCATACCTGCCGGGACCGGCAGATACCCACGACTGCGGTCTACAGCGATCCCGACAGGCTGGCGCACCACGTCTTCATGGCGGATGCTGCGGTGCATATCGGCGAGGCCCCGCCGGCGGAATCCTACCTGAACATGGACAAGATGGTCCAGGCGGCCCTGAAGAGCGGCTCTGACGCTATCCACCCCGGATGGGGTTTCCTGGCCGAGAACGAGGCCTTTGCGCAGAAGGTGATCGATGCTGGTCTCACCTGGATAGGGCCGTCTCCGGAGGTTATCCGGATGATGGGCGACAAGATCCAGGCAAAGCTGCTTGCTCAGAAGGCGAACGTTCCGACGATTCCCGGCATCAGCAGCGTCACCACGGTCGAAGAGATCAGGCGGTGGATGGACGACGAGCATGTCCAGTTCCCGATCATGATAAAGGCGGCAGCAGGCGGCGGCGGCAAGGGCATGGTCAAGGTTGAAAACCACGGGCAGATGGCCACGGCCTTTGCACAGACCCGTTCGGAGGCAAAGAAGTCCTTTGGCGATGAGACGGTGCTGGTCGAGAAATATATCGAGCGGGGAAGGCATATCGAGGTGCAGATCGTGGCCGACCAGCACGGCAGCGTGGTCCATCTGTACGAGCGGGAGTGTACGATCCAGAGGCGGAACCAGAAGGTGATCGAGGAGGCCCCCTCCCCGTCGCTTGACGACGACCTGCGGCAGGAACTCTGCTTTACGGCTACCCGCCTGATGAGAGAGATCGGGTATACGACCGCCGGGACGGTCGAATTCATCTTTGATTCAGCCACGAAGAAGTTCTATTTTCTGGAGGTGAATACGCGGCTCCAGGTGGAACACGGCATCACCGAGCTGATCACCGGCCTTGATATCGTCGGCATCATGATCGATGTGGCAGAGGGCAGACCGCTGCCCTTCAGGCAGAACGACATCCATCCCAACCGCTGGGCGCTCGAAGTGCGGCTCAATGCCGAAGACCCGAAGACCTTCAGCCCGTCCTTCGGGACTATTACGCGTCTGCAGACGCCGATGGGGCCGAATGTCAGGGTCGCCTCGGGTGTCTATGAAGGGGCTGACATACCCCCCTACTATGACTCCCTGTTCATGCTGCTGATGACGGCCGGCGCAGACAGAAAGGATGCCCTGCGGGTCATGGACCGCTCGCTCGGCAGAAACCTCAGGGTGGAGGGCGTCAAGACGCTGCAGCCGCTTCTCCTGAGCATTATCAGGCATCCCGCGTTTATCGAGGGCGATTTTTCTACCCGGTTTATCGAGGAGCATATGGACGAACTCATCTCCCGCTTCAGGGAAAAAAACAGTGAGGATGAAGTGCTGAAGATAGCGCGGCATGTTGCCGAGATCTCGGCGCTCGGGCCCCAGAAATGGATGTAACCTCAGGAAAGTTGCCGGTCTCCGGTCCGCGGCCGCCGGTACCCTCTGCGGTCTTCGCACGCCCCGGGATGTCTGCCCGCGAGATCGTCAGCGCAGTCCGTTCTCTCGACGGCGTCTGCCTCACCTCTGTCGGCATGCGGGATGCCGGCCAGTCCGATTTCAAGAACCGCCACAGGATATACGACCTCAAGACCCTTGCCCCCTATTATGAGAAGATGGGGCTCTTCAGCGCCGAATGTCACGGCGGTGCCCGGTGGCATGTCGGCATCATGAACAGGAGAGAGAACCCCTTTGAGGAGGTGGCCCTCCTGAGGGAGCTGATGCCGGATGTCCTGCTCCAGACGCTTATCAGGGAGACCAGCCTGTTCGGGTACCGGCCCTATCCGAAGAACGTCATCGAGCATGTCGTGGCAAGGGTCGACATCGACGTCTGGAGATGCTTTTCCTTTCTGAACGATATCAGGAACATGCGTTCCGTGGCAGAGGTGGTCATGAAACGGGGACGGCTTTTCGAGCCGACGATCTCCTTTACTGCCGCTGACTGGGCCACGGACGACTATTACCTCGGGGTGGTCCGGGAGATCCTGGACCTCTGCTCCGGGACCGGAGAGATCGTCCTCTGCATTAAAGACATGGCAGGGGTCGGGGACATAACCCGCATCCACAATCTTATCGACGCGATAAAACAGAAATACCCGGAACTGGTTGTCCAGTATCACCGGCATATCACCGACGGGCTTGCGCTGCCTGCACTGCTTTCTGCCGCCCGCGCCGGTGCGCAGATCTTCGACGTTGAAGAAGACTCCCTGATCCGTTTTTACGGACACCCCCCGATACTGGGTGTTCAGGCCTACTTCGAGGAGTCAGGCATCCGCGTGCATCTCGACCGCAAAGAGGCGGTGGCGGCAGTCCAGAAGGTGCGCGAATGGATCGGCGGCTATGAATGGGCCGAATCGCCCTTCAAGGGCTACGACCATACGGTAACCCTGCACCGGATGCCCGGAGGCGCCTTCCCCAGTTCCTTCGAGCAGGCGGACAAAGGCGAGTTTCTCCACCTGATGCCGGCGATACTGAAGATCATGGCGCTCTACAACCGGATCGTGAAATATTTCGATGTCACCCCCGGGTCCCAGATCACCTGGGTCACCTGCAGCGGCATTGTCAACCGCTATGCAAAGGAAAGGGGCGATGCCGGGGTGCGTCACGTTACGGAACTGCTCACCAGGTTCGTCGAGGAGCAGGGCCAGGATTTTGCGGCAATGGAAAGGCACGAGCAGGACGAACTGCTGCTGCTCTTCCGGAGCGCCCCGGGAGATTTCAAGAACCTGCTGCTGGGGAATTACGGCAAGCTTCCGGTGGGCTGGCCGGCCGAGTGGGTCTACAAAAGCACCTTCGGGGAAGAGTGGGAACAGAAGATGGCGGAACGGAAGGATCTCTCTCCTCTCGACCTTCTCAGGGATGACGACCTCGAAAGACTGAGAGAGGGGCTTCATGATGCCATCGGCAGGGCGGCGACGGAGGAGGAGTTCATCCTCTTCCTGATGCACCCCAAAGACGCCGTGGACTATATCGTCTTCAAGGAGAAGTACGGGGAGGCGCCGCTGGTGCTTCCGACGGATGTGTGGCGGGAAGGGCTGAAGAAACCGGGAGACCGGGTCGACTTTGAGCTCTGGGGCAAACCCTATTCGATCGAACTGGTCTCGGTCGGGGCGGAGCATGACGGCATCATTCATGTGGTGATGCGGGTGAACAACAAGACGCGGGTCTACCCGGTCGAAACCCCGCGGGCGAAGAAGACCGAGATCAGGATGGCCAAGGGTCCGGGGGAGGTCGGCGCCCCGATCAACGGCAATGTCTGGAGAATAGGGAACCCTGAACGGGGGGTGCTGCGGGCTGGCGACATCGTTCACAAGGGCGAGGAGATCGTGAACCTCGAGGCGATGAAGATGGAAAATGCGGTGCTGGCGCCCTTTGATGCACAGATTACCGAGGTCTGCGTCAAACTGAATGAAACGGTCCAGGAGGGCCAGCTCCTGTTTGTACTCGAAAAGGTCTGAGTCCCCTAACCCTGACAAACTCGTAAAAAGTTAAAAGTGAGACGGGTTTGAAAAAGTTCGGAGACAAGGCGCCCAAGAAATGAGGAATGAGGCGTACTTGCTGGTACGTCGCAGTGACAAGTTTTGAAGCGCAACGCTGTATGCGGACTTTTTGCGAACCCGTCACGCTTTACAGGACAGGGGCTACTGTGCTAATCTTTAAGACGCATTAATCAATATATTATAGGGTGGTGATTTCAATGGGAATCGAAAAGAACAAGACAGAGATTATTCAAAACTACAAGATTCACGAGAAGGACACAGGCTCGCCGGAGGTGCAGATTGCCATCCTCAGTGAACGGATAGGGTATCTTACGGAGCATTTCAGAATGCATCCCAAGGATCACCACTCCAGGCGCGGGCTTCTTATGCTGGTTGCTCAGAGAAGAAAGTTGCTCGATTATTTAAAAAGAACAGGAAAAGAGCGGTACGATACAATCATCAGCCGACTCGGCATAAGGAAATAGACTACATGAAGGAACAGATTGCTACGATTGAAATTCGGGGAAAAGAACTCAGCTTTAAGACAGGGAAGATGGCCAGACAGGCCGACGGCTCTGTTGTTGCACAATACGGAGATACCGTTGTCCTGGCGACGGCGGTAAGCAGCAAGACCCCGAGAGAAGGCATTGATTTTTTTCCGTTAACGATTGACTATCTCGAAAAGACATATGCGGCGGGCAAGATACCCGGCGGGTTTTTCAAAAGAGAAGGCAGGCCGACCGAAAAAGAGGTCCTGACCTCACGCCTCATCGACCGGCCGTGCAGGCCGCTTTTTCCAAAGGGCTTCAGCTGCGAGACCCAGGGCATTGTGAATGTGCTCTCCTATGGCGATGAGAACATAGCGGATATCCTCGGCATCATCACGATGTCTGCCGCCCTGCACATATCCGACATCCCGTTCAACGGGCCGGTCGCTGCCGTGCGGATCGGCCGGGTCATGGGTTCTTTTGTGATCAACCCTGACCTGCGCGAAATCGAGGAGTGCGATATGAACCTGGTCGTTGCCGGCACCGCGGATGCGGTCGCCATGGTTGAAGGCAGTGCCCAGGAGATGAGCGAGGCGGACCTGCTTGAAGCGATCGACATCGCCCATGCAGAGATCAGGAAGCTCTGCCAGGCCCAGAATGAGTTCAGGGAGAAGGCGGGCAAGGAGAAGCGCACGGTCGTGGTTCCTGCTGCCGATGAAGAACTCAAGGCCAGGGTAAATGCCGTGTCCCTTGAGAAGATCAAAGACGCGATCGTCATCCCCGATAAGATGCGGAGACAGGCGGCGCTCGATGCGATCCTCAAAGAGATCATCGCAGAGCTCAATACCGAAGAGAAAGACAGATCGAAGGAGATTTCCACGATCTTTGGCGATATAGAGAAGAACCTCGTCAGGAACATGATCCTGAACGATAACATCAGGGCCGACGGCAGGAAGCCGGACCAGATCAGACCGATCAACTCCGAAGTAGGCATCCTTCCCAGGACCCACGGCTCCTCCCTGTTCATAAGGGGCGAGACCCAGTGCCTTGCGGTCGTGACACTCGGCACCACGGATGACGAGCAGCGTATCGATTCACTCGAGGGCGAGACCTCAAAGGCCTTCATGCTGCATTACAATTTCCCTCCGTTCAGCGTCGGCGAGGTCAAGCCTCTGCGTTCGCCGGGCAGGAGAGAGATCGGGCACGGCATACTGGCAGAGCGTTCGCTCAAGGCGGTCATGCCGTCGAAGGCCGACTTCCCGTATACGGTCCGGATAGTCTCCGACATCCTCGAATCCAACGGTTCCTCCTCCATGGCAACGGTCTGCGGCGGGACCCTGGCGCTGATGGATGCCGGTGTGCCGATCAAGGCCCCGGTGGCGGGCATCGCGATGGGTCTGATCAAGGAGGGCGACAGGGTTGTTGTCCTGACCGATATCCTCGGCCTTGAGGACCATCTCGGCGATATGGATTTCAAGGTGACCGGTACTGACAACGGTATCTGTGCCTTCCAGATGGATACCAAGATCGGCGGAATCTCCCGCGAGGTCATGATGCAGGCGCTTGAACAGGCGCGGCAGGGCAGGCTGCATATCCTCGGCAAGATCAGGGAGACCCTGACCGAACCGCGGCTGCAGATGTCGATGCACGCACCCAGGATTTACACGATGCAGATCAAGCAGGAAAAGATCCGCGAGGTCATCGGGACCGGCGGGAAGGTCATCCGCGGGATCATCGAGCAGACCGGCGTCAAGATCAATATTGACGACAGCGGACTGATCAATATCGCTGCCTCGGACGGAGAGGCTGCACAGAAGGCCATCGACATCATCAACGGCATCATCGCCGAGGCTGAGATCGGAAGGATCTATACCGGCAAGGTGAAGCGTATCATGGATTTCGGGGCGTTTATCGAGATCCTGCCCGGCACCGAGGGCCTTTGCCATATCTCGCAGCTCGACGACAAGCGGGTGGCGAAGGTTACGGATGTTGTCTCTGAGGGCGACGAGGTCCTTGTCAAGGTGATCGAGATCGACAAGATGGGCAAGATCCGTCTCAGCAGAAAAGAAGCAATGGGGCAGGGCGCATAGAAAGCCCCGGCTCATCATAGCGTAGTCCAAAAAGGGGATGGCAGCATCCCCTTTTTTTATTTTCAGCAGTTCATGCAGGGGGAAACAGAATGTTTACAAAAGCAGACCTTGAAAACGGCATACCGGTAGTCATGGAATCCTTCAAGACCGTCCGCTCGGTTGCGGTCGGTGTATGGGTAAAGGTTGGTTCGCGTCACGAGAAACATGAGGAGAACGGCATCTCTCATTTCCTCGAGCACATGTTTTTCAAGGGCACGAAAAAGCGGGGGACAAAGGACATCGCGATCGAGATCGACTCTATCGGCGGCGATCTGAACGCCTTCACCTCGCGTGAAAATACCGCGTTCTATATCAAGGTCCTGGACGAGCATATCGAAAGCGGGCTCGACCTCCTGTCCGACATCTTTGTGCATTCCACGTTTCCCGAGGACGAGATCGAAAAAGAGAAGAAGATCATCAAGGAGGAGATCAAGATGGTCGAGGACACGCCTGATGATTATGTCCATGACCTCTTCAACAAGACCGTATGGGGCGAGGAGGGGCTCGGCCAGCCGATACTCGGCAGACGGGACACCATCGCCTCGTTCACCCGTGAGAGCATCCTCGGCCATATCCGGCAGTACTACGGGACGAAGGACATCGTCATCTCCTGCGCCGGAAACTTTGCCCCGGAGGAGATGCTGGCCCTGCTGAACAGGAAGTTCGGGGGGCTGCGCCACGGGACCGAGGCAAAGACCGGACAGCAGCCGGTCTTCAGGAAGGACCTGCGGGTTGTCCCGAAGGAGATGGCAGAGGCGCACCTCTGTATCGGCGTGCCTTCGATCTCCCAGGTGAGCGACGAGCGGTACGCCCTCTTTGTCCTGAACACCATCCTCGGCGCGGGGGTCAGTTCCCGCCTCTTTCAGGAGATCAGGGAGCGGCGCGGACTTGCCTACTCGGTCTATTCATATACGTCCTCATACCTTGATACCGGCCTCTGGGGCATCTACGCCGGGGTGAGCAAAAAGAGGGTGCGGGAGGTGGCAGAACTGGTGATCCAGGAGATGCTCGGGCTGAGGGACAGCGTCACCGACGCAGAGCTTCAGCGGGCGAAAAATCACCTGAAGGGCAACCTGATCCTCGGGCTTGAGTCGACCAACAGCAGGATGAACAATATTGCCAGGCAGGAGATGTATTTCGGCAGGTATATCCCGCCGGACGATATCATCAAGGCGGTCAACCACGTCAGCATGCGGCAGGTGCAGGCGCTCGCAGAGCGGCTTATCACCAGGGACGGTTTTGCGGTCACGGTCTATGGGCCTGTTCAGAAGAATATACTCGACGGGGTGACAGCGGCGTAACAGGCCGGCAGTTCGCTGACGCCGGGCCGCGGACCAGTCAGGCTTCTCCGGCCGGTCAGATAAGCGCGAAATTTTCGAGGACGAGCGTGCCGCCCCTGATCTCAAGGCTGCTGATGGCGGTCATCGCACCGGTTGCATTGCTTCCAAAATCACAGGTGAACCCGCCCCTGAGCGTCAGGGAGATCTCCCCGGACGGATTGAAGACGATATCTTCAGCGCTGGCGTATTCCTGTGCCCGTATCTCCTGCCCGTCAACAGCATTATTCAGGACAGGCTGCAGCAGGTCATTCAGGTCCAGGGGGTCCGCAGTCGCATTCATAAACCAGTTGTTCGTCGCCATCGAAACATCGTCGACAAAGATATTGGATGTTTGGGGTCCGGTGGTAATGGATTCGAAACGCAGGGTGTGGGCAAGTCCGTCCGCGTACGCTGCGAGGTCCAGAATGACAGGGGTGTATCCTGCTGTGTAAAGCGGATCTGACGCCAGAGAAGTGAAGATATAGGTGTCATCCAGCTTCACCTTGAGAAAGTCACCGGCGTTTCCCGAGACCTTGTTCCAGAGGTAAAACTTCAGCCGTGCGATCCCTGAGGCAGGCATGGTAATGCTCTGCTCGAGGGACGCCTCCTCAAGGAGCGTGATCCCGCCGAACCATGCCCACCAGACACCGCTCCTGGGTCCGATGCCGGGCCCTCCGGTCCCGCAATTCACGGTGCAGAGGGGCGTGCTGAAATTTGTGGATGTCTGTACCCATGCCGCTGCAGCGCTTCCTCCTTCGAAACCGCCGTCGGCTATGATCGTTGTGCAGATATCAGCGGCCAGGGCAGGAAGGGAGCAGATAATGATTAAGAGAAATGAGAGGCCAAGAATCCCCGCCCTGCACAAGCGTCCCGGATATAGTGTGAGCTGACCCATACGGTCCTCCATCGTGGCAATTCGCTCCCGTCGCTCTGCTCGATCAGGAGAGCAGGCGACAAGGCCGTTCCTGTAAGACTACCTGAAGTCATCGGTGAGGTCAAGCAGGCCTGTCCGCCCTGGTGAGCTGAAAAGCCGGCCAGGATGGCATAGAAACGGCATCCGGCAAGGGTTGAAGGGCTGTTTCCTTGCTTTTTGGCGATTTATTCACGTATTCTAAAATTAGTAACTAATTTCTTCACTGGAGGCTACGATGTTAAAGATATCTGATAGTGCTGCGGAAAAGGCAAAGGAAATCCTCAAGGCCGAGGGCAAGGAAGGCTGGGGGCTCAGGATCTTTGTGCAGGGCTCGAGCTGCTGCGGACCGAGCTATGGCATGGATATAGACGAGAAGGCCGCTGCGGATGATGACACGGTCGAGAAGAACGGCCTGAAGGTCTTTGTGAACAAGGAGACCTCCGCAAGCCTCGCTGACAAAGAGATCGACTATGTCTCGAACGACCGCGGCGAGGGCTTTGTGATCAACGGCGGCGCGGCCCCGTCCTGCGGTTCAGGCGGCGGCGCGGCTTCTTCCTGCGGTTCAGGCTGCAGTTCCTGCGACTGATCTTTACCCATGTTTCCGTATAACCGGCCGCGGAGGCTGAGGAGCGGTGAGACGATCAGACGGATGGTGAGGGAAACCTCACTGTCCGTCAATGATTTTATCTACCCGCTGTTTGTCACCTTCGGCAGAAATGTCCGGAAGGAGATCTCCTCGATGCCCGGCTGCTACCAGGAGTCTGTCGACCGGCTGGTGAAGCATGCCAGGGAGGTATACAGCCTCGGCATCCCTGCGGTCATACTCTTCGGCATTCCCGAGCACAAGGATGAGATCGGTTCAGGGGCCTTCGATCCCCAGGGTGTTGTCCAGAAGGCGGTCAGGGCGATCAAGGACAAGGTGCCGGGCCTGTATGTCATTACTGACGTCTGTATGTGCGAATTTACAAGCCACGGCCACTGCGGTGTGGTTGTGGACGGTGATGTAAAGAACGACCCGACGCTCGAGCTGCTTGCTCGGGAGGCGGTATCTCACGCAGAGGCCGGTGCTGATATGGTCGCCCCGTCGGACATGATGGATGGCCGGGTCGAGTCG
Source organism: uncultured Thermodesulfovibrio sp. (assembly GCA_964499365.1). Classification (GTDB taxonomy): domain Bacteria; phylum Nitrospirota; class Thermodesulfovibrionia; order Thermodesulfovibrionales; family UBA6898; genus PALSA-1316. The sequence goes on from CAZCKU010000010.1 coordinate 152,746, forward strand.
ATACGCCTGGCGCTCGATGAGTCCGGCTTCCCCGAGGTCCCGATCATGAGCTATGCTGCAAAATATGCCTCTGCCTTCTATGGCCCGTTCCGTGAGGCGGCCGAATCAACGCCGCAGTTTGGCGACCGCCGCTCATACCAGATGGACCCTGCAAACAGGCGGGAGGCACTGAAGGAAGTGATGCTCGATATCGACGAGGGCGCCGACATCGTGATGGTCAAGCCGGCCATGACGTACCTCGATATTATCTCTGACGTCAGGGAACATACCACCCTGCCGGTTGCCGCCTATAACGTCAGCGGCGAATACTCGATGGTGAAGGCCGCTGCCAAACTCGGCTGGATCGACGAAGAGCGGGTGATGATGGAAGTGCTCACCTCGATCAAACGCGCAGGCGCAGACCTGATCCTCACCTATTTCGCCAAAGACGCCGCAAAAGTCCTGAACAGATAAATAGTATTTGTTTGTGGTCCTTTAACCTGAGACGGTTTCGTGACTAGCGGGCCACTTTTTCTTCTAAAGCCTTTTGTACAAGCTGATTCAGGGAGACGCCCAGCATCGTGGCCTTTGCCACTGCCTTTCTATGGAGGTCTGAGGATATCCGCACATTAAAGCTGCCTTTAAAGGGTCGTTCGGGCTCTTTGCCGGCTTCCTTGCAGAGTTCAATATAATCATTCACCGCGTCGTGAAACGCCATCGTAAGTTCGGAAACGCTCTGTCCCTCAAATAGTATCAGATCACTGATTCCTCCCAGTTTTCCGTGAAACACCCCATCATCGGCACTGAAATGTACGGAGCCTATAAAGTTCCTATGCGTTAATACATCCTTCATTTGATCACTCCAGCCTTTCTCAATGCCTCTTCTGCATTGTCCAGTTGATAACGCTTAAGCTCCGGGACAGTGGGGCGTAAATCCCTAATTTGGATTTCGCAGCCATAGTGATAGCGCCCGAGGCGTATTAATCACGTGAGCACGTGCCAGCAATTGCGGATGCATTTGGGCTGGCGTATATCCGGTGGGCAGTCCAGTGTCTCTTCGGACAACCCATGAATTGAAATGGTTTCTCGGCCGGCCTGTCATAACTGACTGAGCGGGTCTTCCCACGACACCACCGAGAGCGCCGTATGTTGCTCTTTGATGGAATTGATCGAGCGCGTCAAGAACTTCGTCAATGGTTGGCATGAATCAGCCTCCTTAATAGTTATTGAGTAACTTATTGAACTATATCAGTATGTTACGAAAAGATCAATGCAATAGATACAGTATACTTTAAAGGAAGGACCTCTATATATGAAGTCTGCTCTAGACTCATGCGACAGTATCTGCTGTACATACTACTTGACATATAATGCTGGCGCTTTTATATTATACTCAAGATGATTAAATATACGATTAGTGAATTGGCTGATGAAACAAATGTAACTAAGCGCTCCGTTCGCTTCTATGTGTCTGAGAAGCTTCTTGACGGTCCAGAAGGAGAAGGCGGTGGTGCGCGATATGGCGAAAAACACCTTCTTCAGTTGCTGCTCATAAAAAAACTTCAAGAGTCCATGAAGATCTCTGGCATCAAGGTTGAAATGGAAAGCATCAAAAAAATGCCGGTCGAGCAACTGCGGGCAATGGTTGAGGGAAAAGAGTATCCAAGTAATGTTAAAAGCAGCGAAGATCTGAACAACTTTCTTATAGCCCAGACACAGGAAAACATGGAAAAATCTGATACCCGAACGATTGTGGAAGGTTATCTAAGCCGAATCAGGAAGGCTGAGGCTGCGCAGGTGGCATCATGGCAGCAACATAAATCTTGGCAGCGGATCGAACTTGACGAGGGTATTGAGCTTAATATACGTGCCGATCGGAGCAGTATAAGGTTGAAAGATCTCATCTGTCTGTTAAAGCAAAGTTGGAAGTCTAAATAAACGGAGGTTTCTATGAAAAGTCAAGAATTTGAATGCAAAATAATAAAGGGACATATCATTGCGGAAATGAACGGCGCCATGGTACTGATCGACAGCGGCTCGCCTTTATCTTTCTCTTCAAATGGCAAGCTGAACCTAAATGGCCGCGTTTTTGAGATTTCGACAGATTACCTTGGGTTTACCGTTGACGACGTTAGCAGTCTTATTGAAGTTAAGGTCGTCGCGCTGATTGGGGGGGACATTATGAATTACTACGAATACTGTATTGACCTCGCCTCAAATATAATTGGCTTCTTCGATTCCCCAGTCGAAAAGACAGGCGAAGTTCTGCCGGCGCACTATGTGATGGGGGTCCCTTCAATTCAAGTCCAATATGATCAACAGGCCAGCCACATGTTTTTAGACAGCGCAAGTAAGTTAAATTATTTAACTGCAGAATCGCTGCATGGGTGTCCTTCGCTTGGTACTGCTACTGACTTTTATCTTGGCTATGGGCCCTTCACTACAGCAATCTTTGAGAAGAATGTAACCATAGCTGGCAGAGATCTTAACGCAACTTTTGGCGTCTTGCCGCCACTTTTGGAGCAGACGCTTTTGATCACCACTGGCGCAAAAGGAATCATAGGCTCCGCGATTTTCAAACAGGCGAAAGTCTGTTTCTCAAAAAGAGACGCAACCGTCACATTTGACTGGTACCCTGAGAACCAACTAAAGGGGGATAGGGAAACGAAATGAGTGCTACATTCAAAGACGATTATAAACGTGCAGTTCAGCCAAATCCGGGAGGAGATACTCCGGAGAACCGGGCTGCGGAGTTGCACGATACCCTTATTGGCAAAGCATTGAATGGAACCCCGCAGGTTTGCTCATATGCGTACGCCCATAGGCATATTTTCAATGCACCGTATAACAATGACTGGAAACCTGTCATTGCAGTTGCTCTGGCTACCCTTCCTCATGAATTGCAGGTCATAGGGGCAGTTCGCTTGGATGCATTTATAGTGAATGGGAACACTAAATTACCCGGGAGAGGACATTGGCGCACTGCTGAATACGACCGTGAAGACTGGGAGACGGTCCTCGGTACGGCGGAACTTCTTCAGTGAAAATGGTTACTCCCGATTAACACGTATGCGACTATAAAAGAATGGAGATAAGGCAAATGGAACTGAAACAGTTGTTGCAGGCTGATTTTGATATCGACTTTCCGATTTCAGGGGGCATGGGAAATTCCCGTACTGATCCGATCATTATCCACAGGCAAGTACCCAATGACTACACTTCGGTCGAATATGGCATTCTTCGCTGTCTTGGAATAGGGCGGAGAATAGAATGGAAAATGATCCAACAAAGCGTGTTTGATCATAATGAAAGAACGCTAGATCAACTGAAAATCGAAACAAAAGAAACAACCGATGCTGAAGTAATTATCCAGATTGAAAATTACTATTTTGATATCACGGAGTGCTATGGCCGTAGTGCTGGATAGCAGCATGGGAATCATTGCTTGCTGTATAAACAAAGGGGGAGGCAAATATGTTTGATGTGTATATTGCAGCAGATTTTAGCGGGTCTCATAATGACCCGGGCCAGAGAACAGGTATTGCCTATTGCGAGATAGTAGGTGCAGGCGAAGGTCCAATACTTCGCATGGGATTGACAAGGACAGAAGTAGTTGCTCATGTAAATGAGAGGCTTCTCTTCCATAACCAGAAGGGCAATAGAGTATTATTCGGATTTGATTTTCAATATTCTTTTCCGTATGGATTCTGGGATCACATTACTGGTCAGAATAACAACTGGAATACGATACTCGATGGACTCACACAAGGAGTTCAAAATGTAGGGTTGCCAGCTATAGTAGAAGACCCTCAGCCAAATGCAAGAGCATGGGCCGCTCACGCAAACAACCTATTTCAGGACACCCCCGGACCATTTTGGGGCGCAAACTTTCATGTGCAATCTCGTGACCCACACTTCAATTTTGACACCGTTCCCTTTAGTCAGTATAGACATATCGAACAATTGCATCTAAACGCGGGATTTAAATCCATCTTCAAGATCGGAGGCGCTGGAACGGTCGGACTTCAAAGTCTGTGTGGGATACCTCATCTTAGGCGTATACAGCAGTTCTGTCAAATTAACAAAATTCCTCTATATTGCTGGCCATTTGATGGAATGAAAATTGATCCGAATGGTAGAGAGCATATTCTAGTTGAATTTTACCCAAGCTTGTTCCAACAGGGAAGGCCCTATCATGCCAATCCAAATGCGGATGACGCCATAGCTTGTGCCGAGTGGTGTGCGGCTCAGGATGCAGCTAACATATTAGGCCCTTTTTTGAATCTGAATATTCAGAATCAGCCTCAACATATGGCAATAGTTCAGTCTGAGGGATGGGTAATAGGTCTATTGCCATGAATAGACAATTAAACAACTGTGGCAATCAAGGTGATATTATCAAGCATGCAGCGCTGATTAAGCTGGCAAAGCTGCTGCTACGGTATGGAAAATCGCGCTTTGCTTACATCGAGTCCCATACTTTTATGCTCGAAGTTGCTTGTCCGAGCCCTGCACAGTGGTTACAAGAAACCAAAGCTGAGTTGGCAAAACATCCTGCCTACGACGATTACTTTAACGCTGAGAAGCAAGTTCTAGATGGTCAGCCGTATCGGTGTTCGGCTGGTCTTGTGATTCACGAGTTGAAAAAGGCCAATACCACTGATCCCATTAGTATCCTTGCTGAAAAGGATGAGGCGACACGGGAAGTCCTGAAAGGCCAGTTACTCAAAGAGCGGGTAAGGAATTGTACCGTATTGGAAGACGCACTTGATCTCGGCTCTATAACACTACCTGATGATGTCAAAACTATACTGATACTTGTCGATCCTTTCGTATTGGATGCTGAAACCTGGAACGGAATCGCAGCAGGATTGAACAAAACTATAAAGCCGGGAATGGATGTTGTCCTGGAAGTGTTCACTTATGACAAGCAACTTGCCAAAGTCGACTGGCCGGCTCCACCGTCAGGCATGATTGGTCCGGTGTCTGTCATGCACAGACAGCCTTATCATCTGGCAGTATATGCGACGGATACGCTGAAGGATGATGTCGGCCAGGTATGTCAGGACCTCGGGTGGAGTATGTATGAATAGAAAACCGGATCAAATCAATACTATGCCCTTGGACATATGTTATGAAGTTTGAAATGATAGATTATTCCGATGATTACTATGGGGCGGAGCCGATTCCGGCGTATAGAAAAGGGAAGTTTGTGCAGATAAGAAATAAGAATAATGGCCAGGAGTTCATTGTGCTTTCCCCGCGTGAATATTTAACATTCCATGCTGATATTGTCGAGCAGTTCTGTTTGTCAAAAAAGATAGAGGGTAGGCAAAATCGATCAACGCATCATTTTTATATTTACAGTACATCGTGGGAAGTCACAGGCGGGGGATATTGGGCAATCAATTCTATTGAAAAAACCTTTGACCTGTCTGGCAAATCAGGTGCCTATGGCAGATTTGATTCTCACGGTATCGAGGCAAATATAGTTGCTTTGAAACATCTGAACGGTTATACCGTCACAATAGACAATCCGTCAATGACAAATGATTTTCTACTTTAGCAATAGGTCAGATTTTGAGTATCTCTTTAGGGCAAACCCAAAGGTCCGGTAATTGGGAGGGAGGAGATATGCATAGAAGTTCATTGAAAATTGCAAGAGCGCTTGAGCAATTAGAGGACTTACAACATCGTCTTGAAAATTTCGTCAGAGGAGTGACTTCGGAATACGATCCTGATGAGTTTCAGCGACTTGCATGGAACCTTGCTATGCTGTACAAGGAAGACGGCCGCCTTGAAGATGCTTTTTCCTCTGTCGAGCAGCTGATCTGCTGTACTTACGATTCTGAAGCGCTTGCCCGATATTATATGCACTTGGGGAAGCTCAAGGTGTTGTTGAACGACTTTGAGTCAGCAATTCTTTATTATCTGCATGCAAAGTCGCTGCAGCCTAAAGACAAGAATACCGCTTATTTTATCAGAAATGACGTGGGGTATTGTCTTAATAACCTTGGAAAGCATGAGGAGGCGGAAGGATATTGCCGGGCTGCTATCATGCTTGATCCTGCCCTTCACAATGCCCACAGGAACCTCGGCATTGCTCTTCAGGGCAAAGGAAATTATACAGCTGCAGCCGGAAGTTTTATCAGAGCCGTTGACGCTGGCCCTTTTGATTCTCGTGCAATCCAACTGCTGTTGAAACTCACTGATGAGCGCGGAGAAATTGAGCAGGACATTCCAGATATCAAGAAAGAGGTGAGACGCTGTTTTGATTTGGTCTGCTTTGAGTGGACCGCAAGCGGGAACCTAATGACTTTCTTAACCCATTGATGCGAATGTGGAAGACAAGATTAAGAATCTGCTTCATGACGGGAGGATCGTATGAGTGACTTTATCGAAGAGGCATTGATGGTATTTGAGGAATTTCGAAATAATGGAAACGATCTTAAGAATAGCATCAGTTCTATGGAGCTCCGATACCAGGGCGACAAACTGTTGGAAGTTGCCTGGGAGTTTTCCATATTGCTCAGGTCCAACGGCTTTTTTCAGGAGTCCATTGCATGTGTTGAACAGTTGATTAACTGCACGGATGATGCCGAAAAGCACGCTCAGTTATATATGGCCTTGGGGCAGGTAATGGAAATGAAGGAGGATTTCGAGGCTGCAACTCTCTACTATCTCCAGGCCAAGTCCCTGAAGCCAACAGACAAGACGACCGCATATTTTGTTCACAATAACCTTGGTTACTGCCTCAATCTCCTGGAGAGGCATGACGAAGCGGAAGGCTGCTGCCAGGTTGCCATTAAAATCGACCCTGCGCGCCACAATGCCTATAAGAACCTTGGCATAGCACTGCAGGGCAAAGGCCGTTACGCAGATGCCGCACGAAATTTCATCAAGGCGTCTGAGGTCTATCCGGCCGATGCGCGGGCATATTGTCTTGTGAGCGAACTTCTGGCGAATCACGGCGAAATTGCCGATGAGATACCGGATATTCACAAGCAGATGAAACTTGCCCGGGCTCGCTGGGCGATGGCGTGAGGTTGATCGGGCGGGGCTTCCTAACATGAGCGCCGGTTTGAGATCATGCGGTCTCCAGATCAATAAAATTCAATCCTCAATCCTGCTGTTTATTAAGCAGCTTTCTCCGTGGATTGAACTGACCCTGGTTGTATTGATCTCATTTGGGGAATCAATCTATGTATCTTTGGAGACTGTATTTGAGGCAGTCGATTCAGGCGCTCTGAATAAATGGAGTTATACACTCAACGATACAGATAGTCTTGAAACAACGCAGTCCCAGGTGATAGTTCTTTTGGTGTTGAGCCTCTTTTTGTATATCAGGGATTGGAGGCTGAAAGATTTTAATCTCGAAATCTCGATGCGTCTTGCGGGAGTTGGTTTTCTGCTCCTGCTTGCGAAAAATATTTTAATAATTTCTGCTTACACCGTATTTTCCTACTTTCAGGTTGTCAGTCCGGGTATCGAAAATCTCGTGAATTATACCGTGTCGATGTCTTTATACGGATTAATACCTCTGGTAATAGTCAATTCAATTTTTGAGGAAGTTATCGTCGTCGGCTATATCTTCAAAAGGCTGGAAAATATGAATCCTGCGGTTATCGTTATAATCAGCACTCTGCTGAGGCAGTCATATCACCTGTATCAGGGGCCTACCACTTTTTTCACTTTAATACCGACCGGACTCGTATTTTCGATTTATTACTGGAAATATAGGCGCCTGGGCCCAGTCATTGTTGCACATGGATTAACGAATCTGTTCATATGTCTGTGAAGTATTAAACCGGCAAGCAAATAGTGCGAGCCGTCATCCTCGCTTGTCGGGGATCGGACGGACTAACACATCGAAACCGAAGAAAGATTCCGGTCAAGCCGGAATGACAAAATTAAGGCATTTTATTGCCGGGTTAATAGTATATCATTTTGCTGATATGCCTGGTATCATGTTTTGCTTATCCGCACCGCGAAGAAGGTCCCGCTACCACGTCTCAAAAAGCCTTCTGATATTCTTCCACTCCTTCTGCAGCGAGTCTGCTTTTTCGAAGGCGTAGTCCCGGTAGGTCTTTACCCGAAGGCCATGCGGTGTTTCGGTAATCCTGATCGCGCCGTCGCGGTCTGTACGCAGCACCCGCATGCCCTGAAGCTGTTCGAGCATCTCGGCGCTGGGATGGCCGAAATTGTTGTCGCGGCCTACCGAGATGACTGCTATCGACGGTGCTACCCCGGCCAGGAATTGAGGGTTAGACGAGGTCCTGCCTCCGTGGTGCGGTATCTTGATGACATCACTCTTTATCCAGTCTCCGAGGTGGGTGAGATTTTCCTCTGCCTCTTCCTCGACGTCTCCGGCAAGGAGAAAGGAATGGTTTTCGCCCTTTACTCTCAGGACGATCGAGGCATTGTTTTCGGCGACAAAATCATTTCCGTCAAGGGTATAGAATTCCCTGTATGGATGCAGGACAGTAATTTCATATCCCTTCCCGCTGATGATGTCTCCCCGTTCCACTAAACGATGACCCGCAGCCGCTGATTCCGCTGATGTCCCGGCATCCCCTGCGCCGTTCTCCCAGATTTCCTGAACCCCAAACCTTTGCCTGATATAATCCCTGCCGCCGCAGTGGTCGGGGTGAGTATGGGTGAGGGCGAGCGCAGTAATTTCTCTGACACCCAGATATTTCAGGAAGGCCGCTGTCTCCCGGCCGGTCCTGCCGGTGTCGACAACCAGCGTCTTTCCGTCGGAGAGCCGGACAACGGCTGAATCACCCTGGCCAGCATCGAGGAAGGTTATGCTCATCTCCCTGTCCGAGGAGAGCACCAGGAGTGCATATACGACAAACGGCAGAAGAGGTATCAGGAGCAGGGGCTTTCGTCTTTCGAAAAGAAGATAGAGGACAAGCCCGCCATAAAACATCAGGCAGAGCACCGGCGGAAAGGCGGGGATGCTGATGTCTGCATGGGGAATGCGGGACAGGATGTCGACGAGTTTCACCGACCCGCCGGCTGCAAACCCGACCAGGGGCTTCAGCAGGTAGACGCCGGTCAGCAGAAAGGAGAAGGACGAGATAAGGGCCAGGGCGACCAGCACGGACCCGATGAGCGGCGATGCGATCAGGTTTGCCACCGGCGATATGAGGGAATAGTAATGGAAATAGTAGGCGACAAGCGGTGCGGTCCCCGCGGTCACCACCAGTGTCAGCAGTACCGGATATTTTACGTAGCGGACGACCGCGCTCTCTTTCGTTTGGGCCTCATCAGGTCCGTTCCGTTCCGGCTTTTCGGTGTAATAGCCTATGATGAGGACCGCCAGGAAGGAAAGCTGAAACGAAAGCTCCAGGATGACGGCCGGGTCCCATACGGCAAGAATGAAGCCGGCAAAGCTGAGCGAATTCAGCCATGCGCCTCTCCTGCCCACGAGAAGACCGGTCAGAAAGAGGGCTATGATAATGAATGACCTGACTGCCGGAGGACTGCCCCCTGAGAGTCCGAGGTAGAAGAGCATGAACGGGAGTGTGAGTATGGCGGCCACCTCCGAGGGGGTGGTGTAGACGGTCAGCCGCAGGAGGAATTCATGCGGGAGCCTCTTTATCAGGAAACTGAATATCCCGAAGAGCAGGACAGAGAAGAGCCCGAAATGCGAACCGGATATGCTCAGGATATGCGTGAGGCCGGTCCGCTGAAACGCATTCTTCAGGTCTTCGCTGAGATACTCTGTCTTTCCGGTGGTTATGGATATGATCAGGCCTGCGGAATCAGGGCTGAAGTTCGCAAGCAGATAGCGGTTCAGCCTGTCCCGATAGGTATCGAAGCGGGCGGAAAGAGACAAGGGCGGCATTCCGGTCTGCTCTGCGGATATCAGGGTGCCGTAGGGCCTGTCCAGCCGGCTTCCGCCCGGATTCATTTTCGAACGGTCCTTTCCTGTCTTGAGCCGTATTTCATACTGGCTGTCGTAATCAGGCTCGATCTCGTCAAAAAGGGTGAACGTCCCGTCTTCCGGGGTGCGGACCTCTTCCCCCGTGTCTTCGCCGATAATCGTGTCGGGCCTGAAGGTCCTTATTTCACGGCCTGAGGCCGAGGTCTCCTTTCCGGGTATAAACCGTCCGGTAAGCCGCAGTTCCCTGTCATGGAGATCTGAAGGTGCCTGATCCGGGATAAAGCGGAAAAAGGCATAGCCGATACCGAGCAGGATGAAGAGGACGATCAGAAACCGTCTCCGGAACGCTGCCAGTCCGGATGCGGCGAGCAAGGATATGATCGTGACGGCAGGGAACCAGGCGAAGAGATAGAAAAGGGAGATCCCGCAGAGAAAGGGGATAAAGACGGTCATCGGACCTCTGGTTACTTCATCTTTTCTTTGATTACCTTTGAGATGTCTCTGCCGAGTTTCGTTATGGTCTTGAGGTCCTTGCCCTCAAGCATAACGCGTATCTTCGGTTCAGTGCCGGAGGCCCTGACCAGTATGCGGCCGCTGCTGCCGAGGTATTTTTCTGCGGACTTTATCGCCTGTTCGATTTCGGGGACCGCCCGGATGTCCTGTCTTTTTGCCACTTCCACATTCATGAGGACCTGGGGGTAGAGCTTGATTTCTGATGCCAGTTTCGATAGTTTCATCGCCTTCTTCTTCATGACGCTTAAGACCTGCATGGCAGTAATCGGGCCGTCTCCGGTCGTGTTCAGGTCAAGGAAGACGACATGCCCCGACTGCTCTCCTCCAAGGTTGTAGCCTCCCGCCAGCATCTTTTCGACGACGTAGCGGTCACCGACCTTGGTCCGTACCAGCCTGATGCCGTGCCGCTCCAGGAACTTCTCAAGGCCTATGTTGCTCATCACCGTCGAGACGACTGTTTCTCCCCGCAGTCTCCCCTGTGCGTGCATTTCCGAGGCGCAGATCCCCATCACCTGGTCCCCGTCGACCACCCGCCCCTTTTCATCGCAGAGCAGCACCCTGTCGGCGTCGCCGTCATGGGCAATGCCGGCATCGGCCTTGTACCGCAGCACCGCCTTCTGCACTTCCTCCATATGGAGCGCACCGCAGTCGAGGTTGATATTGACCCCGTTCGGTTTGTCATGGATGGCTATAACCTCTGCCCCCAGTTCGCGGAGAAGCCAGGGAGTTGTCTTGTACGCGGCGCCATTGGCACAGTCGACAACGATCTTCATTCCCTCGAAGGACAGGCCCCGGGGAAGGGTGGACTTGATATATTCGATATACCGTCCGGTCGCATCATCGAGACGGAAGGCCTTGCCGACTTCTGCTCCCTTCGAGCGGTAGCGCACCAGGTGGTCATCAGCAACGAGCTCCTCTATCCGCTGTTCGGTCGCATCCGGAAGCTTGAAGCCGTCGTACGAAAAGAACTTGATGCCGTTGTCCTCGAAAGGGTTATGAGAGGCCGAGATGACGATGCCGGCATCGATCCTGAGCGTCCGCGTCAGATAGGCGATACCGGGGGTTGGAACAGGACCGACGAGTGTCACGTTCATGCCCATCGAACAGATGCCCGACGTCAGCGCGCTCTCGATCATATAGCCCGACAGCCTGGTGTCCTTGCCGATCAGCACCATGTTCCTGCCATGATGTTTTTTTCTGAGAACCGTGGCCGCGGCCATGCCGACCCTTAGCACCACCTCCGGTGTCATCGGATGCCGGTTTATGCTCCCCCTGATCCCGTCCGTGCCGAAAAGTTTCATTTCTTCCTCCCCGAGATTACGACCTTGACCCTGACTGCAGTGACCTCCGGCGTTACATTGGCCCCGGAGGCGTCGATCTCAAGGCTCTGGGAGATCGTTTCATAAAGTCCGGTAATGTCCAGCGCCTCTGTCTTGAGCCCTGATATCTTTCTGACATCAGACTTCAGCCCCTGGATGACAACGGTCCGGGGCTCAACCTCGATTGCCTTGACTGCAAAGCCCTGTTCAGGGACCCCGGTGACAAGCGGCGTGACCGGGACCGCCTTTGTTGCGGTCTCGTCCATGCGGACCTTAAACGACGAAGGCGTCACCGTGGTGACCGTCATGGCATAGGGCAGTCTGATTTCGTCCTTGCTGATATAGAACGTGCCCTCTCCTTTTTTAGCCTTGCCGAGATCGACCATCACCCGGATGTTCGAGGCCTTGATGTTCTTCATCAGCCGCTCCTGGCCGCGTATGTTGACCACGGCAACTTTGCTGCTGCTGCCGGCTATACCGAGGCCGGCCGGGATATTCCTGAATTCGATCGGGACCTCAACCGACATTTCAGACTGACCGCGCGACGTGACAAAATACCACAGGAAGAGCGCGATCAGGATCGCTGAAATCTTGAGTCCGATGTTCTCGGTCAGCAGCTTCCTCATTTCTTCACCTTCTTTACCGTGAACAGGTCTGTGAGCAGATCCCGCAGGGCGCCCATGTCGATCTTATTTTCGAGTTTGCCGTCGATTGCCACCGAGATTGAGCCGAGCTCTTCCGACACAATGATCGCAACAGCGTCCGTCTCCTCGGTGAGACCGATGCCCGCGCGGTGGCGGGTGCCCAGTGCCTTGTCGACCTCAGTCCTGAGGGTTATCGGAAGAAAGCACCCGGCTGCGGCAATCCGGTTTCCCTTGATGATGACCGCGCCGTCATGGATCGGCGATGTCGGATGGAAGATGCTGAGCAGGAGTTCCTTCGAGACCTTTGCGTCCAGCAGCGTCCCCACCTCAACAAAGTCCTTGAGGCTGGTGTCCCGCTCAATGACGATAAGGCCGCCGATCTTCCTGTTGGCGAGAGAGACTGCAGCCCTGACCACCTCTTCAAGCGATTTGAGCTCCTCTGCCTTGGTGAAGGTCGTCAGAAACTGCGCCTCGCCGATGTGTGCGAGGGCCCTTCTGATCTCGGGCTGAAAAAGGACGACCATGGCGATCACGATCTGTGCCCAGAAGCTCTGGACGAGCCAGTCGATCGTGAACAGCTCAAGATGCCGCGAGGCAAGAGAGGCCAGGAGCAGCATCCCCAGCCCGATCAGCATCTGGGCCGCCTTGGTGCCTTTTATGATACGGAGCAGGCGGTAGATGATAACCGAGACGAGAAAGATGTCAAGGAAATCCAGCACCCACCTGTGTTGTCGAAAGAGTTCTATCATGTTCGTCATTTCGTGCTTCCCGACGTTCGTTCCGCCCCGGGATAGTATATATGAATTATATATGAACTGTCTGCAATTTGCATGCGCGCCCTGGCAGAGCGGTTCTCTGACAAATGACCGCTGCGCGCAGAAAGGCCTCCCCCCCGGACCCGGCCCCGGCGTTCCTTTACAAAGCCGGAGGCATGTTGCTATTATATAATGTTTTGGAGAGGTGCCCGAGCCGGCCGAAGGGAGCCGCCTGCTAAGCGGTTGTGGGGGTAACACCTTACCCAGGGTTCGAATCCCTGCCTCTCCGCCATTTTTTTGGCAAATGCGGTAATCAGCCCTGTGCTGGTAGTAATCATGGTTAACGTCTTTGACGGTTAACGTATCACGAGGAGGTTTTTATGAAGAAAAAGATCCTGGCAGTAGCCTGCAGCCTGACACTGCTTGTCGCAGTCGGTGCCTGCAAAAAGAAAGAACAGACGGCCGTTCCGCCTGCGGGTGCACCCGGACAGCAGGGGCAGATGCCTCCTGGTCATCCGGGCGGAGACCAGCAGCAGGGCGGTGTGGTTATGCCGAAGGGCGAGATGAAAGTAGCGCTCTCTGATGCGGTCAAGGGTAAATGGAAGGGCGTTGTCCTTGTTATCGAGGACAAGGCGACCAAGAAGAGCTCTGAGCTGACGGCGAACCTGAACAGCGATGTGAAGATCCCGAATTCAAACCTGACCGTCAAGGTCGGCGACTTCCTTCCTGATTTCAAGATGGAGGGACTGTCGATTACCTCAACCACCAACGAGCTGAACAACCCTGCAGTCAAGGTCGTTGTGATGGAAGGCGACAAGGAAGTATTCAAGGGCTGGCTCTATTCCAAGTTCCCGACGATCCACCCGTTTGAGCATCCCAAGTACGCGATGCTCCTGAAGAGCGGCATCAAGAAGTAAGCGTGATTTGTTGCGGCCTATGTGCGCCCTTAGCTCAGCTGGATAGAGCGTCGGACTACGAATCCGCAGGTCGGGGGTTCGACTCCCTCAGGGCGCGCCAATAAAAACAAGTAGTTACGCCCCTTTCCGTTTTGGATAGGGGTGACTTTTAGGGGGGACTTTAAGTCCCTCCAATTTTTTTATAGCCCTTTTTGTGCCGTCCCCCAAAGACCGTAAATACAGATCTGTGGTGGTGGCTCGCTCGTGTCCGAGTAGCTTCTGAATCTCCGTTGTCCCTACCCCTCGTTTTGACAGCAGACTGGCTCCGAAGTGCCGGAAGCAATGAAAGCTGAAATGTCTGACCTTGGCGTTCTTGCAGAGGGTCCGCATGAATCGTTTTCTGTCTCGGTAGGGTTTCCCCGTCTCGGGATTGGTAAAGACATATTCTCCCACCTTGGGTAGCGCATCCAGGACTTCTGCCAGTACCGCGTTGATCGGCACCCGGATTTCTTTTAAATCCGAATTGCGGGCCTTCCGGGTATAAAGCGAAAGATAGTCTCCGTGGATGTCATCCCATCTGAGATTATTCACGGCGGTTATCCTGCCCAGCGTATGGGCGATAACCAAGAGGTAGAGCTGGTCTAGCCCTGTGGCCAGGCCGATGACCTTCAGAACGTCTTCTTCCGGGGGAACATATCTTTTGGCGGGGGTTATGGGGAACTTCTGGATCTTGGCGGCGGGATTGTATTCAAACCATTCCCGCTGGATGCCGTGGTTGAAGAGGGCCTTGATCAGTCTCAGATGCTTGTTGGCCTTATGAGTGCTTTTCCGGGCCATTTCATTCAGATAATCTTCGAGGTCGTCCCTGGTTATTTCTTTCTTCTGTCCCCATCTGAGTATTAACTTTTCAATGAGCGCTTTGTTCTCTTTGAAGTGCTTGTGGCTTCTCTTGCTGTCCAGGTCTTCAAGTCTTTTCTCGCATAAGCCGATAAAGTCCGTATTTATCTGCCTGAGATTTGTTCTGGCTTTGGCCTCCGCTGTTCTTGCTTCCTGTTTGGTTTCGTATCCTCCCTTTCGCATTCGTCTGCTGTCTTTCCAAAAGTCGTACTTCCATTTCCCTTGATGCCTGTAGACTGTCATCTCGCCACCTCCTTAGGATTTCTTCAAATGTCGCTTTTTCAAAGCGAACGAGACTGCCGATCTTAAATCCTCCAAACAGTTCGTAGTTCTTGTAGACGAACCATTTAGAACACTTAAGGATTTCGGCAATCTCTTCCGCTTTTAAAATTTCCATTTGGGTCCGATGTCAGCCTTCCTGCGGCTCCAGCTTAAACCAGCCTTTGCCTAGACTCTGGGGTTCCACCCGCTTGACCTCCATTTTCCGGAAAAAAGGTGGCCTCGGCGCGCGGGCGATGCCGCGTTCCTTGGGCGTGAGATAGGCCACATGATACTTCTCCAGAAACTGCAGGACCGGTGGCGGACAAGCGAATTCTCGGGCGATAGCGGCAGCTTCCCTGGCTCCGATACGATAAGTGAGAATCGTTCCGACATTGCACATGACCCGGGTCAGCTTTTCATCGATAACCGCGAAATCCTGTGTCGCCATCACGGTTCCCAGTTTGAATTTCCGACCCTCTTTCAGGATGTCCAGGAAATTGAAGTTAACGAACAGATGACATTCATCCACATACAGCGCCAGGGGCTTGTAAACAGCCGGTCTTTCGTAGCGGAAATAGTTCTTCACTCCCTGGCTGATAATGTTGCCGGCAAAGATCATTTTCTCCCGGCTCATCCCGAAGGCATCAAGAATGAAGGTCTCGCCTTTTTGAATCAGATCGCCCCAGGCCACTGAGCGGTTTCCGCAGAGGATGGGCTGCATCCGTTCGTCATTCAAGAGAAAGTTCAGGCGCTGGATGATGCCGTCGCGCGTCTCATTGTCGCCGGAGAGGTTGGTAATATAGTCCTTAACCGCGATCAGGTTCCGCCGGTTATTACCCAGACACCACTTGACCGCTCGATCCATGAGGGAGCGCATCTTGACGGTAAAGGAAGTATTGGGTGTGGTCAACTGGATGACCTGGTTCAAGGCTTCGGCGATATTGTCCGAAATCTGGTTCGGGTCATAGGGAGCCTGCATCGGATTGATTGAAACCGGATTTTCCAGGGAACAATAATGCGCCCGGCCTTTGGAGATGGAATAGCAGTCACGCGCCAGAAAGCCGGACGGTTCAATCAGGATTTTGGCGTAGGGGTAGTGGCAATCCTGCGACCACCAGTTGGTGATGGCCGCACTCTTGCCGGTCCCGCTTTTTCCCAGCATCATGATCCCGGTGTATCGGTCGGCGGTATAGACCGGGACATACTCTGAATTCAATCCGATTTTAAGCCGGCTGAGTTCCAAGGAGGTCCTCCGTTTCTTTTAACCTAACTTTCAGCTCCACTTCATTGAGCTTGACCTCGCCCTGCAGTAGCATGTTTTTCAGCTGAACACCGATCAGTTCAGCCTGCGCCCGCTGCTCCTCGATATCCATCATCACAATTTCATGGTTATACCGCTTCAGACTGGTCTCCATCTTCTTGCTGAAGGTGACGATCTCATGGATGGTATCGAGATTGGCCTTCACGTGCCGGTTCTTGTTTTCGGCGATGCTGGCCTCGCGGTCGGTGGCTCTGACCAGGCGAAGTTTCTTCCAGTTATGGAAAAAATCCTGAACGATGCCGCTACCCCATTCCATCTGCGGCACGGGCACCGGCATTGCGTTGGCCAAGAGATCCGGCAGAAGCGGCATAATCGGCTGCGGCAGTGTTCCTTCGAATTTCTTAATGTCTGACATCTTGCCCTCCCGTGAATCTGCCCAGCGCTTCCGTCCAGGCCCTGGTCGCTTCCATCCGCTGTTGTTGCATGAGCATATCGGCCTGGGCTTTCCGTTTGCCCAGAGCTGTGCCGATAATCAACCCTAAGACGAAAGCTCCGACGATAGCCAGATAGGTCCAATCAGTAATCGTAGCCATGTTCTTTCCTCCATGCTTGGCATTTGTTTTCTACTCCCAAAAAATTGGGGGCCTTGAGACTACACTCGTAATCGATCTCAGCCTTGCTTGTCTTCTGTCTTTTGTTTTCCCGATAGGTCCTCCTTTCCGTGTCAATCTCGGTTTCGTAGACGGCCGGATACATCCGGGCTCTGGGTGACGGGTAGTAGTTGATCGGTGCGCGCTCAGGTGCCGGCACGACGATGATTCTTTCCGTAGTCTTTTCGATTATCTCCGGCTCTTTAACTACCACCGGTCTTTCGACATAGATCGGTTTTTCCTGGGTTATCGTGCGGTTAACGATCACTTCTTTGACCGGCGGTTCCGTTTTGAGCAGCTGGAACACGGCAAACAGCACCACTGCGAAGGCTATAACCTCTTTCATATGACCCCCTGTAGGTAGGCGCTAAAACCGACGAGGTCGGTTACGGTAACGATCTCGTAGTGCGGAATCTTGTGGGTAAATAGGTTAGAAAGGAACTGGGTCGCTTCCGGCCAGTTATTCCAGCTGTTGATCTTCTGCTCCAGATAGGCTTCGGTCTCGGTATTGCAGACTTCCAGAATCAGGCAGAGCCCCTGGTTATGGCGAGTTAACAGGACAATCGCGTCCGGGCGTAACCCGATAGGGGTAGCTATCTCGCGCTGGATATGACTAGTTACAGGTAGTTTGAGGATTTCGGCTAAGGCTTTGGTTATGAGGCGGGCGTGCTCCTTGTACTGGCTCCGGCAGTCTAGGGTGCGGTAGTAGCCGTCACCCCGCTGCAATTGACCGAGCGCTACAAGTTCATTGAGTTTCTTCTGGGCGTTGACGCGGGAAGACTGGAGATTGGCATACAGCTTTTTGGCTAAGAGGATTTCGCCGACCGTGAGAGAATCGGCAATGCGAAGAGACTGCATGATATTGCTGACTGCTGAATACATAATACCTCCCTTTTTGCTTTCTCTTGACGAGAAGCAATTTTGGAGATATCACTGTATCCAGTCAGCAACACCAAATATATTCAGGTGATGGAATACCCGCCTCAAGCGGCATCACCACACTGACGCTCATGCCCACGTGAATCTGTCTGGATAAAACAGCCTTCACAAACACCAAGTATCAGCTAATTTCATTTTTAAGAAAAAAACTCAAAATGTCAATAGAAAATATTGCTCCAGACGGCAAAATTTCCCCTGGATCTGGTTAGGCGCCGGCAGGTGAAATAACCGACTCGTGGAAAAGAAGCTTGTCCGTTACCAAAAATATGTTGCGAAATCCATTGGTTATGCCTCGGTTAGGCTCCCCTTTTAAGGTTGATAATTCATGAAGGCAGCAGCAAGTTTAAAAAGGGTGGTTTTTAGGGTCAATGGGGTCAGAGTGACGGACCTTGACACGAGCAAGGTGTCAGTACAATGGGAGAGGGAAGGAAAGTCCCGCTCTATGAGTCAAGCAGAGGTTAGGATCTGATGCGTCGGACAAAATCGCAGAAAGTCTCTCCGGTCATTGCCCTGTCATCAGGATTCTCCTTAAGCTTTTCGGAGCATTTGGGACACAAGGCGTATGAGCCTACCAGGGTTCCCCCGAGTGCGTCTGATTCGCTGTAATCGTCATTGCAGATGTCGCAGATGACGTCATCCCCGACATCGACTTTGATTAGAAACATATTAGGTCACCTCACTTTCTAGGCGAAGGACTTTCCTTCACGCTGAGAGGTGCCACTGACGGATTCCTTGTTCGTGTCAAGGTGGAAGCGGAGCTGACTACCTATGCGCCGCAAAGTGGGGTTGTAGGGGGAACCCCTACCTCAACTTTAAATACATATTCGGTAAATATTTTTCCGAAAACTAACTGTTTCTACGGATCGCTAAATCATTAATCGCAACTTCGACCGAGGATACACCTGAGAGTCCGCAGTTAGCTATCGGTGCAACTCCGCAAAAATTTGTCCCGAACTACGCAGCAATGATTTTCTGGTAGCGGCGATTCAATTCCGGACCTCAATGGCAGGAGAGAGAACGGACAGTGTTTGTTTCTCCCAGTTATTCACGGAACATGGCGGCAACTTGGCGATAAATTAGTTTTACCCCGAAGTCTGCTCGACGTAAAGTCGCGCTCGAAGCAGGACCGCGGTCTCAGGTGCACCCTACTCCGCACTTTTTGATCAGTTGCAACTATTGAGGATTTCTGAAAGTAATGTTGGAACGACAGCCATGAGCAAGCCGGCCACGGCGCTTTGCCGAAATCAAACACTTTTATTCCGGTCTGCTATAAACACTTCCAGCCTATAATTTGAACTGTGTTTCTGTGCGAAAAAAAGGCGAATAGCTGGAAGGTTAGCGCGTTGTCTCTCATCCAATATTGACTGAATAATTGCATGTCCATTGCGAGTTATTCGGCAACCGATAATAAGTCCAACCAGAGCCCGTGGATCAAATTGCAGATAAGTATGTGCAAGACCGACAAGGACTATTCTTTGCTCTTTCTCATACGACCATCCCTCGTATTTGCGTAGTAATGCATTTGAAAGTGACTCTTGAAAGTCTTTTATCCAGTTAATCTCTGGATATTCAGATGAATACTCAACAGGAGTAGCTTGATAAAGAGTCTTATAATCCTGTGCCCTTTCGAATTGAAGGCAAACTCCCGTGTGTTCCATAGCGTAATGGCTCCACATCAGAATATCTTTTGCATCTCCGGCGAAAGAAAATATTCCAGTTTTTTCAATTTGTATTTTATGATGCTTCCTTAATTCCTTCTCTAATTCATCAATCGACATTCGCATGAAGCGTTTTCTTGTTTTTACTCTTTTAGAATAGGAGAGTCCTCTTCCCCTCATTAAGGCATTAATCCGCCAAAGTTTTTCGTCGGCAGTAGCTTTTGCAACTATCTTGGCCGACATATCAAATGGATCATTAAAGTCGTGCGGAGAGCTAAGCCAAAATCTTGATCGGACCAATAGATCGCGAAGCCTATCGATCGAAGTTGGACTCGTTGCATCAATTGATTTGTATTTGTATAGAAAACGGCTCTGTGGCGGCTGTACTCTGCGTGCAATTTCCATCCGCCGTTCAAAATACGGCAGTGTGTTAAGGTTATTCAGCCACTCACCTAAAGTCATTTTCTATTAGCTAACCGCCAAACATACCCTGCCGCACAGCAATGTGGAGGGCCTTAAAAATAGACAACGGCGATGCCCGGTCGGTGTTGATGTTATTGTCATGTTATGCTCTGTCATCCTATTCCGAAAATTTTAGAAGATTATTCAGATATTTAACGGCTTCTGTTTTGGGCCAAGGGGCAGGCTGTGGCATCGGGCTTTCTGTTTGTGTGGTGTGTGCTCTATATTCCTCATGGTCCTGATATTCAGCCCACGCTGTGTCTAGGGAAGGTTGCATCTCTTTGCTAAGAAAAGGGCGGTAATCAAGCATGGCTTTATGCAAAGAGTTGATATGGGAGGAATCCTTAAAAATATGTTTTCTCGTTCTCATGTCGGCAATTTCCTGGGTAATAGCGCTTCTGAATTGAAGTCTCTTTTCTTCGATAGTTCTGATCTTACGACGATACAAAATGAGCTGATGGGCGGCGATGATCGTGAAAAGGCTAATGACTGCGCCAATGGAGAGGAGCGGATTGTCACTAAATATGGTGTTCAATTATTCCCCTAATTGCTACGAGACCCGTCAATGGGTGACCCTTTTGTTCGTTCTTTCTATATTCCATACTTCTTTTGTCTAACAAGTAATGCCGCTTCCCCACCATCAAGTACTCCAAGAACCGATTCCTTCACAAGACTTTTTTTCCATGCTAAGAATCCAGCTGCGGGGAACTCAGCATGTGCACCATCAGAGTCGAGATGAACAATGAGATCGGCATCGGTTAAAACCACAAGGTTAGCATTGTGCGAGGTGACTAGATATTGTTGTCCGAGTTTCTTATTCAGCAAATCCGGACCAATAGTGTCAGCAATATATCGATTGTCTAAATTATCTTCTGGTTGATCGATCACCAAAGGACCTCTAGTATTACGAAGTAGTAATGGGAATACTGCGACGCATCGTTGGCCAGCGGAGAGGCTTTGAATTGGAGCGAAACCCCGCTTGCCAACTTCGAGGAAAATATCAACATCATCGTCATCAATAACATCTAAAAGTTCCACAAATTTTGCGTCCATAAGTTGATCTTGAATGGTCCATTTTCCTTGATCAATATCTAGATTTTGAAGTTTTGCGAACAAGTCGCGAAGCTTCTCGTACCCGTCTTTACCAGAATATGTATCCAAGAAGCCAAAGAATGATGCTCCATCTGATTGATATCTTCCTTGAAAACGCTCTCGGGCTTCTCTGTTTGAAGATTGTTTAAACTCAAGTCTAATATTAGGTAGCTCTCCATTTAATGCAGTAATAAGAGCCGTTCTAGTCGCGACGATCTGTTCGCGAAGAGCACAAACACCTTCGCAAAAGGAGTGGAGTTGAGCAGCCAGCACACGTAGTTCACGCAACTGTTCAACACATGAGCTCTCCACAGAAGGCAATTTTTTTGTTTCTTCTAAAACTAGAATCTGTTTCGAAAGTATTTCGCGATCTTCAGGTGAAAGCGCTTGAACAGCTGGAGCATAGATGTCTTCCCGGAATTTCTGGAATGTAATACTAAGCAAATTTTTGGCAGTCAGAGTTTCTTCAGAGACCCTCAAAAGCGTACTACCCAA
Source organism: uncultured Thermodesulfovibrio sp. (assembly GCA_964499365.1). Lineage (GTDB taxonomy): Bacteria > Nitrospirota > Thermodesulfovibrionia > Thermodesulfovibrionales > UBA6898 > PALSA-1316. The sequence goes on from CAZCKU010000010.1 coordinate 174,459, forward strand.
TGAGTCAATAGATGAGCTTTCTGCTAGATTTGAAGCTTTAGCACATCTTTCTATGTTGTTCAAAGCTTCTTCAAGTTCCCCGAGATATGAATAATCCGGTGGCGTTGGAATAGTTGTGTCAATTCTGCTGGGTATTATCTCTGTCAGTTGAGAACGACGTGAAGCAATTGATTGAGTTATTACATCAAGTCGCGCCTCTGCCTTTAAAAACCATTCATATTGATTTTGTAATTGTGACAACTGGCCTTCGGAGAGCCTTTTAAGGGTAGATCGTTTGCGCTGTAGTTCCCAAAGTTCCTTTAATTCCTTATCCAGCCTGCGTACTTGGCGCTGGATTAAGGGAAATGCATCTCGTGCCTGTGAAATGAAGTCAGTAATTTCTCTATATGCCTGACTGATCATTTGGGGATCGCCGGCTCGGTCCAAAATCCCAATTCTCGCAGATGCGTGATCAGCGACCGATTCTATTTCATGCCAACCTAGGATTGATATCGGGAACACTTGTCCGGCTGATGCCATTGTTGAAGTGCTTTCACCAGTTTCGGATGTAATTGTAATTCGGTCACTTGCATCCATTCGTCGTGTGATTAATTGTTGTTTTCCATCGGCATTACGAACAAGACATTCTACATAGCCACCAGCACCTAAAATGTGTTTCCGATGCTTTTGAACTTCTTCAGTTCGTTCCTTTGGAATTGGCGTATTCAAAACAAATCGAAGACACTCTAATAATGCGGTTTTCCCAGATCCTTTACTTCCAATGAATGCATTGAGACCCTCATTTAGCATAATCCATACGTCTTCGATAAAGGAGCCAATGACATGAACACCTACAACTTGAGCATGTGTTGCCTCGGGAGTAGAAAGAGCAATACGGTGAGGAAGAGCTAAAGCTGCCTTTAGCTCTCCGAAGGTTGTTCTCTCGACCCTTACCCAAGTAGCTCTATTTCGTGTGGTTATCTCATTGTGATGATGAGCATCACTAGAACGAACACATGAAATACGAGGTATCGGTCGGTTGTCTTGCGTATTGTGGTTACCGTCAAAAAACTTTGCTGTTGCACGCTCACGAACTTCAAGGGCATCAAACATTCCATCTACTATAAATGCCAAAAAAGCATCATCATCATAAAGATCGTCAACACTACGAGATATATCAGCAGATTTGCCTTGATGTAGATGGGCCGGGATAAAAATAGCTCCAGCTTCACGGAAGTGGTTTGCTACATCAACAATGCTTGACCGAAAGCCAGCGGGATAGGCCCCTTCACGATACTGTAGTTTGTCACGAGCTGCGCGTAGCACATGTCCATATTCGTCCGGATCATCAGGATCTACTGCGACGATACAGTGGAAAAAATAATCCTTTCCTATTTTCTTAAATAATGTGTCCACGATGACGTTTATCTCGACCCCTGGGATGAGAGTTACTGCTGGGCAATACTGTTGAAGTTGTGATAATTCAGCTTTTGTTGCAAATGACTCATGTTTTAAAACAACTGCGAAACTAACTCTAGCATCCTCAAGTGTTTGACCTAGGCGTGCAAAGGCGTCAGCGCCTCCATATTGATAGTCATGTGACGTTGGAAGGTGAACGTGGAAGTCTGCTTTGAGCCATTTAGCCCCTGGACCATGGCCTAAAGTTATCAGATTTTTTCGAAATTCAACTATATTCACACGCACCTCGATATATACTTTTTTTCAACAATTACTATACTCTGAGGCCTTTCCTGATCCCATGAATGGAATGATAGCATAGACACCGTAACTTTTTGGAAGAAAAAAAGTTGTTAAATCGAGGGCAATGAACTCCTGTAATAGTAATTCATGATATTACGGACAAAAGCAATTTTAGGGTGATTCGTGGGGATTTTTACAATTGATGGTTTTCGAGACTAATCGACAGGGTTTACTAGCATTTACAAACGGGAAGTTCAGGAAGCAACAGAAAAAGTTGCCTGCCCTGCACACATGCCCATTTTCCAGCAGAGTATAGGATGAAACTTATCAGGCAGTGCACTTTATCTGAGCGGCTATCAGACCTTTCGGTGTCATCCTGTACTCTTGAGTTTCTTACAACTGCAAAGCACCATGGTATGCCACTGGAAATCACCATTCTGCATTTTCAAAACATTTTCAAAACCCTCTGTAACAGCAAAATGATAATGTCCTAACTGAGCAAAATAGAAATGTCCTATT